>NZ_KB906723.1 GCF_000381545.1 Rhodonellum psychrophilum GCM71 = DSM 17998 | reverse complement strand
ATGATAGCATCAATTAAAAAAAAGATGCTATCACTGAATATGTCAGCCGATGAGTTAAATGCTGCCCTATCATAAGTTAGATGGAATATGCATTGAGTTTCCAAATGAGATCGAAACTGCAGGAAAATCAGACTATTGGTAGACAAATTCCTGACAACAATAAAGTGAAGTCAAAATCAGGAAATGAATGAAGCCTGTTATGCCATTTCAGGATGGAATGGAATTGGTATTGCATCATATGGATTTAAACCACTTTCCAGAAAACATATCAATTTTGTGTGGGCCTCGATCCTCTGATTAAAAATAAATAGGGATAAAAAATTATTCGATAAAAAATCCCTATAACGTGACATGTGTTTAAAAATAGTGCGAAAAGTTGCTTAATCACCCATGACAAATATACGCATTCCTTAAAGACGAAAAAATACCCTGAACAGGGTATTTTTTCGTCTTTTTCATCATATTTTTCTTTTATTTTATTACTTTTCCAATAAAAATAAGAATATTTTTAGAAGTGATTTTTTCGATAAAGAGGCTTAAGTAGGTGGGGAAATGAATTTTTAGAAAAAAATTTTATGAGTGTCTGCTGCTGTACCAATAAATCAATGTGTCAGTTGAAAAACTCAGAATGATAGATTTGGTTTTCAATCATTTTCAAATTCAAAACCTTTAGTCTTGTGGATTAATGGTATCATTTTTTACCCGGGTTGGGACCGGGGGAATTTGGAATGTCTTGGTTGTTTCTCTTTGGCTAAAGAAAAAGATTGAATCCCGAAGGTTTTTCGCCAAAGCAGGTGGTTGACATGAATCGCAATTTTCTTTCTTTTGTCGCTTTTTCCTTGATGAAAAAGTGACCAAAAAATCAAGGCTGATATCTCTTCTTCAAATTGGGATGGGAATTCTTCAGTTTATTGATTTCCTTCCAATTTGCTTTTTGTCTGGCTTCTACGCGCTAAAAATGAGTGGATCTCGTTCGGAAAAACTCACGAGCTAACTCATTTTCTTCACGCTCTCCGAATCCTGCCAAAAACCGCAGATATATAGGC
>NZ_KB906722.1 GCF_000381545.1 Rhodonellum psychrophilum GCM71 = DSM 17998 | reverse complement strand
TGGATCTGCAACAATAAAGTGGACAAATAAATTAGCCCGTTGATTTGTTGATTCCCGTCGCCTGCCGCGGGCTCCTCAAATTGTAAGTGCGATTTGAAATAAAATCACCCTGACAATTTCGAGGTCTTACCTTTTTGATTTCCTTATGCAGCATTTTTTTTGTTGATTTCCCCAAATTGTTCCGGTGAAAGATATCCCAGGGAAGAGTGTCTCCGAATTCTGTTGTACCATATTTCAATAAATTCAAACAGCTCCTGTTTTGCTTCTTTTACCGATTTGTACTTCCTATATCCTGTTTCTGATTTCAGGATTTTGAAGAAGTTTTCCGCCACCGCATTGTCCCAACAGTTCCCTTTTCTGCTCATACTTTGGGTTACATTTTTTGGGTCCAGTCGATTCCGGAATTCATTGCATGCATACTGAACACCCCTGTCCGAATGGAAAACCAGATCTTTGAAAAAAGGCCTGTTTATCTGTGCCATTCTCCATGCGGGCACTATTGTTTCACCGGCATGCATGGTTGTAGACATTGACCATCCGATTATCTTACGGTCATAAAGGTCCATTATCATCGTCAGGTAAAGCCATCCTTCACCTGTCCTGATATAGGTAATGTCCGATACCCATGATTTTGAAGGGCTTGTGGGGTTGAAATCCCTGTCAAGTATGTTGGGACTGATCTTGAACCCATGGTTCGAATCAGTCGTGCAGACTTTGAACTTTCCGGTGATGATACTCCTGATCCCGTTTGCTTTCATAATCCTGGCAACCCGAGGTCTGGACACGAAAAAGCCTCTGTCCCTGAGTTCCATAGTTATTTTGGGACTTCCGTACCTGCCTTTGCTTAAGTCATGTACTTTTCGGATTTCCTTGGATAAAACTTCCCTTTGTTCAGCACGTTTTGACGGTTTCCTGTTCAGCCAGGCGTAGAACCCGCTTCTGCCTACTTTGAATACCTTACACATCTTTTCAACAGCAAAATCTTGTCTGTGATCCTTCATGAACCAATATATTTGCTGTCTCCCCTGGAAAAGATGCCTACTGCCTTTTTTAGGATTTCCCTTTCTATCTCGGATTCTTTAAGAGCTTTCTTCAAGGCAAGGATTTCCTTTTGTTCCGATGAGTGATTCATGTTCCCGTTCCCAGGGAAACTCTTCACACCGTCAGACTTAAATTCCCTTGTCCACCTGCGTACAAGATCAGGCCCGATGCCTAATTCACTGCCGATTTCCGTACTGGTTTTACCGCTTAATTGTAACTCTACGGCCATGGTCTTGAAGGCCTTGTCAAATTTTCTTCTTTCTCTTTTACTCATTGTTTCAAATTTAAGAAAAGAGCTTAACTTATTGTTCATTCAAATGTAGCAAGTCCA
>NZ_KB906720.1 GCF_000381545.1 Rhodonellum psychrophilum GCM71 = DSM 17998 | reverse complement strand
CCGATGGTACTGGGGTTACTCCCGGGAGAGTAGGCCGCCGCCTTATTGTCATTCAGCTCCCACCCTAAACAGGTGGGAGCTTTTTGCGTTTTGAGTGGGTTCGTTTTTTTAACTGTATACAGGTGGATGACCCAATATTATTCATTTAGCTTTTTAAGGTTAATTTCTGTGATTATCAGATAAGTAAAAGGGCCTCGAACATCAGAAGGGTTCGGTATTCATAGATCTGCAACAATAAAGTGGACAAATAAATTAGCCCGTTGATTTGTTGATTCCAGTTGCCTCCTGGGGGCTCCTCAAATTATCAGTGTGATTTGAAATAAAGTCACCCTGACAATTTCGAGTTCATACTTTTTTGATTTCCTTATTCAGTATTTTTTTTATGCGTTTTTCCAAATTGTTCCGGTGAAAGATATCCCAGTGAAGAGTATCTCTGGATTCTGTTATTCCCTATTTCAATAAATCCGAACAGACCCTGTTTGGCTTCCTTTAGCGATTTATACTTCCGGTATCCTGTTTCTAAAAATAGGAGGATACAATTTATTTAAAAATTGGAAACCTTTAATCGGGCAAAAAGAGGGGTATAGATCAGTACTCGGAAGATTCACGGAAAAGAATCGCAATTGTAGTGCTTTCCGGCATCTTGTCAAAAAAAGCTTGCATGGAAGGATTATGAGATAAAAAGTAAATCTGCTATAATGGAATGGATAAAATTTTTGCCGGACGGTCCAGGAATGCAGCTGTAGACCCTATCCCTTATTAAAAAACAGGTCTGAGGAAAAAGACGGTAACAGAGAATTAAGGGCCCGTATCAAACAGCTTGAAGAAGAGTTGAAAATTAGCCGCTTGAAGGGTATGGCATACCAAATCATGGTCGATATTACTATAGAGGAATATGGGTTATATATTGTAAAAAAGCCTGGTGCCAAACAGTCTAAAGGCTCAAAGATGAAGAAACGAAAGTAGGTTTTGAACATCTTTGTGGATTGTTTGGCAATAGAAGACAGGGATTTTACAATGCATTGAATTATATCAGTCGGGAGGCTTTTAAAGAAGAGTTGATATTGTTCTTGTTTTCAAGATCAGTAATAAATCCAAAACATCGTGGTGGGGTTTAAGGGAGATTTACCCGCTGTTCCAGCAATATTTAAGACTCTTGGAAATAAAAATTGGCAGAGATAAACGGTTTGAATTACTTGGGACCAACGGACTTTTGGTCAATAGAAGAATAAAGAGGTTTTTTACAACCCAAAGTTACCATTGTCTAAGGAACCAACAGGATTTTTTTGCGGAATATGGGTTGTCTTAATACTTTATCAGCTGTGGGTTTCCTATAATGCCTATGTAGAACCAGACGGTGAAGTTTTCTGTTTCTACCTGTTCTTATCACGGAAACACATCGCAATACTTAAGTTTTGATAGCAGTATTGTGTTTTCCTTATCGGATGGTTTGGATAGAGGCTTTTGGGATGATTGTACTAACTGCAAATTTGGATGTCGGAGTTCAAGATGGGCACATGAAAAATGATTTAGGAATCTTTTCAGTGATGTAGGTTCTTGGATAAAATGAGGGCACTTTTTCCTAATCTGAGTTATTGATTCGTTTAAATTACGATTATGTGTATTTTTTAGGATTGATAATCAGCTTGTTTTGGCATTTCGTTAGATTATTATCAAAAGCGGCTTTGCAATCGGAAAAAAGAGTTGCATCTTTGCATTCCCAAAAGAGGGGATCAAAAGCTAAAAACATAAGATTGTTTCGTTTACAATTGGTAAGTTGCCGGATTCAAGA
>NZ_KB906719.1 GCF_000381545.1 Rhodonellum psychrophilum GCM71 = DSM 17998 | reverse complement strand
TTTGTGTTTGACGGTTCGGCCAAGTCGCTTGAAATAGCTGGCGAACTTCCTCAAGGAACTTCAGTAGCATACAGCAACAACAGCCTGACCAATGTTGGAAGCCAGACGGCAACCGCAACCATCACGGGTGACAACTTTACCACGTTGGTATTGACCGCTACTTTGGCAATCACACCGGCAACTGTCGAAGGCATCACTTTCGAAGACGGAAGTTTTGTTTACGATGGAAATGTCAAGTCGCTTGAAATTGAAGGAATACTTCCAGATGGAACTTCAGTAGCATATGGCAACAACAGCCTGATCAATGTCGGAAGCCAAACGGCAACCGCAACGATCACGGGGGACAACTTTACCACATTGGAATTGACCGCCACTTTGGCAATCACTCCGGCAACTGTCGAAGCCATTACTTTCGAAAACGGAAGCTTTGTGTTTGACGGTTCGGCCAAGTCGCTAATGATTACGGGTACTTTACCGGAAGGAACAAGCGTGAGTTATGCTAACAATTACAGAACGGATGTCGGAAGCCAAACGGCAACCGCAACGATCACGGGTGACAATTTTACCACACTGGTACTGACCGCTACTTTGGCAATCACCCCTGCAACTGTTGAAGGAATTACTTTCGAAAATGGAAGCTTTGTCTTTGACGGTTCGGCCAAGTCACTTATAATTACCGGTACTTTACCGGAAGGAACAAGCGTAAGTTATGCTGACAATTCCAGGACGGATGTTGGAAGCCAAACGGCAACCGCAACGATCACAGGTGACAATTTCACCACGCTGGTATTGACTGCTACTTTGGCAATCACTCCGGCAACTGTCGAAGGCATTACCTTCGGAAACGGAAGCTTTGTCTTTGACGGTTCGGCCAAGTCGCTTGAAATTGAAGGAATACTTCCAGAGGGAACTTCTGTATCCTACAGCAACAATTCCAGAACGGATGTTGGAAGCCAGACGGCAACCGCAACGATCACAGGTGACAACTTTACCACACTGGTACTAACCGCAACTTTGTCAATCACTCCGGCAACTGTCGAAGGCATCACCTTCGAGAACGGAAGCTTTGTTTACGATGGAAATGCCAAGTCGCTTGAAATTGAAGGAATACTTCCAGAGGGAACTTCTGTATCCTACAGCAACAATTCCAGAACGGATGTAGGAAGCCAAACGGCAACCGCAACGATCACGGGTGACAACTTCACCACGCTGGTATTGACTGCAATTTTGGCAATCACACCGGCAACTGTCGAAGGCATGACTTTCGGAAACGGAAGCTTTGTTTACGATGGAAATGCCAAGTCGCTAGAAATTGAAGGAATACTTCCAGAGGGAACTTCTGTATCCTACAGCAACAATTCCAGAACGGATGTAGGAAGCCAAAAGGCAACCGCAACGATCACGGGTGACAACTTCACCACACTGGAATTGACCGCTACTTTGGCAATCACTCCGGCAACAATCGAAGGCATCACTTTCGAGAACGGAAGCTTTGTTTACGATGGAAATGCCAAGTCGCTTGCGATAGCTGGCGAACTTCCGGAAGGAACTTCAGTAGCATACAGCAACAACAGCCTGACCATTGTCGGAAGCCTAACGGCAACCGCAACGATCTCAGGTGACAACTTTACCACGTTGGTACTGACTGCTACTTTGGCAATCACCCCGGCCCCTGTTGAAGGCATCACCTTCGAAAACGGAAGCTTTGTATTTGACGGTTCAGCCAAGTCGCTTGCGATTACCGGTACTTTACCGGAAGGAACAAGCGTGAGTTATGCTGACAACTCCAGAACGGATGTCGGAAGCCAGACAGCAACCGCAAC
>NZ_KB906718.1 GCF_000381545.1 Rhodonellum psychrophilum GCM71 = DSM 17998 | reverse complement strand
TGTATATTAAAATATACAAAAAAAAGGTGTAGAAAAGTAATTTTCCTACACCTTTTTTACTAACATTTTATCAAAGGACTTTTTCAGTGGCCTCCCGACAGCTCAGGCATGTTTTTTTGGTTTTGACAAAGAGAAAAAACCTTGATTGTTTAGGTTCGCATTTTAATCCAGCGATCAATCAATAGGCTAATTTCCCTCAGACCTTCACGTTTATTTTATTTCACTGTGATCAGGATTTTGACTTTTATCTGATCCCAAATCATGGCGATGGTGCCTTCTGTTTCTTAAACCAGTTCCACTTCATAAGTCAATCGCTAAACAGATTGCGCAAGTGCTTTCGGTACTACCGCAATCCTTTGTTAATTGGCTAGATTACATTTTTGCACCCTCAACGAAAGGTTATTCGAATGTGTGATCAATAATTTTGAATTTCCTGATGAAAATTCAGCTCTGATTTATAAAAAAGATGGCAGATTGAACGCGTTCAAACAGCTAAAACAGAATTTTCCGCTCAAATACTTCCTTGGCGACAATGAAAATGTCATTGATTCTCAAATCTGGATTGTAATGTTGGCGAACCTGCTTATCGTATTGTTCAAAAGCAAGGGGAAGAGAAATTGGGCCTTTTCAAACCTGGTGTCTATCATCAGGCAACAGCTAATGAACTAGATTAATATGTATAATTCTCTTGAGAATCCAGAGAAAAGTTGGCTCAAAATCATCTAAGAAAACAAATAAAATTTGAACACACTTTGTTCGCTTATTTACTTGAGAGGTTTACTTTTTGGAAAACCTCAAAAATAGGCCCCTACAAGAATTATTGTAACTACTCAGCTGGTTGTGATTTAGCAATCAGAGTCAGGTTTCCCAAGATGTTTTGCGTGCGTTTGATAAGGGTGTCCAAGACAGACCTGATGACGCAGAAGTCATCGGCACCTTTTTCCGATTTGAACTGTCCGGATATTTTCTGTTTGACTTTTATATTTCTGATGGCTCTTTCCGATGCGTTGTTGTCGGGTGGCACTTTATGGTGGTATAAAAAAATCAGGATTGATTGTCTGTATTTGAACAGTATTTTCTGCATGGATACAGATTCCCTGTGGCTTTGGTCTAGGGATATCTCCAGTATTCTATCCGGTTTTTGTTCCAAATCGGATATTGCTTTGAGCTGTTCCCGGGTCTGCTCTTTGTCCAATGTTTTCTTCAATGTCATTGCCTCGAGCAGGAGTGATTTGATATGGTTTTATTTTACATGTTCACCAAGGAGAAATCGTTATGAAGGGGTAAACAGAGTATAATTCCATTTTAAACCTTCTGCCTAGGATTGCCAAAGGAAGCATAAATCAATGCTTGTTCCTTAGGTGTAAGCAACCCGCTGGATATATTCAAACCCTCTTTTTTCAAGCATCTTGCCAATTTTTTGGTGGATATGCCGTACTCATCGGCTACTTTTTGCCTTGACTTTGCATTTTTTTTTCAGGAAAAAGCAAGGAGTTGATTGCTTTAAAATATAGTTAAGGTTTTTATTGAATATGTAAAAAAAGGGGGTAGCTTACCAACGAAAATTTAAGGCGACCGGTAGTTTAGAGTTTTTGAGGATATGGACCCGCCTGGCGAGTGCAATAGAGGTTTCGTTTAATAATGAATAAAATTATGAAAAAGAGAATTTTAGTAACCTCGTTATCTGTTTTGACAGTAACATTTTTGGCTATTTTCACATTAGCGCCTATCGCCCAAGCTCAATCTTCTGGTGGAATATGGAGCGGAGACTATTTTTGTGAACAAAGTGGCATTTATAATTGCTTACCTGAGGTAGTGGTAGAGCAATGATGCCTTGATTTTCAGTGGGTGCTGTTGGGAAGGTGTTCTGACAGCACCCCTGTTATTTAAATTAAAATAGACATGAATAATATGAAATTTACTTTTATCAGTGTATTTATCTTGGGCTTGTTTTCCTGTACAGAAAAAAAAAGGGAAGAAATA
>NZ_KB906717.1 GCF_000381545.1 Rhodonellum psychrophilum GCM71 = DSM 17998 | reverse complement strand
AAACAGGGAAACCCCATATGTGGACACCTTGAAGTATGCTGCATAAAATTTAAAAATTGTACTATTTTACTTGCTTTAACCTTAGAATACAGGCAAAACAAGCGGCCAAAGCAAATCCTAAATTTTCAAAGAACAAAACTGGGCGAAAGAAAAAAGAAAAAGGCTCACCAAAAATTAAATTGGAAAAGGGGGAAACCTATGAAATCACCTACAATATGAGCCAACATGGTAAATCAAGCATGGAAATCGCAGAAGCCAGAGGATTAGCCGAATCGACCATCAAAGGTCATTTGGTGAAGGGAATAGCAGCGGGAAAAGTTTCGATTCATGCTCATTTAAGCCCAGAAACCATCAAAGAAGTATCGGAAATTTTAGAATCAAATGCCGGAGATATTGGGGCAATCCGTCAGGAAAATCCAGGGAAATACGATTACGGAACTTTAAGAATGGTGGCAGTATATATGGAGAAGTCGGCCAAATGATCGGCCAAATGGAGGCTATTTTAATTTATTGACTTAACAAAAAAGAATATTACCGGAATCAACCTGCCTATTTTTGAAAGGCCCTATTTACTAGGAATAAAACTGGTTTAGACCAACACTCGTGATTAAGTAACAGCTTTTTTCTTTTAATTCAGGATTTTTTTTTAATCCTGCTATTTGTGTAAATTAGAAGGCATTCATTTCCATTTTACCTTATTCCCATGAAAAAAACATTGATATTATTATTGCTTTCAACTGGTTTTTCATTTGGTCAATCCAAATTGAAACCAGAAATAGATAAAAAGGCAAGCTCCATTGAAGCCAAAGTGATTGAATGGAGAAGGGATTTTCACCAGTATCCTGAATTGGGAAACCAAGAAGTCCGGACAGCCAAAATCATAGCAGACCACTTAAGGTCTTTGGGAATGGAAGTAGAGGAAGGAATTGCCGTGACAGGTGTAGTGGGTATTCTAAGAGGTGGGAAAGCAGGTCCAACAGTTGCTTTGAGAGCGGACATGGATGCCTTACCCGTTCCTGAAAGGAATGACCTTCCTTTCAGATCTCAAGTAGTTGCTGAATATAACGGGCAAAAAACAGGTGTAATGCATGCTTGTGGCCATGATACCCATGTGGCCATTCTGATGGGCGTGGCAGAAGTCTTGTCGGACATGAAGTCTGAAATTTCCGGAACTGTCAAATTTATTTTTCAGCCAGCAGAAGAAGGAATTACAGAGCCGGGAGTAACCAGTTGGGGTGCCAAACAAATGGTGGAAGAAGGTGTAATGAAGGATGTGGATGCAATATTTGGCCTACACATCAATTCACAAACAGAAGTGGGTTCAATAAAATACAGGTCAGGTCCAGCGATGGCCGCTGTAGACAATTTAAATATTGAGGTGAATGGAAGACAGGCACATGGAGCGTCGCCTTGGTCATCCGTTGATCCAATTGTGACCGCTTCACAGATTGTAATGGGTCTTCAGACGATTTTGAGCAGAAACGTCAACATCACCCAACACCCAGCGATAGTGACCATAGGAGCGATCCATGGTGGGATCCGTCACAATATCATTCCTGAAAAAGTGGATATGATCGGAACGATCCGAACCTATTCCGACGAGCAACAGGAATTGATCCATAAAAGGATTAAGGAAATTTCTGTGGGAATCGCACAAAGTGCAGGTGCTAATGCCAAGGTTACCATAGATGAACTTTATCCCGCAACGATTAATGATGCTGATCTGACATTAAAAATGGTTTCAAGCTTATATGATGCTGCGGGTAAGGAGAATGTGATCTACCATGAGCCGATTACAGGAGCAGAAGATTTCAGTTTTTTTCAAAAGGAGGCACCCGGACTATTTATTTTTCTAGGTGGAATGCCAAAAGGTGGAAACCCCGTGACGGCCCCCTCCCATCATACTCCTGATTTCATGATCGATGAGAGTGGTTTTTTGCTTGGTGTTAAGGTCATGAGCTATTTGGCTGTTGATTATCTGGATTTGAAAAAATAAGTGGACACACTGAAGTGAATTCTCCTCCATCATTTTAAATCCCAAAGACATCATTCAGGAAAAACCCAAAAAACCAATATTCAAACTTATTAAAAAATAGCGGCTATCGATAATCGATAGCCGCTATTTTCATTATGAATGCTATAGCGAAAAAGGCGTAAAACATTTAATTGATTGGACAATATTGAAGAAGTAAAGTGGGAGCGCAGAAAGATTTATCCCTTAAAAATTATTGATCAGAATAACGAGTGAGAACCTTAAGTCAATCTTAGACAAGGTTTGAATGTATGATCAGAAACTGTTTTAATATCAATATCAAATTGCGAGATCAACAATTTTGATGATTTGGTTTGGCTTAAGAGCATTGAACCAGAAATATGCATGACGGTTTCCAATAGGGGTTGAAACTTCAAGAAAATCAGATCAATGAAAGAGTAAATTGTATTGCCAATATGGTAAAGTTAAAAAAAGTAAATAACTGACTGACTATCAATTGAATTAAGACTGGGATAGAAATGGAACTGGTTAACACGGGATAAATAGACCTGAATGGTAAAGACATTAATGATGGTAAATTCAACGGAGGTTCTATGAAACGTCCGTAATATCAATACCCTAGAAACCTTGGATATAGAAATCTAATCCAGTTCCATTCCATCAAAAAACTTCTTTGTTTGAAAACCTATTCTCTCTCCATAATCTAAAAAATCCCAGTACTCCTATAAACGCAAAAAGCTCCCACCTGTTTAGGGTGGGAGCTGAATGACAATAAGGCGGCGGCCTACTCTCCCGGGAGTAACCCCAGTACCATCGGC
>NZ_KB906716.1 GCF_000381545.1 Rhodonellum psychrophilum GCM71 = DSM 17998 | reverse complement strand
GAAGGACGTGACAAGCTGCGATAAGCTATGGGGATCGGCACAGACGACTTGATCCATAGATTTCCGAATGGGGCAACCCATCCATCTTATGGTGGATATTCCGCAAGGAAGGCGAACGCGGGGAACTGAAACATCTAAGTACCCGCAGGAAGAGAAAACAACAGTGATTCCGTGAGTAGCGGCGAGCGAAACCGGAAGAGCCCAAACCGTCCATGTTACGGCATGGGCGGGGTTATAGGACCTGCATAAAGATTGTATCGGAGAGCTGAACAGCGTGGGAAAGCTGACCATAGACGGTGAGAGTCCGGTAAGCGAGACTGTATACGATTGGGCGGGTATCCTGAGTAGGCCGGGACAGGAGAAATCCCGGTTGAATTATCCGGCACCATCCGGAAAGGCTAAATACTCCTGAGAGACCGATAGTGAACGAGTACCGTGAGGGAAAGGTGAAAAGTACCGTGAATAACGGGGTGAAATAGAACCTGAAACCGTGCGCTTACAAGCGGTCGGAGCCCTTTAGTGGGGTGACGGCGTGCCTTTTGCATAATGAGCCTACGAGTTACTCCTCACTGGCGAGGTTAAGACATTGAGTGTCGGAGCCGTAGCGAAAGCGAGTCTGAACAGGGCGAGAGTCAGTGGGGGTAGACGCGAAACTTTGTGATCTACCCATGGACAGGTTGAAGTCACGGTAAGACGTGATGGAGGACCGAACCGATAAACGTTGAAAAGTTTCCGGATGATCTGTGGGTAGGGGTGAAAGGCCAATCAAACTGAGAAATAGCTCGTACTCCCCGAAATGTTTTTAGGAACAGCGTCAGGGAATTTATCCGGGAGGTAGAGCTACCGATAGGACTAGGGGGAGTCAAATCCTACCAAATCCTGACGAACTCCGAATGCCCGGATAAAGTACTGGCAGTGAGGGCTTGGGTGCTAAGGTCCAAGTCCGAGAGGGAAAGAACCCAGACCTACCGCTAAGGTCCCAAAATCCGCGCTAAGTTGAACAAAGGCGGTCCAGCTGCAGCGACAGCCAGGAGGTTAGCTTGGAAGCAGCTATTCCTTTAAAGAGTGCGTAACAGCTCACTGGTCGAGCGGCAGGGCGTCGATAATAATCGGGCATCAAGTGCGGTACCGAAGCGTAGGATGTGTGTGACTTCGAGTCACATGTATGGTAGGGGAGCATTCCAACGGCGGTGAATGCACATGGTAATGTGTGCTGGAGCTTTTGGAAAAGCAAATGTAGGCATAAGTAACGATAATGCGGGCGAGAAACCCGCACACCGATAGACCAAGGTTTCCTGATCAACGCTAATCGGATCAGGGTCAGTCGGGCCCTAAGGCGAACCCGAAAGGGGCAGTCGATGGAAGATGGGTTAATATTCCCATACTGGACATACAGGTGATG
The DNA here is from genome assembly GCF_000381545.1 of Rhodonellum psychrophilum GCM71 = DSM 17998. Classification (GTDB taxonomy): domain Bacteria; phylum Bacteroidota; class Bacteroidia; order Cytophagales; family Cyclobacteriaceae; genus Rhodonellum; species Rhodonellum psychrophilum. The sequence continues at coordinate 1,492 of NZ_KB906716.1, read as the reverse complement.
GAGTGACGGAGTGATGGAAGGCCCGCCCGGTGACGGAATACCGGGTTAAAGCGTGTAGGTATTGGATTTATAGTTAAATGCGTAGATCTAGCCGAACGTGACAGTACCGAGCGTCCACGGACAATCGGATAGTGGCCCTAAGAGCTTCCAAGAAAAACTTCTAGCGATAAGAGTATGTCCACCCGTACCGCAAACCGACACAGGTGGTCAAGGAGAGGATCCTGAGGTGCTCGAGTGAATCATGGTTAAGGAACTCGGCAAAATGGCCCTGTAACTTCGGGAGAAGGGGCGCTTCCTCACGAGAGTGAGAAGCCGCAGTGAAAAGGCCCAGGCGACTGTTTAACAAAAACACATGGCTTTGCGAAGTGGCGACACGAAGTATAAGGCCTGACACCTGCCCGGTGCTGGAAGGTTAAGGGGGGGCGTTACCGCAAGGGAAGCGCTGAACTGAAGCCCCAGTAAACGGCGGCCGTAACTATAACGGTCCTAAGGTAGCGAAATTCCTTGTCGGGTAAGTTCCGACCTGCACGAATGGTGTAACGATCTGGGCACTGTCTCAACCATGAGCTCGGTGAAATTGTAGTCGCGGTGAAGATGCCGCGTACCCGCAACGGGACGGAAAGACCCCATGAACCTTTACTGCAACTTAGCATTGGTACTGGGTAAACGATGTGTAGGATAGGTCGGAGACTGTGAAGCGGCGTCGCCAGGCGTTGTGGAGTCACTGTTGAAATACGACCCTTTGTTTGCCTGGTATCTAATCCCGCAAGTCGGGAGACATTGCTTGGTGGGTAGTTTGACTGGGGTGGTCGCCTCCAAAAGGATAACGGAGGCTTCCAAAGGTTCCCTCAGTACGCTTGGTAACCGTACGTGGAGTGCAATAGCATAAGGGAGCTTGACTGTAAGGCCGACAAGCCGAGCAGGGACGAAAGTCGGGTATAGTGATCCGGCGGTACTGTATGGAAGGGCCGTCGCTCAAAGGATAAAAGGTACTCTGGGGATAACAGGCTGATCTCCCCCAAGAGCTCATATCGACGGGGAGGTTTGGCACCTCGATGTCGGCTCGTCACATCCTGGGGCTGGAGAAGGTCCCAAGGGTTGGGCTGTTCGCCCATTAAAGTGGCACGCGAGCTGGGTTCAGAACGTCGTGAGACAGTTCGGTCCCTATCTGTTGCGGGCGTGGGAAGTTTGAGGAGACCTGACCTTAGTACGAGAGGACCGGGTTGGACTGACCGCTGGTGTACCGGTTGTGATGCCAATTGCATTGCCGGGTAGCTACGTCGGGAAGAGATAAGCGCTGAAAGCATCTAAGTGCGAAACTCCCTCCAAGATGAGACTTCCGAATAGGGCCGTCGGAGACGACGACGTCGATAGGTTGCAGGTGTAAAGTCAGAAATGACATAGCCGAGCAATACTAATAGCCCGGAAACTTAAACCGGAAGGAAAACTGTTACATTTTCTGCAAAACATGTCAATTCTAAGTACGAGGTAC
>NZ_KB906715.1 GCF_000381545.1 Rhodonellum psychrophilum GCM71 = DSM 17998 | reverse complement strand
GGTACTGGGGTTACTCCCGGGAGAGTAGGCCGCCGCCTTATTGTCATTCAGCTCCCACCCTAAACAGGTGGGAGCTTTTTGCGTTTTGAGGCTTTGGGTTTTTTGAATAAGTGATGTTTTTTAATCTTTAGTATGTATAACCAATTCTATTCCAACCTTAAATCAACCAATAATCAGTCTTTGTTTACTGTTTTTGCCATACCGGCATTACCCTAATTCTCCAAATAGGCTGATTTTTTTTGGGCTATCAACGCCATCAGTCATCCCAATGTATATTCTTAATTAAACTGGAAAGGCTACAGAATTTCGGTACATGGACCATCCTTCACCAAACGAGGTCTTTCAATAAAAAAACAAAATGAATTTTTGAAGTTTTCCCTTCGTGAAATGCACCCATTAAGATTGTACCAAAAAAAGAGGTAATGAATCAAATCATTGAATGGAAATAACCTTTGTGGGCTTTTTTCTTGAGAAAAATGATAAAGAATCCTCAGTCAGCTACAGTCCCCAAATATTTTATTGACTTTCTTTCGCAAATGCTTTAACAACTTCGATAAAAATTTCACTTGATTTAATCAATGGAACTAGATTTTAAAAAATGAGCTTGATTTTTTGTGCATTGAAAGGATTGTTGTTGGTTTTATGAATACCTTAAGCATTACTTCTCAATGTAAATGGGGATCTTTGGTTCGATTTTATTTTTAAAATCCTTTCATAGTAGATATTCAAAGATTTTTGAAAAAGATGGAAACGAATAGGTCCACAAAAGTAATTTTAATAACTGAATTTCATTGATCGAATAATGCGTACGATAAGTAGTCTTAAAATGAATTACATTAAACCATTGTTGCTCGTATTTTTAATGGCATCAAGCTTTACCCTTTTTGCCCAATCAAGGAAAACCATCCATCTGAACGAGCATTTTTATCCAATATCTGCAGCATCTGGGCTGCACCAATTCACAAAAATTATTTCAGTTTCCAAAGAGGGAAACCAAACAGAGAGATTTTACGATTTGGAAAACAGACCTTTTATGGTTATTCAGACGGAGTTTGACAAAAGGGGGGAAACACTCTTTCAAAAAACGGAGAAATATGATCTTCAGGGCTTTTTGAACTACCAATATCTAGTCAACGCTAAAGAGAACAGTGCGTTAACCACTTATTTCAAAGCCAGCGAAACCATCATGAGTTTAGGTTGTGAAAAGGGGGTTTGTGAAGGGACCTTCTCTCTAAAGGGAGAAGTTATTGGTATCAACAGGGATGTTTTTTCTCCAATTATGGTTTATTCCATTTCCGCTTGGAATAATTTCCTGAGCAATCACTTGAATTATCCACCTGCTGCCTTGAAAAGCAAAATGGAAGGCGTGGTGAAATTAGGGCTTGAAATTTTGGAGGATGGTTCACTTGGGCGATTGGAGATTGTCAATCCAAAGGATTCCCCACTTCTACTTCAACAAGAAGCATTAAGGGTAATTCAAATTTATGAAGGGGGATATATTCCGGGCATTGATGCTGAAGGAAATCCTGTGTCTGGTTGGTTCTACATCCCCATTCGATTTCAAATTGGAAAAGATGTTGATTTTAAAATTGGTTGATTGCAAGGCTACTTTATTGAACCGGGTGCCGCTTGTTCATAGATGTTATCCAAGAGCCATTATCCAAAGGCATTTAGCTTATAAAATGTATTTATTGTCCTTTACTTATCCAAAGGACATTTGGCGAAAAGCTTTACAATCATAATCAAGTAGTTTTGAGCGCAATTTCCTGGAACCAGTACTTCTTTTCAACTTTAATCCCGTTTTCATTTTCAAACTTATAAGTATTTGAAATTTTCTCTTTTAATACCACGGGCATTGAATCTGAAAAAATAGGGCCTTCATAGCAGAAGGTATGGAATTCTCCATTTTCACCACAAGGATCAATGTTTTGGGTCAAACCTGTCAAGAAATCCCTATCAAAGACTTTCCCAACCCAAGCCTTATCGATTTTGTCCGCATCGGCTGCACATATTAAGGTTTTGAAACCTGAATTGATAAATTCCTCCGCCAATACCTCAGTATCCTTGCCCCATAGTGGAAAAACACCTTCAAATCCCCGAGTAGCCAATTGATTTTCTCTGTATTTTTTTAAATCTTCCAAGAAAATGTCTCCATATGCAATATGATAGATGGCTTCTGATTCGAGTTTATCTAAGTAAGCATCCATCGCTTTTTCATAAGCCTGGTTATCCCCGCTTGCTGGATAGTAGATTTTGTCAAGAGGTAGGCCGATGGCTTCTGCTTGTTTCTCTATTAGGCTTTCGTGGATTCCATGCATGCCAACTCTTTTGCTTGTTTCACCAAAAGTGGTATGCAAACGGGAAACGGTGTAATCTGGGTCTTGCTGGAGTTTCCACAGGGCATAAGCACTATCTTTTCCACCGGACCAGCTCAAAGAAATTTTTAATTTTGATTTATTTAATGAATCAATTCCCATTTAACTCTTTCTTATGTAAACTCGGTTTCTAAAAACTCCCTGATCGAATATAAATAGGATCTGCGATGTATTTGGAGTATTCAATACTATTCCTGCCAATCCGTGGGTACCCATTAAAAAAAAACACCTTTTTCCCCAAGCAAATGGCGTATTAATTTACTTTCCCTAATCTGAGAGGGATATAGTTGTCAAATGCTTTTATCTGGAAAAAGTTAATTCTGGATCTGAGCACGTAAAATTTATAGGTTAAAGATAAGTTGCAGATCTTTATTGACATAGGTAGCGAACCAAAAATGTCGCTACCTATGTCGATGAGTTGCTAAATCTTTTTTGAAAGAACTGTATTATTGATATTCCTGCGATTGCTGGATCTGCAACAATAAAGTGGACAAATAAATTAGCCCGTTGATTTGTTGATTCCCGTCGCCTGCCGCGGGCTCCTCAAATTGTAAGTGCGATTT
>NZ_KB906714.1 GCF_000381545.1 Rhodonellum psychrophilum GCM71 = DSM 17998 | reverse complement strand
GGTTAACCGGAAGGAAACGAAACCCTCGCACCAAACTTTCTCCGGATAAAAGGACGGCCTATATATCTGCGTTTTTTGGCAGGATTCGGAGAGCGTGAAGAAAATGAGTTAGCTCGTGCGTTTTTCCGAACGAGATCCACTCATTTTTAGCTCTCAGAAGCCAGACAAAAATCAAATTGGAAGGAAATCAATTTTCCGAAAATACACGTCCCAATTTGAAGAAGAGATATCAGCCTTGATTTTTTGGTTCCTTTTTGATCAAGCAAAAAGGGACAAAGGAAAAAAATTTGCGATTAATGTCAACCACCTGCTTTGGCGAAAAACCTTTGGGATTCAATCTTTTTCTTTAGCCAAAAAGAAACAATCACGACATTCCAATTCCCACGGGTTGCAACCCGTGGCAAATCAAGGTTGAAGCCTGCCTCTGCCGGCTGACAGGCCCTTCAGGCTTCCCTTCACAATCCGACAGGACATTGATGCATTGCCAACTCCATCACCTTCGTTTTTCAGTAAATTAAGGAATGAAACCCCCACCACGAATCCATAAATTTAAAAATGAAGTAAGGAATCCCTTCAATTCCCCATTTCTTCCCTATATTTAATCCGTAATATGCATTTGGTTTCAAAAAAGGGGTTCATCTGCAAGAATATCAGACTCTTGGGAGACTAATTTCTGATAGCAATAGGGTGAAGTCAAAAATACGCAACACCTAATTGATTATCAGTCAATTACAACCTTTAATTGAGTTTGGAATGCATAACACGGGTTTAAAAAATGCTTGGCGCCTTTATCCTTATCTTCATTCTTTTCGGCGTCAGCCAGCCGATCCTAAACAGTATCCAGCAAAGGCATAAATTTGTCAAGGCTGGGTTTCTCAACCAAATGTATTGGTACCACATGCTTTTTGGGGGGATTTACTATTCCTATACCCTCGTTGCAAGGTCGGATTCTGTCAACTACTACAACAAAACGCTTAAATACTGGCCTACTTGGGGATCTGCCTTCAGTCCGGGAACGGATTTTATGGAATGGATGGCCTTTCCTTTTGTCCGCTACCTGAATTTCAACTATGAAATGACCATGTTCCTCTTCACATGGTTTGGTTTTTTGGGCTTTGTGTATTTCTATCTTTTCTTCAAAGAGAACCTTCGTTTCAATCCCAAGTTTGAGGGATACGATGCCATTACCATTTTCATGTTTTTGCCCAATATGCACTTTTGGACTGCTTCCTTGGGGAAAGGAGCGGTTATCTTTTGTGGGATCGGCTTCTTGGTGTATGGGCTTTCCTGGCCGGGAAAGAGGATCCCCCATTTGGCAATTGGGGGGCTGTTGACCTATATGGTTCGGCCCCATATCCTGTTTGCAATCGTGATCGGGATGGGGGTGGGCTTTATCCTGGGCAAGGAAAAGGTGCCTGCTTATCAGAAATACCTGACGGCCATTGGCGGGCTCGTGATCAGTATATTGGTCTATGATCAGTTGCTGACCTATTTGGGCTATGATCCGAACAATATCGTGGAGAGTTTTGAGGAAGAATCCGGATTGAATGCCCAGCGTCTTCAATCCGCAGGTTCCGGCGTCGATATGAGTTCCTACAGCTTACCCATGAAATTGTTTACCTTCTGGTTTCGTCCCTTGTTCGTGGATTCACCGAACCTGTTGGGAATTTTTGTTTCCATGGAAAACCTGCTCTATATCTACATGTTCAGCAGGGTCCTGAATAAGGATTTCATCAAATTCATCAAGGGAGCACCGGCCATGGTGAAGATGTCCGGAATCGTATTCATCTCGATCTCTATTTCCATGACTTTTGTGATGTCCAATCTGGGCATCATTATCCGCCAAAAAAGCCAGATCATGTACTTTATGCTCTTTGTGGTGATCGCCTTTATGGATTGGCAAAAAACCAACAAGATGCGCAAGCGGCTGGAGATCTACAACCGGATCGTGGAAGAAGAGCAACGCAATCGCGAGCTTTCCGAATCCAAATAACCTATCTTTTGATACCAGAACCTTTCTTCTTTGACTTTAAAACCTGAAAAGTTCAAAATTTAAAGAAAGAATGCATTGAAAAGTCAAGTTTACTATTAACATTGCATCAGGCTAATTACCCAATTGCCCAAAAAACCACCCCATTATGCATTCAGCGAACATTACCCACCTATGACTCCACCCGTATTCACCATCAGCCTGGACTTTGAGCTCCTTTGGGGGATTTTTGACAAAGTGGGCAACAACGTTAATAAGGAATATTTCTTAAAAACCCGCAAGGTAATCCCCCAATTGCTGGAGCTTTTTGCCCAAAATGAAATCCAGGTTACCTGGGCGACGGTCGGGATGCTTTTTGCCGAAAATGAGGAGGAGTGGCACCACTATTCTCCCCTTCACAAACCTTCCTACCGAAACAAAAACTATTCTGCGTATGAATGGAAAAAACAGCATGGTTTGGAACCTGACCTTCATTTTGCGCCAGACCTTATCAAAAGAATCCTGGAGACCCCGGGGCAAGAAATCGGAAGCCATACTTTTGCCCACTTTTATACCCTGATCAGGGGACAGTCCCCAGACCAATTTCGGATGGACTTGCAGGCTGCCCAAAAAATTGCCGGGGAGAAATTCGGCATTCAACTCAAATCTTTGGTTTTTCCAAGAAATCATCTCAATCACCAGTATTTGGCGATTTGCGGAGAAGAGGGATTTGATCAGGTGCGGGGAAATCCTAAAAACTGGTTTTGGCAAGAAACCCAACACGGGAGTTTGTTGAAACGACTGAGTCGGACAGCGGACTGTTTCGTGCCCATGGGAAGCCAGACTTCCTATCCCTGGGAGGAAGTGGAGAAGGAAGGGGAATCAGAACCTTGGATGATGCCAGCTTCCCGATTGCTCAGACCCTATTATGGATCCAACAACCTGATCAATACATTGAGGTTGAACCGGATATTCCAAGAGATGACCCATTCAGCCAAGCACGGGCAAATCTACCATCTTTGGTGGCATCCCCATAATTTTGGTCATTATCCCGAAGACTCCATGCGGGAACTATCCAAAATCCTCCAGCATTTCCACAAACTGAAATCCCGATATGGCATGCTTTCCCTTTCCATGAAAGAATTGGGAACACTAAAGACTGTCCACTCACAACAAACCGAAATAATCCCCAGTCAAAAAACCGAGATTATTTCAGTAAAATAGCAGGACTTCAATCGAAAAAACGCAAAGCAACAGAAGGAATCCTATTTCCCAATCTTGGACAGTTTTTCATTATTCAAGCCCTTCAGGCTTGGTAAACGATCTGAACCATTTTCCCACCGCATTGTATACGGGGCTAACCAAATTCATTCCCTTCAGGCTTGGCGGTAATTGGTCGACAAGGAGGACGTGGTCTGTGGGGAGAGAGGCCATGGGTGTGGAATTACCACTAAACTTCCCTCGGACGTGGGGAGGAGGAAATTGGACCGAGCCGGCGTGGGCCAAGGGCGGAGGAGGATTCCAATTTCTTGGCCTTTTGGTTACTTTTGGGCTAAGCCAAAAGTGACAAAGGAAAAAATCACCACAAATAATAACTACCTGCTTTGGCGATAAACCTTCGGGATTCAATCCTTTCCCTTAGCCAAAATGAAACAACCACGACATTCCAATTCCCACGGGTTCCACCCGCGGCTACTCAAGGTTGAAG
>NZ_KB906713.1:3808-4534 GCF_000381545.1 Rhodonellum psychrophilum GCM71 = DSM 17998 | reverse complement strand
GGAAAACTTCTTCAAAATCCTGAAATCAGAAACAGGATATAGGAAGTACAAATCGGTAAAAGAAGCAAAACAGGAGCTGTTTGAATTTATTGAAATATGGTACAACAGAATTCGGAGACACTCTTCCCTGGGATATCTTTCACCGGAACAATTTGGGGAAATCAACAAAAAAAATGCTGCATAAGGAAATCAAAAAGGTAAGACCTCGAAATTGTCAGGGTGATTTTATTTCAAATCGCACTTACAATTTGAGGAGCCCGCGGCAGGCGACGGGAATCAACAAATCAACGGGCTAATTTATTTGTCCACTTTATTGTTGCAGATCCAACTTTCATTCTGCGGGATTTCAACGCAAAGGGCGCTAAGTTTCGCGCGAAGGACGCCAAGGTTTTTTTGTGGTTTGAAAATCGGTTGGTTTTCAGAAGATTTGGGAGATTGTATTTTTTCTTTGGGTTCTCCGCGAAGACCTCTGCGGGCTTTGCGAGAGATTTTTTTAATGCAAAGGGCGCTAAGTTTCACGCGAAGGTCGCAAAGGGTTTTTTGTATTTTTGAAAATCGGTTGGTTTTCAGAAGATTTGGGAGATTGTATTTTTTTCTTTGCGTTCTCCGCGAAGACCTCTGCGTACTTAGCGAAAGATTTTTTTCAACGCAAAGTGCGCTAAGTTTCACGCGAAGGGCGCAAAGGTTTTTGTGGTTTGAAAATCGGTTGGTTTTCAGAAGATTTGG
>NZ_KB906713.1:0-3798 GCF_000381545.1 Rhodonellum psychrophilum GCM71 = DSM 17998 | reverse complement strand
GAAAGATTTTTTTCAACGCAAAGTGCGCTAAGTTTCACGCGAAGGGCGCAAAGGTTTTTGTGGTTTGAAAATCGGTTGGTTTTCAGAAGATTTGGAAGGATGTATTTTTTCTTTGGGTTCTCCGCGAAGACCTCGGCAGGTTTTGCGAGAGATTTTTTCAACGCACTGGGTTTTTTGGTCGAAAAAACTTTATTTTTTGGGTCGGAAAACTTTGATCACTTCCGGATTTGTTTCAAGATATGGGCCTTCTATCAGGTCAATGCAGTAGGGGATGGCCGGAAATACGGCATCGAGGCATTGGCGGATTGCGGAGGGTTTTCCCGGTAAATTGACGATCAGGCTTTGATTTCTGATGCCGGCTGTTTGCCTGGAAAGAATGGCGGTAGGAACGTATTGGAGGCTGACCTGTCGCATCAGTTCCCCGAAACCCGGCAACATTTTTTGGCAAACGGTTTCCGTTGCCTCTGGAGTCACGTCCCGCAAGGCTGGTCCCGTTCCTCCCGTGGTTACCACCAAGCAGCAACCTTCCCGATCACACAATTCGATCATCGTGGCTTCCAGTATTTCCTGTTCATCGGGTACCACGCGATAAACGGGAATCCACTCGTTGACCAGATATTCTCCCAGGGTTCGGATGATTTCTTTCCCGGAAATATCCTCATACACATTGGCGGAAGCCCGATCGGAAGAGGTGATGATGCCAATCTTTATTGTTTGCATGGCCTGTTTTGGTTTGAAAAAAGACTTGACCCCAAATATGCATTAGGTTTCCCAATGGGGTTGAAATTGAAAGAAAATCAAAATATTCGGAAATAAGGTTTAGCACCAATATCGTGATTCCAAAAACTGTAAACATCGGACTTATCAATAGGTGTTTTTGGTCTTGAATAGAAATGGTAAAGCATATTACGGGTTAAATTGTCATTGCAATGATACGGTAAATAAAAGCGCTCCCGAACAAAAATCAAGGAAATTACCGCTTTGGATGGCTTTTCTTTTTATCAATCCCCTTTAATGGACCAGGCCAAAAAAATAATCCTTCAGTGAATAAAACGTTTGCTAGATTTGCATGATTTTTAATTTAAATCTTCTGATCAATCTCCTATGGTTTTGTCCCTGGTTCTCTTGTTGGTGGGTTTTGTCGCCTTGATTGTTGGTGCTGACAAAATGGTGGAAGGCGCTTCCGCCTTGGCCATGAAGTACGGAATTCCGCCAATTGTGATCGGTCTAACCATCGTCGCCTTCGGTACTTCTGCCCCTGAACTGGTGGTCAACGTTTTTGCCTCGATCAACAAGAGCTCGGAAATGGTTCTCGGAAATGTCCTGGGAAGCAATATTTTCAACGTTCTTGGGATCCTGGGGATTTGTGGGATTATTTATCCTTTATCCGTCAAGTCAAACACGACTTGGATCGAAATTCCGCTTAGCTTCTTGGCTGCAGTCGCCGTCTTGGTCATTACCCAGGATCTTTGGTTGGATGGCTCGGTCGCCAATTATATCAGTAGGGGAGATGGGATTATTTTGCTGCTGTTTTTTTCCATTTTCATGGTGTACAACATCACCGTTTCCCTGAGTCCACAGGAAGCCGACGAAAGTGATGCTTTGGTGCTTCCGCTCGGAAAATCCCTGCTTTGGATCGCTTTGGGACTTGGAGGATTAGTCCTTGGGGGAAAATTGATCGTGGACAATGCCGTCTCCATTGCTGAGGGATTTGGTTTGTCCGAACGCATCATCGGTCTGACGATCGTTTCCATTGGCACTTCCCTTCCGGAATTGGCTACTTCCGTCGCGGCAGTAAGGAAACGGAAGTTGGATATCGCCATCGGCAACGTGGTGGGATCGAACATCTTCAATATCTTCTTTGTCTTGGGCGTTTCTGCGGTGGTCAGCCCTTTTGAGATCAATGAAAGTTCCTTGGTGGACATTTTGCTGAATGTCTTGGCGGGTTTGCTCTTGTTTGTGTTTGTCTTTACGGGAAAAGGAAGAAGGTTGGACAGGTGGGAAGGCATTGTATTCCTTCTGCTTTATGCGGTCTATATGGTCTATTTGCTGGTCTAAAAAAAATCCAGCATCTATTGAATTTGTCCTGTTTCAGGGAAGGATATTGGGTGGCCTGAATGGAATAAAAGAGAAACCCATACATCAAGATGATCAGAAGGGAAGGAGCGGGCTAAAAAAAAATCACCGTGATATTCTGATCTGAGAAGTTTTGTGAACTGTGGTGGGTCCTCTGCAAACCGGAGTGAAAATTTTAACCCGTTTTATGCATTACGGACTCAACGGAATATTGTAATTGATTGTCAATCAATTGGGTGTTGACTATTCTTGATTTCACCCTATTGGTGTCAGGAATTATTCTTCAAACAGTCTGATTTTTTTGAAGTTTCAATCCCATTTGGAAACCTATTGCATATTTCCATCTAACTTGCTTTAAGTTGGCTGCTTTACGTTACTTTTTCGGTGTCTTAGAATTCGGGTTAAATCTTGATTTGCCTTCCATCTGGATAGTATTGTTAGACTTTTCGAAGGATCTTTTCGAGCTTCCGTCCCTTTGCCAATTCATCTACCAATTTGTCTAAATACCGTACTTTTTGCGTGAGCGGATTTTGGATTTCTTCCACCCGATAACCACAGATTACTCCAGTAATGAGGTTTGCATTGGGGTTGATTGTGGCTGACTGAAAAAATGTGTCGAAAGTTGCCTTTTCCTTGATGATTTCCTGCAGCTTTTTTTCATCAAAGCCGGTCAACCATTCCACTACTTGATGCAATTCTTCTTTGGTTCTGCCTTTCTTCTCGACCTTTGCAAGGTAAAATGGATAGACCGAAGCAAATGTCATTTTCGCGATTTTCTCGTCCTGCTTGGAAGTATCTTTCATGCCTGAGTTTGATATGGATGTCTAGATTTCTTTCAGTCTTTCAAATTCTCTTTCCTTTTTATCGGATCATTGCTCTTCAAATAGCCTGATTTTCTTTTTGTTATTACCCATCAGGAAAACCAATACATATTTCGGTTTAAATGCGAAAAATGCGAACAACAATAAAAATCAATCTACTATTGAGATTGCAAAATTGCCATCAAAAGCGTGTTTTTATTTGCAATTGGGCAGATCCTTATTAACAATATCCGTTTTTAGGTAATCATTTTTTGTATTGGGATTCCATTCAAAGTTGGGAATTTCTTGGACCATAAAAATTTTGTTGGGATCTGAATCGAACAGCGTTTTTGTAAAGTCGTCTTCCAACTCCCTCAAATGGTCGAGGTCGCAAGGGGACAATTCCCGTCTGGTTGCGATATTGCCCAAACTGTCTATTTCTTCGGGTTTTACGCCCTTGTTTAGGGATACTGAAACGGTTTTTAAGTTGTCGATGCGCTGAATCACGTAAAGTCCTTCCATAGCAGTATCCACATAAAAAGTGTTGAATTGCTGGCGTCCGCCCGTGAGGTAAATGGCAACATCCGTCCTTTAGATTTGCAAAATATAAAATTTCTAAGAAATGTTCTTTGCATCACTTCAGAGCGTTCTTTATTGGTAAATTATCTCCGATAAAGTAACTTAAAGAAAAAAAAGAATGGGGTGAACTTTTCGTCCGGCCAGGTTTTGAGACCTATTGCCTGTATTAGTCCCCATTCTTTAATTCAGTTGCTGAAGAACCAGTTAGAATTTTAGGTTAGCAGACCTTCTAAAGGTAATAGTTTTAGCAACTTCACTTTAAACTACTGTAAAGCTATGAAATTTAAAATTTTTATTGGAATTGATGTGAGTAAATCTACCATTGATGTTTATTTAAGAAATG
>NZ_KB906712.1 GCF_000381545.1 Rhodonellum psychrophilum GCM71 = DSM 17998 | reverse complement strand
CGGTTCGGCCAAGTCGCTAGTGATTACCGGGACTTTACCGGAAGGAACAAGCGTAAGTTATGCTGACAATTCCAGAACGGATGTGGGAAGTCAGACGGCTACCGCAACGATCACGGGTGACAATTACAGCACACTTGTACTGACCGCTACTTTGGCAATCACACCAGCAACTGTCGAAGGAATTACTTTCGAGGACGGAAGCTTTGTATTTGACGGCACAGCCAAGTCGCTTGAAATTGGAGGAATACTTCCTGAGGGAACTTCGGTAGCATACAGCAACAACAGCCTGACCAATGTCGGAAGCCAAACGGCAACCGCAACGATCACGGGTGACAATTTCACCACACTGGTACTGACCGCTACTTTGGCAATCACACCGGCAACTGTCGAAGGAATTACTTTCGAAAACGGAAGCTTTGTCTTTGATGGCTCGGCCAAGTCGCTTGCGATAGCTGGCGAACTTCCGGAAGGAACTTCAGTGGCATACAGCAACAACAGCCTAACCAATGTCGGAAGCCAAACGGCAACCGCAACGATCACAGGTGACAATTTCACCACACTGGTACTGACCGCAACTTTGGCAATCACACCGGCCACAATCGAAGGCATCACTTTCGGAAACGGAAGCTTTGTCTTTGACGGTTCGGCCAAGTCGCTAGCAATAGCTGGCGAACTTCCGGAAGGAGCAAGCGTGAGTTATGCTGACAATTCCAGAACGAATGTGGGATCACAGAAAGTGACGGCAACCATCACGGGCCCGAACTTTAAGGAGTTGGTGCTTACAGCAGACCTCACGATCACCATTGCTGCAGTAAGCGGAATCGAATTTACAGATGGAAGCTTTGTCTATGATGGAACTGCCAAGTCACTCGCCATTACTGGAACGCTTCCTGAAGGATCAAGTGTGGCCTACACCGCAAACAGTAGGACGTTAGTTGGGACACAGGAAGTCACTGCAACCATCACCGGGTCGAATTTCACCACGGTTGCAATAAAGGCCAACCTGACAGTAACTCCGGCATTGTTGGAAATAAGAACGGTTCCAAATCAAAGCAAGGTTTATGGTGCTGCCGATCCAATCTTCACCTACCAAGCAACCGGATTTGAGGGAGAAGACAAGGCAGATATCCTGAGTGGAACACTCGCAAGGGACGCTGGTGAAACGGTTGGAACTTACGCAATCCAACAGGGAACGCTCTCGGCCGGTGGCAACTATACCATTGCCTTTAGCGGTGCCAATCTTGACATCACACCAAAATCCTTGACCATTACTGTAAGAGACACCACAAAAAATTTCGGGGAGTCCATTGCCTTAACCGGAAATGAATTTAGCGTTGAAGGATTGGTTCAGCCAGACCAGGTAACTTCTTTGTCCCTGGCTTCAGCAGGAATTGGCGCAAGTGCCGAAATTGGTACTTATCCTATCATCGGATCCAATGCAGTAGGTACAGGCCTTTCCAATTACAACATCACTTATGTAAATGGTCAGCTCACCATAGGCAAGCAGACGCTTACCATCACTGCCAATGACAATTCGAAGGTTTATGGTGAGGGCCTTTCCTTCCAAGGAACTGAATTTAGGGTAAGTGGAATCATGAATGATGATGTTGTCGAAAAAGTGACCATCACCTCTGGCGGCACTTTGCCTAAAGCAGAGGTTGGAAACTATGAAATCCAAATTAGTGATGCACAAGGTTCAGGACTTGAAAATTATACTTTGATGTATGTGAAGGGAAATCTTGAAGTGACTTCAAAAGCGGTTACCATTTCGGCAGACAGCAAGTCCAAATCTTATGGTCAGGAAAATCCAATTTTAACTTATGAATATGTTGGATTGGCCAATGATGAAACTTCAATCTCCTCCATTCCGACGATAAGCACTTCAGCAAGGGCTAACTCTGATGCAGGCACTTACCCAATCACACTTTCGGGAGGTTCCGATCCAAACTATTCCATCACATTGGTGGATGGAACGCTTTCCATTGGAAAGGCAGATTTGACCATCAAAGCGGATGACAAACTGAAAGCCTATGGTCAAGAAAATCCTGAACTAACATTCAGCTATATTGGCTTAGTCAATGGGGATGCAAAGGTGGCAAATTCACCTATGGCAACCACAAGCGCACTTGTTGGCTCTCCTGTGGGTACTTATGACATCCTGCTCACTGGAGCGATTGACCCGAATTACTCCATCAGCTATGAAAAAGGCGATTTGGAAATCCTTCCTGCGCAATTGACTGTCAGAGCAGAAAACAAAACCAGAATTTATGGTGAGACAAACCCTGAATTGACTTTTGTATATGAAGGTTTGGTAAATGGAGACCTTGCACCTTCTCAATCTCCCGGCATTTCGACCGAGGCGTCTGAAAATACTGCTGTGGGCCAATACACGATCCAGGTTTCGGGAGCAATTGACTTCAATTATGAGATCGCTTTTGAGAATGGCATCTTGGACATCACTCCCGCGACACTTACAGTGGCAGCAGATTCGAATCAATCCAAAATCTTTGGAACAGATGACCCTGATTTTGGGTACAGTGTTATTGGCTTCAGATTGATTGACGGTATGGACTTGATTTCAGGAGTTTTGGCAAGAGAAAAAGGAGAAACGGTAGGAAACTATGAAATTCTATTGGGTACAGTTCAGGCTGGCAAAAACTATAGCATCAAGTTCCAGGGAGATCGATTTGAAATCCTCCCTGCCAAAATTGCAACAGTCATCAGTCCTGCCGATATAGAAACTCCTTGGAACGTCATGCCTGATTTGCCTCAGACAATTACGGTTCTGACTGGGGACGGAAACCTCTTGGAAATGGAGGTGATCTGGGACTTGACCAATCTGAATATCCTTGCAAGAGGAGACTATGCCATCACCGGAACTTTGGTCTTACCGCAAAGCATCCTCAACGAAGGAAACCACCAAGTCTCTGTCCTTGTCAAAGTTCTTGGCAAGACGGCTCCATCCGATGTGCTGCTTAGCAACAATACCTTCGAAGGATCTACGACAGTGTTCTTTATCCCCGTAGGAGGATTGAGTGTGGTAGATCCCTATGACAACATCCATCAGATTTCCTTACCAACCCATGTGGGTGACAACAAGTACTTTGAGCTCATCGACGGAATACTCTTCTGGAGCAGTGCTGATCAAGTACCAGGACGCGATACTTTCTCCGTGACAGTTTCGGTTGCCGACAGGGATGGGAATGCTTTTGAGAAGGTATTTGAAATAAGACGGCTTAGAAAATCGGTATCTGAAATAGAGGTCTTCAATAGCTTCACACCAAACGGTGACGGAGTCAATGAAACATGGGGAGTTCAGGAACTGAGATTCTATCAGGGCGTTACCATCAGGGTGTTTGAAAGAAGCGGAAAGCAAGTGTTCGTGACCAATGATCCTGACAAAAGATGGGACGGAACATTGGACGGAAAAGAACTTCCGATAGGCGCATATTACTGGGTTCTGGAAGTCCAGGAGACGGGCCAGTCCAGACGAGGAATCGTTAATCTCATCCGAAAATAAATATCCAAAAAGGTGGGGGAAGCTCTCCCCCACCTTCTCTAAAATTCAGTACCCCAAAAAAAAATTAAACAGATTTTATCATGGTCAATTTTACTAAAACTCTCCTTCTGTCCTTACTTACTATTCTGATTGGAATTGAAGCGTCTGCGCAGAGTCGCAAATATGTCAGCCAATTCAGTCATCTTCAAAACTATTATAACCCAGCACTAACAGGATATGAAGGATCCAACTTCAGGGGATTTGTCCGGGACCAGTGGGCAGGCTTTGAAGGGGCTCCTAAAACCTACTTTGCTTCCTTGGAGTTTGATGTGGCAGATTTTAATTCCGGCGCAAACCCAAAAGCAGCGGGGACAAATTCCGTGGGGCTGAACCTGATGCATGACAGCTATGGCGCTTTTGTCGATACTGAATTGATGTTAAGTTATGCATCAAGGATTCGGATTTCCGAAAACACGAACTTGAGATTGGGGATGGGAGTCAATTACAATACTGTCAGACTCGACGGAAACCAGTTGAACGCTGAACAGTCCAATGACCCCGTTATGGGACAGTATGTCAATGGCTTTGCCAATATGCAAGTGTTGGATTTAAACATCGGCATGGCATTGACCCACCAAAAATTTTATGTCTCCTATGCCATGCACAATATCAACCAAGGTGCCCTGAGTTCTGGAGATATCTTTATGGAAAGAAAAGCGCCGGTTTCGGTCATACAGGCAGGATATAGAAGTATGGTCACAGAGAATTTTGGGCTAGCCTTAAACCTTATGCACCGTTTTCAAAATGATCTCCCGGACAATACGGAGTTTAACCTCAAAGCCATATTGATGGACAAAATCTGGCTTGGTGCAGGACACAGGGTAAATTATGCAAACAATTTCCAATTGGGATTGATTTTCCCTGTTGTCAGAATCGGCTATGTCTACGAATTGCCGAGTAGTAAATCGTACCTTTTGCCCAATACCACACATGAGTTTCTTGCCGTTTTTCCAATTTTCCGAAAGAATTTCAGGACCACAAAGGACGAGGTTTTGATCTGGTAACCTGGAATTTCTTTGACATAGGATAAAAGGAGGTTTGGTTGTCTGGTTAAGGGTTAGTTTTTTGTGTTTGCTGCGAAAAGGGATGGAAGGTGGGGAAGGGACGGGAGACGGGAGACGGGAGACCGAAAATGAAGACGGAAGACGGAAGTTGGAAGAGGGACGGAAGACGGGAGACGGGAGACCGAAAATGACGATGCCTGAAATCCACTGACCACTTTTGTTAACTGCACACTCAGGGATATTGTATAGATTACATCTCGATTCTGAGCTTTTGTTTGGCCTTAAAATGATGGGGCTCGATGCCCCACCATTTTAATCATTTGCGTCGACTGACTCTGTCATCTTCGCTCTTGTTTGGCTCTGTGAATATATCCATTTTTTTTCAAACATTTCTGGTGACATTCTAGCCAACGTCGAATGCGGTTTTGAGGAGTTGTAGAGTTTGACTGTATGGTCAAGTTCCCTACTCAGTTCAGGTAGGTTGTTGATGTTTTTGAATCGGAGATATTTGTTTTTTATAACCCCGTTCAGACTCTCTGCCATCGCATTTTCATAGCAGGAT
>NZ_KB906711.1 GCF_000381545.1 Rhodonellum psychrophilum GCM71 = DSM 17998 | reverse complement strand
AAAAGTGACAAAGGAAAAAATCACCACAAATAATAACTACCTGCTTTGGCGAAAACCTTCGGAATTCAATCCATTTGCCTAGCCAAAGAGAAACAACCCCGACATTCTAAATTCCAATGGCTATTCAAAGTTAAAGCCCCTCAGGCTTCCCCCCAGGGATTTTTCTTACCCTTTGCATCTTCAAAACACCTCCAAATCCCCCAAGCTAAACCCCCAATTCTCACTGGTCAGCAGCCTGCTGAAATCCTTCCCTAAATTCAAATCCCTTAAGGTAAGCAATGGCCCGATATTCAGAGAAGGAAGGCTTCCTGTTTTACGGAGCAAGGGAATGGGGAAATGACCAATATGCGTGGTGAAATTCACTTTGAAGACCTCCTGGGTTTTCTTGAGCTCCTGTCGCAAATGTTCCAAATTGATTTCCTTCTGGGCATCAAGCCCAAAACAATCGGTAATCCGCAATTCCAAGCCGAGCCCTGAGGGTTTTAGACGAAAAACAAAGAGGTAACTTTCCCGATCGGTGCAAAAACCATAGGGGAAAATGGGGCAGTCTGAGTATCTCCAAAGGAGAAATTCCTTGGTGATTGGGGTGTGGAGTCCCTGTGTCAAAGGCCTGCATTGTTCGGCCAAGGTAGCGAAAAGCGCACGGTCCATGACCGGAAGTTCCATGGCGGAATCTTGTTTCGATAGGGAATTGAATTGGAGCTTTATCGGGATTTTACCCTGCTTCAGCCACCCCATTTTTTGGTACCCAGGCAAGCTTTTGGAGTTGGGGTGTTGAAGATGAAATCAAAGCCCTTGCTTGCTGAATCATCGACCAGGGAGCTGGTCAGTTTTGAAAATATACCCTGGGCCAGATGGTTGGGGTGGACGGCGGTGTCAACTGCCCGAAGCGCCCGAAAGGTTTTTCCTTCCTCCTGCCAGTTCCATCTCAAAAAAGCCCTGACACCTAGGATTTCCCCATTCTTCTCCGCCAACAAGACAGGCGATTGGCCAAAAGGGTTTTCCAGATGCTTCCAACGCCAAAGGGCTTCCGATTTGGGCGTTCGGTCTTCCCCCAATGACACTTTCAAAAGACCTACGATTGAAGGGATGTCATTTTCCTGCGCATATCTGATTTCCATATCCTGAAAGTAACCTTCAAATTGGGATTTCCAAAAATTAATTTTATAGACATTCCCTTCCACGCCTTGATTGGATTCACCGACATTTTCTTACTTTCTGAATAAAATGCAAATGATTCTTTTTTTTCTGCTTACGGACGGCTTTATTAAAATATTTGAATAGTTACATTATCCTATGGGAAATATACCATTACCCTAAAATATCGCTTGATTTCACTCAAAAAATACCCTGTTCAGGGTATTTTATTTGATGATTCTATTTGCTATTTTTACAGTGGGTGATTAAGTTACTTTTCGCACAATTTTTTAACTTGTGTAAAAACTAAAAGGGGATTTTGTACATACAATTTTTTACCCTTATTTTTTTTCCAAATCCTTACACCCCCTTTGCTTTATTTATTTATATTTGAGTTCATGACCCCTTATCCCTTATTGACTTTGAGTAAGCCCAATCTCATTTTATTGTTGACACTATTTTTATTCAGCTCTTGTATCAGCAACAAAAAGCTGACCTACCTTCAAAACTTACCTGAAAATGAACCCATTGCCTTGGACGAGTTTATCCCTTATGCTGAGGTAGATTATATTTATATCCTACAGCCTTTTGACATTGTGGACATTGACTTTGCCTCATCGGATGAGGAATTCACCGAGGCTTTTTCCTATCAGGGTGCAAGGGGTATGCGGACCGGTGGCGGAGGAGGAGGAGGCGCTGGTGCAGGTGGCGACATCTTCTATTTTACGGGATACACCATCGACAAGGACGGAAATGTGGAAATACCCAAATTGGGAAAAATCAACATCGCAGGCATGTCAGAGGAGGCAGCAAGGGATCAAGTACAGGAAGCCATCAACGTGTTTTTCAAGGAGAAAGTCTATGTGAAGCTGAGAACAGCCGGTATTCGCTACACTACCCTGGGTGAATTTGGTTCTGTGGGAACTAAGGTCCTGTTCAGAAACAGAGCAACCATCTTCGACGCTTTGGCGGCGTCAGGGGAAACCAATCTCTTGGCCAAAAGAAACAAGCTTTTTCTCATCCGGCAATACGGTGGTGGGACAAAAATCCACCAAATCAACTTGAATGATAGGGCTCTCTTGGGTTCTCCTTTTTTCTTTATTCAGCCCAACGATATTCTTTATTTGGAACCCATGAAAATCAGGCAGCTGGGAACTGCGGATAATTTGGTGAGTTCCCTTCAATTGTTTGCAACCCTCTTGGCATCAGGGCTTTTAATGTATGGTTTAATCAGATAGGAGGGTAGGATGGAAAAATTAGACTTAAGCCAGCTGGACAACGAGGAGAAAGCCCTCGAGATCAAGTTTATCATCAACAGGTACATCAAGTATTGGCCCTGGTACATCGGGTTTATTCTCTTGCTTCTCACGGCATCCTATATTTTTCATCGCTATACGGTGGATCAATATTCCGTGGCGGGAACCATTGTCATCAAGGGCAACAATTCTCCGGAAGCCAAGATTTTGGACAGGTCGAGCATCTTCTCGGGACAGGGCAACCTGGAAAATGACATCCTGATGCTTTCCTCAAAAAACCTGGCAAGGGAAACCTTGGCAAAACTGCATTTTGATGTGGAGTATTTTGCCAAAACCAATATCAAACCCATCGAACTCTACGACAGAAGCCCAATAAGGATCGAGGTGGATTGGAACCATCTTCAGATCACGGATACGCCCATGGAGTTGGAAATTCTGTCCGGGGAAACCTTCAGACTCAATCCCAGCGAAGGTGGATTTTTTGACTTATCTCCCGCAATCGCTTCCGGTGATGACGGTCTGTACAATAAAACATTTCGTTTTGAAGATTGGATAGAGACAGGTAAGTCCAGGTTCAATGTGCACTTGGTCAATCCCGGGAGAGTGGGGGACATGGTGATCGTGACTCTGAGAAATCCTGTCGCTTTGGAAGAGCATCTTTCCCGTTCCCTTGGAATTACCTTGGTCAATGCACAGGCGTCGGTTTTGGAAATCCGGATGAATACCACCGTGGTGGAAAAAGGAAGGGATTATATCAATTCCCTGATGGATTCCTATTTGGAATATGAACTTCGTGAAAAGAACAGAAATGCCGAAAATACGCTCCGGTTCATAGAAGAGCAATTGTCTTTCCTGGAGGATTCCCTGCAGAAGAAAGAAAGGGAACTCCAAAACTTCAAGGTGGAAAATCGAATGCTCAATGTAAGCGCAGAGTTTTCCCAAATCCTTTCCCGGATGAATACTCTGGAAGACAATGCGCAGGCAATGGATTTTCAACTGGCGTATTTTGCGGCGATCAAAAAGTACATGGAGGAAAAAACGAAGGATTACTCCCAAGTGATTGCTCCTTCTGTGGTGGGGATTCCCGATCCTCTGCTCAATGGCTTGATTCAAACTTTGGTGACACTTTCACAGGACCGCAGAAAATTATTGGCATCCCTGAATGAAAACCATCCGGAAGTCAACAAAATCGATGTCCAGATGGAAAAGGTGCAGGAAGCGCTTTTCGAAAACATCGTCAACCTGATCCAAAACACCGAAATCCAAAGGGCTTCCCTGCAAAGGGACATCAATATCTATGACAGTCAGTTTGCCACCTTGCCCGAATCCGAATCCCAATACTCCAGTATTTTCAGAGAATTTAAATTGAGGGAAAACCTCTATACCTATTTGTTGGAAAAAAGGGCAGAAGCGGGAATTGCCAGGGCTTCCAATGTTTCTGACAATGCCATCTTGGATTATGCAAAGCGGGGAACCTTGGTTTTTCCCAAAAAGGACCAGAATTATATCATGGCCATTTTGATTGGATTCATGATTCCCTTCGGATTTATCGTGATCAAAGATATTTTTGACGATCGGATCAGGGACCAAAGGGGACTGAAAAAACATTTTATGATCCCACAGCTGGCAGTGATCGGGCACAGTAAAAAAGACACCAATATGGTGGTTTTGGAGCATCCCAAATCAGCCGTTTCCGAGTCCTTCCGATCTCTCCGCTCAGCCATCAATTACATCGCCCCGGACAAGAAATCCAAAAAAATCCTAGTGACTTCCAGTGTTTCCGGTGAAGGAAAAACCTTCACTTCCCTGAACCTGGCTTCTGCAATGGCTTTAGGCTCAAAGAAAACGGTAGTGGTGGGTGCGGATTTGAGAAGGCCTAAATTGGCTTCCTACTTCAATGGAAGTGAAAAAATCGGGCTTTCTACTTACCTGATTGGTAAAGTTGATGTCAAGGAGATCATCATGCCAACGATGAATGAATTTCTTTTTTATATTCCTTCCGGAATTATTCCACCCAATCCGGCCGAATTGCTCCAGACCGATAGGCTCAAAGAGCTGATCCAATATTTGGAGGAAAATTTTGAAATCGTCATTTTTGATACGCCTCCCTTGGGACTGGTATCGGAAACCATCGACTTGATGCGGCTTTTTGACTTGAATCTGTACGTGGTAAGGCAAGATTACACCATGAAGGATCATTTGGTCATGATCAATGATCTGTTTAACAACAAGCAGGTCAAAAATGTCTACGGGGTTTTCAATGGCATCATTGATTCGGGATATTATTATGAAGGATACAACTATGGCTATGGAAATACCTACCTGTATTCTCAAAACAACAAGTACATGTACAATTATTATGGAGATGACCTGGATGAGAAGAAGAAGTTGATCAAAAAAAGTAAAGGCTTCTTCCGTAAACTAATCTCAAAATTCAAAGCCTAAAACCCCATAATTGTTAATCATTTATCACTTAATAGCAGATTACCTTCTCCATGAAAACCATCGCTCTTATCCCTGCCAGATATGCTTCCACAAGATTTCCAGCCAAGTTGACCATGGATCTCTGCGGGAAGTCCGTGATCCAGAGAACTTACTTGAGCACGGTGGAAACAGGCGTCTTTGACAAGGTAATGGTGGTGACCGATCATGAGTTGATCGTGGAACAGATCACCGCTGTTGGAGGGGAGTGCTTTTTTAGCCAAGAAGAACACGAAAGCGGTTCCGATCGCATCGCAGAGGCCGTTCGTGATATGGATGTGGACATTGTGGTCAATATTCAGGGAGACGAACCCTTTCAAGACCGAAAATCCCTTCGCGATTTGGTCCAGGTTTTCGAGTCGCCCTTCATTCGGGTGGCCTCCATGATGTTTTCCATCCCCCCAGAGGAAGCCCAAAACCCCAATGCGGTAAAAGTGATCTATGACAAAGACAATTTTGCGTTGTATTTCAGCAGGGCACGCATTCCTTATAGCCGTGAAAAAAGGTGGGAGGTAAAATACTGGAAACATGTGGGTATTTATGCTTACCGCAAGGAAGCCCTTTTGGCATTTACCAAGATGGAAAAATCTTACTTGGAACAGGTTGAAATGTTGGAACAGTTGCGCTTGCTAGAAAATGGCATCCGGATCAAGATGATCCCCACTGACCACGAAGCCATCGCCATCGATACCCCACAAGATCTCCAAAAAGCCATTGCTTATTTTTATGATCTTTGATTTTTGGCAGCACCTATTCAGCACTGTGGATGCATCAAGCCAAAAGTAACAAAGAACCAAAATCACCACAAATAACAACTACCTGCTTTGGCGATAAACCTTCGGGATTCAATCTTATTCTTTAGCCAAAGACAAACGACTGTGTTTATAATTCCGGGGATTAAAATCCCCGGTTAAGATTTCTGGCATCGCTATGCGATTTGAAAAACGACACCGAATCTGGAAAAGCCGTAGGCTTGGGTCAACTCTTAAGCCCACAATTCATTGTGGGCAAGGTCGAACACCCCATATGGGTCAAAGTGCCATCGGCACGACCAAAA
>NZ_KB906710.1 GCF_000381545.1 Rhodonellum psychrophilum GCM71 = DSM 17998 | reverse complement strand
TGGCATTTTACCACCGGATTTCATCCGGGGCTATTCGAATTCAAGTCTTTCAGACTTGGGATCATCGAATGGGGAATTGAATTTTTTTGGTTAATTCATTCATTGATCTGTGCAAATCTTTGATTGGATCCATGAAAATAGAGTTTTATAGAACCCAACCCAACCCAACATTCCTCGATTCTGCAGATCGCCACCGCTGACAATTCCTGAAGGGAATAAAATTGAATAGCCCCCCATGCGAATGGGTGGGAAATGTGATTTCGGAGATGATTCCACAACTCCGGCAGGAGTTGAATTTGGAGGGCAAAGACGAATTAAACGTTTATTTAAACCCCTCCTAAATTCAAATTTCATATTTTGTTGGATAAAAAAAATCTCCAAAACCAATGGTCTTCTGTTATGAGCACTTATTCGCAATTACTTTATCATATTGTTTTCTCAACTTTCAATAGATCCGCCACCCTTCATGAAGATGGTCGTCCGGAATTGTTCGCCTACATTTGGGGGATATTGAAAAACAAAAAATGTCATTTGTACAGGATAAATGGGATGGAGGATCACCTCCATATTTTCACCCACATACCAACATCAATAAGCGTGGCTTCATTGGTAAAAGATATCAAATTGGGAAGTTCCAAAATGATAAAACATAATAATTTATTTGAAAAATTTAATGGATGGCAAGAAGGTTACGGTGCCTTTACCGTGGGGCATTCTACAAGAAACACCCTGATTGATTATGTGAAAAACCAGCAAGAACATCATCGAATCATTGATTTCATTGACGAATACAAAAAAATACTGGAAGAAAACGGAATCCAATATAATGAGAAATATTTGTCATAATTCTAATCCTTGAGGTCTGTCTGTCGGAAAATGCAGGTTCGAGGGGTTATGGTACAAAGTTTTTACCATTGGATTCCTCCGAGTCCATTCAAGGTTGAAGCCTGCCTGTTCAGGTAAGCAGGCCCTTTACGCTTCCGTTTAGATTCATCTTTTTTTTTAAAAGCAGTCTGAAGACTGCATCGAAAGGATCCAAGCCTGAAGACTTGAATCCTCCCCACATTTGGTCCTATTGGAAAACGAAATGCACACTAGGGGTTCAATCCCTGGATGGGATTGTGATTTTTGGAAAGAATCCTTTATCATTATTTAAAAAAAATCAACATCTTTAGACTTTGATTGAGATTATGAAAAAAAGAATTATGATAACAGGGGGAGCTGGCTTTTTGGGCAGTCACCTTGGCGCACGTTTGTTGGAGGAAGGACATGATATCCTTTGCGTAGACAATTTTTTTACCGGACAGAAAAGGAACATTGCCCATATGATGGGGAATCCCAATTTCGAATTGATGAGACATGATGTCACTTTTCCACTCTATGTGGAAGTGGACGAAATCTACAATTTGGCATGCCCGGCCAGTCCTGTCCACTACCAGTTTGACCCGGTCCAAACCACCAAAACCAGTGTGATCGGTGCGATCAACATGCTGGGCTTGGCCAAGAGAACCAAAGCAAAAATTCTTCAGGCAAGTACCTCGGAAGTCTACGGGGATCCCGAAATCCATCCGCAGCCGGAAACCTACAAGGGTTCTGTCAGCACCACGGGGATCAGGGCCTGTTATGACGAAGGAAAGAGATGTGCGGAGACGCTGTTTTTCGATTATTACCGCCAGCACAAGGTGGACATCAAGGTCATGCGGATCTTCAATACTTACGGACCGAACATGCATCCCAATGATGGGAGAGTGGTCAGCAATTTCATCGTGCAGGCTTTGACCAACCAGGACATTACCATCTATGGAGACGGAAACCAATCCAGAAGCTTCTGCTACGTGGATGATTTGATCGATGGAATGGTACGCCTGATGAACAGCAGGGACGGATTCACCGGTCCTGTAAACATCGGGAATCCCGTGGAATTCACCATGTTGGAATTGGCCGAATTGATCCTCAAACAAACGGGAAGTGCTTCCAAACTGATTTTCAAGCCCCTGCCACAGGATGATCCGATGCAGCGGCAACCGGTTATTGATATGGCCAGAAAAGAATTGGGTTGGGAACCAAAAGTTTCATTGGAGGAAGGTCTGGTGAAGACGATCCATTATTTCAAAAGCATTTTGTAAAGCATTGGGAAAGATTTAGGCGTACAGAAGACTCCAAGTCTTTCCCATTTTTCCCCATTTTGGGGAATTTTTTTGCCCAGTTCGGATCCTGAAAGGCATGACTGTCCTTATTTAAAACCTAAAATATTGTCTTTATTCCTTTTTTAGGCTTTATTTTGACGTGAAAAGAGGCGAGGATTGATTCCAATACCTTGGCTTGATTGTTGTCATTTTGTGCTTCTATTAGGCCTTTAAATAAAGCCCAAAACAAATATTGAAAAAAATATTTCGCAAGGGTTTTGGCCTTGAAAAGCAGTTTGTCTTGTTCGAAATAGAGATTTTGAGAGACAAAAGGTTGCTGGCCCTAGCCGAAAAATTATATTAAACATATTTTGGATAGGATATTTTGATTTTAAAATGACTTGTCTGTAACTTTACAAAAAATAATTGATTTTTATGGATATTTTTCTAGCCATCGCGACATCCTTTTTGATTGGGTTTTTGATCACGCCGATATTGGTGCGCGTGCTCAAGAAAATGCAAATTATGGATGCCCCCGGGGGAAGAAAAATCCATGATGGATTTATCCCTTCCATGGGAGGGGTAGCCATTATCGTGGCGACTTTCATCTCTATCTTTTCCTGGTTTCAGTACCAGCAGCTTTTGGAAATCCGCTATTTCCTCGCAGCATTTGCTTTGATCTTCTTTATCGGTTTGAGGGATGATATGGTCGATCTTACCGCAGTACAAAAACTGATAGGACAATTGGTGGCTACCTATATGGTGGTGATCATGTCGGACATCAGGATTTCCAGTCTCTATGGATTTATGGGGGTGTATGAGTTGCCGCTTCTCATCAGTTATGCGATCACGTTCTTCACGATCATTGCCCTTACCAATTCCTTCAACCTTATTGACGGCCTTGATGGCTTGGCAGGAACCATCAGCCTGATTACCTTTCTCTTTTTGGGATGGTGGTTTATCAATGCTGGAGTGGAAAGTTATGGCCTGTTTGCCTTGATCCTGGTGGGAGGGATTGTGTCCTTCCTGATGTTCAACTGGCATCCAGCCAAGATATTTATGGGGGATACGGGTTCTTTGAGCTTGGGATTTGCCCTTTCCACCCTGACGGTTTTGTTTATCGACACCAACGGGACGATGAGTGAATTTCAGGGCTGGAAATTTTATGCACCGATTGCCTCCGGTGTCGCCTTGTTGATCATTCCAGTCTATGATACCGCGAGGATTTTCACCAAACGTGCGCTAAAGGGGAAATCCCCAATGGCTCCCGACAAAGGCCATGTCCATCATTTCCTGTTGCGGATGGGAATGCGGCACGATCAGGTGACGCTTACCTTGGGCTTGATCAAAATCGCTTTTATCGTTCTTATTTTTGCTGCCCACAACCTGAATGACCACATCCTGCTGCCTATCGTAATCCTCTCCGCCTTGGCAATGGGATTTAGGTTGGATGCCATTACCCTAAAGCGGGTGAAGGAAATCTGCAGAACTTCTCCTCCGGTGCTCTCCATCAACCAAAAACCAAAATATCTGAGCAAAAAACCGGTCATCCAATCCAAAATCCTGAGAAACGCAAAAATCAGCAACAATTAATTTCAAAATAAGCAAGAGGCTGGCTTGCCAATGGGCTTGCAACTGGAAGAAAATTAAATGATGCAGGGAATAACGCATTTTATCGATAAGGTGAAATTAAGAATTACAGGCAAAGACTGATTATGAAATGATTTCAGACTGGAATAGAAGTGGAAATGCACAACACACATTGAAATTTGGTTTTTGAATAATTTTTTAAGGCAGTTGGGCTTGCCTATTTAACCAGAGAGACAAAAAAAACAATGATATCTTTTGGTTCGACAAGTAGATGAAGTGTAGGTTTGGGGAATTTCAGAAACTGTTTTTTTTCAGATAGTTAATTGTCAATTCAATAATTCCCTAGGCCTTTTTCCTCTTTAGAAATCCTGATTTCCAAAGATCCTAAAAATGAAGTGGCACGCCAATTGTTGCTTTAATTAGATTGGGAATTAGTTTTTCGGCAACTTTATTGTACTTTAGAGGCGTCTAGATTACCGTTTATTTATGCCAGATGCCATTAAACCCGAATTTTGTGTACGCAATTCTATTGCGGTACCAAATTGCTTAAAAACAGTCAATCATTGGTGATTTCGACTGCACTAAAACGGTGCGATGTCTAAGTTTCCAAATCCTATGAATTCCTTGCAATTTCAATTCTCATCACCAAACCAAATGCATAAAACAGATTAAACTTTCTTCCCCTGTTTTTGGTCCCAATGAAAATGAATTTAACAAAAGGCTTCAAATGCAGGTTTGATTGCCCCCAACGGATGGAATGTAACCAACGAAAAAAAGGCGCAATAGGAAAAGCCTCAGTTGTATAATTTCCCAGCGAGGTCCATTGTCCTCATTAGTCCCCAATAGATTATTCCTGTTTTAAAGATACCCAAATTTCAACGCATGTATATTTTAGGAGCTTCACGGCACGCAAAATCCGTCATCGATCAATTGGAAAGTATCCATCTTGTGGAAGGTGTTTTTGATGACAATCCCGAAATAATATCAATTTTGGGATTAGAAGTGAATTCACCGATTCCCGATACCTTCTCGGAAGATTTACCAATCCATATTGCCATCGGGGACAATAGTCTCAGAAAATCCATTTCTCAGAGGTTGCCCAGTGGGGCTACTTTTATAAATATCCTTCATAATTCAGCCATTGTTTCCAAATACGCCCGATTGGGCAAAGGTATTGTGATGATGGAGCGGACCATAGTAAAAGTGGATACGAGTGTCGGCAACCACGTGATCATCAATACGGCCGCTTCCATTGACCATGATTGCCAAATTTCTGATTTTGTCCATATCGCTCCCAATGCTTGCCTGTGTGGCAATGTAGAGATCGGTGAGGGGACTTTGGTTGGGGCAGGTTCAGTCATTTTGCCTGGAGTGAAGGTAGGGAAGTGGTGTGTGATTGGAGGAGGAAGTGTTGTCCACAAAGACATGCCCGATGGATCCAAATGGATTGGATCAAAGAATATTTGCTGATTGGACTTGCTCCAAAATACAACCTCTATTGTTTAAATAAGTTATTTTTTTGGAGGATAATCTATTGCAAATCCAGATTGTAAACTAGGCTTTTTCGAAGAAAATAGATTTGGTTACTAGGTATTTAATGAATCATGCCTATCTTTGTCCTTGGTTAATATTATGTGATTCACCCAATAAACAAATCCCATAAAAACTTTTAATATGGATTTTTTGAAAAAGTTAAAAATTCTTCCGAGGTGGATAATTGCGGCTTTGGATTGCATTATTTTACTTCAGTCTGCATTTTTCGGGTATTTAGTCCGATTTAACTTCGAGCTTGACATTGTAGAAGAAAATGGTGCTTTTGTTGGAAGTTTGACTTTTATGTTGGGTGGGGCAATGGTGATGCTCAATACCAAAAGTTATGAGGGAATAGTAAGGCACACCGGATTCAGGGATGGTTCGATTATCTTCAAGACCATCATGATCAATTTTGCTCTTTTCATTGTTTTCAACCTTTTGAACGAGCAATTCCTCACACTGCCCTATCTGATTCCTACTTCGGTTCTGATCATTGCCTCCCTTTCCTCCCTGTTTTTATTGGTGTTTTACAGATTGGTGGTCAAAGAATCTTTTTTGTATATCAAAAATGGAATTCCAAACAAAGATTTGAAGATAGGGGTGATTTTTGGTGCAGGCGAAGCGGGTATCATCGCACAGGATGTAATCAAAAGAGACAACAAATCAGATTTTCATACCATTGCTTTTTTGGATGATGATTCCAAGAAAGAGGGGAAACATATCGACGGCAAGAGGATCTACAAAGGGCTTGGTGATCTTCAAAGGTTGGCTTCCGAGAATGGAGTGACTGAGTTGATCATTGCGGTAAGGGACCTTTCCATCGAACGCAAGCGGGAAATCATAGACGAATGCTTGCGGGTAAACGTGCATGTGCGGATTATTCCACCGATCAATCAGTGGATCGATGGAGGGCTGAATCCGGGTGCCATCCGTGAGGTCAAGATCGAAGACCTTCTGGGAAGGGATCAAATATCGCTCGACAATCCCAAAATCGAAGAAACACTTTACGGCAAAGTGGTGATGGTGACCGGTGCAGCTGGTTCCATCGGCAGTGAACTCTGTCGCCAAATCATTCATTACAGACCAAAATTGCTGATTTTGGTGGACCAAGCGGAATCCCCTCTGTATGATATTGAACAGGGCTTGAAAGATTTCGGTATTTTCACGCCCTTCAAAGTTATCCTTTCGGATGTCAGGGACAGAAGAAAAATGAAGGGTATTTTTCGGACCTACAATCCTCAAGTGGTTTTTCACGCGGCAGCATACAAGCATGTGCCGATGATGGAAAACTACCCTGAAGAGTCCATTCGTTGCAACGTTTTGGGGACCAAAAACCTTGCGGACCTTTCTGTACTTCACAATGTGGAGAAATTTGTACTGGTCAGCACGGACAAAGCTGTCAATCCTACCAATGTGATGGGGGCCACCAAAAGGGCTGCCGAAATGTATGTCCAATCACTCAATGAGTTTTTGGATAACAACCATAGAAATCCCCATACCAAATTCATCACCACCCGATTTGGCAATGTCTTGGGTTCCAATGGATCGGTGATTCCACTCTTCAAGAATCAGATCCTGAAAGGGGGACCCATTACCGTGACGCATCCGGATATTACCCGTTATTTCATGACCATTCCTGAAGCCTGTCATTTGGTTTTGGAAGCGGGAGTCATGGGCAATGGTGGTGAAATCTATGTGTTCGACATGGGCAGTCCCATCAAAATCGTCGATTTGGCCATGAAAATGATTCAGTTGAGCGGGAAAAAGTTTGATGAGGAGATTAAGATTGTATATTCAGGGCTAAGGGATGGCGAGAAGCTGTACGAGGAATTGTTGAACGATTCGGAGACGGTAAAAATCACCCACCATCCCAAAATCAAGATCGCCGCAGTACCCCACAGTTCCTACCACAAAATCGAAGGCCAAATCGATCTGTTTCATGACATGATCGAAAAAGGCACAGAAAACGACCTTGTTTCCCATTTGAAGAATATCGTCCCTGAGTTTATCAGCAATTCCTCCAGATTTGAGGTGCTGGACAGGATGAATTGATTTTTCGACAGTGCTACGATTGGTCTATGGTTAAATTTGCGTAGCGATGGAAGAAATCTTAACTGGGGATTTTAATCCCTAGGTTTGGGGAAACGTTCACCCCCCAAGAATCCCGTAGGAATGGGACAAATACCATAAGACCAGATTTTGCGCGAATTTCCCCACAAAAAAAATCGATTTTTCACTTAGGTCTCGACCGTCTTTTTCCCATAAGGAATTGTATAATTAAGAGTTCGGTCGTGCCTCTGGCACTTTGATCTGGGGAACGATGTCTGCTTACCCCACAATGAATTGTGTGGTTAAGAGTTCGGTCGTGCCGCTGGCACTTTGATTTGGGGAGATTGATGGATTAGGTCTGGATTCGTCAACGGTTAAAATCGTTTAGCGATGGAAGAAATCTTAACCGGGGATTTCAATCCCCGGTCTTGGGGAAATGTTCACCCCCCAAAAATCCCGTAGGGATGGGACAAATACCATAAGACCAGATTTTGCGCGAGTCTCCCCACAAAAAAAAATCGATTTTTCACTTAGGTCTCGACCGTCTTTTTCCCATAAGGAATTGTATAATTAAGACTTCGGCCGTGCCGCTGGCACTTTGATTTGGGGAACGTTTTCTGCTTACCCCACAATGAATTGTGTGGTTAAGAGTTCGTCCGTGCCTCTGGCACTTTGATTTGGGGAGATTGATGGATAAGGTCTGGATTCGTCCATGGTTTAAATCGCGTAGCGATGGAAGAAATCTTAACCGGGGATTTCAATCCCCGGTCTTGGGGAAAGGTTCACCCCCCAAGAATCCCGTAGGGATGGGACAAATACCATAACGCCAGATTTTGCGCGAATCTCCCCACAAAAAAATCGATTTATCACTTAGGTCTCGACCGTCTTTTTCCCATAAGGAATTGTATAATTAAGAGTTCGGCCGTGCCTCTGGCACTTTGATCTGGGGAGATTGATGGGATGGATAAGGTCTGGATTCGTCTACGGTTAAAATCGCGTAGCGATGGAAGAAATCTTAACCGGGGATTTCAATCCCCGGTCTTGGGGAAATGTTCACCCCCCAAGAATCCCGTAGGGATGGGACAAATACCTATTGCAGATCCTCGAAAAGATATTTGTCATCAAAATCGACATTATACTTTTTTAGCATTTTGATATACTCTTCTCGG
>NZ_KB906709.1 GCF_000381545.1 Rhodonellum psychrophilum GCM71 = DSM 17998 | reverse complement strand
TCAATATTGTGAAAAACACCCGCCCCAATTTGAAGAAGAGATATCAGCCTTGATTTTTTGGTTCCTTTTTGATCAAGCAAAAAGGGACAAAGGAAAAAAATTGCGATCAATGTCAACCACCTGCTTTGGCGAAAAACCTTCGGGATTCAATTATTTTCTTTAGCCAAAGACAAACAACCACTCGACATCATATATCCAAGGGTTAAAACCCTTGTCTACCAATATGTCAGGGCGCTACCCTTTTTCGTGAGGAGTCTTTTGATTAGGAATACCATTAATGAAGTTTGGGTAGCTACTAGACTCGCTAAGGACGAGGGGGGAGGACATTGGACCAGGCCGGCAAGGAAGGAGTGGTCTGTGGGGACACAGACCACGGTTAACCAAAAGGAAACGACACCTTCGCACCATACTTCCTCCGGATAAAAGGACGGCCTATATATCAGCGGTTTTTGGCAGGCATCGGAGAGCGTGAAGAAAATGAGTTAGCTCACGAAGGTTCACCGAGTGAGATCCACTCATTTTTAGCTCGCAGAAGCCAGACAAAAATCAAATTGGAAGAAAATCAATATTGTGAAAAACACCCGCCCCAATTTGAAGAAGAGATATCAGCCTTGATTTTTTGGTTCCTTTTTGATCAAGCAAAAAGTGACAAAGGAAGAAAAATTGCGATCAATGTCATCCACCTGCTTTGGCGAAAAACCCTCGGGATTCAATTATTTTGATTAGGCAAAGAAATTATGAAACACACCTTTTATCACCGGGTTTCGCCCGGAGTTATTCAAGGTTGAAGCCTGCCTATGCCGGCAGGCCCCTCAGGCTTCCCATTCACCACAAATCTTCAACCCTGTTTTGTCAAAAATCTTCGCTGTCCAATCTTTTTTTTAGCTAAAGAAAGTCTACAATGTTTAAAATTCCAGAGATTAAAATCCCCGGTTAAGATTTATGTCATCTCTACGTGATTTGAAAAAAAACACAGCATTTACAAAAGCCGTAGGCTTGGTTCAAGCTTAACCCCACAATTCATTGTGGGGAATACAGAATACAAAAATATAGTTCAAAGTGCCATCGGCATGTCCGAAAACTTGATTCTTAGATATGGCTAGATGGCATGAAATCGGATATGGATAAAAGGCAAATTGATAATCCATACATTCCCTACTTACCGAGCAGTTGCAGAAATCGGTGTTTAACAAGAATAATATCTGAGATTCCTATGGGGAATCGGGACCTATTCAAGGTGTAAATCTGCCTATGCCGGCAGACATGCCCATCGAGATTCCTTATTGAAAGCGGAAATAAATACGCCAAATTCCAGGCACAAGATTTATTTTTGAACAAGAAATTCTGGATATTGATCCTGCTTTATAAAAATGAAAACTCCTTTCAACCGGAAACTGTCTTGGTTTTTACCCTAAAACAATTCTCCTCCATATTCCTGGAATCGGGAATTTGGATTTTTCGCGCATATTCACCTTGGGGAATATCAAAAAACAATCCATATGTATAAAATCCTATCACTGGACGGTGGCGGCAGTTGGGCGATCTTGCAATTGCTCACCCTCAAGGAAAGATTCAGGGTGGAAATCCCCGGTTTAAAAGGCCATGACATCTTGAGACAATTTGATTTGATCATCGCCAATTCCGGGGGAAGTATTGTTTTGGCGGCTTTGGCCGAAAACATGACCATCGACGAGGCGATCCATCTTTTCGATGAAAAAGAAACCCGGGAAAGGATTTTTAGCAAAAACAGCTATAAGGAAAGCTTTTGGCCGGTAACCCTGACCAGATTGTTTTCCTTTGGCCCCAAATACAGCTCCAAAAGGAAAGGAAAAGCTTTTGCCCAGCTTTTCCCAAAATGCCACAGCATGTTGATGAATGAATTGCCGGATTTTATCGGCAAACCCAACTTGAAACTCATCGTTTGCACCTACGATGCATTGAACAACAGGGCGAAATTTTTCAGGTCCTATCCCCAGGGAAATGCGGGTTGGGAGTATGTGAAACTGACCCAGGCCATCCATGGCTCCTCAAACGCTCCCGTTCAGTATTTTGATTTCCCCGCAAGATTCAAAGCCAAAGGCAGCAATATCTTCTATGAATTGTGGGATGGGGCTTTGGGGGGATTCAACAATCCCGCTGTGGCCGGGATCATCGAGGCTTTCCGTGTCCAAGTTCCTTTGGAAGAAATGGTGTTGATTTCCATCGGAAATGGGAACAAATTGATGTCGATGGCCGACAAGGAAAATTTCTTCCAAATCAAATCCATCACCATCAAGGAACGCTTCAAAAAATTGAATTTCTTCAGTTATAAATTTCAATTCCGATATTTTAAACAAACGGTTTTGAATCAAGCGAAAACCATTTTGTACGAACCCCCTGATTGGTCAAGTTTTGTCGCCTTGATGTTCCTTTCCAAGAAAGCAGCGGAAATCGATGCTGTATCCTTTATCCGCTTGTCTCCCCTGATCCATATCGATGGCAAAACCCATCCTTCCGTTGTGCCGCTGCTCGAAAAACTCTATGCATTGGACATGGACCTTACCGAAGATTCGGAGATCAGTTTGATCAAAGAGTGTTTCGAGAAATGGAAAAATGGGGCCATTCAAAATCAACCCATTCACTTTGAGGTCCAAAGAAACAACGATCTTGTTTACCATTTTGGAGACGAATGGTTTGAAAATGCAATGGACAAATGGAGGGGTTTGGATCAGAAGAATACTGAAAAAAATGAAGAATGACGCAAGGATAGGAAGTATAATAATAGCCTGAATACTAGACGTCACCGCATTGGATTAATCATCTACCTAGCGTAGAAAAAAGATACCATTACATTTGAAACATGAAAAAGAATGTTCCCATCCAGACCCTGAATCTGATTCCTTTGCTGGACAACATGCTTATTGAATTGCTGAATAGCTTGACGCCTGAAGAATGTACTGCCCAAACGGTGGCAAACCTTTGGACGGTAAAAGATGTTGCCTCACATTTACTTGATGGAAATCTAAGGGCATTATCCAGTTCAAGGGACCGTTTTTTTGGTGAAAAACCGGATAAAATCGATTCTTCTCAGGACCTTATTGGATATTTAAACAAACTGAATGGGAGTTGGACGGAAGCCACAAAAAGACTGAGTCCTGAAGTAATAGTTTCCTTACTTGATTTTACAGGAAAACAATATTCAACCCATCTTCAGACCTTGGATCCATTTGAAGAGGCTATTTTTCCAGTGGCTTGGGCAGGGCAGGAAACTTCCCCCAATTGGTTTCACATCGCAAGGGAATACACCGAAAAATTTCTACACCAACAACAAATCAGGGATGCCGTGGGCAAACCCGGACTCATGACAAGGGAATTTTTCCATCCGTTTATGGATACTTTGATGCTGGCTTTTCCATATACTTTTCGTGATGTTGCATCCCCGACAGGGACTTGCGTGTCACTTTGCGTCACCACAACAATCGGTGGTCTATGGACCATTGTGAAAAAGGAAAATGAATGGCATTTGGAAAAAGAAATTGAAAAAATGGCAAATTCAATCGTCAGGATTGATCCGGATACGGCATGGAAATTATTCTCCAAAAGCATGACGACTGATCAAGCATTGGATAAAGTGGAATTCTATGGGGATATTGAATTGGGAAAGAAGGCCTTGGAAATAGTGGCCGTGATGGCCTGAAGGCAAGAAAAGGATAGCGTCGCAATGTCCGATCCACCATAATCGGAATTGAAAAAATCAACTGCAGCAAACAATTTTATGCAGGCTCCCATTTCCCAAATCCCAAAGGATTCAAAACCTGAGCTTGCGGAAAATTTAAAATCTGCGGATGAAAATTTAAGGAAAAAGGAAGTTTAGCAATGAAAAAAGGTTTATGCCACATCGGCAAAAATCCTTTCCATTCTCCGGAAATACATCATGCCAAAGACAAAGAAGACCACCGACACGATGGCCCCGGGCCAAATCCATTCCCAAGGCATTGGCCGATTCAGGAAGGCTGCACGGAAACCTTCGATCACACCCACCATTGGATTCAGGATATAAAAAGGCAGGTATTTTTCTGGGACGGCATTGGTACTGTATACCACTGGTGCGGCATAAAGCAGGATCTGAACTACAAAGCTCAAAGCATGCTTGACATCCCGATATTTGACGGCCATGGCGGAAAGGAACATGCCAATCCCTAGGGAAGTCATGAGGAGTTGCAGGATCAAAACCGGTAAAAACAACAAACCCCATCCCGGGCTGATCTGGAAATAAATCAGCAAAACGATGACCACCACAAAGGCAATGACAAAATCCAGCAACTTGGAAAGTATCGAGGAAAGCGGGAGCACCATCCGGGGAAAATAGACTTTGGTGATCATATTCGCATTTTGGATCAGGCTATTGGCGGATTCGGTAAGGGTACCCGAGAAGTAGTTCCAGGGCCAAAGTGCCAGGTAGGAAAAGAGCAGATAGGGCATCCCGTCGGAGTCCACTTTTGCCAAACCCCCGAATACCAAGGTGAAAACCAAAGTGGTAAACAAGGGTTGAATGATCGCCCAGGAAACACCGAGGATACTCTGGGCATACCGGGCCTTGATTCCACGCAGGGTGAGAAAATACAAGAGGTCTTTGTAACGCCAGATTTCCCGGAAATCCACGAGTTTCCAACCGGAAGTGGCTTCGATGATTTTTATTTTAGGATCCAAAAGAGATGATTTGAGGGTGTGGATGATTGGTATTTAAACTAAAGGGATGTTTGTGTAGAAAAGGGACGGAAGACGGGAGACGGAAGACCGAAGACCGAAGTTGGAAGACCGAAGACCGAAGACCGAAGTTGGAAGAAGCCTTATTTGAGATTTCTGGCAGGGATTTTTTGGATTTTGACATCTTTTGGTAGTATTGCGGATAGTCAGATTAACAAACCCGTTTTAGGGATTATCAGTGTAATTCCGGCCTGAAATTGCTTAATAATCAATCTTTTGTTTACTGTTTTTGACTTCACCATATTGGACGATACATTAATATCCAAATTGTCTGATTTTATTATTGTGACAACTCTATTGGGAAGCCTAATGTCTATTTCAGGCAAACTAAATTAATGTCCGCTACTTTGTCAAGGGGCCTGTTGAAAACCGAAACACAGGATTTTCGATTTCTTGTGTCTTCATGCTCCACTCCATTTCTTTGAAATAAATACTCCTTGCACAATAGCGGTAAATCAGATTAATTTAGTGGCTAAAGTACATGTTGGTTTTTTGGTCATCCCAATAATGGTAGATGTGGATTTCCTCGACCAAAGCATAGCCAAGCTTTTGGTACAAATTTATGGCGGGCAAATTGGTCTTTTGGGTGGGGATGCGCATGCGTCTTGCACCTTTGTCGAAAGCTGCACTTTCGGCTATTTGGAGCAGCGCTATTCCTATCCCCTGTCCCCTTGCCTTTTCACCGACGGCGATCAAGCCGATTTGGGCATTTTCTCCGGAGAGGGAAAGGGTGACCATTCCCTGAATTTCTCCATTGGCTTGGAAGACAAAGACGGAATCCTCCTCCAGTGCATTCTCCATCCAGCGGGAATAAAGCCTTTCGAATTCCCTATCGACCAATCTTCCGTCCAACCTGAACCGTGAATATTCCCCACTTTGCAGGGCAAGAGCTTTCAGTTCGGGGTTCATTTCTCCTGTGAAGGGATGGATGGTTTTGGTTGTTGGCGATTGTGGAACAAGTGTTTTTTGGAAAATACATTTGGTGTCCACATGAAGGATCTTGGTTGGGGTTTGCTCCAAAAGGCTTTCGCTGAAGAGATAAACCAGCTGGAAATCCTGGGCCTTCTGAAGGAATTCCTCCCATGAGATTTGTACCTCCACGTCGATTTTCCCGACCGGGTAGCCAAAAAAATCAGTGTCCCAAGGTAGATTTTGAATTTGCATGGATGTTGTTATTATGAATTTATGCTTATGCCTGATGGCGGATTCTTTTGGTTATTTGAAGATCATCCTTGCAGAAAATTTACCGTTTTGTCTGGTGCATTAAAATTCATGGAGGGGGAAATTGAACGGTATTTCTCCCATAAAACCCCTTCTTCCGTCTTTCCTCCCTACTTCCAACTTCCCCATTTCTGACTCTGTCTTCCGTCCCCCGTCTCCCGTCTGTCTTCCAACTTCCAACTCACACCCTTTTCTCCACGATATAAATCGGCCTTTGCTTGACCCCTTCGAAGGTTTTCCCGACATACAGACCGACCATCCCCAATGTACTCAGGACAAATCCTGTCAAGACCCAAAGGGAAATAATCAAACTGGCATATCCCGGAACGATAATGTCCCCCAGAAAGTAGCGTACGATGGTGTAGATGGCGAAAGCGAAGCCTGAAACCGCCACGATCACACCGAGTTTGACGGTGAGCCGAAGAGGTTTATCACTATAGGCCAACATGATATCCAGGGCCAGATTGAACAATTTCCTGAAGTTGTAACTGGAACCACCTTCTGTCCTGGCAGCATGGAGAACCTCCATTGTGGTTTGCCTGAACCCTACCCATTTGACCATGGTTGGAAAATACCGGATACTTTCCCGCATGCTTCGGATTTCAGAGATGACTTTTTGGTGATAGATACCAAAATTCGCGATGCTTTCATCCTGATGGGAACCCGTGAGATAAGCCAATGTGCGGTAAAAAACTTTGGACGACAATTTTTTGAAAAAGGAATCCTGTCTGAAAGTTCTCCTAGCGAGCACGACGTCATGTCCCTCCTGGGCCTTTTGATAGAGGGCTGGGATTTCTTCAGGCCTGTCCTGCAGGTCGCAATCCATGACCACCACCCATTCCCCTTGGGCCATGTCCAAACCTGCAGTAATGGCATAATGCTGCCCAAAATTACGGCTCAGTTTTATCCCTTTGATAAAGGGATAAAGAGCTGCCAATCTTTCTATCTCGGACCATGAAGCATCTGGGCTATGGTCTTCCACCAAGATCAATTCAAAATCAGGGGCTATCTGTGAAGCGGCCACCTGAATACGGGCAACAAGCTCCGCCAGGATTTTTTCGGCGCAATAAACGGGTGAGACAATCGAGAGGTACAAGGGAATGGGGTTTTGGTAAAGGTAGGGAAAGGCTGTGGCTACCACATAAGAAGCCATGAAAATTCAAATCAATCTATCCAATAAGTAAAATCCCTCCACATCACTTAATTGAAAGTATCGTTCAACGGGAAATTGAATCTAAAAAATTATTAAACCCGAAATATGGATTAGGCTTTGCAATTGAGTTGTAACGGAAAGACAATCAAACGCTTTAGGGAATACCGCATATTACCGATATGGCGAAGCCAAAAATTGCCTGCTACTTAGTGATTTTTTAGCAATTTTAGGATGAAATGACAATGCAAAACACGGGTTAAACAATAGAACACCGGAGATTGAAATTAACCATAGATCAAAATCCCCGTCATCTCTCCCTTGGCCTCGTCCATTACCGTAATGGTGACTTTTCGGTTGACCTTTTCGTAGGTTTTGTCGGTCAGGAAATCAAGGTATTTGCGGTCGATATCCTTGCCGATGAGGATCATTTCGATCGTCCCCGAATCGACCCCTTGGGCATAATCGCCCACGATATAGGCTTTTTCAACATTCCCCAATCTCCGAACGACCTGTTCCAAGAGTTGATCCAAGCCTAGAAACTTACTGACCATCCCTTTGATTTCATGGAAGAAAGGGTGTTGGTCGTTGGCCCGGTACATTTTGGTTTTTCCCTCCTCCCCTGATGTCAGCAAGCCCGCCTCAGTGAGTCGGTTGAGTTCGATGCGGATGGAATTGGTGGATTCATCGAATTCCTTTGCCAAGGCACGCAGGTAGCCCGAATTGGAATAAGAGAAGAATTTAAGGAGAAGCTTGATTCGGGTTTTGGAGGTAACGAGGGAGTTGAGCATGGAAAAGGTTGGTGTTGGATGCTGGATGTCTTTGTCGGGGCGGCAAAAATGAGCAGGGAAAAAGAGTCAATTCCAATACTCCCACTACTTGGCCGTCTGGACTTGACACAGAAAATTACGACTCAGAAAAAGAAAGATTTGACTCGCTAGAAACCGCGTGAAAGGATCAAAATATTTTTGTCTCTCATTGCACGGAAAACGGATCGGGTTGGGCATGGCTTCGCTCCTTCGGTCACATTGGTGCTTCGTGGGATGAGTAAGAAAATTACTCTGTGAAAACAAATTTACTCGTATCGTGGAAATAAGCAAGGAATGGGGTTTCAATCGGTCGTTTTTTCAAAAGGAATGGTCTGTGG
This sequence comes from Rhodonellum psychrophilum GCM71 = DSM 17998, assembly GCF_000381545.1. GTDB lineage: Bacteria > Bacteroidota > Bacteroidia > Cytophagales > Cyclobacteriaceae > Rhodonellum > Rhodonellum psychrophilum. Next base: position 6,753 of record NZ_KB906709.1, on the reverse strand, counting down.
GGAAGGAATGACGTGGTCTGTGGGGACACAGACCACGGATGGAGCAAAATGACCATGGAAATACAAGCCAAACGACCACAGGACCAAGCCTGAAGGCTTGAATTTGAAAATGCCGGAAAACGCACGCATCTTCCGGGAATTCAGGGAGTCGAAATTCAACACTGTCAGGGTTGGAAAACCGAACGAAACCATTTTATCCACCGCATTTCATACAGGGCTAATCAAATTCATTCCCTTCAGGAATGTCGCCAAATGCAATGATTTTGGTTTTTGGGGACGTTAGGGTTATTGAACTGCTTGATGAAAAGGGTTTTAGGGATAAAGGGTTGGTCTGTGGGGACACAGACCACGGTTAACCGGAAGGAAACTATACCTTCGCAACAAACTTCTTCCGGATAAAAGGACGGCCTATATATCTGCGGTTTTTGGCAGGCATCGGAGAGCGTGAAGAAAATGAGTTAGCTCGTGAGTTTTTCCGAACAAGATCCACTGATTTTTAGCTCTCCGAAGCCAGACAAAAATCAAATTGGAAGCGAATCGTTAAACCTGATAAACACCCGCCCCAATTTGAAGAAGAGATATCAGCCTTGATTTTTTGGTTCCTTTTTGATCAAGCAAAAAGGGACAAAAGAAAAAAATGCGATTAATGTCAACCAACTGCTTTGGCGAAAAACCTTTGAGATTCAATCCTTTTGACAAGCCAAAGAAAAACTGAATCCCAATAATTTATATTCCCAAAAGATAACTTATGGATGGGGTTAATTATTAATTTTCGCTCTTTTTATACTGAATTCTTTTCTGTAAATTAACGAGGAATCAGTTCTACATTTTTCGGGAATTTTTTATGTTGAGCATTGACGCAATCGGCGCACCCTTGATGATTATGATTTTTCTGGTAGAGCTGTATCTCACCTGGAAAAAAGAAGATCACCAAAATGAGATAAAAGATATGTTGGCCAATTTTGCTGTTGGAATGATGATCCTGACAGTGGGCCTTTTTATGAAGGGTGTGGCATTTGGGCTCTACAGTATCGTTTATGAATTTGCATTCTTCAAGCCTGACTTTACCCTCTGGCTATGGATTGCAGGCTTTTTTGCCTGTGATTTCATCATGTACCTCTTCCATTACTTAGGGCATAAATCAAGGTTATTTTGGGCTGCACATGTCACCCACCATTCCTCTTTGCATTACAATATTTCGGTAGGTTTCCGGGTCAATTTCATCCACACTTTTTATCGGTTTCTTTTTTGGGCCCCACTTTGTCTCATCGGAATACCCCCATGGATGATCTTACTCAACGAATCCATCTCCACCATTTGGAATATCCTTGTCCATACAGAACGGATCGGAAAACTCGGTTTTCTTGATTTGATTTTCAATACTCCTTCCAACCACAGGGTCCACCACGGCTCCAACCCAAAATATTTGGACAAAAACATGGGTGGAATCCTCATCCTTTTTGATCATATTTTCGGCACTTATGAACCGGAAGGTGAAAAGCCTATTTATGGCATCACACACAATATTTATACCCACAATCCCGCCAAAATTATCTCGCACGAGTATATCGATATTATCAGGCAATTGCCTGAAATACCAACGCTCAAATCGAAAATCCATTTTCTTTTTGGCCCTCCCGGTTCAGAAAAATGGAGGACTTCCAATCAAAAAGAGAATCCTGATAATTTGCAAACTCCTGTATTTGAAACGACAAGGATTTTGGAGGAAAATTAAGTTTTTAATTCTTTGAAAATAAGCTTAAACAAATATTTATACAATTTTGGATTGCAAGTTGCAGTATGCATTCCGTTCCACATTAGGGGTGGAAAACACAAGAAAGTCAGCCTATTGGTAGGTTAAGGCATTTAACTTATATACCGAATTCAAAAACCGCAAAGAGAGACTGTTTATGAAGCAATTTCAGGTGGTAATGGGATTTTAAATGCATCGCAGGTTTTAAATAAAGGGTATTTTTTTAGAAAAATCGAAAAGATGGAAGCTATAAATAAATCGCGAGAAAGATTTCCCAGATTTAAATCCAACAAGGAGGATGGCAATATGACCGCCGACCTAAGGTCAAGGGTATTGGGGAGAATAAAAGGCCTTAAAAAAAAGGAGAAGGAATTGAAATTCAAGGCCATTTTTTTACCACTGCTCTATTTGGGTTTGTATTTGTTTTCATTGTCCTCCTCCCATTATGCCACTTTCCTTTTTGGATATTCCTGTATGGGTTTGATGTTGGTTATAATTTTTTTGAATCTCATTCATGAAGTCTGTCACGAAAATCTGTTCTCCAGAAAATTATCCAACCATGTATACATACAGATTTTTGACCTGATGGGTGCAAACAGTTATATGTGGAAAAAAAGGCACATCACTTTCCACCACAACTACCCGAATGTTTCTGGTTGGGACAGCGACATCGAAAAGAGCAAATTTTTGAAGGTCCATCCTGAAGAAAAAGGAAAATGGTTGACCAAACACCAACATTTTATCTTTCTCTTGTACCCTTTCTTTCTTCTTAATTGGTTTTTGGTTCGGGATTTTAAAGATTATTTGTCCCAAACTTTGGGTAAAGGGAAATTTGGCCCAATACCCTTCATTGAATATTTGAAGCTTCTTTTGTTCAAATCCCTCTTTATAGGCTACGTATTTATAATCCCCATTTTCTTCAGCCCATTTTCTGCTTTACAGGTTATTATGGCAGGATTGCTGCTGTTTTTTGTTGCAGGGATTTTTGCGCTTTTTGTGTTGTTGCCACCACATGTCAATACCAATAACCAATTCCCCTTGGTAGGAAACAACCATACTTTGCCAAGCAGTTGGCTTTTGCATCAGCTCCAAACCACCAATGATATCGTGGAACAAAATTGGTTTACCAGATATGTAATGGCCAATTTTAATTTCCATATTGCCCATCATTTGTTTCCACATATCAGTTATCTCTATGCCAAAGAAGTGACCGATGAAATAAAACTTTTTTGCCAAGAACAAAGGTTGCCCTATAAATCCATTTCCATTTGGAAAGCCTTTCGTGACCATTATCAACTCATTAAAAGCAACAGTGTGGATCATCCCATCTGGGAGGAGAATATGTAACTGAAAATGATATGGCAGATTTCAAATATACCGACCTCCATTGCCATCCCAATCTCAAAACTTTTGGTCATTCTTTTTCAAACCAAGACCATCCAAAAGCTGATGTTTGGTTTACCAAAAAGCCGGATTTTTTTACCCGCAAAATTTATGAGAAAACCGGGCTAACAAAGTTCTCCCAGACAGATCTGAGCACCATGACCAGAGCCAAGGGAAAAATCGCTTTTGTTTCCTTATATCCATTTGAAAAGGGTTTTTTTCACAACCCCTATGTATCGCCTCCCTTGGCAGCACAATTGGCGAATTGGGGAATAGAAATCGGTTATAACAGGATTAGACATATCCAAAAGCATTCCAGCTACTTTGAGGACCTTAAAAGAGAATACCTTTTTTTCATCCATTCAAGACAAAAAAGCATGGTTGATGAAGTCCTTCAAGCCTGGAGCCCACTTAAAGACACGGCGGATTTGACGCACAATTTGAATACCGAAAATGAGATTGCCGTGATCTTCAGTATTGAAGGGGCGCATGTCTTCAACACAGGTTTAGAGGAATATGGAATCCAGCTGGATCGGGAGGAAGTTTTCACCAACATCAGTATGGTAAAAAACTGGGAATTTCCACCCTTATTTATCGGGCTGGCACATAATTTCAATAATGACCTGTGCGGACATGCCAGGAGCCTTCAAAGATTGGGAAAACTGGTCAATCAAGAAAAAAACCTTGGTATAGGATTGACTCATCTGGGCAGTGAGGTGGTAAGGGAATTGTTAGACAAAAGGAGTGGTCGGCGGATACTGATTGATCTCAAACACATGAGTTTGGCGACCAGGATGGATTATTTTCGATTGTTGGAGGAAGAATTCCCCGGTGAATCCATTCCTCTGATCGTCAGCCATGGCGCATTAACCGGACGTCCAATCCGGGGAAATGGAATCGCCTCTCCTCTATCGAATATTTTCAATGCTACTGAGTTGAATTTTTATGATGAGGAAATCGTCAAACTGGTTGAATCCAAAGGGCTTTTTGCTTTTCAAATGGATTTGAACATCCATGTGGATATCAAAAAAATCAAAGGTCTGTTCAGGTTCAAAAACCCTATCGAGGATTTGCAGAATTCCGCTTTGCTTATCTGGAACCAATTGCAGCATTTTGCGGAAGTTTGTGATAGAAATGGATTGTTTGCTTGGGGAAACACCTGTTTGGGGACCGATTTTGATGGAAGTATTTATCCCTTTCCCGGTATATTGACTGCTGAAGGTTTGGAACCCTTATCCCTCGAATTGAAAAACCTTGCCGGCAGTTATTTGAAAAAGAGGCGGTTAACAAGGAGGGAAAATTATGAAATTCAGGCAGAAGAAATCGTGGAACGGTTCTTTTTTACCAATACGGTTCAATTTCTATATGGTAATTTTTGAAAAAGAAATTTATCTAGTTTTAGCTGATCATTTAGGAAAGGTGAAGGTACCGAGGCAAAGATGGAGTGGTCTGTGAGGACACAGACCACCGAAGAAACACAGCGCACAGAGTAAAAATACAAACCACGGTAAGGCAAAGGTTTCGGAGTCCTCAATAGTTGATTCTGTATTTCAAATCCCTAAATGTAATTTTTCACACCCTATTGGAGCAGTCACACAATTCAAGGAAATAATTATTGAGCCAACCCAGCACAGCCAGCAAAGTTAAAAACAAACCAAAGGTGGGTGGTGCCAAAATGGCCAGTAAAACGTCCACTACAATGATTGCTGCCTGGGCCCTTTTATATCTAAAAAATTCATCCAATTGCCTCATTCTTTCGCCAATCGGTAAATCAAGTTTTCCGCAAAGGTCAAATTCGTCTTTATCGCAGATCCATTTCTTTAAATCAACTCCACTTTCTTCACACCTTTTTATGATTCTTCTGAGCACTTGATTTACGGATCGCAGGGAAAGGGCTTGGATATGCGCCTGTGTGCCATCCCCCCTATCGACAACGACTAGTTCTATATCAGACTCTTCCATGAACTCCCGAAAAGATTCCAACTGAAAGGCATCTATCAGCCCAAGATTGGGATTCTCGATGTATTCTGAAATTTCATGCATTTTTCATGGGGTTTAGGTTAGGAATTCAATTTTAGGATTATGGCCCTCAATAAGCCAACCATCGACCGCAAGCAATAATGGCAATCCAAACCAGTATGGAAACACCTGCAGCAATTTTGGCATCATTTGGCAATAAATGCGATTTCTCCAAATGGATGATTTTATTGAAAATGAATCGGTGAAAAATCAGGACATTGATCCCCGCAATCACCAACAAACCCATTTTGAGCCAGAAAATTGGGTTTATGGCCAAAGATTTGGCATTGGTCATAAAGAGCAAAATCCCTGAGGGAAAAATCAGATACAATCCTTTTTGGGACCATGGCAATAAATGCCTTGACAATCCCCCAACAGACAGCTCTTTGGAAAATCCCAAAAGACGCAAATCAAACATAAAAGCAGCTCCAACAAGAAGTACAATCCCTAGAATGTGAACGATTTCCAAGGTTGGATAAAGCCACAAAGACTGACGGATACTCAGCGCGATGGAAGTGTTTTCCAGCCATTCAAGCCACACCTGCATGCCTACCGCAATTCATGTTTTTTGCCGTTGATGAAAATTCTTTCGGCACGCATTTCCCCTTTTTCTGTTTTATGGGGATAAGCGACCAGCCTTACCGCTGCTCCTTTTTTGATCGCCTCAGCCGATACACCCCTATCAGTCATGCGACTTATGGGGGCAAGAAAAACCGTCCATATTTCTTCCTGATATTTCACCTTGACCAAAACATGCGGATTTTCATATATGGATTCCTCGATGGTGGAATTGAAATCATGGACTTTCGTCTGGTCATAGTTGGCCCATCCATGGTGGAAGAAAGTAAATGAAGCCAAGACAAATATGAAAAATACGGGCAAAGTACTTTTGACGATTTTCATAACCTTATGATTTGTTGCTATTTAAATTTAAAAAAACCGAGAAGAATAGGCAAATTAAAATTAGGGAATATTGAGAATGTGATTGTTTTCGGTTGGTTGGGTTGATTATGAAATGGAAATTCAACCCGTTGAGGGTTGTGCTGAATCCATTGATCATCTTATCCAGCACATTGCAAACGGGCAAAATCAAATTCATTCCCTTCAGGAATGTCGGCCATGCAATGATTTGCAGTTTTTGGGATTTGTTTGGGTTTTTGGGATTTGTTTGGGTTTTTTGGGATTTGTTTGGGTTTTTGAATTGTTTGATGCAAGGTTTTGGGAAGAGAACAAAAATTTTCGCAAACAACCACTACTTGCATTGGCGAAAAACCTTCGGGATTCAATCATTTTCTTTAGCCAAAGACAAACAACCACTCGACATCATATATCCAAGGGTTAAAACCCTTGTCTACCAATATGTCAGGGCGCTGCCCTTTTTCGAGAGGAGTCTTTTGATTAGGAATATCATGAATGAAGTTTGGGTAGCTACTAGACTTGCTAAGGACGAGGGGGGAGGACATTGGACCAGGCCGGCAAGGAAGGAGTGGTCTGTGAGGACATAGACCACGGTTAACCGGAAGAAAACGACACCTTCGCACGAACCTTCCTCCGGATAAAAGGACGGCCTATATATCTGCGGTTTTTGGCAGGATTCG
>NZ_KB906708.1 GCF_000381545.1 Rhodonellum psychrophilum GCM71 = DSM 17998 | reverse complement strand
AACCGGGGATTTTAATCCCCGGAATTATAAACACAGTCGTTTGTCTTTGGCTAAAGAAAAAAATTGAATTCCGAAGGGTTTTCGCCAAAGCAGGTTTTTGACATTAATCGCAAATTTTTTTCCTTTGTCCCTTTTTGCTTGATCAAAAAGGAACCAAAAAATCAAGGCTGATATCTCTTCTTCAAATTGGGACGTGTATTTTCGGAAAATTGATTTCCTTCCAATTTGATTTTTGTCTGGCTTCTGAGAGCTAAAAATGAGTGGATATATAGGCCGTCCTTTTATCCGGAGGAAGATTGGTGCGAAGGTATCGTTTCCTTATCTACACGCTTTACTTATTGCGGTTTTTTATGATTCCGAAGGTTTTTCGCCAAGGCAAGTAGGTAGTATTTGTGGTGATGATTCCACACCCGACGGAAAACTAACATGGCCTGTGAAGACAGAGACCATAGGCAAATTTGGGGGATTGAGATTCACTCCTTGATTGGGGGAATGAAGTGGGAATTTATGATTTTGTCGGGATTTTCTTTTGGATTACCTGTTCATAGATCTTTTCGAGTTCGGTCACCATCTTGATCATGCTGAAATGGTGGATGACCCGGAGTCTGGCAGCGGAGGAAAATGCAGCATGGCGCGCTGAATCCTGGATCATCCGCAGGGCTAAAATTGACAGTTCTGCATGGTTTTCAATATCACAGAGATATCCTTCCACCCCATCACTGATTACCTCCCCTATTCCGCCTGCCTGGGTAGCGACCACAGGTACCTGGCAGGACATTGCTTCCAGCATGGCAATCGGCAAGCCTTCAAACTCGGAGGTACTCATGTATAGATCCATCGCCGAAAGATAAGGAACCACCTTTTTCTGGGCGCCCACCAAGTGGAAATTCGCCTGCTTGCCGGAGGCCGCAATCTGGGCGAGAATCCGATCTTTCCATTCCCCATCTCCCACCAAAAGAAAATGTACCTCAGGCTCCTCCTTGAGGATTTCAAGGGCATTGTCCACCCAAAGCCAAAGCCTTTTTTGTGAACGAAACACGGCCACTTTTCCGATCACAAATGCATGCTCCGGAATCTTTTCCTCCTGCCGGATTTTTTCCCCAAGCAGCTTGTCCATTTGGAAATTATCGGTGTTCACGCCGTTTACGATGGTCTTGACCTTCAGACGGGCATGTAACTTCAAGGGATTCAACATCGAATTCAGGCGCATGGAAAGGGCCACTTCGTTGGAAACCGCAATGGCGACATCCTGCATCTTAAAGGTCAGCCTGTTGCCCCAATAGGAGAATTTATTGTAGCGGTCCCAAGTATTGTGTTCGGTATAAACAATGGGGATTCCCAATTTACGTCCCACCAAGCGCCCCAAAATACCTGCCCAGGGCAAATGGCTGTGGATAATGTCAATTTTGTTTTCAAGGACATACTGACGGACTTTGGATATCTGGAAGAACAAGGCCAGGTTGCTGGAGGGGATTAAGGTCACTTGGATGCCTATGTCTTCGAGTTCATCGACGATGTTTTTCGGCGTATGAAAAAAATACAGACAGAAAAACTCAAATCGTTCTTTGTCGTGAAGTGCGGCGGTTTCGGGAATCAGTTTTTCGGCTCCGCCCCGACCAAGTGACTTGATCAGGTGAAGAATTCTTATTTTTCTAGTTGGCATGCTTTGATTTGGGTGCCGAAAATTAGTGTTTTTTCTGACACTCTTGACAAATCAGGAAAATAAGGGAGAAAAAATGTGGGGAAATGGGGAGGTAATTAATACCAGGATTGACAATCCTGCAGGATCTGGGCTTGTCAATCTCCTCTCAAAAACAGCGGGAAATAAAAGGAAAAAGCAGGGTTTTTACGCAAAGGATGCGCTTTTCAGAACTGTCTAAAAAATGGCACTTTCTTCGAACCTATCACATCAGGCATCCATAAATAGATTCTGTATTTTATCCCTTCCGCTACCAAAATAAAAGCATCAGTACGCCGATATTTATGGAGAAATTTATCGACAAAGTAAGTTGTCAAAAGTATTAGGTTACTTGTATGTAAAACCAAAATCAATCAAGACCATTTCTAAAACACAAATCAATTCTCCCATAAAAAAACCCAATTCTCCAGGAATATCCATAGAAAATTGGGTGTATATAAATCCTAATTGAGATTTATATTATTGATTCAAGAATCAAAACAATTTTAAGCAGGTAAAAAATATTAAAACCCGAACCCAATAAATAATTGGGCGACTGAATTTTTGGAATTGTTGGTTAGGTTTCTAGCCATTCCATCTTTGCCTACTTGACGCAATCCATAATTGTATCTCGCACCGATAGTTACATTCTGCACATCAAAACCTACTCCCGCTAACAAACCATAATCAATTGTATTGAAATCATCCTTGTTTAACTCAATCGTATTGATGGTGGTAAGATCAGAAGTTCTTAGATTTTTGACATTGGAAGAGACCAAATACGAAAGATAAGGTCCTGCATGGATATTCAATGGGCCAACATTTATTGCTAAAGCCAATGGCAGCTGAATATAGTTTAAGTTAAATCTAACTTCTCCTTCTCTAATTCCTAATATATTCTCAACTGTACTTCCTCCATAGGAAACTTTCGATCCTACATTGGTGTATAACAACTCGGGTTGGAAAGCTAGAAAATTGTTAACAGGAATTTTAGTAAAAATACCAAAATGCAATCCTAATTTCATGTTTTCATCCTCAACTGTGGGTTGATCAACAAAGAATTGAGATAGGTTTGCCCCACCTTTAATTCCTATTCGTGGCCCAGGATTGTTGCTTTGGCCATAAACTTGTGGTGCAGCAATCATTAGGAGGATGGCAATTCCAATCCCTGTCAAAATGCGGAAATCTTGTTTTCTTTTCATGGTGATTTTTGATGAAAATAGGTGAATTAAATGATAAATGTAAATTTTCTATAATTATATTTTAATAATGTATTGTTCAATTTTAACGTTTATTAAGATTTATAAGTTGTATATTTTTAATAATTTATTTCATTGAAAAAAAATATTAAAGAGTTGAGCTAAAAAGTTCATTTTACTCTAATGGACTCAGTCCCAAAAGCTTATTCAAAAAGTCAATAAATGGTAAAATCATTCAATTTCCGCACTATTTTCTTATCAGATTTTTTATTTATCCCCGGCATTTACCCCAATAAACCAAAATACGTTTTCTTCAATTCGTAAATAGTAAAAATAACTATCCGGTGTTAAACTAATAATTTTTAATTTGCATAAAATTCTCATACTCAAAATAAAAAATTGTGTTACAAGAAATCGCAGAAGGAAATTCATCCTTTATGTTATCAGAGGGAAAACAAAAAATTAGGTTTTAAATTGATATATAATAGCGGCGGAAGTTTTGGAACAAGTTTCGAATAATTGACAACATTGTCAATGCACATTTTCCTTGACTACCTGAGAAAGGAAAAATCAACGTAAAGATCTTTCCTTCAAACATCTAACCATTTTGGAAATTGAATTTTTGAACGTAAAATTAAGATAAATTATAATTTTCTGCCTCAGTATTTTTTTTAGGTCATACAGTAGACATTTCAATTGGGTCAATTCCCCCACCCTTTTCCACCCAAAATAGAAAATGTAAAGAGCAGGAAATACAGTAATGCCCATACGGGATAAATTCTCAAAGCATGTTTACTGACTAACATATTTGAATAGAAAGGACTCATTAGAGGAAGATATGTTCAGTCTTTGTAACCAAACACAAAATGATCTATTGGACAATATCGGACAGCTTGGAGGGGATAAAAACGCAGATGTTGGTTGCTTTGGTAGCCAATTTTTTGTTTTCGGTAATTCACAGACAGTGCAAAGAAGTTGAGCAGTTTGTGATCATTGTAAACATGGCGGCGATAAACATGTGCTCCTACATTTCCCTGATAAAGCTGATCAGATCAGGCAGATTATCAGGTTTGGACAGGTATCTGAAAATAGTACAATTTGAATTGTTCAGTTTAAAACAGGGTGTATTTTTCAAAATCGAAAAAATCTCCCTTAATTTGAAAACCAGAAGGCTTTTTCCCTAGTTTTAGAATTTACTCGGATAGCAATAATAAAATTTCATGAAAATATTCTCCAAAGAAAAGGTCGTTTTGGAAGGCATATTTTTTTACCTGTAATCTTCGTCTATACAAATCCATACTTTTGTTCGGCCAATGTTGCTTCAATGAAAAGAAGGTTTGGCTGAAAGTCAATTCTTGGGCAGGAATTTTTGATTGGGTGCATGAAAATGGGACAACCTAAAAAATTAATGGGGGATTTTGAGGAGAAATCCATTGCATAAGGAGGATAAAACTGAGAATGCATTCATGATAAAACTCCGATGTTTTGCAATACACCATGGCTATCAGAAGAATACCCGAACTTTTGAATCCATGGCGAAGAATAAAACCCAAATTCGTCAACCATTTGTCCAAAAGGAAGAATTTGGCAGATAGTTTCCCTCCGTCGTTTGAGCGGGGATTTGGAAGCCGGTATCTTACTTAAAATTTATGGATTCCAGGCCACCACTGCAAGTTTCTGGGGTGTTCCTTGGCCGACAAAACCGATGAAGATGAAAAATATACAACTCCTTCTTACCGAGCTAGCGTCCCTCCTACTTGCACTGCTGTTCGGCTATACCGCGATCAGCAAAGTCTATGATTGGCATGGTACCCGAAACGGGCTGTATAACCAGATTTTTCCGGCTTGGATGGCGGAAGGCTTGCTCTATGGCCTACCCTTACTGGAACTGATCGTTGCAGGAATGCTAGTCATCCCACGTTGGCGCAGAATGGGCTTTTTGATCAGTCTGGTGCTCCTGTCCCTGTTTTCCATCTATGTGGCCGTGGTGATGACCGGTATTTTTGGACGGATTCCCTGTAACTGTGGGGGTGTTATCGGCAGCTTGGGATGGGGGCAGCATCTGTTGTTTAATCTTGTCTTTTTGGGTTTGGCGGGATTTGGGGTATGGTGGAGGGAGGAAGGGGGAAGTTTGGACAGGAGACGGGAGACGGAAGACGGGAAACGGGAAGTGGGAAGTGGGAGTTTGGAAGTTGGAAGTTTGGACGGGAGACGGGAGACGGAGGACGGAGGACGGGAAGTTTTTACGGGAAGGGGGAACGATGAGGGGTTGGATGGAGCTATTTAATTGGGTGAAAAAAACATAACAGGCCGGTGAAGCTACCAGGTGGCTTCCCGGCAACAGCAGGGGGCAAAAAAATCCGGCCGTCCCTCTCGGAAGGCATGCAGGCCAAAACGACCGGAGATAAATTACACATTTAACGCTTTAAAGTTATGAAAAATCAAATGAAAGTCCTCCTACGGGGAGGCGTATTGATGTTGGCTGCGGTATTTGCTTTTGCTTTTACCGAGCCTAAAGTTGAAAGTAACAATCAATTGTTTGGCAATTTAAATGGAACTTGGGTGCCTATTCCGGATCAACCACCAGGACCATCCACCTATGCCTGTGAGGATTCCCAAAATACTTGTGTGGCGAAATTCCAGAATGACATCCCTGACATGGACAATGTAATTCCAGGGACATTAATAGAGGGCACATATAGACCAAATTAATGTGTTTTGAATTGAATATTAAAAAGGGTAAGTCTATTGGATTTACCCTTTTTTTTAATCCCATTGTATTATCATTTGGGATTTTGGGGAATGGGGTGATTGGAAATTTCACCAAACGGAATGGGATAGGTCCAACGAGGATCATTTGAATTTAACGTAAACTCCTTCCCACCTACATTTTTAACTAAATCACCCGATAAATCACCTTCTGATTTGAGTCTTCGGAGATCGGACCACCTTGTTCCCCTAAAAACCAACTGTTTGAGTTTTTCACGGTGCAATGTTTTTAGAGCATCCAATTGATCCTCAAAAATAACGGGAGAATATTCTTCTCCATGGAATCTGGTTTTCAATAAAACATTTAATGTTGAAGCTGCCTGCTCCACCTGACCGGTTCTCAATTCAGCTTCAGCAAGAATAAAGTACAACTCATCCACCGCCAATCCACCAAAGTTCCCCGCGGAGTAAGACCCTTTGAAATTTACGAGTCCGAATCCATTCGTGAGGAAGAAAAGCTTGGGTCTTAGATCATTTTCCCCATATAAATCCAAGAACAAATCATCAAAGAAAATCTGGGTTGAAGTCTGTCCGATCGACAGTTGAGATGCATTGTATATTATTTCAACATTGAATTCGGGAAATGGTCTGATTAATTTTGGATCAAGCATGTTATAATCCATAAGATCACTTTTTAGACCGATTGCTTTGTTGGCATATAGTTTGACATTTTCAAAATCAGACATATTCAGGTAAATTTTTGCCAACATCATGTTCGCCGCAGCCTTGCTTGGCCTGGATGCGTATTCGATTGTTTCGGGCAGATGTTTTTCGCACTCAATTAAATCCCGGATGATTTTCCCATAGGAAACCGCAACTGTTTCTCTGTCAAACCGAAGGGTTATATCAGAAGAATTCGGGTAGGGAAGCCCTAAATCACTGTCTGATTTTGAAGAATCATAGGGTGCCGCAAAAAGCTGAAGGAGGTTATAAATCGCAAAGGCCCTGGAAAACAGCGCCTGCCCCCTCACCTCATGCCATTCGCCTGACCTTTCGGCCTCACCGAATTTTTCCAATCCTTCCAGGACAATATTTGAAACAAAAACCTGTCCATAAGGCCTGTTCCAGTCACCTACAAATTCGGTTGCCAGAAAGGCATCCCTGTCCCACAGATAATATTCCCTGGTAATGTTGGACAGTGAATTCAATCCCTGTTCGGTTATTTTCAGTTCGTCTGAAGCAAAAACCAGCCCTCCTGGCACTGTATTGAATGTTTGAATGTCATTGTCCAACAAAGCCCTGAAATCAGCAAGACTTTTGGGTATGACCAAAGATTGATTCGGCTTCTGGTCTAAATAATCGCTACAACCTGATAGCATTATCATAATCAATAAAATGTACTGTGAATTCTTCATGGGAGTGTAATTTTAGATTATAGTTAATTTTAAATGAATCAAAAGGTGGCCGGTGCAATTTCACCGGCCGTCCTGCCGCGTAGAATCGTCACCGTCTGTGATTCCGAAAGCTACATTCTGGTTTATCGTCAACTAAAAACCTTATGAGGAATTGGACGGCAGGCCTTTTTTTTGTGGTATTTGGCATGGGGTATTTTGTACTGGATAGGTATTTGGAGATAATCACCTCTTGTTTTTCAAAAAACCCTGTCCGCCGCAGCGATAAGGACACTGCAACCCTAGTTTAGCATGGTTATACATAAGTAAGACGGACAGGGAGTATTTTGAATCCCGCTATCGGGACATTTCTGGGGATTGTTGGGTTAGAGTTCGATGCGGAGCCCCAGGGCAATGCTTTTTAGTGGATTCTGGGTTCGGAAATCCGGGTCAAGCACATCATTGGATGCTTTCCAAATTATGCCTATGTTATTGGCATAACCATACACTTCGGCTGTCCGAAACGGGAGATTGGGAAATTTTGATCTGTCCAATGTATATCCGATCCGTATATCCTGGAGTCTGATATGGTCTCCCCTTTCCACCAGGCTTTCGGAAAACAGGTTGAAATTATCCCTGTTGAAGTTTATGGCTGCGGGCATAGAAGGTACGTTTGTAATGCCCTCATCACCGGGCTGCCTCCATCTCAGCGCGAAATCTCCATGGTCCTCAATTCCCTGGAGAACCGTGGTGTAATTGACCGAATTTCGCCTGTAATAATATCCAAGTCTGTAACTTATGTTGACTGATAAATTAAAACCCTTCCAGATAAAAGTATTTCTGAATGCCCCAAAAGAAACCGGCCTGGCAGGTCCATGGTAAATCATGTCTTCAGGTTCTGTTCCCGAGAGAATGCTTGGGTAATTGTTCGATGGCATACCTTCAATCAAGCCAAGTGGATCTCCGTTGGCTGGGTCCAGCCCCGCAAAAGGAAAACTGTAAATGGCATAAAGTGGCCTCCCTTCAAAAGGTACCGGATTAAATATTCCCTGACCCCCACCTTGTTGGGCATAGGCAAAAGCTGTCCCTTTGGCTTCATAGGCAACCACCTTTTCCTTTAAATGGCTGTAGAAAAAGTCGGATTTCCATCTTAAACCTTTTCTGAGAATCCAGCCTGACAGCACGAGATCCATTCCTGTCACCCTTGTGGCGGCAAAGTTGCCGCGGAACTGTGAAACCCCTGAGGAGGGAGGGTAGTTGGTGGTACCGATCAGATCCCGGGCATTTTTCCGGTAAAACTCAATACTGCCACTGAAAATGTCATCCCTGGCACCAAAATCATATCCTACGTTGAAAACCCCCACTTTTTCCCAACCGAGCTGCGGGTTGGGCGGATTGATTATTACTCCCCTTGGAAGGCCTAACCTATTGACTCCATTAAATCCGGCTACCGCCAATGCTGAAAGGGAATTGTCAACATTTCCGTTATAGCCATAGGTTGCCCTGAGTTTGCTGTAGGGCAGCCAAGACAGATTATAAAATGATTCCTCTGAGATGGTCCATGAGGAGCCCAAGGAAAATAACGGTACGCCCTTTAAATTTTGGTTTACTCCAAAGATATTTGACTGGTCTTTTCTGATGCTGGCAGAAACAGTGTATTTGTTGTCCCTGGTATAGGAGGCGTTTCCGAAAAAGGATAAAAACCTGTCATATTGAGAACTGATTCCTGTATTATAGGGGACCCTTAATTGCTGAGCAGGAACTGCATAATTCCGGAAAAATGACACATAATCCACCGGAAGGTTAGTGGCATTGTCTTTTGTATAACCATAAATTCTGTTCGACATGGAATTTGCATCCATGCTTTTCATTTCGGCCCCGCCTAAAGCTGCAATCTGGTTTCTTTTCCAATTTTTTTGATAATTGGTCTGAAACCTCAGGCTGTGTGAAAACGTGGATTGGTTTCCAAAGTCAGCAATCCCTCCCAAAGGAATGGCCCTTTGCAGGTTGCCATTCGGTAAAATTTCTGTGTACATGTTGATCAGGTTTCTCGAAAAAAAGGACTCCAGGGGCCGGTGGTTTTCCGAGACGGATGATGCCTGCCAATACTGATAGGAGATTCCGGCGTCAAGCCCATCCAAAATTTTGTACCTGATTCCTGTATTCATTCTCAAATCCAGCGTTTTTGAAACCACGTCGTGGGATCCAAGATCGTTTAAGGGTACAAAATCCCAATTCAAAAGTCCCGTGCCTTCCGCCGAATTTGTAAATCCCTGCCGGTAATTTTTGGGTGTGGCCGTGGGAAATCCATTTTCATCCCTTAAACTATAGTAAACAGGAAGTGGCCTGCCGGGAGCCATTTCTAGATTCTGAACACCCAGATTGGCCCTGTCAGTACCGGTATGTGTCAGATAAACCCCAGCATCAAATTCCCATTTATCACCAATATCAAAAATCTGTCTGGCATTGAGGGTAATTCTGTTGAGTGCGTTCAGCTTAAGGGATTCCATGTTTTTGTCCCATCCCAGGGAGTAAAAATAGCGGCTGTTCCTTCCCCCTCCCTTTGCCTGAAAAGCATACTGTTGATTGAAGGAATTGTTGTAAAGTTCATTCCCAATATCCCTTCTTAAATCGTTACTCCTCAAACCATTGAAGACCTGCTGGGCCTGTTCAGGAGTTAATCCACCATCTCTCAGACCGATCAGCGTTTCTACCCCAAGGGATAGCGGCTGGCGGTTTAAGCTGTTCTCCTGAGCCTGATAGAAACCCCTTTCGAACAGGATATTTTCCACTTCCAGCACGTCACCTGAACCCATCCTGGGCAAATAGAACAAATCCGGGCTTTGTGTCACCGTAAAATTGGTGTTGAATGAAATCTGGGTGGGTTGGTCTGTCTTACCGCTCTTTGTGGTGATGACAATTACTCCGTTGGCAGCCCTCACACCCCAGATAGAAGCTGCAGCTGCATCTTTCAAAACAGTTATATTTTCAACATCATTGGGATTCAGTGCTGACAAATCGCCATCAAAGGGGAAATTATCGATAATGATGAGGGGTCGGCTATTGCCGAAAATCGTACTGTTTCCCCTGATGGTAATGTCCAGGGGGCGGTTTACATTGGTTCGGTTGAATATAAGTCCGGGGGTAATATCTTCCAGCCTATCGATAATGTTGGTCCCCACCCTTCTGTTGACCAATTCATTGTCTATCTGAACAAAGGAACCTGTTGCCCTTTCCCTGGGTAATTTTTGATATCCTGTGGAGTACACCTCTACTCCATCCAGTCCGATACCGGAGGGCACCAAATAAATCGTCTGTAATTTTTCCGAGGGATGGTTGATTTGTAATTCCCGGCTTTCAAAACCTATATAGGAAATCACCACTGTATAATTCCCGTTTCCAAGAGGGATACTGAATTCTCCATTATTTCCTGTCACCACACCCACCGACATGCCTTTGATGATCACCGTGGCACCGGTGAGTGGTTCCAGTGTATCTTCCGTAATCACCTTACCTACAAGCGGTAAAGTCTGTGCCTGCAATGACCCATAAAAAAAATGGGTGCTTAAAACCAAAATTGCGTAGAGGATTTGTTTCATTTGATTGAAGTTTGAGGGTTGTCATTGATTATAAGAATTTCAATGGGCTGAAGGTCTTTGAGCAGCTCCAGACCATAGGGTGCAATTGCTTTGTTGATTTCCGTTACATCTGTTAGATCAGCTGTAAAATCCAGGTCCACCAGATAATCTATTCCCGTTTTGTTGACGATGGGTCTTTCATCGTGTTGGAGGTATTTGAAATTGAGGTTTGCAATGAACATTGCCAGCGAATGATTGGAAAGCCGTCCCGATTGACCGGTGAATTCAAATGAAGAGGGACCTCCTTTGGACTTCAGGGGAACTCGACCCGGGGAATATTGAAGCGCCCATACCGGCCTTAACTTCTTCTCCACCCTTACATTATATGGAAAAAGCCTTTCCATATCCTGTTGAAAAAATTTATAGCTGTCCTGTTTCAGATGGGACGGAACAATGAGTTCATAGCAGAAGGTATTGCCATCCTGAGCCCATTGCCTGTATTCGGCTCCGGTCTTATCGGTAACCAGTTTTTCGGGTTCGGCAACTTCGAGAATTATGCTGTTGTTCATAAAGGCAAACTTACCTTCACCATAGGCCAATTTTAGGTGCGTCAATATCCCCGTGTTTGTCAGAAGAATTCTCATTTCTTCCCCTTCAACATCGGGCTTTACCTTATAGCCGGATGAAATCCCTTCGATCCTGTCCATAAGTGCAGATTGGTACAGCAGGGGTTTGTCAATAATCTGTGTGTTTTCTGTTAGCAACTTTTGATTCTCATCATATTCCGTGAGGATATCCTGTTTATATACCAGTTCTAAAGATTTTTCATCCAAATATTTCCTGATGTTGTGTTCGGTGAGCTCACTTTCAAATGTGGTTGCTATTACCAATCCCTGGGGGTCAATCCATACATAGTGGGGTAAGGTTTTGTGGGGGAATAACAACCTGAGTGTATTGTCACCCACCACCATGGGCATCTTGATTTCCGAAAGCTTCGATGCCCGAGAAAATAGCTTTTCAACCTCTTCACCAGATTGGTAGGTTACCGGAATGACGGCAAGTTCATTTCCCATGGCTGCATTCAAACTGTCCAGCTTGGGAAAGGAAGAAACGCAAGGGGCACACCATGTCGCCCAGAAGTCGAGTATCAACAACTTCCCCCGGTAATCTGATAGCTTGATTTTTCCCTCCGGTGAATTGAGGACATTGGTGAATTCAAGATCGGGCAGGAAATCACCGACTTTCAACTCCCCCACCCCAGTGGGTACGGAGTCCGCAGACTCCGCCCCTGGGTGAACAGCAACTTTTTGCTGGGCAATGGACTGGCCTGTGAACACGAACAGGGAGGCCAGGATAAAAAAGAAGGTATATGTTTTCATCGTGTAAGGAGTTTAGTTTAAATGCTGTGGAATGGAAGCGGAAAGGTGTTTTTGAAAGGGGATTTTAATGGATTGATGACCGTCCCTGGGATCCGGATGCTTTGGATTTGAGTTTCCTGCACTTTCTTTTTGTTGATCCTCCAAATGTGGATTGGGGCATGGTATCCGCCCGAAGGGGACTTTAGAGGTTCTGGAAAACGTGGTCCATTGCCTTTTGGAAGGGCTTGCGTTTGCCGGTGAGGGCTGGGAGAACAAATCGCTTGCGACTGCTTTCAGGAATTGCCTGGATTGTATCCTTGTGGCTTGCATTGCCTTCGCCAGCAGGGCCATCCCTTTGGCGATGTGGTGGAGAATCCGCAGCAAGCAGGGAACCCGCCTGCCGATGTAGGTCACGGCCCTGAGGTCGGTTAGCCTGTGGCCCCTTGAAGGGGTATATGAGGTTTGGCTTCGGTATAGGCATAGGAGTGCCAGGAAGCAGTTTTGGATTGCTTTTTTCATGGTGGGGATTCGTAAAGTTTTGGAAATGATGTGCGCTGTTCGAAGGCACAGCCTCCCCCTTTTCAGGGAGTGGTTGCAAGTCTCGAATGGCTGTCGGCTTGGCTTGGGCAGGATGCTTGATTACAAGGAAAAGGTTTGAGAAAATGGGATTTCTGACCTGCCAAAACTTAATACCCATTCAAAAAGAGGTGGTACCGCCTCCCTTAAAAAATCAATCCGGGGATTTGATCAGGTTCTTCTGGATTTGCTTGATGGTCTTGGTTGGGAGGACAAATGAACCCGGAAATCCACCGTATGTCAAGTATGGGGCTGTATTTCCATCTGATTGATACAGAGATCTCTTTTCGGGGAAGTCCCCTATCCAATAAACCTGCATACGGTTTTCCATCGGAAAAAGTCCAACTGTCGAAATGAAGTAAAAGGCGCTATACGGATCGTCCGGGCAAGGCTCCCTGTGGACAAAGGGCAAACAGAAATGGCATAGGAGTTCCCTTAAGAACTGAATGGTTCTTTTTTTCATGGCATCTTTCGAAGTGACACATAAAGCTGGAAAATGGACGAAAAACCGTCTGACGTCCAAGCATTTGTGTCTGTTTTAAGATTGATTTTGGGTGTAAAGCCTTCGGTCTGCGCTGCAGCGGAGGTAGGATTGCTTTACGGGTGCAAGGACAGCTACAAGGGATATAGCTTTAGTTTTTCGTGAGGAACTCAACTGCCTTGTCTCGTGGGTAGGATGAATGAGGATTGATTTTGTTAAATTATATTCAACTCAACCAACTCAATACAATAGTATCAGTCTGGGGACTTGATTAAATTTTTCTGGATTTCGAATAGAGAAAGATTCCTAGAGAAGTCAATTGTGGTCAAAATGAAGCCAAACTTTTGCCTATTTTGGTCTTTGGGTAGCCCATTCATTTGCGTCCGAATCCTTAATAAAAATCTCATGTACAATTCTAAATAATATTTTATGAAATTAACTTATCCGTGAGTAGTTTAGCCATTGCTCAAAGTAGTTTGAGTTCATTTTTAATCTTGTTTTAAAAATTATTCCAAAAAGTCCGTCTGATTTGATTGAATTATTACGGATAAGGCATTAAATTAGTAGAAATAAAAGATTATGCAGGAGAAAGAAGACAACGGGTTTACTGTTTTGGAAAACAAAAACATCGGCAGGAATCTGTCCACGTTTCGAAAGTTGCGTGACAGAAAGGCCATGGAAGTCGCTGAACATCTTGGCATCAAGGAGGCGACCTATACCAAATATGAAAGAGGGGAAAGCAAAATCACCATTGATCTGATCCAAAAAGTTGCTGAATTTTTAAATGTGGATCCCCTTCAGATCGTTACCGCCAATCCAGGTTACGTCATTGAAAACTTGACAAATTCTCCATTCTCAATAAATTCAAGTAATAACACCAACAATATCAATGATAAACAAACGGAGGTCATGATGAAAATGATGGAGACGATGATGCAGATGAATGACTCGATTAAAAGAATATTGGAGGAACGAAAATAAGCTTTGATTGGCAGCATTTCAAATAGGATGCGCGCTATTTTTTGGAGAGGCTGGGAAATACACTGTCGAACAATTTACAAACAGAGCCAATATGCACGGCCAAATTGAAGCACAAATAAACCTGATGAAACAGGACTTCATACTATTGGCATTGGAACTTGAAAAACTGAAGGAATATTCCGGACTGTATTGGGATAAAAAGTTGCATCTCGAATAAGGAACCATTCCTATAAACCTTGGCTACACCAAAGCCATATCCGTCTAGCACCAAGACCGGGTGTCAATCCTTATAAAATCACGGACTTAACACGGAGTTGATGCGGTTTTAATGTGGCTTTCCTATTAGTGAACCGTGAATTTTTTTTATATTGAAGGCTAATTTTTTACCCAGCAAAACCAGATCAGCATGGCCAGACAAGCAGGTATCATCAAGTTAACCGGAAGTGTAGGGGGTGTCACATTTTATATGCGGAAGGACGGGACCTATTTTGCCCGGAAAACACCTGGAATCAGCAAGAAGACATTCAAAACTTCCAAAAATTTTGAGGGATCGCGGAGGGCTGGGCAGGAATTTGGTCAGGCGTCGCGCGTGAGTTCCAGATTGAGGAGAAAAATCCTGCCCCTAATGTTTGAAATGGATAAAGGCTATCTGCCAAGCAGGATGACTGCCCATTTTCAAAAGGTGCTGCGGACAGACCCCACCCATGGCCCGGGGGAAAGAAAAATCTCGTTTGGCAACCTCGACTTAATGAAGGGCTTTAGGTTTGGGACGGAAGTTTTGAAGGACATCCTCGGCGGGGTTCCCCATCTTCATTTTGACGAATTCCAAAAAAGCTATACAGTGGATTTTTCTGAAATGGGAACAACGGTAGCTGTTCCGAAAGCAGCAAGCCACTCTCAAATCCGGATTGCAATGGTGGGTTTGGAGGAGGATGGATTGGCGGAGTTTATTCTTTTGGCGGAGAATATCCCCTATTTACCTGTCGGCATTGAAACAGGCCATTTGGGTAAAGTGGAATTTCATCCTGAGGAGAAACTGCATGCCGGACAATTGGTTTTCATGATCGTTGGTATTCGTTTCTTTCAGGAGGTCAATGGAGAAATGAATGCCTTAAGAGAAAGTGAGGCTTTCGGCTTGGAGGATTGTTTTTTGGCGTCCTGATCGACAAGTGTCTTACTATCACATTCTTTACCCCATGGGTTCACCATGCTATTTTCCACAGAAGGATCCCTGAAAAGCATAGAAATTCACCACTCGGAAGAGGGACCATACCCATGTCCTTAGCGACCAAAGCCATACCCCTCTGTACCAAAGTTGAGAAATAGCAGGGCTGTGGTTAGCGGCACCCAAAGAGAGAAGGCTGTTCAACCTGTTTTATGAATTTCGAATGCCATTTAACACTGTATTTACCTGATTATTAGCCAGTTCCTGTCTTTTCTTGACTTCACCATATCGGTATCAGGAATTGGTCTCCAAATTGTCTGATTTTCTTTCGGTTTCAATCTCCTAAGAAGCCTAATGCATATTTTGGGTTCAAGATTGTACCTCCCGAACAGCGCAATGGCTTGGACATAAAAAAAGCCCTGAAAAGGGCGAGATTGGATTGTGAAAATTGGCGGAAGGAAGAGCGCTATTTACTTTTTCCTCCGATCCTCAAAACTATTGGCGACTTCCCTATAAAAATATTCAAAACGATCCGTCACTTTTTGGATCGTATACTGCTCCTCGACAAGGATTTTGGCATTCTGAAGGATTTGAGTGAGGGAAGGATGATCATGATTCAATACGCCGTGAATGGCTTGACCAAATGCAGATGTATCATTCTTAGGAACAAGGAAACCTGTCTTTCGGGTTTGGAGAACTTCTCCGATCCCGCCCACATCGTAGGCGATCACCGGAACTCCGCAATACATGGCTTCCAAAATCACCCCGGGCAAGCCTTCAATCTTGCTCGGCATCACCAAGGCCCTTGCCTTGCTTAAAATCGGGAAGATATTGGCTTGATTTGGGTTTAGGTGAATCCTTTCCAAAAAATCAGATTTCTGGATTCTTTGCCTCATTTCTTTTTCCAAAGATCCTGACCCCATAAAAACCAAATGCAGATCAGGCAAATCCGCAGCGAGTCTTTCAAAAACACCAATCATCCCCAGCGGATCCTTTTCCGGAACCCAACCCCCGATTTGAATCAGGAAAGTTTCTGGAAGTTTCAGGTTGGCTTCTTCCCCTCGCTTTTGATCAATCTCAAGGGAATCAATTCCAATCGGAATCACCCGAATCGGTTTACTTTTCAATTGAAAGGTCTGAAGAACATCACTCGCCGAGGCTTCTGATACAGAGGCAATTCCGGCCACCCTTTCCAATAGCAATCTGTTCCAGGTTTTCTGAAATCCATTCCTTAGAAATCCACTGATCTGATTGGCATTTCTGTAAACGATTGGAACTTTCCAACCAAATATCAATTGAGAAAGTACCGCAAACTTCAGTGTCTCGGAGGCATTGGCCTGAATGATGTCTGGTTGAAAGTCCCGGACAAACTCAGCCAGTTTTTTCCAGGATTTCCAATCATAAAAACGCTTTTTGGGATCCGCATGAATACGCTTCACCTCACCGTCAAAAGGCAAGTCCCCACTTCCATCAAACAAGCTCAGCACTTGCACTTCATGTCCTTTGGCCTTTAGGGCGGAGCCTAGCTGACAAGCAAAAATCTCCGCTCCCCTTCTCTGCTTTCTGGTAATGAGTTGAATTATTCTCAATGGTATCCGGATTATGTTTTGTCTACAAAAAGCAATCGTGAATAAAACCCCTCGTATTGCATGGCAACCCGTTTCAATTCCAGATTTTCTCGGGCAAACTGTTCGGCCGCATCCAAAATTCCGGAAAGGGAATTTTCGCTCAACTCCGTTATTTCCAAAATTGACTCAAGCATCTTTATGGAATCATTGGCCGGAACCAGCCAGCCTGTTTGATGGGCCACTACCAATTCCGACACAGCACCCACATCGTAGGCGACCACGGGGATTCGGTGAATAAATGCCTCGCCGATCACAGCAGGCATTCCCTCTATTTTGCTGGGCAAGACCAAAATTGCATTCTTCGGTACTAGGGCAAAGGGATCGGGATGTGCTCCCAAAAAAGAAACGGCATGTGCAAGGTCTTTTTTCTCCACCAATTCTTCGGTCTGCCTTCTTAAGGGGCCTTCTCCAATCATCAGCAATTTGGAATCAGGCTTTATTGCCAGAAGAGTGGAAAAAACCTGGAGAAGTTCGGGATGATTTTTTTCAAAAGTAAATCCCCCGATATGAACCAGCACCGGCTCAGGCAAAGGAGCTTTCAGGGAGATTTTTTCCGGAATCAGGATGCCGACAGGAATGACTTCGTGCAGCAACCGAAACGAGAACAGATTTTCAAAATCAAGTTGAGAAGCCTTACTGACTGCCACGATTCCACTGATACTTTTGTAAAGCCATTGGTTAAACAGTCTGACGGGTTTGGATCGGATGTATCTGCCAATGACACTGCCATTGTAAAAAACCGTCTTTCCCTTCCATCCAAAGATAATTTTGGAAAAGACCATGAACTTCAGCGTATCCGCACCCATGGCCTGAACGATGTCTGGATTGAAATTCAGTAGGATCTGATGGATCGCTTTCCATGCTCCATAATCAAAAAATCGATGGGAGGAATTCCTGTTCAGGCGGTGTGTCGTTCCCGAAAAAGGCAAGTCAAAACCCCCTTCAAAAAGAGTAATCATCCTGACTTCATGCCCCATCTCGATCAATGCATCCCCCAGATGAGAAGCAAAGAGTTCCGCTCCCCGGGCCTGTGGTCGCTGAATCAGCATCAAAATCCTCATTTTCTTTTCTGTCTTTTCATCATAATGCCCATTGGTGTGTGTCCGTGGTCTGTGTCCCCACAGACCGCTTAAAACTTGTCTCGATAATCAGTCAAAAAACCGAAATCATCCTTATCGGATTCATATTCGGTCTTTTATCTACCCCCTAAATCCCCCTTCAGGGGGACCTTCGATCGGTAGATGATATCTTATTCGCAATCAAAAATTCGATTCT
>NZ_KB906707.1 GCF_000381545.1 Rhodonellum psychrophilum GCM71 = DSM 17998 | reverse complement strand
AACGCTCCACCACATCGACATCTGACAAGGTATAAATGGTTTTGAGCAACAGATACTTAAACATCCGAACAGGACTGTGTGCCATACGTCCATTATTAGAGCAGTATTTATCAACTAACTCTTGGTAAACAAAACTAAAGTCAATGATATCATTGATCTTTCTAAGAAGATTGTCCTTTGGGACTATCAAGTCATAGATGGAACTGTATTGGCTGAACTTAATCTCTTGTTGATGTAATAACATGATATTGAGTTATTTGTATATTAAAATATACAAAAAAAAGGTGTAGAAAAGTAATTTTCCTACACCTTTTTTACTAACATTTTATCAAAGGACTTTTTCAGTGGCCTCCTATAATGAAGGGCTATTTTTTTATCAAACGTACTACCGATGAAGTATCCGTGCAGATTTCCAGCATCTGGGTACTGGAAACCCTTAAAATTGGATGGATAAAATCTGGTAATATTTCAACGAGAGGTTCCAGTACAAATCTACGTCGGGAGATAAAAGGATGTGGAATGATTAGGGTCCGATTTTGGATCACCTGCTGTCCAAAATAAAGGATATCGATATCCATGGTCCTGTTTCCCCATTTCTCCTCCCTTTTCCTCCCCAGTCGATTTTCAATTTCTTGAATAATTGTCAATACGCCTTCGGCAGCAAGATTGGTTTGGAACACCAAAACCTGGTTTAAATAATCTCCTTCCGACAACTTGCCCCATGCCGCGGTTTCAAAAACAGAGGAAAAAAGCAATGGATCTGAAAAATTTTCCCGAAGCATACTATTTGCTTGTTCGATTAATTTCATTCTATCGCCAAGATTTCCCCCTATAACAAAAACTACTTTCTCCATTACTTAGTTTATAATCTCTGCAAGATAAACAATAAAGAAAAAAGAAGTATTTTAGACGAAAATT
The DNA here is from genome assembly GCF_000381545.1 of Rhodonellum psychrophilum GCM71 = DSM 17998. Taxonomy (GTDB): domain Bacteria; phylum Bacteroidota; class Bacteroidia; order Cytophagales; family Cyclobacteriaceae; genus Rhodonellum; species Rhodonellum psychrophilum. Next base: position 18,104 of record NZ_KB906707.1, on the reverse strand, counting down.
TTATAAAACATGAGATTCCTAGGAAATGTATTGGCCGTAATCGTAGGCCTTCTGATCTTTTCAGTATTGAGTTTTTTTATTTTGGCAGGAATTATTGCCATTGCTTCATCTTCGGATGATGAAGTAAAAGTAAAGGAAAATACAGTCCTCCATCTGAACTTGGACGGAAGGACTTTAGTGGAACGGACAAGCGAAAATGATTTTGATTTAAGCAGCCTCAGTGCGTTTGGAGGAATTCCTTCCGTAGGATTGGTGAATTTGAAAAAAGCGATTTTGACTGCAAAGGAGAATGAAAACATCAAAGGGATTTATCTTCAGGCAGGAATGGTAATTGCAGGCCAAGCGATCTTACAGGAATTGAGAGCCGAGCTTGAAGATTTTAAATCTTCAGGGAAATTCATCATTAGTTATGGCGAAATCTATTCAGAGGGGGGCTATTTCCTAAGTTCTGTCGCTGATGAGGTGTATATGAATCCGATGGGTGGAATGGATTTTAATGGATTTGCATCAGAAATGGTCTTTTTAAAGGGTATGTTTGAAAAAATCGAGGTGGAGCCGGTTGTGTTTCGGGTTGGTGAATTCAAAAGCGCGGTAGAACCTTTCATTTTGGATAAAATGAGCGACGAAAGCCGCCTGCAAACCGAATCATTCCTCAATGATCTCAACAACATTGCCATGACTCAAATCGGAGTGAGTAGAAATATTCCTTTCGAAAAAGTAAATGAGATCAATGATCAGATGCTCATCAGAAAACCACAAGATGCTGTTGATTTAAAGATGGTCGATGGACTTTGGTATGAAGATCAGGTAATCGATCTTTTGAAAGAACGCTTGGGGCTGGGCGAGGATGATAGCATCAACACCATCAACGTAAAAGGAATTAATAAAACCTCAAAATCCAAAAACAGGTTATCTAAAAACCGGATCGCGGTGATCATCGCTGAAGGGGAAATCGTAAGTGGAAAAGCGGACGGCATGATTTCATCAGAGAAATTTGCCCAAGAAATCAAAAAGGCCAGAAAAAACAAGGACATAAAAGCTATTGTACTTCGTGTAAACTCGCCTGGAGGGTCAGTATTGGCTTCCGAGGTCATCTGGAGAGAAATGGCCGAAGCAAAAAAAGTGAAGCCCGTCATCGCCTCCATGGGGGAAGTAGCCGCTTCAGGTGGGTATTACATCGCGGCACCCGCTGACACGATTGTGGCCCAGCCCAATACAATCACCGGATCCATTGGGATTTTCGGTCTTTGGTTCAATGCCCAAGGATTGCTAAACAACAAATTGGGGATCACTACCGATGTAGCAAAAACAGGTGAACTCTCAAATTTCATGAGTGCCACCAGAAAACTATCAGACTTGGAAAAAAGCATTGTTCAGAAAAACGTTGAAGAAGGATATGACACCTTCATCACCAGGGTGTCTGATGGAAGGAACATGAGCAAGGATTCTGTTTTGAAAATTGCTTCTGGCAGAGTCTGGAGCGGCCTTCAAGCAAAAGAAAATGGATTGGTGGATATATTGGGCGGACTCGAGGATGCAATAGCAATCGCTGCATCCAAAGCTGGAATCAGTCAAGATTTCAGGGTTGTGTACTATCCCGAAGAGAAACCTTGGTTTGAGCAATTCCTGAAGGAATTGACCGATGAGGTTCAAGCAACCTACACCAGAACCCAATTGGGAACCCTTTTCCCAATTTATCAGCAAATCGAAAAAGTCAAAAAATACGAAGGGATCATGGTCAGAATGCCCTATGATATCACTATTCAATAATCATAAAAAAGGGAGCTTAATCGCTCCCTTTTTTATTTCAATTGTAGCAAAGCTTTCCAAGCATTGCCAACATCACCCGCTGCCAGCAATCCCTTGGCGTGCTCGTGCATGTGAAAGACAAGACTTTCCTCGTCATTTTTGAACCTAACTTTCATTTCCTGAATTTCAGATTTTTTCCCGAAATCCTCAATTTCGTCAGCGGTTGGGATATTTTCAACATTCCCCAACCTTCCGAGATCATTTCCTGTCAAAACATTGCTGTTTCTGATGCTTTCGGGGATCTGATCCACCCCGATACCCTTTGTCCGAAGTGGCTTTTCGATTTCAAATAAGGCAGATCCATTTGCCCTGCAATACCAATCTCCTCCCATTCTCGCAACGGCATCCAACTTAAAAGGATCAATTTTGTCATTTTCATCCAAAATATTTTCATCGATGTGCGCAAGAATGATTTCACAAATAACCAAATTTGCGGCACCTCCCTCCGTACCTACAGCGATAATATCCAACACTTTACATTCAAAAGCGACAGGAGCTTCCTTTACACGCGGTGGACGAACCATTGTGGAAGGGACCGGGGTCAGTCCTGACTTTAGGAATTCATTGACACCCTTGTCATATTCGGTACTTGCCAAGGACATTTGTTCCACTATGGCATAATTCACAATATTAATGACGACTTCCGGAACTTCCTTCACATTCTCAAGGCTGTGCTTGGTTGTATTGTCCCTTACCCGTCTGGCGGGTGAGAACACCAAGATTGGAGGGTTTGAACCGAAGGTGTTGAAAAAACTAAAGGGGCTTAAATTGACCACGCCATCTTTATCGATGGTGCTGGCAAAAGCGATTGGTCTTGGCGCAACCGCTCCAAGTAAATAGCCATGAAACGCTGAAGTGGAAATCTCTTTTGGGTCTATAATTCTCATAAATACTGTTGAATGGATTCCTGATACTAATCCCATTTCTGGTTTAAAGGTTTAATTTATCAAATATTTTTTATTATTGGGCAAGTCAATTTGACAAGTGAAGGCCATTTGATCTAACCAGAATAAGGAGAGACGAATCAAAATTAAATACAAAAGTAAAATTTCTCCGGATCAAATGGATTATCCTGATTTTATCATGGTTTTTTTTGTAAACTCGTGGCAGGAATCACATCTTTGATAAAGTTTTGTTCTTCAGGTTTTGGAAAAAACCCAAGCAAAAACAACGCAAATCAACGGCAGACAGAATTTAAGCATGAAAGCACAATTTTTCTTTTTTCTGTTTCTTATCTCAATTTCATCTTTCGGTCAAAAGATGTCAGGAGATGCTTTTTTAAAGATAGATGATCGATTGGAAGAACGCATTTTAGACATTTCCCAGTTGCAATTTTACGAAGACAAAGAGAACATTCTTGATTTTGAGGATATTCTCGAGGGCTCGTTTCAGGAAAATTTCACCGTTAAACCTGAATTTTCCAAAAACAATTTTAACACAAGCCACACATATTGGATAAGATTTGCTCTCGAAAAAAACCCCGAGAGTTTAAAAAATTGGATCCTGGAATTCTATGACCAGACCATTGATGAAATTGAAATTTATGTTCCTCGACAAGATGGCACCTACGAAAAAGTGCTCATGGGATATTCCCTTCCTTTTTCGGAAAGGACTTTTAGGCACAAAAATTTTGAATTGGAGTTGGAAAACCAAAGCCCAGGGATTGATCAATATTACATCAAAATAAGATCCAGCCAAAAAGCCGATATCAGAATAGCGGTGAGATCCATGAACCGATTTATTTTTTATGCGCTGAACGAATACTTTCTTTATGGTATTTTTTACGGGATGATCGCCATTATTGCCTTGTACAATACCCTGGTTTATTTTGCTGTCAAAGACATCAAATACCTGTACTACACTTTTTATTTATTGAGTGTGGCCATATACGCCATGTGTGTTGATGGGATTTCCTTCCAATACCTCTGGCCAAAAAATCCGGAATACAACCAAATCGCAAAAGGAATTACCAGTTACTTCGTAGTTGCTTGGGCCATTTTGTTCTCTATCCGATTTTTGAATACCAAAGTCAGGTCTCAGAGAATCCACAAAACTCTTTGGGTAATTCTAGGCATCAAGACCATACTCTTTTTGATCGGTTTGTTTTGGAACAACAAATTATTTGAAATCAAGTATTATGATGTAATCCCAACTTTCTTCATATTCTTTTCCAGCATCTACATTTGGACCAAAGGATACCAAGTGGTGCGGTTCTTTGTGATCGCTTATGGGGTGCTGTTTATTGGTTTAATGATAAAGGTTTTGGCAAATACCGGGATAATTCCGCACAACACGATCATTTATTATAGCCTTCATTTTGCCTTTTTGCTGGAAATGCTGCTGCTGACCTTTGCTTTGGGGGACCGCATTAGGATTTTGAAGAAAAACCGAGATCGGGCGTTTCAAAGAACCATAAAACAAATTGAAATCAATTATGGGCTGAAGGAGAAAGTCAACTTGGAATTGGAGAACAAAGTAAAGGAAAGAACCCAAGAGTTGGAAAGTAAATCAGCGATGATGGAATCCATCAACCGTCAACTGATCGAAAAAGATGAAGAAATTAAAAGAATCAATTCCTTTTTGGACAAAGACAATTGGAAGCTAAAAAGCAGTATCAAACAATCCTTCCAGGACAGGCTGACGAACAAATTGCTCTCTTACGAGGAGTTCAAGAAAATATTTCCGGACCAATCAGCTTGCTACCGCTATTTAGAGGAATTCAAATGGTCTAAGGGTTTTGAATGCAAAAGTTGTGGAAACCACAAATCATCAACTGGCCCAAAACTATTTACAAAAAGGTGTTCCAAATGTGGCTACATTGAATCCGCAACGGTAGGGACAGTTTTTCACGGCGTGAAATTCCCTTTGGAGAAAGGTTTTTACATCGCTTACACAGTCATATCGGAAACGGAAAAGCAAACTTTGGAAAAACTTTCCGAAATGTTGGATCTTAGAAAAAATACCGTTGGCAGCTTTAGAAAAAGAGTGAAAGATATTCTTGATTCGAATGGACATTCCAACCCCCAGTGGGAGGATATTATGGGAGAAACCAATGTCCAAAAAACGGTACTTTGACCAGTCGAATCAAGGCAATAAAAGCCGCTTTTTTGATTTAATTTTTTGTCTTAGTATTAATGCGATATCCAATAAGAAAAATACCTCCCAATTGCGCTATTTGCGATTTTATTCGTGTTATTTAAGCGTGATTTTTGGACTGAAAAACGTGTGATATTCCATGCTTTTTTGATCTTTTTTTAACATATTTTAACCCAAACTTATTTGTTTGGATTAACTTTTCTCAATGGTCAATCCATTTACGGAAACGATTGCGGATTGACCCAGTTAAATTTTCTAACCATATTCCCCAAATACGAAATCTATGAATTGCACTTTACAAAAAAGTGAAATGAAAGGGAAAACAACTTCCCAACATCTCCAAAAACCAATGCGGCTTTTTCTCACTGTGGCCGTCTTTCTGCTGACCTTAAGTTTGTCTTATGGTCAGCAAATTTCAGTAAATGGTAATGTGACCACCAGTAGCGGTGAAACGCTTCCAGGTGTCAACATTTTGGAAAAAGGAACTTCAAATGGAACCGTAACCGATTTAGACGGGAATTTCACTTTAAGTGTCGCATCTTCCCAGTCTGTATTGCTGTTTTCCTTTATTGGATATGAAACGCAGGAAACCATTGTGGGTGAACGCAGCCGTGTAAACATTACCTTATTGGAAGACACCAAAACTTTGAATGAGGTGGTGGTCATTGGTTATGGAACGCAAAGAGAACAGGACCGGATTTCTGCGATTTCCACGATCAAAACGGAAGATATCGTAAAAACTCCTGCGACCAACGCCATGCAGGCACTTCAGGGAAGAGTCGCTGGCGTACAGATTGTAAGTAGCGGCGCTCCTGGCTCATCACCTACTGTTCGGGTAAGGGGAGTGGGTTCATTTGAGGGCGGAGCAGCACCGCTTTATGTAGTAGATGGCATGTTTTTTACCAATATTGATTTTCTGAATCCCAATGACATTGAGACGCTTTCGGTATTGAAAGATGCTTCAGCAGCTGCTATCTATGGTGTACGTGCTGCAAATGGGGTGATATTGATTACTACCAAAACCGGCGGTTATAACCAAAAACCCGAAATCGTATATGACGGTTATGTTGGGATGCAGGTACCACAAAACGTGCTTAAAATGGCCAATTCTCAGCAATTTGCCAGATATGTGAACGAGACAGGAAGCCCTGCGGATATCGCATTTTTAAACAACTCGATCCAAAGATATGGCAGAAGTAGGCTTGACCCCAATATTCCGGATGTCAATACAGATTGGTATTCTGAAATCATGAGCCCAGCTTCCATCCAAAACCACTCATTATCCTTTAATGGTGGTGGTGACCGCACGAGATACAGTGTTGGGGGTAGCTATTTCGAGCAAAATGGATTAATGAATGAAAGAAGAAATGATTACAAGAGACTCAACTTTAGGATAAAATTGGATACCGATCTTAAAGATTGGATTACGGTAGGAGGAAACTTGAATATCAGTACAGCTCAGCGGTATAATGCCGATGATGGCGCTTGGTTCAGGGCTTACAACACAGTTCCCATTATCCCTAAATATGATCCGCTCAACACGGGAGCAACGGCTTCTCCCTTTACGCTGTCCAATGCCCAGCAAATAGGGTATCGGGGTAACCAAAACCCATTTTACAGCATTCTCTTCTCCGACAACAGGAATAATATCGCTAAAATCCTAGGTAACTTTTATGCTGATTTAGAGCTTGTTCCAAACAAGCTTTCCTTCAAAACTGCCTACAATTATAGTATAGATCAAATCAATACCAGGAATGTTTCATTTGCTTACAATGATGGTGTAACTGAAAATCAATCCTCGCTGAGCAGAAGTAACATAACGAGGTATGACCAGATTTGGGACAATTTCCTTACCTATACCGAAAACTTTGGGAAACATAGTTTCACTACCGTTTTGGGTCAGTCCTTTCGAAGCGAAACCTTTGAAGGGTTATTTGCCAGAGGAGAAGGTTTAAATCCAGAGCCAGTGAGGGGACAAGAACAATTCTGGTATCTTTCCAATTCAACCAATTTGGATTTGAATTCCATCGGAGATACTGGCGGAAAGTTATTTTTCCAATCCTATTTTGCCAGAATCGCTTATAATTACGATGACAGGTACCTATTGTACGGAACCATCAGAAGGGATGGAAACAATAAATTCCAACAAAAATGGGGCAATTTCGCCACTATTGGAGCAGGTTGGGTTGTGACTGAAGAAAGTTTTTTCAATGTGCCCGCAATCGATTTTCTTAAATTCAGAGGGTCTTGGGGTCAACTTGGAAATGACGCAATCAATCCATCAGTGGGTGTACCAACCTTACAGGAAAATAATTTGGCCATCAACGATGTATTCACGATTGGCAGAAGATTAAATCCAACATTTGACCTAATTGACCGCTGGGAAACTACAGTGGAGCAAAATTTTGGCTTAAGTGCGAGATTATTCAAGGAAAGGTTATCTGTAGAGGCGGATTATTTCATCAGGGACACAAGAAATCTTGCTGTAAGTATCATTCCACCGGTTTTTCGTGCTACCGAGCGTAGAAGTGTTGGAGAAATCCGAAATCAAGGTTTGGAATTAGCCTTGAATTGGGATGAAAGGGTCAACGATAATTTCTCCTACTTTATCGGAGGAAACATTGCCACCTTGAAAAACACCGTATTGGGATTGGGCGGACCGTCATATTTAGACGGTGGCTCTGCTGAATTTCGTCAACGTTCCATAGTTGGTCAGCCTTTTAGCGCTTTTTACGGTTATGAAGTAGAGGGTGTCTTCCAAACGCAAGAGCAGATCACCGGTAGTGGATACACCTCCGAATTCATCAGCGACAACAGACTAGTACCTGGAGATTTTATCTTCAAGGACCAAAATGGAGACGGTGTCATCAATGACTTGGACAGAGTGGTGCTTGGCTCATTCCTACCCAAATTGACGTATGGATTGAATGCTGGATTTAAATATAAGAATTTTGATTTTTCCGCTCTTTTTCAAAGTCAAAGGGGACACAATATCCTCAATAGAAAAAGAGGAGAAGTGATCTTCACCAATGACACCAATCTTGATGCTGAACTTATTGACAATCTATGGCGAGGAGCGGGAACTTCAGACAGATACCCATCAGCAGCCGGCCTTAGAAAAGGATGGAACCAGAACATGAGTAGTTATTTTGTCGAAGATGGATCCTACTTCAGGATTCAAAATGTACGTATGTCCTATTCCGTAATCAATAGAGAGGCTTTTGGGGTGAAATTCCCAGATACCAGAATCACCTTAACTGCAGAACGACCGCTTACCATGTTCAATTACAATGGCTTTAATCCGGAGGTTGCTGATGGAATAGACAGACAGACTTATCCTATTCCAGCTATTTATACCGTAGGATTAAATGTTAAATTTTAACGATAAGGAAAAATAATCATGAAACACATAAGAATTATTAAAAACGCGGTGGCGATGATGATGGCCTTCTTTGTCACCATATCCTGTACGGATATTTTGGATGAGCCACTTGAAAACCAGATCAAAGTCGAGGACACGGATTACACCCAGTCTGAAAACATGGTCCTGATGCTCTATGGTGCTTATGGGGAGCTTTATCGTTCTCAATGGGAAACCTACACCATCCTTTCAGTGAGAGGGGATGATGTCACAGCTGCAGGGGATCAGTTCCCTTTAATTGAAACGGATGAGTTTAGGTACGACAGGAATTTCTGGATGTATAATTCAGTCTGGTTAAACCTATATTCAGATTTGCTATACTGGCATGGTGCGATGGAGGAAATCAGAAAATACCAGGAAGGCGGTGCCAATCCTGCAACAGCTGAACAATACAGAGCCGAAATTAAGGTGATGCGTTCATTTGAGCTTTTACAATTGGCCCGTACTTGGGGAAATATCCTTATTCCAACAAGTTCACAACCCAGTGAGCTTTTCAATGTAGAAGTATCGACATTTGAAGAGGTCATGAACCATATCTCCGCACAAATGGATGAGGCAATTCCTCTTCTATCAGATGTGCATCCTAGAGACAGGTCAGACGTCCGTGGAGGGATTACACGTGGTGCTGCTTTGGCTGTAAAAGCCATGGCTAATCTGGAACTGAAGAACTTTCCTGCAGTAGCTGAAGCAACCGGCCAGATCATCAGCAGTAACCAATTTGCCCTGGAGCCAGATTATTACGAATTGTTCAAAACACCTGGTAAACTCAACAGGGAAAACATCTTGGAATTCCAATATTCTGATTTTGGGACCGGTACAGGTACAAGAACTTCATATCCATTCGAAACTTATGGTCCAGCATCTTGGACTCCAGCAGTTACCGGTGCATCAACAGGATGGGGATTTTTCGCTCCAAGTGCCAAATACATCAAGTTTATGCTGAATCGAGGAGAACAGGAGCGTTTGCAAACCACCGTTTTATTTACCCCGGCAGGCTTGGATGAAATAAAGGCAGACCCTCAATTTTCAACCTTACCGGCTTGGATGTCGAATGTTACTCCTGACGGAGATGTGTTCAATAGTCATCCAAGGTATAATTTCCTTAGCGGCAAGCATTATCTCCCCTCCAATCAATTGATTCCTGGAAGATTTTCATACGGATCCAATAAGAATTTCACAGCCATAAGGTATTCGGAAGTATTGTTGATGCATGCCGAGGCATTGGTAAACGGAGCGAGTAGCTCAGTGTTATCGGCCGATCAAGCTGTAAATCTGGTAAGACAAAGAGTAGGTTTGGGAACGCTTTCAGGGGTAAATCTTGATGTTGTACTAGACGAAAAATATGCGGAATTCGGAATGGAAGGTGGAATTCGTTTTTATGATTTAATGCGATATGAAAAAGCTTCCGAGCTGAATTTTGAAGGCAGGAGTTTTTCCATCCAAAACCATAAATTCCTACCCTATCCACTGGAACAAGAGAATATCCTACCAAAGCTGGCCGATTATAAAGCAAATAATTGATATTGATTAATGATGAAAAATATGAAAAAATCTAATTTAATTATATTGGGAATGGTTTTCCTCAGCTTTGGCTGCACGGAAAACTACATAGATGAAATAATACCGGTTGCACAAGGGACTGATATCACCGCTCCGCAAGTGACTATCGAATTCCCTTCAGAAGGTACTCTGATAAGAGTGACTGAGGATGTGACTGCGATCAATATTAAGTTTGAAGTTATGGATGATATCGAAGTAGAATCGATTTCATTGAAGCTAAATGGCAATGAAATCGCCAAATACAATGACTTCAAAGATTACAGAAGAGTGATCAAAGAACATCTCCATGAGAATTTAGGAAATGGTGCACACACCCTCGTTGTGGAAGCCCGTGACTTATCCGGTAAGACCACTACCAAGACGGTCAATTTTGAGAAAGTGGAACCATACAAACCAATGTATGATGGGGAAACCTTTTACCTGCCTTTTGATGGAGATTATATGGAATTGATCAACATCAAAAACGCAAACGTGAACGGAAATCCAGGTTTTGCGAATGGATTGATTGGAAGAGCATACGATGGCGCCAGCAATGCCTATTTGACCTTCCCAACAACAAATCTACTCAGCAGTGAGTTTAGTGCAGTATTTTGGTACAAAATAAATGCAGCTCCAGACAGAGCCGGTATTTTGGTAGTTGGACCACCTGACACCAACAACCCCAATAACATGAATAATCGATCAGGAGGGTTTAGGTTTTTCCGAGAGGGAAGTGGAACCAATCAAACCTTTAAGTTGAATATTGGAAATGGTAGTGGAGACAACTGGTTTGATGGTGGTGCAGCGGCATCCATAAACCCAAGCACCAACACCGATTGGGTGCATCTGGCATTTACGATTTCCGAAACAAACGCTTCTGTTTACATCAATGGCCAGAAAGTTAGTGGTGGAGACTTTCCAGGAGTAAATTGGACCGGATGCGATGTACTTTCGATTGCCTCAGGAGCTCCTAGGTTTGCCGAATGGGGACATTTATCAGATGGAAGTTTATTTGACGAACTAAGATTGTTCAACAAAGCACTTACTCAAGAAGAAGTCCAGAATATTATAGATGCTGAAAAGCCTTAATACACATTAAAATATAATTCCAATAGGGGTTTCAACCAAAGTCGAAACCCCTATTTTTTTCCTGAAAACAGCATGAGAAAATTTTTATTTTACTTAGCCATTGTGGTTTTCTCCACAAGTTGCGAAAAACAAGAATCGGATCTCACTCAATTGAGCCTTCTGCAGGCAGATATTGGCGGAAGGGAAATTAATCTCACTGAGCCTATCAGTGAAAACTTCCCCCCTGACCGTCCTATAACGCTGGTTTTTTCAAGCCCGTTGGATCCCGCACTTGTGTCTTCCGCCATTTCACTTTTTGAAGGAAATCAGGAGATTGAGCTTACCACAACCCTGATTGCTGATAATAAAAATATAATATTATACCCAAAGGGTATATTGAAAACCAACACTTTATACAAAATTGTCATTTCTGATAATCTCAAAGGAGCCAATAAAAGTCCTTTTGCTGGAAAGGAGATCCGTTTTAAAACCAAAATTGGTGCATTGGAGCTGGTTTCCTTTGACCTTGAAAACTCGGATCAAACCAAAACAGGTAGAATTATAAATGTCCCTTTGGATTTCAACATCAATCTTGAATTCTCAGGTCCTGTCGATAGGCAATCTCTTCAAAATTCCTTGAAACTGATTGGTACGGGACCACAAAGCCTCCAGTTTTCATTTTCCAACAATGATCAACAGGTTTCCATTACGGGAGATACTCCCTTGGTGTACCTCTCTAAATATACAATTCAAATACTCAACACCTTCAAAAGTGCCTCGGGAGAAGATTTTGCGGGATTAAGCAAAATCTTCTATACCGGTGTAGACCAAATTGCTAAATTCCCATTGATTTCTGATGAAGAATTGCTGACCAAAGTACAAGAGCAGACATTCAAATATTTTTGGAACTTTGCCCATGAAAACAGCGGGCTGGCACGGGAAAGAAATACTTCTGGCAACCTGGTTACCATAGGGGGTTCAGGATTTGGTGTAATGGCCATACTTGTGGGGATCGAAAGAGGTTTTATCACACGCCAACAGGGAATAGAGAGGATTTCAAAGATCGTTGACTTCCTTTCCAGCGCTGATCGATTTCATGGGGTTTGGCCACATTGGATAAATGGAAACACTGGAAATGTAATTCCCTTTAGCAGCAAAGACAATGGAGCTGACTTGGTAGAAACAGCATTGATGATGCAGGGGCTTCTGTCGGCAAGGGCTTACCTAAATGAATCCGTGGCAGTGGAGAGTGCCATCATTGAGAAAATCACCCAGATGTGGGCGGAAGTAGAATGGTCTTGGTTTACAAAAGGGGGACAAGATGTTTTATATTGGCATTGGTCTCCCCTATTCAACTGGGAGATGAACCTGCCCATCAGGGGTTATGATGAATCTCTGATAGTGTATGTTTTGGCAGCTGCCTCCCCAACTCACCAAATCGATAAAAAAGTCTATGATAATGGATGGGCCAGGAATGGAGGAATGAAAAACGGGAAAACCTTTTATCAAAAAACGCTTCCTTTGGGGCCCGATATGGGCGGCCCTTTGTTTTTTTCGCATTACTCTTTTCTGGGATTGGATCCCAGAGGTTTATCCGATCAATACGCGGATTACTGGAAACAGAACCAAAACCACACCTTAATCAACCAAGCACATTCCATCAACAATCCTTTGGGTTACGTGGGTTATTCTGACGAAAGTTGGGGACTTACCGCCAGTGATGGCAATCAAGGTTATTCGGCACATTCACCCACCAATGACAGGGGAGTGATCTCTCCTACGGCTGCCTTGTCTTCTTTCCCCTATACTCCTGAGGAATCCACCAAAGCATTGCATTTTTTCTATTACAATATGGGAGACCGCTTGTGGGGAGAATATGGGTTTTATGATGCGTTTAACATTACTGAGGCTTGGTATGCGGATTCCTATCTGGCAATAGACCAAGGCCCAATTATTATTATGATTGAAAATCACAGATCCAATTTGCTTTGGGACCTATTTATGTCAGATAAGGATATAAAAACAGGTTTGAAAAACCTCAATTTCACCCATTAACGGACTAATCGAAGAGCTGTGGAAAAAATCTTACTTTACCCTTATCACTTCACTCAATTCGTATTCTGGTGTAATTCAAAAAAAGACACAAAGGGGCATTCAAAATTGACTGAGGGGAGCATTTCTGATAATTCCCTAATGAATCTTCACAATAAATCATTTCAATATTAATGGGAGGATGTGGGGCCAACCTTAGGTTCAGCCAGGGAAACAACCCTAAAATGACCAAAAGATGGTAACTTAAGAGGGGCGAAGATTTGGCTTGATTGATATTGTTGTTTGTACTGAAAGTAGTTTTCATACAAACGAAAATAAACTTGAACAATTGGGATATTCACGAGATCTAAAAAATTTAAAAGACTTAACATTTAATTATAAAAACCATGGGCGTAAAAATTTCATTATTCCTCCTATCCCTCACTGTTTTACTCGCAGTGGCTTTTAGTCCTTCCAATGAGAAATACTCTTTGGAAGACAAATACATTTATAAGGCAGATTCAATTCTATCCATCATGACTTTGGAGGAAAAAATAGGCCAACTGAACCTGCCAGCTGCCGGGGATATCACCACAGGACAAGCTTCTAGTTCCAACATTGCCCAAAAAATTAAAGAAGGAAAGGTAGGCGGCCTTTTCAACCTCAAATCCGCATCAAAAATCAGGGAGGTTCAAAGGGTGGCTGTTGAAGAAAGTCGATTGAAAATCCCGCTTTTGTTTGGAATGGATGTGATTCATGGTTATGAAACCATATTTCCCATTCCCCTTGGAATGTCGGCAAGCTGGGACATGGAAATAATGGAAAAATCAGCCAGAATCGCTGCCAATGAGGCCAGCGCTGATGGGATCAACTGGACCTTCTCCCCAATGACGGATATCTCTCGCGACCCAAGATGGGGCCGGGTTTCTGAAGGAAGTGGTGAAGATCCTTATTTGGGTGCTCAAATTGCCAAGGCAATGATCAAAGGATACCAAGGAGAAAACTTAGCTTTGAACAATACCATCATGGCCTGTGTCAAGCATTTTGCGCTCTATGGAGCACCTGAAGCAGGAAGAGATTACAATACAGTAGACATGAGCCGAGTGAGGATGTATAATGAATATTTTGGGCCTTACAAAGCCGCAGTGGATGCTGGTGTAGGAAGTGTGATGACTGCTTTTAATGACGTAGATGGCATACCAGCAAGCGGGAATAAATGGTTGATGACTGATGTTTTGCGCAAGCAATGGGGATTCGATGGCTTTGTGGTGACGGATTATACTGCCATAAATGAAATGATTGACCATGGATTGGGTGACTTACAGACAGTTTCGGCAATGGCCCTGAAGGCCGGCGTGGAGATGGACATGGTGGGAGAGGGTTTTTTGACCACTTTACAAAAATCATTGGAGGAAGGTAAGATTACCGAAAAACAGATTGACGATGCCTGCAGGCTAATTTTGGTCGCCAAATATAAACTGGGTTTATTTGACGATCCCTATAAATATGCTGATCCTGAAAGAGCCGAAAAGGAACTTTTCACAGTCGAAAACCGGAAATCTGCTCGGGAAATTGCTGCCCAGACTTTTGTGTTGCTCAAGAATCAGGGAAATGTTTTGCCCCTTCAAAAGAAAGGAACCATTGCCCTAATCGGTCCTCTTGCCGATAACAAGGAAAATATGACAGGCACCTGGAGTGTGGCTGCTAATTTTGAAAGATCGATCTCCATCAATGATGGTTTGAAAAAGGCCGTTGGGGATCGGGCTAAAATTGTATATGCCAAAGGAGCCAATGTGGTGGCAGATTCCTTGTTGGAGTCAAGGGTCAGTATATTTGGTAAACCCACTTATAGAGACGAACGGAGCGCATCAGCAATGATCCAAGAGGCCCTTGACGTAGCAAAAAATGCAGATGTGATCGTGGCTGTCCTTGGGGAATCAGCAGAAATGACCGGAGAAGCATCCAGTATGAGTAATATTGAGTTGCCTGAAAATCAACGCGACCTGATGAAAGCCCTTTTGGGGACAGGAAAGCCTGTGGTAATGGTGTTGTTGACAGGAAGGCCTTTGTCGTTGACTTGGGAAGAAGAACATGTTCCCGCGATTTTAAATGTATGGTTTGCGGGAAGTGAAGCAGGGGAGGCCATTGCCGATGTATTGTTTGGGGATGTAAATCCTTCCGGAAAGCTCAGTGCCACATTTCCACAAAATGTTGGGCAAATCCCAATCTATTACAACCATAAAAATACCGGCCGTCCCCTTCCGGAAGGCCAATGGTTCCAAAAATTCAGGTCCAATTATTTAGACATACCCAATGAACCGCTTTATCCTTTTGGATTTGGACTCAGCTATACCACATTTGAGTATGGAGCCCTGAAGCTTAGTAACATTTCCCCAATTGGTAACCAAAGCATCAAAGCAAGTATTTCGGTGAGCAATACGGGTAAATATGATGGCGCTGAGGTCGTACAATTGTATATACGTGATGTGGTTGGAAGTATCACAAGACCGGTAAAGGAATTGAAGGGCTTTAAAAAAATATTTTTGAAAGCAGGAGAAACCAAAACAGTGACTTTTGATATTACCCCGGAAGATCTGAAATTTTACAATTATGAATTGGAATACGTTTGGGAGCCTGGTGATTTTGAAATAATGATCGGAGGAAATTCCAGGGACCTATCCATGGGGAAACTGAATTGGAAAGAGTAAAGAATAAGATCTGGCATGATGCTTAAATCCCGAAAAATGCATTAAGTGCCTTTATTGATGTTGAAACTGCAAGAAAATCAGACCACTCTGAAAATAAGGCGTAAGGCCGGCATGGTGAAGTCAGAAATGATAAACAAAGACTGATTATTAGTTTATTTCAGGCTGGAATAGAATTGGCAATGCATAAAACGGGTTTAATCAAGTTTAAATGGAAAGGAAATTGGGGATCGAATCATTCTGCCCCCGATTTCCTTTTTCGAAATATACATATTGTACAAATTTGATTCTGAAAAAAACATGACATTCTAACAAGCCCATACATGCCATGCGATAGAATATTCTTATCTTGAATTGACCAATATATTAATGCTTAAACACTTTAAAATGAAAGTAAACCCTTTTTATCTGATTGGATTCTCCTTTTGTGTTTTTTTTTCGCTTGCCATCTCCTCAGACGGTTTAGGACAATCCAGTTACAATATTGCTACATACAACATTCGGTTTGACAGCCCAAATGATCATGGAAATCTTTGGAAGGACAGGTCGCCTCACTTATTCAGCCAAGTCAAATTCCATAAAATGGATATAATCGGCACACAGGAGGGCATGCACCACCAACTTGAAGAAATGAAAAAGGGTCTAGGCTATCCATATATAGGTGTGGGACGGGACAAAGGAGGGAATGAAGGAGAATTTAGTGCTATTTTTTACGACCCCGTAAAATTTGAAGTTTTGGAACAGGCTACTTTTTGGCTTTCAGAAGATCCGAACCAACCTTCAATAGGTTGGGATGCCGCATTGAATAGAGTATGTACGTGGGGTAAATTTAAAGATACGGATGGGAAAATATTTTATGTATTCAACGTCCATTATGACCATATCGGCCAAAAAGCAAGAGAGGAAAGTAGCAATTTGGTCATCAAAAAAATCAAGGAGATCAATGGGCAAAACTTACCAGTCATCTTGATGGGAGATTTCAATGTGACACCAGAGAATAGCGCTTACACAACCATTATTGAAAACTCCCCTTTGAGAGACAGTAAAAACATTAGCAATTTACCATCCTTTGGTCCCAACGGTACCTTTACTGGATTTGATTGGAACAAAATGCCAGAGGGTATTATTGATCATGTATTTGTCAGTCCTGAAATTCATGTCAGAAGACATGGGATATTGACAGACAATTATGGACTCAAATACCCATCTGATCACTTCCCGGTAATGGTTGAAATCAGTTTAAAAAATTGATACTTAGACCTTAATTTAACCCATTGGGTTTTGAGTATCAAACTTAGACCCCTTGGGATTTCACCGAAGTCCTGCATAAGAATGATCCAAATATCATTCTACAGTGAACATTTCTCTGAGTTATGTAAAATCATATCAATACTAAGGAATATTGGATTTTTATCCAATCCCCCCTTTGTTCAGCACGCTAGGTCGGGTCCCTGTTTAGCCAAGCATAAAACCCAGTCCTACCAACATTGAAAACCCTACACATCTTATCAACAGCATACACATGTCTGTATTCCTTCACAAAAATGTATATCTGCTTTCCCTAATGAGAATCATCCCCAAAGGCTCGGATACATCCTGCCTTTTGGAGGATTTACTTTTCTATCTCTGATTCTTGTAAAGCTTTCTCCAGAGCATAAATTTCCTTTTCTTCCGAGGAGAGATTCATTTTCCCGTTTCCCGAAAAACTTGTCACACCACCCACCTAAAATTCTATAGTCCACCTGCGTACAAGATCAGGTCCGATGGCTAATTCCCTTCCGATTCCTGTACTGCTTTTACCGCTCAATTATAACTCTACAGCCATGGTCTTGAAGGCCTTGTCGAATTTTCTTCTTTCCCTTTTACTCATTGTTTCAAATTTAATAAAAGAGCTTAACTGATTGAACATTCAAATGTGCAAGTCCGGCAAGCCAATGGATTTTCCTTTTGATTTTGATTTAATTCCTACAAAGGATTCGACTTTTCAACATGCCCAGCGTAATTGAAATGGGTTCTTGAGCTTTGGGCAGCATTAGAAATAAAAAGCGAAAAATCATATTCAAAACCCGGAAACTCGGAAGGTAAAATTTTAGGGATATTTTGCTTTCAATCCATCTTACCTGAAAAGAATCAGCACATTTTACCCCACAAAGGTGTCTGTACTTATGCACCTGTTTTTGAAAAAATATAGAATGAATTAAGGTCAATAATCCCCAAAGGGTATAAACGCAAAAAGCTCCCACCTGTTTAGGGTGGGAGCTGAATGACAATAAGGCGGCGGCCTACTCTCCCGGGAGTAACCCCAGTACCATCGGCGCTGCAGGGCTTAACTTCTCTGTTCGGGATGGGAAGAGGTGGGACCCCTGCGCCAGGCCGCCTATGCTTTGCTGTACCATGTACAAAGTAACAAGTACAATGTATTCCGGTCAGCGCCC
>NZ_KB906706.1 GCF_000381545.1 Rhodonellum psychrophilum GCM71 = DSM 17998 | reverse complement strand
GTATATTAAAATATACAAAAAAAAGGTGTAGAAAAGTAATTTTCCTACACCTTTTTTACTAACATTTTATCAAAGGACTTTTTCAGTGGCCTCTCTTTCGAAAGGCCTTTTTTTAATGCAATATGATCTAATCAATAACCAGGGTTTTGGGGGAAACTGCTGGCATTGCCTTCTGTTCTATCTATTTGGTTTTGTGGAATTGGACGCAAGACATGGAATGGCTGAATACCTGTTGCCTGTGGATTGTGCAATTTTACGCGCTCCAAAAGGATTCCCCATCTTTTAAGATCCAGCCATCTGTGCTGCTCACCCAAAAGCTCACGCGCTCTTTCTTCAATAATCATTTCCATGGTCATCTGGACTGGAGTGATCAGCATGGAGGCTTCTTTTCCCGGAAAAGCAGCTCTGGTTCTTACAGCATTCACATTTGCCGTGGCTTCAGCTATCTTATTCAACTTCAACTGGGCTTCAGCCAGCAACAGATAGGTTTCTCCTAATCTCATGCCTATATAATGCCGACCACCTTCAAATTGGGTCAAATCGACTCTTCCTGGATCCAGATGCTTTTTAAGCGCCGGAAATAAACGCTCATCGTATCTGCTTGGTACCAAGACCTGATAGGGTTTTTTTGCCCTTTCGGATTCACTCATTTCAAAGCCTGGATCATAAATCGCCGTGTCGCCTAAGGAAAAATTAACCGTTGGTTTCGACTTGTCGAAATTGGTATTGAAGGTTCCCGGATTGTTGGACAAATAGACTTGTTTGAAGGATCCTTGGTATCTGCTGTCATTTATGCGATCTGCAAAAATAACGTTCAAGGTGTAATTGGTGGGCTTAAACCTTTTGAAGGGTCTTCCATTCTGAGTATCCCTTCTCATACCCGGCTGCACATCGTATTCCATCAGGAAAAAAACATGTGAATTGTTTCCCCCACCATTGGTCAGAGGGCTTCTGGTATATTGGGCCGAAAAGATAATCTCGTCATTGGTTTCATTCCCAAAAGCATGAACATCTGCAAAGTTATTCAGTAATCTAAAACTATAGTCACTGATCACTTTCTGGAACAAAGGTTCCGCCTTGGCATAATCATCATTGGCTGCTGCTTCTGAGGTAGCTTTGGTGATGTACACCTTACCCAATAGATTTTCCGCAGCTGGGCGTGTTACTCTTCCATAATTTGCAGATTTGGAAAGTGGCTCCAGATCAGGAATGGCTTCTTCCAAATCTTTGATGATTGCCGCATACATCTGCGGGACGGTCGCCCGACTTACCTGATTGGAAGGAATCACCGATTCGGACAACTGAAGGTCTATTCCCCCAAATAGTTGGGTCATGATAAAGTAATGATGCGCCCTGATGAATTTGACTTCAGCGACCCTTTGCTTTCGGATTGTTTCTGACAAGCCCGTCACATTGGGGGCTCTTTCGATCACCGCATTGCAGGTATTGATGCCTTGGTAAAACTGATCCCATAATTCTCTTGCATGTGCATTCTGACTGTCAAAGTCAGAGGTGTAGAAGTTCATGAATTTGAAAGAACCATCTGCACCATTGGTATAGGTATCCGTACCAAAAACACTGAAATTATTACCTCTTTCCGTGCCGTACCAAGCCCTTATGGAACTGTAGGCCGCATTGACACCGTCATTTAAACCGCTGGCTGTGTTGAGGTAATTGTTTCCCACATTCGAGATTACATTTTCCTCCAGGATATCCTCACAGGCCTGAGTGCCCATCAAAGCCAATCCCAGTATTCCTATTCGGGAATATCTTTTTATAGAATTATATATAATTAAATTTTTCATTTTTTCAGGTGTTTTAAATTTTGACAATTAGAAACGGGCGTTGATGCCAAAAGTATACTGCGTCACTGCAGGTGCAATGTTGGAGTTGATGACCCCACCTTCTACGCCTTGCTCACCATCAATAAATGTTTCTGGGTCTATACCCTTATGAATTCTCCTATATTCCGAGAAAATAAACGGCTGCTGCACGCTGCTGTAAATTCTCAAACTTTCCATACCCAGCTTGGCAGCCACATTGGCAGGAAGCATGTAACCCAAATTGATATTCCTTACTTTCAGGAAAGTTCCGTCAAAGTATTGTAGTGAGGAGGAATATTTTGGGAACTCTTGGTTTTGGTTCGGGCGTGGATAATCATTGGTTGGATTGTCAGGCGTCCAGTAATTGACCGCAAGGTTATTGTATCTTCCAGCCAAAGCATTGAAACCTCCTGTATGAAATGCACTTTGGATCATCGAGCCAAACCTTCCAAAAACAAAGAAGGAGAAATCTATGCCTTTATAGGAAAATCTATTGGTGATACCACCTGAGAAATCAGGAACGGGGGAACCCAAAACCTGTCTATCATCAGCATTGATTCTGCCATCCCCATTGGTGTCCTGAATGCGTATTTCCCCGACGCGGTCACTAAAAGTCAGTGCTTCATCAGCTTGATTGGTTTGCCAGATCCCTAATTTTTTCCAATCAAAGAAAACAGTTATCGGTTGGCCGATAAACCTTCCTGCTCCAATATCATCACCGTTTGACAATTCAAGGATTTCCTCCCTGTTTCGGTTGAAAATAAAATCAGTAGACCATCTGAAACCTCTTCTATCAATGTTGATGGTAGATAAGGTAAGTTCGATTCCTCTGTTTTGGGTTTTACCCACATTGGTTGTAAAACCTCCAAAGCCAGTGGAATTCGGAAGGGGCTGTGGAGCCAAAAGGTCAGAAGTAGTGGTCACATAATACTCCAATGTACCAGAGATTCTTCCCTGACTCAACACAAAATCAAGTCCGGCATTCGCAGTGGTAGAAGTCTCCCACCTTAAATTCGGATTTCCGATGGTGTTGGGTCTATACCCAAAAGCGGCAGTGTTTCCGAAGGCATAGGAAGTTCTTGCCAACAAAGGCTGTGTCTGATAAGGATCTATACCCTGATTTCCAATCGCGCCATAACTGGTTCTTAGTTTCAATTGATCGATAAAGTTATTGTCCTTTATAAAATTTTCATCACCTAAATTCCAGGCCAAGGCCACAGAAGGAAAATAACCAAATCGGTTGTTTTCACCAAAACGGGAGGAACCATCTGCACGCATGGTAGCGGTAAACATGTATTTTCCTTTATAATCATAATTTAACCTGCCCATAAAAGACAATAATGTCCATTGGATGAGGTTGGTTTCCACACTGGTGATCTGACTGGCATCATTCAACCTGTGCCACAACTGTGATGCTGCGGGTACACCTAACACATTGATATTGCTAAACTCTCTGTTGTCTTTCTGCAAGGATTGAAGCCCTGTGAAATTGAAAGTGTGTGCTTCCTTCAAGGTCTTTGTGTAGGAAATAATATTTTCCAAGGTGTAATTGAACTGGAATTCTTCCTGTATGCTTGCAGTTGGATCTCCGCCTCTTCTTGCGTTTGTTTGACGGCCGGTAAACCTTCCATATCTTCTGATGGTGATATCCGGGCCGAAATTCATCCTATAGGACAATCCTGGTGCGATATCATAAACACCATAGATACTGTTGAAAATCCGATAGCGTTTTTGTAGATCCACTTGGGCACCTGGTACTATTTCTGCCAAAGGATTGGTTCTTAAACCATCCTGGGTGGGTTGGAAATTGATGGAGCCGTCATCGTTGAAGGTCTTACCAAGAGGGTTTTCCTGTAAAGCTCCACCGAGTGGATTGAAATTCTCCCCATTTCTTTCGCTATAAGTAGTTAAAGTGGATGTACCGATTCTGATTTTATCATTGATCTTGTGATCAATGTTGGCTCTGAAGGAATATCTCGAAAAATCCTGGTTTTTCACCACTCCCACATCATTGAAAAAGTTACCGGAAATGTAGAAGGTTGTTTTATCGCTTCCTCCTGATACACCCACTTGATGACTTTGGATATTTCCTGTTCTGGTCAAGGCATCAATGTAGTCAAAACTTCTGCCTAGACGGATGCTTTCCAATTCATTCGGTTCGAACAAAGCCTCATCAGTTGTATATTGGTTGTTGGCTCTTCTTGATTCTCTTTTGTATTCAGCAAATTCTTCCCCGTTGAAGTTTTCAATTCTCCCTAAACTGCTGTTGACACCATAGTAAGAATCAACAGATACCACCGTTTTCCCAACTTTTCCTCTCTTGGTGGTGATGATGACGACTCCATTTGCTCCCCTTGATCCATAAATGGCGGTGGCCGATGCATCTTTCAAAACTTCCATGGACACGATGTCCTGAGGATTCAAGTCATTGATACCCCCTGCGATCGGGATATTGTCCACCACATACAAGGGATCGTTTCCTGCATTGAACGATCGCCTTCCCCGGATTCTTACCTGTGGCGCTGCGCCAGGCTTACTTCCTGCCTGTGTCACATCCACACCGGATGCTCTTCCCTGCAATGCCTGTCTCGCATCCGTGATGGGGAGCTCTCCGATTTCTTTTGAACCCACGGATGAAATCGCCCCTGTCAATTGGCTTTTCTTGACCGTTCCATAACCTACGACAATGACCTCTTCCAAATCGGAGAGATCAAGGGCAAGCTTGATATTGATGATGGATTGGTTTCCTATCGTCACTTCCTGTGGCACAAAACCGATGAAGGAGAATACCAAAACGCCACTTTGAGGTGCGCTAAGTGAATAGTTACCATCCAAGTCTGCGGCGGTGCCGATGGTGGTGCCTTTTACAAGTACGGTTGTCCCTGGCACGGGATCTCCGCTTTGATCTGTTATTTTACCCGTAATGGTCCTGTTCTGCCCGTAGGCCTGAACGCTGAGGGTAAAAAGGAATAACAAGATTCCTATTTTTTGGTAAATGGATTTTATCATGTCAATTGGGTTATTGGGTTGGTTAATTTTTTTGCGATCAATGGAAATCCTCACTCTTTCTGTTTCATCCTTTTGTGTTTTTAAGGTGTGTTATATTTGTTATAAGTCGTGTTTAATAAAAGTATATTTGTCTGAAGGCAGATGTTCAGGTATAATTCTTTTAAAATATTCAATAAATTAGCGAAAATATGTGGTCCTGTCCAATAAAGAAAATAAAATATTACGCAATCGATTGCGCAATATTTTCGCTGAATAAATTAGATTTTGACCTGCAAAATTATCAATTGACCGTCTACCCAAAGGATCAGCTGCTTTGATTGGTCCAATCTTCATTAAATTCGCTTCTGTTTTTTTCTGCTTTTCGGTTTTATTTTGTTCAATATTTTTCAGAATCAAAGAACAGAAGCGGTCATCGGTATTCAAGTACAATCCTTTCTTTTGTGTTTTTTTCAATCAAAGGAAAGCCCTTCACCAAACTTAAAAAGTGCATATCCTGAAGGTTTCAAGTATCCCGGTACATCCGATTGGTTTTCCAAAACCGCCTGAGTGGAAAGAGGTGTGGTCAAAGGCATTTTCCCGGTTGGGGAGAACTTCCCTGTCATAATATCCAAAATGGCATCTGATGAAGTGCCGAATGTGGCCAATACCGTTTTCACGTTTTCATTATAGATTTCCTCAATTATCCAAGGGCTCGTATAATTGATCAGGACCACTGTGGGTTTGGTTGAGGTGATGCTGTTCACATGGTTTACATCAATTTTGCAATCCGACAATTTGAGGGAAAGTGGCTGATCAGTGGAATTGAACAAGCTTGTAAAAGTGGGTGTCAACCATAAGATGACCAAATCAGCTTCTTCTTTTGAGCCCACAAAATCCAGTGCCCAATGGTTGGCCGTCGGTTGGATGACCGTTATGGGATTGTCGGTACGCCCATTGTCATAATAGGATTCAAAGTAAACTTTCGTTTTGGGTGCCATTGGAAGAGTTTGGTTGTCATTCCTCAGCAATACAATGGATTTTCTCATGGCCAGATCTCCCTTGGCTTGAAAATCAGCATTTCCTACGATTCTTTCGGCGGCAGCAACATCCACAAAGGGGTCCTCGAACAAGCCCAATAAGAATTTCTCCTTCAATAATCTGGCAATGGATTCGTCAATGCGCGCTTCTGAAACCAATCCGTTTTTTACCGTTTCAAGCAATAGGGTGGGGTCTGCCGTTCCGGAAAATAAATCGACACCACTTTCCAAGGCTCTTTGATAGCGTTGATGGATCGAAAGTTCTTCTACTCCCCAAGGCATCATTTCTATGGGACCGGTATCTGAATTGACGATTCCCTGAAAACCCATTTTATCTCTTAACAAATCTTTGATTATGGCTTTATTGTAAGCAAATGCCACTTCCTCGTATTCTGTCCCGATTGGTTTTGCATAGTAGGGCATGATGGAAGAAGTCCCGGCATCGATGGCCGCCTGAAATGGCTTGAGGTGATATTCGAACATGTTTCCTGGATAATGTTGATCCTGACCCCAAACAAAATGTGGATCATGTCCCGCTACTTGCGGACCTCCGCCCGGAAAATGTTTTGTGGTCAATGCAACCGACCCAAGCCCTAATTTTTCCCCTTGAAAACCCAACACCACTTCTCGGATCATGTCCGCAGCAAGATCTGCATCCTCGCCAAAAGTCCCCTCATTTCTTTGCCATCTCGGCTCAGTGGCGAGGTCTGCCATATATTGATATCCTTTTCGGAGGCCGACAGCTGCCCATTCCTGTCTTGCTATTTCTGCAAATTCTCTCGTCAACGGTAAATCACGCATGGCCGCCAAACCCAGTTCCCCTGGCCACTTGGAAAAAACAGTTGTGCCCTGGCTCAGTCCAATGGAGGCGTCCACGGTGATATGGTTTCGGGGGTTGGAAGCAACGATTGCAGGTATGCCCAAACGGGAATTTTCGCACAATTCCTGGAGATTGTTGCTCCATTCCGCCATGATTTTTGTGGACGTATTGGCCCGCAAGATCAAGTGGCGCAAATGCAATTCGGTAATCCCTTTGGTCGTGCCGGCAGCCATCATCATGGGATAGGGGAGTGGTTTCCTGGTAAACATGTTCATTTCCTGGACAAGGTCTTTCTCATTGAACCCCTTAGAAATCTCGGCCTTTGGAGCCCCTTGCTCGAAAGAAAAATCCCCCGCCAACCGGGTGGTGCTGATCAGCATAAAACCGATTTTTTCTTCCAAAGTCATTCGTTGGATAAGGTCACTGATCCTATCTTCTACAGGCAAGCGCCAATCTTCGTAACCATCAATTTTCCCGTTTTTGTTCAAGTCTTTGAAAAGGAAACCCTCCTTTTCCATTAGCTCGACATTCCTATATCCCAATTTGATCTGGGCAAATTGTTGTGCTATGGCGTTCCCTAGTGAGAAAATGAATAAAAGGGTCACGATAAGGGTCTTTTTGATTTTTAGCTTGTCCATAATGGCGTTGATATGTAATTTCCTGAATGAAATTAAATTCTTTTTAATTGACTTTAAGAACAATTAAATTTTATATACTTGACTAAAATAAAACAATAGTATGGAAAATAGTCAAATTTGAATTTTTTTAGTTACGGAAACGATTTCGGTTTTTGAACCCGAAATAGGTGTCTGGATTCCTAAAAGGGCTTGAACCTAAATAAATACAGATTATTTGGGGATTAAGGCAAATTACCGATATGGTGAAGTCAAAAAATGCAAAGAACGGAAGCGTATCAGGTGATTTCAGACTGGAATTGAATTGTTAATGCATGACTCGGGTTAAACCCGAATTCTAAGAAATCGAAAAAGTAACGTAAAGCATCTAACTTGATTAAGCTAGATGGAAATATCCAATAGGTTTCCAAATGGGATTGAAATTGAAAGAAAATCAGACAATTGGGAGACCAATTCCTGACACCGATATGGCGATGTCAATACAAGTAAACAACGGACTAATGATCAGATCAATACAGTATTGAAAGGCATTCGCAAGGCATAAAAAAGGGTAAAATTCGTTTTTGGTCAAAAAAAAGCACTGGACCTTTTCAGATTCAGCGCTTTTTCCAACAGGTTCAAGTGGTTTTAGATTTTTGGCTCCCAGCCTTTTTCATACTCCCTTGACCAAAGGGCCATGGCTTTTGGATTGTTCAAAATATGACCGTTTTTTGGATCACATTCGAAGTTTTCCTTTGTGCGGGAGGAGATGTTGGCCAAATGGCAGAGCAAAGTGCTTTTTGCGCCTTCATCGATAGGGGATTTTTGTTTGGCTTTTCCCCTTATGGCATCGAAGAAATTGATCACGTGGTCCGTGCTCGTATCTCCGCCACCACCAAGATTGGTGCTTCCTTCAATACTTCCAGACACTTTTTCTTCAATCATTTTTCCTGAAATGTCGAACAGCTGATATTTCCCTCTGTCCACCATCACGGATCCTTCGGTGCCGAAAATAATCGTGCCCCGGTCTGCGCCATAGGTTTTGTAATTGTTGCGGCTTTTTCCATCCCACTGGATGGTCTTGTCTCCTTCAAATTTGAAAGTGGCCAACATCGTGTCGTACATGGTCCAACCGTCGTTGACATAATGGTACTTTCCAGAATCTACTGTCACTTTGTTTGGAAAGTTTGTCTGGAGTGCCCATCTGGCCACATCGAGTTCGTGCGTGGCATTGTTACCGGTTTCGGCAGTGCCAAAATCCCAGCCGTACCAATGCCAATTGTAATCCCAGGTGTCATGCATGTACGACTTTCTGGGAGAAGGCCCTTGGAACAAATCCCAATCCAAGCCTTCAGGAGCATTTGCGGCTTTTGGAACCGGAGATTCGCCTCTGTTATTGGTGTAAAATGCTGTTGCCATATAGGCGTTTCCGATGATCCCGTTGTGGATCTTGTTGACGATTTCGATGGTATGATCGGATGATCTTTGCTGGTTGCCCATCTGCACGACCTTCCCATATTTCTTTTGGTACTCCACGAGCAATTCACCTTCTCGGGGATTGTGGCTGCAGGGTTTTTCCACGTAGACATTTTTGCCGGCCTCAAGGGCAAGCCAGGTTCCCGGTGCATGCCAATGGTCTGGTGTCGCATTGATGATCGCATCGATGTCTTTGTCTTCGATGACTTTGAAAAAACTGTTTTCCAGTTTGGGAATGTAATCGATATGCTTAGAGAAATTGGCAGCAGCCTTTTCTCTTTGGGATTTCATCACATCACAGAGATAGACGAGATTGACATTGCTGCTTTTCAGACCAATGGGTTGGTAAAAGGCACCAAGTCTTCTTCCAAGACCGATGATTCCGATGTTCAGTCGGTCATTTGCACCAAGAATGTTTCCATAGCTTTTTGCAGAAAACCCGATGGCTCCCAATGTGGAAAGTCCGGCAGTGGCCAAGGTGGATTTCTTGATGAAATCCCTTCTTGAATGGTTCGATTTTTTCATATATAATGGGTTCTTGTCAATCCTATTTGCAAGTTGATCAGGTTTATTTCAAGGTTTTGATTTTGATATTCTTGTAGCTTACCGCATCGCCATGATCCTGAAGGAGGATGTGTCCTTCTTCGGCTTCACCGAAATTTTCCCAGACGCTGTATTTGCTTTTGGCAACCAAGTCCCTGTATTCCTGAGAACCTCTTTGGAACTCCAGCACTTTTACACCATTGAGGTAATGTTCCACTTTATTGTCAGGATAAACGACCACACGGCCCGTATTCCATTGGCCAATTGGCTTGACAAATCGGGGTTGTTTGTTCGCCTTGATCAAGTCATAAAGCGAAGCGAGCGTCCTGTTTCCTTCAAATCCCATTTTGGCATCGGGATGTTTTTCATCATCCAGTACCTGATATTCCAAACCGATGGCGGAACCCTGGTTTTTTTCCGAAAGGGTCACAAAATATTTTACGCCACTGTTGGCGCCTTCGGTCAACTTAAAGTCAAAAGTCAGGTCGAATGCTTTGTATTTTTCCTTGGTGACAATATCCCCATAAGAGGTGGATTCACTTCCGTCAGAAGCCTGCACCGATAATATGCCCTCCTTGATGATCCATCCTTTCTCGGGAAAGGTTTCCTTGTAAGCACCGAACCATCCTTCGGAAGATTGGCCATCGAAGAGCAGTTTCCAGCCCTTGCTTTTTTCGTATTCGGTCAAGTCATTCAATTTGGTATTGGTCACGAAGACATCCCCTTCAAAAGGTGTAGGTTCCAGATTTTCAGTTTTGACCCTGGCATTTCTGAAATAGGTCATTTTACCTTCATCTTCCGGATTTTGAATGCTGTGTACCTGAAGACCGATAAATCCCTTTGCATCCACATCATCCACGACATAGGCGACTTCTTGTCCATTGATCCAGGATTTGATTTCGTTTCCGATCGCTTCGATACGGTAGGTGTTCCACTCGCCCATTTTGAAAGCACTTTTGGCTTTTGGATTCAAGTCAAGCGGATAAAGCCATCCTCTTCTTGCCTCGTCGTACAAGCCACCCGACCAAGCTCTTTCTGTCGGATCCGCTTCGATCTGGTAGCCAAATACCAAACCTTTTCCATCCCGGGCGGCAGGATCAAACTGACCCCTTACCATCACACCGGAATTGCTCGTAAGGTCCTCAATTTTAAGGTCCACTTCGAAAATATAATCTCCGAATACTTCGTCGGTAATCAAAAAGGTGTTGAGTGTGTTGGCCTTGGCATATCCGATGATCACCCCGTCTTTGATCTCAAATGGGGCTTCTCCCATGACTGCTTTCCAGCCGGTCAAGGTCTTTCCATCAAACAGCGCTCTCCATTCACTGACTTCCGTTTTTTCGGCAGGGGAACAGGATAAAATTAGAAAAGAAAGGATACAGGAGAATATTGAAATACTGGATTTTTTCATGGTTTAAATTTTGGGTTTCGGATTTCGATTGTTCAAATTCCTTAAATAGCGCATCAAATTCAAGGATGGCAAAGAGTTTATTTACGGAAACGTTTGCGACTATTTGCGTTTTTCAGATTTTTATTCTTATAATATACAATTAACTTTAACAGTGTTATTTAAAAAATTCGATTTAGAGAATTATCGGGAATTGTTCTTTTCAATACCAAAATTTCAAGCAGGTACCGGTGGATCTTTTGGATTATCAAATCCGATTTTCGGCCGGAATATTCTTGATACGCTCAAGTTTAGACTCCCAAAAGGATGATTATTTGATTTTGGGAATCAACAGGGGAGAGAAAAAATCAAATATTCGATAAAGACAAGACCAGAAAGCTGGATCAATACATGACAAAACCCACACAACCAAAAAAACCTTTGAAGATGAAAATAAGCTACAAGCCAATCCTTTTTTGCTTTTCCCTTTTTGGATTTTGCGCATTTGTCCCTGCCATCGCCCAGCAAAGTCCAACACCAATCAATCAAAATCCCATTACCACGCCATGGGCCGCCCAGGTCGATAAAGTGCTTCCCTTTCCGGAATATCCGAGGCCGCAAATGGTCAGAAGTTCCTGGATGAACCTCAATGGTATTTGGGAATATGCGATTTTGGATAAGAACATCTCCAAGCCAGTTGGCTTTCAGGGGGATATCCTCGTTCCTTTTCCCGTCGAATCCCATCTTTCGAAAGTGGCCAAAGCCGTGGGGGCAGAGAATCACCTGTGGTACAAAAAATCCCTGGAGATAAAGATTCCCTCCAAAAAAGGTAGAACGCTTCTGCATTTTGGAGCGGTGGATTGGGAAGCCGAAGTTTTTGTCAATGGAACCTCTGTTGGCGTACATCAAGGAGGCTTTGCTCCCTTTTCCTTTGATATCACCGCCCAATTGAAGAAATCCGGCAAGCAGGAAATCATGGTCCGAGTCTGGGATCCAACCGATCAGGGCCCACAGCCAAGGGGCAAGCAAGTAAACAAACCCGGAAGTATTTGGTACACCCCAGTCACCGGGATTTGGCAGACGGTCTGGCTGGAAAATGTGCCGGAAACCTATATTTCCAATCTCAAAATCAGCCCGGATTGGGACAAGGATCAGTTTAGGATCCAAACCGATTTGGAAGGGGGAGTGGCGAATCAAAAGGTTCAAATTAAGGTTTTGGAAGGCGGAAAGATTTTGGCCGAAACAATGGGGAATCCAGGCCAGGAATTGGTTTTGAAAATATCCGAACCCAAAAGTTGGTCGCCTGAAAATCCATTTCTTTATGATCTCGAAATCAACCTGCTCCAAGGAAATAAAGTCATCGACCAGGTAGAATCCTATGCGGCACTCCGGAAAATCAGCATGGTAAAGGATGCGCAAGGTTTTCAAAGAATGCAGCTCAACAATGAGGTATCCTTCCTATACGGCCCCCTGGATCAAGGTTGGTGGCCGGATGGCCTTTACACCGCACCCACAGATGAGGCCCTTGCTTTTGACATCCTCAAAACCAAGGAAATGGGCTTCAACATGATCCGGAAACACGTAAAAGTAGAACCTGCCCGCTGGTATTACCATTGTGATCGATTGGGAATAATGGTTTGGCAGGACATGCCAAGTGGAGATATGGGCAACAATTGGGAATCTAGGCCGGGAATCATTGGGAAAGGAACAGACAAGGAAAGAACTGCCGAATCAGAAAAAATATTCAACCAGGAATGGAAAGCGATCATGGATGCCAACCATCACTTCCCTTCCATCGTCGTCTGGGTTCCCTTCAATGAAGCTTGGGGACAATTCAAAACCCGTGAAATCACAGAATGGACAAAAAACTACGATCCCACCAGATTGGTCAACAGTGCCAGTGGAGGGAATTTTGAGATGGAAGGCGCCAAGATCACGGGAGACATTTTTGACCTTCACAACTATCCCGATCCGGTCATGCCCGATCCCGGTATCTATGGCAAAATACAGATTTTGGTTTTGGGGGAATTTGGTGGTTTGGGACTGCCCATCGAAGGCCATACCTGGCAGGAAAAAGACAATTGGGGTTACCAAAGTTTTAAGTCCGAGGCAGAACTCCTCAAAAGATATGAAAAGCTGATGGTGGATCTTCAGAAACTCATTCCAAAGGGCTTGGCTGCGGCGGTCTATACCCAGACGACCGATGTGGAAGTAGAGACCAATGGCTTGATGACCTATGATCGGAAAGTGATCAAAATCCCGGTAGAAGTGCTGAAAAAACTGCATCAGCCTTTGTATCAGAAATAAATTCTTGTCTAAACCGTAGACAATAGCAGGAAAGAATTTATCGGGAAATCAGTTTTCCCGATGAATTTTCTTACCTAAAAATCGCGAAATGGATGCTCCAAGAGCGGCTTGAAGAAATTAAATTCTTGGTTCAATAAACCTTAACCGAATTGCCGATCTTCATCAAAACACTTTTCTGTCCAAAACCTTTAATTATGAAAATTTTATTTTGCCTGTCTTACTTTTTCTTTGTCCTCAACTTGCTTTCCTGCAATCCAAAGAGTGAAAATCAAGCCTTGGTGTTTTCCGGAAACCCGATTTTCGAAGGGTGGTATGCCGACCCTGAAGTGATCTTGTATGGTGATACGTATTGGATTTATCCGACGTATTCGGATGAGTTTTCCAAGCAGACATTTATGGATTGTTTTTCTTCCAAGGACCTGGTCAATTGGACCAAGCATGAAAATATAATCGACACTGCAGCCGTGGTTTGGACAGATAGCGCACTATGGGCTCCGAGTGTGATTGAAAACAAGGGGAAATATTACCTGTTCTTTGCCGCCAATGATGTGCACCAAGGCCAAGTCGGCGGAATAGGCGTAGCCGTTGCAGATGTGCCGCAGGGGCCCTTTAAGGATTTGTTGGGCAAACCGCTGATCAATGAAATCGTCAATGGTGCCCAACCCATTGATCAATTCGTATTCAAGGATCTCGATGGATCGCATTATATGTATTATGGCGGCTGGGGAAGATGCAATGTGGTCAAGCTGAATCCGGATTTTACGGGCTTGGTTCCTTTTGAGGATGGTGAAATCTTCAGGGAAGTCACCCCGGACAATTATGTGGAAGGCCCGTTTATGTTTGTCCGAAATGGGAAATATTATTTTATGTGGTCCGAAGGTGGCTGGACAGGTCCCGATTATAAGGTGGCTTATGCGATTTCGGACAATCCTTTCGGTCCTTTCGAGCGGGTGGGCATCGTGCTGGAACAAGATCCCGAGGTGGCCACGGGAGCAGGGCACCATTCCGTTTTGCATGAACCCGAATCGGATCAATATTACATTGTTTATCACCGGAGGCCTCTTGGCGAGACCGACCGCAACCATCGCGTTACTTGTATCGATAAAATGGAATTTGATGAAAAGGGATTTATTTTGCCTGTAAAAATCACTTTTGAAGGAGTGGAAGCAAATCCTTTGGGGGAATAATAGAAATTCATTCAACTTTAATTCTTGATTCCAATCAGCGTGTCTCTCGCTTCATCAGCAATTTATTTCTTTAACCTAGGGTCAAAATGAAAAATTTCCCGACTGAGCAATTCTACTTCCGAGAATCTCGGATGCCAACAATTGAGCAAGTAATTGAAGGAGGAAGGAATAATGCTGCTGGGTACTTTGAGAGCAAGGGTGGATTTTTGGATGGCCCATTTGCTTCCCATTTCGGCCAATATCGTGGGAGCAGGATATTTGAACCAATTTTTCGGCAAGGCATCTCCTTTAATTTCCTCAATGGAATCATCCGGAATCTTGAGGATTAGTAATTCCATTTGAGGGACCAACATCGGGGGAGTATTCACCACGGTTTCCAAAAGCGAAAGGGCTTGGCTTTCGCTGGTATAAAGCACAGGAATCCCTTTTTTATTCCATCTTCCGCCGAAAAGGGCTGCGCCCATCCCGGAAAGATCATGTGCATATTTACTCCCTGCAATCCTGTAAACCAACATCCTCAGCTATACACCCCATATTCGATCCTTCCCAAAAGGTCGGAAATCTTAGATATTCCTTCGGGAACTTCCGTAAGGGCCATAGGTCTCAATCCTCCCAATGCAGTATTGGGAAGCTCCATCCATTTGAAAAAATCTTCTTTGGATCCAAAGACTTCCATGCCATAAAGAAACAGATCCGTGACCTCCAATAATTTAATAGAGGCATTGCGGGAAAGCTTTTGCTGGGCTTTGAGATGCCGATAAAGTGTGGGCTCGGAGGTGTCCAAAATAGCGGCTACCTGACCCAATGACACATCAAATGCTTCCCTAAAGTTTTGGACGGCATAGATGGCAATACCTTCCTGAGCGGCTGATAAAAAATCCATGGGATTGTCAATTTCTTCTGGGAAATTACTCTTGCCCAAGGTCTCTGTCAAATCTTGATAGCGCTTCTGTGTCATTGTTTTGTTATCAAATGATAAATTATTTTATCAATAAATAAATTTAGGGATTTTATTGATGAGGAGAAAATCTTAATCGCTTTATTTTCAAATATTTAATATTTTTCGATAGAATGATGCCCATAGGGCATTTTGATTTGAATTGCGGACTTTGGAAATCTGATTTCCCCAAAACCGTTTCATCCTTTTCTCATACCTTTTAAAAACAATCCGAAACGATTAAAAGGATTCTGTTTTGTATTGGTGTTCAAATTGGATTACTTTCATCTACCTACAGCCAACCTTTAAACACCATGAAACTTTCATTTCACAAAATCAAAAACCTAACTTTTTTTCTCTTGTTGTTTGGCATTGTACAGCAGGACCTGCTGGCTCAAGTCACCGGAGAAACCTATAAAAGAGCGGAATATTTTCTGAGCAATTCCATCCAGAAGGAAGTCCACCATCTGGAAGTGATTCCCAATTGGTTGGCCGGAAAAGAATCTTTTTGGCACCTCACACAAGTCAAGGAGGGGAAAAGATTTTTCCTGACCAGTATTCAGGACAAAACCAGCAAAGAAGCCTTCGACCATATCCATTTGGCCGAGTTACTTTCAGAGAAGACAAACCGGGAAGTGGATCCCCAAAATCTACCTTTTGACAACATCCAAATGGTGTCGGAAGATGAAGTCGGATTCAATTTCAACAATAAAAAGTGGGTGTATGGGACAAATACAAAGGAACTCACTTCCTCAGAAACAGAGAAAAGAGAAAACAGACAGGGGATTTCGCCTGATGGGAAATGGAGGGCATTTGTCAAAAACCACAACCTCTTTGTCGAGAACCTGGAAACAGGGAAGGAGATTCAGTTGAGTATCCATGGAAAGACAGGTTTTGAATATGCCAGTTATCTGGGTTGGGGAGACATGATCGAAGGTGAAAATGGAACACGACCCGAACATTTTACCGTCAACTGGTCACCCGATTCCAAAAAAATCCAAACCCAAATCGTAGACCTGCGCTTGGCGGAAAAAATGTACCTCTTGGATTTTACGGAGGAAGAAAAATACCGTCCCAAATTGCTTTCTTATTACCGAGGTTCTCCGGGAGATACCACTGTTGTGCGGTACATTCCGGTTTTGTTTGATTTGGAACAAAAAACAGAAACCCGGATCAAGGTACCGATGATTCCTCATTTTATCGGTTTGGGTTTGACTTGGGAAAAAGACAGCAAGCAATTGACTGGGCTTTTGACCCATAGGGGATTCAAAAAAATGGAACTCATCAAGGTGGATGCGGAAAATGGAATCCCAAAAACCATCTGGAGGGATAGTACGACGACTTCCTTGGAGCCTTCGAACATCCTTTTCAGGAAATTGGAGAATGGTCAGTTTTTGATCAGCTCCAACCAATCGGGTTGGATGCAGCTTTATTTGCATGACTGGGAAACTGGCAAACGGATCAGGCAACTTACGAATGGAGATTTTGTGGTGACCAAGCTCAACCATGTCGATGATGAAAATGAATGGGTGTATTTTGAAGCCACGGGAAAGGAAAAAGACAGAAATGTTTATTATCCCCATTTGTACCGGATCAATTTTGACGGAAAGGATTTGAAATTGCTGACACCTGAAAACGGCTACCATGATATCCATATCTCAGAAGACAAGAAGTTTTTCGTCGACAATTATTCAAAAGTTGCTCAACCAACAAAATCGATTCTGAGGGAATTGTCTACGGGAAAGCTGTCAATGGAAATCAGTGAAGCGGACATCTCGAATCTTCTGGCAAAGGGCTACGCATCCCCAAGATCCTTTTCTGCAATCGGAAAAGATGGGAAAACAGAGATTTTTGGGATTTATCATCTTCCTACTGATTTTGATGAAAGCAAAACCTACCCGGTAGTGGATTATACCTATACCGGACCCCATACCGCCGTCACGCCCAAAACCTTCAAGGCGGGACTGATTGGACTGCAACAGCCCCTGGCTGAATTGGGTTTTATCGTTGTGACAGTGGACGGTATTGGGACAGCAGGCCGATCCAAGGCTTTCAGGGATGTTTCCTACCGCAACTTGGGTGATGGGACCACCGATCATATGTTGGCCATTCGAAGTCTTGCTGCGCAAAACAGTTTCTTGGATTTGGAAAGGGTTGGGGTTTTCGGGCATTCGGCCGGCGGTTACGATGCGGTGCGGGCCATGCTGCTGCATCCTGATTTTTTCAAGGTTGGGGTTGCTTCCGCGGGAGACCATGATCACCGCATGGAAAAGGCATGGTGGCCGGAAATGTACATGGGCTATCCCATAGGTGATTTTTATCAGGAGCAATCCAACATTACCAATGCTGGGAATCTGAAAGGCCGGCTGCTGTTGGCGCATGGGGCTGTGGATGAAAATGTCAATCCTTCAGCCACCTATAAACTTGCAGATGCCTTGATCAAAGCGGGAAAGGAGTTCGACATGTTTATCCTGCCGGCAAACAACCACAATTTCGGTAGGGTCAACGGGGATTACTTCACCAAAAAGAGATGGGATTATTTTATCAGGCATTTGTTGGGGGAGGAGCCTTTGTTCAATTACCAGATCGGGAAGTAATTCCATTTTGGTTGTGGAATGGGCATCATCCAAGTTGGATTTCAAAATCCAGAGCCAAAAACCAAGGAAAATTATCATTGCCGCTTGGTTTTCCTTATTTTTAACTTTGAACCCGATAGATGCATTGGGTTTCCTGAATGGCCTTGAAAATGCAAGTGATCAGACTATTGGAAGAATAAGGGTTGCGACCAAGGTTGTGAAGTCAAAAACAGTAGGCATCTAATTGATTCTTAAATAATTATAGGATGATCGGGCTTGAAAATGTGTGTGACGGGTTGAAATAAAAAATTGAATACTATGATCAGCGTACAAGAAGCGAAGGAAATCCTTTTCAAGCATTTGCCAGAGCCAAAAATCATAACGGTCAAATTGGAGGATGCAGTGGGTTTGGTATTGGCTGAGGATTTGGCGGCACCATTGGATGTGCCTTCTTTTGACAATTCGGCCATGGATGGCTACGCTTTTTCATTTGAGGATTGTCAAAATAGATTGCCTATGGTCGTAAAGTACACCATTCCAGCGGGGACGGTTGATCTTCCCGAGCTCCAATCGGGTGAGGCTGCCAGGATATTTACCGGAGCACCGATTCCCAAAGGTTGTGATACTGTGGTGATGCAGGAATTGAC
This sequence comes from Rhodonellum psychrophilum GCM71 = DSM 17998, assembly GCF_000381545.1. Taxonomy (GTDB): domain Bacteria; phylum Bacteroidota; class Bacteroidia; order Cytophagales; family Cyclobacteriaceae; genus Rhodonellum; species Rhodonellum psychrophilum. Next base: position 2,430 of record NZ_KB906706.1, on the reverse strand, counting down.
CAGTAGGAAGGACGATTTTCTGTCCATCGAAGCCGATACAGTTAAAAAAGGGGACCATATCCGCAAGCAAGCTTCCCAAACCTCCATGGGAGATCAGGTGGCGCAAGTCGGTTGGCTGCTAAAACCCGCCATGATTGGATTTTTGGCTGGATTGGGATTTGACCGCGTTTCTGTTTTTCGGCCACCCAATGTCACGATATTGACCTCGGGCAAGGAATTGGTTTCCCCCGGGAACCCACTGGGTTTTGGTCAGGTGTACGAAAGCAGTTCCTACACGCTGAAAGCCGCCTTGAGGGAAATGGGGATTCCGGTAACGAGCATGCCCATCGTGGAGGATGATCTTGTGCGCATACAGGAATCCATTGAAACTGCTTTGGGAAATTCGGATATCCTGTTGGTCACTGGTGGGATTTCTGTCGGTGATTTTGATTTCGTCAACCAAGCATTCAAAAACCTTGGCGTGGAGCAACTTTTCTATAAGATCCGCCAGAAACCCGGGAAACCGTTGTTTGCGGGGAAAAGGGAAAACCAATTGGTATTTGGCCTTCCCGGCAATCCCGGCTCAACACTCACTTGCTTCTACCAATATGTAAAACCCAGTATTTTGAAGATAATGGGAAAAGAGGCTGCTGGAGAAAAGCCGCAACTGGTTTCTTTGGAAGGGGATTTCCAGAAGAGGCTGGGATTGACACATTTTGTGAAAGGTTTGGTTAGCAATCAGGAAGTAAAGGTCCTTTCCGATCAGGAGTCTTACAAAATGAATGCCTTTGCCCAGAGCAATTGCCTGATTGAATTCGAGGAAACTAAGGAAATGTTTGTCAAGGGAGACTTGGTGAGAGTTCATTTCTTGGATTGATTGCAATTGAATGGATTCCAAAGGTTTTGTTCCTCTTTTGGATTTGATAAATTGATGTTGTTGTTCACGAAAGCTAAAAAAATATGCTAAAAGTAAAAGCATTCGGTAAAATTGCCGAAATCCTCCAACAGGAAGAGTTCCTCATGGAAAGGGTCGAATCAACAGAAGCAATGAAGGCGTATTTAGGGACCCATTATCCAGGTTTAAAGAATATGAAGTACCAAATCGCTTTGGATAAAAAGATCATGTCTGGAGATGCTTCCTTGACCGGGATCACTGAGGTGGCCTTGTTGCCTCCATTTTCCGGAGGGTGATTTCATTTTTGTAAATTGTGAAAGGTTATAAACTCGATCATTTTTCTGTTAGAGATAGCGAGGGAGATTGGTGTTGCCAATACTATTCATTCATTTTTTCATTGCGGTCTTTGCGAAAAACCTTGATTCTGCGGGGTTTTAACGCAAAGGGCGCTAAGTTTCACGCGAAGGACGCAAAGGGTTTTTTTTAATATTCATGGTTTTGATCTCAAGGAATGCTTCGGATCCTTTCCTTTTTTTCTTTTCGGTCTTTGCGAAACACTCTGTGAACTTTGGGAAAATCTTCATTCTGCGGGATATCAACGCAAAGGACGCTAAGTTTCACGCGAAGGACGCAAAGGTTTTATTGATTTTGTATTCAGGATTTTGATCGGAGGGAATGGATTTGATCTTTTCCTTTTTGGTCTTTGCGAAACACTCTGTGTACTTTGGGAAAAATCTTTATTCTGCGGGATTTCAACGCAAAGTGCGCTAAGTTTCACGCGAAGGACGCAAAGGGTTTTTTGTGGTTTTGAAAATCTGTTGGTTTTCAGAAGATTTGGAAGGATGTATTTTTTTCTTTGGGTTCTCCGCGAAGACCTCTGCGGGCTTTGCGAAAGATTTTTTTTAACGCAAAGGGCGCTAAGTTTCGCGCGAAGGACGCAAAGGTTTTTTTGTGGTTTTGAAAATCGGTTGGTTTTCAGAAGATTTGGGAGATTGTGTTTTTTTCTTTGGATTCTCCGCGAAGACCTCCGCAGGCTTTGCGAGAGATTTTTTCAACGCAAAGGACGCTAAGTTTCTCGCGAAGGGCGCAAAGGGTTTTTTGTGGTTTTAAAAATCGATTGGTTTTCAGAAGATTTGTAAGGATGTATTTTTTTCTTTGCGTTCTCCGCGAATACCTCTGCGGGCTTTGCGAAAGACTTGGACTTGCTACATTTGAATGAACAATAAGTTAAGCTCTTTTCTTAAATTTGAAACAATGAGTAAAAGAGAAAGAAGAAAATTTGACAAGGCCTTCAAGACCATGGCCGTAGAGTTACAATTAAGCGGTAAAACCAGTACGGAAATCGGCAGTGAATTAGGCATCGGGCCTGATCTTGTACGCAGGTGGACAAGGGAATTTAAGTCTGACGGTGTGAAGAGTTTCCCTGGGAACGGGAACATGAATCACTCATCGGAACAAAAGGAAATCCTTGCCTTGAAGAAAGCTCTTAAAGAATCCGAGATAGAAAGGGAAATCCTAAAAAAGGCAGTAGGCATCTTTTCCAGGGGAGACAGCAA
>NZ_KB906705.1 GCF_000381545.1 Rhodonellum psychrophilum GCM71 = DSM 17998 | reverse complement strand
GGGTGTTTTTCACAATATTGATTTTCTTCCAATTTGATTTTTGTCTGGCTTCTGCGCGCTAAAAATGAGTGGATCTCACTCGGTGAACCTTCGTGAGCAAACTCATTTTCTTCACGCTCTCCGAATCCTGCCAAAAACCGCTGATATATAGGCCGCCCATTCCTCCGGAGGAAGTTCGGTTTCAGAATATCGTTTCCTCCATTACTCCCCTATTTGCCTGCTCCGGCCCGGTCAAATTTCCTCCTACACACGACCGAAAGATGTTTGGTGGAGAGAATTGCAAATCCTGATTATCTGGGTTACTAGATTGCAAATCTCGACCAGCAAGTAATTCACAATACCCTTTTCCAATTATCTACGCCTTTTTCAATACTTCCCAAATGGAATTCTTTATCAAAGTGCTCCTCACGAAAAAGGGCAGCGCCCTGACATCATTTTATCCATGGGTTTCAACCCTTGGATAAAATGATGTAGAGTGGTCCATCTTCTTTGGCTACGAAAATGATTGACTCCCGAAGATTTTTCGCCAAAGCAGGTTTTGACAGGAGTGGTGATTTTGAATTCTTTCCCAATGGTAAGGAAACATGAAGTACTTATATTTGGCTAAGGAAAAGAATTAAAACCATGAAAATCGAAAAAAAGGAATTGTCACCAGAACAAATGGAAGCCTTGCTTCAAACATTGAAAATCCGTTTCGAGAAAAATAGGGACCGGCACAAAGGTCTTGACTGGGCAAGTGTGGAGAAAAAACTGGAAGGCCGACAATCGGCCCAAAAGCTGTGGTCGCTCCATGAAATGGAAGAGACAGGTGGGGAGCCCGATGTGGTCGGTGTTGACAAAAATACGGGTGAATTCATTTTTTTTGATTGTTCGCTGGAAAGTCCAAAGGGCCGAAGGAGTGTTTGTTATGATCGGGAAGGATTGGAGTCCAGAAAGGAACATTCTCCGAAAAACAGCGCTTTGGATATGGCAACTGAAATGGGCATTGAGCTGCTGTCGGAAGAGGAGTACCGGATGCTTCAGACTTTGGGAAACTTCGACTCGAAAACCTCAAGTTGGGTAAAAACCCCGTCCGATATCAGAGCGCTTGGAGGAGCGCTATTTGGCGATTTCCGCTATGGGCATGTCTTCTTCTACCATAATGGCGCCCAATCCTATTATGCAGCCAGGGCATTTCGGGGTGCATTGAAGGTCTGATTCTGACTGACCCTATGTTTTCAACATAAGGTTTTTAGGCAAAGGTTTCTGCCGTGCCGACGGTGCTTTGATCGAGGGCGTGTCGCCTACATCGCTACAATGAATTGTGGGGTTAAGAATTTGGTCAAGCCTACGGCTTTTCTGGGTTTGGAGTCTTTTTTGGCAATCGCGTAGCGATGATAGAAATCTTAACCTGGGATATCCATCCCCGCAAAAATGGCTGGTTTTTTTGGAATCCCATCGGGATGGGACAAAGATTTTTCCTTCAGCATTCAATTTTTCAACCCCAGACAATCCAAGAATCTGGACCGTCAAACCATTTTCAGCAGGTATCAAAAAATAATATTTGGCTTCGGCCTGAATGGGAGATATGCGTTTGTTTTATTTTTGTAACTTGATTTTCAAAAAAAACCGATATGGACAAAACCCTTGAAGGTATCCAAAAGATTGCGTATGCGCTCGTCATCTTCGTTTTTTCCATCATCATTCTTTACAATGGTGCCTTTATCATCGTGCCGCTGGTTTGGGGAATGTTTTTTGCCTTTTCGCTCTACCCCCTCACCAATTGGCTGGAGGAAAGAAGAATCCCCAGAGCACTGTCGATCCTGCTGGGCATCCTCATCGTTTTGGTGGTTGCATTGGGGATTATCTACCTGCTTTTCAATCAGATGCTTGCACTCTTGGCAGACATTCCTGAGATCGGGGAAAAGTTGACCCAAAAAGTAGATCTATACCTGACGGATCTCCAGTTGCTCTTCGGGATCGATTTTGGGCTCGAAGATGAAAAATGGAGTATTTCGAATCTGTTTTCCGGAGAAATGCTCAACAGCACCCTTTTTTCCACCGGGAAATCGCTCACCCTAGCCGCGATCATTCCGCTTTACATTTTCCTGTTGTTGTATTACAAGGATTTTTTCATTGAGTTTTTATTCAAGGTTTCCAACAAAAGCAATTCCCAGATATTGGCCTGGTCAGCCGATTCCGGGAAAGTGATCCAGGGCTATTTGATTGGGATCGTAAAAGTGACTTCTATCGTCGCCATCCTTTCAGGAATATTCTTTTATTTTTTGGGTGTCAAGTATTACCTGCTGTTCGCTGCATGGATCGCCTTTATGAACCTGATCCCCTACATCGGCGTGATCGTAAGTTCCGCATTGGTGATTTTGTATGTTTTCCTGACCACGGATACTTTTATCTATCCACTGATTACCCTGGCTGTGCTTTGGGGAATCCAAGTCGTCGAAAACAATCTCATCACCCCATGGGTCGTAGGGTCTAAAGTGAATGTCAATGCCTTTGTGGTGATCTTGGCAATTTTGATGGGAGGAGGACTTTGGGGTATTTCGGGAATGGTGCTGTTTATCCCCATCACAGGCATCCTGAAAATCACCTTTGACCGCATCGATGGCCTCAAGCCCTACGGTTTTTTGATGGGGGACAATATCGTGGTGACGGAAAAGAATGAAAATCTTTGGCGGATTTTCCGGAAAAAATACTGGAAATGAAAAAGCAGACCCGAAAGTCTGCTTTTTGTGCGCACGAGAAGACTCGAACTTCCACACCCAGAGGGCGCTGCCTCCTGAAGACAGTGCGTCTACCAATTTCGCCACGTGCGCAAGCGGCTGCAAAGGTGTAGAATAAAACCTTTCAAGACAAGTCGGTTTTCCAAAATGCACCAAATTCCTTTTTTTTCTACTATCAGCTGCCAACTCTCCAATTTCATCACGAATCAAACCCGCCTCTTGGACTATTTTTTAAACCCATTTTCCAAGCTCCTTCATGGCAACAATAATCGGATAAGCCTTTAATCCATTTTATGCATTACGAACTCCATTTAATATTTTAATTTACTGATAATCAAATAGTTGTAGACTATTTTTGACTTCACCCTATTGGTGTAAGGAATTAGTCTCCCAATAGTCTGATTTTCCTGAAGTTGCAATCTCATTTGGAAACGGAATGCATATTTCCATCTAACTTAATCAAGTTAGATGCTTTACGTTACTTTTTCGATGTCTTAGAATTCGGGTTTAATAAACTTTTTCACTACTTAGAAAATACGTAATTATTTAATTTAAATTACGTAAAAATACGTATTAATTAAAATAATTAATATATTGCATTCGGAATAAGCATCGGCCTATTTCGACCCAAAGTATCCCTGATCAGCATTAAAACTTCAATAAATCAGTTATTTACAACTATTGAATCGGTTATGAGGACTTCATCTAAAGCAAAAATCGGGATTATTGTACTGGTTTCTCTATTACGTATGAATTTTGCATTTGCGCAGTTTTCATTGAGTGGGGAAATCAGACCTAGGGCAGAATTAAGGCATGGCTTTAAATCGCCTTTATCGGAAGGAGCAAGCCCTGCATTTTTTATCGAGCAAAGATCCCGAATCAATTTTAGTTACAAAATGGAGGCGCTGACATTTCATCTTTCGGCCCAGGATGTCAGAATATGGGGGAATACGGCTCAGATTTATAAAACAGATCCCGCATTGACCAATCTGTATGAAGCTTGGGCAGCATATCAAATCTCTTCGCCGCTATCCATAAAAATTGGCCGGCAGGCATTGGATTATGACAATGCTAGATTCCTCGGAGATCTGGATTGGGCCCAGCAGGGAAGAAGCCACGATTTGGTCTTGTTGAAGTTTCAGGATTCCTTGGGTACCCAAGTACATCTGGGCGCAGCTTTCAACCAGAATGTGCCTTTTGAGCCGGGAAAACTCACGGGTACGCATTACGAAGGCTTGGACAATTACAAGGCCATGCAGTTTTTATGGTTTCACAAAAAAATGAAATCCTCGAAATTTTCGGTATTGCTCCTGAACGACGGCCGGCAAAAATTGAACACCAATCCCGAGGAAACCACTGTATACTTTCGGCAAACCTATGGGTTTATCGGGAGCAAAAAACTATTGACCCGCTTAGACGGTGAAATGGAAATTTATCATCAAGGTGGATTGGATCCAGTGGGGAAAAAGGTCTCTGCATGGTTGTATTCCGGAAGCCTAACCTACAATACCGGTTTCATTCCCCTGACTTTTGGTTACGATTACTTAAGTGGAACCGGACCAGGCACCACCCAAAACAATTCTTTCAATCCCCTCTATGGGACCAATCACAAATTTTATGGACTCATGGATTATTTCTATGTAGGCAATAACCATGGGCAGGGAGGGAGAACAACGGGATTGAATGATTTCTTCTTCAAAACCAATATTCCCCTCAACCCAAAAAACAAACTTCTCCTTCATTTTCACCATTTCAGTTCCCCGGAGCTAGTGTATGCCGATGCGGAATTGACGCTTTCACAATCACAGCATCTCGGGAAGGAAATTGATTTGGTTTGGAATGCACAGCTCAGCAAGGAGGTGGCTTTCACACTTGGCTATTCCCAAATGTTCGCCACTTCGTCCCTTTCTGCACTGAAAGGAGGCGGTCAACCTGCCGGACTCCAATATTGGGCATGGGCGATGATAGCGGTGAAGCCTGATTTTCTCGGAAAAAAATAAACAATCAAACCCAAAACCCCGACCCAAAATAACCACCTCTTTTCATTTCTCTTACCAAAACCTGTTTTGTCATGAAAAATCAAATTAAAAAAGCAACATCCATCAATCTGCTGAATTTCAAAACTCCTCAAATGCGTGCCTTTCATCTATCTTGGTTGGCTTTTTTCCTCTGCTTCTTCGGATGGTTTGGGATTGCACCCTTGATGGCGGTGGTCCGTGAAGAATTGGAACTGACCAAATCCCAGATCGGGAATATCATCATCTCCTCTGTGGCCATTACCGTGATTGCACGTTTGTTTATTGGTTGGCTCTGTGATCGGATTGGTCCCCGAATCACTTATACCTATTTGTTGATTATCGGCGCTTTTCCGGTGATGTTGATCGGTTTGAGCAATAGTTATGAGTCCTTTCTGATATTCAGGTTGGCGATCGGAGCGATTGGTGCTTCATTCGTGATCACCCAATACCATACCTCAATGATGTTTGCACCGAATGTGGTGGGGACAGCCAATGCGACTTCCGCAGGATGGGGAAACCTGGGTGGAGGGGTGACACAGATGGTCATGCCGATGATTTTTGCCATGTTTGTTGGGCTCGGCTTTTTGGACAAAGACGCTTGGAGATATGCGATGGTCGTACCTGGTTTGGCCATGGTCATCTGTGGCATTCTCTACTATCGACTCACCACGGATTTTCCCGAAGGAAATCTAAAAGACTTACTCAAAACGGATCCATCATTCCTGAAAAAGAAAAATGACAGCAAAGGAGCCTTTAAAGCTGCTCTGAAAGACAAAAGAGTCTGGGCACTTTTCATGATTTACGGCGCTTGCTTTGGCGTGGAATTGACCATCAATAACATCGCCGCCATTTATTACCATGATTTCTTCAAACTGGATTTGAAGACTGCTGGATTGATTGCGGGTCTATTTGGCCTGATGAATATTTTCGCAAGATCCATGGGTGGATTTTTTGGGGACAGAGCGGGTATCAAATGGGGATTGAAAGGTCGGGTGTATCTGATGGGTGGCATTTTGTTTTTTGAAGGATTGGCCCTGATGCTTTTTTCCCAAATGACCTTTTTGCCCTTTGCCATAGCGAGCATGATCGTCTTCAGTCTCTTCGTCCAAATGGCCGAAGGTGCCACCTACTCTGTGGTCCCTTTCGTGAATAAAAAAGCCATAGGCATAGTTTCCGGAATTGTGGGGGCAGGTGGAAATGCCGGCGCAGTGATGGCGGGTTTCCTCTTCAAAATGGAGAATGTATCCTATTCAGAAGGATTGGCAATCCTCGGGGTTTGTGTGACGGTGGTCAGTGGGCTATCGCTTTTGGTCAGGTTTTCCGAAAAGGATGAGAAAATCGCTGAGCTGGAATTGCAAAATTCCCTGGATGAAAAGTCCCTGGAATTGGTCCCTGTATATGAAATGGAGAAATAGGAGGAATTCAAGCTTGATTTTCACGCATACAAATTGTTATGAAACCGCAACAATCAAAAAGTACATGTTCATATTGTGGAGTAGGATGTGGGATCATTGTACAGCAAGATAAAAAGGGCAAGATCAAAGTAAAAGGAGACCCCGATCATCCGGTCAACAAAGGATTGCTTTGTGCCAAGGGAATGAACCTTCACTATGTGGTGGAAGACAGATCCGATCGCCTGCTCTATCCACAGATGCGCCGCGGAAAAGGGCACCCCTTGGAGAGGGTGGATTGGGATACTGCGATGTCCAGGGCAGCCGCAGTTTTCAAATCCATTATCCAAAAATTCGGCCCGGATTCAGTCGGTTTCTATGTGTCGGGACAATGCCTGACAGAGGAATATTACCTTGTCAACAAACTGGCAAAGGGTTACCTCAAAACCAATAACATCGACACCAATTCCAGGCTCTGCATGAGTTCAGCCGTCATGGGGTATATCCAAACACTTGGAGAAGATACCGTGCCCGTGTCTTATGAAGATATCGAAATTGCAGATTGTTTTTTGGTGGCCGGCGCCAATCCCGCCTGGTGCCATCCGATCATCTGGAGAAGAATAGAAAAACACAAAGAACTAAATCCGGGGACCAAGATCATTGTGGTAGATCCACGAGTTACCCAAACCTGTGACTTGGCAGATTTACATCTCCAGATTTTTCCGGGGACGGATGTGGTCTTGTATCAGGCGATGGGAAGATGCCTGATCGAAAGTGGGGACATTGACCTGCACTTTATCCAAAACCATACCGATGGATTTGAGGCTTACCAGAATGTCGTCATGCAAAAAAGCCTTGAAAAATCGGCTTTGATTTGTGGTGTGTCTGTTTCGGATATACAATTGGCCTCCAGTTATATAGGTGAGTCCAAAGGATTTTTAACTTTATGGGCGATGGGCCTTAACCAAAGTGCCGATGGAGTGAACAAGAACCTGGCTTTGATTGACCTGAACCTGATCACCGGACATATCGGGAAGCCGGGATCGGGACCGCTCTCTCTCACAGGACAACCCAATGCCATGGGAGGCAGGGAAGTGGGTGGCATGGCGACCTTGCTTTCCGCCCACCGAAAATTGGACAATCCCGAGCACCGAAAAGAAGTGGCCGATTTCTGGGGAATCGAGGAGTTGCCGGATAAGCCGGGGCTCACGGCCACGCAGATGATAAGCGCTTTGGAGGAGGGGACGTTGAAGGCCATTTGGATCATTTGCACCAATCCCATGGTGAGTTTGCCGGATTCCAAAAGAGTGGAAGAGGCCATGAAAAAGGCCCGATTTGTCGTGGTGCAGGATATTTCGTCTAAAACGGCAGGAATTCCCTTCGCGGATTTGGTTTTGCCTGCGGCAGGATGGGCGGAGAAAGAGGGGACCATGACCAATTCCGAAAGGAGAATCAGTCACCTGAGCAAGATCCTGAACCCTCCGGGAGAAGCATTGCCCGATGCGGAGATTTTGATCAAATTCGCCAATAAAATGGGTTTTTCGGGATTCGATTTTCCCGATGCAGCAGCCGTATTTAAGGAGCATGCCGCTTTGACCAAAGGGACCAACATCGATATTTCCGCATTGGATTATGGGATTTTGAAAGAAAGGGGATCCGTGCAGTGGCCATTTGTTTCCACCGATCAGCCGCCCTCCGTGAGACTGTTTACAGACAAGAAATTCCCCACTCCCAATGGACGGGCACAGATCAGGATTTCAGGTGCCCAAAACCAACATGAGGCCACTGATCCGGATTTCCCACTGATTTTGACCACCGGAAGGATCAGGGACCAATGGCATACCATGACCCGAACGGGCAAGGTCAGCAAATTGATGAAACATATTGACACTCCATTTCTGGAAATCCATCCCCATGATGCAAAGCAAAGAGGAATTGCCGAAGGCGATACAGTGGTGGTCAAGGGGAGAAGGGGGGAAGTGAGGATCCACGCCAAATTCTCAGACAAAATCCGTGTGGGAGTGGTGTTTCTGCCCATGCATTGGGGTAAAATTCTGGAGAATGATTTTGCCCGAACCAATAACATCACGGGCAATGCCATTGACCCGGTTTCCAAGCAACCCGATTTCAAATATTCGGTTGTGGAGGTGGCCAAATTCAGTAAACCCAAAGAAAAAATCATCGTGATCGGCGCGGGTGCAGCATCTTACCGCTTTATCCAAACCTATAGAGAGCTGAATGACCTGGATGAAATCCACGTTTTTTCCCAGGAAAAACATCCTTTTTACAACCGGGTACTTTTGCCGGACTATGTCAACCAGCACAAAACCTGGGAAGATCTCCAAAAATTCAAGGCCGGTGAAATGGAGTTGATGGACATGCACCTGTACTTGGAAAACGGGATCGAGGCCATCGACAAGCTCAACAAAACCGTGACGGATCAAAAAGGCAGGGTGCATCATTATGACCAGCTGATCATGGCCACGGGAAGCAGGGCTTTTGTGCCAAACGATGCGCCGATGTATCTGCCGGGGGTTTTCACGATGAGAAACCGACAAAATGCGGATGCTTTGGTCGATTACCTTGGGGGAAATGGACATGTCCTTATTGTCGGTGGGGGATTGCTCGGGTTGGAATTGGCGGCATCGCTTCGGGAAATTTCCATTGAGGTGACCGTGATTCAATTGGCTTCCCGATTGATGGAAAGGCAGTTGGATCCCGTGGCCAGCGCGCTGCTCAGAGAGAAAATCGAGGAAATGGGAGTGCAGCTTTATTTGAATAACCAGGTCAACCAGTTGGAGCAAAAGTCAGGGGAGCAGGGCATGAAAGTTCACTTGAAAAGTGGGATTTCATTGGATGTCAATGCTGTCGTATATGCCATCGGAACCCGGCCGAATGCTGAATTGGCAAAATCAGCGGGTTTGAACTGTGGCATGGGTGTCAGGGTCAACGATTATTTGCAGACGAGTGACCCCTGTATTTTTGCCATGGGGGAAATCGCCGAACACCGCCAAAAACTAAATGGAATCACGGCAGCGGCAGAGCAGCAAGCGGATGTGGCCGCACGGTTTATCAATGGGGACTTGCTCAGTATTTACAAGGGGACCGTTTCCATGAACATCCTGAAATTTGCAGACCTGGATCTTTGCTCCCTCGGAATCCCCGAAATCCCGGTCAATGCCGAAGGGTACGAAGAAATCCTGCTCATCGATACTGCCCAAACCTACTATAAAAAGTGCATCGTTTATCAAGACAAATTGGTCGGTGCCATCCTGATGGGGGACAAATCAGAATTTGCCGAATTTAAAATCTTGATCGAGGATAAAATCGAATTGTCCGAAAAAAGGCAAGAACTGCTCCGAGGCAAATCCGACAAGGAGGCGCTCTTGGGTGAAACAGTCTGCTCCTGCGGCGGTGTGGGCACAGGGAATTTAGAAAAGGCCATTGGTTCCGGGGCAACTGATTTCAGGCAATTGTGCCAGATTACGGGTGCTGGCTTGGGCTGCGGGAGCTGTAAACCCGAGATCAGGAATATATTGAAGCAATTCAGTAAATTGCCTGTCATTGCATAAGTTTCTTTCCATAATCCAAAAACGAAGATGAGTATAAGGTTCAAATCGGCTGACGTCATGGGAACAAAAGCGGTATCCACCAAGGAGAAAAAATCCGATTTGGTCAGGGTTTTTGTGAAAGGAGGAATCATCTCTCCGGGAGATTTCCAGAAAATCATTCAAACTGCCAATGAGCTGGGTGCCAATTTTGTCCACTTGGGCTCCAGGCAGGACATTCTATTTTCCTTGAAGGACAAAAACCTGGAAATCCTGGAGAAAACCTTTGATTCCATCCAGACGGCTTATGATACGGATGGAGAGGAATTTCAGAATATTGTCAGTTCATACACGGCCCTGGATGTGATGCCGACCACCCATTGGTTGGCTTCCCACATTTACCATTATATCCTGGATACATTTGATTACAAACCCAAGCTAAAAATCAACATTACCGATCCTGTCCAAAACCTGGTTCCGCTCTTTACGGGCAATATCAATTTTGTGGCTTCTTCCCATGAAAATTATTGGTACGTGTATTTGCGTTTTTCACAGATTGACACCAAACCTTGGTGTGCCCCAGAATTGGTTTTTGGCTATGACTTGGCCAAATTGGCCAAACAAATTGAAGCGTTTGATCCGCAAAATGGCCAACTTACCCATTCGGAGATCTTCCGGAAAGCAAGGGAGGGCTTGACCATCAATACCCAAAATCTGGATCAGGAATTGACTTATCCCGAAGCGACATCTCCCTACTATGAAGGGATGAACAGGATCACAGGAGGAAAGTATTGGCTGGGGCTATATTGGAGGAACAACAAGTTTACGATCAATTTTTTGAAAGCCCTGTGTGAATTGTGTTTGGAAACGAACATTGGAAAGTTGAGCATCACTCCATGGAAATCCTTGATCGTAAGGGGAATCGCTGAAAAGGACCGCTTGAGTTGGGAGAAATTGCTGGGCAAATTCGGTATCAATATCCGCCACAGTTCTTTGGAACTCAATTGGCATTTGCCTGTGCTGGATGAGGAAGCGCTGGACATCAAAAATTACCTGGTCAGGGCCCTGGACAAGCAGGACATCAGTACCTATGGACTTTCTTTTTCCATAAAAATCAGGAACATGGTGCTGTTTACATCCATAGTGATTGAAAAAAACACCCAGGCCAAGGAGAAGGATCCCGATTCCTTCAATATTCTCTACTCAAAGGATTTCAATCCCAATCTTTCAGAATATTATTATTTCGTCAAAAATGTTGCTTTGGAAACCATTCCATCGCTTTTGATTGAATTGAGTTACAAATACTATGATCAATTGGATGTTCGAAAAACCGGAGACCCTAAAGAAAATGCCGAGGAGGTCAAACCCGGTCAAACCAGAAAATACCAATGTTCAAGTTGTCTGACGATTTATGACGAAAGTATCGGGGATCCGTCTTCGGATATCACCGCAGGAACTGCATTTCTCAAATTGCCCGCAGATTACAGTTGCCCAGTCTGTGAAAGCCCCAAGTCCGCCTATCGGCTGATTTAAAATATGCAGCCCTACCGAGTCACTTTGTCAATGTTGTGAAGTAAATTGATTCGACTTTGCGAGAGGATATTTTAACACAGAGGGCGCGAAGGGTCTCATGAAGGCCGCAAAGGTTGTTTGGTAGTTTTGAAAATCGGTTGGTTTTCGGAAGATTTAAGATTTTTTCTTTGCGTTCTCCGCGAAAACCTCCGCGGACTTTTCGATAAAAGTTTAACGTAGAGGGCGCCAAGTGTCTCGGGAAGGCCGCAAAGGTTTTTTTTGTGGCTTTGAAAATTGGTTTGTTTTCGGAAGATTTGGGAAGACGTATTTTTTTCTTTGCGTTCTCCGCGAAAACCTCCGCGGACTTTTCGATAAAAGTTTAACGCAGAGAGCGCTAAGTGTCTCGGGAAGGCCGCAAAGGTTTTTTTGTGGTTTTGAAAATCGGTTGGTTTTCGGAAGATGTATTTTTTTCTTTGCGTTCTCCGCGAAAAACTCTGCGGACTTTGCGATAGAAGTTTAACGCAGAGAGCGCCAAGTGTCTCGGGAAGGTCGCATAGGTTTTTTTGGTGGCTTTGAAAATCGGTTTGTTTTCGGAAGATTTGGGAGGATGTATTTTTTTCTTTGCGGTCTCCGCGAAAAACTCCGCGGACTTTGCGATAGAAGTTTAACGCAGAGAGCGCCAAGTGTCTCGGGAAGGCCGCAAAGGTTTTTTTTGGTTTTGAAAATTGGTTTGTTTTCAGAAGATTAGGGGAAATCCTTGTTTTTTCTTTGTGTTCTCTGCGAAAACCTCCGCGGACTTTGCGATAAAAGTTTAACGCAGAGTGCGCCAAGTGTCTCTGGAAGGCCGCAAAGGTTTTTTTTGTGGTTTTGAAAATTGGTTTGTTTTCAGAAGATGAGGGGGAATCCTTGTTTTTTCTTTGCGTTCTCTGCGAAAACCTCTGCGGGCTTTGCTTGTGCCGTGAAATCTCAGTCAACTGAAGGACTGAGATATGTTGTAATTGAGATGATACAAGCCAAAAGTAAATGGCTGAAGTATCGATAACGCTGTTCAGGCGGAGTTATCAAACCGCCCAGTGCTGCAAAAGCCGCAAGGCTGCTGTGGTGAACGAACTGGGAAAAGGCGGAACAACCGTCAGGTATGGATTTAAGAGATGAATGCAAATGAATCGCTGATGAAGTGACGAAACCGCGTAGTTGCTGGGCTAAATCGCATTGTGCAAAGGATGCAGAGAAGAGTATGGCAGAAACCTGACTACTGGCCATATGCCCGCCGTCATACAGGCGACATGACTTAAATCCGGGCTCATTTACGGAACTCGGGATCTCCGTTCCAAGGGAGCCGTGCAGAACGGCGGAACGGAAGTCGGACCGACCATAGTAGTGTTGACACCCTGTGAAAAGAGGGAGGAGCGAAGGGATCGGGTTATTCAGTTGGATATTCAAAACAACAACCCGCTACGGTGGGGATGATTCGGAATGGATGTACACGTAAAGAAGACAGTACCTATAGAGTACTATGACGTTGCCAAAGCTTATCAGAAGGTAAGAAAAGGAGGCAATGCAGTTGGGATTGACCAAGAGAGCTGGATAGACTTTGATAAAAAGCCTGAACGGAATCTCTATGTGATCTGGAACAGGCTAGCCTCTGGGAGCTACCATCCGCAACCCGTCAGGGAGGTAGAGATACCCAAGAAAGACGGAAGCATGCGCAAACTGGGGATACCCACTCTGAGAGACAGGATAGCGCAGCAGGTGATCAAGGACTACATGGAAAAGCGCATCGACAGGCTGTTCCATACAAACTCCTATGGCTATAGGCCTCTTAAGAGCGCACATCAGGCCGTAGAACAGGTCAGGCAGAATAATTTCGGTTTTGACTGGGTGATAGACATGGACATCAGCAAGTTCTTCGACGAAGTGGACCATGACCTTATTCTCAAAGCGGTATCGCATGTTATTGAAGAGAAATGGGTATTGATGTATGTGGAGAGATGGCTCAATATGCCTGTCCAGAAGAAAGACGGAACTATTGTGCCAAAGCAAGGAAAAGGAACACCCCAAGGGGGAGTTATCAGCCCGATACTGGCCAATCTCTACCTTCACTTCGCCATGGATAAATGGCTATCGAAACACTATCCTAGGATACGCTTTGTGAGATATGCAGATGATGTGGTAATCCACTGTTCGACCCACCAGCAGGCTGAGCAGGTCAAGGAAGCGCTGATCAACAGGCTGGCGGAAGTAAAGCTGAGGGTCAATGAGAGCAAGACGCACATTGCCTACTGCAAAGACTACCGCCGAAAAGGGAACCATGAAACCGTAAAGTTTGAGTTTTTGGGTTTTAGCTATCAGCCCAGAGCCAGAAAGAGCAAGCGTGATGGGAAAAACTACATGGCCTTTACCGCAGAGATCAGCCAATCCAACAAAAAGAAGATCGTCCAGACCATCAGAGAATTGGAAGCCTGGCGTGATACAAGGTTGGATATCCGGGAAATAGCCAGTCAACTTAATGTCAAGTTAAGGGGATGGATCAACTACTACGGCTTATTCAGTAAGCGGACCCTGCGAAGGAGCTTACAGAAAGTGGATGAACGCCTGTTGAAATGGTTTGGGAAAAAGCACAAGACAGGTGTCAGAAAGGCAATGGCAAAACTCAAGGTGATAAAAAGAGAAAACCCGGAACTCTTTTATCATTGGCAATTAGGTTAAAGTCGAATCTTTATCAAGAATAACAAGAGCCGTATGACGGGAGACTGTCACGTACGGTTCTGTGAGAGGCTTAGGGGTGAGATTCCCCTTTGCCTACTCGGCGAGAAATGTTTGTCCAAAGGTTTTTTGTTGTTTCAATGAATTTTTGGAGAAACACTTTCCGCGTTTTTCAGAGAAATTGTTGTGGTTAAAGGTTGTTTGCATACCTGTGGAGGCCATCCTTCAGCATCACGACATTGAAATTAATTAGAAGGCCTAATTTCAACTTTGAAAGCCGCAAATAGGTCAGAATTTGAGCTTTATGGATTTTGGAAATTTCGGAAACAGATTTCACTTCAATCAAAACTTTGCCTTCAACTAGCAAATCCAACTTATATCCTACATCCAAAACCACATCTTGGTAATAAAACGGCATTGGTTTTTGTTGGTGAACATTCAATCCCAGTTTCCTTAAGTCATAGGCAAGGGCATGCTCATATACAGATTCCAATAATCCTGGTCCAAGATTTTTATGAAGGTTGATAGCGGCAGTTACAATTTCAAATGAAATGTCATTTTCAGTCATTACATCAAAGTTAGGGAGTTAGAAAAATTGAATCTATTTAAATTTCGATATTTAGAAGGTTTTTAAACGTTTAATAATCGTTTAATTGCTAATAGATAAGTAATTAGGAGAAATTATTTAAACGCAGAGAGCGCCAAGTGTCTCGGGAAGGTCGCAAAGGTTTTTTTGGTTTTGAAAATCGGTTTGTTTTCAGAAGATTAGGGGGAATCCTTGTTTTTTCTTTGCGCTCTCCGCGAAAACCTCCGCGGACTTTGCGAGAAATTATTTTAACGCAGAGAGCGCCAAGGGTCTCGGGAAGGCCGCAAAGGTTTTTTTTTGTGGCTTTGAAAATTGGTTTGTTTTCGGAAGATTTGGGAGGATGTATTTTTTTCTTTGCGTTCTCCGCGAAAAACTCTGCGGACTTTGCGAGAAATTTTTAACGCAGAGGGCGCCAAGTGTCCCGAGAAGGTCGCTAAGGTTTTTTGTGGTTTTTAGAACCGGATGGTTTTCGGAAGATGTATTTTTTTCTTTGCGTTCTCCGCGAAAACCTCCGCGGACTTTGCGATAGAAGTTTAACGCAGAGGGCGCCAAGTGTCTCGGGAAGGCCGCAAAGGTTTTTTTGGTTTTGAAAATCGGTTTGTTTTCAGAAGATGAGGGGGAATCCTTGTTTTTTCTTTGCGTTCTCCGCGAAAACCTCCGCGGACTTTGCGAGAAATGTTTAACGCAGAGAGCGCCAAGTATCTCGGGAAGGTCTCAAAGGTTTTTTTGTGGTTTTTAAAATTGGTTGGTTTTCGGAAGATTAGGGCGAATCCTTGTTTTTTCTTTGCGTTCTTCGCGAAAACCTCTGCGGACTTTGCGAGAAATTATTTTAACACTCAGAACGCCAAGCGTTTTGCTTGGATTAAAAAATTACCCGGCAAGGGCTTTGCCGATGACCTTTAGGGCTTTTTCTGAGTGCTTCAATTTCAGGGCGGCATCATGGCCTTTAGGGGACATTTTGTTCCAGGTTTTTTGGACGATGGAAATGATTTTTTCTTCTTCCCCAGCATGTTTCAGGATAAAATCGTCAAAGTAATACTGCAGGAATACCAAACAGATCACGTCTTCCAAAGCCTGGGCATCCTCGTCGGTTTTTAGCCTCCTTTTGTTGATCAAGTCGGTCACTTTTTGGATTTCGGTATCCGAATACCTCTGTTTTTCCATGATGGAGGAAGCCAAATCCCCATGGAATTTTTTGAGTGAGGTCCGCCATTGCAGGTACCCTTTCCGGTCCATCGGATAGGCATCCCTCGGGATTGACCATCGCCGGATATGCTGTGCACGCGCCGCCAATGTCAAGGTTTCCGAAGCATTGGGGAGAAATTCCTGGAGCATTGCCGACATCCGCTGGCTGTAAAGCAATTCCTTCGGGTATTCTTTTCCCTGCCAGCTTTCCAGATTTGGATCCTCAGCATTGATTTTGTCAATTTCTTCCAGGGTTTGCGCGAAACGAATGTCAGCCATTAGCAATCTTGTTTTCGGGTGTTTTTAAATTTCTTGATTAATCCCCACAATAAAAAACCGGAACAGCCAAAAACAACCTGATTTTGCCAAATCGTTCCTCCGTGAAGATCAAATCCAATGTTTTAGCCTTTAGAATACCGGAAAACCGCAACCTTTCATTCCAATAACCCTCAACTTCAAATCCCCGGTTTTGGTCTGGGTTTTCTGCGCACTTCTCTTTTCAACCGCTTTGATGTATTATCAATTCTATTCTGAAATTATCTGATAACCAGTGAGTTGTTTCTATTTTTTGACTTCACCCTATTGGATCCTTCCTTATTTTCCAAATAGTCTGATTTTCATGGAGTTTCAACCCTTACTGGGAAACGGAATGCATATTTCGGATTGAACTTTCAATTTCAATTTCAATTTTTTGTCCCTAAACCCCAATTCTCGCATCCCGCAGCAAATGTTCATGAAGCATGCTTAGGGATTGGGATTGGGCTCGGATCACTTCACCGATGACAATGATGGCAGGGGCTTTTATCCGTTTTTCTTCCTGGAGTTCTACCACTTTGCCAAGCCCACTGACCAACAGCCGTTCTTGCGGGAGGCTGCCGTTTTCGATCAGGGCAATGGGTTCTTCAGTCCCTCTGTATTTTTGAAAAAGCGCAGTGATCTCCTGTAGTTTGGACAAGCCCATCAAGATCACAACTGTTGCAGTGGATTGGGCAGCAAGTGGCAGGTCATGGGAAAGTGATCCGTCCTTTAAGGTTCCCGTGACGACCCAGAAACTTTCGTTGATGCCTCTTTTGGTCAAGGGGATGCCGCAAAGTCCGGGAACGGCGATCGAGCTGCTGATTCCAGGGACATAGCTTGCCGGAACCCCATGGGCTTGGGCATATTCCAGTTCCTCATGACCCCTTCCAAAAATATAGGGATCGCCACCTTTCAACCTGACGACATGGCCCATGGTTTTGGCGTAGCCCACAATCATCTTGTTGATCTCCTCCTGCTGCTGATAATGCTGGCCGGCTCTTTTCCCTACGTATATTCTCAATGCTGTTTCTGGA
The DNA here is from genome assembly GCF_000381545.1 of Rhodonellum psychrophilum GCM71 = DSM 17998. Taxonomy (GTDB): domain Bacteria; phylum Bacteroidota; class Bacteroidia; order Cytophagales; family Cyclobacteriaceae; genus Rhodonellum; species Rhodonellum psychrophilum. Next base: position 3,898 of record NZ_KB906705.1, on the reverse strand, counting down.
GCATAATCGAGCAAGGCCTCATTTGCCAAGGCATCATATAGGACCACATCTGCGGATTGTAGTGTTTTGACTCCTTTAAGGGTAATTAACTCTGGATCTCCTGGGCCTGCACCCACCAGCGATAGTTTTGGTTCAATTCTTTTCATTGGGATATCTAAGTAGTATTGAAAATAAAAGTAAGTATAAATTACGTAAAAATACGTAATTATATGAATTTTTATTTTTACCTTAGCCCCTGAATCAGAATGGGATTCAGAAATACTATTGAACCCGAAATATGCATTCCGTTTCCAAATGGGATTGAAACGGAAAGAGAATCAGACCATTGGGAGAATAATTCCTGACACCAATAGGGTGAAGTCAAAAATAGTCAACACCTAATTGATTATCAGTTAATTAAAATATTAAATGGAGTTCGTAATGCATAAAACGGGTTGAAACAATACAGGATCTAAACACAAAAGATTATTTATGAAAAAGGTGATCGTGATCGGAAATGGAATGGTAGGCTATAAGTTTTGTGAGAAGCTTAGGGCTGCTGAAGGAGGAAAGGATTTTAAACTGACGGTATTTGGCGAGGAACCCTGGCCGGCCTATGACCGAGTGCATCTCAGTGCTTATTTTTCAGGTTCCAATGCGGAAGACCTTTTGATGGCACCGAGGCAATGGTATTCGGACAATGCTATTGAGCTGAGAACAAATGAACTCATTGTCAACATCGACAGAATACAAAAGAAGGTCTTCAGCCATCTTGGCAAGGAAGAGGAATATGATTTTCTCATTTTAGCGACTGGCTCGGCGGCTTTTGTCCCGCCGATCAAAGGAGTGGAAAAGAAGGGGGTTTTTGTCTACCGCACCTTGGAGGATCTGGACGGCATTATTTCTTATGGGAAGCAGGCCAAATCCGCAGCCGTCATTGGCGGGGGATTGTTGGGGCTGGAAGCGGCAAAGGCGGTAGTGGACTTGGGTCTAAAGGCGCACGTGGTGGAATTTGCCTCCCGACTGATGCCCCGTCAACTGGATGAAAACGGCTCTGGCTTGTTGAAATCCAAACTGGAGGACCTCGGAATTTCGATTCACCTCAGCAAGAATACTGCTGAAATCAGCGGAAATGGAAAATTGACGGGCTTGAGTTTTACGGATGGAACACATTTACCGGTTGAAATGCTGGTGATTTCGGCTGGGATAAAACCCAGAGACGAATTGGCCAAAGGCTGTGGACTTCAGACCGCTCCCAGAGGTGGGATCATCGTCAATGAATTCCTACAGACGGAGGATCCCTCCATTTTTGCGATTGGGGAGGCCGCATCCTATCAGCAGATGGTTTATGGATTGGTCGCTCCCGGATACGAAATGGCTACTCAGGTAGTCAATCAGCTCGTATCCAATCAGGTAAAGCCCTTTATGGGTTTTGACATGTCCACCAAATTGAAGTTGATCGGGGTGGAAGTGGGAAGTTTTGGTGATCCTTTTGGAGAGGGGGAACCGAGCAAGACCATCGTATTTGAGGACAAAGTCAAAGGCATTTACAAGAGAATCAACATTTCCCAAGACGCAAAAAGATTGTTGGGTGGGATATTGGTGGGTGACACCTCCAACTACAACATGCTTTGGCAGATGGTCCAAAACAACATGCCTTTGCCTCCTGAACCCGAGGATTTGATTTTGGGTGCCAGAGGGGGAAAGGAGTCCCAAGGGGCTGGAGTCGAGTCCTTACCGGATGCCGCACAGATTTGTTCCTGCGAAAACGTGACCAAGTCAGACATTTGTGTTGCCATTTCTGAAGGTGGCATGATGGATATTCCCGGGATAAAATCCTGTACCAAGGCGGGAACGGGTTGTGGTGGCTGCATGCCGATGATCACCGACCTCCTCAATCACCAACTCAAAAGCATGGGCAGGAAAGTGAAGAATGTCCTTTGCGAACATTTTGATTACTCCAGACAGGAATTGCTGGACCTTGTCAAGATCAAGGGCATAAAATCTTATGATGCTTTACTGGAAGACTTTGGGAAGGGAGATGGTTGCGAAACCTGTAAGCCTGCAGTCGCATCTATTTTGGCCAGTACCTGGAATGAATTGATCCTCAAGCAAGACACCATTCAGGATACGAATGACAGATTTCTTGCCAATATCCAAAAAGGAGGCACTTATTCTGTCGTTCCCCGGATTCCCGGAGGAGAAATCACGCCGGATAAACTGATTGTCATTGGCCAGGTAGCCAAGAAATACGGGCTGTACACCAAGATCACCGGAGGGCAGCGGATTGATTTGTTTGGCGCGCGGGTGGATCATCTGCCGGATATTTGGGAGGAATTGATCGATGCGGGTTTTGAAAGTGGGCATGCCTACGGCAAATCGCTCCGGACTGTAAAAAGCTGTGTGGGTTCCACTTGGTGCAGATACGGCGTACAGGATGCGGTTTCCTATGCCATTCGTGTCGAAGAGCGGTACCGCGGATTGCGCTCCCCGCACAAAATCAAAGGTGCGGTTTCCGGTTGCATTCGGGAATGTGCAGAAGCGCAAAGCAAAGATTTTGGCATCATCGCCACCGAAAAAGGATGGAACCTTTATGTCTGCGGCAATGGTGGCTCCAAACCGCAACATGCCCAACTGCTGATCAATGATGTCGATGATGAGACTTGTATCCGATACATCGATCGTTTCTTGATGTTTTATATCAAAACTGCCGAACCCCTGAACCGGACGGCCACTTGGTTGAACAAGCTCGAGGGTGGAATGGATTACCTCCGCGATGTCGTGGTCAATGATTGTCTGGGTATCGGAAAGGAGTTGGAAAGGGAAATGGATTTCATGGTCGAAACTTATGCCTGTGAATGGAAAGAAGTGGTCAACAACCCGGAACTGAGAGCCAAATTCAAGCATTTCGTGAATGTCGATGAGGAAGACCCCACTTTGGCATTTCAACCGATGCGGGGGCAAAAGATCCCGGCCGAATGGGGTGTTCCACAATCCAAATAATAAAATTCAATGCCAATACCACAGGGTATTGACCGCTGTTCAATAACAGTTTTCTAAAGGACCAAAGCATGGTTTCTTTCTAAAATCAAAACCTCAAATATTCCTCAAAGCAATGATTGGAGAAATAGAAAAATACAAAAAAGTGGAAGTCAATAACATCACCACCTGGTTCAAGGCCGCGTCCATCTCCTCTTTTCCGGAAAATGGGGGTGCTTGTGTGAAATTCAAGGATTTGCAGATCGCCGTTTTTAATTTCAGCAGAAGAGGGGAATGGTTTGCCTGCCAAAATCTTTGCCCGCACAAAATGCAGATGATCCTTTCCAGGGGAATGCTGGGGAGCGTGGCGGAGGAACCAAAGGTGGCCTGCCCTTTCCACAAAAAGACCTTTTCGCTGAAGACAGGCAAAAACCTCAACGGTGATGCCTGCGAAATCACCATCTATCCGGTGAAAGTGGAGGAGGGTTTTGTTTATATTGGATTTGATGAAGGGTATTAAAAAAAAATGTGAGCATCCGTTATTGTGGCAGTTTAATGGGCTTTTGAGAAAAAGAAGGGAGACGGGGGATGGGAGACAGAAGACGGAAGATGACGATGCCTGAAATCCACTGACCATTTTTGTTAACTGCACACTCAGGGATATTGTATAGATTACATCTCGATTCTGAGCTTTTGTTTGGCCTTAAAATGATGGGGCTCGATGCCCCACCATTTTAATCATTTGCGTCGACTGACTCTGTCATCTTCGCTCTTGTTTGGCTCTGTGAATATATCCATTTTTTTTCAAACATTTCTGGTGACATTCTAGCCAACGTCGAATGCGGTTTTGAGGAGTTGTAGAGTTTGACTGTATGGTCAAGTTCCCTACTCAGTTCAGGTAGGTTGTTGATGTTTTTGAATCGGAGATATTTGTTTTTTA
>NZ_KB906704.1 GCF_000381545.1 Rhodonellum psychrophilum GCM71 = DSM 17998 | reverse complement strand
GTTCTTGAAAGCGTATGTGTGGCATCTACAATAATTGACTTAGAGCGGATTACGCCTTTTTCTATGGCAACGGATACCGTTTTGTTGATCAGCAGGTTCAGCAAATCGGTATCTTTTAACCGGAGCTTTCGGAATTTGGTCAAAGAACTTGGATTAATGACATCTTCTTCCGGAGACATTTCCAAAAAATATTTGAAGGACATGTCATAAAGTGAACGCTCCACCACATCGACATCTGACAAGGTATAGATGGTTTTGAGCAACAGATACTTAAACATCCGAACAGGACTGTGTGCCATACGTCCATTATTAGAGCAGTATTTATCAACTAACTCTTGGTAAACAAAACTAAAGTCAATGATGTCATTGATCTTTCTAAGAAGATTGTCCTTTGGGACTATCAAGTCATAGATGGAACTGTATTGGCTGAACTTAATCTCTTGTTGATGTAATAACATGATATTGAGTTATTTGTATATTAAAATATACAAAAAAAAGGTGTAGAAAAGTAATTTTTCTACACCTTTTTTACTAACATTTTATCAAAAGACTTTTTCAGTGGCCTCTTGTGATCGCAAGGCTTCTTTTTTTTGATTAAACCCGTATTATGATGCATTGCCCATTCTTTTCTAGCCTTAAATTGCTTAATCATCATTCAGCTATCAATAATTTTTACTTCCTCCTATCGCTACTCTGACCTATTCTCCAAATAGTCTGATTTTCTTGCAATTTCAATCCCACATTTGAAAACCTATTGCGGGTTAAACTAATTTAGGAAGCAAAGAGGTGTGAAACTGCGCGTAAATAGGGGGTAAGACATGGGAGATTGTGAAAAGTCAAAAAAACCGGATGGGGAAAAAATAATACACCAAGGATGTTTATTTTCCTTTATCAATCTTCTCTTGAACTTCCTGCTCTGTTTCTGGTCCCGTTTTTTCCATTTGAATGTTTTTATTCAATTCTGGTTCAAACGTGAGTTCGATGAAAACTGGAAAATGATCAGATCCAATGTCTTCGAGCAATTCCATTCTGGTCAGCCCAAATTCTTTGGAATAAAAAACATGGTCCAATGGATATCGAAAAAGTGGAAATCTAGCATTATAAGTATTGAACATTCCCACCCCTTCCCGCGGATCCACGAGTTCGGCATATTTCTGAAAAAGTTCGGAAGTGTAAGACCAAGCGACATCGTTGAGGTCACCCGCGACAATTACCGGAATGGAACTGCCTTTGATTTCCTGACCAACAATCAAAATTTCCGTGTCTCTTTCGTAGGTGTCCGTTCCTGGTTTTGGCGGTTCGGGGTGAAGGCCGTACAACATGATTTCATTCCCGGTCCTCAAAGTGATTTTTGTGGCAATAGATGGGATTTCATCAGAAACCAAATACCTGGTTTTTTTTTCGGACAAGGGCAATTTGGAATACAAAATCATTCCGTAGGTATTTGACAAGGGCTCTTTTATAAAATAGGGGTACTTTTCGTCCAAATCAAGCAGGCCTTTCGCCCAAACATCATCCGGTTCAGTGATCAGTATGATATCGGGATCCCATCTGGTGATGAGATTTGTGAAAGCACCGATTTCTGTATTGTCCATCCGGACATTGGTGACCAAAAGGGAAAACCGGTTTTCATCCGTGGTGACGACTGATTTTTTTGCTTGGGAAGGATAGAAGGGGGTGTAAAAAATGATTTTGGAGATTTGTAGGACCAATGAAATCGTCAGCAACGAAATAATCAGGATTTTCATTTTTCCTCGTCCTGCCAAAAAGATGATGCAAAGAACAATAGAAATCAAACAAAATACAGCAATCGAACTTCTTGGAAAATCAAAAATTCGGATCCACCATTTTGAAGATTTGATAAAAGGGAGGAGGGTTGAAACGATTGAAATTATACTAAAACTGTAAGTAAAATTTTTCATATTCAACTAGATTGGGGCCAATGGATTTTATGAGGTATGCACAAGTAAGGATTAGACAATAGAAATCAAAATTCACATTCCTCATACCCATTTCCCCCTATGTAGGGATTTAGCGAAAATTAATATTTACAAATGGGATTCAAAAAAGAGTCTCCTCTTGGTTTTTGCCCAGTGGGAGAATGTTTTCAAATGAATGCCGTGTTTGCTTCAAAAACAAACAAAGTTATGACCTCTACTCAATCAATTCAATTCCTGTACCAGTTTTCAAATAGTTTTATCTTTCTTACTTCACGCCCGCCAGTAAATACAAAACGGCCATTCTGATCGCCACTCCGTTTTCCACTTGGTTCAAGATGATGGAATGTTCACTGTCGGCTACATCCGAATTCAACTCAACCCCACGGTTGATGGGGCCCGGGTGCATAATGACAATTTCTTTGTCCAGCCTGTCAAGCATCTTTTTGTTGACCCCAAAGTATAGGGAATATTCCCGGAGGGAAGGAAAATATTTGATTTGCTGCCTTTCAAGCTGAATGCGGAGAACGTTGGCGACGTCGCACCACTCAAGTGCTTTTTGGACATCATATTCCACTTTCACGCCTAGGCTAGCGATGTGCTTGGGTAAAAGCGTGATCGGTCCACAAACCATGACTTCCGCCCCGAGTTTTTGAAGACAAAAAATATTGGACAGCGCCACTCTGGAGTGGAGGATGTCCCCAATGATGGCTACTTTTTTTCCGGCAACGTCCCCAAGTTTTTCGCGGATGGAAAAGGCATCCAATAAAGCCTGGGTCGGATGTTCATGGGTGCCATCCCCTGCATTGATGATGTTGGCTTTGATGTTTTTGGAAAGAAAATGGGGCGATCCGGGACTGCTGTGTCGCATGACAACCATATCGACTTTCATGGAAAGGATATTGTTTACGGTGTCGATCAGGGTTTCGCCTTTTTTGACCGAGCTACTGGCCGAGGAAAAATTGATAACATCTGCAGAAAGTCTTTTTTCTGCCAATTCGAAGGAAAGCCGGGTTCGTGTGGAATTTTCGAAAAAGATATTGGCGATGGTAATGTCTCTCAGGGACGGCACTTTCTTGATGGGCCTGTTCAAAACTTCCTTGAAATTCTGTGCGGTTTCAAAGATGAGCTGTATGTCTTCGGTGGTGATGTCCTTGATGCCTAAGAGGTGTCGGGTGCTGAGTTGTGACATGTTTAGTTTTTAACTTTTTCTGTTATCCAAATGGCATCTTTTTCAAAACCTTTTTCTGCCCATTCCACGACCACATATTGACTTTCCAAGGTGTTGACTTTGACGCCGAAGTAATCGGGCATGATCGGGTAGTCGCGGGTGTATTTTCTGTCCACCAATACCATGAGTTCCACCTTTTGAGTTCTCCCAAAGGCAATCATGGCATCCATGGCCGCTCTTACCGATCGCCCTTTGTAAAGGACGTCATCCACAAGGATTACTTTTTTTCCCTCCAGTAAAAAATCGATTTTGGTCTCGTTGGCTTGAAGCGGAAAATCCCTTCTTCGAAAATCATCCCTGTGAAATGTAGCGTCCAAGTAGCCAAAGGGAACGCTGATACCGGAAATTTCTTTCAGCAATTTCACGAGTTTATCCAATACGATTGGCCCCCTTGGCTGTAGACCCAAGAGAACAGTATTTTCAAAAGTATCGTGATTTTCAATCAACTGATGGCAAAAACGCTTCAGGATGATGTCAATTTGCTGTTGATCCAGAACAATTCTTTTTTGCATGGCTTCGATTTGTGTGCAAATATAAAAAGAAAAGGTGGGGAATGAAGAATGGCTTCGTATAAATGCGCCATCCTTGAAACCGGATTTCAAGAAATGATTTCTCTCTGTTCAAGAAAGCCTTAATACTTGTGTCGAATTGAAAATCTGTTGCCTAGATATCATTGTTTTTTAAGGCCTTCTTCGGGGACGAATAAGTCCCCATTCACCTTGATTTTGGTGATAAAAAAAACTTCACGGATTTCTTCTTTTCCGGATTCGTTTTGAAAGCGAATTTTTTGTTTACCAGAGAGCAGGAAATACTCCTGAAACCACCAGGTCAGTTGCAAACTGCTTTCTTGCGTATCTCGGATCCGTTCGTTTTCCTTGATAAGTTGGATTTCGAAGGGCTGGTTTTCAAAAATCACTTCTCCGTTTTTGAGGAAACTCATCTTGATCTCCAGTCCATCAAGATACAGGTAATGGAGTTTTTCTCCGTCAAAACTGATTTCCCCGAATTTGCTGGGATCGGCAGTGGTTTTGTTCTCCAGATTTAGGGCATTGTCCCAGATCACGCGACCATCTTTGTTGATCAGCGCAAATTGTGCCGAGATGAATTTGTATTCCCCTTCCCGCGCCATGCTTGGATACCTCGGGTATCCTCCATATCCCAAAAGGGGGTCGCCATACATGCCTCCCATAAAAGGGTTGAAGGGATTCATCCTGTATATATTGTTGGCATAGACACCGTCTCGGGGCATGTATCTCGGATTGCTGGCAGAAAAATAATCATTGTATACCAAAAATCCATCCTCCAAATTGATGACTTCCCGAGTGGAAAAAACTGGGCTTATTGTCGGTTTTCTTCCCTTTTCAATGGTTTTTTCCACAGCCCTTAACTTTTTTTCACGGTTCTTTTCATTTAGGTAATTGTAAAAATTGGGAAAATCCTCTAACGTGTAATAGTTCGTATTGAATTCCCCGAATTCGTTGATGTTGGTGATGTAGATCCCGGAAAACGCTTCTCTTTTTCGCTGTCCAAAGGGACCGATGAGGCTTTGTTGGTAATTTTGGATAGGTGTCAAAATGCCTTCCACGATTTCCATGTCTGAATCTTCCAATTTGTCTATCATCACTTCCCTTATCTTGTTTCCCTCTCCATCAAAGGTCAGAACCAAGACCTGCTTCATTTTGAATTTGTCCCGCTTGCTGATCAAGATGTCAAAAATCCCGAGGGCAGGATCTTTTCTCAACTGGAGAATTTGCGTGTCTTTGGAATAAATTCCCTGCACGGTGACCATATTGTTGGTTTCCAGGTCAAAAATCTGAACCACAGGTCTCATTTCAGTGGTGCCCATGAATATGGCTTTGCGATTCAAAACCAAAAATTCACTCAATTCCATGTTGAGGACATTCTTGATGTTGATCTCCTTTAATTCCATCGTAGCAAGATTGATTTCCATCACATACCGATCGTCTGTCTGGTAAGTCCCTTTTTGTAACATGGCATAAAAAAAATCACCATCCAGGTCAAAGCCAACAAGTTCATAATTGTCCCTGATGTTGATTTCAGAAAGTTCTTCGAACTTCAATTCATAATCCATTTCCAAAAGCTGGAGTTTTTTTTTCGAACCGAGGCCTTTTTCCGAAAGGCTTCGAAATGCAATCAATCCTTCTGAAGAGGGCAGAATGGTAAAATTATTGTCGTTGAAATTTGAATTAATTTCAAACCTTTCCAGAAACTGGATTTGTGAAAAACCAGGTATTTGGACAAGTAAAAAAATGAAGAAAATGAATGTAGGCTTCATGAGCTTATATTTATGATATGGTCAAATTGTGGTTTTTCTACAGGCATGACCGAAAGCCTGGATTGTTTGAGCATGGGCAGATCGCTCAGGTTGTCATCTGCCTTGATTTCCTCCAATCCCATCGGTTTTGAAAGTGCCTTCACCGGTTTGATTTTTACGGCAAGCCAACCTTTGTTCTGGCTGTCCCCGGTATCGGGAAAGGCGGAAGCGCTCACTTTGGCCACGCCGACGATTTCCTTCTTTTTTCCACTGTGGTAAAATAGGATATGATCGCCGATTTCCATTTCCCTTAGGTAATTCCTTGCCTGAAAGTTCCGGATGCCATCCCAAACATCTTCCCCTTTTTTGGTTAGGTCTTCAAAACTGTAAGTTTCCGGTTCGGATTTGACTAGCCAATACTTCATACGGTCTTTTTCATTGGATTGATTTGCTTAAGTTAAGCTTTAAGATTTTATTTTGAAACATTTATTGGTGACATTTGTCCTTATCGATAATCAACCTTTTTAAGATTTTGGACCAAAAAAGCATCATTCGCCAACTCAAGCTGATCATCAAACTGATGGAGCTCCACGAGGAAAATATTTTTAAAATCAGAAGTTATCAAACCGCTGTGAATACCTTGGAAAGGGGTGAAATCTCCATCGAAGGCTTGGGGGTTTCTGAGCTGCAAGGCATCAACGGAATCGGGAAGAGTATTGCAGAGGTCATTTTTTCCTTGGGAACAAGCCAAACCCACTCCGTTCTGGAGGATTTATTAGCCAAAACACCAACGGGCATCCTTGAGATTTTGGAAATAAAGGGATTGGGACCCAAAAAAGTCAAGACCCTCTGGGAGGAGTTGAACATCACTTCCACCCATGAATTGCTTGAGGCTTGCCAAGCAGGCCAGGTAGCCAAGATCAAAGGGTTTGGTGAGAAAACTCAGGAAAGCATCATTCAAGGTCTTGAATTCAAGGTCGCCAACATTGGCAAATGGCTTTATGCCGAAGTAGAAGCAGCGGTAGAGCAAGTTGCAGATGCGATAAAAGAATTGGAAGTAGTGGATCAATCCGTGACCGTTGGCGAATATTCCCGAAAAATGGAAATCATCGAATCCGTGGAATTCCTTGTTTCCACTAAGGACAGAAGGGGAGTGATGGCTGCTTTGGAAGGGATCAAGAATCTTGAAAAAGACAAAAAATCCTCTAGCCCATTTAAATGGAGAGGGATGATTATTTCCCCTGAGGTCAAGGTGGACATCCACTTTTGCGGGGAAGAGAATTTTGTGAAAGAAAAAATATTGAGAACCGGGAGCAAAGCCCACCTGCTTTACCCCGTGGAGGATCAAAAACCCTTGATCGATTTTTTGAATGAGGGTCCATTCCAGGACGAGAAGGAAGCTTACCAAAAAGCAGGACTGTCCTGGATTCCCGAAGAACTACGGGAAGGTTTTTTTGAATTTGAGTGGGCAAAATCCGGCGAAATCCCAGCACTCTTGGAAGTAAAAGATTTGAAGGGGATCCTGCACAATCATTCTACCTACAGCGATGGAAAGCATACACTGAGACAAATGGCAGTGCATTGCAAGGAGTTGGGCTACGAATATTTGGGGATTTCAGACCACAGCCGTTCGGCATTTTACGCAGGTGGACTTGAAATCGAGAAGGTTGAGAAACAATTTTTGGAAATTGAGTCCTTGAATATTGAATTGGCACCATTCAGAATCTTTAAGGGGATCGAAAGCGACATCCTGAATGATGGCAGTTTGGACTATCCCGACGAGATTTTGACAGGTTTTGATTTTGTGGTTTCCTCGATCCATTCTCCTTTAAGTATGGATCGAAAAAGGGCAACTGCAAGATTGCTAAAGGCAATCGATAATCCCTACACTACCATTTTGGGCCATCCAACCGGGCGTTTGTTGCTGAGAAGGGAAGGGTATCCGATTGACCATAAAGTGGTCATTGATGCCTGTGCTGCCCGACAAGTGGTGATAGAAATCAATGCCAACCCTTGGCGTCTCGACTTGGATTGGAGATGGGTCCATTATGCCTTGGAGCAGGGAGTGAAGCTTTCCATCAATCCGGATGCGCATGCCATGGAGGGATATGCCGATATGAAATATGGAGTAATGGTGGGAAGGAAAGGAGGGCTGACCAAAGACATGACATTCAACGCGCTGTCGCTCGTGGAAATGGAAAGTTATTTTCGAGGCAGAAAAGATAAAATTAAAGCAACATTGGAACAATGAATTGGATGGATAAAGATGAGGAGTTGTTGATTCAACGGTCCTTTATATTTGGAGTTACAGGAATTTTACTTTGTTTGATACCGCTGGCCAATGGATATTTTCAATGGCTCGATGCGCCAATGCAGCCCCTGAATGGTGTGGGTATCGCCCTTCAGCTTTTTGCATTGAGCATCAGTGTGCTCATTTTGAGAAAACGCAAAATCAAGGAGGCGGTAAAGGAAAAGGCCAAAAAAATGATTCTGGTGTTGACCGTATCGTTGATTTTCTTTTTTATGGTGATTTGACCTTTTGTTTTTTCGAAATGCATAAAAACCCAAGGATTGGAGATTGAGCCGATAGGCCAAGGAAAAAATATTGGTCCCAAATACTTCTTTTGTAAAAAAAATGAAAATCAACAATTGAAACAGATGCGTAAACTCAATTTTATCCATGCACTGACTTTTTTGTGTGCTCTGCTTTTTTTCTCCTGCAGCGGGGATAAAATGGATTGGCAGGAGGGAGATATTTTGTTCCAAGATGGGGATTGTGGTGATTTTTGTGATGCCATTCGAAAAGTGACTCAGGGTTATGAAGGTCGCGATTTTTCCCATAATGGCCTTTTAATGAAAGAAAAAGGAGAGTGGTTTGTCCTGGAGGCGGTTTCTAAGGGTGTCAGCAAAACTGCGTTAAAGGAATTTATGGGAAGGCAACTGGATGGAAATGGAAACCCCAAAGTGGTCGTGGGAAGATTGGTCCCTGAATTCCAGTCACTGATTCCTGCAGCGCTTATCGAGGCCCAAGCACTTTTGGGAAAACCGTATGATGTTGTTTTTGACTTGGAAAACGATACCTATTACTGCTCCGAACTGATCCATTTTGCTTTCAAAAAAGCCAATGGCGGCAAGAATGTTTTTACCCCAAAACCCATGACCTTCGTGGACCCGGATACGGGTGAGCTTTTTGGGATTTGGAATACCTACTATGCAAAGATGGGGATTTCCGCGCCTGAAGGTGAAATGGGACTTAATCCCGGAGGAATGTCATTGGAACCGGTGCTGGAGATTATATATGCGTTTTATTGAAAATCTTTTTTGTTCTATTGGTAGCTCCTCATAATTCTTTGCCTTTACAGGAAAGAGGATTGAGTGTTTTTTAGGACTTTCAATGCATAATGGATTAAACTCAAAATAAGCAATAGGTTTCCCAATGGGGTTAAAACCACGGGATAATCCGGCTGTTTGGAGCATAAGGGATAGTGTCGATGTGGTGAAGTAAAAAATTGTAGGTAAGGAATGATTATTTAGTAATTTCAGGCTGGCTTATAAATGGTCATGCATAAATCGGGTTAAATTTCCTTTTTTAGATTTTCCAAACCAGAGATATCAAAATCAGCTCATGGATCCACTTCTGAAAAAACTCAACTACAAGGAGAACACCAAGATATTTATTGGGAATGCCCCCAAAGATCTTGATGAAAAAATGAAGGATTGGATTGATCAGGGCTTGGTTACAAACTTGCCGCAAGAAGCAGGATTTTTTCTTTTCTTTGCCCAAACCGAAGAGGAGATCAGGGTGAATTATGAAGCCGTACATGCCAATATCCAAAATGATGAGATTTTCTGGATGGCTTACCCAAAGGGAACTTCCAAGAAATACAAAGCTGTCATCAACCGGGACAAGGGTTGGGCGTTTTTGGGTAAATCAGGCTTTGAGGGTGTGAGACAGGTAGCGATTGATGAAGATTGGTCCGCTTTACGCTTAAGGAAATTAGAATTCATCAAAAAACTGACAAGAAAAAACAGAATGACTTTGGCGTAAAAAAGAAAAAAGTGGAGAAAGGCTTATTGCCTCCTCCACCACCAATCTTTTTTGTGCGATAAATCCCTTTAGGGTGTTTTCGCCATTTCCAATGCTTTGGTCGTGGTGAAATACTTGACGATCATGTTTGGAACCTCCCAGTCAGGCATTTTTTTGGATTCAAAATACTCCAAAAACCTTTCCGTCACCTGTGCAAAATGAGCCTCATGGCCGACATGATAGCGTTCGGGGATTTTGACCAAGAATTCTCCGTTTTTCAGCTTTTCCAATCCAAGTCCCGGGAATGTAGATTGGAGTTTGTTGTTTACTGCTTCCTCCATTGCTTTCTCCTGACCTTCCAAAAGTACAATATACAAGGTTGGTTTATATCCTTCTTCCTTTCCCTGACGAATAATCAAGTTGGCTTTTGTGCCGCGCATCATGCTGAAATGGGTGTCTCCAGCACCTTCGGGTGCTTCAAAATTCCAGATAACACTGACTTTGGCGTGCTTTCCACGCAGGGTGTAATTCATTTCACCATTGCTGAAAACCTCCAATTTTTCTCCACGAATACGGTCTTGTAGAAATTCAGGATAGCTTTGTTTTCCGGTAGCTTTTTTGAATTCATCCAAATTCATGGTAGTTGGCCATCTTTTGGCAGACAACATCCGAACATCCGTGGTGTCCAAAATCATTTCGGGAAATGCTTCCCACTGGATCAAGTCCACCAAATGTGTCGTCACATCGACAATTCCTTCGCCTTCTTTGTTTACATCAAAAAACCAATCCGGACGGATCAATGGCTGACCCGAAACATACTTGAAAAAGTGATGGACACTTTCCTTGGTAATGGCCGGATTTTCCAAAGTCCCTGTTTCCAGATCGCCAAAAACTTCTGGAAGCATTGAAAGCTCCCGTTGAAGCATCGATGATATCTCAAAGCGCTCGGTCATGATGTCATAAAGCATCAAATCCTTTTGAGCAGCCTCCTCAAAAGCCTTGATCAATTCCTTGAACCCAGCTTGATTGATCACCAGCGGTTTGTCTGCATAGACATGGATGCCGTTTGCAATGGCTGCACGGATATAGTCGATCTTCTGGTCGTTTTTGCCGGCAACCATCATCACGTTTCCAGGTTTTTTGGAAATCATTTGTTCCAAATAATCCTCGCCTTTTTCGACTTGAATGTTCCAGGAGGTAGGGTTTTCTTCCCGAAGATTATAGCCCGCTATCCGTTGGAGGTAATCGGCGAGTTCATTTCCCTCGGGGGCGAAAACATACACCGTCGAATCCACTTTGGGATACATGGTCTTGTGGATCAATCCAGCATGGAAATGACCGGGATCAAGACTCATGATGATCACTTTGTCCTTTTCGGAATTTTCCATGGTATCTTCTTTTGGTGCATTGCAAAACTGGAAAATCAAAAGGGGGAACAACACAAAAAGCCTTCTTAATTTAATGTTCATTGGTTCAAATTTTGACATTGTCTGTTCCATAAGGCGCTCTTTGGGGTCTGCTGAGGTGTGAATTGGCTTCGGCATCGTTGACAAAGCGCTCCGTTTTGGGGTCCCATTCCAGTTTTCGGCCCGTCTTCATCGCGATATGGCTGACCAAACATACCGAGCACGATCGATGACCGATTTCTACAGGTGAAATGGGTTCCTCGCCCGATTCAATACAATCCAGCCAATTGCCATGCTGCTCAGCACTTTTATACAGATGGATCTCTTCTGGACCAATGATGGATTGGAGTATTTTTGGGTCTGATGCATCGAGTGCTTTTGCATTTGCTCCTTGCGAAACAGGATCACTTGTGGAGGCCACATAACTTCCCCGGGAGACCCATATCCAGCCGTCCGAACCCTCATAACGGATGCCATTTGGATAGCCACCGCTGGTCAGCATCATAATACCATTGTCATATTCCGCCTTGACCATGAAGTCTCCATGGACATTCCAAAGGCCAGATCTTGGGAATTCGGCGACTGCCTCGATAAATCTGGGTCCGGTAAGTTCGGTATCCATTCCCCAAGCCGCACAGTCAAAATGATGTTGGCCCCACCCGGTAATCATCCCCGCACCATAATTTTCGTGTCTCAGCCAACCTGGACGGCCATAATCATGCTGAGGATGGACGCCAATCTCCGTGTAAGGAATCTCTGGTGTTGCGCCCAACCATCTGTCGAAATCCAGGTTTTTGGGTATGGGCATTTGTGGTGCTTCAGGCCCCGCGGGATCTCCGGGCAAGCCAATCCTGACGGTGTGGAGTTTTCCAATTCTTCCGTTTCTCACCAATTCTGCCGCGATTCTGAATTGGTCACTGGAGCGCTGCTGGGTGCCAAGTTGCAGGACAATTCCAGTTTTGTTCACCACTTCGACCAATTGGCGGCCTTCTTTGATGGTCAAGGAAGTGGGTTTTTGGAGATAGATGTGCTTGCCTGCCAATGCTGCTTCCATAGCCGGCTGGGAGTGCCAATGGTCAGGAGTACTGATGATGACGGCATCGATATCTTTGTCAATCAGCATTTCTCTATAATCCCCATATTGCTTTACATTGAGATAGGGACTCCCCATTTTTTGGGTATAATATTGTTCTACAAGTTCTTTTCCTTCCCGCATTCGCTTGCTGTCCACGTCGGAAACTGCCACAATCCTGGCCTTGTCGTGCTGCCAGGTGCCGGGAAGATCATGGTCGCGACCGATCCGGCCACAGCCAATCTGGCCGATGTTGATTTTATTGCTGGGGGCATTTTTGCCGAAAACTGAGGAAGGTACAATAGTGGGAAAACCCATTATTGCTGTTGCCATTGCGCTCTTTTGGATAAAGTGTCTTCTTTTCATGGGGAGGTTTTAGGTTAGATGGGGTTAATTTTTTGAGAATGCTTTCCAATAGGCTTCAGCTTCCCCAGCGGTAAGGGAGCCGTCAAAAACAACCATTCGGTAGTTCAGGGTGTATTTTTTGCCTGGCAAAATCTCCCAGGATTCATGGCGGATGGGACAAAATTCAATAAATACATTTTCCTTTCCCTCGTTGGCGTCCTCTGGCCAAACCCGCATCGGTTCCGGATGCGATCTGTTTTGTGGGTGGCTGAGGAAAAGTATACCGCTTTTGCCGGAGGCATCCGAGCTTACGCCTTCAATGATTACCCATTTTGCAAAGGAACCGTCAGCGGCTTTTCGGTCGTGTCCTTCAGATGTCAATACTGTGCTGTTGGTATGGTCCCACCTTTCCGTGGCCCTGAAACCAATCCCTCCACCGTATCGGTAGGCATCCAACATGACACTTGATGCAAGGGGAGTGGAAATGGTCGTGGTATAATCCACCATGTATCGGTTGTTTTTCTTGTTCCAAACCCTGATGCCCAAATCCTCTTCAATCGCCAACTGTGGACCATTAGGAGCAAGTAAGTCCATGTGCTTTTGTCTGACGACCAATTCAGCAAATTCTGGATTTTCCTGTTTGGAAATGATGCGGTCAAAGTCCACCCGGCCTTTTCCGTCACCCAAATTCCAAAAGTCGACCTCACGACCTTGAATGGTTGTTTTGGTCCAAGGACCCCAAATTCCGTAGTGGTGGTAATGGTCAGGAGGTTGGATCCTGGTGAGTTTCTGTCCAGATGGAGAATTGAGGGGATGGATGAATCCGGATTTTTTAAATTCCGGTTTCACGCCACCCGGTACCCCAGCTGCCGCCGTCTGGTAGGTCAGCAGCAAATGTTTGCCACTTTTAAAATCTATCCCGCTGGGAGTTTCTTGGAGTTGGACCTGCTGAGAGAAAGCAGATGCAGGTAAACCGAGGATAAGGAGGCTTTGGAAGAAAAGTCTTTTGAATTCCATTGATTTTTAGGTTATTGAGGTTTAAGATTTTCAAGTTATAAAAATCCTCATAATCTCAGATGATACCTCCTCCTTTTATACCAATGGAAAAAAAGATTTTACTCTTCTCATTCCTTTTTTGCCAAGTTTTCTTCGCAAAATCACAAAGCCTTCCCGAAGTAAAGTTGGATAAAACCTGGATTGACAAAATACATTCTCTGGCGCCGGAGAGTGCAACTTTCCCGATTTCAGAAAAGAAAAACGTGCTTGTCTTTTCACTGCATACAGGTTTTGACCATTGGGTGATTCCACATACGGAAGAGATGTTGAAAGTGATCAGTGAGAAAAGTGGTGCTTTTGAGGTAACAGGAAGTAAGGATGTTGGGATGTTTGAAATGGAAAACCCCAAAAAATTCGATGCCGTAGTACTGAATAATACCTGTTCCAAGCCAGATCACAGGAATTTGTTTTGGGACAAGTTGAGGGAGGAATCTGATGCCGACAGTGCCCAAGTGATGAAATGGGCCTTGAAATTGGAGGCAAACTTGCTGGAATATGTACAAAATGGGGGAGGCTTGCTTTTGCTTCATGGTGCGGTGACGACACAAAACAATTCCGGTGCATTCAGTCGATTGGTGGGAGCAAGTTTTGATTACCATCCTCCACAGCAGGCCATTCAGGTAAGACTTGAAGACCCAAACCATCCGCTGGTCCAGGCTTTTCCGGTAGGTGGATTCAATCATGTGGATGAACCTTATTTTTACAAAAACGCCTATTCTGACTTGGATTTTAAGCCTTTGCTTTATTTCAACAATTCAGAAATCACAGGGCAGAGGAATGCATTGACCGAAGGAAAAACCTATGTGGCATGGATTAGGGCACAAGGAAAGGGGAAAGTGATGTATTGCTCACCATCACACAATGCCCAAAGTTTTGAAACCCCGGAATTACTGCGATTTTTTCTGGACGGGATGCAGTATGTAGTGGGCGATGTAGAATGCGATGAAACACCGATTAAAAAGCAGTAAAATTGAAAATTTCAATGTAAAAAATTGACTTTTCTTGGCGCGGTATTCATGTGTAAAAATTAATTGATATGAGCATCCGCTATTTTGCCAGTAAAATATATTTACAAGAAAAGGGACCAAGCTGAAAGAAGGAAGAAGTCACCGATTAAGATTTCTGGAGAGGATCATGTGAATTTTGCTGTCGACTGGAAAAATCACGGATAGTCAAATTGATTTTTTTACAAGTTTGAAGACCTTTTGATGGACCCCAAAAGATGCATTGGGTTTCCAAATGGATTTGAAACTGCAAGAAAATCAGTCGATTTGGGGGATAAGGCGTGGCTCCGATGTGGTGGACTCAAAAAGAATAAGCAATTATAATTATTTGCAATTACAAGCCGAAATGGTGTTGCATAACAGGGTTTGAACCCTAATTATGGAATAGGTTTCCAAATGGGGTTGAAACTACAAGGAAATCAGACGATTGGGAGAATTATTCCCGACACCAATAGGGTGAAGTCAAAAATAGTCAACACCTAATTGATTGTCAGTAAATTACATTATTGAATTGAGTTCGTAATGCATAAAACGGGTTGAAAGGATCGGTGCGATCTGTCGAAACAAAAACAGCCCTGACGAAGGCTGTTTTTGTTTTAAGAAATAAAAAGATCCATTCGGAATATACCAAGAATTGAAATTGAATAATTGTGTATACCTTCTTTGCTTGTTCCTGATTGGGGTTGCTTATGCCTTGAAAGGCAATTGATAAATCCGCTCACCGGTGAGTTTATACATGGCATTGCAAAGTGCCGCGATATAGGGAGGTACGGGTGGTTCACCCACGCCCGTTGGTTTTTCCATGCTCTCGACAATGTGGACATGGATCTTTTTTGGAGATTGGGGCATTCTGATGATTTCGTAACCATCAAAATTATTTTGCTGGACTTTTCCGTTTTCCAAGGTAATGGCAGAGGTCATGGCTAGACTTGTCGCAAATTGTGCACCGCCTTCAAATTGGGATCTTATCCTGTCGGTATTCACGCCAATACCGCAATCCACTGCATAAAACACCTCTGGGATCAATAGCTTTCCATCTGCGCCTTTTTCCACGCGCACGATACAGGCCACATAAGTAAGGAAGCTTTTATGCGCCGCGAATCCCATCGCCTTGCCTTCTGCAACTGCGTTTTTCCAGTTCGCCTCCTTGGCCACTATTTCAATTACTCTTTTCAGACGACCGGTATTCAATGGGAATTTCTCGATGCTTTCGCCATAATTGCCAAATTGACCCTTAATTTCCCCTTCAAAATTCAGATTTTTGTCTTCACCCAGCAATCCCGATAGGAAATCAACAGGATCTTCTCCTTTTGCTTCAGCAAGCTCATCCAGCATGCAGTTGGTGGCAAAAGAATGGTGGATATTGCTGACGGACCTCAGCCAACCGATCCTGGTATGGGCCTTTGATTCATGTGATTCTATCCGGATATTGGGGACGTCAAAAGGAAAGTCGATGCAGCCAAGTCCCAATTCTCCATCAGAAGGATGGAGTTCTGTGGCACTGGCTGTAGCACCAATTGCAGGGAAAACAGTGTGGTGATTCCATCCGCTAAGGTTGCCGTTTTTATCTAAAGTTGCCTTGATCCTCTGTGCACTTTGGGCATGCAAAAAATCATGGTGTAAATCGTCCTCTCTGGTCCATTGTACCCGAACAGGTGATTTGGCGGCTTTTGATAGCAAGGCTGCCTCTACCACAAAATCAGGTTTGGATTTTCTGCCAAAGCCACCACCCAATAATGTTACATTTACAGTCACATTGTATAAATCGATATTAAGTGCGTCTGCAACGGCCTGTCTTGCCCATTGGGGATGCTGCGTAGGTGCCCAGATCTCACAAATTCCGTCTCCCTGGTAATGGGCGATGGCTGCTGGCGGCTCTATGGTGGCATGGGCATAAAAAGGGGCTAGGTAAGTTCTTTCAATCCTTTTGCCTGCATTTCTTTGCGCAGCTTTGAAATCCCCTCTTTCCCTTCTTAACTTCCCATCACCAGTGGTGCTTTTTAGCATCTCTTCCAGCTGTTTTGAGGAGCTGTACGTTTGGTTTTCTCCCAAATCCCATTCAATCTCCAAGGCATCACGGCCTTTCATGGCTGCCCAGGTATTGTCTGCGATGACCGCTACGCCTTCTAGGGGTTTGTCCAATCCCGGAGGATTGCCTGCTCCCTCGATTTTTACCACCCGGTTGACACCGGGAATGGCCATTGCTTTTTCATCATTGAATGAGATCACTTTCGCCCCGACAACAGGGCTTCGCCGGATGACCGCAATTTGCATGTTCGGGAGGTCTACATCTGCCCCATAGATGGCTTTCCCTGTTGACATGTCTTTTGCGTCATATATCATGACATCCTTCCCGATCAATTTGTAGCTTGAGAATTCTTTTAGCGTGATGCTTTCAGGTTTTGGGATTTCCATTTTCCCCATATCAGCGACCAGGTCTCCGAACTTGATTTTTTTACCGCTGGAGTGGAGAACTTGGCTGTTTTCAGTGCTGCATTCTGAGACATCTACACCCCATTTGGCAGCCGCTGCAGCCTGTAGCATTTGGCGTGCCGTACCACCCGCAAGTCGCATGGGCTCGTAAAACATCCGGATGGAATAAGATCCATCGGTGTTCTGGTCTCCGTACTTTTCCTCATCACCTTCTGCTTGGGCGATCTTTACTTTGCTCCACTCTGCTCCCATTTCATCAGCAACGATCATTGGTAGCGTAGTTCGGATTCCCGTGCCCATTTCAGAGCGATGCGCAATAAGTGTGATGACATTGTCAGACGAGATGTTGATGTAGACATTTGGCGCAAAGGTGATGACTTCACCTTTTGGACCAGCACATTGGAAGTTTATACCCATGACAAATCCCCCGGTGACGAGTGAGCTTATCTTTAAAAATTCCCTTCTGGAGGGAATGAATACTTTGCTTTGGTTTTTGGGCTCTTTTGTTTTGAAAAAAGGGAGTTTTGGTAGCATGGCTTTATCGCTTTGAATGAGCAGAATTTTTTTAGGACTTGGAGGCGGTGAGAATGGCCTCCTTGATGCGGTTATAGGTGCCGCATCGGCAAAGGTTTCCTGCCATGGCGGCTTCGATTTCGCTCCCTGAAGGTGTTCGGTTTTCTTTGAGCAGTGCTGCTGCTTGCATGATTTGTCCCGATTGACAATAGCCGCATTGAGGGACCACATGTTCCACCCAGGCTTTTTGGAGGGGATGGTCGCCTTCCTTTGAAAGGCCTTCAATGGTGGTTATTTTTTTATTGCCAACTGCGGAAATCGGCATGCTGCAAGATCTTACCGCCTTATCATCCAAGTGGACAGTGCAGGCTCCGCAAAGTGCTTGGCCACAGCCAAACTTGGTTCCTTTCATCGAAAGCAAATCTCTGATGACCCAGAGGAGGGGCATGTCTTCCGGAGCAGTGACTTCCTGCTTTTTGCCATTTATAGTGAGGGTGTATTTGTTGTCCATCGCTGGGAGTGTTTTATGAATAATTTAACAATTTAACCCGTGATATTCATTACCAATTCAATTTCAGGGTATAGTTTTTTAATAATCAGTAATTCGTATGTTTTTTTGACTTCACCAAAATAGGTGTTATCCTTATCCTTTCAAAAGCCTGATTTTCTTGCAGTTTCAATCCTATTAGAAAATCAAATGCATATTTCCATCTAACTTACCTCAAGTTAGCGCCTTTCCGTTACTTTTCCGCTGTATTGGGATTCGGCTTTAAGGATATTCCCGGAATTATGCGCCAATAAGATTCCATTTGTCCCGGTAGGGTCTCCAAAGTAAACCGTTTGCTTCATCGTCCTTTTGGAACAGCTCTTTTCGATGGTTCCATTCCAAAGGTCTGCCCAGTTGGAATGAAATGAGGCCAAGGTGCATCGGCATTGTCATTTCGCGAACATATTCAAGGTTGGATTCCGGTTGTTTTCTTGATTTGATGGAATCGATGAAATTCTGCTGATGTCCAGGCGAGCGTGGGATAGACAGCGCTACTTCCGGAATGTCATTCAGTATTTTTCCATTGAAGTATATTTCCATGCTGTTATAGTCGCAAATAAGGCTTCCTTTAGTCCCTTCAAAACATGCCCCAATATGCCTTTTTTCTGCACCAGGGATATTCGGAGGGGTTGAAGTCCAGTGCACGTCAAGATTTTTGAATTCATAATCCACATTCATCCAAGCAGCCGTGTCTCCCATACCGGGTGACCGCTGTCCTGTAGCCGATATCCGATTGAGTTTGTTTGGTTCCAAGGACATGTAGAGCACATCGGCAATGTGGCACCAGAAATCCTGAAACACTCCACCTGAATATTCCATAAAATACCGATAATTGACATGGCATTTTTCCGGGGCATATTCCGAATAGGGAGCCGGACCCAGCCACATGTCCCAGTTGAGACTCTTGGGAGGGGTCTGGAAGTTGAGCTTTTTGATGATAGGTGGTTCACCGGTTTTCCATAGCCTCACCGATTTTATTTTTCCAAGTTCCCCCGATTGAATGATTTCTGCAACCCTATGGTAATTGTCTCCTGCGTGGATCTGGGTTCCCAGTTGAAAAATCCTATCCTGTTCTTCCAAAGCATCAAGCATCATTTGCCCTTCTTTAAAGGAATACGAGAGGGGTTTTTCACCGTAAACATCCTTTCCGGATTGGAAGGCGAGGATCGCAATCTGGGCATGCCAGTGATCGGGAGTGGCAATGGTAATTGCATCAATGTCTGGTCGGTCAAGAATGTGCCTAAAGTCGGTATAGGTGACCGCTTTGTTGTCCGGGTGGATTTTGTTGAGTTTTTTCAGGGCATCTTTTGCCCTGTTGCTGTCTACATCACACAGGGCGACCACCTCCGCCTCGGGGAGGTTGGCAAACCAATTGAGATGGGAGAGGCCCATTCCTCCAAGCCCGATGATTGCGATCCGGACACGGTCGGAGGGGGCGGCTTGCAAACCTGAAAAGGGGAGAAAAGCAAACCCGAGTGTAGAAATGGCACTCAGTCTGATAAAATCTCTTCTGTTGAAAGTGGGGTCCATACCTTTTTTGATTAGAGGATAATGCAAGAAAGAAAAGCGGTATTTCAATTTAAGGAAAAAACCTATTCGATTCCATCTGATTTGAGGTATTTGCTCAACATATTTATTTGGGGTAATTAAATATGTTTTAGGTTGAGAAAATTAAGTGGCTGATTAATAGGAAAAAATGGATTCGGCTAGAAAAAACTACAATATTTTGGGAGTGAGGTTTGGAAAAAATCAAACATCCTGCTAAGTTTGCATCACGTTAACCGAAAGGGTTGGCAAAATAACAATAAATTCCTCCTTAGCTCAGCTGGTTAGAGCATCTGACTGTTAATCAGAGGGTCCTTGGTTCGAGCCCAAGAGGAGGAGCCAAAGCCTTGCAGAGATGCAGGGCTTTTTGCGTTTAAAATAGGCCTCAGGATTCATTTCTGGGGCATTTTCGTTTTAAACGGATTAGGTTGCTTCACGAATCCAGAAGAAATATTTGGTGGAAAAAAGTGCTGATTCTGGCAACTTTTCGCCAAATGCGTGCAAAATGCGTGCACTTTTTTCACATGCCGAAAGCCACAACAACTAACGTTATGGCAACAATCCAAATCCACTTAGACACGCGAAAAACCGCGAAAACAGGCCTATACCCAGTAGTCTTCAGGGTGTCCCACAACCGCAATCACCGCAACATTCCCACTGGAATGCGTGCAAAAAAATCAGATTTTGTAGAAAATGGGTGTCTTTTCCGCAATGACCCTGAGGCGAATATTCAGCTTCTCGAGCTTTTGAGGATCTACACACAGCGGCTCCAGGAGATTCCAAAAAATACCCTGAACCTGATTTCTGTACAAAAACTAAAAAGCGTTCTGCTCGATTCTGAATCCAAAGACGAGATCACCATGCACCTGTTTTGGCAACGTGAAATTGATCACTTGTATCAGATCGGAAGGACGGGCAATGCCACGGTTTATAAGACAGCCCTTTCCGTACTTGGAAAGTTGCATGATTTCCACAAGTCCTTTTCAGACTTTGGCTACAAGGATATCCTTGACCTTGAAAGGCAACTCTATGGGAGGAAATGCAGCGTAAATACTGTTGGGGTCTACATGAGGGCGCTCAAATCGATTTGCAACAAAGGCATCAAGCAGGAGCTGGTGGATCATTCATGGTACCCATTTTACAAGTACACCATCAAGCGGGCCAAGACTTCTCCCAGAGTGCTTTCTATGGAGGAAATCAGACGCTTTGTACGTTTGGACATTCCGAAGGAAAACCCATTTCTGTACAGTTCATGGTGTATTGGAAAGTTGATTTTTCTCCTTAGAGGGATAAACCTGATGGATTTGCTTCTGCTTAAACCGGGAAATTTAAAGGGGGATCGAATCATCTATAAAAGATCTAAAACTGGAAAAATGTACAGCATCAAACTGCTGCCTGAAACCATTTGTGTGCTGCAGGAATTTAGTGTAAACCACACCCTTCTGGGGATATTCTCTGAGGAACAGATAGTAGATTCAAAAAGCTTTGTCTATGTGTATGGGCAGAAAAGGAAACTGATCAATAAGTACCTGAAACACCTCGGGGAACTGGCAGACGCACAGGAGCCCATCACTACTTACGTATTCAGATACACCTATTCGAACATTGCCAAGCAGTCTGGCTTCAGCAAAGACATCATTGCTGAGGCGTTGGGGCATGAGTACGGAAATTCTGTCACTGGAATATATCTGGAGCTCTTCGACAACGAAATACTGGACAATATGCATGAACAGGTATGTAGAAAGGTATTCGGTTAGGCGGACAATAGGGGGGATAAGTTCTCCCCTTTATTTTCCCCTTCTGACTTATGCTTCCGTCCTGAAATCTCAGCATGCACCTGTGACGCTGATAGCAGAAGCTTTGGGACATGCGGACATCAGAACCACGCAAGTCTATCTGGACAGCTTTGCTAACTCGGAACTGGATCATTTCAACGATTTGCTTTAGGTCAACAATAATAATCTTGTTGATTTTGAACAACTTGAACTCAGCCCCAAAACTGACATTTTGTTTATTTGAACTGGGATCATATATTCCGCGCAAAAAAGATAAACAAATGAAAAAACTGATTCTTAGCATCATCACAGGCATCATGTTCGTAGGTTGTAATGACTCAGAAAATCCAGATCCAGGAGAGCTTAAGTTTATTGTTACAGTTTCGCCAGCACCTGAAGACACGAAATTTATGCTTGGTTCGGAAATGTATTTCGTTTTAAACATGAGTGGTTCTCAGACAAGTTTTGTTTCAGATCCTGTTTTAATCGATCCTAGAGAAAATTATCAGTATCAAATTGCGAACTTAGAATCCACCGAAGAATGTCATCAAGTTACTGTTGAGGCGTTTTATCGAAACAAATCCTTTCACAAAAAGAACTTTGAGATGTACGGAATTCACAATTTATATTCTTCTTTAGAAGATCAGTGTGGATCTGCAACAATAAAGTGGACAAATAAATTAGCCCGTTGATTTGTTGATTCCCGTCGCCTGCCGCGGGCTCCTCAAATTGTAAGTGCGATTTGAAATAAAATCACCCTGACAATTTCGAGGTCTTACCTTTTTGATTTCCTTATGCAGCATTTTTTTTGTTGATTTCCCCAAATTGTTCCGGTGAAAGATATCCCAGGGAAGAGTGTCTCCGAATTCTGTTGTACCATATTTCAATAAATTCAAACAGCTCCTGTTTTGCTTCTTTTACCGATTTGTACTTCCTATATCCTGTTTCTGATTTCAGGATTTTGAAGAAGTTT
>NZ_KB906703.1 GCF_000381545.1 Rhodonellum psychrophilum GCM71 = DSM 17998 | reverse complement strand
AATAGAAGCGAAAAACGGAGAGTTAAAAAACGCACATGGATTTGGAAGGGCAATATCTTACGGGATAAATAACATGGAAATGCAAGCTGCCATAGCTTTATTCACCGTAAATGTTAAAAGGATCTTGAAACTGGCCCGGGTATAATCAAAAACTGGTAGAAAATCGTTGAAAATCATCAAAATTAGTTCGGTATAGGCTTCAATAGAGAAATTTTAAAAGCTAGTGGCGAAAAAAAAGAAAGCGACTAAGTCACTCTTGTCAATGACTTAGTCGCTTTCAAAATTTTACCTTCAGTTTTAGCTACTTTTTCAGTGGCCTCCGATCACAAGGCTTCTTTTTTTGATTAAAAATTGAAAATTAATTAACTCCCACACATTTCGCAATCATCTGGATTGTCCAAAGAACAGGCAATTGCATCCTGATTTTGAGATTTGGCTACGACAACTTCTTGTTCGGCAGCATTTGCTGGCTGGGTATCAAATGAAGATTTATCCACTGTGAACTGGATCGCACTGGCTGCAGCCTGGGATCTCAGATAGTACATACCCGTTTTCAAGCCCTTCTTCCAAGAGTAGAAATGCATGGATGTCAATTTCCCGAAGTTTGCATCCTGAAGGAAAACGTTCATGCTTTGGGATTGGCAAATATAGGCTCCCCTATCTGCTGCCATGTCGATGATGACCCTTTGGGAAATTTCCCAAACTGTTTTGTAAATATCCTTGATATTCTGGGGAACACCCGGAAGATTCTGAACGGATCCATTTGCGGCGATCAATCTGTTTTTCATCGAATCATTCCAAATTCCAAGCCTAATCAAATCCTTCATGAGGTGTTTGTTCACCACTATAAACTCTCCTGATAAGGTTCTTCGCGTATAAATATTGGAAGTATAAGGCTCAAAACATTCATTGTTGCCCAATATCTGAGAGGTAGAAGCAGTCGGCATGGGAGCAACCAAAAGGGAATTCCGAATGCCGTATTTATTTACTTTTTCTTTCAGTTCAGACCAATTCCATCTTCCTGACTTTGGGGTTACTCCCCACAGATCGAATTGGAATTGTCCTTTGGAAACCGGACATCCTGCATAGGTCTCGTAAGTTCCTTGGACCTTTGCAAGTTCCATGGAAGTTTCCATCGCCGCATAATAAATCGTTTCGAAAATATCCTCGTTCAGTCCCTGTGCCTCTGGAGAATCGAAAGGCATTCGCAGCATAATGAATGCATCCGCAAGACCTTGCACTCCCAAACCAATGGGTCTATGTCTAAAATTGGATCTTCTAGCCTCTTCTACCGGATAATAGTTCACATCAATGACCTTGTTCAGGTTCCTTGTTGCCACTTTGGTGATTTCATATAGTTTTTGGTGATCAAAATAGCGCTTGCCATCAGGACCGGTTGCCACATACTTTGGCAGAGCAATGGAAGCAAGATTACAAACGGCTACTTCATCAGGGGCAGTGTATTCGATGATCTCCGTGCAAAGGTTGGAAGATTTGATCGTACCCAAATTTTGCTGATTGGATTTGTTGTTTGCTGCGTCCTTGAATAGAATGTAGGGAGTACCAGTTTCGATTTGGGATTCTAGGATTTCGAACCAAAGTTCCTGCGCTTTGACAACTTCCCTTGCTCTTCCTTCTCTTTCGTACTTTTCATAAAGCTTTTCAAATTCTTCACTATGGCAATCCGCAAGACCCGGAGCTTCGTGTGGGCAGAAGAGAGACCAACTTTCATTTTGTTCCACTCTTCTCATAAATAGATCAGGAATCCACAAAGCATAGAACAAGTCCCTTGCCCTCATTTCCTCTTTTCCGTGATTTCTCTTCAATTCCAAGAAATCCTTCACATCGGCATGCCATGGTTCCAGATAAATGGCAAAACTTCCTTTTCTCTTTCCACCACCCTGATCTACGTATCTGGCGGTCATGTCAAAGTTTCTCAACATGGGCACGATTCCGTTGGAAACACCATTGGTTCCCCTGATATAGGTTCCTTTGGCCCTTACGTTGTGAATAGAAAGCCCGATGCCTCCAGCCGATTGGGAGATCTTGGCACACTGCTTCAGCGTGTCATAAATCCCATCGATACTGTCATCCTTCATGGTGAGCAAAAAGCATGAAGACAACTGAGGCTTTGGTGTCCCAGCATTAAAAAGTGTCGGTGTGGCATGTGTAAACCACTTTTCAGAAAGCAAATTATAGGTTTCTATGGCAGCATCAATATCCTCTTTGTGGATTCCGATTGCCACCCGCATCAGCATGTGTTGTGGTCTTTCCACCACCTTTCCATCCAATCTGATCAGGTAACTTTTTTCAAGAGTTTTGAATCCAAAAAAATCATAGTCAAAATCCCTTTTATAATTGATGGCCTCATCCAATTTTGCGGCGTGTTTTTTAATGATCCCATAAACATCGGGAGCAATTAAAGCAGCATTTTCGCCTGTTTTTGGATTGATATAGGTGTACAGCCTTTTCATGGTATTGGAAAAAGACTGACTGGTGGTTTTATGCAGGTTGGAGATGGCTATCCTAGCAGCCAAAACCGCATAATCTGGATGTTTTACGGTAAGAGACGCACAGATTTCTGCCGCCAAACTGTCCAATTCCGTTGTTGACACGCCGTCATACAATCCATCGATGACTTTTTTGGCAACTTCTATGGGCTGGATGTACCGACCATCCAAACTGTAGCAAAGATTTTCTATCCTGGAAGTGATTTTGTCAAATCGTACAGATTCTCTTCGTCCGTCTCTTTTTATTACTAACATGCTGTTCGCTCTTTATTTTTTTTAAAACAATTGTTGACTAGAAATCCTCTCCCACTGAAAATTTCGGGGAATCTGTGATTTCCTTCGATTTCATGACCCCTGCTTTTTGGTAGTCTCCCACTCTTTTTTCGAAGAAGTTGGTTTTGCCCTGCAAGGAAATCATGTCCATAAAATCAAACGGATTGGTGCTGTTCCAAACTTTGCTGCAACCCAATTCCATCAATAATCGGTCTGCTACAAATTCGATGTATTGACACATCAAATCCGAATTCATACCAATCAGCTTAACAGGCAAGGCATCGGTGACAAATTCCTTCTCGATCTCCACCGCGTCTTTGATGATCATCGTTACGGTTTCTTTCGGGAGTTGCTGGACCAAGTGATTGGAATACAAGTGACAGGCAAAATCACAATGCAATCCTTCGTCTCTGGAAATCAATTCATTTGAAAAGGTCAGACCAGGCATAAGGCCCCTTTTCTTCAACCAGAATATCGAGCAGAAGGAACCGGAAAAGAAAATTCCTTCTACGGCGGCAAAAGCAATAAGTCTTTCCTGAAAACTACCATTGTCAATCCATCTCAAAGCCCAATCGGCCTTTTTCTTGACACAGTCGATGTGCTCAAGGGCATTCAACAATTTGTCCCTTTCGACATTGTCCTTGATATAAGTGTCAATCAGCAAGCTGTAGGTTTCGGAGTGGATATTTTCCATCGCGATTTGAAAACCATAGAAAAATTTAGCCTCAGTATATTGGACTTCTGAAATGAAATGCTCCGCAAGGTTTTCGTTTACGATCCCGTCACTGGCTGCAAAAAAAGCCAAAACATGGGATACAAAATGTCTCTCTCCATCGGAGAGATTTTTCCAGTCCTTCAAATCCTGACTTAAATCAATCTCCTCGGCAGTCCAGAAACTGGCCTCAGCCTTTTTGTAAAAATGCCATATGTCGTCGTGTTGGATAGGAAATAGGACAAAACGACCTTTGTTTTCTTGGAGGATAGGTTCTACTTGTTGCATTAACTTCAATGTTTTATAAGGTATGAACTTCAATTGTTGTTGAAGACTAATAAGATCACAGCTTGGGCGGTGAGTCTATCTACATTTTGTAAACAGCCTCTGAACAAATATGATTAAGAAATTTTGAAAATAAAACAGCTGCTAAGTCTACTTAATTAGTTTTTTGAACTTTGGTCAAATTATACTTAACCTATTTGAAATCAATTGAATATTATGCCTTAATTCAACTGATAATTAAATTAAAAGGCCTTTTTCAAGGGGTATATTTTTTTTGCATAATTTTTAAAATAAAAAAAAGACTCCAATTCAAATAGGTTTCTGACTATTGGTCAAATTATTTGGAATAACCTTGACACGTCAAATAAATATTTTAATAAATTTACAATCAATGACTTACGGAGTAAAAGGTCTTAAAAAAGTGCTTCTGACATATCAAAGCCATGATCGAAAAAATATGATAAAAAGGTCTGAAAAAACAATTTAAACACATGAAGCGCTCCCAGAAATTGTAATTTTACTCAAGAACATCAAATCCAAAGTCAGGCCTTCATATTCCTTCAATTAATTTCGGGTTTAATTTTTTAATCTTCCATATCATTCTTATATTTGCACCTCAATTTTGACAAAAAGTATCCTATTTTAATTATGTACGCAATAGTTAACATCGCAGGAAAGCAGTTCAAAGTAACAAAAGATCAGTTCGTTTATGCACCTTTGATGCAAGGCGAAGCTGGCGCTTCCGTGGAATTTGATCAGGTATTGTTGGCAGAAGACAACGGAACTGTATCAATTGGTGCCCCTATATTAGCAGGAGCATTAGTATCTGGTAAAATCCTTGACCATGTAAAAGGTGACAAAGTAATCGTTTTCAAAAAGAAACGAAGAAAAGGTTACAAAAAGAAAAACGGTCACAGACAGGATTTCACAAAAATAATGATAGAAAGTATTGTACTATAAGATTCTCTGATAAGAATCCTTAAAAATCAAATATTATGGCTCACAAAAAAGGTGTCGGTAGTTCCAGAAATGGTAGAGATTCACAAAGTAAGCGTCTTGGTGTAAAGAAATTTGGTGGAGAGGCAGTTATTGCCGGAAACATCATCATTAGACAAAGAGGTACAAAACATCATCCAGGAGAAAATGTTGGAATCGGAAGAGACCATACAATTTTCGCAACTGCGGCTGGTCATGTACAATTCAAAAAGAAATTTGACGGCAAATCTTATATCAGCGTAGTACCTGCTGAAGCATAAGGTTTAAGCTTTCATTTCACAAAAAAATAGTCCTTCGAAAGTAGGACTATTTTTTTTGTGAAATTTAATGGACTCCTATTCAACCCGTTTTATGGGTCACCTATTCCAGACTGAAATTGCTTCACAATCAGTTTACTGTTTTCGACTTCAACCTACCGCTACCCCTCCTTATTCTTTTTTCTCCAAGTAGCTTGATTTTCTTACCATCTCAACCCCATGGGAAACTTATTGCATATTTTAGGGTCTATTATTTCGTGTTGATTTTTACACATTACCACCGTCCATTCTCATTGGCAATACAACCTATCCTACCCGATTTTCTGTGAATTTTAGTTAAATAGTTGTTTGACTCGTGCTCTTTTCAATTCCTCATTTGTCAATTTTGAAAACTATTGATAAATTGTTTGAGTCAATTGCAAACTATATGATTCAAAGAACAAAAAAACTGTTATTTACAACGGTGCTGCTCATAGCCGCCGTCACTTGGCCAGGACAAGATGTTTTGGCCCAAAGGAAAAAAAAGGCGGATACTGCTACTACGACTGCTCCCGTTGAGAAAAAGGATGATAAAAAGAAAATCGATGATCTTGTAAAGGGTCACAAAAAACATGAAGGTCTTTTTACTTTTTATCAGGACACCACCAGCGGTGAACTCAAAATGCTTGTATCCAAAGACCAGATTGGGAAAGAATTCATCTATTTTTCCCAAGTAGCCGATGGGGTGACCGAGGCCTCTTCATTCAGAGGCGCTTATGGGGACAACAAAATATTTAAGATAGAACGGTATTTTAACAGAATTGAATTTGTTGCCCAGAACAATGCACATTACTTTGATCCTGAAAATCCACTTAGCAAATCTGCAGATGCCAATATCAGCAAAGGAATCATGGCCAGCGCCAAGATCGAGGCAGAAGATGCTGAAAATGGTCTTTTGTTGATAAAAGCGGATAATCTTTTTCTTAAAGAAACATTTTCACAGATCAAGCCACCAGCATTCCCCGGAGAAGGACCAACTTCTTTTAAATTGGGGAGCCTGGACAGCGAAAAAACAAAAGTTTTGGCTGTCAGGAATTATGAAAAAAACACCGATCTGGCCATAGAATATGTTTATAACAACCCTTCCGTATTGAATGGAGGCTCCTCGGCTGTGACGGACGGGAGGAATGTGAGCATAAAGGTATATCACAGCTTGATCGAGTTGCCTGACAATGGCTATTCGCCTCGATATGATGACCCTAGAGTTGGATATTTCACCACTCAGGTGACGGATATGACCTCAAGCGGTCCAACGCCCTATAAGGACTTGGTTCATCGCTGGGATTTGAGAAAAAAGGACCCGAACGCTGCTCTGTCTGAGCCAGTGGAGCCGATCGTTTGGTGGATAGAAAACTCAACTCCCCATGAATGGAGGGAAACCATCAAAAGTGCCGTTTTGGAATGGAACAAAGCTTTTGAGAAAGCAGGTTTTAAAAATGCAGTTGTTGTAAATATCCAACCGGATGATGCCGATTGGGACGCAGGTGACATCCGTTACAATGTATTGAGATGGACAAGCTCACCAAACCCTCCATTTGGAGGATATGGTCCAAGTTTCGTCAATCCAAGAACAGGGCAGATTCTGGGTGCTGACATCATGCTGGAATATGTATATCATACCAATAGGGTGGTTTATGATAAACTATTCGGTGATGAGTCGGCCATCGAAAATGGCCAATGGAATATGCAACATGGACATTTCTGCATGGCGGGAGCACATCTTCAAAACAACATGATGTTCGGCCAAGCTTTTTTAAGAGCCCATGGAGCTTCTGATTACGAGATGGAAGGCATGAAAAAAGAAGCGATGAGTGAGCTTTTGATGCATGAAGTTGGCCATACTCTGGGATTGAACCATAATATGAAAGCCTCGCAACTCTTCAGTCCAGCGCAACTGGGGGACAAAGATTTCATTCAGGGGAAAGCCCTGTCTGGATCCGTGATGGATTATCTTTCCATCAACCTGGCGAAAGACAAAGCAAATCAAGGACATTATTTCTCTACCACAGTCGGTCCTTATGATGTCTGGGCGATCCAGTTTGGATATACTCCTGTCACTTCCAAAAAGGAATTGGATGCGATTTTGGCACTCTCCACCAAGCCTGAGCATACCTTTGGAAATGATGCTGATGACATGAGGTCTCCAGGCAAAGCCATTGACCCAAGGGTGATGATTGGGGATTTGTCCAGTGATCAAATCGGCTATTCCATACACATGATGGAAACAATCAAAAAGCTGATGGGCGGAATCAAAGAAAAATATTCTACTGAGGGAGAGTCCTACCAAGAACTCGCTCAAGCTTACAACATCCTGATGGGACAATACGCAACTGCAGGTGGTGTGATTTCGAGATTTGTCGCAGGTGTTTATGTGGATAGGGCAATGGCCGGCCAGGAAGGTGCTACTCAGCCCTATACCCCTGTGAGCCTTCAGGACCAAAAGCGGGCTGTTGCCACATTGTCGAAATACATGTTTGCACCCAATGCATATGACATCCCGAATGATTTGATCAACCATCTAGCCAGACAAAGAAGGGGTTTCAACTTCATGTCCGGAACTGAAGATCCCAAAATCCATCAGCAGGTACTTGGCTCCCAAAGGAGTGTTTTGGCTCATTTGACACATCCAAACACACTTCAGAGAATGGTGGATTCGGAGCTATATGGCAATGAATACAACATGGCGACCTATATGAGCGATTTGACCAAAGCCATTTTCGATGCCGATATCAATGGAAATGTCAATAGCTTTAGGCAAAACCTCCAATTGGAGTATGTCAATACTTTGAAAAGTATGGTGATGGGAGCGACCAGTGCCCGTTTCAACCATATGGCCAAGTCCGCTGCGCTTTACAATTTGAACTATATCCGTTCCAAAGCAGCAAATGCAAATGGCAACATTGCTTCAAAGGCGCACAAGGATCATGTGAAACTATTGGTTGAGAATACCCTGAAAGAAGTGAAATAATTCAAATCAGTCATTTTTAAATTGTCTAAAAGCTCCAGATCTTTGTGATTTGGAGCTTTTTTCTTTACCCTTTACCTAAAATTTATGTTTCATGCCTTCAATTAAAAGCGCTTTTATTGTAAATTTGAAATGAAGATCAATAAATTATCAAAATAGAATTTTTCAAATCAAAACATCGAATTATGAACTATACAGAGAATTACAAAGGGATAAAATTAGATGTTCAATCCGTTAACTTGGACATTTCAGATAGCGAACAGGCAGAGATCAGATCAGCCATTGATAAGATTTCTCGCTTCGCCAATGTGATCAATGCAGTGGATGTATATTTCAAGCACGAAGGGACAGGAAAAGACATAACCAATGTGGTAGGGATGAGAGTAGGTGTTCCAGGACCAGATGTCTTCGCTGAGGACAAAGGAATGGACGAACATTGGAAGGTATTGCTGAAATCAGTCACCGACAAAGTGATCCGTCAACTCCAGAAGTTAAAATAAATTTAAAACAATAAAAAAACTTCAGGTCAAAAAAGCCTGAAGTTTTTTATTTCTTCAATAAAGTGAAGGCCACTCACTGGTGAAAGGATTAGGATAAAAGCTATTCCGAACAGTGCTCCATAAAGATGTGCATCGTGGTTGATGCCATCCCCCCCTTTTTTGGCTTGTACAATACTGTAGATCAGAAAGAGGACTCCCAATGCGAATCCAGGCAAACACAAAATCCCGAAAAGACAAATATCTGACAATGGCATCAGGATGATACTGGCAAATACAGCCGCAGCAGTTCCCCCAGAAGCCCCCAACGCCCTGTAATAGGAATTATTTTGGTTTTTCAGATAAGTTGGAATATCGGAAATCACTATCGCCGCAAGGTAAAAGACAACATAGACCACAGTTCCGGGGATAAAGCCAAGCCTGTAGGTAAGAAACTGCTCCACCGCACCACCAAAAAAGTAAAACGTAAACATGTTGAAAAGGAGATGCATGCTGTCCTTATGGATAAATCCGGAAAGGACAAACCTGTCCCATTGATTTCTGTTTTTGATCAAATACGGGGTAAACATCCATCTTTCAAGCAGTTCCGGTTTTTTGAAACCAAGATAAGAGGTAATGATGGTGATCAGAATGATGACCACCGTGGTAGAAAGCTCCATTTTTATTTCTGATTATTTTTCCCTTTCAACCAAGTCTTGGGTCAGGTTGAGTAAGTTTTGGTAAGCAAATTCATTTGGCGTTTTGATGGATGCGTATTGTTCAAAACCCTTCATGAAATAGTCGTGCATCTTGGATTCCGTGAGTTCCTTTATCCCAAGTACATTATAAATGGAAGTTACTGCACTTACTTTTTCCTCTTTGCTGAAATCCTTAACGTTTAGCCAGTAGTTCAATTTTTCCTTGTTCTCTCCTTCTGCCAATTCTTTGGCCTTGATCAAAAGAAAGGTTTTTTTGTTGGCGATGATATCTCCCCCGATCTGTTTTCCGAATTTGGCCTGATCTGCATACACATCCAAAAGATCGTCTTTCAATTGGAATCCGATTCCGATATTGACTCCGAAATCATACAATTTCTTTGCGTCATTATCGGAAGCATCCGCCAGTAAGGCGCCAAACTCCAAAGCAAAACCCAAGAGCACTGCTGTTTTTTGACGGATCATTTCAATGTATGCATGTTCACTTACATGCTCCTTCGTTTCAAAATTCATGTCATGCTGCTGACCCTCGCAGACTTCGGCTGCGGTTTGGTTGAACAGTCTCAAACAATTCGGGAGTTTTTCAGGGGAAATGTTCAGCAACATCGCATACGCCTTTACCAACATCACATCTCCTGAAAGAATGGCAGTGTTTGCATTCCATTTTTCATGTACAGTGGGCTTACCCCTTCTCAGAGGGGCATCATCCATGATATCATCGTGCATCAAGGTGAAATTGTGAAAAACCTCCACCGCCATCGCCGGTGTCAGTATTTTTTCATAATCACCCTTATACAGCGTATAAGCCATCAGGGTGAGCAAAGGTCTTATCCTTTTCCCGCCAAGATTCATGATATAAGAAATAGGCTCGTAAAGTTCTGAGGGTGATTGGCCGTATTCAAAGTTTAGAATGTGGTGCTCTAATTCTTGAAGTAGTTTATTTACGCTTGCGTTGTCTTCCTGGTTCATTATCTGCAAATTCCAAATCTATGGTTCTTCTGTCTATATCAGTATTGGTCACTCTGACCATCACCTTGTCACCTAAAGTGATCATTTTTTTGTTTTTCGATCCGATGAGGCGCATATTTTTTTCATCAAATTCGTAGTAATCATCGTCCATGTCCTGGACACGAATCATGCCTTCGCATTTGGTTTCGGTGATTTCGACAAATACACCCCATTCCGTCACGCCAGCGACGATACCTTCATAATCCTTCGCTTCGGCAAGTGACATGTATTCCACCTGCTTGTACTTGATAGAGGCTCTTTCTGCGTTGGCAGCTCTTTTTTCCCGCTCAGAGGAGTGAATACATTTGTCTTCATAATCTTCGGATTGCGGTGATTTCCCTGCATCCAAATAGAGTTGAAGCAGTCGGTGCACCATCATGTCCGGATATCTTCTGATCGGAGAGGTAAAGTGGGTATAATGCTTGAATGCCAATCCAAAGTGCCCCTTTGGCTCGGTGGTGTAAATGGCTTTTGCCATACTTCTGATCGCCAATTGCTCCAAAACATTCTGTTCTGGTTTTCCTTGGATCTCATCCAATAATTTATTCAGGGCTTTGGACACCTTCTGTTCGTCATCTATCTTAACTTCATGTCCAAATTTTTTGGCAAAGTTGGCAAAGGTACCCAATCGATCAAGATCCGGGTGATCGTGTGTTCTATAGACAAATGTATCCGCCCCTTTGTTTTTATTGAAGATAAATTCTGCTACTGTCTTATTGGCCAAAAGCATGAACTCCTCGATCATTTTATGAATGTCTTTGCGTTCTTTGACCATCAATCCCAAAGGTTTTCCTTTTTCATCCAGCTGGAATTTGACCTCCACTGTTTCGAAATTTACGGCTCCTTTGTCAAATCTCGTTTTCCGGATCTTTTTTGCAAGTCCATTGAGGTGGATCAATTCCTGATAATAATCGCCGGCTTCCTTGTCCATGTTTTCCTGGGCTTCTTCATAGGCAAACCTACGGTCTGAATGGATAACGGTTCTCCCGATCCAATGACTGAGCACGTCGGCGTTTTCATCCAATTCAAAGACACAGGAAAAAGTCAATTTGTCTTCATTTGGCCTGAGGGAACAAAGTCCGTTGCTAAGCCTCTCTGGAAGCATTGGAATGGTTCTGTCCACCAAGTAAACGGAGGTCGCCCTTTCATAGGCTTCTTTTTCAAGTTTTGTCCTTAGTTTCACATAATGGGTGACATCTGCGATATGCACTCCAATTTCATAGTTTCCATTTTCCAACTTGCGATAGGAAATGGCATCGTCAAAATCCTTCGCATCCGCAGGGTCAATGGTAAAGGTGGGGATATCTCTGAAATCCCTTCTGTCCTTGATGTCGGAAGCCTTGATTTCATCAGAAATCGCTTCGGCTTCAGCTTCCACCTCAGCGGGGTATTCGAAAGGCAAACCAAATTCGGCCATGATGGAATGGATCTCCACTTCATGTTCGCCTGCTGTACCCAAAACCCGTATTACTTTTCCAGTTGGGTTCTTGTCATCCTCCCGCCATTCGGTAAGTTTAATGACTACCTTCTGGTTGTGCTCCGCTCCATCAAGATCCCCTTTGTGGACAAAAATATCCTGATGCATTTTTTTGAAATCCGGTACAACAAAAGCGAAGCGCGGAGATATTTCCACTCTCCCCACGAATTCATCCCGAACCCTGCTCAAAATCTCAAGGACTCTTCCCTCTACTCTACCGGTTTTCCCCTTGCTTGGATACACCATCACCCTCACCCGATCTCCATCCAAAGCATGTTTCAAATCCGCTTCTTTGATCAGGATATCTTCCTCAATTTTGTACTTGGCATCAGGAGTGATGAATGCAAATCTAGGATTGACATAATCTACCTCTCCTTCGATAAATTCAGGTTCTTTGGTCGACGAATAATAATTTCGGGGATTTTTTGAAATGGTCCCGCCGGAGACCAGTTTTGTAAGGATCGGTTCTACTGCTGCCTTGTTGATGGCATCGCGAATATCCAGTTTTTCTGTGATTTGTTTTGAATTGTATTCCTGGCCGAAGTTGTTATCCAAAAAATTTAATATTTTTCTGGCCAATTGGGCGGCATCTGTAACCTTGCCTCCCTTGCTTTTTCTCCTTTCGGAGCCTTTATTTGATTTTCTTCCCATATAGGTTTGATTTCCAATTTTTTAAAAAACCCACTATTTGATTAAAATGGGCGATGTTTTTGATTGACCGGTAATTGGGATCTAAAATTATTCATACAATCCCCAGGTCTTGTTTACTTGTTGTAATCTTTGAGATTTTCCACCACAAAGAGATTTTGGTTGCCAATTTGATTCTTTTCCAGCACATTCAGCATGCTATTTTTAAAGGAGAAAGACACAATGAACGGCTTTTGTTTTTTTACCTTCTAAGAATTCAAACATGCTACCCCCCATTCTAAGGCCTTCAAAGCCTATTCTACATCGGTCGATACACGTTGGACTAGGGATAAGCTTCTTCCTAAAAAGTGGAGAAGCATATTTGTGATTTGACGCAACCTTAATAAAGGTTTTCGATAACAAATTGATTCCTTCCAACTGTAAAATAGCCAATTTGATAGTTTTTTGGATGATCTTTTTCCTCCTTACGGCATTACTTTCTAAAGTTAATAAAAATCTTATCCCCTAATTGGTTCCATTCAGATTATTTAACTTTTACAGGAGGTTGGAAAAATGGACAGGCATGTTTCAGAAAGATGGGTTCTCGGAAGTAAATTTTTATCTCTCTTAAAGAAAAGCTTACCCAACATCATCTGTATTGATGACTTCAATTTCCATCTCTGGGGGAATCCCCTGAAAGGCCAGGTATATCTGCGCCGTTACCCACACATCCCGAATACAGTAAAGCTGTATGTTTTTCAGGTCTCCTTTATTGTAATAGGTATCATTCACTTGGCTCCCATCAATTCCCTCTTTGGAAGTGGGAATCCCAAAAACCGAGGCCAATAATTCCAACCGCGTGTAATGTTTGTAATCTCCAAATTTCCAGAGTTCCAAAGTATCTTGATGGCGGACCTCCCATGGCTTTTTCCCGGCAATTTGCAATGGTTCCGGAAGGGGGATTCGGTTGATCAGTATCCTCCTGCTCAGGTAGGGAAAATCAAATTCTTTTCCGTTGTGTGCACAGAGAACCCATTTTTTCTTTTGGAGGAGCTCCGAGAAGGACAGCAGCGTGTCATATTCTTCCACCTCCGCAAAACTTTTGGTTCTGTAAACGAGCTTGTTTTCTTCCTTTTGAAATTTAAAATAGCCCACGCCTACACAGATCACTTTTCCAAATTCGGCATAAATCCCGGCTTTTTCGAAAAAAAGGCTGCCCGGTTCGGAAGGTTCATTTTTGGGTTGAATGTGTTTTTCCTTTTTCAGCCATTCTTCCTGCAACCGTGGTTCCAAGGCTTCAAAATTCACTTCCAAAGAGGCTGTCTCAATGTCTAAAAAAAGAATATTGCTCAATTCGTTCAAAAAATCTGTCATAATACATTATCGGTGAATCACCCCTTCCAAACCCAATTCAGGGATGAAAGTGATGTTTGATGGATCCATACTACCTTCTGTAAATATAAACTTTTTGTCGAATATCTGATCCAATATGTAGTAACTTACCCAATATTCATTGTTCAATGTGAACAATGCGGGGTCTATCGGTTCTATTTTCGCCATGGATTCAGGTCCAATTTCTTGGATCATGTGGCGAAGTACGGAGGTTTTCTTGGTCTCTCCTTGGATTACGCCATATCCTTTTGCCGTTATGATCACTGTATTGACTTCTATCAGGTTGAGATTGATAATATACACGTTCCATTCGTCATGGCCGTTGATCACCTCTTTGGCGATTGCCAATTTTATTCCCGTTACGGGAGGAAATTTGATATCTTTCTTCATTTTTTTTCTACTAATTCCATTTCAAATAGCTGCGCAATATGCTTTTTGACTTTTTCTTTCACCTCTTCTTCATCGACCCTAACTCCCAATTCCAAATGCAATGAAGTGACTGCTTTGTCTGAAATACCGCAAGGAATAATATTCCCGAAATACGCAATGTCTGCATTCACATTGAAGGCAAATCCATGCATGGTCACCCATCGACTTGATTTCACGCCCAAGGCACATATTTTTCGGGGATTTACTTGGGCCTCATGATCCAACCAAACGCCCGTCAGTCCAGAAATCCTTCCAGCATCTATGCCATATTCGGCCAAAGTCAGGATAATGGCCTCCTCCAAGAAGCGAAGATATTTATGGATATCAGTAAAGAAATTGTCCAAATCCAATATTGGATAACCTACCAATTGGCCAGGGCCATGATACGTAATGTCACCACCGCGGTTGATTTTATAAAAAGTGGCTTTCTTTTCATCCAAACCATTTTCATCTAACAATAAATGTGACAATTCACCGCTTTTTCCCAAGGTATAGACATGGGGATGTTCCACGAAAAGGAGGTAATTGTCCGTGGGTTTTTGATCGGAAACAATTAAATTCCTGTTTTCAATCTTTCTGGATACGGTTTTGGCAAAAAGTTCTTCCTGATATTCCCAGGTTTCTTTATAATCCTTTTGGCCAAGGTCTATAAAATTTACTTTTTTATTGATAACTTGATTCACAGCTTCTTTTTGGATACTTTGATGGAACGTCAATTTTTTTGATTCAGTTCTCTTGAAAACCGATGGAGAATTGACTGCATGTTTTTCAAAACATTTTTTCAAAATTAATCAAATATTGGCGATGGCAGAGCATAATGATAAAGGTAAAAAAGCAGAAGAATTGGTAAAGGACTGGCTTGCGGGCCGTGGATATGAATTTTCGGAAGCAAACTACCGACATAAACATGCAGAAATTGATCTTATTTTTAAGTTTAGAGGCATTTTGGTTTTTGTAGAAGTGAAATTCAGGAGCGGGACTGGCTTTGGATATGCGGAGGAATTTGTGGATTTCACCAAAAAGAAACTGCTTGTCAAAGCAGCCGATCAGTACATTTTTGAAAAAGACTGGCATAACGATATTCGCTTTGATATTGTTGGTGTCTATAAAGACCGAAATGGGAACATCAATTTCAAGCATTTTGAAGACGCCTTTTATTGAGGCCCTGTATTTCCGATTGCTGTTTTAACATGATATTGAGGGAAATGTCAGTTTTCCTTTTCCAATCGAATTGGTTACTTTTGGGATCAAAAAACAAATAAAAATGGAAGTAAGAGACAGCAATGGTACGATTTTGAGCGAAGGAGATACGGTTTCGGTCATTAAGGACCTTAAAGTAAAAGGCAGTTCTTCTGTGATCAAAAGAGGTGCCGTCGTCAAAAACATCAGGCTGACAGACAACGCAGATGAAGTGGAAGGAAGGGTAAGCAAGATTCAGATGGTGCTGAGAACTGAGTTTTTGAAAAAGGCCTAAAAATTCTTATTCAAATAAATGGTATTCAAGGGAGCCAATGTTTCCTTGATTTTTTTAACCAAAAATCGGTTTTCAATAATTTGCCCAGATCCTCTTTTGTCGGATTATTGTTTTGTTGTGCTTGAGAATAGAAAAGGGAATTCCGGGACATTTCATTGATTCGGCAAATTGATGGATCTGATGAGCGTCTTTCACAACAAGGAATTCCCCTTAAAAAAAATTTAAACCCTTTTGGGTTTGTCCTTCAGTGTTCAAAACATCATTCAATCCAATTTTAATTGATGTTTTGAACACTGAAGTTATTTTTTTAGAGAGGCAGAATTAAATGTTGGTGAAGCAGGCTTGAATTTTTCCACAGGGTTTTTTACAGGATCCAAAGATCTAAGATAAGCATACATCGCCTCCAAATCGGATTCCTTTAATCCCGCATACATCATCCATGGCATTATGGTCTGAAAATCTCCAGGATTGATTTTTTCCGAAACATACCCATTTCCATACATTTTGAATTTTTGAACGAACATTTCAAGGGTCCAATTGGCCAAACCGGTTTCATCGGGGGTCAAGTTTGGCGAAGTAAGCAAACTCCCGTCAGGGAATTGAAAACTTCTTCCGCCAGCCAAATATTCCCCTGTAAATGCTCCCTTTTCGAATTTTGTATGACATTCTCCACAGCCACTGGCGTTGATCATATAAGCACCATAAGCAATCTGATCGACCGGGCTCGGTTTCTTGACTAAAGCAGCCTTTTTGGGAAGCGTCCTCATGATCAGCTTGAATGGAAAATCGGGCTTGGATTTTGCGTGGTTGGTTTCCACTGGTTCCAAAGTCCTGATATAGGCAATTACAGCCTCGATGTCTTCGGCATCCATTTTGCCGAAATTTGGATAGGGCATCACGGGAAAAATGGGGTTACCATCCCTTTTCACCCCTGTGGTGATGAGCCTAAATAATTCCCCATCAGTCCATTCTCCAATCCCGAAAGGAGTGATATTTGGTGAAATGAAAACCCCGGGAAAGCCCATGGATTGGTCAAAGATTTCACCTCCCGTGGCCTCAGTGCCTGGCTTTAGAGGACCGGTAAAAAGACTGTAATCCCTTACTGAATGACAATCCATGCAGAGCATCACATGATGGGCAAGGTAATTTCCATGCGCTATTTTTTCAGGCGAATTTTCAACTTTCAAATCTTCCGGGGGAGGTCCGACATTGGGTAAAGCAATGGAAAGGTAGGCCACTGATCCAATGATTAGGATCACAATTGCAGTAGCGGAATAGGCGATGATTTTCAATGGCTTTTTCATTTTTGCTGAACATAAATGGGTTTAATATCCAGTACCTAGCCTCTAGCTTTTTATTCTTATAAACCACATACCCTAGTCCGCAAGAGGCAAAGATATTGCTACTTCAAAAAAAATTTTCCTTATTTTATTAGACTATTCCTTTAAAGGAATGAATAAATTGTGTATATAAATAGATTTTTTCTGTGTATGAATTTCAACTCAATTTAATAAAAAATACACAATAATTTTAGAACATTTTATTTAAAATTATGATCTTCAGCAGGTTGCCTCAATTCAATCTTTTTGATGCATTCCCAATTCAATTCCATCCTATAATTGTTCAGTTGTTTGCTGTTTTTGACTTCACCATATCGGCACGACAACTTAGTCTGATTTCCTAGTTTCAATACCTATAGGAAACCTAATGCAAATTTAGGGTCTAAGAATTTACTTTGATCAATGCTTTTGAAAATGGCTGGTCAGGATAAGCCTTGCTCAGGCCCCTTGATAAAGTCAATATCCACGAGAAATTTGCGTGATATTTGACTTTAAAATTGTTGTCAAAAAAAGAAAATCAAATCCCAAGGAATCCTCAATGGGAGCTACCGGATTTCATGGATTTCAGCTTTTCGACCAAAGTACCGATTCCATCAATGCACTCTTCCCCATTTTTTGAGATCAATTTTATTTTCTCAATTGCTGAAGGGAGTTCAATGGAAATGTAATTTCCTGAATCAATATCATTTTTTCTCAAAGCTGTTTTCACCCATTTCACCCAATCTTCAGGTCCTGTTATTGTCGAATATTTGAAGGAATTGGAGGCTTGAACTTTCCCACTTAAGGAATCAAAAATCAGTTTGTCAGTGGGCAAAAGAAGGTTTATCCGCCCATCCAAAATCAGGTCTTCAGGTACCCCGGCGGTAAGTGGAAATCCGCACT
Organism: Rhodonellum psychrophilum GCM71 = DSM 17998; assembly: GCF_000381545.1. Lineage (GTDB taxonomy): Bacteria > Bacteroidota > Bacteroidia > Cytophagales > Cyclobacteriaceae > Rhodonellum > Rhodonellum psychrophilum. The sequence goes on along the minus strand of NZ_KB906703.1, from coordinate 6,862 downwards.
GCATAATCCAAAATTGATCCGCAGTCTCAATGGCAATTTCCAAATCGTGCGTGACCACCAATATGGCTTTATTTTGATCGATGGCAATGGACCTGAGCAGCTGCATGATTTCAAATCGATTGATCAAATCCAGATGGGCCGTGGGTTCATCCAGTATCAAAACTTCCCCATCTTGTGCCAGTGCCCTTGCAATCATCACTTTTTGCAGCTGTCCGTCACTGAGTTCGGAGAGTCTGCGGTCATGGAGGTAGCCGATATGGGTAGATTCGATGGCCTGCTCAACCTTGATTCTATCTGTTTCAGACAGGCTTCCCATCCAGCCAGTATGGGGGATCCTGCCGAGGGCAACGAGTTGCGCCACGGTCAAATTCCCCGTTGAGACTTTGTCGGTCAGGACAACTGCAATTTTTTTGGCAAGCATTTTTGGGGAATACTCTTCCAGTTTTTTCCCAGCAAAAACCAATGTTCCCCCAATGGGTTTGTTGTGCCCCATGATCGCCTTCAACAAAGTAGACTTCCCCACCCCGTTGGGCCCCAAAAGGCAAGTCAACTTTCCTTTCTCCAAGCAGAAAGAAATCTCCTGCGCTACCACATTAGACACTTTGCCTTTGCGATACCCAAGTATGAGATTTTTTCCTACCAGAATGGTTTTGTCTGTTGCGGTCTGAGACATTGATTTTTTATGTTTTATTCAAATTTAGCTTCCAAGACTATTCATTTTTTTCCTTATGCCGGCATCAATCATCTTTTTTCAAACTTCACTATCCACCTTCTCAAAACTCTTTGCTAAAGTTCCTTCTTAAAATCAGCCAGATAACCATCGGTGCTCCAACCAAAGAGGTAACTGCATTGATCGGGAGCGTTTGGGCGGTACCTGGGAGTTGGCTGATTGCATCACAGGCGAGAAGAACGATGGCGCCCATCAAAGCGGAGGCTGGGAACAATATCCGGTGGTCCCCGGTCTTGAAAACCAGTCTTGCCATGTGTGGAATGGCAATCCCGATAAAAGCGATGGGGCCACAAAATGCGGTGGCACTTCCAGCCAGAATCCCAGTGCTGATAATCATCGCCCAGCGCAAGCGATTGATATTTACACCCATGCTTTCTGCATAGGCTTCACCCAAAAGCATGGCATTGTAGGATTTCATAAAGGCAACCACCGGAATGAATCCGACAAAAGTAGCCATGCCAAATGCCGCTAATTGTGTCGAATTTGTGCTGCCCAAACTCCCCATGGACCAAACCGTAAATGCTTTAAGCTGTTCCGCATCTCCAAAATAGGATAAAACCGAGATGATTGCTCCCGTGAGACTTCCGAACATCAAGCCTACTATCAACAGCGTCATGCTGTCCTTTACCCGCCAAGCAGTCAAGCTCATCAGCAAGAGCACCAAAACAGCCCCAAAGGATGCTGCTGTTACCACGGCCCAAAGTCCTACTGCTCCTGTATACAAATTCCAACCAAATGCAGAACCCGCCAGGATAAGCAGAGCTACCCCCAATCCTGCTCCGGAACTGATCCCCAGTACGAAGGGGCCTGCAAGGGGATTCCTGAAAAATGTCTGCATCTGCAGGCCACTCACCGAAAGTGTGATTCCTGCTAAAATTGCAGTAAGGGCTTTTGGAAAACGGTATTCAAAGAGGATAATCTCCCAAGATTTTCGACTAAATGCGGTCCCCAAAAATCTACCGACGATTTCCCCAAAAGGAATATGAACTGAACCAATCCCCAGATTGATGAAAAACAGCAGCGTACAAAAGGCTAGCCCAATGGCAAAAAGAAGGGGGTTTTTGGTTTTATCTTTCATCCAGTCTGCTATAAAAATAAAGAGAATATTCTGGGAGCAACTCAGGATGGAGGATTTTGATGAGATCTTTCAAGATCAAGTCCGGACGCATATACCCAAGCTCGAAATATTCGATTCCGCCAGTAGGACCTTTTTTTGAGGTGTAGGAATATATATTCCCTTTCTGGAAGGATTCAAAATGGATATAGCGATTGTCGGCGGATGCCATTGCCTCCAAGCTTTTGAAATCGGATGCACCAAGCCAGAATTCCGATTCCTGCGCAAGGTCCAATACATATTCATAACTGAGTTGGATGCTTCCCGATCCCTTTTGGGCTTCGAAAACATAATTACCTCCAGCAGCTTGAAGGAGTTGGGCGCCCCAGGAATCGTTACCGGGAACGTACCAAACATCCTTGTACATCACTCCCGCCATGACACTGGGTTTTTCATTTTTCTCAATGTCTTTAGTGGTTGCGATCGCCTCAAGATAATCTTTTTCGATCTGGGAAAAAATAGCAGATGCTTCATCGAACTTCCCTAGCAATACCCCGGTGAATTTGATCCATTCGGCTCTTCCCAATGGGTGTTGTTCTACATATTCACCATTGATGACTACCGGTATGCCCGCTGCTTTTAGAAGTTCCAAATTTTTCAAATCCTCTCCCAAAGTAGAGATCATCACCCAATCGGGTTCTAAGTCAATCATCATTTCAATGTTGGATTTTGCTCCTGAGCCAATGTCTTGGATTTTCCCGCCATCGATAAGTCTCCTTGTTTGTTCGGAAGAAATCAAATCCAAGTCCGGGAAACCAATCAGCCGATCTGATGCATTCAAAAAATCCAGGTGGGGAATATGTGTAGTGGAAGTAACGATTAATTTTTGGATGGGTAAGGTAATGATGGCGTCAAAGTCACCTTCTGGTTTTTCCGCATCTAAATTATCAAGGACCAAATACCGAAAAGGAACGTGATCTCCAGGGAAAGCTTGACTTACTTCAAGAATGGAGAAATCATCACCCTGAGTGATTTTAAAGCCCTTGGCATAAAAAATTTCGGTCTCGGACAAGCCAAAACCCATCCTTTCTTTATTGGTTTGGCAAGAAAAAGAAAGCCCGGCCATCAATATGAAAAGAAGGAGAAAATGGACTGATGAAAGAATGTTTCTGATGGACATGTGTAAATTTCATTTGCAACAAAGTCCCAAATATAGGCAGGGAAAAACAACTCCATTTGCTTTTTGATTTTTTATGAAATAAAAAAAATGTTTGGAAATGGGGATATCTGAAATAGACTTTGCCTATGTTTGCATTTGGAAAAAGGTTCTCGATCCTATATTTAGGCGCTCGGGATTAAAAGGGAATTCGGTTCAATACCGAAGCTGTCCCCGCAACTGTAACCCCATCCGCTTCGATAAACATCGGTAGTGGAAAGCAATTTACCCCCTCCAAATGCCATTGTCCCGAGAGATCGGGATGAGAAGGCCGGTAAATTCAGGGAAGCCAGGAGACCTGCCCGTTTCTGACAAATTCAAAGCTTTCGGGTGAAAGGCTGAGAAGGATTTCTTAAGGATTTAAACAATTCTTGATCTTGGTTTCCTGTCGAAATACTCATTTTAGGGCAGGTTGTTTCAAGATTAAAGATTTCGGAAAAAATCCCTCCTGATTTTCTCTCAATTTTACAACGCGGATGACTTTGGATTAAATAATCGATTTCTCATTATTTAATTCGAAAGGCATTGCTATTTCTAAGTTTACTTGCATTCAACTTGCTGACCTTTGTTGAGGAGATCTCCATTGGCAAGCAAGACACACTGGACCTTCATCAGATCGAGGTTTTTAGCATGCCTTTGGACAAATATACTTTTGGCCAAACGGTAAAGACTATTTCAGAGAAGGACATTAAAAATTTTCAAGGCCAATCTTTGGCGGACTTGCTTCAACAGCGAACTGGACTTTTTTTGCGTCAGTATGGACCTGGAATGCTCGCCTCTCTCACTATGAGGGGGACTTCTGCAGGTCACAATGCCGTTTTCTGGAACGGTTTACCCATCAATAGCCCTTCCTTGGGACAATCCGATTTTTCTATTTTGCCAGTTGGCGGGTTTGATCAGGCCACTTTGCATTACGGAAGTGGAGGGGCGCTTTATGGAACGGATGCCATTGGAGGAGCCGTTCATTTATCCAACAAACTTCAATTCGATAAAGGGCATCAGGTAAAAATCAATACTGTATTCGGGAGCTTCGGGCGATGGAACCAGTCTGCAGCTTATGCCTTTTCAGATCATAAATTTTCGTCCCGAAGCAGAATTTACAGAAATCACGCGAAGAATAATTTCAAGTATACCAACCTTGCCAAAATCGGTACGCCGATCGAAAACCAAAATCACGCACGTGTGGAGCAATGGGGAGTGATGCAAGACCTTGCCTGGAAGATTTCAGATAAGAATCTCATCAGTTCGTCGATTTGGTGGAATCTAACCGAAAGGCAAATTCAACCGGTGATGGGTTCCAATGACAGAGATAAACAGGAAGATGATAACCTTCGGGTAGTGTTGGATTATTTTCATTTCGGATCCGGCAAAGTTTGGAACCTCAAAACGGGTATGGTTCGGGATCATTTGGAATTTAATCAAAGCACAAATCGGACAGCTCAATATTTCCTTTCCGGTGATCTGGACTGGGATTTGGGATCAAAATGGAATAGCAAATCAGGGGTAAGATTCACTTATATAGAAGGGAACCTTAGCACCTACGCCGCAACCGACACCCGTTTGGAATTGTATCAATCAACAAATTTTTTTCCTACGGAAAGCATTAGCCTCTCCTTGAATTTAAGACAACTAGTTTATGAGGGGAATTTCGCTCCATTCACACCAAGTTTGGGGGGTGAATGGACGGTTTTAAAAAACGAAAATCACCAACTTCAACTCAACACGACTATATCCCGAAGCTTTAAGGTGCCTACACTGAACGATCGGTTTTGGGTTCCTGGAGGAAATCTTGATCTCAATCCCGAGAAAAGCCTCAGTGGGGAATTGGGATTGAAACATGATTTCAAGAAAGGGGATTTCACAGGAAGCAATCAGGTGACTTACTACCACATGTCAGTGGACAACTGGATCATTTGGCTGCCAAACGGGAGCTTTTGGAGTCCCTCAAATATCAGAAAAGTCAAAAACAGCGGCTTAGAGTACTTTTTGGAAGCAAATCAAAAATTGGGTTTATGGACTGTCGGAGTTCAAGGAAACTACGCTTGGAACCAAGCCATCAATCAAACCAACATCAATGATAATGATCGGGCAAAAGGGAAGCAACTTCCTTATACCCCCGAACATAAAATTCAATTCAAAGCAAGTGTAGAAAAAGGAAGGGTTGAAACTTATGTCAATCACCATTGGGTTGGGGAGCGATTTATAGGGACCGATAACACCACCAAACTATCCCCTTTTGGCATTTGGGATTCCGGGGTGAATTATGACTTCGAATTGTTTGGAAAGCTTAAGGGGGGATTTGGAGTCCAAATCAACAATGTCTTGAATACCGATTATCAAGTACTGCGCCTCAGGGCCATGCCGGGAAGGAATTATCAAATCAATATAAATATTACACTATGAAACAGTTAAGATTACTGATTGGCTTTTGGGCTTTGTCCCTATTTATTGCATCCTGTGATTCGGGAACAAATGAGGTTCCGTTGGGTGAATTGGAGCAAGGAGTGCTGATCATCAATGAAGGTAATTTTTCAGATCGTGACGGGGACATTTCACATTACAATCCCACAACCGGTATCGTAAAAAACAATGTTTTTGAAATCAAAAACGGAAGACCATACGCAGGTCTTGTCCAGGATTTAGTGGAAACAGATGGAAGAATTTATGTAGTTGCCAATACGGGAAAGGTAGAAGTAGTGGAGACAAAAGACTTCAATAGTATTGGAGCGGTGTCACAAGGATTGGACATCACTCAATCTTTAGTCACGGCAAACGATAAACTATATATCAGCGACTGGGGACCTTATGATGCAAGTTACAACAGCCCTGATTCTTATATCGCTGTGGTAAATAATTTAAATGGGGGCGAAATTTCCAAAAAAATCTTGGTGTCAAGCCGACCTTCAGGGATGTTTGTCTTGGGCAACAATATCTTGGTGGCTTGTGCTGCGGACAAAAAAATGCAAGTGATTTCTCTTGCAAGTGATTCCATGACAGAAAGTAAGGATGTGGAAGGAACACCTGTTCGCTTTTTTGAGCAAGACGGAAAGCTTTATCTCTTTGCCAAAGATCCTGGGAACATTTATCTTCATGAAATCAATCGGAATAACCGCAACCTGACACTAACGGTGAAGATTGCTTTGGAAAGACCTACTTCCAATTTTGCAAGAGGGGAAAACGGCGAACTTTTTGTGATCACCTCAACAGGCTGGCCCGAATACAATGATGCCGTTGCCAAGGTTTCCATGACCATGGGACAAGTTTTGGATCCAGCATTTTACACCGGATTCGGATTTTATGGTATTGGTTACCATCCTTCTACAAAGAACATTTATATCGGAGACAATAACGGATTCCAGGGAAATGGGACCGTTATTGTCGTCAATGCATCAGGTCAGGAAGTAAGCGCTTTAGAAGTCGGAAGAGCTCCTTCTGGTTTTTTGTTTAAATAAAGATTTAAGCCCAAAGATGAGTGCTCTTTTTGGCTATTCCGGGCTAAATGTCTTGAAATAAGGCATGGACTTGCTACATTTGAATGAACAATAAGTTAAGCTCTTTTCTTAAATTTGAAACAATGAGTAAAAGAGAAAGAAGAAAATTTGACAAGGCCTTCAAGACCATGGCCGTAGAGTTACAATTAAGCGGTAAAACCAGTACGGAAATCGGCAGTGAATTAGGCATCGGGCCTGATCTTGTACGCAGGTGGACAAGGGAATTTAAGTCTGACGGTGTGAAGAGTTTCCCTGGGAACGGGAACATGAATCACTCATCGGAACAAAAGGAAATCCTTGCCTTGAAGAAAGCTCTTAAAGAATCCGAGATAGAAAGGGAAATCCTAAAAAAGGCAGTAGGCATCTTTTCC
>NZ_KB906702.1 GCF_000381545.1 Rhodonellum psychrophilum GCM71 = DSM 17998 | reverse complement strand
CAACGATAAGTCTTTCCGCTTTCTTTTTCATCTTGCCATATTTTGCCCGCCACCTTCTGACGGTGCTGTCTGTGATTTCATATTCCCTGACAAGTTCGCAAATTCTGACGACCCCTGACTCCAATTCCCGGACTTTTTCAATCTTAAAGGATTCACTGAAATTACGGACTCGACGCTGGGCTATGCTCATCTTAAACTGATTTCTATTCGCCATCTTTCTACTGATTTGGTTAAAATTTATCACGGTTTAACGGTCAGCGTATTTCAGGCACTATCAGGGGACAAAAAAACCGCTTGCCCCTATCCTAGGAGCAAGCGGTTTCATTATTTTAGGTTTAATGCGAAAAAGACTAAAGCCTATTCTTGTTCTTGGGGGATCAATTTGACCAACAAGCCGGTGCCTTCGGTGATGATATAAAGGTAGCCGTCTGGGCTTTGCGAAATTTGTCTGACACGGCCGAGGTCTTGGAATAATTTTTCCTCACCGACATATTTGGTGCCGTCAAGTTCGATCCTTGCCACGTGCATTTTGGCCAATGCGGTGACCATCAAATTGCCTTTCCAAGCGGGGTATTTGTCAGAAGTGACCAATTCCAAACCGCCGGTTGCGATGGAAGGGACCCAATACGTCACCGGTTGCTCCATTCCTTCTTTTTCGGTGATGTCCGAAATCGGTTTTCCATCATAATTGATGCCGTAGGTAATCACAGGCCAACCGTAATTCTTCCCTTTTTCAATCAGGTTCAGTTCATCACCGCCCATTGGGCCATGTTCCACTGCCCAAAGACGGTTGTTGGAAGCGTCATAGACCATTCCTTGTGGGTTTCTGTTGCCATACGTCCAGATGGATTTTACAGCACCGGGAGTATTTACAAATGGATTGTCCTCAGGGATACGGCCATCGTCGTGGATTCTGTGGATTTTTCCATGGGCATTGTTGAGTTCCTGTGCATTAACTGGTCTGGAACCTTTGTCTCCATTGGAATAGTAAAGATAGTTGTCCTTGTCAAAAACAATCCTGGAACCAAAATGTCTTCCACCTTCCCATTCTGGAAGATTGACCATCAGTTCTTCTTGGTTTGTCAATGCGTTGCCTTCCAATTTGGCTCTCATAATTGCCAATGCACCGCCTTTGCCTAGGTTCTTGGCATAAGCAAGGTAAATCCAACCATTGTTGGCATAATCAGGATGAAGGACAATGTCCAAAAGACCGGCTTGATTCACGGCATGCACCTCTGGAACACCTGTTAATTTCTCTCCGGTAAATTTGTCATCCTTGAAAATCAGGATCTCCCCTTTTCTTTCGGCAACCAGCATTCTGCCATCCGGAAGCCATGCCATGGCCCATGGATTTTCCAATTCAGTAAAAAGCGTATCCACTTTAACGGTCATTTTTTCGGTTTTCACCGCAAATGGATCCATTGGCGTGGGTTCGACTGTTGCCTCCTTTTCTGCACAGGATGCCAATCCAAAGAAAAGGCCACCCATCAGAATAAATGTAATATTTTTCATGTTTTTCATAGATTTCACATTGATTAACGCATAAATTTAATCAATTTAAATGGAAAATGCTTTTTGAGATTATATAAGTGGCGAATCAGTGCGCCCATTTGGCTTTTATAACCAAGTGGACATTCCTATCTTTAGAAAAATCAAATCAGGAAGAAAAATGAGCAATCAGATTTGGATAATGACCTCCGCTTTTGACCAATTGACCTTGGACGAAACAATCACCAAAGCCGGTGAAGCTGGCGTGCAGGGATTGGATGTCTGTGTTTTTCGAAAGGACGGTACCCGGGATGACTTTGTGGCCACGCACATGGATTATGGGAATTTTGGACCCGAACAAGCCAAGTCCATTCTCGACAAATTCAATGCGGCCAAACTCAGGCTGTCCATCGGCGCCTTTGACAACCTGATCGGAGGGGATCCAGAACAAAAAGTTAAAAACCAAAACCACCTCCTTCAATTGATCCGCATGGCACATTTGCTGGGAGGAGATGAAAATGGGGTGATGGTAGGGACTTTTGTGGGCTACAACCATGACTTGGGCATACAGGAAAATGGCTTCGAAAAAAATCTGGAAGAATACCAGCGGATCTTCAAACCCATTGTTGACTATGCCGAAGGATTGGGCGTCACCGTTTTGTATGAAAATTGCCCCATGGAAGGTTGGCGCTCCTCAGGCTATTCAAGCACCTTCAACAACCTGACGGGGGTTTTGGCAGCAAGGAAAATCATGTACGAACTCATTCCCAGCAAGGCGCATGGGGAAATCTATGATCCCTCCCATGATGTCTGGCAGCACACCGACCCGGTCGAGGTGATCAGAAATACAGACATGAGCCGCCTCAAAAGAATTCACGTCAAATCCACCCGCAATATTCCCGATCCTTTTTGGGGAAATATGTATCCGATGCAGCGCATAAAACCCGAATGGGCAGAAAAGGCCGGGATTCCCTTCAGTACCAATGAATGGGACAGGCACCATTACGAGGCCACATTGCCCGGATTCGGTTTGGGAGACCACATGGATTGGCGGGCTTTTGTGAAGGTCTTGAAGGAAAAGGGATTTTCTGGGCCTTTCGAAATTGAGAATGAAGCCAAGCTTTCCAAGCAAACAGGGAATATGGCGGCGATCATGCAGGGATGCAAGGCTGCCGTACAGAATTTGGCGCCACTGCTTTACCCTTTGAGGGAAGCGGGATATGTGTATCCGGTTGATGAAATCATGCCACTCAAGGATTTGGGAAGAAAGGACATTCCGGTGATGACGATGGAAGCACTCCGGTAGCTTTGAAACGGGCTTATAAAATCATGCCCAGCCAAACATAAATCAAAACGGTCACGGTGCACAATACCAATGACAAGGGTTTGGCAAATCTCCAGGGGGTCATCTCCAGAATGGGCGCAGCATTGTAGGCCACAAGATTTTTCCTTGGGTAATACTTGCTGATGCCCAGCATGACAGCCAAATTGAGCAGGAATTCAATCGCCCAGATATGGACAAAGTGAATTCCGGTGTCAAAAACAAAGGTGGTGATCAGGTAAAAAAGCAGTCCCGTGATCAAACCCAATTTTGCCCCTTCTGTAGAAACCCTAGGGATAAAAAAGCCCGCAATAAGGATGGAGGCGATCGGGATGAAAAAGATGCCGTTCAGTTGTTGCATCAATTGGTACAATCCGTCCGGGGCGTTTCCGACCATCGGGGCGATTAAGATGGAGAAAATGGCTAAAACCAGAGAACTTAGCCTGCCCACCCGAACGATTCCCCTGTCCGAACATTTGGGATCGATCAGTTTCTTGTAGATGTCCAGGCTGAAAATGGTGGCTGCAGAATTCAGCACGCTGTTGAATGTGCTCAAAATCGCCCCCAAAACCACTGCGGCAAAAAATCCCAGCAAACCCAAAGGCAGGATTTTCTTCAGAAGTATGGGGTAAATGAAATCCTGTTCTCCGTAATATTGATCGCTGAAATAATAATAGGCGATAATGCCGGGGAGCACAATGATCAAGGGGATCAATATTTTAAAAATCCCGGCATACAATAGTCCTTTCTGGGCTTCTGCCATGTTTTTTGCGCCAAAAGCCCTTTGGATGATGGTTTGGTTCATTCCCCAAAAATACAATTGGTTGATCATGAGCCCGGTGAAGATCACGCTGAAAGGCAATACGGAATCCTCTGCTCCGATGACATTGAATTTTTCGGGAGCATGCGCATATACTTTGGAAACCCCGCCCAAAATATTTCCTCCCCCGATATCCCAAAGCGCCAATATGGGAATCATCAATCCGCCTACAATCAAGCCTATCGCATTGACCGAATCGGAGAGCGCAACCGCCTTGAGTCCTCCGAAAATCGCATAAATGGACCCGATTACGCCAATGGTGACCACGGTGATCCACAATCCCTCCGGCCGACTGACCTGGAGCACCTCCGATACATTGAAGATGCTTTCCAAATTGATCGCTCCGGTGTAGAGTACGATAGGGAGCAGCGTGACCACAAAAGATGCCATCAGCAAAAAGGCAACGATGGTTCTGGTGGAACTGTCGTATCTTCTTTCCAGATATTGGGGAATGGTCGTCAGCCCCATTTTAAGGTAAATGGGCAGAAAATAAAGTGCTGCGATGACCAAGGCGATGGCACTTGTCACTTCCCAGGCAATGATGATCATGCCGTTTTTATAGGCGGACCCATTCATCCCGATCAGGTGCTCCGTGGAAATGTTGGTGAGAATCATGGATCCGGCGATCACGCCTCCGGTCAGGGATCTTGCCCCCAAGAAATAACCATCTTTCGAATGAAGGTCTTCTTTTCTCAATCGGTACCAGCAATAGACTGCAACAAAAAATGTAAAACCCACGAAGGTTGCAATGGTCAGCATAGGTGTCTTCAAAAAAGGGTTGATCACCTCCAAACCTTGGACATGGCTTGGAGGATGGATTTGGGTGTCAAAGAGGGGGTTTTAAAATGCCATTACGGAAGGCAGGTATTTTGAAACGAGATTTTCATAATAGGGGCGCAATGTTTTTGAATCCGGGGCCACGGGTACTTTGGAGTAAAGGTCATAAGGATTGAATTTCTCCACCCATTTGAACATTTCCCTGTCGTGGTCATTCATCAAATGTTCATAAGCGCCCTCTCGGTGTTGGGCATAAAATGAATGGTATCTGATCATGTACAAGGCAGGCTCGGGAAGGTAATCTTTCATCATTTGGTAGAGGTATTCATCATGTCCCCAAGACATTTTCACCTTGTCCAATCCGCAATTGGGTGCGTAGATACCGTATTTGGTATTGTATCTTTCGTCTTTGGAATCGGGATTGTTTTCAAAAAACTCCGGATAGACGATCTCCTCGGCATGTTTGCAGCCCACCGGAAAAGTATCGCCGACCACCGCCCATTGGGGTTCTCCAAAAAGGCACAACACTTTGCCCAGATCATGGATAAAACCTGTGAGCACAAACCAGTCGGGATGCCCATCGGCCCTGATGGCTTCTGATGTTTGGAGAAGATGCTGGAGTTGGTCCAAATTGATGTCTGGGTCAGAATCATCCACCAGGGTATTCAAATAGTCGATCGCCTCCCAAAAAGGAATTTCCTTCTTTTCGAATTTCAAGAATTCCGCTTCTTTTTGGCGCACAAAATCGTAGGTCTGGTATTGGTGGTTGAGCCTGTAAAACTCCCGTACTGTATCCACCCTTTCCGAATCGTGGTAATTCCGGTAATCCTCCTTTGCCTTTGCCTGCTCGCTTTTGGGTTCGGGATAGCGTGTCAACAGATCATTTTCCCAGTCCTCAATGCTTTCAAGAGGATTTACTTCCTTGTCTGTGAATTTGGATTTCATGATGGAAATGCGTTTAAGTCGGTTGAATTCTGCTCAAAAACACGCGAAAAAGAGCATTGATAGACTAATATTACAAATTAAATTTTTCTTGGTCAATGATTTTTGGAATAAAAATATTCCGCCAATATTTTGACGGTCAGCGGTTTTCACGCGGATTGTTTGCTGCTTTTGTTTCGATGGAAAAAATTGGATGGACCCTTTTTAAAAAATCTGAAAAGTACATTGATTTGGCAATTGCCATAAAAAAATCACTGCTCCTCTGCTTTCTCTGTTTTCCCCTTTGCCACCAATCCTTCTGTCAATTTATTCAAAGCATCCACTTTGTATTCAAAGTCCCCTTTCAGGGTTTCCCTGTAGCGGTTGATGTTTTCTACCAGTTCATTGATGTCTTCGGGGATGACTTCCTCCAGGAGTTGGCGGATGCGTTTGGCAGTGGTGGGGGATTTTCCGTTGGTGCTGATGGCGATCTTCACGTTTCCTTTGGTGACGATGCCGCCAAGATAGAAATCACACAATTCGGGGGTATCCGCGACATTGACCAGCAAAAACCTTTCCTTCGCATCGTCATGGATCTGTTTGTTGACTTCCCTGAAATTGGTCGCTGCGATCACCACGTGTTTGCCGCCCAGGAATTTTTCCTCATAGGGGCCTTCAATGAGCGTCACATGCTTGCTTGCCGCAGCCAAAGCCCTGAATTCTTCCGAAAATTCCTTTGACACCACGGTCACATGGGCATTGGGACTGCTTTTCAACAGGAAGGAAAGTTTTTCCAGTCCCACAAAACCCGCTCCTACCAAAAGCGTGTTGAGTTGGTTGACTTTCAGGAATATGGGATAGAGTTCATTCATGGAAGGTTTGGGCAATGTTCGCATTGCCCTTAAAATTTTACATTTTGTTTTCTGCTACTTGAGAACGAATTTAAGAACAATAGAGGATGAAATGAAATCGCATTGGTCAAATTGAGAGAAGCCATCTTTAACAATCCATTCAGGATTTACATTTCCAGAAATTCTGGCTTTCTGTTTCAAACCCAATTTTTCTGCCCTCCAAGCCTTATTTCTAAACCCTTACCAATGCTTCCTTGTAGATTTCCATGAGTTTTGGGCTTTCCTTGACCACCTCACCGATGATGATGATGGCAGGCGCGCCAGGTGTCAAATCATGGGCTTTTTCCTCAATGTCGCCCATCATTCCCGCGACAATCTTCTCCTCCTTGGTGGTTCCGCTTTGGATGATCGCAATCGGAAGGTCTTCCCGCTTGGATTTTTTATAGCAGGCGACGATTTCCCCCAATTTCTTGGTCCCCATCAATACCACGACCGTGGCCTTGGATTGGACCGCCAAGTCAAAATCCCCGGACAATTCCCCCGAAGTGGTGGTGCCGGTGATCACCCAAAAGCTTTCGCTGACACCCCGCTTGGTGACCGGAATGCCGGCAGCGCCGGGAACGGAAATCGAGGAGGAAATCCCAGGAATCACTTCCGTGGCAATACCGAAGGCTTGGATATAATCCACTTCTTCGGCTCCTCTGCCAAACACAAATGGATCTCCACCCTTCAAGCGCACCACATGGCCGTGCTTCAAGGCATTCTCGACACAAAGTCGGTTGGTGTCGTCTTGCGGGGTCATGTGTCTCCCGCTTCTTTTGCCGACAAAGATTTTAATGGCTTTGTCAGGGGCATGCTTCAAGAGGCGCTTGTCTATCAAAGCGTCATACAAGACCACATCGGCCTTGTTCAGTGCCAATACTCCTTTTAGTGTGATGAGTTCCGGATCTCCAGGACCCGCACCCACCAAGGTGACTTTTGGATTTACGACTGTGTTCATAGGGCAACCTCTTTTTCTCTGAATTTTATCAGGTTTTCAAATACTTCCTGCGCTTGTGTGTAATAAGTATTGGCGAATTCTTCGGTGGGTTCATTCTCCTTGATCTGAAAAACAAGGGAAGAAAAGTCACTTCCAAGATCGATTTTCCCAGTCTGAACAAAGGATTCGTCAAACAGCGCCACGATATTGGCATAGGAGTTTGTACTGATACTTTCCCCCAAAAGGATGGCTTTGGCGCCATTGATCATTCCCGCATAGGTTTGATAAATGCTGTCGGCCCATTTCTTTTCATCCAGGTTTTCCTTTGCCAAATCCAGTTTTTCCCTGGCTTCCAGCAAGAGCGTGGCGACCAAGTCAATCACGACACCGGCACATTCGCCCACGCCCACGGCAATCTGATAGCTTTCTTCATGTCCCCAATCCACATAATCCGAATCGGTGAGGATCTCTGTGCTGGTCAGGACTTTCAGCATGTCGTAGAAATACATCTGCCCTTGACGGTCGTAGTAGCCGAGGAAATTCTCGTTTTCGCCCACGTTCAGGTTGAAATCATCCAGCAAGATGCGCAATGCCTCAGGTCCGCGTTTGCTTGGGATTTTGATCACCTTATCAGAAAATCTACCGTTTCCATTTCCCAGCGTTCCACCGCCCAATAGGACCTGCAAGGCTGGAATAACCGCTTTTCCGACTTTCATCGACATTCCCTGAAAACCGATATGGGCCATGTTGTGCTGTCCACAGGCATTCATACAGCCGGATATCTTGATGGTCAGGTCTGTATTCTTCAGGTATTGGGGATATTCATGGAGGATCACTTTTTCCAACTCCTTGGCGATTCCCGTGCTGCTGGCAATTCCCAGGTTACAGGTGTCTGTTCCGGGGCAAGCGGTAATGTCTCCCAAGGTATTGTAGCCATGATCCGCCAAACCGATTTTTTTCAGCTCTCCGTAGAAGAAAGGAACGAGTTCCTTTTTCACATCCCGGATCAATATGTTTTGTCTCAAGGTAAATCGAACTTCATCGTTGGCATATTGCTTCACCAAAGCCGATAATATTCTGGCCTGGTCGGTGTAAAAGTCGCCCAAGGAAACTTTCACGCCTATCGAAACATATCCTTCTTGTTTTTGGGGCAAGACATTCGTCACGAGCCATTGCGCATAGGCCAGGTCCAATGGCTCCGCCACGGCCAGGATTTCCGGGTTCGGAAGGGTTTTTGCGGCCTCAAAAGCTTGGGTATCGATTGGGTATTTTTTATAGGGCAAGGCTTTTTGTTCTTCCTGGACCAATTGAAGGAACGCTTCCGTCCCGATATCCTTGATCAGGAATTTCATCCTGGCTTTGAGTCTTTTGGCCCTTTCGCCGTGTCTGTCGAAAATCCGCAACACGGACTCAATAAACGGGATGAGCTCGTCAATGGCCAAAAATTCGGTGATCAGGT
Organism: Rhodonellum psychrophilum GCM71 = DSM 17998; assembly: GCF_000381545.1. Lineage (GTDB taxonomy): Bacteria > Bacteroidota > Bacteroidia > Cytophagales > Cyclobacteriaceae > Rhodonellum > Rhodonellum psychrophilum. Next base: position 20,744 of record NZ_KB906702.1, on the reverse strand, counting down.
CCGCATGTCGCGGCTGGGAACCCAGTCCGCCGCCCAAGAGTACTTTGAAACCCCGGATTTCTTCACCGTTTTCGTTCTTGACTTGTGGGATAAATCCCAAATCATGCAGGTAGCTCAATGCGGTGTCTTCCTCAGATGCCGAAAAAGACATTTTGAATTTCCTGCCCATTTCTTGGCAAATCGGGTTTCTCAACAAATACCTGAACACCTCATCAGCGTAGGGCGTCACATCAAAGGGTTCCAATGGATCCACGCCGGCAGTCTCGGAAGCGGTGATGTTCCTGACCGTGTTTCCGCAAGCCTCTCTCAAGGTGACATCGTCTTTTTCCAGTTCTGCCCAAAGTTCGGGTGTCTGGTCCAAGCTCACGTAGTGGATTTGGATGTCTTGTCTGGTGGTGATGTGGAGTCTTCCCGTGGAGTATTTATCGGAAACATCCGCAATTCGCGTCAGTTGGTCCCCTGTGGCTTTTCCATAAGGCAATTTGATCCGGATCATTTGAACGCCCGGCTGGCGCTGTCCATAAATTCCCCTGGCAAGTCTGAGGCTCCGGAATTTTTCTTCATCAATATTACCATTCCTGAAAAGGGCGATTTTCTTTTCCAAGTCAAGAATGTCTCTTTCTACTATGGGGTTTTCTATTTCTGTTCTAAAGCTTTGCATCGTTATTTGCCCTCCAGGGCAGCATTTTGTTGTTTTGTAGCGCCAGTTTTCCGAAAAGGAATCTCCGGATTGGGTTTTCCTGCTTCTTCCGATTGGGCTATTTGGTTTTCGCTTTTTTGGACTACTCTATAAATCCCACACTCACGGTATCAAAGCTGCCTTCATCGATCAGGATAAAGCTGCCATTGGATTTGTTTTCGGAATAGGGATCATAATGAATCGCCTTGCTGAGCTTGAAATTCACCTTTCCGATATCATTCAACTTCAGTTGCTCGGTGGGCTCATCCCCGGAGAAGTCGGTGTGCACCAGGGATTCGATACTTTCGACCTTCGCCATCACCCGGTTGACACCGTGCTGCAAGGTGTATTTGTTGCCCACGCGAAGGGGCCTGTGGTTTACCTGACAGATGGTGGCCCGGATCTGTTTTGCAGACTGGGGGATTTGTTCCGAGCGTACCAGCATGTCTCCGCGGCTGACATTCACTTCGTCCGCCAGCGAAATCACGATGGAACTGTCCGGTGTGGCTTCTTCAATCTCCTGGTCAAAGAAGTGAATGGATTTGATGGTGGATTCGGTGAAAGAGGGAAGGATGGTCACTTTTTCCCCGACCTTCAGGTTTCCGCCATACAGTTTTCCGGAAAATCCCCTGAAATCATGAAAGGCTTCTGTTTTGGGACGAATGACAAATTGAACCGGAAAGCGTGCAATGGAACTCTCGAATAGATCGGTCGGCTCCAATACTTCCAAGTGGTCCAAAAGCGTGTTTCCCACATACCAAGGCATCAATTCCGATTTGGCGGCGATGTTTTCACCCTTGAGGGCGGAGATGGGGATGAACGTGATCTGCTCGGTTCTGAAATTGCTTTTCTCTACCAAAACCTCAAAATCTTCCTTGATTTGGAGGTAAGTGGCCTCATCATAGTCCACCAGATCCATCTTGTTGATCGCCACAACCACATGGCCAAGCCGCAGGAGGTTGCTGATGAAGAAATGTCTTTTGGTCTGCTCGATCACTCCTTTTCGGGCATCGATCAGGATGATGGCCACTTGGGAAGTGGAGGCGCCCGTCACCATGTTTCGGGTATATTCCACATGGCCGGGCGTGTCGGCGATGATGAAATTGGTCTTGTCGGTGGAAAAATAAATATGGGCGACATCGATGGTGATTCCCTGTTCCCTTTCGGCAACAAGGCCGTCGGTGGCCAAGGAAAAATCCAGGTAATCATAACCCTTTTGGCGGCTGTTGCGCTCGATGGCTTCCAGCTTGTCCGTGGTCAGGGAATGGGTGTCATAGAGCAATCTCCCGATCAAGGTGCTCTTGCCGTCATCCACTGAACCAGCGGTGGCTATTTTGATGAGTTTTCTATCTTTTGACATTTTTTGTTTTTCTAAAGGAGGAACAATAGGGAAGGGAAACTGCGGAAATCGAGGGGTGATTTGTGGATCACTGGATTCCATTTTCTAGAAATACCCGACTTTCTTGCGGTTTTCCATGGCGGCTTCCGATCTCTTGTCGTCTATTCTGGCGCCACGTTCGGAGAGGGTGGAGGTTCTGATTTCTTCCACCACAGCATCCAAAGTGTCTGCCTCTGACAAGACCGCTGCGGTACAGGTCATGTCACCGACGGTTCTGAAGCGGACCATTTTTTCCAATACCTCCTCATGGGATTCCCGGTACACATGCTCGTTTGCGGTCCAGATCATGCCGTCACGGAAGAAAATGGACCTTTTGTGGGCAAAGTAAATCGAGGGGATCTCAATATTTTCTGTTTTGATATACTCCCACACATCCAGTTCGGTCCAGTTGGAGATCGGGAAAACGCGGACGTTTTGTCCCTGGTGGATTTTTCCGTTGAGCATGTCGAAGAGCTCGGGTCTCTGGTTTTTTTCGTCCCATTGGCCGAAGTCATCCCGTACGGAGAATACCCTTTCCTTTGCCCTGGCTTTTTCTTCGTCCCTTCTTGCACCGCCAATACAGGCATCGAACTTGAATTCTTCGATGGCATCCAACAGGGTGGTGGTCTGAAGGGTGTTGCGGCTGGAATAGCGGCCCCTTTCTTCCGTCACCTTGCCCTGATTGATGGAATCCTGGACATTCCGAACGATCAGTTCAAGGCCCAATTCTTCCACCAATTGATCCCGGAAGGAGATCGTTTCCGGAAAATTGTGCCCGGTGTCGATGTGCAGCAGCGGAAATGGAATCCGAGCGGGATAGAAAGCCTTTTGGGCCAGTCGGACCAGTGTAATCGAATCTTTTCCTCCGGAAAACAACAACACAGGCTTTTCGAACTGTGCCGCCACCTCTCTGATGATCTGGATCGAGGCTGCTTCTTTTGGATTGGGAATAAAAATCTTGTTCATGTCAAATTATTTTGCGTGTAAGCCACATTCTTTTTTTGAATCCTCCCACCACCATCTGCCGGCCCTGGGATCTTCTCCCGGCTGGATCGCCCGGGTACAGGGCGCACAACCGATGCTGATAAATCCACGGTCGTGGAGGGGGTTGTAAGGGATGTTGTTTTCATGGATATAGGCCAGCATTTCGGCGTAGGTCCAATCCATGAGCGGATTGTATTTGATGATCTGCAATCCTTCATCCCATTCGATTTTCTGCATGGCGCCGCGATTTGCACTTTGCTCGGCCCTGAGGCCAGTGATCCAAATGCTCTTACCTGCCAAAGCTCTTTTCAGCGGCACCACCTTTCGCACAAAGCAGCAGGATTTCCTGTTTTCGACGGAGGTATAAAAGCCATTGATTCCCATCCGATTGACCAGTTCCTCTATGGATTGGGTGTCTGGATAGTACACTTTTGTTTTGATTTGGTACTTGCTATCCGTTCTTTCCAGTACATCCAAAGTCTCCGGAAAAAGTCTGCCCGTGTCCAGGGAAAACAGATCGATGGGCAGCTGATGCTTTCCGATGATCTGGCTGATCACTTGGTCTTCTTGACCCAGGGAGGTAGAAAAAGTGATTTTTCCGGGATACCGCTCCGCCAACAAGGCCAAGCCTTCCTCGGCGGTCAATCCACTGATGCTTTCACTGATTTCATTCAAAGCGATGTTTGTATCCATTTTGCGGGGTTTTCAAAGTGGAATCTATTGGGCCGTTCGGAAAGTCCGAATATCCTTTAGACGACAGGTTGAAATACAAAAGTATATAAACTCTATAAAAAATGTAGGGTAAATGGGGAAAAAAATTTATTCTTTATCCAAAATATCCGATAAGGACTTGTTTGTCAGCACGTTGAGCATTTCATCACGGACTTGGATAAGGACTTTGTTCAGGCCACATTTTGCTTCATCCTTGCATTCCACACAAGGTTCATAATAGTTGATGCTGACACAGGGGAGCAGGGCGATGGGGCCATCCAGGAGGCGGATCACTTTGGAAAGGGGAACATCGGCGGGATCTTTGATCAGGTAATAGCCGCCGCCTTTTCCTTTTTTGGAACCCAGGATGCCTGCTTTTTTGAGTTCGAGCAGGATATTCTCCAAAAACTTATGGGAGATCCCATATTCCTCGGCGATGTCCTGGATCAACACGGTTTTTTGATCCCGGTGCTTGCCGAGGTAAGTGAGGGCATGAAAAGCGTATTTGGTCTTTTTGGATAGCATGTTACAAAAATAAGCTTTTTAAGTTATCCTCAAAGAGATTTAGGCATTCCGGATGGGGAAGAGAGGGTTCGAGAAAAGAGACGGGTTTTTGGATAAAAATCGCTTCGTCCGAAACCGAAAACGCCAAATAGCATTTTCGCAATATTTTACATGAGCTTTTGGAGGTGAATATACCCTGTTATGGGTATGTTTTTAACGGGATTAAGTATGTAGGTTTGGGGAGAAGGAATTAGCTATTTTCTAAAGAAGAGAATTGGATTTTAATTTTAATATGAAAAGTGGTTTTGATTATTTAAATTTTTCGTTTCTAAACGCCGATAAATAGTTTCGCTTTTGAACAAAAAAAGAGGGGTTTAAGTGGTGGGTTACTTTAATTAAAAACTTAAATAATTTATGAAATATACATCACGAACAATTCCTAAAGTAATGCATGCAAATTGCGGTCATGGGAAACATCGAAGGCTTGAAGATTGTGCGAAGTTCAGCTTCATATCCGCGGGTCAGGGAGAGGAGCAAGGGAGAAATCCTGACTTTTTCGGGGGTCAAATTAGAAATTTAATTGTAGGAGATATAATTGCAGTATATAGAAAGACTGTTGGCTATGTTGGAATTGGTCAGGTTATCTCCGTTCCAATGGATATTGACAATGCTATTATCGGTGGGCTAAAAGTTACGGAACTAACTTTTAGCTCTGACTCTGATATGTTTAAGAATCATGATAATGATTATAAGGAATGGCTTGTAGAAATTAAGTGGTTATCCAATGTCTATTTAGGCCAACAAAGAGGAAGTGGTGCTTGCTTTGGGATTTTCGGCACACAAAATGTTACATGTTCTCTTGATAACCAAAAATTTTTAAAGCAAGAATTACAGGAATTTTTTAACCTTGATTTTGATAGTATACTTAAAAATGGTTTTGATATTGCAATACAGAGTGATGAAAATTCATTTCCAGAAGGAAAGGAAAGGTATCGTCTTCATAAATCAAAAGAAAGAAATAAAAGTCTCATAAAAGCCGCAAAGTATCATTATCTTAAAAATAACAGTAAACTTTGCTGCCAAGTTTGTGATTTTTCTTTTTTTGACTTTTATGGGGTTATTGGAGAAGGTTTTATTGAGGCTCATCATGTTTTTCCAATTTCCCAATTGACAGAACAAACTGAAACAAAAATTGAAGACCTTGCATTAGTTTGCTCCAACTGTCATCGCATGCTGCACAGGAAACGCCCATGGATAACATTGGATAATCTTAAAGCACTTTTACCAAATATGGATTAATAAACCAGGTAGAGGAATCAAAAGCCTGGTGGCCGTTTAAAGGTTAATTAGAATTTTAAAGAGTTAAAGACTCGAAGTGATTTTGGAAGTCGAATAATCTCCTCAAGGTAAATTTAATCGGAAAGTATAATTGTTATAGAAGTTAGGAAAAATATATTATATCTTAATAAAAATAAAAAAATGCAATTAAGAAAAGGAAAGACTAAAACACTTTTAGAAAGCTCAATTGATTGTGCGTTATTAGCAGTTGAAATTTATAATAAACCAAGGGCTCCGTTCAGAGTAGAAAGTTTTATTACGCATATGGTTATGTCTTGGACGAGACTTTTACAAGCCCATTTTAATTATAATATTGGAGAAACATTTTTTTATAAAGAAGATAATGGACGATATAAAATAATAGATGGTGAAAAAAAAGCTTGGGAATTAAAAACTTGTATTCAGAAATATGGGGGGTTGCCAGAAGCTGTGGGGTCTAATCTTGATTTTTTTATAAAGCTTCGTAATAAAATTGAACATAGAACTATATCAAAAGATGAAATTGGTTTAATGATATTTGGAGAATGCCAATCTTTACTTTACAATTATGAAAATGAATTAATTAAATTATTTGGGTCAGAATATGCTATTAATGAAAGCTTAGCCTACTCTCTTCAATTTTCAAGATTAAGAACAGCTAAACAAGTAGAAGCTAATAAAAAATTATTATCAACAGAGGTTAAAGAAATCAAAGATTTTATTGAAAAATATAGATTAAACATTAAAGAAAGTATATTTAATACTCAAGAATATAGCATAAAATTAATACAAGTCCCAAAAATCGCGAATACAAACAGGAGTGATTTGGCTATTGAGTTTGTTAATTGGAATTCCATATCAATAGAGGATAGAGAAAATTACCAAAAAGTCACAGCTCTTATAAAAGATAAAGTCCAAAAAACTGAAGTTATAAATCCGGCTAAATTGAAGCCAGGTGCAGTTGTTTCTGCTGTAAATCAAAGTTATCAAAATAATTTTAATCATTTTGATCATAAATGCTTGCTTTATATTTTCTCAATTAAACCGACAAAAGAAGATGGATTAAATCTTGACCCATTTGAAACAAATACTAGATATTGTCATTATGATGAAGCTCATAATGATTATTTATTTAAAGAGGAATGGACCAATTTTATAATAAGTAATATTACTAGCGGCGTATTAACAAGAGAAATTTGGAAATCTACCTTTGATAAAAAACAGAAATTAGAAATGGGGAAATACCAAATTGAATAAGAAGCTGCAATATAAAAGTAGCGTCATAATATAATTATTTCCGTATTTTGATTAGTATTTTTGCAGAATTGGGGCGTCGATTTTATAATTAAGTTCAGTGTCTTTTTGAACTTTGATCATGTACTCGATGTAAAAATAACAAGACTCAGGGCTACAATGTCAAAATTTTCCTTAACTCGCCTCATCTGGATTTGATCGACATAATAGTCAACCTCCAAAAATAAACCGTCCACTCCCACATCCCAATTCCATCATATCCTTATATTTTCCCACAATTTATACCCAATTTTATGAGATATTTTTACAAAATAAACTAACTTGTCGACCTTAAAACGGGCAACTTCAATGAATAGAATTAAGGAAGTGTTGGAACAGAAAGGGATTAAACAAACTTGGTTGGCTGAAAAACTTGGGAAAAGCTACAATATGGTAAATGCCTACGTCCAAAACCGACAACAACCCCGATTGGAAACCTTGCTGGAAATAGCAGTGATTTTGGATGTGGACGTAAAAGACCTGATCGTTAGCAACAAACATTCATAATCCATCCTTCATAAATCATAATTAAAAAAGATGCCAACACTCAATTGGATAGGAAAAGATAAAGTAATAAGCCACCATCAAGACGTGCCCTACAGGGTTTTGGATCACAAATATGGGTTTGATTCTGAATCAGGGTTGATGGATAAAGAATCAAAGTGTGGAAATAAAATCATTCACGGCGACAATTTGGAAGCGCTTAAAAGTCTGCTGCCGGAATATGAAGGGAAAGTAAAGTGTATCTATATTGATCCTCCTTACAATACTGGAAATGAAGGTTGGGTATATAACGACAATGTAAACCACCCAAAAATAAAAAAATGGCTGGGTGAAGTTGTAGGCAAAGATGGTGAAGATCTTTCCCGCCACGACAAATGGCTCTGCATGATGTATCCACGGCTTAAACTCTTGCACAAACTTTTGGCAAATGAAGGTGCAATTTTTATTTCAATTGATGATAATGAACAAGCTAATCTTAAATTGATTTGTGATGAGATTTTTGGGATAAGGAATTTTTTAGGCAATATTTTATGGAAAAAAAAGACCAATGGAAATAATATGGGTCATATACCTTCGGTTCATGATTTTTTTGTTTGCTATGCTAAAGATCAAGAAAAATTGGTTTTGCCTGGGGTCCCTTTGTCTGTTGAATATTTAGATAAAAACTTTTCAAATCCAGATAATGACCCGAGAGGTGCTTGGAAAACCGCAGACTTATCTGCAAATCACAAGGGTCCTTACTTTCCGATTACAAATCCGCATTCAGGGGCAGAGCATTATCCGCCTAATGGAAGATATTGGGTTTTTAATGAAATAGAAGTATTAAAAAGAATTACTGATGGTAGAATAATATTTGGAAAAACAGGGAACACGAAACCTGTTCAGAAGAAATTTCTAAATGAAAAAAGTGGAAGAAAGAAACCAGAGAGCTGGTGGGATAAGCACGGATATAATTCAGATGGAATGACAGAACTTTCAGGTTTGCTGGGAACCAAGAAATTTGATCACCCCAAGCCTTCAGTGACTATTAACCATATTATAAATATCTCAACTTTTCCAGATGATATAATTCTAGATTCTTTTGCAGGTTCAGGGACAACTGCTCATGCCGTTTTAAATCTCAATAAACAAGATGGTGGAAATCGTAAATTCATTTTGGTAGAAATGGAGGATTACGCCAATGATATTACTGCAGAAAGAGTGAAGCGTGTTGCTAAAGGTTACGGATCGGGTTCAAAAGCCGTGGCAGGCACCGGTGGAGCGTTTGATTTTTATGAATTGGGATTGCCACTTTTTGATGAAAACCAAAACCTGAATGAACAAGTCGAATTGGAGAAAATCAGGGAATACATTTGGTTTTCAGAAACGCGAACGGCATATATTAATGATGGATTAGGTAATCAGGAATCAACACTCAAAAATCATCCATCTGAAGGGAATCAAGAATCTGAAATTAAAAATGACACATATAAATTAGGTGTAAAAGAGGGTACGGTGTATTATTTTATTTACGAAAAAGAGCGTTTGACAACCTTGGATTTTGATGCTTTGGAACTTATCAAAACCAGTGGCGAGCAATACGTCATCTATGCCGACAATTGCCTGTTACCCAAGGAATTTATGGCCAAGAAAAACATCATTTTTAAAAAAATACCTAGAGACATCACCAGGTTTTAATGGTGAAGGGCAAAAGAATATCCATTATTCATCAATCATAAATCAAGAAAATGAGTGATCTACAGCCAAGGCAGAATGAATTTATTTTTTATACTACGCCAGAAGGTGAAGTGAAGCTGAATGTGTTGTTGGAAAACGAGACCATTTGGCTTACTCAAGAGCAAATGAGTCAACTTTTTGAGCGCGAAAGAAGTGTGATCACCAAGCATATAGGTAATGTTTTCGGAGAAGGTGAACTCGAAGAAAAAAGCAATGTGCAAAATTTGCACATTGGTGGTTCGGACAAACCTGTAAAGTTTTACAACCTTGATGTCATTATTTCGGTGGGCTACCGAGTGAAGTCGCAAAGGGGGACCCAATTTAGAATTTGGGCTACCAAAACCCTGAAAGAATACATCATCAAAGGATTTGTGTTGGACGACAACCGATTGAAACAAGGCGAAGCTGTTTTTGGTAAAGATTATTTCAAAGAGTTATTGGAGCGTGTTCGTTCCATTCGTGCCAGTGAACGCAGAATTTACCAGCAAATCACCGATATTTTTGCAGAATGCAGTATTGATTACGACCCAAAAGCTGAACTCACCCAAAATTTTTATTCAATGGTGCAAAACAAGTTTCATTTTGCCATAACAGGACAAACAGCTGCTGAAATTATTTATAAAAATGCCAATGCAAAAAAAGAAAATATGGGTTTGACCACTTGGAAAAACGCCCCAGAAGGCAGAATAGTAAAAACAGATACCACCATAGCAAAAAACTACTTGCAAGAAAAAGAGATAAAACAATTGGAACGCACAGTAACAGGCTATTTTGATTATATCGAAAACTTAATAGAGCGTGAAAATACTTTCACAATGGAAGGTTTAGCAAATAGTGTAGATAAGTTTTTGAACTTTAACGAATTCAAAATTTTGGATGGCAAAGGAACAAAGTCGCATAAACAGGCTATTTCAAAAGCAGGAAAAGAATACGACCAATTTAATACGACCCAAAAAATTATTTCTGACTTTGATAAGCAAATCAAGAAATTGAAAAAATAGGCTATGGAATTAAAAAGTTATCAGCGAAGAGTAATAGAGAATTTGGAGGAGTACCTGGGGTATGTGCAAGAGCATAAAAGCTTGGCTAAAGCATTCAACCAATATTGGGAGGACAAAATTGGACCGTATAATCCGTTGGACGGCACGGGAATGGAGACCTATAAAAACAACATTCCCAATGCAGCCCACGTTTGCGTAAAAGTGCCAACGGCGGGAGGAAAAACTTTTATTGCCGTAAATGCCTTGCATACCATTTTTTCGGCTTATGATTCGGCAAAACCCAAAGCGGTGATTTGGTTGGTGCCTTGGAGTAATTTATTACAACAAACCGTAAATACCCTTTCCAATCCAGAACATCCCTATCGCCAAAAACTCAACTCGCTTTTCAACAACCGGGTAGAAATTTATCAAAAAGCAGATTTATTGCAGGGCTCAAATTTTAACCCAACGGTGGTAAAAGACCAGTTGAGTATTTTTGTTATGAGTTTTGCCAGCCTAAGGGCAAACAACAAAGAGGACAGGAAAGTATTTCAGGAAAATGGACAATTGGAATCCTTTGTTTCCCAATACAAAAGTGACGAACATATATTAAGCGGCGTCGACGACACCGCATTAATCAATGTTTTACGCTATTTAAATCCCGTGTTGGTGGTGGACGAAAGCCATAATGCCGAGAGTGATTTGAGTGTAGATATGCTCAAAAACTTAAATCCGTCATTTATTTTAGATTTGACTGCCACACCAAAGGCCAATAGCAATATTGTAAGTCTTGTTCCAGCTATCGAGTTGAAAAAGGAGCATATGGTGAAACTTCCTGTAATCGTGTATAACAACCATGATAAAACCGAAGTCATTAACAACGCCTTGCACCTGCAGCGCAAATTGGAAATTCTCGCCATCAAACAAGAAGCGGAAGGTGGTAGGTACATCAGACCCATCGTCTTGTTTCAGGCACAACCCAAAACCAAAAACGACAATACCACATTTGAAAAACTGAAGGAGCAATTGTTGGGTTTAGGGATTCCCGAAAGCCATATCAAAATCAAAACGGCCAACATAGACGAATTGAAAGGCATTGATTTGATGAGCAAAAATTGTGAAGTCCGTTACATCATCACGATCAACGCATTAAAAGAAGGTTGGGATTGTCCTTTTGCCTATATCTTGGCTTCATTGGCTGATAAATCCAGTTCGGTAGATGTGGAACAAATTTTAGGTCGCGTATTGCGTCAGCCCTATGTGCAGCGGCACAAAGATTTCCAATTGAACCTATCCTATGTTTTGACTGCTTCCGCGAAGTTCAATGAAACCTTACAGAGCATTGTAAAGGGCTTGCAGGAGTCAGGATTTAGTGAGAAGGATTATCGGAAAGTCGATAAAATGACCGAGGAAGAGAAGAAAACTGTCGCGGTGAATCCAATAGAATCATTCTTATTCCCAGAGCAACAATCGGAACAAGAAGATATTATAGACAAGAATCGGGTTACGTTTGATCCCTCTCGATACCCATCAGGAGCAGATGAAACTTCTGATAACCAATGGAAGGAAACAACCTCGGTAATAGAAGAAATCGAAGCCATTGCGGAAGAACAAAACCGAAAATTAGAAGAGCAAATTAAAGAACAGGAGAAACAACCTGTTGACGAAAATATTTTTCAAGAAATGGGGGCAAAAGTAAAACGCTATAAAGTCAAAGAATCCAACAAGGATTATATTGCTAAAATCGAGTTTCCGCAATTTTTCATAAAGGTAACTGCAAGTGATATTTTTGGGACAGACGAAGAATTGCTCAATCGTGATTCATTGCTCAAAGATTTTAAACTTTCAGACGAAGACATCAAAATTGATTTTGACAAGATTTCATCCGACTTGTATAAAATCGACTTAGAAGAAGCTAAGAAGAACGAATACAGACCCTCTTTCACCAAGATTGAAGATAATTTGGTAAAAGACCCCATCGCCGAATACATTTTAGCCAAGCCAAAAGAAAACCAAATCACAGACATCACGCATCAAATGATGCAGATCATCGGGAACATGTATCCTATTCCAGACCAAGAAATCAAGGTTTACATAGGTCGAATTTTGAAAAGTATGAATACCGAACAACTTCGGGATATTTTGGTCAGAAAGTGGAGCTATACCGATAAGATAAAGGCAAAGATTCGCCAATTGACAGATTCCTATGCGGAAGGTCGATTTAATGACTTGCTCAAATCCAAAAAAATAAAAACCAAAGTAAATTGGAAGCTAGGAAACGAAATTGTGCCAGGCAACATAGGTTCATCCATAGGAAATTCACTCTACGAAAGAGAAGGTTCCATGAACGGTTTTGAAGAACGGGTAGCAATGGAAATCGGAACCGCCTCTAATGTTGCGTTTTGGCATAGAAACTTAGAACGTGGAAAAGGATTTTACATCAATGGATTTAAAGCCAACCATTACCCCGATTTTATTTTACAAACCAAGTCCCACAAAACCATTCTGATAGAGACCAAAGGTGACCATTTAGACGGCTCAGACAGTGAGGCAAAATGCCGACTTGGAAACGAATGGGAAAGACAAGCGGGACAGGACTTTTCTTATTTTATGGTATTTGACAAGAAAGAAATAAAAGGAGCCTACACATTAGACAAAGCAAAAGAATTGATTAGTCAGATGTAATTCTTTAAAACCTACCCATCTGGAATAGTGACAGACTTTATGGACCAATGAATATAACATCGACAATAGAAAAATATTTGAATACCATTATTAAAGACGAATTTCACAGGTATAAATCATGGGACAATTGCCATCAAGCATTTAACGTAGATGGACAAACTCAAATTCATACTTTAGAATTGGCTTTTTATTTGGCAAGTTGGGGAATGTATAGAGGATCAAGTGGTTTACTTCAAAAAAATCATTTAATCCATAAAGGGGCAGTTGGCATTTTGTTTTCTAAGGAAGCGCGAGAGCTGAAATGCGACCAAAATAATGATGTCAATAGAAATGACATAAAAGAGATAATGTTGTTGAAAGATAAATTGGCTGACCATTACCGCAAAATATATTTTACAAAAGGTGCTGCTAAGCCAAAGGCAATATCACCAACAGACACATTGTTGAGTAAAATTTTACTAGGGAGCTTGGGCTGTATTCCCGCTTACGACAGGTATTTCATTGATGGTTTAAAAGAATTGAAAATGAAGCATACTGTTTTCAATATCAATTCTTTAAGTGAATTATTTGACTTTCTTGACAATAACAAAACTGAGATTGAAACCGCTCAAAAACTTGTGTCCACTAAGACAAATAAACATTATCCAATAATGAAGATACTGGATATGTATTTTTGGCAAATCGGTTATGACAAAGAGGTCAAAGAGAAACAGCAAAAAATAAAACAGTTCATCAAAAATGACTCGGAAGCTCAGTAACAATGCGGGTTTCGTTCCTCTCAGATGATTTTTTGGTAACCAAAAATTTAGTGTTTTCGATGAACATTTGCCCTAAAAAGTCCGGCCTTCGAAAAGAGCAAAACCCTCCCCAACACCCACCCCATGAAAATAGAATCTCTTCACCATATCGCCATCATCTGTTCGGACTACGAGAAATCGAAATATTTTTATACCGAAATTCTGGGATTGAAAATTGAGAAGGAAATCTTCAGAGAGGAGAGACAGTCCTATAAACTTGATCTTTCCCTGAATGGGACCTATCTGATTGAACTGTTTTCATTTCCAGAGCCCCCCAGCAGACCGTCGCGTCCTGAAGCAAGGGGTTTGAGGCACATCGCTTTTGGGGTGAACAATCTGGAAGAGAATATTGATTTCCTGAATTCCAAAAACATCGAGACAGAAGCGGTAAGAATTGACCCTTTCACCCATAAAAAATTCACTTTCTTTGCCGATCCGGACGAGCTGCCCATTGAGATTTATGAAGTATGAGGGGTGTAGTTTTTTTTGAATTGGCAATGCGCAACAGCGGTTGATCAAGGCGGAGTGTTGAAAGGCATACAATTGTTTTAGAAAATTGTTTTGTAGGTGCAAGCACATCACCTCCATTGTTTTACCCCCAAAAAAACAACTCTCCGAAAGAATCGGATGCATGTTTTTTGGCTCAGGAAAATGATATATTTGAACCAGAAATATGCATTGGGTTTTTTAACCCTAAAAATGCAATAGGTTTCGAAATGGAATTGAAACTGAAAGAAAATCAGACTATTGGGAGAATAATTCCTGACTCCAATAGGGTGAAGTCAAAAACAGTCAACAAAGACTGAGGATGAAGTGACCATTGGATGGAATGGATTTGGTCATGCATCAAACGGGTTGAAGTGCTTTGCTTCCAGTGAAGTAGACTTTTGAAAATCCCGGCCTGCATGCACATCCAATACGGGGCATTCAAGTGCAGCATACGATCTAGAACCAAGGGGAATATGGAAAAAATGAACGCGATTGTCTATACCGAATACGGCCCGCCGGATGTTGCCCATTTGATGGAAGTGCCCAAACCCATTCCCAATGACAACGAAATTTTGGTCAGGGTCCATTCGGCGACGGTGAACCGGACGGATTGCGGTTTTCGCAGTGCGGAATATTTCATCTCCAGGTTTTGGACCGGGATTTTGCGGCCAAAACAGCCCATATTGGGTTGTGAGTTTGCGGGAGTAATTGAAGAAATCGGCAAGGACGTGACCACCTTCCGGATTGGGGACAAGGTTTTTGGTTTCAATGACAAAACCTTTGGTGGACATGGGGAGTATTTGACCATTGCCGAAAAAGATGCCGTGACCACCATGCCAAACAACTTAAGCTTTGATGAGGCCGCGGCGCTGACTGAAGGTGGCCACTACGCTTTGTGTGACATCAAGGCGGCCAAAGTTGAAAGGGGTCAAAATGTGCTGGTCAATGGAGCCACCGGCGCCATAGGTTCCGCTGCGGTCCAATTGTTAAGGCATTTTGGGGCAAAAATCACCGCCGTGTGCAACACCAAAAACACGGCGTTGGTAAAATCACTGGGTGCAGATGTTGTGATTGACTATGAGAGACAGGACTTCACCAAGACAAATGCTAAGTTTGACTTTATTTTTGACGCAGTGGGCAAGAGTTCATTTGGGAAATGCAAACCCTTGCTGACGGAAAAAGGGATTTACATCTCCACAGAATTTGGCCAAAATGCAGAGAACATCTTCTTTGCCCTGACCACGCCGCTTCTGGGAGGCAAAAAACTATTGTTTCCCTTGCCCACGATCCACAAGGAAGACGTGATTTTTTTGAAAGGGCTTGTGGAAAAGGGCGAATTCAAACCTTTGATTGATAGAAAATATCCTTTGGACCAAATCGTACAGGCTTACCAATACGTAGAGACGGGGCAAAAAACAGGGAATGTGGTGATCAAGGTGGTGGAAGAAGATTAGCCAAAAACGGGAGAGATTTTTCCGGCTGAATGGTAAGCGGTGTTGTGCATTTTCAAGTCCACTACCGTCTGGTATTTTTTGACCCGAAATATGCATTCCGTTTCCAAATGAGATCGAAAATGCAAGAAAATCAGACTATTGGGAGACTCATTCCTGATACCATTTGGGTGAAGTCAAAAACAATCAACAACCAATTGAACATCAGTTAAATATACTATTCAATTGAGTTTGCAATGCATAAAACGGGTTCAACCCTGTGCCTATTTGGAGAATCATGCATTTTTCCGATTGGGTGAAGTCGGAATTTGTAAACAAAGACGGATGATCAAGCCATTTCAGGCTGGAATTGGCCAGCGCCCTATGGTGTATATACCAAATTCTGAAACGGCTGCCAGGCGGCATAATCAGACGGGGGCAAATTGAGTACATGCTTCCTGTAATAATAATGCTCAATGATCGATGCCTGCTGTTCCCGGTTAAAAAGTGCGAAGACTTCCGCTGTGGTCAACCCAGGATTATTGGCAATTGCATTCTGGAGCGATACGTCTCCCCCATTTCCGTTCACGCCATTCGTATATCCATAATTGTATCCGGCGCCCAGCGTTTGGGCATGGATCGCCTCGATCAGATAGATCGGTCCTACTGTCTGGTATTGCCATACATGGCAAAGCTCATGAACCATCGTCGGATCAGACAAGGGGCCGTCGGCAAGGTCGTGATTGACCAGTTTGAAGGTGACGAAAGCTCTGGAGTTGGGGTTGTTGTTAAAATAATCCTGCACACCGAAAATGACGGTATTTGCCACGCCCGCATCCGAAAAGTAAATGGTATCATAATCAAAAGTCTTTCCATAGATCAATTTGGCCGTGGTTATCTCCGGCTGGGTCATCTTCCGGCCCACCGTTTCGTAGAGGGTTTGGCACACTTCATCCAGCGCTGCCTGTTGGACGGCATCGACAGCCGCGAGTAATTCCCCAACAGGTCTCTGCAAGTCCACCCAAGACAGGACGAACGCACGCAACTGTTGGCGGCCGTGATCGATGAGCATCGACCTTAATACATCCTCCAAGGACTTGCCTGAGGGGAGGAGGGCATCGATAAAGTCACCGAGCAGACCCTGACGCAATGCATTCTCGAGCATTTCAAAGAGAATTTTGCTCTCTTCGGTCGGATCTCCGGCAATCTTGATGGTTTCAAGCAGTTTTTTAAGAAGATCCACCAAGGCTTCAAAGGGGTTCATGACAACCATAACAATCCATTATTCAGGTAAATAAGAATACTTGTAAATCAATACCCTATCGGCATCGGACAGGTACATGGTATCGCCTTCATTGTTCCAGACGGCTTTCTTCCTCCCCATAAAAAGGAGCTTGTTTTTTCTCGATTTGTTGACCTTGTTCTGGCCCTGGCTGCCTCCTGTAAAGATCTTCAAATGATCACCGGGCCGCAAAGTGAACATCGGCAAATGGTATTTATGACCGGCCTTGTCCTGCATCAGCCAACCTTTGACCTCCATTTCCTTACTGCCTTTGTAGATGATTTCCACATGTTCCGCATCCACATCCGGTCCAGGAGGGTCACTGTCGATATAAACAGAAAAATTGGCCCGCTTATAATCTGCTTCCGCATTCACGATAAATGGGATTTTGTGGCGGATCACTTGCTGGTTGGAGACCCCTTTGATCCAACTCACTTCGATGATATTCAAACCGTCATCGGTATTGTCTATGGTTTTATTCAGCACCATATCGTTGCCCGACTGAGACCAGTCACCGACGTTCAATTGAACAGGGACGGAGTTAATCGTTACCTGAATCCGTTTGGAAGAAGGATCAGAAATCATATCGTGATTTCCATTCACCAATCGCATCTGCAAGATCACTTCCTTCGGATAAATAAATGGAAATCCCTCTACGGGGTCCAGTATTTCAAGCCCGACCAGCGGATTAAAATTATTGCGGTCGTATCGCCCCTGTGTTTTGTTCTTTTCCGCTTCCAGGAAAGCCAATTCCTGTTCTTGATCCAACTGCTCTCTTTCCAGCTCCTTTTGGCCTGCACGTGCTTCCAGGTATTCTTTGATGGTGTTCATAAGACTGTCCGGCAACAAGGCATTGACCAATCGGGAGGCGGTGGCATGAATCGGGGTCAAAACAAATCCGACAAGGCCAGTGGTGATGGCGTCTTCTACGGTCTGCTTTATGAGTAGGATCTCTGCGGCAATGTCGGTGCTGGTATCGATGGTCAAAACCACCCCATCGATGGCCGTTTTCAGCGCTGTCGTTCCCGCGGAAATGGCGACATCCAGGATTGCGGCTTCAACAGGCCAGGTAACATTTTCAAAGGTCAGGATGGCCAAATCCCTCGGAGCCCCTGCCGGAACAGTCGCGCTTATAGAAGCCAAGTGTGTATAATGTATATTGGCTTTTGCGGAATCTCCCCAGGTGTCGAGGTGCGCTTTTAGTGTAGTGCCAAAATTGGTGACGACCAGGTCGATCGCATCCAGAATGGCAAGAATGTTCTCGTCGATATAATCGCTGAGATTGTTGTAATGATTCAAGGCCGTAAGCGCAGCATTGTACAGGCTATCAATGAATGCAATAAGGTTCGCCCTCATTTGGGTCAATGTGTGCAGGCTGATGGCCAGATAAAAATCTCCCAAGGCGGGAATGATTTTTTGAATAAATATCCCAAAGGACTCCACACTGATCTTCAGCAACTCATTTCCAAGTGCTTTTACCAGTTCTTGATTGGGAATGAATCCACAATCCAGTAACCGCGCGACAAAAGCATCCGGAGTTTCCGAGTAATCGATTTTCCCCGCCATGGACAGTAGGATGTCCCGCTTCAGTACCCTCAGGTTGTTTCTTCTGTCGGCTGTGAATACGGTAGGTCCCGAGATTTCTTTGAATGCATAAGTAAGATCCAGCAACAGCTGCCGCACTGCCTCGATATGCTGGTCAATGTTGGAAATATGAGAAAAGGACTGAGACAGCAAGCCCTTGCAACTCACAAAAAACGGATCCTGGGGGTTGTTGAGCCTGGCCCCCATCGAGTCGAAGCCGGCAAAAGTATTGTCTAAAACAAAGTCATTGATGATCTGGTCGAAGAAGGCAATATTTCTGGCGAGCACGTTGTAAACGACCACGCCGCAGCCGGAAGAAATCCCGTTCACAAATTGCGGCAGATTATTGATGCCGCTCAAGTCCTGAATCAGAAAATTGTCCAGCTTCTTAAAAATAAAATCAGAAGAGAGATAAAGGGAAGGACGGATGACCTCCTGGGAGTACTGGTAGAGATGCACATTGTCGATGTCGCTGGTGATTTGCGGAAGGAGTTCTCCCATGATCAGATTTTCGATGAGCTCGGTCTTCACAATGTCTTTGATGGCCTGGTAGGAATGATAAGTTGCCAATGTGCCCTGGCCTTGGAGTCCTCTCAGCGAATCTTCGAATATTTTCCCGAAAGTCAGGTTGAACCTACTTTCAAAATAATCCTTAAAAGCTCCTATTTCCGGGAAAACATATTGCGAAGCGTAAGGAATACCGATTTCTGACAGGTAATCCACTGCTATCCTCACATCTACAAGGAGAACTGACTCTCCCAGCACCCCCTCGATTTCCGCTTTGACAAAAGCCGGTGCCTCAGGAAGTCTGGAATGTTGAATGGAGGTCGCTGCCTCTCCAGTCACGGTTGATCCAACCCCAAGATTGGCAGAATACACGCTCAACAATTGTTTCAGCTCGAATCCGACCACACTGCTCACCCAGAACAAGGTGAGCGGTCTTTTGAAATCATCCAGAGCACCCTGATCCAGGAGGTCAATGATGTTGATGGTCTCGGTGATGAATCCTTCGAGGTCGGGTAAGCGCAGGTCTCCTTTTTGAAGTAGATCGATCAGCTTGTTGACCGATACTTCCAATTCCGCTTTTTCTGCATTGTCCAGCTGGATGCCAAAGATCTTGTAATAGATCTTGGAAAATTCATCGCTGAGTTTGCGGACTGCGGCTTCGATGATTTTTTCAACCGCAAATCGCTGAAGGCTGGCGATGAAGTTCTTGAACAAAACATCTGCGACCTCTTCCTTGCTCAGAAATTCGCCCCTTTCGGCGCTCTTGTTCCCAAGGTCATAAGCGGTCAAAACAATAAACGGAAAGCTGAAATCGAAGCATTCCGCCAGAAGTTGTTTATTGGCCAGATCGGATTTGAGCAGGTGTTTTTTTACCTCGGCGCTGATGCGAATCGTGGATCGGTTCACGGCCCTTCTGAGGTTCTTGAATCCAACATTGCAATAAAAATCATAGCCGGAGCCTGCTTTCAGGCCGAATTTATACCCTCCAGAAATCTCAAATCCCGAATTTAGTTTTTTAATGTCGCAAACGACATTCACGTTGACTTCCGCCATGGCCGAAAAGGCAACCCTTCCCCAGACGCCCACTTCAGCCTTTACTTCTTCGAGGAAGATCAAAAAGATATCTGCCGGAAAATCGTCCAGGTGATCCTGGATTTGCTGGGCAAAAAACGACGGTGTCAGGTAAACCGCCAAACTCCCGGATGCCATGGCTCGGGCATAGGCGCCGACGTAGATGGAGAGGCCCATTTTTTCCAACAGATTGGGCTCGAGGCGGATCAGCGCGCGCGCACCGGCCGCTGCCTGAAGCTCTCCTTTGGCTTGTGCGCCGATAAATAGGACATCGAGATTCCCCAGGACCTGGCCTGTTATGGCGCCATCCAAACCGATGTTGATCCCATGACAGAGATCGGCGCTAATGGTAATGCCTGCGATGACCGAGCCTTCGACATTGCCATTGACAATGCCTTCATTTAATCCGGCATTGGCATTCAGATTGATGATCTCGATGGGTATTTCCGCCATGATTGAACAAATATTAAGATGTTACAACTTGTAATACTTTTAACCCGAATTCTAAGACATTGGAAAAGTAACGTTAATGCGCTAACTTTTGGTTGCAGCATGAAAGCCTATGCATCGAATGGTGATTTTATCCCTTCCCGAATTCTGGTAGAAATGTTCAACCCCAATCTTTAAGGTCAGGGTTTTTGAAACGTTAATTGGTGACCATGTTTTGTTATGGATCCCGTATGGAATAATCAAATCAAATATACATTTCTCTTGCTGCTTTTAATCAAAACCAAAAATAAGATGAAGCAGAAAAAGTTTGAAAGTATGGCTGTTGTCAATCCTTTTGCCGCTGGAATTGATGTAGGCTCTAAAAGCCATTTTGTTGCGGTGGG
>NZ_KB906701.1 GCF_000381545.1 Rhodonellum psychrophilum GCM71 = DSM 17998 | reverse complement strand
TGGATCTTGCCCCACCGCAACAAAATGGCTTTTAGAGCCTACATCAATTCCAGCGGCAAAAGGATTGACAACAGCCATACTTTCAAACTTTTTCTGCTTCATCTTATTTTTGGTTTTGATTAAAAGCAGCAAGAGAAATGTATATTTGATTTGATTATTCCATACGGGATCCATAACAAAACATGGTCACCAATTAACGTTTCAAAAACCCTGACCTTAAAGATTGGGGTTGAACATTTCTACCAGAATTCGGGAAGGGATAAAATCACCATTCGATGCATAGGCTTTCATGCTGCAACCAAAAGTTAGCGCATTAACGTTACTTTTCCAATGTCTTAGAATTCGGGTTTAATCAATACTTTCCCCCAATTCATATTTCAAGGTTCTTCCTTTTTCAACAGCCGGCAATCCCTGGGTCATCCAAAGTGGTGCTGGGGCTCCTTTTAAATAATGGTCAAAAAACTGTGACAGCCTGATGGATAAATCTTTCCTGTTTTTTCTTTCCTTCAGATTATGGTCCTCACCATTGTACTGAAGTAACCAAGCGGGTTGGTTCAGTCTTTTCAAGGCCATGAACATCTCAATTCCCTGATACCACGGCACGGAGCCATCCGCATCGTTGTGCATGATCAAGACGGGGGTTTTGACCCTGTCCATAAAGAACAGCGGTGAATTCTCGATGTAATAAAGCGGCTTGTCCCAAAGTGTTCCTCCAATCCTGGATTGGGTCTGCTCATATTGGAACATTCGGCTCATGCCTGTTCCCCATCGGATTCCCCCGTAAGCGGAAGTCATGTTGACCACCGGCGCTCCTGCTCCTGCAGCCTTGAACATATTGGTTTTGGTGATGAGGTAAGCCACTTGATAGCCACCCCAACTCTGACCTTGAATCGCCATATTCTCGGTGTCCACATATCCTTTGGCTACGATGGCTTGCACGCCTGGAATGATACAGTTGTAGGCACTCGGCCCCGGCAAACCCAGATCGTATTTGATGTCCGGTACAAAAACCAGATAATCGTTACTGACAAAATAAGGGATATTGATCGTCGAAGCGCTCGGTGCTGGAGAACGGTAATTGTGCAATCCATCCGAATTCCGCTCGTAGAAATAGACCATCAACGGATATTTTTTGTTTGGATCAAAATTCTCCGGCTTGAACAACAAACCCTGAAGCGGAACACCATCATTGGCCAGGAAATTGACCAATTCCACATTTCCCCAATTCACAGAACTCTGCTGTGGATTGGTCGTCGACAGTTGGCTGAAATCGGAAAGATTCATCCCGGTGGCAAAGATTTCCGGAGATTCCAAATAGGTGGATCTTCGAACAATCAGCTTTTCCGCCTCCTCAGCTTTGGTCAATCCAAAATACCGATGATCGGTTAAAAGTAGCTTTTCCGGAGATTTTTTCCCTGTAAAATCACCCTTGAAAAACCCGCTTCTCTTGTCTTCCTCATGAAAAGCCGACAAGATCAAAGGCTCCTTCGGGTCGATACCTTCCTCCTCTCTGTCTAAAACTTGTCTCCTGAATACAATTTTTTGATTTCTTCCCTCCCCTTTAGTCATGTTCAAAGGAGCTTCCTTGCCCGAAGGATCAAGTTTCCAGATATCGAATCGGTCATAAACCAGGAAGGCTTTGTCATCGGCCATCCAACCTGCATTGCCATAGCTTCCCGGCAAGGAAGGTGAATCATGGAGTTCGTCGTGAAAATCGACAGCCAAGGATTTTGTCTGATTGCTGAAGGTTTTCGCAGCAATGTCATAGACCACCCATGAACTATCCATATTGTCATACCAATAGGCATATTTTGCTCCTGGGGAAAGTTGTGCATTCCCGGAGACTTCCTTTTTGATCAAGGATTTATTTCCGGTCTCCAGATCTACGAGATACAAATCCCTTCCGATCTGAATATCCCAACTGAAGTTTCTCCGATAGGGACTATCATTTGTCGCCAAAGCGATTTTGTGTTTTGCCTTCCTGTCCAGATAGATCTGATAGATATTTTCATCACCGATTTGAATAATCTTTTTATCCTTGATGCGGTATGCGGCAAGGTAGGACCTGTCTTTTTCCCTGTTTTTATTGACCAATTGCATGGGCTGGATTTCTGCATCCTGCCATCCCCAAATATCCAAACTGACCCTTTCCTCGTCCAAAAGCATGGTGTCCTCTTCATAGGCAAATTCTTGGTAACCGGGACTGGCGCCAAAATAAAGCCTGTTTTCATCTTCGGAAAAATAAAGTCTTCCTGTTTTGCTGACCATTCCGTTTGGCAATAATCCAGAAGTCTTTTTGTCCGCAATTTTTGCAAGATCCCCTTTGGCAATGTCAAAAAGGTAAAGATCATAGTAGGGTTTTTTTGACTTCAGGGAATCTTCTGTGGTTAAAAAAGTCAAGAACTTGTTTGTTTTGGAAAATGCTGGCGTGAAATAATCCGTCTTGTTGAGATCAATGATCTTCGAAATACCCGATTTCAGATCCAACAAGAAAATGCCTGCATTCTTCAAAGTGTCTTCGGTTGCTTTTACGTAATAAAGAAAATCCCCATTTTCGGAAAACCCGTAATTCTTGACCGTTTCATACTCATAAGTCTTTTCACCATCTAGACTCCTGACCAGAAGCTTGGATCCATCGGTTTTCTTGGGGTTTACTTTTGTTGCGGATTCCATAGCAGTAGTATCACCCTCTGCCCTCTTCTCTGCTTTTACCGGCAATTCTTTTTCAAAATGAACAGCGAGCCAATTGCCTTCTTTATCAGGCAAAGCAAAGGATTTCACCCTAGCCAATTTTTCTGTTTTGCCGGATACAAGATCCAGCACAAACAAACTGTCTTTGGGCATATCGTCGGCTTTGGTTTTCTTGAGTTTCAAAAGTTTCACAGAATCTTTTTGAGCGGCAATCTTACCCACCACAAAGCGATTGTCATTGGAAATCGACCATCTGTTGGCTCTTGGAATGTTGTATTTGGTGAGGGGATTGCTGTGGGAAACAATTTCCAAACGCCCATCGCCTTCCTGCGGATTGATTTCATATCCAACCCATTGGCCGTTTTTGGAAATTTTATCGGATGACAAGGTCTCCCAACCATCATAATCCTCATGGGTCAAAGCTCTTTTTTGCTGGGCCTTGACCTCCAGCAAAGAAAATATCAGTAGTAATGTCAATAGGGTTTTTATCCTGATCATGTCAAAATGCATTTGTTTGTTGCAATTAATAAAAGATGAATTTGTGAAGCATAAGCTTTTATACCAATGGGGCAATTTGTTTTTAAAAAGGCTCAAAAACAAAAAGTCCAAGGTAAGACCCTGGACTTTTTGTTTGGTTAAATAATCGTTCTATTGACTTAAATTCAATTCCCGAGTATGATTTCTCTTTCAACGTATCCCCCGCGGGTGGAAAGCAGCTTTAATTTTGCTTTTACAGGTTCTTTTTGATTGATTTTCACGGTAAACGAAGCTGTTTTGGTCTCTCCTGGATCGGTATATCCTGTATAAATCGTTTTTTCATACAGCTCTGGACTGGTGATCTGGACTTTTGCATTTTCAAAACCTTTGGTAAGCTCCTTGTCAAATTCCAACATCAGCCGGTCTTCCTGTACGATTTTCACCCTTTTGGCTTGTTCAAGTGCGACGGGTAGTTTACCTGAATTTGTCCAAGTGACATCTATTTGATACATTCCATTGCTGCCCTTTTTGACATCAACTTTTTCAAGCTCGATTTGCGGCAGTTCCTTAGCCATGGCCAAATTGAACAGGGATTGTTTTTTGATCCAACCTTCCAACTGCCAAGGCGGACCGTTTTGCGAGAAGAATTTGGGGTGGAAACCACCGATTTCGACTTCTCCCAATTGAGGATGGTCAAATTTTTCCCATTTCTTGAATCCATTGGATTTGTTTTCTTCATCATCCCAACGCAAGGCATCATAATCATCATAAACGCCATCTCCGTCATAATCCTTCATGGCACCGTTGTTCCAGAGTTCATCGCCGTACCAAATCGATCCATAATAAAAATATCCGAAGTCAGGCCCATGCCCAAACAAAGGGCTTGGCTTCAAAGGATCACCCGTGACCCGATTCACCTTATACCTTGTGCTGTAAGTTTCATACACGTCACCTGCCCAAGGATATCCAGTAATGGTAATACCCAAGCTGTCCAATCTTTCGTAAATCGCCAAATCCTTTGGAAACATACTTTCAGCTCCGGAGGAGGTGGAAGGTGGCCTTAAATGCATGGGAACCCTTGTATCCAGCGAGTTCACCACCGATATATTGGGATGGGATAGAAGAAACAAAACCGTCGAACGGGTTTCTATCTCGCTCAAGGGAAATTCTCCCGCTCCACCTTGTGTATACCCACGCCCAGTAAGGTCTCCATTTCGATCGGGTCTCCAGTTTTCCGGATAATTTCTGTGCAGATCCAATCCACCTATACCGTCTTCGTTGTATTTTCCATCACCATCATTATCGATCCCTTCGGTGAAAAGCAACCAGTCTCCTTTTCCGTCCAACACCCTTTTCATCAATCTTCCAGATGGATCCCTAGGATCGAGGATATAATTGGCTTCTTCTTTCTCTTTTTCGGTGACAGCCTTTTTTCTCATGTTGTGAATGACAGCATCTCCATTCAAATCTTCCTCCGGATCCTCATCCAAAAGCCCATCACCATCCTCATCATGGGGCCGAACGGTACTTCTGTTTCGTTGTTCGGTATTGAGATACATCGTGGAACCATCAGGGTTGTTTTGTGGTCTTAGATAAATGGTCTTGGAATCGATCAATTTTGTGATTTCAGGATCCTTCCCATAATTTTCGAGCAGGTGCTTAGCCAGCCAAAGGACAGATTCGCTGCTGGTGACTTCGCCCCCATGCCGACCTCCTTCGAAATAGGCGGCTGGTTTATCTGTATCCTTTCCTGTTTTTTTGTTCGTTATCGTCATTTGGAGGATCGGTCTACCCTCATAGGATTTGTCCACTTCATAAAGTGCCGTGATATCGGGGAATTGTTCCGCCCATTTGATAAACCAATGGTACATGACATCCGGACTGTGGTAAATATCAAAAGTCAATTGGTCTTTTGGCACATATTCCACTTCAGGGAATTTGTGTTTTTTAAAAAATGATTGGCCATGCCGTTCTCCTGCGACGGTATAGAAGGTTGATTGCTCATTGTTCTCAGGCCAAATTTTCATTGGCGAAAGGCCGTAATCCTGTCCACTTGCTCCCATTACGGAAAAAACCGAGAGGGTAAATACGGATAAATATTTCTTCATTACATTAAGAGGTTGGTTGCAATAAAAATAGGGTTATTTCGAAAACCTTCCTAACCGCTCAAAAAAATCCCTAAGAAATACGGATAAAGAAAGCATGAAATGGATTTGTATCAAAATTTGATTGACCCAGAATACAGATGGCAATTGGGTGAAAATCGCCACAGCGGCATATTTGGGTGTCTCAGCACCCAATTGGTTATAAAAACAATACTCAAAAAATACGCTGGCTCCTCTTTCTTAAACCTTTAGAAACAAAAAAGTCTTGCTAAAAGCAAGACCCTTTTCAGAATATAAACCCAAATATAACTTTAGAGATTAAAAGTTTTGAATTTTTAAATGACTGATTTTAGAATGGAATCCTATTTTTTCAATCAATTATTTGACAACTCTTTACAATCACCAAATAAAATTAACTATTAATTCTACGGCACCAAAGTAAATGCATTTTTCTCTAAATTACAAATTGAAAAAAATATTTTGCATTATTTTAAGTATTTCATAATTTGACGTCACATTCATTAACAACCCCCTAATTTAACCCCGAAAAAATGGACAAAATTTTAGATATTGACAATGTCGATCTCAAGATAATTTCACTACTAAATGATGATGCAAAAACACCTTATACCGAAATCGCCAAAAAGGTTTTCGTTTCATCCGGCACAGTCCATGTCAGAATGCGAAAACTTGAAGAAATGGGCATCGTCAAAAGTGCAACTTTGAACATTGATTTCTCAAAGTTGGGTTATGACATTTCTGCTTTTTTAGGAATTTATCTGGAAAAAAGCTCCCTTTATGACAATGTCATCGAAAACCTCAAACAGATTTCTGAAGTCATCAATGCATATTATACCACCGGCAACTACAGTATTTTTGCAAAAATCATCTGCAAGGACACCAATCATCTGCGTACTGTTTTGGATAATATTCAGAAAGTGGATGGGATAGACCGGACAGAAACCTTGATTGTCCTTGAAGAGAGTATCAATCGCCCAATCCAATTCTTTGAAAAAGATTTGAAGTAATAAATTTTACTTTAGATTAAATCTAAATAAAGAATTTTTATAAGTATTTAAATATTAATTTACACGAATCCGTTAGCGTTAAGATTTTTGAGGCTAACGGATTTTTTTTGATTTATTCAACTGATCGCGTCCAATCAAGGATATTTTTGCTTGGAAAAGGTTTTTTCCGACAGTACTGAACAATATAATTTGGATTAATGTTGTATCTTCGCACTACAAACTGTAATTAGTCTAAATAACTCAACCACATGAGCAAAGACAATCAAATACTGGAGGATTTAACTTCAAAGGAATACGAACACGGCTGGTCGGTAAATCTTGAAGTTGACGAAGCCCCAACTGGTTTAACAGAAGATACCATCCGATGGATTTCTGCAAAAAAAGAAGAACCCCAATGGCTCTTAGACTGGAGGCTTAAGGCATATAAAATTTGGCTGGCAATGGACGAACCCAAATGGGCCAATGTCCACTATCCAAAAATAGATTTACAATCCCTGAAATTCTATTCTGCTCCAAAGCAGTCAAACAAACCAAAAAGTCTCGACGAAATAGATCCTGAATTGCTTCAGATCTACGAAAGACTGGGTATTTCTTTAAACGAACAAAAAAAATTGCAAGGCATTGCCGTGGATGTGGTCTTGGACTCTGTTTCCGTAGGAACCACTTTCAAGGATACCCTTTCCAAATTGGGCGTGATCTTTTGCTCTTTCAGTGAGGCTGTTAAAGAACATCCGGAACTCGTCAAAAAATATTTGGGTTCGGTGGTTCCGATGACGGACAACTATTATGCAGCGCTAAACTCCGCTGTATTTTCCGACGGTTCATTTTGTTATATTCCAAAAGGCACCAGATGCCCAATGGAACTTTCCACCTATTTCAGGATCAATGCAGCCAACACCGGCCAATTTGAGAGAACCTTGATCATCGCCGAAGACAATTCATATGTATCCTATTTGGAAGGATGCACGGCTCCCCAAAGAGACGAAAACCAACTTCATGCCGCTGTGGTGGAAATTTATGCCGCCAAACATGCCGAGGTGAAGTATTCAACCGTTCAAAACTGGTATCCAGGAAATAAAGAAGGCGTTGGAGGAATTTATAATTTCGTGACCAAAAGAGGGATTTGTGCAGGTGATTATTCCAAAATCTCTTGGACACAAGTGGAAACTGGTTCTGCTGTGACATGGAAATATCCTTCTTGTATCCTGAAAGGGGATTACTCAATCGGTGAATTCTATTCCGTAGCCGTCACCAACAACTACCAGCAAGCCGATACGGGTACCAAAATGATTCACATCGGGAAAAACACAAAATCCAGAATCGTTTCCAAAGGCATCTCCGCGGGACACTCACAGAATTCCTATAGAGGTCAGGTTCAAGTAATGAAGCGTGCAACAAACGCGAGAAACTTTTCCCAATGTGACTCCCTTTTAATGGGAAATAGATGTGGGGCCCATACCTTTCCATACATCGATATCCAAAATCCGAGTGCAAAAGTGGAGCATGAAGCGACCACTTCCAAAATCGGTGAAGATCAACTCTTCTATTGCAACCAAAGAGGCATCGCCACTGAAGATGCGGTAGCATTGATCGTGAATGGCTACGCCAAAGAGGTCTTGAACCAATTGCCAATGGAATTTGCTGTGGAAGCCCAAAAGCTTCTAGCCCTAACCTTGGAAGGTAGTGTAGGTTAAAAACCTTTCCCGAAGGAGAAATCCTCGACTATTCATTTAACTAGATTTTCCCGAATTCATGCGGGGTGTTAATTTCAAATCAAAATCAATAAAATGCTTTCTATAAAAAATTTGCATGCCTCTATTGAAGGTACTCCCATCTTAAGGGGTATTAACCTAGAAGTAAAACCAGGCGAAGTCCATGCAATCATGGGACCAAACGGATCCGGTAAATCCACTCTTGCTTCTGTTTTGGCAGGAAGGGAAGAATACGAAGTCACCGAAGGTGAAGTCATCTTCATGGGTAAAAATCTTTTGGAGTTGAGCCCGGAAGACCGCGCCAGAGAAGGTGTTTTCCTTGCTTTTCAATACCCAGTAGAAATACCAGGAGTGAGCTCCACCAACTTTCTCAGAACTGCTGTCAACCAGGTCCGAGAGTACAGGGGTTTGGAAGCACTGGATGCCGTGAAATTCCTTTCCATCATGAAGGAAAAAATGAAATTGGTGGAAATCGACCAAAAACTACTGAGCAGATCCCTGAATGAAGGTTTTTCCGGTGGGGAGAAAAAAAGAAACGAAATATTTCAAATGGCCATGCTGGAGCCATCCCTTTCCATTTTGGATGAAACGGATTCAGGATTGGACATTGATGCCTTGAGAATAGTTTCGAATGGCGTCAACCAACTCAGGTCACCGGAAAAAGCGACCATTGTCGTCACCCATTATCAGAGATTGCTGGACTATATCGTCCCTGACTTCGTTCACGTCCTTTATAATGGAAGGATCGTAAAATCTGGAACAAAGGAATTGGCGATGGAGTTGGAAGAAAAAGGATATGACTGGATCAAGGAAGAAGCAGATTCCACTGCGGTTTAAACAATCCTTTTTTCACCCATCTAATCAATAACCATGACTGTTATCAAAAGTAACAAATCCACAGATCTCTTTTTGGATCATGTGGTTTCACATACAGATTTCTCAGCATTGAGAGCAAAAGGCCTTGAATTCTTGAAGGAGAAAGGTCTTCCTGCACTCAAAGAAGAGGAATACAAATTCACAGCCATCAGCAAAAAGCTGGAGCAAAGCATCTCGCGTTTTTCCACTGCCGAGAATATCCCACTTACCCAAGAACAGATTAAACCCCACATTTTTGAGGGATTTAATGGAGATCTGGTTGTTTTCAACAATGGGGTTTTTGACCCGTCCGTTTCTTCCGTATCCAAAAAAGGCTATACATTTGAAACACTTTCTGAAAACCAGCCAGAACTTTTGGGCAAAATCGCAAAAACCGAAAAGGATCCTTTTGTGGCCTTGAACAATGTTTTCTTCGAAGATGGTATCTATATAAAGGTAGGGAAAAACCAAAAAATTGAACAGCCCATACTTTTTCTTTATTTCAACCAAGCAAATAAAGGAGAGGTTATCACACCTAGGCTTTTGATTGAAATCGAAGACGGTGCCGAAGTGAAGTTTTTGGAAAATACCATTTCCCTCGATGAGGAATCCTATTTTTCAAATCCTGTGACTGAAATCAAAGTGGGACAAAATGCCCATGTGCATTACTGCAGATTTCAGAATGAAAACAGGAAATCAATTTCCGTCAATAACTTTGAGGTGGACATCCATAAAGACGCCACATTCACGTCAGTCGTCATTTCGATGGCTGGAGACCTGGTTCGAAATAATCTCAGCCTAAATCTTTTGGACACTGGTTGCGAGGGGAATATGTACGGATTGTACCTTCTCAATGGCAAAACCCATGTAGATAACCACACCAATGTGGACCACACAAAACCCCATTGCCAATCCAATGAACTCTACAAAGGTGTTTTGGCAGACAGTTCCCGAGGCATTTTCAACGGGAAAATATTTGTCCGTCAGGACGCACAAAAAACAAATGCCTTTCAACAGAACAACAACATCCTTCTTTCCGAAGATGCTATTGTGAATACCAAGCCACAGCTGGAAATCTGGGCAGATGATGTAAAATGCTCTCACGGTTGTACCACTGGCCAGCTTGATGAGGAAGCTTTGTTTTACCTCCAAGCCAGAGGCATTGGGAAAGAAAATGCAAAAGGACTGCTTTTATTTGCCTTTGCAGGAGAAGTTCTCGAGTACATTGCTGTAGACTCATTCAAGGATTATTGCCTTCATCTTGTACAAGAAAGATTGGGGAGTAATTTTTAAAACCACAAACATGTCGATAAATATTGAAAATATCAGAGCACTTTTCCCTGTACTTCATCAAGAAGTAAACGGAAAACCTTTGGTCTATCTGGACAATGCTGCTACCACACAAAAGCCCATCAGTGTGATAGAAGCTTTGACGGAATATTATTACAAAGACAACTCCAATATCCATCGCGGCGCACACACTTTGGCAGACAGGGCTACGGGGTATTTCGAAAATACCAGGGCTTTGGTCAGGGATTTCATCCATGCGAAAGAAGCGGCTGAAGTCATTTTCACCAAAGGGACCACCGAAAGCATCAATTTGGTTGCATCCACTTTTGGGAGAAAATTTATCGAAAAAGGGGATGAAATCATCATTTCAACGCTGGAACACCACGCCAATATCGTGCCTTGGCAGATGCTTTGCGATGAAAAAGGTGCGCTCTTGAAAATAATCCCCATCAAAGACAATGGGGAAATACTGATGGAGGAATACGAGAAATTGCTCAGCAACAAAACAAAGCTGGTCAGTATCGTTCATGCTTCAAATACTTTGGGCACCATCAATCCAGTCAAAGAAATTATTGCGAAAGCACACGCTGTCGGTGCGAAGGTACTCCTGGATGGCGCACAATCTACGAGTCATCTGGAAATCGACGTGCAAGACCTCGATTGCGACTTCTTGGCTTTTTCTGCCCACAAACTTTATGGACCAACAGGTCTGGGAATATTGTATGGAAAAAGGGAATTGCTGGAAAGCATGCCTCCTTACCAAGGTGGTGGAGAAATGATCAAGGAAGTCAGTTTTGAGAAGACAATTTATAATGTTTTGCCTTTCAAATTCGAAGCAGGCACGCCCAATATTGCGGACGTGATTGCTTTCCAAAAAGCATTGGAATTCATTTCTGGTTTGGGCAAAAAAAATATTCTTGCCCATGAGACCAGGTTACTGGAATACGCCACCGAAAAATTGGCGGAGATCAAAGGGTTTGTCCCGGTAGGGACCGCAAAAGAAAAAGTCAGTGTGATTTCCTTCAATATCAAGGACATGCATCCTTTTGATGTCGGGATGATGTTGGATGCAAATGGCATTGCAGTCAGAACCGGAACCCACTGTACCCAACCTTTGATAAAACGTTTGGGGATCGAGGGAACTGTTAGAGCCTCCTTCGCTGTTTACAATACCGAATCTGAAATTGACAAGCTTGTAGAAAGTGTAGCTAAAATAGCGAAAATCAAAAACAAATGAAAAGCATCCAGGAAGCCCAAAACGAAATCATAGAAGAATTCAGCATACTTGGAGAGGATCGCGAATCCACGATATTTTATATCATGGAATTGGGCGCACAACTTCCTGATTTTCCAGAGGAAGAAAAAACAGAAGAGAATATCATCAAAGGCTGCCAATCCAAAGTTTGGTTAACCACCAAGGTAGATGCCAACAAGGTTGTTTTTCTGGCCGATTCCAATACCGATATTACCAAAGGTTTGATCAGTCTATTGATCAGGGTCCTTTCGGGAAGGAAGCCAGAAGAAATCCTTAATGCAGATTTGAACTTCATCCAGAAAATTGGAATGGGGAATATCATTGGCACCCAGCGGTCCAACGGACTTGCGGCCATGATCAAACAAATGAAAATGTATGCACTGGCTTATACAGCCAAATTGAACGCTTGATAAGAATATGTCTGACTCTACAAATAATTTGCAGGAAATACCTACACAAGAACTCAAGGAAAAAGTGATCAATGCCATCAAATTGGTCTATGATCCAGAGATTCCTGTGGATGTTTACGAACTTGGTTTGATTTATGAAATCAGCGTTTATCCTGTCAACAATGTGTTTGTTATGATGACCTTGACATCTCCAAATTGTCCTTCCGCGGAATTCATTCCTTCTGAAGTAAAAAGTAAAATCGAACAGATTGAAGGCATCAATCATGTAGAGCTCGAATTGACCTTCGACCCCCCCTATTCCCAAGACATGATGTCTGAAGCTGCCAAATTAGAATTAGGTTTCCTTTAAAATAAATCACTATATATATGTATCCAGAGCAATTAATCGCACCGATGCGTGCGGAACTTTCCGATATCGGTTTCCAAGAATTCAAGACTGCAGAAAGCATAGAAAGTCACCTTACCGACCATGAAGGCACGACCTTTATCGTGGTGAATTCTGTTTGTGGCTGCGCTGCAGGTGCCGCTAGACCGGGGGTCAAAATGGCCCTTGAAAATAGCAGCATAAAGCCAACCGTTTTGGCAACTGTATTTGCAGGAAACGATGTAGATGCGGTGGAAAAATTCAGGGAATTGGTACTGCCTTATCCCCCATCCTCTCCAGCCATGGCTTTATTCAAAAACGGAGAATTGGTTCACTTTATTGAGAGACACCATATCGAAGGTAGAAATGCCCAAATGATCGGTGCTCATTTAGTTGAAGTTTTTGAAGAATTTTGTAAATAAAATTGCCCTTCGGGGCTTTTTTTATTTCCATTCCGAATATGGAGTGAAAGGGTAAGAAATATCCATTTGCAGTGAAATTTATGTATTATTATTAAATCAAATTCATTTTTGTATTATTTTACAATCAATTTATTGTAACAAAAAATATTCTGAATTGTTGATTTGCTGTATAAAATCACCATTCCTCTTTTTGCCATTGATAATATTAATCCTTTAAATAATAGGTGTTTTTACTATCTTAAGGGCATTAATTGCAGTTTCCCAAATTGAATCGAAAACCAAAATAAATAAACATAAGACTTATGTCCGAATTTGCTAAGTTATCGTACGGAGGTAAAGAATTTGAATTGCCTGTAGTAGAGGGCACTGAAAATGAAAAAGCCATCAATATCGCCAAATTGCGCGCTGATACAGGCTTAATCACTCTTGATCCGGGATACAAAAACACAGGAGCCACTAAAAGTGCCATTACCTTTTTGGATGGAGAACTCGGTATTTTAAGGTATAGAGGATACAGAATCGAGGACCTTGCTGAAAAATCCACATTCCTTGAAGTGGCTTATTTGCTG
Source organism: Rhodonellum psychrophilum GCM71 = DSM 17998 (assembly GCF_000381545.1). GTDB lineage: Bacteria > Bacteroidota > Bacteroidia > Cytophagales > Cyclobacteriaceae > Rhodonellum > Rhodonellum psychrophilum. The sequence goes on along the minus strand of NZ_KB906701.1, from coordinate 20,540 downwards.
ATTTATGGTGAATTGCCAACGCAATCCGAATACGAAAAATTCTCTAGAGAAATTACCACGCATACTTTGGTGCATGAGGACATCAAAAAAATATTGGACGGATTCCCCTCCAATGCACATCCAATGGGCGTTTTATCTTCCATGATTTGCTCCTTGACTGCTTTTTATCCAGATTCCTTGGATCCCAACAGATCCAAAGACGAAGTAGATCTCAGCATCATCAGGTTAATTGCAAAAATGCCGACATTCGCTGCTTGGGCCTACAAGAATGAAGTGGGTCATCCAGTCAACTATCCTGACAACAGTTTGGACTACTGCTCCAACTTCATGAAAATGATGTTTGCCCTTCCAGCGGAAAGGTATGATGTTGATCCAATTGTGGCGAGTGCCTTGGATAAATTGCTGATTCTTCACGCCGATCACGAACAAAATTGCTCTACTTCCACCGTGAGAATTGTCGGTTCTTCACAAGCAAGTTTGTATGCCTCCATATCCGCAGGTATCAATGCACTTTGGGGACCTTTGCACGGCGGAGCCAACCAATCCGTCATTGAGATGCTGGAAGCTATCAAGGCTGATGGTGGTGATTCCAAGAAATATTTGGCCAAAGCCAAAGACAAAGATGATCCATTCAGATTGATGGGATTTGGACACAGGGTTTACAAAAACTTTGATCCAAGAGCTAAAATCATCAAAAAAGCAGCGGATGATGTATTGGCCAAGTTGGGCGTTAAAGATCCAATTCTTGAAATCGCCAAGGAACTCGAACATGCCGCACTCAATGATCAATATTTCATTGATAGACAACTCTATCCAAATGTTGATTTCTACTCGGGAATCATCTACAGGGCTTTGGGTATTCCTACTGATATGTTTACCGTGATGTTTGCATTGGGAAGACTTCCAGGCTGGATTGCCCAGTGGAAAGAAATGAGAGAAAACAACGAACCTATCGGAAGACCACGTCAAGTTTACACTGGCGCAAACGAAAGGGATTATGTGACCATGAACAAAAGATAATCAAACCATCTTTTGATTTAAAAAAAACCACCGAATTGATCGGTGGTTTTTTTTTGTTTCCATACTGGAAGAAAAATTCACCATTCCGAAAACCAATCCCCCTCACTTCAACCCCATTTTGAAATCTGATACAGATTTCGGGTTTAATATCAATGATTAAGTAAGGATAAATTTGCTATTTCACCTATATTTGGAAACTTAAAACCTATAAATAGTTTACTTATGAGCGCAAATACCCTGGAAGAGGCAGTCGCATTGACCAAAAAATTTACCAGTAAGCCCAGCAACGAAGAATTATTAAAACTCTACGGATTGTACAAACAAGCGACCGAAGGAGACAACAACACTGAAAGGCCCGGCGGTTTTGATTTTGTCGCAGCGGCAAAATACAACAGCTGGTCTAATTTTTCAGGCAAATCCAAGAGTGAAGCTGCCGAAGAATACATTGCCCTTGTGAACAATATTGCGGCCAAATACAGTTGAAATAATCATGGCTGGAAAATTCAAAACCAGTCATGATTATTACTTTTTCTATCATTTCAACCCCAAAACCAAATTATCTTCAATAAAAAGGGTCATTTCTTGAGATATATTCTATTTTTCTAGAAATAGATTTGCTATTGAAAATAATAAAACTTACATTTGCATCCGAATTAAAATTATAACATTTTTCTAACCGTGGGTTCCCTTACTGTCGCTTACTTTGGGATACTTCTAGGAATACATGGTTTAGAGAAGTAAGGAAACACTTCATGGAACAAGAATTATTATTCTCAGACCTTGGGATTTCGGACGAAATCCTAAAGGCAGTGGAAGATATGGGCTATACCCATCCTTCCCCAATTCAAGCACAAACCATCCCTTTTTTACTTGCCGGACACGATGTGATCGGTCAAGCACAAACAGGAACTGGTAAAACTGCAGCATTCGGCATCCCAATCATTGATTTGGTGGATGCTTCTATCAACAAACCCCAAGCTTTGATCCTTTGCCCGACGCGTGAACTTGCTGTTCAGGTGGAAGGTGAAATCGTGAAATTGTCGCGACACAAAAGAGGAATCAGCAGCACCTGCATTTATGGAGGAGAAGCGATTGACAGACAAATCAGGAGTTTGAGAAAAGGTGTTCAGATCGTAGTTGGTACTCCCGGCAGGATCATGGACCATATGGAAAGAAGAACATTGAATCTAGACCACGTCAGCCTTATTGTGCTGGATGAGGCAGATGAAATGTTGGACATGGGCTTTAGAGAGGACATCGAAACGATCTTGAGCGAAATGCCAAAAGAAAGACAAACTGTCTTTTTCTCCGCTACCATGCCAAAGCCAATCTTGGACTTGACTCGAAAATTCCAAACCAATCCAGAAATTGTAAAGGTTTTGAGGAAAGAATTGACTGTAGAAAACGTTTCTCAGGCATATTACGAAGTAAAACCTTCATTGAGAATTGAATTGATGACAAGGTTGATGAACCTCAATCAATTTAAATTGAGTGTGGTTTTCTGTAATACCAAAAGAGCAACGGATGAAGTTACAGAAGCTTTGATATCTAAAGGTATTATGGCTGAAGCGCTTCACGGAGATCTTTCGCAAGCCCAGCGTACCAAAGTAATGAACAAGTTCAGAAAAGGATCTTGCTCTGTGATGGTGGCTACAGACGTAGCTGCAAGGGGTATTGACGTTGAAAATGTGGAAGTTGTATTCAATTATGACCTTCCTTTAGACGAAGAAAATTACGTACATAGAATCGGTAGAACCGGAAGAGCTGGTAAGTCAGGAATGGCCATCAGTTTTGTAACCGGAAGAAAAGATACACTTCGCCTCAAGGATCTTGAGCGATTTATCAAAACTACCATTTCAAGAATGGATCCCCCTTCAGTGGGAGATTTGGTTGAATTGAAAAAAGCGCAGATGGTGAAAGATGTTCACCGCGTTTTGGCCAAAGAATCTGACAATACTTTCTTCGAAGAAACAATCGGAATGATATTGGCAGAAGGCGTGACCATGGATCAAATCGCCCTTGCATTGATTAAAATGCAAATGGGAGATGCTGTGAAGCACATGAAAGACCAGAATTTCGAATTGGAAGTTGGTCGTGACAGAGAAAGAGGCGGAAGCGGTAGAAGAGAAGGCGGAAGAGACTCAAGAGAGCGTGACTCTGGAAGAGGAAGAGATAGATTCTCTAGATCTGACAGCCGTGGTGATAGCAGAGGAGGTTCTTCTGATAGCCGTGGACCAAGAAAAGAAAGAGGCCCTCGTGAGCAAAGCGAAAGAGAGCCAAACATGTCAAGACTTTTCTTGAGCTTAGGTAAAAAAGACCGTATCAGACCAAATGACATCGTAGGTGCGATCGCTGGAGAAACAGGTGTTCCCGGTAGAAGCATTGGTGGCATTGACATCTTTGACAACTTCTCTTTTGTGGATGTACCTTCCAAGGATGCAGAACACGTGATCAGTGTCATGAGAACCAATACCATCAAAGGACAGTCTTTGACCATTGAGATCTCAAAAGGATAAACAATAGATTGGATCAAAAATCCAGTCCAGTAGAAAAGCGCAGTCTCTTGGAGATTGCGCTTTTTTTATGATTTTTTTGGGGCCATCCACTACCTTTCAAATCCATTGCTTATTTTAGCTATTCAATCACCAATATAATCTATGCAACTATTTTTCCATGAAAATATACAGGGAAACAGCTTTGACCTCGATGCAGACGAGTCCAAACACCTTGTTAAAGTGTTGCGAAAAGTAAAGGGGGACAAAGTGTTTTTTACCAATGGGAAAGGCTTTCTTTTCACTTGCGTCATCATCGACCCCAATCCCAAAAAATGCCATTTGGCCATTCAGGAAAGGTTGTTTACTCCAGAGGATGATTTTTACATCCACTTGGCCATTTGTCCGACCAAAAATGCAGACCGAATGGAATGGCTGGTTGAGAAAATCACGGAAATTGGTGTCCATGAAATCACACTGATGCAATCAACCAACTCCGAAAGAGGCCACTTAAAACTAGAGCGTTTGGAGAAAAAAATCATCTCCGCATGTAAACAAAGTCTCAAAACCAGAGTTCCTAAATTGAATGAGGTCAGGCCTATAAGGGATTTGTTACAAGATAAAATCTTTGATACCTTTGAGAGATTCATCGCTTATGTAGATGAAGAAAATGACCAACACCTGTTTAAAAAAGCAAAACCAAAAAATTCCTATCTTGTACTTATAGGCCCAGAGGGAGATTTCTCGCCAGCAGAACTGGACTTGGCTTTTTCCAATTTCTTCCTCCCTTGCTCATTGGGGAAAAGCAGGTTAAGAACAGAGACGGCGGGACTTGCCGCTGTTCACACCCTCCAATTGGTCAACAACGAATAATTTTATGAAAAAAATCATCCTCTATATTTTGGGCGCTTCGCTCGCTTGGTCCTGTCAAATCAAACCCGTAGATGACGCAGTCACGGCTGTCGGTGAAAAGGGTTGGCTCAAAGGCAACACCGAGGAAAAAATGGAAGAAATTGCGCACCAATTGGGCGGTTTCAGTCGGACGATGATCGAAGTTTCCTATCGGTACAGTGAACTGTACTGGGCAGGGATGGATGAAAACTGGGCTTACGCAGATCACCAAGTAGAACACATTGTGGAAGCAATGGAAGACGGTTTGAAAAGAAGACCCGTGAGAGCGGCCTCCGCCGAATCCTTTATGAAAGAAACCCTTCCTGAAATGGAAGCTGTGATTTCAAAGAAAAACAAGGATGATTTTATTCTGGGATTCAGAGCCCTCACCTCAGGCTGCAACGGTTGCCATGCCAAGGAGGGTGAATCTTTCATCATGATCCAAGAACCTGAAACCAGGCTTTCACCCGTTCGGTTTTAATTATATAGATTACAATCTCACTTTATCATCCATTGCCAAAAACTATTCGCACCCAGTAGTTGGAAATAATTGGCTAAATGAATTTATGAAATGGCTTTTAAAGAAGATTCGGTTTTGACTCCTGATAATCACATCGAGAAAAACACCCGCTTCATCATCCAGGTTTCTACAGATGATGACGATGATAGACCCGTGTATATTTCCGGGAACTTCAACAATTGGCAAACACAAGACAGAAGGTTCCTCTTAGAAAAAGTGTCCGAAGGGAATTATGCGTTTGATTTTCCCGGTGATTTCAAATTCCCAGAAGAGTTGTTGTACAAATTCACAAAGGGAGATTGGTCTGAAGTGGAGATTGACCAATATGGAAACAAGACCCCAAATCGCTCCTGCACATCATTTGAGGGGATTCGAGAAGAACATGTATACAGGTGGCGACGCAACTGGCTGCCTTTCCGGCCCAGCCAACTCCCCAAAGTTCACCTCATTTCCAAGGAGTTTGAGATCCCCCAATTGAATAAAACCCGTAAGGTGTGGGCTTTGTTGCCACACGACTACGACACTTCGGATGAGGTATATCCTGTGCTGTATCTTCAAGATGCCCAAAATCTCTTCAATGAAAATGCTGCTTATGGCAACTGGCAAATCGACAAAAAACTTGCCGTCATGTCTGACTATGGGATTGGTAAAATCATCATCATCGCCATCGAGCATGCGGAAAAAGAAAGGGTTTTGGAATACAATGTCGGAAAAACACTGCTCGGTGAAGGACAGGGAAAAAAGTACATCCGTTTTGTGACCGATACACTAAAGCCATTCGTAGATAAAAATTTCAGGACAAAACCCGACCGGGAATTCACGGGAATTGGTGGGAGTTCGATGGGCGGACTCGTGAGTATCTTTAGTGGACTGATGTATCCTGAGGTGTATGGAAAATTGATGATCTTCTCCCCTTCCCTATGGGTCATCCCTAAAATAAAATTTTCCTTTCTTGATTTTTACGATCCCGCAGAAACCAAAATATACCTATACGCTGGAGGTGAAGAAAGTGAGACGATGGTTAAACATGTTGTGAAGTTCAAAAAACGTCTTCGCAAAAACGATCCCGAAAGGCAAAACATGAAAATCAATCTCAGTATCAATGAAGAAGGCAAACACAATGAGACCTATTGGAGTGACGAATTCCCAAAGGCAATTGAATGGTTGTTCTTTAACGATAAGGCATAAGATTTCCAATCTCTTAATTCATCAAAGAGATCGACCACCACTGATCCCAAATGCCGGTACCCTTTGACCTGCTTTTCACCCCATTCCAAAAAAACATGAAAATATCGATTGATCGTCTCCCACAAAATCACAAAGGATTGATTCTGCTTCCATTTGAGGAAAGTGAATCGCTCCGATACCCTACAGATTTTCAAAACCTCAAAATCTCCTCTGTCCTTTTTTCAGGAAAAAAAGATACCCAATTCCTATTGGAAGACTCTGCGTCTGAAAGGACCTATCTTTTGATTGGTTTGGGGAAAAATCCTGACTACAAAACAATACAAACAGCTTTCCGAAGGTTGACCGCCAAGCAATCGCGCTTGTTTGAAAAAGGAGCCTTATTGGCAATTCAGGAAGAAATGAAGGATTCTTTTTTGGAGGCTGCAGTTTCCGGGCTTTATTTGGGCACCTATCGATTGGGACATTTCAAAAAAACAGAAGAACCCAAATTGGATTGGGAGAACGTTTCTCTCCGGATTTCTTCATCATCTGAGGATGCGGAAAAGATCGCGGAAAGAGCTTCGAAAATCGCAAACGCCCAACTTCAGGTATTTAACCTGGTCGATCTTCCCTCCAATACCGTCACCCCTGAATACCTCTCCGATTGGGCAAGAAATGCGGGGAAGACATTTGGCTTTGAAGTCAAGGTATTGGGAAGAGCCGAAGCGAAAGAACAACATCTGGATGCTTTTTTGGCCGTCAGTCAGGGAAGCCACAGAGAACCGCAGTTCATCATAGCCCAATACAATCCTGAAAATCCCAAGAAACACATCGGTCTGGTGGGAAAAGGGGTTACTTTCGATACCGGAGGGCTGAACATCAAAACCGCCGGTATGGTCCACATGAAATGTGATATGGGTGGTGCTGCGGCTGTTTTGGGTGCCATGCAAGCCATCGCCGATCTGAAATTGCCCGTGAAAGTTACTGCTATCGTTCCCTGCGTGGAAAATTCGGTGGACAATCAAGCGTTTCTCCCTTCTGATGTAATCGGAAGTTATGCTGGGAAAACAATTGAAATCATCGATACGGATGCCGAAGGCAGATTGATACTTGCAGATGGGCTTTCTTATTTGATCAAAAATCATCAGCCCGATACCGTGATTGACTTGGCTACTTTGACAGGCAGCACGGTCGGTACATTCGGATATGAATGTGCCGCCTTGTTTACCAATGACATCGATCTATCCCAAAATCTCCAGAAAAGTGGGGAAAGTATTGGGGAAAGGGTTTGGCCTTTGCCACTTTGGGATGTATATCAACCTGAAATCGAAAGTGAAATTGCCGATTTGAAAAATTACCATGGAAAACCCTTTGCAGGTGCCATCGTCGCCGCAAAGTTCTTGGAGGCTTTTACAGAAAATCATGGTTCCTGGGCACATATCGACATCGCGGGAACTGCATTCGGGGATTCGGAATTTGCAAAAACCAAACATGCTACTGGATTTGGTATGCATTTATTGCTTAATTTGTTGGAGAAAATATAAAAAAAATAAATAGACCATGGCCGAGACCGCTAAAACCTTTATTTGTGTCTCCAACTTTTTTAAAGGCGGAGCATTTTTGACCGAGTTAAAAAAATTGGGCAACAAAGTTTACCTCATCACTTCCGAAAACCTGCGGGACAAACCTTGGCCATTTGCTTACATCGATGAGATTTTCTACATGCCCGGTCAGGATCTGGACTGGAATATGGATCATCTCTTGCTCGGAGTTGCCAATTTGATGAAATCCAACAAAGTGGAATCCATCGTGGCATTGGATGATTATGATGTCGAAAAGGCTACTTTTCTGAGGGAAAACCTCCGGATTCCCGGGATGGGACAAACCACCGGTAGGTTTTTCCGTGACAAATTGGCCATGCGCATGAAAGCAAAATCTTCAGGCGTCTTGGTTCCTGAATTTGCAGCGCTTTTCAATGATGACGAAATCAATCATTTCGCCGATACCGTTCCTGCACCATGGGTGCTAAAGCCCCGCTCTGAAGCTTCCGCAAATGGCATCATCAAGGTGGAAGACAAAGAAAGCCTATGGCACCATATCCATGCATTGGAAGAAAATAGAATCCGTTATCTCGTGGAGCAATTCAAGCCTGGAGATGTCTTCCATGCGGACGGATTGAACCTGGAAGGAAAAACCTTGTTTTGTACCGTATCGAGATACTTATCCACCCCAATGGAAATTTCCCAAGGCGGAGGAATCTTCAGAAGTGCAAATCTCCCCTACAAATCTGAGGACGACAAGGCGATCAACAAGGCCAACAGTGAAGTCATGAAAGCATTTGGAATGAAAAGCGGTGCGACACATACCGAGTTCATCAAGTCCAAAGAAGATGGTAAAATATACTTCCTGGAAACTTCCTCCCGCGTAGGGGGTGCCCATTTGGCTGAAATGGTGGAGGCCGCTACCGGCGTAAACCTTTGGGAAGAATGGGCCAGAATTGAGGATTCCCTTGCAAAAGGGTATAAATACAAATTGCCCAAAGTCCGGAAAGACTATGCTGGGATCGTTTTGACACTTTCCAAGTTCGAACAACCGGATTTGTCAGAGTTCAATGATCCAGAAGTGTATTTCAGGGTTCCGCTGGAATATCACGCAGGACTTATCGTAAAGGCCAAAACACAGGAGCGTGTCCTTGCCCTTTTGGATGACTATGCGGAACGCCTAACAACGGGTTTTTCCTCAGTCGCCCAACAAGAGCAATTGAAGAAATTCCACTAGGGAAATAACGGGGACCAATCCTTCACTTGTCATTAACCAAGTTGAGGATTGGTCTTCTCACTTCATTATCTTCTTAAAAAATTTAAGAATAAAAATCATCCCTTTCAAAACATCAATCTTTGTTTGCTTCCCCAATAAACCCTCTTTTAACCATGAAAAAGCTTCTAACAGGCGTGTTTCTTTTGTTTTTTATTTTTCAGGCCATTGGACAGGTGGATACCGTAGAAGTGTACAGCAAGGTAATGGACAAAACGCTGAAGGCAGCAATAGTCTTCCCTGACGGCTACAAAGAAGCCACGCACAACTTCCCAGTAGTGTATCTCCTCCATGGGGGATCGGGAAGATTCAGCGATTGGCACAACAAAACCACTGACCCCAACCTGCTGATCGATTTGGTCAATCAGTACCAAGTGCTCATCGTCACTCCGGGAGTTGGTCCATCGAGTTATTATTTTGATAGCCCACAGATGGATTCTGTCCAATACGAAAGTTATCTCACCAAGGAATTGATTCCCTTTATCGATGGTAAGTACAAGACCATTTCAGACAGAAAAGGCCGTGCCATTACAGGACTTTCCATGGGTGGACACGGAGCAATGATGCTGAGTGCCAAGAACCCGGAATTATTTATCGCTGCGGGAAGTATGAGTGGAGTCATGAATATCGACACCCGATTGTGGACGGTCAATCCAGAGTTCGCCAGCCAAAGACGACAAGACCAAGCCAAGATGTTGGGTGAAATACAATATGATTCTCCTTTTAGCCAATACACGGCAGTAGGATTGGTGGACAAGATGAAATCAAATGGCATTGCTTTGCTTATTGATTGTGGTGTAGATGATTTCCTGATCGCCACCAACCGACAAATCCATGAGTTATTGCTCGAAAATGGGATACCACATGAATATACCGAAAGGCCAGGAGCGCATACTTGGGAATATTGGTCAGATGCCCTCCCCTTTCACATGCTGTTTATCAGCAGAGAATTCAAGAAAAATTTACAGTAAGCAATCCCATCCTTGCTCAAAACAATAGGGCTTTATAATGAAAATCAATAGGTAATCGGATATTTTATCCTATTTTAAACCTATGAATTAAACACCCACCGAATGTTGAAAAAATCCATACTTCTTCTTTTAGGTTTAAGCTGCAGTCTCCTCAGTTTTGCGCAAACAGATCTTGCACGCTGGGAATTGCGTTCCCAAAACACCGAAATCATCCGTGATCAATGGGGAATTCCCCATGTCTATGGAAAAACCGATGCCGATGCAGTCTTCGGCTTGCTTTACGCCCAATGCGAGGATGATTTCAACAGGATTGAGGTAAACTTCATCGTCTCACAGGGAAGGATGGCGGAGGTCGAAGGAAGCAATCAACTTTACGCTGACCTCAGAATGAAGCTTTATATAGATGAGGAAGTCGTTAAAAAAGAATATGAAAACAGTCCAGAATGGTTACAAGAGCTTATGGATGCTTGGGCCGATGGAATCAATTATTACCTATACACCCACCCTGAGACAAAGCCAAAACTCATCACGAAGTTTGAACCTTGGATGGCGCTTACTTTCAGTGAAGGAAGTATCGGTGGAGACATCGAGACGATCTCCCAAACCGATCTCAAAAAATTTTACGACAAAGATTTCGGCAACAATTTGACTTTGACTGAAAGGAATTTTGATGAAGAGCCAAGGGGTTCAAATGGTTTTGCCATCTCTCCATCGAAAACCAAAAATGGGAATGCACTGCTCTTGATCAATCCACATACCTCGTTTTATTTTCGTCCGGAAGTCCACATGGTAAGTGAAACAGGATTAAATGCCTACGGAGCAGTAACATGGGGACAGTTTTTTGTTTACCAAGGATTCAACGAATTCAATGGATGGATGCATACTTCGAGTAAGGCGGATGCCATTGACCATTTCGCATTGACAGTAGCAGAGAAAGAGGGAAAATACCAGTATCGATTTGGTGAGGAATGGAGGGCCTTGGAGGAGAAAACAATCAAATTAAAGTACAAGGAAAATGACCAAATCCTAGAAAGGGAAATTACGGCCTTCTATAGCCATCATGGGCCTGTAATCCGGGAAGAAAGCGGAAAATGGATAGCCATTTCACTGATGGTAGAACGGGAAAAAGCACTCACCCAATCTTTCAAGAGAACCAAGACAAAAAACCACCACGAATACAAATCCGTGATGAACCTCAAAACCAATTCCTCAAACAACACCGTTTACGCGGATCGGGATGGAAACATCGTTTACTATCATGGAAATTTTGTCCCTATCAGGAATCCGGAATTCGATTGGAAAGGAGTAGTGGATGGCAGTAACCCAGAAACGGATTGGAAAGGTCTGCATCGACTCGAAGAGATGATTTACCTTCACAATCCAACCAACGGGTGGATCCAAAACTGCAACTCGAGCCCTTTTACCGCAGCAGGTCCTTACAGTCCAAAACCTTCCGATTACCCTTCCTACGTAGCTTGGGATCAAGAAAATGCCCGAGGGCTCAATGCCGTAAGGGTTTTGACTGGTAAAAAGAATTTCACGCTTGAATCTTTGATCGAAACAGCCTATGATCCTTATTTGATGGCTTTTGAACCTTTGATTCCTTCGTTGTTTCAAGCTTATGAAAACCTTTCCAACAAAAATCCCAACAAAGCCAAACTACGGAATCCCATCCAAGTCTTAAGAGATTGGGACAAAGAAACCCATGCTGAATCCGTTGGAACCTCCATTGCCATCTTTTGGGCAACCCAGCTCTTGGTTGATACCAGAACCTTGGAAAGACCCGAAAACGCTTATGTTTTTGATTTCTTGGCCGAGCATGCTTCCGATGAAATGAAGATCTCGGCACTGGAAAAAGCCCTCGAAAGATTAGAAAATGATTTTGGCACATGGAAGACCCCTTGGGGAGAAATCAACCGATTTCAACGAATCACAGGAAACATCGCATCAGAATTTGACGATTCCAAAGCCAGCTTACCCGTGGGATTCACCTCCTCCCAATGGGGTTCTTTGGCAGCCTTTGGCAGCAGGCCCTACACCAATACCAAGAAATGGTATGGGAACGTAGGCAACAGCTTTGTCGCCGTGGTGGAATTTGGAAAAACTTTAAAGGCGAAAAGCATTTTGGCCGGGGGTCAAAGTGGTGATCCATCCTCCCCTCATTTTGATGATCAGGCAGAAATGTACTCAAAAGGTGTTTTCAAGGATGTAAATTTCTACAGAAATGATGTGGAGAAGCATACAGCTTTCCAATACAAACCCGGAGAAAAACATACCCTCCAGCAGGACTAATCTTTAAATATGGGCTTTGTTTCCCTGAATTTTCGATTTTTGCCCGTATAAAACAATCCCTAGTTAAAATCCTATCTGTCCAATTGGTTAAAATTTTGTTTCTTTGCAGAAGCACTAAACACTAAAGCATGTCATCTTTTGAAGATATAAGACCTTTTTATGATACTGAAGTAAATGGAGCCATCCGCGAAATCATCGATCATCCTATGTTGAAGGCGATGATGAATTTCACTTTCCCTGGTGTTGCTGACGATTACTGGAAGGACTTGATGCTTCATTGCCACTCCATTAGGGATTTTCAGATCAACTTCATCTATCCTGGAATACAAAAGGTCCTGGAAAAAAGCTCTGAGGGTTTGACCACCTCTGGATTCGAAAAACTTGAAAAAAACTGTTCTTACCTTTTCATTTCCAATCATCGTGATATTATTTTAGACACCTCTCTTTTGAACTCCTGTCTCTTTGAACATGGGTTGACGATGACTACGTCTGCTATTGGTGACAATTTGGTAAAGAAGCCTTTCTTGAGAACCCTTTCTCGGATCACCAGAAATTTTATGATCAAACGCGGACTGCAATCCCGCGAATTGCTAGAGAGTTCCAAAAACGTTGCCGCCTATATCCGACATTCCTTGATCAGAGAAAACCGATCGGTTTGGATTGCACAGCGGGAAGGAAGGACCAAGGATGGAAACGATGTCACCCACAGGGGCGTACTGAAGATGTTGTCGATGGCCACGGAAAATGATGAAACGGCCATTGAATATTTCAAAAAAATAAATGTCGTTCCGGTTTCCATTTCCTATGAATATGACCCGACTGATGTACTTAAAATGCCTGAATTGCTAGCGAAAGCAAATTCAGAAATTTATGTAAAAGGTGAAAACGAGGATTTCTTGACACTCCTCAATGGCATCATCGGTCAGAAAAAAAGAATCCATATCCACATTGGGGAGATTCTGACTCCGGATATTGATTTGATTTCCAAAACAGAACCCGTCCCAAGCAAGCAACTTCAGCTATTGGCAGACCTACTCGACAGACACATCCTCGCCGGGTACAAATTATGGCCAACCAATTACATTGCCCATGACCTTTTGTATGAAGATGCTGAGTATGCTGACAAATATACTGCTGATGAAAAAACCCTGTTTGAAAAAAGATTTAGAAAAGGAGTTGATCTCAACAATCCAACGGCAGTAAAAAGCTTTCTGGCCATGTATGCCAATCCTGTAAACAATCAAAAAAGAGTTTTGGAGGAGTTGAAAAACTGACTCCTCCAAAACCAACACTTATCAAAGCGGTAACTCGACCGAAAACACCGCTCCATTATCTTTAGAGGAGGTGATATCAAAAGTGCCTTTCATGCCATTGATCAGATGTCTGACCAGATTCAATCCAAAGCCATATCCCATTTCACCATTGGTGCCATTGACAGAACTGGAAACACCATTGGTGATTTCCTCAATTTTTTCGGGAGTCAATCCAACTCCTGTGTCCCGGACCTTGATTTTTAAGTTGATCCTGTTCTCTTCTTCCTCCAAGTCCAGATTAACGGTAACTCTTCCTTGCTCGGGAGTGAATTTCAATGCATTGGAAATCAAATTCCCAACAATTTGCATTAGCTTGTTCTTGGGGAAATTAACCTCTTGGGAAATGTTGCTGTTGATGACCAGCAATTCTATGTTCTTGAGCAAGGCTTGCGGAGCATACATGTCCACGATCTTTTGCTTGAGCGTGACCAGATTGAATTCCGTATGCGGATTGATCTTTTTCACCATTTCTTTTGGCAACCTATAATCTTCCGTCAAAATCTCGTCTGCAAGCTCCAAGATGGATTTCCCGCTTTTTTGAATCAAATGAATAAACTCCAACACTTCTTCAAGTTTGTTTTCGTCTCCTTGTTGTTGGATGATCTGAGCAAGACCAATGATTCCACCTATCGGCCCCCTGATATCATGCGCGACTTTTTTATTGGTTTTTTGGATTTCCCTTACTTCATTCTTCAGATCCTGAATCGCTTTGATCGCTTTTATCCTATTCACGATTTCAGAGGCAATGATTTGAAGCAGTTCAACTTTCTCGGGGCTGATTTCTTTGGGATACTTGTCTAGAACACACAAGGCCCCAAAATTAATACCTTCTCCTACTTTTAATGGAATCCCGAAATAATACTTCAATTCCGGTCCTTCCGTGACATATACTTTATCCTTGAAGCGATCATCCTGAGAAAGATCTTTGACCTCTAAGGGAATCTCATCCATGATGGTATATTGACACACAGATTGATCTCTGGACATTTGCTTCAAATCCAAATTATGGCTGGAAACACTCCATTGGGTAAAGGTATCAATGAGATTGACTAGGGAGATTTCCGTATTGGCTACCTTAGCTGCAAGTCTGGTCAAGTCCTTGAAATTGTCCTCCAAGTCCAAGTAATCCAAATCAAATTCACTAAGCCGAATAATCCTTTCTAGTTCATTTTTAGGAATGACTGAATTGCCTGACATGAAAATAAATATAATTTTTGGGTGAATTAATTATCAAATTAAAGCTAAATATTTCACTTATCAGAAAAAAAATATTCCTAATTAACCCAACTGGATTTAAATCGCATGTTTTTGATCATGAAACCCTAATTTGAGTATTCTTATTTAAAGAAAGAAAAAAGGATTCAATGAACAGCATAACACAACATTTTTCCATTCTTTCACGGAAATTATCCTTACGCAAAATACGATTCAAAATCAATAAATAAGACCCAAATGGCGAACGGCTATCTTCCTGAACACCAAAAACCAACTTGACACAAAGCAATTACTCAGAACCATTTCCAATATCCTCAAGTAGGGATGGATTTATGAACTGCAACAATAAACCCAAACCTAAAACTGCTATTCCCAAAAACGCTCCCCAACTGGTGTATACAATACTGGAATAAAGTAAATAAAGACTTGTCATACAGAATCCAATGGGAAGCAAGGGGAAAAATGGTACTCGAAAAGGCCGAATGGCTTCAGGTTCTTTCCTCCTAAGGATAAACAAGGATAAGCCAACCAACAATAGAAAAAACCAAAATACCGGAGCGGTATATTCAACCATGGTCTCAAAGCCACTGCGGGTAAAAAGCCCCATGCCAATCAGAATCAAGGAAATCACACCCTGGAGTAAAAAGGCATTGACTGGTACGGAATTCTTAACTTTCCAATCCCCGATCAGTTTAAATCCAGCGAAATCCCTTCCCATTGCATAATTGGAACGTGCGCCCGTAAATATCGTGGCATTGGCAGAAGCCAATGCAGAAATTGCCACCAATGCGGAAATCATCAGGACTCCCCATTTCCCAAACGCCAACCTCATAAGATCTACCGCCACGGCATCAGATCCGGACATGCCAACCTGACCCAAGGCATTCAACAAAGCCAGGTTGACTAGAAGGTAAATAACCGTAATCAAAACAATACTCATCATCAAAGCCTTTACCACTGATCTTTGGCCGAAGCGCATTTCGGCAGAGATATAGGCAGCTTCATTCCATCCCCCAAAAGTAAGCAGGACAAATACCATAGCTAAGCCCATTGAATTGTCTGATGATGGGTGGGAATCGGGAAGTATGGAAAACTCAGCTTCTGGCACAAAGAAAAAGCCAACTACAATCACAAGTGCCAGTCCCAGTACCTCCACTACAGTGAGTAATTTTTGTGTCTCGGTCCCTTTTCTTATTCCGGCAATATTGATTGCAGTAAGGAATAGCACTACGGATGCTGCATAGATGACAGCGGAAAATTTACCTAAAGAATAGATCTGGCTTGCGTAATCTCCAAAGATAAAGGCGAGCAAGGCTATGGAACCAGTCTGTATGACTGTCATTCTCGCCCAGGCAAAAAGAAATGCGATCCGCTTCCCAAAAGCCAGCCTCAAAAAATAATAATCCCCTCCTGTGTTGGGGAAAGTACTCACCAGTTCCGCATAACAGAGTGCCCCGATCAAGGAAACCAAGCCACCAATCACCCATACCAGAATTATTTCTACCCCAGATCCGACATTTGCCGCCACTAAGGAAGGCGTTCGGAAGATACCCGCTCCAATGACAATCCCGACGATCAAGGCGACCGCATCGACCGTCCTCAAACGCTTTTTGGGACAAAACATTTCTGCCTCCTCAGGTTGATTGCCTATCCTATTATTTTCCTTTTTTTGTATTCTGCCATTATTAAAAAATATTTAAGTAACTCAAATGCAATAATTTATATATAAAAAATTATCGAAATAGGTAATCCAATTTAAGCCAAAAATGATTAATTTCAGGTATATTTTTTTTCAATCATGAAATATCTACCAATATTCTTGATGTTTTTCATATTACAGACGGATCCCTATCAATCCAAGCGGGAACAAATGGTCAAAACCCAAATTGTCGCCAGAGGGATCTCCAATCGAGAGGTCATTGAAGCGATGCTCAAAGTGGAACGCCACAAGTTGGTTCCAGAGAACATGCGGGCAAATGCCTATAGCGATAGTCCATTGCCGATTGGTGGCGGACAGACGATTTCACAGCCTTACATAGTGGCCTACATGACCGATATACTTAGGCCAAAGCCAGGAATGACAGTCTTGGAGGTAGGAACGGGTTCCGGCTATCAGGCCGCTGTCTTGGCAGAAATCGTTAAGGAGGTCTATACCATTGAAATCGTAGCGCAATTGGGTTTGAGGGCCGAGAAAGCACTCAAAGCCATGGGATATGACAATATCCATGTAAAGATTGGAGATGGATATCAAGGTTGGCCGGAAAAGGGGCCCTTTGATGCGATCATTGTGACTGCAGCGGCGCAAAAAATCCCCCCTCCTCTTATCGCGCAATTAAATGAAGGTGGCAGGATGATCATTCCCGTCGGGCCGAGCGGAGGGGCCCAACAATTGATGCTGGTGGAGAAATCGAAAGGCAAAACAAAAATCACCAAAATGCTGCCTGTGAGGTTTGTGCCTTTTACCAGGGATTCTTTACAGCATGGGGAAAGTTCAACCCTAAATATGCATTAGGTGGTTTCCACATGGGATTGAAACTGCAAGAAAACCAGACTATTTGGAGAATAAGGTATAGTTCCGATGTGGTGAAGACAAAAACAGTAAACCACCTACTAATTATTGGGTAATTGAATCACTGAATGGAATTGGTAATGCATAACACGGGTTTATCGAAGAAAAAGAGGGGCTGTAGGGTGATTTTTTTGACATCAACAAATGGAAACTGATAATACACAGAATTGGACATGGATGATCGATGTGATTTTTGGAGCCATTTTCAGTCTCGGCTTCGTGAAGCTCGATGCTGCGTTCAGAAGAATTTCTCTAAAATCGACAAAGGAAGCGATTCAACACCTTTTTGTTGCAGCCGGATTCTTACTCTTCGTTTTCTACTATGTCAGTGCCTACCACATGATGATCCGGGTCTTTCCCTACACCTTCAGTCCCTACAGTGGCTTTCGTCTATTTGTAGACCTTATTCTCTTGTTCCACGCGATGGCTATCTTGACGCGCTCTATGGGATTGCATCCGGAAAAATCAACAATGGGAATCCTCATCGCCATGTCGGTCTGGCATTTTGGCGCCTCTATTTGGCAACTCATGGCAGCGGTGGAATATGGTGGCGGATTTCAGAATATCAATCCAGTGGTATTTATCCCCCATTATTATTTCATACTCATATATTGGGTGGTTTTCTGGACATGGAAATTTATTGCCAAGAAGAAGCGCTTATCTGCATTGGCTACTTCTCGAAGTTTGATCTTTCTTTTGTCCTTCTCCGCTTTTGCCGTCTCCATTTATCGATATGTGCAATTGTATCGGCTGTTTGGGGAGGGATTCTAGAATTGAAAGACTTAAAAAAGCATATCAAAGATGAGCCGCAATGCTTCATTTTTCCTTAGATATCCCCCTCACAATAAAAAAGGCAACCAATAAATTGGGCAACCAGCAAAGCCACGCAACAATCGGATAGGCGGTATTAAAGTCCCCAAACAGCATCGTCAATAGCGGGAGCCAAATTCTCAGCGTCACAGCGGAAAAACACAGGGCATAACTGTAGATCATCATTTTTTCGTGGTTGTCAATTTGTTTTTTCTTGATCGTAACATAGGCCATGAGTGTAAAGTAAAACCAAAGGATCCCCAATAAAATAAAACCAAGCATCGAGACAAGCCCCCCAGTCGCAAAATGGCCAATGTATATCCCAGCCAATGCACTCAACAAGGCCCCAAAAACATATACTTTACCGATCCGCTTGTGTAGTTTCAAGTGACGGTTCCTAAAACCTGCCCTGAATTGGGTCCAACCGATCAACAATGCAATCCCGCCGAAAATGATGTGGGTATAAAAGCCGACATTCCAAAAATCATAGGTCAGCAATGCATCAGATTTCGTATTCAACAACCCAAATTTTCTGTCCACCAGAAAATATATCGCGGGATACAACCCGATAAGGATGGCCATTACCGCCAATACTACCCAAAGTCCCTTCTTGATCATATTAATTTTTGGGTTTTTCCTTTAACCCGAAATGTGCATTCCGTTCCATAATGGTGGTTGAAACTGCAAGAAAACCAGACTATTTGGAGAATAACACATCTTCCTGACTTCTAAATTCAATATTGTAAACAAAGACTAAATATATTAAGCCATTTCGGGCTTGAATAGAATTGTCAATGCATCTCCCGGGTTAAATTTCTGAATCCTCTACATTTTTCGATGCTAGCCATTTCTAAACACAAGGCTTTCAGCATTTTGAAAAACGATTGAACAACCGAATACTATTCCTCTTTCATTAAGAACAACTCCTTCATCACCAAAATCTTCCTTGGGTCCTCCAGCAAGGACTGATCTGAAAACATCATGATCCCTGTTGCCGGTGACCTTGACCCTAGCTCCATGACATCCCTGAATTCTTCAGGGCTGACAACTCCCGGATGGTTATGTGCCTGAACGATCGGCCAGATCAAGGGGGATCCAATTTTACCAGCCTCGGTAAATTTATCCAGCCAGCCGACATATTCCCCCACCCATTCTGTGGGTCGGTCAGACATTTTATGAAACAACATCGGAGAAAGTACATCGGCCCGCTCAGCCAAACCGGCAAGATCAATCCCCAGTGTTCGATACAAGGCTTGATCGTAGTCCTCAGGAAACCATGCGCAATGGAAAACACCCAATTTGGCTTCCGGTTGATATTCCTTGACGATGGAACCTAAATCCTCCACCCAACCATTTAAAATACTGTTTCTCCACGCCCTCCACTCATTGTCTGTATTGGTCAATATCCATGTGGCGCGGTCGGCTATTTTCCTGCCTGGAATATCGGTTCCGATGTGGTCCCCAAAAAGCCCTGTACAATGGTCGCAGAAACAGGTTTCCGGCAGTATGGGTGCTGCAGTTTCGAATTGTGCATGCAAATGAACATAGTCCAAAAAAACCCCATCTACTTGATATTCCTGGAGAATGCTTTTGAGTTCCGTGGATCGGAATTCTTTGAATGCCACATTGGTGGGACAAATGCCAAGAAACCAATCCGCTGCCGGAGCCTTCTCTCCCTTTTCATTGATCGGCCAGGCCTCGGGGTGGTTCTTGAGATAGTTTTGACCATTGAGAGTGGCAAATTCCACATACACTTTTGCATTCTGAGCGCTGGCGCTGGCATAAAAATCGGGATTGAGTGCCCCACTCCTTACAAATACGGCATTGATCCCAAGTGAATCAAATCGATAGCCTGCTTCCAAAAGCGTTCCTGGATTCCCATAAACTCCCTTGGTAAAAATGATTTGATCACCCTTTGACTCCGGCGCTGTACCACAGGCATAAAAAACCAGAGGGGACAATAGCAAAAGGAGCATTCCTTTTGAAAAGTTGGCTTTTGAGATAAAATTCCGAAGGAAATATTTCATTTGTTTTGAGCTGATGACGGACCATTAATTTAGCTATTCCCTTCCAAAACCTCTCTCTAATTAAAATTTTTTGATCCCGTCAAATATGCAGGGAAAAACTCAAAAAAAATGGGGCGAAAATTTCCGAGGCCACTGAAAAAGTAGCTAAAACTGAAGGTAAAATTTTGAAAGCGACTAAGTCATTGACAAGAGTGACTTAGCCGCTTTCTTTTTTTTCGCCACTAGCTTTTAAAATTTCTCTATTGAAGCCTATACCGAACTAATTTTGATGATTTTCAACGATTTTCTACCAGTTTTTGATTATACCCGGGCCAGTTTCAAGATCCTTTTAACATTTACGGTGAATAAAGCTATGGCAGCTTGCATTTCCATGTTATTTATCCCGTAAGATATTGCCCTTCCAAATCCATGTGCGTTTTTTAACTCTCCGTTTTTCGCT
>NZ_KB906700.1 GCF_000381545.1 Rhodonellum psychrophilum GCM71 = DSM 17998 | reverse complement strand
AGATTTTTATTGCAGGAGCCCCTAATTTTGATGCCCGTTTCCCTGATGGTACCTACACCAAAACCTTACTCAATTCCTATTCTCTCCAGACAGAAGAGATCACACCCTTGCTTGGTTATCCTGAGAAGATGCAAGGTAAGATATGGGGAGAGTTTTTTGATATGGTTTCTTCAGATTATAGCCAAGAGGAGGGTTTTTTTGTGCACAGCTATGCGGCAGATGAGCGGGTTTACATCACGGATCAAGCGATGCATGTCCTCCATGATTTTGAAGCCTTTCCGAAGGGCTATAAAAATGTCCCGCCCTTAACCGTAAAAGAAATTGAAAGCACTGATGCTCTTTCATCTCATTGGCAGGACAATGATTTATTCGGATCTGTCCACTGGGATCCTTACAGGAAACTGATCTACAGGATCATGGAAGAGCCCAATGTGAACTACAACAAGGATATGCTTCGAGATCCTCTCGAAAGAGCGAGGAATATGGTGGTGATGGCCTTTGATGCGAAGCAAGATTATCGAAAGGTGGCGGAGATGCGTCTGAAAAAATCAGAAAAGGGCATTTACCTGGACAGGTGTTTTGTCAATGAAAAGGGTTTTAATATTACGTATGTGGTCCTCGAAAATGAGGATAAGTTGTACTTCAAGACATTTTTGGTAGAATGAAAAATATCGTGTTTTTACTTATTTTACAGGGGTTTTTGGCAGTGTCGTGCACTGAAAGATCATCAAAAGATGACCTTACGCTGGTTTATTTGGAGTCAATACTTAAGAAACCACCCCTGATTTCTCAGCGCTACATCATTTTATCCGATTATAGTTGTTTGCCCTGTAGGGAGGCTATTTATCAGGAAATAGAAGATAAATCTTCTCAAGATGTCTATATCATCCTTGCGCTAAGAAATAAAGCAGTTCTTGAAGACAGATTTCATGAGACCATTTTAGAAAAAAGATTCTATTTAGATTCATTAGAAATCAATAAAAAGATGGGGTTTTTTGTCAGTCAAGCCATTCGTGTTTATCATGATGGTGATGGATGGGTAAACGAACAAATCGAATAAAGTTTAAATTCTTGAGGCAAATTGGGTAGCATTTTACTTCTTAATTTATTCCTGGTAATTGATTAATCGCTATGAAAACTCATTTTTGATGTTTAATAGCATGATTTAGAGGTCTAATTTACAGGCTCCTGTCATCTTTAGGGTCGTGCGAAATATATTTCAAAACGGAAAAACAGGCTGGCGGGCAACTCCACTTGCGACAAAAAATAAAAGCTGCCCTTTCGGACAGCTTTGTGATTATTTGATGCTGAATGGCATGCTAACTTTGATTTGATCCCAACTGAGGGAGATAACCCCATCGGCATCTGAGGTCTTTTCTACTTCGTAAGTCAATCGTTGAACTTCATGATCAAGCTCTTTTGGTTGCACAATGATTCTTACTAAATCCTCCACTTCATCATATTCATCCGCCAAATGTTGATCAAAGTTTTTGTTCAGGATCACCGTCCATTCCGAAACTCCCGGTATAGTGAAGAAAGCGTAGGTTCCAGCCTTTACCTCGGTGCCATCGATTACCACATCTTTCGAAAAGGTGACTGCAGTTGCCCAGTGTGAGCCACTTACCCAAACTTGGTCATAAGCGACCAATCCGTTCCAAATCGTTCTTCCCCTTTTTCCAGGAGAGCCATAGTTTATGGTGACCTCAGTCCCTCCAATGCTACCTTTGGCTTCCCTTCTTGCGCTACCCTTGATGGTGTCGTCCACAAGACCAAGGTTTACGCTTTCCGCATAGCCGACCATTTCCAAAAGGTGCTCTTTTTCGAGTTGAGAGATTTCTGTTGTCGGCGCAGTGGTTTCGACTTCTTTTTTCTCAGGATTACAAGCAATAAGAAGTCCTGCCAACGCGCAGGTTGAAATTTTTAAAATGTTGTTCATTTTAGTAAGGGCGTTTTGTTGTAAGCGGGTTCTATTCAAAAAAAGAAGAAGCCTCTCAAAAGAGGCTTCTGAAAATTAAACTTCTTTCAATTTATCCATCATTTCTTCCGAAATCCCGGTGTTGGAATAGCCTCCGTCATGGAAAAGATTTTGCATGGTCACCATTCTGGTAAGATCAGAAAACATCGTGATGATATAATCTGCACAGGATTCCGCGGATGCATTTCCCAAGGGGGACATGGTCTCTGCAAAATTATAGAAGGAATCAAATCCTCCGATTCCTGTTCCGGCAGTGGTTTTGGTCGGTGATTGGGAAATGGTGTTCACCCTTACTTTTTTCAGTTTTCCATAGCGATAGCCGTATCCCCTGGCAATGCTTTCCAACAAGGCTTTGGCATCTGCCATGTCGGTATAAAAAGGATACACGCGCTGCGCAGCAATGTAGGACAGTCCAATAATGGAACCCCATTCTTTCATCACATCCATTTTTTCGGCTACCTGCATCATCTTGTGGAAAGAAACTGCGGAGACATCATAGGATTTCATCGCCCAATCATAATTCAGGTCACCATAAGAGCGGCCTTTTCTGATGTTTGGGGACATGCCGATGGAGTGGAGCAAAAAGTCAAAATCTCCTCCAAGATATTCCTTGGCTTCGGTATATAGTTTTTCAATGTCTTCGAGGGAAGTCGCATCTGCCGGGATCACAATGGTATTGCATTCCTGTGCAAGTTCATTGATGGCGCCCATTCTCATGGCGATCGGGGCATTGGTCAAAACGAACTTGGCACCTTGTTCCTTTGCTTTTAGGGCTGCTTTCCAGGCGATGGAATTTTCGTCCAAAGCGCCAGTGATGATTCCCAGTTTTCCTTTCAGTAAATTCTCAGACATGATATTTCTTTTTTGGTTGGTTCAAATTGAATCGGTAAAAATAAGGAAATTTATGAGGAGTGCATAACCCAAAACCCCTAGGCCATGAATGATCGGTTTTTTGTCTGCAAAAATCATCCTTTACCCTACCTGTAGTCAAAGAAAGTGATTCCCAAGCCCTGTTTTTTTTGATTGATCAATGGCTATTTTTCCAGAAGTTCTCTTGCACTTTCAAAAGCGGTGGCAGAGGGATTTGCACCGGCGATCATTTTTGCGATTTCCGTGATGCGGTCTACCGGATTTAGCAATTTGATCTTGCTGATGGTTTTTTCGGCACTGTTGTCTTTGTAAACAAAATAATGTTGATCCCCTTTGGCGGCTACCTGTGGCAGGTGGCTGATGCAGATGACCTGGTGTTTTCGTGCGATATCCTGCATCATTCTGACCATTTGCAGGGCGACTTCCCCGGAAACGCCCGTATCTATTTCATCGAAAATCAGCGTGGGCAAGGCCATTTTATCCGCCATGATGTATTTGATGGCAAAAATCAATCTTGAAAATTCACCGCCTGAAGCTACCTGTTTCAGGGCTTGGGGCTTGATTCCTTTGTTTGAGGAAAAAAGGATGTCGATTTGGTCAATTCCTCTTTTGGTAGGTACGATGGTTTGGGCGGAAAATTCCACCCGCGCATTTTCCATTCCCAATTGTTCCAGCAATTCTCTGAGCTGATCGCCAAAGGGCTTGAAACCCGACTTTCTTTTCTTGCTCAAGGCTTCGGCTTTGGAAAGGACTGATTTTTCAGAAAACAGCATTTCTTTTTTGAGCTTGGCCAAGGCTTCTTCCAAGTGATCTACCCGAAATGCCTTGTCCGCCAGTTCTTGCTCCAACACGATCAGGGCTTCCACAGAATCCAGTCCGTGCTTCTTCTGCAAGTGATAGATTTTGCTCAACCGATCTCTGACGGTTTCGAGTTTTTCGAAGTCTACTTCGATATTTTGGTCTTCATCTTCGAGGCTTTCGGCGATATCCTTGAGCTCGATGAGTACACTTTGAAAGCGTTCATTGAAAGCGTCAAATTTCTGCGCATACCTCCTCAATTGTTGCAATCCCTGATTGGCCGTCCCAAGCATCTGAATGGCCCCGAATTGATCGTCATTGATGGCAGCCAAAATCTCATTGATCTTGGTCTTGATTTCTTCGGCATTTTCCAGGATTTCCTGCATGCTTTCCAAGTCGGCCTGCTCACCTTCCTGGAGTTTCAGGCTAGAAAGTTCTTCCAATTGGAATTTATTGAAATCAGCCTCTTTGTTCAGTTCCAAGGCGGACTGTGACAGTTTTTCGTAGGCTTTTTTGTTTTGCTGGTAAGCCTTGTATGCCGATTGGTATTCGGTGAGTTCTGCTTGGCATTGGGAAAATGCGTCGATCAAGTCCAATTGATAATCCCCTTCGCCCAAAAGTAAATTGTCATGCTGTGAATGGATGTCCATCAAGGCCTTTCCCAATTCTTTCAGCGTCTCCAGTTTGACAGGCGTGTCGTTGATGAATGCCCGGGATTTGCCTGTGGGGCTGATTTCCCTTCGGATGATACAGGAAATCTCAAAATCCAATTCCTCCAAAGCGAAGAAACTTTCCAAGCCATAATCCTCGATGGAGAATTGGCCTTCGACAATGCATTTTTTGCCGGAATCAAAAAGTGTTTTGGTATCGGCCCTGTTTCCCAACAAAAGACCCATTGCTCCCAACATGATGGATTTTCCTGCACCGGTTTCTCCCGTGATCATGTTGAGGGATTTGCTGGGCTCCATTTCCAAGGAGTGGATTAGGGCATAATTGGTAATGCTGAGGGATTTGAGCATTGAGTTTGTTTTTTACAAGGCAAAGCTAACAATTTGAACTCAACCTTTCAGAAGGTCATTGTATTTTCTGGCATTATTGGGATCAACTTTCAGCAAATACCCTACTGCTTCGGTCCGGATTTCTGCTGATGCCTTCTTTAGGACTTTGGTGATTTCATCGCTTTTTGCATCGATAAAGGCAATGGTGAAAATACTGTTGGGTTGCGCTTGATTGGCATCGGAAACCAACTTGATCGCGGCCAATATGTTTTTATAAGCCTCTTCAGGTTCTCTGAGTATGATGTCCATCCCTCTTCGGTGGTAGAGGTAATACGCTTCCCTGATGGGTGCGAAAACGGAAGAGATATAAATGTCATTGATTAGCCAGTAGCGATTTCTCCTGTCACTCGGATTTTGGCTCCAACCCGGACGAGGGGTTTGTTGTGCATTGTTTACGATAGCATTCGCGATTTCAAAATAGGAATCGCCACCGCGCAAAGCGAAGGAGTCATAATCGATTCCAATGGCCATGTAAGCATAATAGGCCAGGATGGAACTGATATTGTTGAGAAAAGAAAATCGGTTGAATTCCAGGGGTTGCGATTGTAAAAACTCAAAGGACCAATTTCTGTCAATGAAATTAAATACCATACTTTCGTAATTGGTGCCAAAGATGGGTCTTACCGTCTGCACTTGCACCGTGGCATTGTAGAAGCCAACTTGAGGCATGTCATTGATGGTGATGAGCATGTTGCCTTTGATCCTTTCCAAGGACTGAAAATCATCTCCTGTCCAGTTTCGCCCGTTCAAAAATTGCTCGAAACTCACTTTCATGTCTTCAAAAACATCTTTTTCCTGTGTTCTGGCACGGTCGCTGTTGATGATGACGGTAAAATTCAACTCTTGGGCAGAGCTACTGAAGCAATAAAAAAGCAATAAAAAGGAGATTCCTAAAACGCGCATACTTATCTTTTGGAATTTAAAGATAACCATAAATTTGAGTTTAGATCAGGACCGGAAGGCTTTTGATACCCGAAAGGATCAATTCGGCAATCTGGTCTTTTGGCAATACTTTGGAGGTTTGAGGGTTCCCGGTTTTGAAAAATAAGGTCACCTTATTGGTGTCGTGTTTGAATCCGGCGCCTGCATCCTTCATGGAATTGAGCACGATCATGTCAAAATTCTTTTTGGCCAATTTTTCCTTGGCATGAAAAGCCTCGTTTTCGGTCTCCAGCGCAAAACCGACGTGGATCTGATGCGGTAGTTTTTTGTAACCCAAATTCAGGGCAATGTCTATGTTCTTGACCAATTCCAAGGTGAGGGTTTCACCTTGTTTCTTGATTTTTTCGACGGCTGCAATTTTTGGGGAATAATCGGCAACGGCCGCGGCAAAGACACTGATGTCCATCTGGGAATGAAGATTTTCAGCCTTCTGGAACATGTCGCTTGCACTTCTGACGGGATGGATCTGAATGTTTTGGTGGGCGGGTTTCACCGCTCCCTCGCCTAATATCACATGCACTTCCGCTCCTTTTTTGGCAAATGCCAATGCGAGTGCAGCGCCCATTTTTCCACTGGAATGATTACTGATGAACCGCACAGGATCGATGGCCTCTTGTGTTGGTCCTGAGGTGATCATCACTTTTTGCCCAGCGAAGCTTTTTTCGGCAGAGAAATGGGCAATGACCTGATCAAGAATATGCTCGGGCTCCATAAGTCTTCCCTGTCCGGAAAGCCCACTGGCCAACTCACCGTCTTCTGCTTCCAGCACGATATTGCCGAAGGAAATCAATTTATCCAAGTTTGCCTTTACGGAAGGATGTTGGTACATATCCAGATCCATTGCCGGAGCGACCATCACTGGGCACCTGGCGGAAAGATAAGTTGCGGAGAGCAGGTTGTCACAAATGCCATTGGCGCATTTTGCGAGTGTATTTGCACTGATGGGTGCTATCAAAAAAAGATTGGCCCAGAGGCCCAATTCCACATGGTTTGTCCATACCCCCGTTTCTTCCACATGGAATTGGTGGAGAACCGGATTTTTGGAAAGCGTGGACAAGGTAAGGGGTGTAATAAAATCAAGGGCAGAAGTACTCATGACGATGCGTACTTCTGCCCCTTCTTTGACCAGTAACCTGGTGAGATAGGCGGATTTGTAAGCAGCAATACTGCCGGTTACGCCCAAAAGGATTCGCCTACCTTTGAGTCTCATTTATCTGGAGTTTCCTCTACTGGATATCTGAAATAGATCTTTTTTTCCAAGAACTCTTCCATCGCAAGGTTGGTAGGTTTTGGCATTCTTTCGTAAAACTTAGAGATTTCAATTTGCTCTTTGTTTTCGAAAACCTCTTCAAGGTTATCCACAGTGGAGGCAAATTCTGAAAGTTTGTTGTTGAGCTCTTCCTTCATGGTGGAAGCGATTTGTTTTGCTCTTTGGGACACAACAAAAATGGATTCGTACAGATTGTCTGTAGGAGCCGCTATCTTATCCAAGTCTCTTGTGATGATGGAGGGATTGATTGCCATATTTATTTTATTGATTGATTTCAGATTTGTTTTCTTTTTTTTCGCTTTCGGGCGTTTCCGCCTTTTCCTCAGCTTCCTTTTTGGCTTTCGCCAGTTGCTCATTGTAATCTTGTTTCAATTTCTGGTGCGTGGTGAGCTCTTTGGTGGTTGTGATGACCAGACCGTCAATTTTTCCCAGGTATTTACTTTGAGGATATTTTCTTCTGAATTGGTCTGCAAAGCCCAATGCATTTTTTAGTCTTTCTTCTTTTTTGTCAAAAACACTTCTTTCTCCGTAAGCGGAAGATACTTCCACCAATTTGTAAGCCAATTCTTCATTGTACTGGCTGTCAGGATAGGATTTTGCGAAATTCTGAAAATTGATGATACAAGCCCTATAAAAATCACCTGGGTACAATCCAGCGGTCATTTTGAAATAAAGTGAAGATTCCTGATAGGCTTTTTCCTCAAATCTCTTTTGCAGATCATTGATCATGGCAGTAGCTCTTTCGTAGGAATCCGATTCGGGGAACCTGTTGATGAAAAGCTGGATGGCATTTACGGCATCCCTGCTGCTTTTTTGGTCCAGGTTGAAATCCGGTGAATCCAGATAAAGGGAATAGGCATTCATAAACATGGCCTCTTCTGCCAAGGGGCTTCTGTTATACGTCTGATAAAAAGTATTGAAGTAACCAGCGGCCTCTATGTACCTTTTGGTGCGGTAATGACAATAGGCATAATTGAAATCCGCCAATTCCGAACGCTCACTGCCCCGGATCACCGGAAGGACCTTGTCATACAGGATCATGGCTTTGTTGTATTCGCCAGCGGCATAATAATCATTGGCTGCGGTATACAATTCTTCCCAGTTGGTGCTTTTTTCCAGCTTGTAGAATTTGCCACAAGAGGTCAAAGATAAAACTAGGAGAATGGGAATTATATAGAGAGAAAGTTTTTTCATGATTTTTGGAATCGCAAATATAAGGTTTTATTAATTTGTATCAAACCTAGAATGGAGTGCTTTGTAGAAGCTACTTCTTGACAACGAGCTTTTTGGTGACGATATTTTTGTTGTCCACAAATAAAGTGTAAAAATAAACCCCGGGATTTAACTCACTGACGTTGATCACCAAGGTTTTTTGCATGGGGTCCAGTCTGAACTCTCCGATAGGGTTTCCAATAAAACTATTGATGCTTATTTTGGCCAAGGCCGCAGGATTTTTGAATTCATAATCGATATAGGCTACTCTATTGCTCGGATTGGGATAGACTTCACCGATGGAGATGTCTCTGTGGAAAGTGTCATTGCCGTTGGCATTGGGATTTACGGTGTTGTAAACGGCTTCAATGATGAATACATCCCGAAGGTTTGCGGTATTGGTGAAATGCAGGTCAAAATTCCCCCGTGTTTCGGTGATCCCCAAGAAGAACTCAAGATACATGTCCGTGAATATTTCCCCTGGCTGAAGGGTCAATTTTATCTTCGCCAGATCCTTTCTTGGATCAAAGCATTCGTCCCCGATACAAAGTTTGATGTTTTGGGTAGAACCAATATTTCCACGAAGGAATTTGAGCACATATTCCTTGGCCTGATTGCTTTCGTTTTGGAGAATGATGGATTTTCTTTGGGAGGAACCGATCTTTCCCGTAAACTCAATGTTTTCAGAAAGCACACGTATCTGCCTGGCCTCCAAAAATGGAGCGAGCATTAGCAGAAATGCACAGAAGAAAAAGAGGGCTTTCATGTAAAATTTTGTCAATAAGCTGGGAATGTTCGTGTAGGAAATTATTTATTAATACGAATAAATTTACCGATTAGGTTTGTACTTTGGAAGGGTTATGGGTTAAATTTTGTTAATCAATGTAAAATTTTTTCACAAGCCTTTCGTTTGGCTTTTCCCATCGATCAAAAAAGCGGCCGATTGGATTCTTACAGATTATTTTTTTTGTTTTTCCAGCAATGCTTTCTGTATTTCCTCATCCGTTGGGGCAGGAATGACCACATTTGGTTCGTTGAAAAAATCGAAGCGACCTGGGTCTCTTTCTTTTGGCTTTCTCCAGGCATTGATGATCTCCATGGAGGGTTTTTCTTCTTCTCTCCACACAAAGCCTTCTAATTTCTTCAGTTCTTCCTTCATCATATGGGGTGGAGTGAACGATCCTTCGGGTTTGATCAGGTGATTGATTTTGCTGATTTCCCCGTCCGTGAAATACATCAGGATCCTGGCACAAAGCAATTTGTTTACTCCCCTGAGGGTGCTGTCATTAAGAAGGTCAAAATAGAGGGATTCCCCGTTTCCTTCTACATCCAGCTTGCTCATTTTTCCGTCAAGGAAATTCCCGGTCATCCTTCTCCCTTTTATCTGGTTGAAATTATTGAGGGTGTCTTTGGTGATGACAAATGCTTTTTGCTTCAAAAAGGCGGTTTCAATATTCTCGTTTGCGATGACAAAATGGATGCTGTCTGCCGTGATTTGGCTTTTGTTGTTCCAAAGTACAGGGTCCTGATAAAGATGTATGGTGGAATCCGCATAAATATAGGCCATCGAATCGGCCACTCCGTACAGGTCGGCCTTCATCAATTGGACCTTGTTGAAAGCCAGCAAATGCCTTTGTTCTGCCAATTCATGGTCTTGGGAGATCAGGGTGTCGGCGATCATGTACAAGGTGTCCGATTCAAAGTACTTCCGAACCAATGCATTGCCATAGACCTCGCTGTATTTGCGCTCTTCCCAGTATTTTCCTTCTTCCCCAAAAATCTCCACTTCCCTTTCCTTGTTGTAAACGCTGACGTTTACCTTTCCTTCATAATAGTTTTTGCCCTCATCATAATAGAGTGTTTCCGCCGAAACCCTGCTGGTTTCACTTTCTGCATCCCCTTCGTAGAAGGTGAAGATTTTGTTTTCGGTATCGTAAAAACTCCCTTTTTGGGCATTCAATTTATTTCCATCTTTGGAAATGATATTGGTGATGGAGATCGTCTCTGCAGTTTTCGGGATGGTTCTATAAATCAGGTAATCCGTTTTCAAGGTGTAATCCGGGTTGACCAAATCCACCTTGTCGGTAAAGGTGATTTTTTCGAGAGCGGTTTCATATTCCCCATTTTCGCTGGTCAGGACATTGGTGCTGTCCACGACTTTGCCATCATTGAAATAATTGGCAATACCGGTTGCCCGGTTGTAGTCCAGGAAATCAGTGTAAAGCGTAGTGCTTTCATTTTTGAAAACCACCTTGTTTCTCAATTTGGCAACGCGTGTGTTTCCATCATATTCGGCATACCTGCTGGTGGTGGTGACCGGGTCTTTTTGATCGATGATCCTGACGTTTCCAAAAAGCTTTGCCATGTTTTCGGCCCGATAAAAATGTGCGGAATCGCAATAGATAAGGGAATTTTGGTGTTTCATTTTGACATCCCCTATCAATCTTTCAAACCCTCTGGCCCCAAGAAGTACTTCCGCCTGCTGTATTTCCAACATGTTTCCAGCTTGGGCAAAGAGCCCTTGGGGAGAATAGGAAAGGAGGATAAATAAAAGAATAAGGGTGTTTTTGATCATTTGGCTATTTGTCAGCGGCAAAATTAACCAAAAATGGTATTTTTGGTTCATGGTTGACGACTTTATCCGACATATACGTTCAAAAAATCTTTTGGATGCCCACAAACCTTATCTCCTTGCCATCAGCGGTGGAATGGACAGTGTCTGTCTGGGGAATTTGCTGAAGGCTGCCGGAATTGATTTTTCCCTCGCCCATGTCAATTTTCAGCTCAGGGGTCAGGAAAGTCAGGGAGATGAGGCTTTTGTCCGGGAGCTGGCGGAAGAGTGGGGGGTTCCTGTTTTTGTCAATAAAACAAAAGAAGATGATTTCAAAGAGAGAAACCAATCCGTCCAAATGGGTGCCAGGGATTTCCGGTACCAATGGTTTGAGGAGTTGATCAAGGAGCATCATTTTGAGGGAGTGCTTGTTGCCCACCATTTTGAAGATCAGATTGAGACCAAGCTGCTCAATTTATTGAGGGGGACAGGTATCGAAGGGCTTTATGGAATGGCCGATAGAAGGGGCAATATCGTCCGACCACTGCTGCCCTTTCGCCGGGTGGAAATCCAGAAATATCTCGAGGAAAACGGGAAGGTTTGGCGGAATGACAGCAGCAACCTCAAGAATGAATACAAACGAAATTTCCTGAGAAACCAGGTGATCCCTTTGCTTGCTGAAGGGTTTCCGGACGGCTTGTCGGCCATCGATCTCAGCTTTCAGAGACTTAAGGACACAGGAAGGGCCTTTTTTTATTTTTTCGGGGAATGGAAGAAAAATGCGGTCCGTCAGGAAGGAGACCACTTTTATCTCCCTTTGGATGCGATTGAATTCCTCCCAGGCAAGAATTCGATGCTTTATTACTGGCTCAGGGAATACGGCTTCAACTATTCGGATGTGGTTTCGATTATGGAGGGGATCCAAAAAAAGGAGCCTGGCAAAACCTATTTTTCTCAGACCCACTTCATCAACTTGGACAGGGAAATGCTGATCGTGGGCTCGGATGATTTTGAATTGGAACCAATCGATATCCAAGCGACGGACATCCAAATCCGAATCAAAAACCATCATTATGAATTGATCCACCTCCGCGGGGAACATGAGTTGGACAGGGCCAGGGAAAATGCAATGCTGGACATGGACCGCTTGGAATTTCCCCTCACGGTAAGGAAATGGACCTTGGGGGATAAGTTTGTTCCCTTAGGGATGAAAAACGAAAAAAAAATCAGCGATTTATTGATAGATTTGAAGATCCCGCTCATCCACAAAAAAACCGTAACGGTTTTGTGTTCAGGAGATCAAATCGCCTGGGTGATGGGATACAGGATCAGTGACAGGTTTAAATGTGATGCCAATACCAAACGCACTTTATATTTCAAAAAAACATAACATGATCAATCCATTTTCTAAAACTTTCAGCTCGGAAGAATTGGGAGTATTTCAATTTTTGTGTCAAATCAGGTTTTTTGAGAAGTTGAAAGACGTTGAAATGGCGAGTTTTTTCCCAGCCATCCATAACCGCAAATATTTGAAGGACGAGATTGTCTTTTTTAGGAATGATCCCAGCCAAGCACTGTACCTGATCAAATCCGGGACGGTAAACCTCACCCTAGACATCAAAGGCAATTTTGAAATCATCCAGAAAGTCAGAAAGGGGGAGGCATTTGGCGAGAATTCACTCTTGGAAAATTCCAAACGGATCTATACCGCAATGGTGAGTTCGGAAGAGGCGGATTTTATGGTCATTCCCCATTTTTCCATTCAGGAGATTTTCAATACAAATCCAAAAATCAAGGCAAAAATGATGACTTCCCTGTCTGAGTTTTATGACCAAAACAACCAAAGGCTCTTTAAATCCTACCAGAACTCTTTCGGGTTCTTTAATCTGGGAGAGATGTTTGACAAAGGATAAGGAAGTTTTTATCCTCAAATCGTATCTGCACAATGGCCTTGCCCGGAGATCAAATTGGATGATCGGTCAAACAGTTTGTCCGTGGAATGTCATGGCGGAAATCAAAAAAGAATTTGGACCAAAGGCGAAGAAAGGGGAAACTTTCCATCGATTGGTCTAAAAATTACCCTTGCCGTCACATCTTTTTACCTTTTGGCAAGTTATCAAAGGATTGCTTTATTAAATGTCCTTTGTTTAATAACTTAGCATCGCTTTTATAAAACAGTTAAAATTTTAAATATAAATCATAGATTATGACAAAAGTAACCGTAGTTGGAGCAGGAAATGTTGGAGCGACTTGCGCCGATGTTTTGGCTTACAGAGAGATTGCTCAAGAAATTGTTTTGTTGGACATCAAAGAAGGTGTAGCGGAAGGCAAAGCTTTGGACATTTGGCAGAAAGCCCCCATCAACCAGTATGACAGCAGAACTGTAGGAAGTACAAACGATTATTCCAAAACTGCGAATTCGGATGTCATCGTGATCACCTCTGGTCTTCCAAGAAAGCCAGGAATGACCAGAGACGATTTGATTCAAACCAATGCAGGAATCGTGAAAATCGTCACAGAAAGTGTCGTAAAACACTCTCCCAATGCCATCATCATCGTGGTGTCCAATCCTTTGGATGTCATGACATATCAGGCACACATTACTTCCAAACTGCCTAGAAACAAGGTGATTGGAATGGCTGGAATATTGGATACAGCCCGATACAGGGCTTTTATCGCAGAGGAGTTGAATATTTCTCCCAAAGAAATTCAAGCCATCCTTTTGGGTGGACATGGTGATACCATGGTACCATTGCCAAGATATACCACAGTAGCGGGGATTCCCGTGACTGAATTGATCGAAAAATCCAAATTGGATGCGATCATCGAAAGAACAAAATCCGGAGGAGGAGAATTGGTGAAACTGATGGGAACTTCCGCATGGTATGCTCCAGGAGCAGCGGCAGCGCAGATGGTGGAAGCTATTTTGAAAAACCAAAGAAGGGTTTTTCCAGTATGTATCAAACTTGAAGGAGAGTACGGCATCGACGATTGTTACTTGGGAGTACCGGTAATTTTGGGCAAAAACGGTGTTGAAAAAGTGCTTGAACTGGATTTGAATGCTGACGAAAAAGCCCTTTTGGAAGTATCCAGAGGACACGTCAAAGAAGTAATGGCTGTGTTGGACAATTTGGCAAAAGCCTAATTGCAAACGGCATCCAACCTGAAATCCCCGGTTATTTTTAGGGGATTTCAGGTTTTCTTATTTTTTTAGCCCCCGATTGAATTAACTTCCCAAAAAATAAAAGGACAGCAGTGAGCATAATAAAGCAAATCTTAGTCATCGTTTTGGTATTGAGCCTAGGAGCTGCTTCCTACTTCCTGTACAAAGGGGGTTTTTTTACAAAAGAAACAAATGCATTGGAGCTCATTTCGTCCGAAGCTATTTTTGTGTTTGAAACAGAGGAACCCATCAAGGCTTGGAACCAATTGGTCACCCAGCCGATTTGGCAGAGACTTTCCGAATTGCCCTCAATCAAAAATATTCAAGACCAATTGGTCTCTCTGGACAGTTTGGTAGGAAGGTCCGGCAGTTTGGATCGGTCCTTAAAGGGCAACCAAATGGCGATATCCTTACATGCCGTCGGTAGGGACGAGTTTGATTTTTTGTTCACCATCGCATTCAAAAAAGGGGCAGACGAATCCTTTATCAAAGAATTGGAAGAAAATCTTCCTGATTTATCCAAGATTGTCAAAAGAAATTACAGCAACATTGAGATTTTCGAATTTCAAAGCACAAACCTTGAAAGAAACCTGACATATTCCAAAATCGGGAATGTCCTGGTCGCAAGTTATACCTCATTTTTGGTGGAAGAAGCCATCCGTTTTTCACAAGACAACCCCCTGAGCAATTTCAAGGACGAGTACAAGGAATTGTTTTCCGAACTCCCCTCTCCAAAAGGACTAGGCGTCTTTCGACTGAGCAGCAAGGGACTGTCCAATTTGGTCGCGGGAATCAGCAGCGAGGCCCAAATGCCCTTGATCCAGAATTTTTCAAAGAACAAACTGGCGGCAAATCTGGAGCTTAAGTTTGCCGAAAATAAAATTGTCCTTGACGGGATAGCGGTGTTTTTGGATGGTCAAAAGATCGATTTTAAGCCTTTGGCGTCCACTCAGGGACAGTTTTTTAGCAATTACATTTCCAATAGAACCGCAGCATATTTCCAGTACCAAGTCCAAAATGTAGAACAACTCCAACAAATTGAAAATCATGGGTTTCAGCCAAGAAGTACCTTGACTGGTGATATTGAGAAAAACCTGATTGAAAAGGGGTTTATGGAAAATTTGAAGGGACAATTGGCCTACTTGATGTTGGAAACTGTCGGCAACGAGCCCCAGGATCGGGTACTTTTGATCCAGTCCGATCAGGTGGACAAGCAGATTCAGCTGCTGAAGGAATTTAATCTGGGTCTGGAGAAAATTGATTTGTCCCTGATCCCCGTGGATTATTACCAAAACCAAGAAATTTTCATGATTTCTGAGTCAGATTTCCCCGCACATTTGTTTGACGGCAAATTCATGGGCTTTGGAGACACCTACATCACAGGGATGGAAAATATGCTCGTCTTTGCCAACAGCAGTAAATCCCTGAAAATATTCATCGATGATGTATACAGCGACAATACCTGGGGTAAATCCATCGCCCAGCGGCGATTTGTCCAAGGGGTTTCGGGTGCTGCATGGTTTAATTTCGTGATCAATGTGCCACGGATCTGGAACAGCGTCGTCGAAATGAGCCTTCCCAATTGGAAAGTGTTTTTCCAAAAATATGCCCCACAGCTAAAATCCATGGATATGGTGGCCATGAATGTCAGCGGCAAGGACGGTAAAAACGAAGTCAATTTGGCGTTTGGCTACAATTTGGATCCCATTAAATCTGTGCAGAGTGTGGTGCTCACCGAAAACAAATCGGTTCAATTCAGTGACCGACTGCTCTATGGCCCAAAAAGCATCCAGAATTTCAATGACAAAAGTGTGGAGTTTGTCATCCAAGACGAATTGAACAAGCTCTACCTAATCACCTCTGAGGGAGAGGTGGTGTTTTCTCAGGAATTGGACGGGCCCGTCGTTTCGGAAGTTTTCCAGATCGATTATTACAAAAACGGCAAGCTCCAACTGCTTTTTGCCACCAGTGGAAATATTTACGCCATTGATCGCTTCGGCGTTTCCATTCCTGGATTCCCTGTGAATCCAGCCGAAGAAGCCATTACGCACCTCAATCTGGTAGATTACAGCAACAATAAGGACTACCGCTATTTCGTGGCAACCGAAGCGGGAAACCTATTCCTGTTGGATAACCAAGGGAAGGCTTTGGACGGATGGAATCCCAAAAAAGTGAATGGTCCGCTTGCCACCGTCCCGGCACATCACCGAATTGCAGGAGTTGGGGACCAAATGCTTGCGCTCAGCAGCAAAGGTGAACTTTATCTTTTCAACCGAAGGGGAGAAGCACAAATAGGCAGTCCCATTCGACTTGGCGATGCCCTCACCACGGATTATATCCTTCTCGAGAGAGGGAGTGCAAAAGACACTAGAATCGTCACCATCACCAAAGATGGAGAAGTCGTCCAGGTAAATTTCAGGGGAGAACTCACTTACAGAAATCAATTGTTGCGGCCTGATCGCGAAAGCAAGTTCAATTTGGTAAAGGATCAAAACAATGACCGATACCTCTTTGTGGTGCAGGAATACAACAAGGTGACCATCATGGATTCGGAATACAAAGTATTGTTTACCAAGGATATTTCCGCAGAAGAGATGGCATTTCAATTTTTCTCCTTTGGCGGGGACAAAAATCTCTTTGTATTGATTGATAAAACACAGGAGTTTATATATTTATATGATCTCAAGGGAGAGTTGCTCAACGCACAACCCATCGGCGGTACTGGAAAAATAGAAGTAAAATATTCTCCAGCCACAAATGAATACATCATCTACAATGTGGAAGAATTCCGATTTAAAGAGTATAAACTCCCGATTTAGAAAAAAATGAGTAAATCGGATTAAAACCTAAAATTCACCCAGAT
Source organism: Rhodonellum psychrophilum GCM71 = DSM 17998 (assembly GCF_000381545.1). Lineage (GTDB taxonomy): Bacteria > Bacteroidota > Bacteroidia > Cytophagales > Cyclobacteriaceae > Rhodonellum > Rhodonellum psychrophilum. The sequence goes on along the minus strand of NZ_KB906700.1, from coordinate 18,073 downwards.
CATAGGCCATCCTCCATGATTACTTTATTGCCCGTGTGATGCATCAGCAATTCTAATTCAGCCTGAAACTGCCCAAAAATCAGTCTTTGTTTACAATTTTTGACTTCACCCTAATAATAATATGCATTGCTTTTCAATTAGTCAGGTTTTCTTGCAGTTTCAAGCCCCATTGGGAAATCTAATGCCTATCCCGGGTTTAATTTGCGCCAACTAAAATTATTCAATGAATTGTATAATAATAGATGACGATTTATTGTCACGTGAGCTCCTAAGAAAATATATTTCCGAAATCCCAGAATTGGATTTGGTAGGTGTTTGTGGAAGTCCCATGGAAGGCTTGGACCTAACCCGCAATCAAAAAGTTGATTTGATTTTTTTGGATGTGGAAATGCCTGAAAAGAGTGGGATAGAGTTTTTACAGGAGCTGAAGGTTAAGCCGCTTACCATTTTTGTAACTTCTAAACCACAATATGCTTTTGAGGCCTTTGAACAAGATGCCGTTCATTATATTGTCAAACCCATTGATAAACTTAAGTTAAAAAAAGGGGTTCAAAAGGCAATCGGAATGTATGCTGCAGAAAAACCAAACGTCAATGAATCCACACATTTGTTTTCAAAAGAAGATGGAGGGGTTGTCAAGATCAAAATTGAAGATGTTTTGATCATAGAAGCCTCTGCAGATTATATGATTGTGCATACATTGGAAAAGAAACACATTGTACATATCACAATGAAATCCCTGCTGGATAAATTGCCTCGGAAGGATTTTAGCAGAATACACAGGAGCTATGCAGTCAAGCTTAATAAAATTCAAAAAATAGGCAGGAAAAGTGTTTTTGTGAACTACAAAGAATTACCGATGAGCAACACCTATAAAAAAACCCTAATTGGGTTGATTTCTGAAGAGTGAATTCATCAAAATTCATTTGATCGAATAAAATGGGGTGTTTATCGAGAAAAATAAATGAATTAGTTTGAACGCACTATTTTTGTGACTTGAATTTAAAAGAATATTATGGTACTTAGAAAAGGTTATCTACTTGTTTTGATGGTATTGATGGCAATGACGTCCTGTCAAATACATGAAAACCAATCGGACACAAATCCAAACGAAGTGTTAGAAGGCTACTCGGGGATCAAACCACCCGATGGATTTGACTTTTCGACCTCGAAGAATGTGGATTTGGAAATCCGGTCCTTTTTAAGGGTGAATGTCCCACTGGGAAAAATAACCTATTCTATTTATGACGGCAACCCCTTTGACAATGGAAATTTTATTCAATCCATTTATTTGGACAACAATGGCGTAGGAACCACAACTTTGAGCTTGCCTTCCAGTCTGGAGAAAATATGGCTGGCAACCGATTTCATCGGAGCAGTGCCGCTTGTCGTGGTTCCTGTCGTGGGTTCCAAAATCATCCACAAAATAGATGCTTCGAATCCTGAGGCAATTGCTGCCCAGGAAGCGAATTTAAATTCCAGTTACTTGCGGCTTTCATCCGTTACAGAAGACTTTTCCACATTGGGGACTTGGGACAAAAATGGGAGACCCGAATACTTTAGCCAAAGTGATCTGATAAACGCAGAATTTCTTCGTCGTGTAACCGCAAATTTGCCGGAAAGATCAGACGTCAGAAAGCACAATCCCGAAATTCTCAGCAATAAATATAAGAGACAACTTTTTTTAAATGAGGATGCAGAAGTTTGGATCACCTTCGTCCACAATGGGGCAGGGTACAAGAATGCTGTTGGATACTATTATTATAAGAATGGCCAGGAACCAAAAATACCTGCAGACATCAAAAACCTAACAATTATCTATCCCAATATTTCTGCTTTGAAATCTGGAGACAAGGTTAAATTAAAAGGGGATCTGCCTGGTGGTGGTTTTTCCAAAGACACCAATGTGGGTTGGTTTCTCATTGCAGATGGCTGGAAAGGGGTTTTGACAAAGGGGAATGCAGTCATTTATTCACAAGCTGAATTGAATTCCATTGTCAAAGACCCAAACTTGAGAGAGCACATGGTGTTCTTATATGACCAAACCGAAAGGGTGCTGCTTATGGGTTGGGAAGACCTCTTAAGGGACAAAAGCAGTTGTGATCATGATTTCAATGATGTTGTTTTTTATGCCAAGTGGAATCCAATAACAGGTGTCAGTATTGCTGATTATGCACCAGTTGGCAATAATAATTCAAAGGATTCAGATCTTGATGGTGTGGATGATATCTTGGACCTTTATCCAAATGACAAGGATCGCGCATTTGATAACTTCTCACCAGGAAAGGGTGTTTTTGGCACATTGATGTTTGAGGATCTATGGCCAAGTTATGGAGATTTTGACATGAATGATTTGGTGTTGGGGTACAATGTAAAGGAAATAACCAATTCAAATAATCTGATAAAGGAGCTGGAACTGAAAGTGGTCATCAGGGCTACTGGTGCGAACAATAAAAACGGATTTGGGATTGAATTCCCTATTTCGCCCGAGAGTGTGGAAAAAGTAACTGGATACAGACATTCAGAAGGATATATCAAAACACTGTCAAACGGTCTGGAATCGGGCCAAAGAACTTCTTCATTGATTGTTTTTGACAATGCCAACTTCAAAATGCCTGGAATGGCGAATGTTTTTCTTAGTGAAAGGAACCATGATAAGGAAGATACCCTAGTTGTGAAAATGATATTTAAAAACGCATTGAGCAGAAAAGAACTGGGATCATTTCCGTACAACCCCTTTATGATTATTGGGAATGGGGAGAGGGGAAAAGAAGTCCATCTCTTAGGTGGAAAACCTACCGATTTGGCTGATATAAAAATATTCCGAAGCAACAAAGATAGAACGGATCCCAATAGGGGTGTCTATTACAAAAGCGTTGACGGACTCAATTGGGGGCTGTACGTGCCTAAAACGATTAGTCACGTTGTGGAAGGGGTTGACTTTTCAAAAGGCTATCTAAAATTCAGGAATTGGGCAGTTTCAGGCGGTTTGACAAACCAAGATTGGTTTGAAAACAACGGTGAAAACCTTAACAAATCCCTGCTTTACAGCAAATAAATCAATGTACATATCAAACAGGCTGCCCTTCCTTAGGAAGGCAGTCTGTTTTTTTAGAAATCACAAGAGTCCAAGTCGCGTCCTTTATGGGATATGTTTCTGATAAAATTTTTTGTATCCGGCTAGTATATCTATTTTTGTGTTCGAAATACAAAAACGTTTATGATGCTTAATAGTAATTCAATTCTTTTTTCAATTCTTTTTTCAATTCTTTTTTTTTTTATGGTTGCCTTTCCTGGGATGGGGCAAGTCATTCTGGATGAAAACCAGATCCCGGTTGATCCAAAAGAATACCACAATTTAAGTTCGCCCTACAATACAACACTTACCTTTTTTTACAACCTAAGGCCAGACAATTACGAGCCGGAGGCGGCTTCAAAGTCGCTTTCCCTCTCTTCCAAAGAAAAGGCGGAAGCGGTAAAATTAACCATTAAATTGAAACAGATTTTTGACGGAAAGGGGATTTATGTCAGGCTGAACGAGGTCCCCAATGAGCCGAATTACCTAGACTCTCTCAAGAATAATCAGGCAAGATATTTTTTTGATGCCAAGCGCCTTCCCAGCATTTATTTGGAGAAAAAAGGTAGAGAATGGAAATTCAGTGCTTTCTCCGTTTCACAGATCAACGAACTGCATCAGGAAACCTATCCTTTCGGGACGGGAAAATTATTGAATCTATTGCCCAAGCTGGGCAATCAGGTTTACTTTGGCCTTCAATTCTGGCAACTGGCGGGTATTTTGATTCTGATATTGATGCTTTTTGTTTTCCATAAAGTGATTACTTTTTTGGTGGACAGAGGGCTATTGCATTTCCTCGAGCGCTTCAATTATGGTGAAACCGGAGAGAAATATTTGCTTCCCTTGGCCAGGATCACAAGTATTTACTTTGTTGTCATGCTGCTATCGCTTTTTATCAGGCTGCTGCAGTTGCCGATAGAGGTGGTCTCTTGGATTACCATGCTGATCAGTGCCGCAAAACCGTTCATCATTACCCTTGTGTTTTACAAAATCGTGGGAATCGTGGCAGTTTATTTCGCCAGGCTTGCCAGTAAAACAGATTCTACACTGGATGACCAATTGGTTCCTCTGGTAAGAAAAACGATGAAGGCCTTTGTGCTCATCGTAGGAACACTCTATATTTTAAAGGAAGGCCTGGAGATTGACATATTGCCATTTTTGACCGGTCTTTCGATCGGGGGTTTGGCTTTTGCTTTGGCCGCCCAGGATACGATCAAAAACTTCTTTGGGTCCATTATGATCTTTATCGACAAACCCTTTCAAGTCGGAGATTGGATTACAAGTGGTGATGTGGATGGGACGGTTGAGGAAGTCGGTTTTCGCTCCACCAGGGTAAGGACATTCAGGAATTCGGTAACCTATATTCCCAATGGAAAAATCGCGGATGCCACCATTGACAATCACGGTCTCCGACAGTACAGGCGCTTCTACACGACCCTCACCATTACCTATGATACACCGCCGGAATTGGTGGAGGCTTTTGTGAATGGACTGAGGGAAATCGTGATCGCCCATCCGGATACACGGAAGGAGAACTTCAATATTTACTTCAATAATTTGTCAGCGTATAGCCTCGATGTGATGTTCTACGTGTTTTTCCGTGTCCCGGATTGGGCCGCCGAATTGCAGGCAAGGCATGAATTGTTGATCAGGATTTTGAAATTGGCCAATGAACTTGGGGTAAGGTTTGCCTTCCCAACGCAGACGTTGCATATGGAAACTTTCCCCGAAAAGAAATCCATGGTGCCTGAATATGCCCAAGATGCGGCTGGTTACCAATTGAAACTTCAGGAATTCATGAAGACCGAGTTCAATAAGAAGGATTTGGACTAAGGAAAAAAACCTAGTCAATTTCTTACTTCAAATCCATCCCGAAACATCTTGAAATCACCCTTTTCATCATAAAAGCTGATGGTGATTTCAAATTCCCCTTGAATTTCTGAGGTGAAAATCTGGTCAAAGTCAGCAGTGGAAATGATCTCTGATTTCCAAAACAAAGCATTCCTGAAATCCGGGAAATTGCTTTGGTCTCTTTTGGCATTGAAATGTGGAGATTGAAGCGCTTTTTTTGGCTGAATCAGGGGGTAGTTCAAATACAAAGCAGTGGCAGGAAGCTCATATCCCCCAAAATCATTTTCATAAGAGGTGAAACTCAGCACTCCGGCAAATCTATCGGCATTGAGAAAAAATTCCCTGGAAAGCACTTCCAGTTTTTGGATTTTTTCCGGGTTGAATGTGGCCATTACATCGCTGTCAAACACCGGCATGGCATCGATCAGCATCAATGGGTTTTGTTCAAAAACACTACTGATTGGGGAGTTCAGTAATTTGAAGACTGTTTTTTTGGACTGGCTTCTTACGGCCACCTCCGGTACATATTCCCGCAACACGGTTTCCAACTTGTCAAATCTGGTATAATCATCCAGCAAATACGTTTTATCCGCTACGAATCCCGTGACAATTGACTGAAAATCAGTTGATTTTGGCTGATAGAAATAGGGGGAGACTTTCCCCGCAGCGATCAGGTCCAGTAAAAAAGGCCTGTCTTTTTCTTCCAAGATGAGTTCTGGGAAAACAAAGTCCTCTTTGAATTTCAAAGTGCAAAAAGGGGATTGTATGGAGAAATTCAACTGTTGCTCCCATTTGGAGGATTGGATGATAAAGTAATCATATTGCTTCAACGCTCCCAAATCAAAGAAAAGATCACCGTTGGGCTTGGGTTTGGCGGTGTTCAAAACGGATTGGCTGCCATGGGAAGAGAGAAAAAATGTCTCCGTGGTGTCTATTTCGGCAACGAGGTTTTTGCCGAAGACCACATGGCCGAATGGCTCCGGGATCCATTTTTTATCCCCTTGTTGCGCCTGGTAAATCTCCCTATTAAACCTCCCCTTAAAATCATCCAGCAGAAAAGGATTCTTTATTGAGACGGAAATCGTCATGTTTTCCCCTTCCATTCCCCCGAGATCAGGTGTCAACATGGATCGTTTTTTGGCATTACTTTCGGAGATCAGGTTTTCTTGGAGGCTTGCTTTTTTTGGTGAATAATGGAGCAATCCACTGGTCTTATTTGTGCCGGTTTTTGGTGGGTTCTTGGGGTTGATGACGGTGATAAACTGATTGTCAATTCCTTCATTTCCCATCATTGGGCTGATGCGGGTATAAAATCGCAAGATATAATGGTCGGAAACAAGGTTACCCGGGATTTCTAAACTTCCTTCTGCTTTTCCATTTTCCAAGGTAAAAATAGATTGTTGAACGCCCTTTCCTTCCCGATTGACCAATTCTCCATAGACGATTCTGGAATGGCATTCCCCGGAGGAAGTTGCCACCCGAAGGTCAAACCAAATCGATTCCCCCGTGATGGCGATGGTTTTGTTCAGGTGCACATACACCTTTTCTTCTTGGATCTCCTGGGCAAAAAGTGGGAAAGCCTGGATCAGCAGAATGAAAAAAGAAATGTGTTTCAGTAGTGAAGAAATCATTTTGGATTTGGTCTTAAATCGTTTTTTTCAATAAAATCGGCATTCAATCTTCCCAAAAGACAGGTTTTACATTGTAGCCTCTCAATGTGCAATCGGTACATGCTGTGGATGCAGCCTTGTAACCTATGGTGGTGGTGCCTGCAATTTCCGGAACGGCTGGAATAAACACACCAGAACCAAATTTGAATTCGTAATTTGCCATAAAGGTAGGTGTTGTTTCTACCTGACAGAACTCGTATTCCGGAATGAAAACCGGCCAGGGAAATACATCCGCGACATTGATGTACAACCTTTTTTCGCTGGATTGTCCCATGCTGACAAATCCGATGACATTTTCTGCTGCATTGGATATATTCTTGAAATTGCCTCCTATAAGTGATGGCAATGGACTGAAGATGCCTCCGATATCGTCTGAGTTTTTCCTTTGAATTTCCCAAAAATCAAAAGCTTCTTTCGAGATGGCCTTTTGGCGCACATTGATGCTGTAGCGCTGCATCAATTTTTCGGAGAGGTTGGGAATCTTGACAATCGGTTTCTGAAAGATGAAATTGCCTGAATACCTTCCCGCATTCTCCAAGACGATCTTGGGGAATAGATTGTCGGTCCAGCAAAGGCTGATGGATTGTTCTGGTTTTCGGAAGTCTACTTCTTTTGTTTCCGGATTGTAGATGTAGATGGTTTGGATGCGTGGTCTGAAAATCCAATGTTCGGCATATTCCCACAAAAAATATTCGGAGGTCGACGTCCCTTTCGTGCTGAGAAGGATTTCAACCCCTTCCTCATTCTTCCTGAAGTTTATCTCTTCAATCTCCGGACTGACGATTGGCATGAGCTCCTCGGAAGTATATTGTTGGTTGTTTTTCAGGACAATCTTCAGCTTATATTTTTTTTGGGTATCAAAAAAACCTGTATGCGTGTACACACCCAATGCCGTTTCATTAAAATCCCATTGGGTTCCCGAATCCGATTCAAGCGATACTTGTGCTCCGGATTCCATAAGTTGGTCGGTGGCATTGCTGATGGGCGTAGTCCGGCTAAGGAGGATTTTTGATTCGGCCCTATTCGTTTCCACGAATCCCTCCACGACCAATTGAGAAATATCCGTTTCCGCAAATTCAGGCTCAAAAGGGTCTTTGCATCCGCCAAAAAAAAGGACCATGAGCAAAAGGAAAAATGAGATTTGACAGTTATGGTTCGGCATCAGAAGCGGAAATTATAGGTCACAAATGGAATCGGTTGGGCAAATATCGACAGTTGGTAGCCTTTCAATACCCCGTTGACGGGTGTGAAGAAAACCGAATAGGGATTTTTTCGGCCCAAAACATTGTAAACGCCAAGTGACCAAGAGGAGTGTGCCAGTTTTCGGACTTTATGGTTGCCCTCTAGGTTCATGGAAAGGTCTACCCGGAAATAATCGGGAATCCTATAGGCATTTCTATCCGAGAAGAAGACTCTTTCTGAGCCGCCGTAGACGAATTTGGCCACGGGAAGCGTGACGGGTCTCCCGGTCGAATAGTTGGCATTGACAGCGGCACCGACTCTTTTGCTCAATTCATAATTGCCGACAAGGACGATATTATGGGGCTGGTCAAAATTGCTGGGATAATATTCTCCTCCGTTGATTTTTTCTGCTGTTTCATCTCCCGCTGTTCGCAGAAGAGATCGTGAATAGGTGTAACTGATCCAGCCATTGAGTTTACCGCTGTTTTTCTTGAGCATCATCTCCGCACCATAAGCCCTTCCGTCGGTTCTCAGGATGTCCTGTTCGATGTCATTGTTCAGGACCAAGGAAGCACCCGAGCGATAGTCGATCAGGTTTTTCATCGACCGATGATAGACTTCGAGCGAAAACTCATAAGTGTTGGCTTTCAAATTCCGGTAGTATCCCAATGAAATCTGATCTCCCCATTGCGGCCTGATGTTGGGGTCACTGAGTTTCCAAGTATCGGTTGGGGAAATGGAAGAGGAATTGGTCAGCAAATGGATATGCTGCCTCATGGTGTTGTATCCGGCTTTGATCGAGGAGAATTTATCCAGATTGTACCTTCCCGAAATCCTAAATTCAGGGCCGTGATAGGTGTTCATGATTTCACCTTTGTCGTAGGATTTTTCTCCGATGACGGTGGACTCAGAAATGGCTTGTCCAGGTTGGTAGGTTTTAAGCGTATTTGGTCCAAGGGAATTGTAGATGACGTAGCGCAAACCATAGTTGACGGAGATGCGGTCGTTGATCTCGAAGTCATCGCCGAAATAAAGGGCCGTTTCCAAAGCTTGCTCTGAGTTTACCTTCTCCTGGTTGACGATGGATGCAGAACCGAAAGGATCGATATAACCAGGTCTTAGGCCATAGCGAATGCTGCTGAATCCAAAATTCAGGGTATGCTTGAGGTCTTTTTCGAACACAAAATCTGCCCTTAGATGATCCTGCTGGATGTCAAATCCAAAATCATAGGCGTTCAGTGGATTGTCTCTCCCTTCTATTCCGAATTTGTACCGGTCCTGTCCGATGACAAACTCACCTTCCAGTCGCTCACTGAAATAATGCGTCCAGCTAAGGTTGACGTTTTGGTTTTGATAGCCGAATAAAGTGTCCTGGTCAAAACGGAAATTGTCCTTGCTCATGTAGCTGTTCAACCGGATGATGTTTTTGTCATTGAGTCGGTGCTCCATGTTGAAATTCAAATCGTAGAAAGAAGCCCTTCCTTCCCGGAAATCCGTTTTCTCCTCCAAAAGATCAAAAAGCCAGTTGGAATACGTGGACCTTCCCCCGATGATGAAGGTCGTCTTGTCCCCGATAGGCCCCTCAAGCGTCAGTCTGCCAGTCATCAGGCCAATGCCTCCGCTTGCTTTCAGTTTTTCTTTGCTTCCGTATTTGGCATTTACATTGAGCACGGAGGAAAGTCTTCCCCCATATTTGACGGGTACACCCGCTTTGTAAAGGTCCACACTTTCGATCATGTCGGGATTGAAAGCCGAGAAAAGCCCAAAGAGGTGGGCGGGGTTATAAATCGTCGTGTTGTTGTACAAGATCAGATTTTGGTCGGCTGCTCCACCGCGGACATTGAATCCCACACTGGCTTCTCCGACCGTGTTGACGCCGGGCAGCGTGAGCAACCCCTTCAGAATGTCCACTTCACCCAATACTGCCGGGAGTTTCCGCATGGTATTCATGCTTAGGGATTGCACACCCATTTCCGGTCTGGAAACATTTGTCAATTTCTCGGAACTGACGACCACTTCGGAAAGTGAGATGATGTTTTCCTCGATGGCCATATCCAAACTCCCATCTCCTTGGAGATTGATTTGACGCTGCTCCACGAATCCACCCAGGTTCTGGACAAAAAGGGTATGCCGGCCTTTGGGAAGGGTGAAACTGTATAGTCCTTGTTCGTTGGCAATGGCCCTGGAATAATTTATTTTTTCAAAGACTACTGCACCAGAAACCGGATTCCCCGTTTCCAGACCCGTGATTTTTCCTGTCAGGGTTGCGGTAGTCGCGGAATTGCTCTTTTCCGGGCTGCCGATGACATAGAGTTTGTTTCGGGTAAAAGCCCTTTTCAATTCATCATTGCCTTGAAGGCTGTCAGTTTGTTCTCCTTTTTCACCAATCTGAAAAAAATCCTTGCCCAAGGAGAAATCCAATCTTGAGCCCTTTGTGATAAAAACCCTTTTTTTGCCATCGATTACAAATTTCAAATCGCTGTTCTCAAAAACCACTTCAAGGATTTGGGAAAGCGTATTGTCTTTGGCATTGATATTTACCAGTATGTTTTCGACTTCAGACAGGTCAAAATAAAAGCGGTAGGCAGTGGAGGATTCAATTTGGTGGGCAAAACGATCGAAATTTATCCCGGGATAGAATCCGGAAAATTTTTCACCCTCTGGAGATTCAACCTGCCCAAAAGCGGGACCCAAAAGCAGCATCCATCCCAACAAAACCAGCAGTAAGTTTTTTATCATGGAAGGAGATCTTGTTTGTTGTACAATTGGGTCAAAAAAGTAAGGTAGGCTGCGGGGTTTTCCCTAAAAATCAATTGTTTTTCACGAAGTTGTTTTCGGATGATCTTCTTGTCAAGTTCCAAAAAATCAAAGGCTTGTTTGGGTTTGCTGATGCGTTTTATTTCTTTGTTTTTTTGGAGGAAATAATCCGATTTTTCATAAAAAACCGAGGTGTAGGTACTCAATTCCCTTTTTGGCTTGGTCAGCTTGTAGTGTTTTTGGAGCAAGTTGACTTTGCCGACATCCAGGATTTCGTAGATGCCTTTTCGGTGGTGCAGGTAGCCAGGATTTTCGGGGACGATAACGAAGGTGTGCTTGCCCGTGATTTCTATTTCAAAGGCATTGATTTTATCGGGGCGAATCAGTATTTTTTGTTTGTGAATGGGTTGAAAAGTGATCAACTCATCCGTGAAGATGTTGTAAGAAAGTGGGACTTTCTGGTAGCGGAGGCCATTGATGGTGAGCGAGCTTGTTTCAAGGTTTCTGCTTATGAAATAGGGATGCCCTTCAATTTCCTTCGGGGGATCCAAATAATAACCACCACTGATAATGTCCTGAAACAGGGGGATATTTTTTTGATAAAGGTCCTGGAAAGTCAAGTTGGTCTGGCTCAAGGCGGCAAAACAAAAAGTCAGGTGGAATGAAATTAGAAAAAATACAGCTTTCATGGGTTTGTTTTGGGGAAAAGCAATTTCGGAAAACAATATATTAATTAATTGTCGATGGGGTAGTAAAGAAGGGGTGATTTTATACCAATGGCGGATTATGCATTGATTCTCATTGTATGTTTGTGTTTTAAAGGACATGAAATAAATCCAAAGGAGCGGATAAATCTTCCCGTTTTCTTTGGGAAATAGATGGGAGTTTGGGCTTTTGGGGATTTTAAACAAAGAACGATATGCTGAGCAGACGTAATATGATCAAGACCATGGGATTGGGCGCAGGAGCGCTGATGACCACCCAACTTCAGGGACAAACCCCTCCAAAGGCGAGTCAATTCAGTTTCTGCTTGAATACCAGTACCATCAGTGGGCAGAAACCAGGATTGAAAGCCTATTTGGATATCGCCGCCAAGGCAGGATATGATGGGGTGGAGCTTTGGATAAGGGACATTCAAGAGTATTTGGAGGCTGGCAATACGGTTTCCGGATTGAAGAAGTATATCCAAGACAGTGGGTTGAAATTTGAAAATGCCATCGGTTTTGCTCCCTGGATGGTAGATGATGAAACTCAGCGAAATGCAGGTTTTTTACAGATGCGGGAGGAAATGGAAATGCTGGCTGCTTTGGGTTGCAAGCGGGTGGCGGCCCCTGCAGCCGGTGTCAAAGCCAATCTGGATTTGTTTGCGGCGGGGGAAAGATACAAAGCCCTTTTGGACTTGGGCAGAAGCACGGGTGTGATGCCGCAGTTGGAGTTTTGGGGAGCCTTCCCATTTTTTCACCATTTGGGCCAAGTGCTGATGGTTGCCGCGGTGGCCAATGATCCGGATGCCAGGATATTGCCCGATGTTTACCATCTTTTTAGGGGCAATTCAGGTTTTGAAGGATTGAAAATGTTGGATGGAAGCCTGATCGAGGTTTTTCACATGAATGATTTTGTGGGGGATATTCCAAGGGAGCAGCAGCAGGACAAGGACCGTGTCTATCCTGGAGACGGGGCTGCGCCCATGCAGGAAATTCTTACAACGCTCAAAAACATGGGCGGAAACAAAGTCCTTTCTTTGGAACTGTTTAACCCGAATTATTGGAAAGAGGATCCTTTGCAGGTGGCCAAGACAGGATTGGCAAAAATGAAAGCAGCGGTGGATTCGGTCTGAAGCTTTGCTTTTTTGGCTTATGTTTCGTGCATTGGTCGATAGGGAAGGATCCATTCGGGTCTTTCCAAAGAGGACAATCCCCTACCTGACAAATAGCAGTGCCCAGATCATCACAGAGGCAAATGCCAAGGCTGGTCCGAGAAAAATCATAAGAATGCCCCCGCTCCTAAAGGTCTTTTGTTCAATCATTCCCGTGGAAAAAGCGATGGCATTGGAAGGTGTGGACACGGGAAGCAAAAGGGCACTGGAGCAACTTAAGGCCACTATCAAAGGAACTGCAAAACCATAGAGACCAGGCAAGGCCAATCCCAGTGGTACCAAGATGGCCGCCGCCGCTGTATTGCTCATGACATTTGAGATCAATACCGCGATGATGCTGAAGACAATGGCCACCCCCACAAGCGGTATGGGCAAAGCGCTGATTTTTTCCATGATGATATCTGTCAATCCCACGTCCACCATTGCGATTCCCAGTGCAAGACCGCCCGCTACCAGCATCAAAGTGTCCCAAGGCAATCGCCGGACATCTTCGGATTTGATGATTTGAAATAGCGTAAGCAGCACAATCGGGATCGCGGAGGTAGCCGCGATGGGGATGCCATGCAAGGGTTCTGTGAGCCACATGCCCACGGTGATGATGAGCGTGAAAATCACAGCGTTTCGCTCAAATGGTTTTCTGTCCTTGGGATAGGAAACCAGATCCGATATATCCAACACAATCTTGTTGAGATCAGATTTTTTGGTAAGAAACAACCAAAAAAGATACACGGCAAGCATGCCCGTAGGCAAGCCAAAGGCCATCCATTCCAAGAAGGTGATGTTCAATCCCTTTTCATGAAGAGCACCCACCGCGATTGCATTTGGGGTGCTTCCGATGATGGTGCCCATACCTCCCAAGGTGGCGGCAGCGGGAATGCCCACAAGCAAAGCCTTAGTGAATGGAGAGTGTTTTCCCAACATTTTGGTCAGTGGGAGGATCGAGGAAATCATCATGGCCGTGGTGGCGGTATTGGACATCACCATGCTGGCCACGGCGGTGGTGAACATCAGTCCCAACAATAATTTTTCGGGACTGTTACCAAATCGCTTGACCGTAAAGCGAAAAAGCGATTTGTCCAAGGAGACTTTGCCCATGGCTTCGGCCAGAAAGAACCCTCCCAAGAGCAACCAGATGACATTGCTGGTCCAAGTGCCTAGGTACATTTCCACGGGAGTTTTTTGACCTTCCAGAATAAAATCTGTCCCAAAACCAAAAAGTAATCCCGCGATGACGAAGATGCCTACGGCAAAGGGAGGAATGGCTTCCGTCACCCAAAGCCCAATGGCCAAGACACTCAGGAAAAACACATAATTGACATCGTCCGCATAGCCCAATTTCCGGAAAAAGTAGCCAATCAACAATGCCAGGAGAAAGTTGCCCGTGAAAGTGGAAGTGTTGAAAATCCACCCCAAGCGGAGTTTTCTATAGAGCCTTATTGCGGTTTGTCGGGAGTCATTGTGAGTCATGTGGAAAAGTATTCATTGTGTGTTGATTTTCAATTCGTGAAAATACGAAAATTTGCGTTATCACCTTGAAATTCCGGGGGTTTTGGAATGCCATTTTGAAGGGGTAAGGTTAGCCGTTGGCTTATATTTCCTTTGTTTTGAGGCAAAAGGAAGCGCAAAAAAAGCGTTCAATCCCGTTCAGCAAGTGGGGAATGATTGGGTCATATATCCATTTTCAACCCATGTCATCCCTTTATTCTCCCAAAACCAAAAGTCGATAAATATTGAACCCCTGTTGTGTATCGCCATTTGTATTCCATATTGAAGTTTGTTGATCATCGGTCAGTTGTTTGCTCTTTTGACTTTGTCAAATCGGCGCTGGGTCTTATTCTCCCAATAGCCTGATTTTCCTGTCGTTTCAATATCCTTTAGGAGATCCAATGCGCATTTCCATCTAACTTAATCAAGTCAGATGCTTTACGTTACTTTTTCGATGTCTTAGAATTCGGGTTGAAAAAGAATTGAAATTTTTCTTGTTTGGTCACCGGGTTTTCAAAATAATCCCCTGTACCGATTGCAAAAACAGCCCTCAAGCAGCATATTATTTCCCCGAAAAAAACTTTATGGGGTTGTATGGGTTTATCAAAATACAAGTCCTGATCAACAAGCTTTAGGAAAGTTTAGAAGATTGGGTAATTCCTTTACAAGTATCCATTGGAAAATACCAATGTCTCCTCACAACAAAATTCATGAAGAAATTTAAAAAATCCGAAATCGTTATCATGATATTGGTGGTCGTGTTGATCGGGATATCAGAATATTATTTTGTAATCGCAAAGGAACCCCTTAAGGCGATTTTTATAGGTCTATGGTGCCCGACCATTTTGGGTTTTTTGATTTTATTCAACATGAAGAAATAATATGGAGAATCTGGATATATTCATATTGACCTTGGTGGTCGTGGTGGCTTTCGTGATATTTATTATTTCTACGGTCAAAGAATTGAGCCAAATGAAGCATGAACCCTACCAAACTGAAAAAGAATCCGGTTACAGTAGGGCAGCTTTGTTCAAGGTGTTGGGGGCCCTTTTTGAGGACGATAAAATCCCTAAAAAACATAGGGTGAAGTTTAAAAATACCCTACAAAGCACGATGTCCGACATGGAATCGAATGGAGTTTATTTTGATGGAGAAGGGAAAAAATTCCAGAAAGAGGATAGGGTCAAAAAAAAGAAGAAGAGGGAAGACAAGGCAAACAGAAAAGCCTAATAACGGTTATGAAAAACGAAAGGATAAGGTAAATGTTTTTCCTTTTCTTTTCGATTCCACGCCCGCTTTTTAGCGCCCGTAACAGCAGCCTTTGTGCCAGCAGGGAATAAGTCCGAATATTTGAATTTGTTTTTCCTGTTCGTTCTGGAGTCACTCAGATCAATTTTTTTTAAAACGAGACATTATTTTTAATTCGTGTTAGGTTTTACTAATTATACCACATCTCAAAACACTTAATAATCAGTCTGTTGTTCACTATTTTTGCGTCCATCCTATCGGTATTTGGACTTATTCTCCAGATAGTCTGATTTTTCAGCAGTTTATAGACCATAAAGAAAGCCGTTGCCTATTTCGGGTTTACATGAGATTGATACAGCCAAACCACTTTTTCCAAGTGGAGGTCAAACCCAATCGACAACAAGAAGAAGATTTTCAATGGATTGGATTCTGAACTCCATTTGTCATGAATTTTTGTGTTGGTAAAAAAATCGTTGGATAATACAATCTAAAGTGATTTATTGAGCATTCATCACTCCCCGGGGAAGCAGATGGGGCATTTATTGTTCCATTAAGGTTTCCAAAGAGCAGGAGGATGCATGAAGCAACTCTTTCCTGATTTATGAAAACCAAGGGAGGGTATTTTTGAGCAAAAACCCATATAACCAAACCTAAATCCACCATGAGCCTGAAAACCACATTTTCCACTGCATTTCTCCTGTTGATGGGGATCGCGGTTTATGCACAGGACGGAGCCAATCCTGCCACAAAAGAGCGGCCCAACATCATCTTTATCATGTCGGATGACCATGCCTATCAGGCCATTTCGGCCTATGACAACAAACTGATTGAGACGCCCAATATTGACAGGATTGCCAAAATGGGCATGTTGTTTACCAATGCCAGCGTGACCAATTCCATCTGCGCACCGAGCCGGGCCACTATTTTGACCGGAAAGCACTCGCATCTCAACGGGAAAGTGGACAACCATTTTCATTTTGACACTACGAATATCACATTTCCCCAGATCATCCAGGAAGCAGGATATCAGACGGCCATGTTCGGAAAGCTCCATTTTGGCAACAGCCCAAAAGGTTTTGACCAGTTCAAAATCCTTCCCGGGCAAGGAGCCTATTACAATCCGGATTTTATCACCAAATATGATGGGAACATCACCGTGGAGGGATATGTGACGGATATCGTGACGGACATGACATTGGACTGGCTTCAAAATGAGCGGAAGGAAGAGCAACCTTTTATGCTGATGTATTTGCATAAAGCGCCTCACAGATCATGGTTGATGGCCGAAAGGCATTTGGATGAATTTACCAACAGGACTTTCGCCGAGCCGGCCACCCTATTCGACGATTATTCCGGAAGGGCGACTCCGGCGGGAGAGGCGGAAATGAACATCCTAGACCACATGTCCTGGGCCGGAGACCATAAAGTTTTTCCTGAGATCATGGATGAATTGGGGATTCCCGAGATTGGATTTGACAAGCAGCGCTATGCTTTTGAATATAGTCGGTTAAATGCATCCCAGAAAGAAAAATTTATGGATGCATATTCAAAAGTCAACGGAGAATTTAAGAAAGGCTACCCGACAATGACCGATGGGGACAAGATGAAATGGAAATACCAGCGCTACATGCAGGATTATTTGGGTACCATTCAGGCAGTCGACGAAAATGTGGGCAGGCTGCTCGATTATCTGGAAGCAAATGACCTGATGGACAACACCATCATTGTCTATACATCAGATCAGGGCTTTTATTTGGGTGAGCATGGTTGGTACGACAAGCGTTTTATTTATGATGAGTCTTTCAAGACACCCTTGTTGATCTCTTGGCCCGACAAAGTGAAGGCGGGAACACGTTCGGAGGAACTGGTCCAAAACCTGGATTTTGCCCAGACATTTTTGGAAGCTGCCGGAATTGAAGCTCCTGGGGATATGCAAGGGGAAAGCCTGATTCCGCTGCTGACCGATCAGGGAGAAAAATGGACCAGGGACGCCGTTTATTACCATTATTATGAATATCCCGCTGAGCACATGGTGAACCGACATTATGCCATTGTGACTAAGGAGTACAAGTTGATCCATTACTATTTTGTGGAAGACCAATGGGAGTTGATCGACCTCAAAAATGACCCAATGGAGATCAAAAACGAATACCAAAACCCTGCCTATGCCGCCATCACCGCCGATTTGCATTCCCGTTTGGACGCCATGAGGGACAAGTACAAAGACAATTCCCAGATCAGTCAGCGCTACATCGATGAATTTATGGAAGACGCCTTGAACGGGAAAGTTTTTGGGGTTTCCAAAGAGAAAGCGCAAGAAATCCAGGAAAGAAGAAAAAGGATAGAGGCGGGAAAATAAGGGGTAGAGGATGGTTTTTTAGGGTTTTGGATACAGATCAAAACGCCTCTCGAATCATTAGGAGCCATCAGTTAAATCCGTTTTTGCATTACGAGCTCAATGCAATAATGTAATTTACTGATAATAAATTGGGTGTTGAATATATTTGACTTCACCCTATTGGTGTCGGGAATTATTCTCCCAATAGTCTGATTTTCTTGTAGTTTCAACCCCCTTTTGGAACCTTTTTGCTTTTTCCATCTAACTTATGATAGGGCAGCATTTAACTCATCGGCTGACATATTCAGTGATAGCATCTTTTTTTTAATTGATGCTATCATTCGATCCTTCATTTCTTTTTGGTATTGGTCTAAATTACCGGGCTGGTATCTTTCTCCTTTTATAATCATGTTCCAGATAATTACTGCCAGCTTTCTGGCAGTTGCGGTAATGGCAGCTCCCCTTCCTTTGCGATAAGCCACTCGTTTGAAAAACCTTGTCAACACCCCATCTTTGGTTTTATCAATGGTGTTTGCAGCATTTCTTAAAGCCAGCGCCAACTTGTTACTCCCTTTTGGAGTCCGGCTTGA
>NZ_KB906699.1 GCF_000381545.1 Rhodonellum psychrophilum GCM71 = DSM 17998 | reverse complement strand
AACTCTCCATTGTATAGTTTGTTTTGCAGATCGCTCTGCTGTGTCTTCCTGCCCAAGGTCACGATACTTCCGTATCGCGCAATCGTTTTTGTTTTTTGTCTTACAGTACTTCAATGAACTTATCCCGGACTTTTCCGGGCTTGTGATGTCTCCATCCCCAATCTTTTCCACTCTTCCTTTTCAAGCGGGTTGCAAAGGTAAACAATTTGTCTGAACTTGTTGATGTTTTTTTGAAAAAATTTCCAGGCCCGAAAACCCGATCCTTCCTCCAAAAAACCAGCTCCAGCAATCCAAAACCAATCGTTTTCCAAAATTTTAATCTCAAATCAAACCCTTCCTTCCGAAGCGGGTTGCAAAGGTAAACAAATTGTCTTTCCTCGCAAGATTTAATTTTCAATATTTTCCCTCCCGTTTTACCGTTCTGAACGCTTTCCCTCTTTTGGGATTGCAAAGGTGCAAAAGAAAATGTCTTTTTGCAAAGAGAATAAGTCATTATTATCAGTATCAAACATTATGAACTGAACATCAGCCCTATATTCTCGATGATCAAGAAGTAATCTCCCAATTCTTTGAAATGTAAATGGCAACCTCGTCAAAACAGGCAACTGAAACCAACTCAGAATTTACGGCAAGCCCCCTTCCAGCCCTATGAATTCAGCAAAGGCAGTTCAAGATGGGGTAACAGGAAAGCTTATTGATGCTAAACAATAGGACCGATCTGACGCTATGGTTTCGTCACTTGCCCAAACCATGCATCCTCTATGGATCATCCTTCTTGAATAACAAGTATCTAAAACAAGCGCATCTAATCCGGTGCTGATAACTCCTCCTTTTTTTCGCAAACGGTTAATCTGCAAAATTCAATTCCCCAGAATCCCCTTATTTGTAGGCGATGTGATATTTGTTACGCGATAATATTTACCGATTCACTAAACTTAGACGAGTTTAGGGATTTTTATAAATTCAATAAACTTATTCACAAACAAAAGGTTAACAGATACTTTGTTCCAATTTCAAAGTGATTTGTAAAATCTATTGGCTACAGCACTTTCTTAAGATTAGATTTTACTACAAAGACGCCTACTTAGATTGTAAAGAAGAATGGAGACTGGTTGCTGTGAGATAAACTGGAACAGGCGAAAGATTTAAAAAAAACAAGATGATCAAGAAATTTTTCCAATGGCAGATTAACACATTCGATATATTGGATGAGCATTGGGAAAGTACCGCTGTATCCAAAGTGATCAGTAATATTGTCGTGGGATTTTTTGTGGCAGGGCTGTTTTTGGGTCTCCTTTCTCATTTAGAGATCGTAGACTTGGGTGAGAATTTTACGGCATTTTTTGCAATTGAGCTGGCATTCAACGTATTGCTTATATTTGAGGTGTTGGGATTGATATTTCTCATCCCAAAATCCGTTGCCGATTCAGTGGGCAAACAGTTTGAGATTATTTCGCTCTTGTTGCTGAGGGATGCATTCAAAGAGTTTGGGCACTATTTGGGTGACCTAAGTTGGGATGTGGGCTTTTTAATGGAGTTGTTACCTATAGTATCAGATGCATTTGGAGCGATATTGATTTTCTTGATCACAGGCCTCTTTTATAGGGCACAGCGGCACAGGCGAATCACCCAAAGCTATGAGGAGCAAAAAGGGTTTGTCGCCATCAAAAAACTTATTTCAATCTACCTCACCGTTTCTTTTATTGGATTGGGCATTTACGATATTATTTCGGCCTATCAGATGCATCAGTTTATTTACAGCATCAAGTTGTTTTACACATTGCTGATTTTTACTGATGTTTTCATTTTATTGTTCTCACTCCGATATAACACCAAATATTACAACCTTTTCCGTTATTCCTCATTTGCATTGGCTACCATATTCCTTAGACTCACTTTGAGCGCACCTGCCTATTACAATGTGTTATTGGCCGTAATTGCCGGATTGATGGTTTTGGGGGTGACTTCGATCTACAATCAATTGTTGTCCTCTAAAGAAAGTGGAGCCAATAGAGATGTTACCCAAGGGTAATTCACCCCGAAACAAGCATTTGGTTTCCTCCTGGAGTTCAAACCTCAAGAAAATCAGACTATCCGGAAAATAGTGAGCAGTACCGTTCTGGTGAAGCCAAAAACAGTAAACAGGTTACTGATTATTTGAATTTTCAAAATGCAATGGAATTGGCAATGCATCACACAGGTCAACTGATTAAAAAGCAATTCCCAGATGTATGGCGTTGATCCCACATGCTCAGGCGAGATTCATGGTATGCGTCTATACCAAGAATGTCAACCGGTTCAACGACATCACTGATTTGATGGGTGCTCCCATTGCAACATTCAAGGTTCACACCAATGATTCAAAACATGCATTTATTATAGAACCCCGAGTCCGTCTTGAATGAAGTGACAAAATCCAAAATTTCTCCGTTGATCATGGCACACCAGCATCCTTCCAGAAATAGAAATCCTACCGATGCAGACATGGCTCTGGGAAGGAGGACCATTAGGAAAAGCAAGGGAATCGCCCGTGAGCGAATGCTTGAACTTGTCCTTTCATCAAATGGAAACACTTTGGTTTTCCTGACGATGGGAAGATTTGGGATGGAAATAGGCACAAAAAAAGGAAGAAGATTGAATCTCCTTCCTTTTCGTTTCAACCTCATTCTCTCCTAAACAAAAAGAAAACAAGTATGTTAAAAACAACGCTCTGAAGAGCGCTAGTAGTGACCTCGTCAGGATTCAAACCTGAAACCTCCTGAGCCGTAATCAGGTGCTCTATTCAGTTGAGCTACGAAGCCGTATTGGGATTGCAAATGTAACCATATTTTCAAATTAAAAAAATGAGTTCAATCGAATTTTTCAAAAGACAAAGTGCGGTCCAACTTGATTATTAAGAATTATTAAGATCAAAAGGAATAAAAATCAAGTATGTTTTTATAATTTAGCGCCTTATTATTTTAATACAATTCCATCTTTCATGAAAAGACTTACAGCAGTTTTATTGGCTTATTTGATAACATTCTCATTGTTTGCCCAAGAAAAAGAGAAAACGCCCATAGGGGGAAGGCCTAACATTAAAGGTGACCTCTTTATTGACATTGGGTTAAATACCTTAAACAATAAGCCTGATGAATTGGCTACCAGTTTATTCCCATCAAGAACCTTTAACATCTCCTACCAATTGCCGGTCAAATTATTCGGTGAGAATTCAGGGGTCACTTTTAATCCGGGTTTAGGATTGGGTTTGGATAAATTAGCTTTCAAAGAAGACCAAAATTTATTCAATGATCCTTTGAAAGGTCCAACTTCAAGTCGATTATTAGAAGTAAAGGATGTATATGGGGATGAAATAACCATCGGAAAAAACAACGTATCTCTCAATTATGTGGATATCCCGTTGGAATTCCGTTATCATTTTAATAAAACCAATTATGATAAGGGGATGAGAATAGCCGTTGGAGGGAAAATCGGATTTCTTTTTGATTCGCAAACAAAAATCTCTTATACAGATGAGAATGAATTAGAAAGAAAAATAAAGGATAAACAATCGTACGGGATCAATCCAATCAGATACGGTATATTGACAAGGGTTGGGACGTCTGGCTTCAATGTTTGGGGATATTATGGGTTAAATGAAGTGTTTTCTAAGGATAAAGGACCTTTCAATACCAAAACCAATCAAATTAATTTTGGATTGTCGGTAGCACTCTTTTAGATTCCAAAGTGAAAAACAAGCATAAAAAAAGACCGGAGAAATCCGGTCTTTTTTTATGTAAACAAAAGGTAGTAAAAAGATGAAAAGCAGACGACAAAGCCCAACAAAAACCCCCCGAATATTTCTAGGGGAGAATGTGCGTTTAGGTGAAGTCTTGCAGAGGCAATTGCACCAGACAAAATAATAACACCGATGAGTGGATAGAGTAAATCGACCATTGGATACCTAAGGCTCATCACCAAAACAATTGCGAGCAATCCCGATACCCCTGTCATGTGGGCGCTAATTTTCCAAAAAACAGTGATGCTGGTTAAAAGTATCAAACAAACCGTCAGGACGAACAAGGTAAAGACCAAAGTAAAATCGACCCATGCTTTGACATAAAACAAGTAAGAAGTAATGAAATACAACATGCTGATAATCGAAAACGGGAAAATCCTGTCTTTTTTATCCTCTATTAAAACCGAAGGAATAACCTTGGTTAATCGCAATATGAAAATCATGAACAAAGGCAACACCAAAGTATTGACCACAATTACCGAAAAAATCTGATTCTTGTCCCCCCCAGTTGCTATACTGGACTCCTGCATCCCGTAAAGCAAAAACAAAAAGATCAAGGAGGGCATCACCAAAGGCTGAAACAGCAATGATATTATTTCTGAAAGTCTTCTACCCACTTAAAGTTCTTTTCTTAATCTTGCCACAGGGATTTGCAATTGCTCACGATATTTAGCTACCGTTCGCCTTGCAATATTGTATCCTTTTCCATTCAGCATCTTCACCAATTTATCATCAGAGAGCGGTTTGCGCTTATCTTCCTCATCCACCATCGTCTGCAAAACACTTTTCACTTCTTTATTGCTCACATCCTCACCCGAGTCCGTTGCAATACCTTCTGAGAAAAAGTACTTCAGCGGAAAAATACCGAATTCAGTTTGAATCGATTTACTGTTGGCCACTCGGGAAACCGTAGAAATATCCATATCTATTCTTTCGGCAATGTCTTTCAGGATCATTGGCCGGAGCTTGGTCTCATCACCATCTTGGAAAAAATCAATTTGAAAATTCAAAATGGCATGCATCGTCTTAAGAAGGGTGTGTTGCCTTTGTTTAATGGCGTCAATGAACCATTTTGCTGCATCAAGTTTCTGCTTCACAAAAGTGACCGTTTCCTTGAGCTTTTTGTCTTTTTTGTCGCTTTTCTCATACGCATTGAACATCTCTGAATAAGACCTGCTTACCCTCAATTCCGGCGCATTTTTAGAATTAAGCAAAATATCAAGTTTCCCTTCCACATTATTGAGAATGAAATCCGGGAAAATATACTGAGTTTTGACCATTCCATCCGCAGCTCCCCCCGGTTTGGGGTTAAGCCTGGTGATCATTTG
The DNA here is from genome assembly GCF_000381545.1 of Rhodonellum psychrophilum GCM71 = DSM 17998. Classification (GTDB taxonomy): domain Bacteria; phylum Bacteroidota; class Bacteroidia; order Cytophagales; family Cyclobacteriaceae; genus Rhodonellum; species Rhodonellum psychrophilum. The sequence goes on along the minus strand of NZ_KB906699.1, from coordinate 32,412 downwards.
GATAGCATCCTTCAATTCATCATCCTCAATGTTCAGTTTTTTCTGAATTTTGGGATAATGCTTTTTTGTGAACTCCTCAAAACACTCCCCTACAATTCTAATTGCATTCATGACAGTAGGGTCATCGGAATGTTCCTTGCGTTCCAATTGGATCAATAAACATTCTTGGAGATTTCGAGCAGCAATTCCAGCTGGATCAAATGCCTGAATTTTTCTTAGGATTTCCTCTACCTCATCGATATCGATCTCCATATTTTGACTGAATGCAAGATCATTGATAATGGCTTCCAAATCCCGCCGGATATACCCATCATTTTCTATACTCCCAATCAATTGTCTTCCAATAATTTTCTGATGCTCATCCAGTTTCAAAAAACCAAGTTGGGTGATCAGTTGCTCATGAAGCGATACCCCGCTTGAAATAGGGATTTCTCGATCATCATCGTCAGGGGAATAATTCCCATCACCTTGCATCTTGTATCCTCCATAATCCTCATTCAGATAATCGTCGATATTCACATCGCTTTCTTCCTTCCCTGAATCCTCCTCATATGACTCTGGAAATTCATCCTCATTCTGGTCTTTTTCTTCATCTTTACCCTCTTCCAAAGCAGGATTTATTTCCAACTCCTCCTCTACCCTTGCATCCAACTCGACCGTAGGCACCTGCAACAATTTTATAAATTGAATTTGCTGAGGGGAAAGTTTCTGGGATAATACCTGACTTAAATTTAATTTTTGCATAAAGGATACTTTTGATTAATGAGTGGAAAGAAAAAACCTATGAACTAAGGCGATCAATGCACTTTTCTTTTCCAAATTTAGGAAATAAGATCAATTTTTTGATAAAAAGCTAAGAATATCGTTTTTTTGCATTCCGCTTACCCGAACTAACTCATGTTCTATTATAAAAACGGAATTAATAATCTTTAAAGATGGCATTCAACAGCAGAATTAAAATCAAATCACTTTTGGAAAGTGATGAAACCGGTCACGATGTTACAATCATGGGCTGGGTAAGAACGAAGCGAAGCAACAAAAACGTATCTTTTATCGCGTTGAATGATGGCTCAACAATCAAAAATTACCAAGCAGTAGCGGATCCGAATTTGATCCCTGAAGATATCTTGAAGAAAATCACCACTGGTGCTTGCATAAAAGTCACTGGTGAAATTGTTCAATCTCAGGGTGCTGGCCAACAAACCGAAATCATATCCAAATCAATAGAGATCCTGGGGGAAGCAGATCCTGAAAAATTCCCACTTCAACCCAAGAAACACTCCTTGGAGTTCTTAAGGGAAATCGCCCACCTCAGAATGAGGACCAATACTTTTGGGGCTATATTCAGAGTACGCCACGCCCTTGCTTTTGCGGTTCATAAATATTTCAATGACAAAGGGTTCTTCTATATCCACACGCCTATAATTACCGCTTCGGATGCCGAGGGAGCAGGAGAAACTTTCAGGGTGACTACACTCGATCTTAAAAACCCACCCAAAACCGATAAAGGGGAAATAGATTACAAGGAAGATTTCTTTGAGCGGGAGACCAACCTAACTGTTTCAGGACAGCTGGAAGGGGAATTGGCAGCAATGGCACTTTCGGAGATCTATACCTTTGGGCCAACTTTCAGGGCTGAAAATTCAAATACTGCCAGACATTTGGCCGAATTTTGGATGATTGAACCTGAAATGGCCTTCTTTGACGCAGAGGACAACCAAAACTTGGCAGAAGACTTTCTGAAATATGTGATTTCCTATGCTTTGGAAAACTGCCAGGATGACCTTGTTTTTCTTGACCAAAGGGCTTCCGAGGAAGATCAGGCAAAAAAGGTTGAATTAAGAAGTGAAATGGGCTTATTGGAAAGGTTGAATTTTGTCGTCAACAATGAATTTGAAAGAATAACCTACACCGAAGCTATCCATATTCTCAAAAATTCCACTCCGAACAAAAAGAAAAAATTTCAGTTTCTGATCGAAGATTGGGGAGTAGACCTACAATCAGAACATGAGCGTTTTCTGGTAGAAAAACATTTTAAAAAACCCGTTATCTTGACCGACTATCCAAAAGAGATCAAATCCTTTTACATGAGGCAAAATGATGACGGCAAAACAGTTGCTGCCATGGATATTCTTTTTCCGGGAATCGGAGAAATTGTCGGTGGATCCCAAAGAGAGGAACGCCTAGAGCTATTGACCAAAAGAATGGAAGAAATGGATATCCCCCAAGAGGAAATGTGGTGGTATTTGGATACGAGAAGATTTGGTGCCGCTCCACATGCCGGTTTTGGTTTGGGATTCGAAAGAATGGTGCTGTTCGTTACCGGAATGTCCAATATCCGGGACGTAATCGCATTTCCCAGAACACCTGGTAATGCAGAATTTTAAGTTTTAAATCATTATCACAAAAAAGGTCATGGGGTTCTAAATCCCATGACCTTTTTTTTTAGGCTTCGTTGGAAACTTCTTCTGCTGGAATTTCATCCCCTATAATCGGAAGTGATTCAATTATCTTAATCCTTCTTGCCAACGGAATACAAAGTAAACTGAGACCAATGGCCGCATAACCCACAATGTTATAATTGATCAATTCTCCATTTGCACCCTCCACTAGGATCATCCCTGCAACAAAAGATGCAAGACCTGCAGCAAGTTGTTGGACTGATGAGTTGAAGCTCAAAAAACTCCCCCTATTTTCAATTTTTGCGGTAGCGGTGATCAAGGCTGTTGCGGGAACCATTCTACCATTGGAAGTCACGAAAAACAGGGTGGACGCCAACAAAACATAAGGAATAGGCGTCACACCCAAGTTCGTAATAATGGCAATCGGGATAATATTCAAGGCCATAAAAACGCTGAAGACCTTGATCATCCCATATTGATCACTCATCCTACCTACCCAAGGGGAGGTGAAGATGGTGAAAAAACCACCTGCCATATAAACATAGGTAAGTTCCATATCCGTAAAACCAACATTGGCCACCATATATGGACTCAGAAAGGGAATAATGGAAAATTGACCCAACATCATCATGATGGTCAATGAAATTGCCCTCATTTGATTGGGATTACCTGTCACTCTTCTAATTACTTGAATTGGGGTGGGCTTTGTTATTTGTTTTCCCAAATGCTGTGTGATTTTAGGGATAAATTTGAAAATCATCAAGAAAATAATCCCCGACAACCCCAAAAGAAAATAAAATGGTGCGTGCCAAGTGGACATACTTGCAATGAACAATCCAAAAGGGACACCAAAAACAGAAGCAACGGAGAACGCTGCCATCACCCAACCCATTGCCCTACCCCTTCTTCCTTCAGGAATGGTATCTCCTATTATGGACAAAACCAGTGCAGAGGTCAAACCCCCAAAAAAGCCTGAAAAAATTCTAGCCATTAACAAGACCGGATAACTCGGAGACAGGGCGCAAGCCAAAGTCCCCAAAAGAAAACCTACAAAAACCCAAAGTAGAATGCTTTTCCTATCATATTTATCCAGGAAAAAAGCGCCCAAAAAGCTGCTGAATCCAGCGCTAAAGGTGTATGAAGAAACCAATAAGCCAAATTCCCTTGGTGTAATCTCAAACATTCTCATCAATTGTGGCCCCAGGGGCATGATGATCATAAAATCCACAATGTGTGTGAAATTGATGGCCGCAAGGGTCCAAAGCAAAAGTTTTTCTTTCTTCATCCTAATAAAATACAAAACCTTAACTCTTTGGGGCAAATTAAAGTTCTACCCATTCAGATACACAGGAATTAAAAAATCTGCATTTGGACAAAGGTTTCTGGAATGGCTTCAATGATATCAGAAGCAATCATTCCTCTCTTTTTCGAAACTGAGGCAAGCTCCCCGGCCAATCCATGATGATACACCCCACAGATAGCGGCATTTTCCGATGAATATCCCTGGCCTAAAAAGGAAGTGATTATTCCAGTCAAAACATCCCCTGACCCAGCGGTCGCCATATATTGATTGCCGGTAGAATTAAAAAACTGCTTCCCGTTGGGCAATGAAATCGAGGTAAAAGCACCCTTAAGAATCAAAATGCAATTGTTTTTCCGGGAAAAACTCCTTGCCTTCTCCAACCTTTCCAAATGATTCGAACAATCCCCGACCAACCTTTCAAACTCCTTAAAATGTGGCGTGAGAATACTCTGTAAAGGTAATAATTTTAACAAATGCGGATAAAGGGCAAGCGTATTCAACCCATCTGCATCGATGACGACAGGTTTTCGAAATCGATTCAATAAGCTTTCAAAAAAGGAAAAATCATTTTGAATCCCCCAACCAGGCCCAACTCCAATCGCATCAAAATTATCCAACATTTCCAACTCACTATCCGCAACCGCCATTATTTCCGCGGCAACGACAAGAGAGGAAGAGGATTCAGATCCAGGGAGATGACAATGGACCAAACCACTTCCGGTCCTTAGCGCAGCCCTGCTCGCCATCAAAATCGCACCAACTTTACCGGGACTTCCACCAATCAAAAGCACCCTTCCAAAATCTCCTTTGTGGCTAAATTTATGGAAGAACTTATGACGGATAGCCAAATCTTTTTTCTGAATGAAAAATTTATCTTCCCCAAATTGGTTCAAAAGACCATCGGAAATACCGATATCCACAATTATAATCTCCCCTGTGTACAAAGCATGCTCGGGAAAAAGCATTGCCAACTTAGGAAATTGAAAAGTAACAGAATAATCCGCATGAAAGGCATCCCCTACCAAAACCCCATCCGACGGAATTCCTGAAGGAATATCTATCGCAATTTTTGTGGCTGACAAACCATTCAGTTTTAGAATTAAATCAAGGTAAATTCCAGAAAGTGGCCTATCAAGACCCACCCCTAATACGGCATCAATAACAAAGGTTTTCTCAGGGAGAATAAATTCAAAGGTATCAAAATCCATAATCGGGATGGTTTTTGGTAACCGATTGAAATTCGCTTGAAAATTGGAGGAACAATTAGAAAGATGTTCGAATTTAATTATGCTTATCTGATACCCCATTTGATATAAGAGCCTTGCGATCGCAATGCCATCTCCACCATTGTTGCCCGGTCCACAAAAAATATAAATTGGAACCTCGGGGGACTTGAATTTATCGATAAACCAGGAGACAAAAGCATTTGCAGCACTTTCCATTAGTTCAAGTCCACTGATACCTTCTCTTTGGATATGTGCTTGGTCCAATTGAGAAACCTTCTTACCGGGAATAATACTAAGCATGTTCGACCTTGGAAGACATTTCTAGATTCCTTTTGGGTATTTTAACCAATATAAGAAATCCCAAGCCGACAAAGAAAAAGAGAGCGAGTGCAAGCGAACTATTTCTCATACTTCCTGAGAGTTGTTCGATCAACCCATAAGAAAATGTCCCAAGTACGATCGCTATCTTTTCGGTAACATCAAAGAAACTGAAATAAGAGGCATGATCTATTGTATCAGGAGGAATCAACTTCGCATAGGTAGATCGGGAAAGGGATTGGATCCCACCCATAACCATTCCCACCACAAAAGCCAAGGCATAAAATTGGTATTCGGAAATGACATAATATGCGGCAACACAAATAAAAACCCAAATAAACACCATGATGACCAAAGAGTTTTTATTACCAAAGAGTTTAGATACGTAGGCAAACAGAAAGCTCCCACCAATGGCGACAAATTGAATAATCAAAATCGTCACAATCAACTTGTCCCCAGGAAGACCCAATTCTTTGTCCCCAAAAGATGCTGCAAGGTACATGACTGTTTGGACTCCCATACTATAGAAAAGAAAGGCGGCCAAAAACCTATTCATCACTGTAGTTTCCCGCACTTCTTTGAACACTCTTCTGATTTCATGATACCCTTTCGAAAAAAGTGATTTTTGGACTTTTCGATTGTAGGGATTCTTGGGCAGGAAATGAAAAGGAATCTGTGCGAAACCAGCCCACCATAAACCTGTAATTAAAAAAGACCACCTGGCAGCTTGCCCACCATCAGATATTCCGAAAAATTCAGGAGACTGGATCATAAACAAATTCACCACCAATAAAATCACACTTCCAATATATCCCAAAGAAAAGCCTCTGGCACTTAAGAAATCATATTCTTCAATATTTGCTATTTCTGGCAAATAGGCATTGTAAAAAACTATGCTACCGGCATAACCAATACTTGCCAGCATTGCACAGATGACTCCATATTCAAGATTATCCCCATCAAAAAAGAATAAACCTACACATGCAAGAGAACCCATATAAGTGAAGATTTTCATAAAAAGAAGCTTTTTGCCTCCATAATCAGCCATTCCAGAAAGTAATGGCGACAAAAATGCAATTATCAAAAAGGAAAAAGAAATCGAGTAGGAGTACAAAACAGTATTGACAATGTCAAAGCCAAAAAATTTTACTGTATATCCAAATTCATCTGATTTGGTTACGCCATTGAAGTAAACTGGGAAAATGGTGGAAGTAATGACCAGACTGTAAACAGAATTGGCCCAATCGTACATCGTCCAAGCCCTTTGAATCTTTTTCTTGTTTTTCAGTTCTGGTAAGGCCATTTTCGGATTAAAATTAAAAAAGCTATCTCAAACGAGATAGCTTTTCAATATAAATCATTAAGAAAGATTAATTCTCAACTTTTCCTGTTGAAGCATACATTAACTTACGTGCATCCGCTTCTCTCAATTCAAATTGAATATCGGAAATTGGACCCATTTTCACTTCTCTGTCTGCCTTCATGGAGATGGTAATTTGATCTCTTTCAGCTTCTCCCAATTTGTCTTTTTCCTGATTCACCCATAGCACGATGTCTTTGGTGTTGATCAAAACATCATTGGCTTGAATTCTTGGCTCTGAACCATACAAGGAAACGTTTTTGGGTTTCCCTACGAAAAGGTAGGAAATCAAAGACTTCTTTTCAAGTTTCTGCAACTGAGTTGCTTGAGGGAGCTTTTGTTCTACCAATAGATCCTGTTCTCTAAGCACAGTGGTCACCATGAAAAAGAACAACAACATAAAGATAATATCCGGCAAAGCTGATGTTGGAATACTGATCTCAGCTTTGGTTTTTTTCTTAAATTTACCCATAATTAACTTCCTATTTTATCTGGTTCAGCAATTGAAATCGCCATAGGAATTCCTTCTTTCCCTCTGTCCTGAAGATCTTTCTCTGAGGCTGATTTCCCAGTAAGTGCTCTGTATTGATCGGCTGTGATGCCAACCCTTTCCGCATAGATCTCAAAATAAGCTCTTTTGACTTGATCAAGAACTTCAAGATACCGCTCGTAGCTAGTACCCCTATTGGTTTTGATTGAGACAACAGCCTCACCAGGATGATCTGAAGAACTTGGATCCTTGTTCGACTTTGCCTTCAATGTTGCAGGCAACCCGTTGTACAATTCGGCATATTCTGAATCTGGAATACCAAAATTCAAAATAAATGCTTTCACATCGTCAGATAAAGATTCGGTATTGTCCAAGTATTCTCCTTCTACCAGAAGCTGATCATTTGCATTTACAAGTATGTTGAAAATGTTACGCTCATTCTTCTTGATATCAGGTGGCGGTACGTTCGGATCTTGCTTTGGAGGAAGAATATTAAGAATACCCTTGTCCGAAGCAATTGTGGTGGTAACGAGGAAGAAGATAAGGAGCAGGAAAGCGATATCCGCCATCGACCCTGTACTTACCTCCGTACTCATTCTTGATTTCTTCCTTGCCATTATTTTACAGCTTTAGTAATTTCAGTGACGACAATCCCTGCCAATGCGATGAAAAACAACACATAGACAGTCATGAGCGCGCCACCAACTAACTTAGATGATGTTTCGGTAAGATTAAAGGGTTCTGCTGCAAACTTGGGCAACACATCCCCGTCTGAAATTGAATAAGCGATAAAGAAAATGATCACCAAACCTACAACAGCGGCTAATGTTTTACCTAGGCTTTTTGGATCATCTAAAGACTTAATCAATGGCATTACTACTGCGAGAATTATACCTACTAATACTAAAACATAGGATAGGTATAAGGAAATATCTGTTATATCCATATTAATTTATTTCTAGGTTATGAACAATTGGTTGTTGAATTTTCATTCAACAATCAATTATTTCGTCAGTTTATACCTTACAAGAATGTCTACCAAAGAGATAGAAGCATCTTCCATGTCGTTGACAAGAGAATCGATCTTAGCGACACAATAATTGTAAAACAACTGCAAAATAATCGCAACTATCAAACCCGCAACTGTAGTCAAAAGAGCGATCTTAATACCACCGGCTACAAGCGAAGGAGAAATATCACCAGCAGCTTCGATTGCATCAAATGCACCAATCATACCGATAACTGTACCCATAAACCCAAGCATTGGAGCAAGAGAGATGAAAAGAGAGATCCAGATAAGACCTTTTTCCAATCTTCCCATTTCAACAGAACCATAGGCGATAATTGATTTTTCAACCATCTCGATTCCTTCTGAATATCTCATCAAGCCTTGCGTAAAAATGGACGCGACTGGACCTTTTGTGCTTTTTGTAACGTCTTTTGCCGCTTCAATGCCTCCTTGTTCCAATGCATCTTCCACTCTAAGCAATAATTTCTTGGTGTTGGTGGTAGATAGATTCAAAGTAATGATTCTTTCAAGCGCAACCGCTAGACCCAAAATCAAACAGATCAATACCGGAGCCATGTAAGCTGGATCACCTTCAATGAATTTTTCCTTGATTACTTGGTGGAAGCCTTTCTCTTCCTCAATAATTTCATCATCCACGATTGTTGGAGCAGCTACAGGAGCTATTTCAACGGTTTCAGTTGTGTCAACAGCAGCAGCATCTGTGGCTGCGTCTTGAGCTTTCGAGATCACCGGAGATAAAAGGATTCCAGTAAGCATGAACAAAGTGATTAGCTTTCTCATAATTTAGATTTTAAATAGACTTTAGATAAAGGTTAATGGTTTCTTGAATAATATTGAATTTTAAAGTTATCATTTTTTCAATTCAAATTGCAATGGATACAATCATAATTTTTTTAGATAGTTTAAATTTCGTCACTGTATTTATATTCTTTGCAAGCTAAATCATCTATTTTGAACACATTAGACAAATTATGTGAACGGAAAAACTATTACGGTAAAGGGAGTTTAAATGCTGTTGAATCAATTGATGAAAAAAAGAGTCTGAAATCCTCCATTACCCTGCGCCACACTTCCTTTCTCCAATTCAAGTTGTCAGCGGAGACAAGGACAAGTCCCTGTAACCATTTTTCCAGGGAATAAACTTACTGCTATATCACTGAAAAACAATCGGTTTAGCTGTGAATATTCGCATAAGGATTGTCTTTTTTTGGGCCCTGTTAAAAACTAAATCTCTTTGAAATAAAAGCCCCTGAAAAATCCCGCTTTCCAATCCAATAGGGCTAAGTTTTGGCTATTTCCTAACCAAAAAAGGCTATTTCGGGCTGGAACAAGATTCTTTGCGTGGATTTTATTCTTAGGTTTTCCTAACAAAGAAGTTCGGAGAAATTGATTTTGACTTTATCACTGCCCTCAAGGTGAAAAGACAATAATAATGTAACTATTCCCTAAATTTAAGTAACATTTTTAAACTTTGAAAAATCTATCTTTACGAAACACGTGATTTTCACGGCATTTTTTGAATGCTATTTTGCCTCATATTCTAAAATGAAACCTAATTTATTACTAACGAAAGAAAAATATGAAATTACTAACCGAAAAACTGATTCAAGAGCTTCTGAACGTGAATGAGGAGCTTTGTCTATCGCTTTACATGCCCACGCACAGGTCCCATCCTGAAAATCTTCAGGATCCAATCAGGTTTAACAATCTGATCAAGGAACTCGAAAAATCCATATTGACCAAATATTCAACAACTGAGACGACCACCCATCTTGAGCCGCTAAAAAAACTTGCTGAAGATGCTGATTTTTGGAACCATACTACTGAGGGTCTTGCAGTACTCAGCACAAATGGCCGTTTTGAAGTCATTAAATTAAAGGTTTCCGTGGAGGAATTAGCCATTGCAGCGGACAGTTTCCATACAAAACCGCTCCGGAAATATTTGCAGTCCACTGACCGATTTCATGTTTTGGGTGTAAGCCACCACGATATCCAGCTATTTGAAGGGAACAGGCATTCATTGGATCCGATAGTACTCTCCGAAGATGTACCCGCAACGATCGAAGATGCACTGGGAGATGAATTGACAGATAAACACACTACCGTTGCCTCCTATGGTGGCTCGGGTGGTGAGAGCTCAAATATGCACCATGGCCACGGAGGCAAAAAAGAAGAAATGGACTTGGATGCCGAACGTTTTTTCCGTGTGATTGGAAAGTCAATTTATGAAAATTATTCGAGGCCTACAGGTCTGCCCCTTATTCTGGCGGCTTTACCAGAGCACCATCATCAATTTCACGAAGTGAACATCAACCCACTGTTGTTGGAGAAAGGGATTACCGTAAACCCTAAATCGGTCTCAAAAGAAATTCTTGCCCAAAGGGCTTGGGAGGTCATGGAACCGGAATATTTAAAAAGATTAAAAAATACAGTGGATAGGTTTGAGCAGGAAAGAGCCAATGGAAAAGGCAGCGATGACTATATAGAGGTAGCCATTGCGGCTGTGGAAGGCAGAATTGACACCCTTCTCGTAGAAGCAGATAGGGTGATCGCTGTTCGGATTACCAATTTGGTTACTGGAAATACACAAAAGAAGGACTTGGACAATCCGCGAGTTGATGATCTTTTGGACGATATGGGGGAATTGGTCATGAAGATGGGTGGAAAAGTCATCGTGGTTCCTACTGAAAGTATGCCCTCCGAAACAGGTCTTGCGGCCATATACCGTTATTGATTTAAGAGAAGTAAATAGACTTGTGGGGATTAAATAAAAAAATGATGAAGGGAATAAACTTTCCTACAGGGAGCTTCCCTTTAATTTTGAATAAAAAATAAAAACAAATGAAAATCCAGATAAACACCGACAAAAATGTAGAAATAAGCGAAAATAAAATCGCTTGGTTTTCTGAACTTATAGCCAAAGATCTAGACAGGTTCAATGGACAAATCACAAGAATAGAAGTTCACCTTTCGGATGAAAACGGAAGTAAGGAAGGGCCTGAGGACAGGCGCTGTTTGCTTGAAGCTCGAGTAGAGGGTATGCAGCCACTTGCGGTGACCAACCAAGCCGATTCAGATGAACATGCAGTAAAAGGAGCGGTTGATAAATTGAAAAATTTGCTAAGTACCAGGCTTGGACGGATGAAAAATCATTAAACCCAAAACATGTATTGGCTTTACTCCAGGAGTTGAGATGCAAAAAAATCAGACCGACTGGAGAATAACCCGTATTACCAATATGGTGAAATCAAAAACAGTAAACAACTGACTGATTATTAAACTATTTCATGCTAGAATGGAAGAGGCAATACACAACACCGATTAAATCAGCAAATAAAAATTATTTTAATTTACATTAGGCCAACTCTAATTGTCTGAAGTTTTAAAACAGAAAGACAATTGGCATTGGCCTTTTTTTAATCTTGAGATATTCCAGCTGGGTACCGCAGTCAGAAGAGTGATTGACTGGCAAATTTCAGCAAGATGAACACTTGGATGATGGTGAAAGAAAATTCCTGCATGAATGAATCAAACAGAAACTTTCGAAATGAAGGGACTGAATACTTGGGTCAGTCATGGGTTATTAGAATAGGTATTTGACTCAACTTTGAAAGTTTTTTCTTTGATTGAGTAAAAAAATCGAAAACACAATCAACTACCCTCTTAAAAAATAAATCCCTAACTATCATATTTTTAGACAGTTAGGGATTAATAATGCAGAGAGGAAGGGATTCGAACCCTCGATACCCTCACGAGTATACACACTTTCCAGGCGTGCTCCTTCAACCACTCGGACACCTCTCTATTTGATACCTCAGCTGAATCGGAGTGCAAAGAAAATTAAAAATTTCAGCCAATCCTAACTTCCGTAGAGAAAGTTCGCTCTGTTTCTCATTTAATGTGGTGAATCTATAAAAAAACATCTATCAAAACCCGGGCAATGACATTTCTCCCGCCAAAGAGGTGATCAGCTTCCTTCTTATAATATGCTCCTCGGTTTCATTGGCCAGAAGAAACATCATCTTCGTGATGGCTGCCTCTGTGGTGATGTCTCCTCCACTTAAAATCCCTACCCTCTTAAGATCCTTGCTCGTCTCGTATCTTCCCTGGATGACCCTGCCCCCGTTACATTGGGACACATTCAATATAATGATCCCCTTTTTGACAGCCCTTTCCATACATTGAATAAACCAAGGTTCGCTTGGGCTATTGCCTGAACCATAGGTTTCCAACACCACTCCACGAATCCCTTCAATATTTAGACAGCTATCTATAATCTTGGAGGTAATCCCAGGAAAAAGTTTGATGACCATCACGCGGTTGTCTAAACCATTGAAATATTTCAATTCTCTTCCTTCTTCGTAAGGCCTGATGGCCGCATAATTATAATCTATGATGATGCCCGCCTCAGCCAGTGGTGGATAATTTTCCGATTCAAACGCATCAAAATGTATGCTTTGAACTTTTTTGGACCTGTTTCCCCTCAATAATTTATGGTTGAAAAATATACAAACTTCAGGAACAATGGGTTTACCGTTGGCTTTTGCGGTGGCAATTTCCAAGGCGGTCATCAGATTTTCCCTGGCATCTGATCTCATTGCGGAGATGGGCAATTGTGCGCCAGTGAAAATCACAGGCTTACTCAGACCGCTCAACATAAAGCTCATCATTGATGCGGAATACGCCATCGTGTCTGTCCCATGAAGCACGACATACCCATCATAGCTGTCGTAATTTTCATAAATGATATAGGCCATATCCACCCAGTGCTGCATGTTGACATTCGAGGAATCAATAGGCTCCGGAAAAGAAATTACCGTGATCGCAATATTCATGCTCGTGAGTGTGGGGATCTTCTCAAGAATTTGACCAAAATTAAAAGGTACCAACGCCCCGGATTCGTCGTAGGCCATACCTAGTGTCCCACCTGTATATATGATCAAAACCGATGAGGTTATATCGTCTTTTGCGGCAGTACTGAGTCTTACTATTTTGTAGTTCATCGCTAAAACCTATGAAATATATTTTGGGAATTCTGTTCTGTAATGATGGAGACCTCTTGTATTGTTTTTCCAGTCAAGAAACTCAACCTTTCGGCAATGACCGGAACATACTCCGGGGAATTTCTTTTCCCGCGAAAAGGAACGGGGGCCAAATATGGGCTGTCTGTTTCCAAGACGACATGCTCCAGAGAAATTCCCGGAAACACTTTGTCCAAACCACCATTCTTGTATGTGGAAACTCCTCCAATCCCAAGTAAGAAACCCAAGTCAATAATTTCCCTTGCTTGTTCGAGCGAACCTGAAAAGCAATGGAATATCCCCCTGAGGGCAGCTGTTTTTTCTTCTCTGATGATCTTGATCGTTTCATCCATCGATGCCCTACAGTGGAGTACAATGGGGAGATTTTTCTGCTTTGCCCAATTGATATGGATTTTTAGGGATTCTTTTTGTTCCTCAAAGAAGGTTTTGTCCCAATAGAGATCCAATCCAGTTTCTCCGATCGCTGAAAAAGGACGCTTTTCAAGCCATTCTTCCATCACATACAATTCCTTGGCAAAATCTTTCTTTACATCACAGGGGTGAAGCCCCATCATGGGAATGCATATTCCGGGGTATTTTGATTCGGCATCCAGCATTGGATCGATGGATTCCACACTGATATTGGGCATGTAGATCTTGTGGACCCCATTTTGAACGGAGCGCCCTATAATCTCAGCCCTGTCGCCGTCAAATTTTGATGAATAAATATGCGCATGCGTATCTGTGAAATTCATAAGTACTGCCTTCCTTTCCAATCCGTTTTGGAAGGCCAAAAATAATAAACTATCGTAGACCAAGCGGTAATCATATAATAAATTTCAAAAAGAAGGAGATCCGAATAATTTAAATTCTCCCCAGCATATACTGCAAATCGGTGGATGAAATGACTCTGTAAGAAAATCTTCACATTCCAAGCTACTAGCCCAATGACGGGGAAAAACCAAAGGACTAGGAGTATCGCTGGAAAAAACAGCACCTGGATCGCCAGCAAAACCTTCCAATAGACAGGCAAAGTAAAAGCACCGGCCATCCACCTTTTGCGCTGTTCCAATAAGCTTGAAAAATCCAATTGTGCTTTTGTCTCGATGAGGTTTTCTGGACTTATCTGGTGGACTCCTTTATAACCAATATTCTTCAGGCTCCTGGCCATCTCAAAATCCTCTGTTAGGGAGAATGGGATCCCTGCGAAACCACCAACCTTATCGTATGCTTCCCGGGTAATGAGCATATTGTTGCCCATTGCCGTAATGGAAACACCCAAGTCATCCAGCACCTTAACCATCCCCAAACTGAGCCACCAATCAAAGGCCTGGAATTTTTCGAAATTGGATTTTCCTTTTATTGTGGTGATACCGGTCACTATCCCCACTTCTGGCCCCAACCCTTCAATCATTTTTTCCACCCACCCTTCTGGGACCAAACAATCCGCGTCCGTAAACAACAATACCTCTCCATTTGCCATTGCACCCATTTGTGCCAATGCATTTGCTTTGCCGTTGAGCTGGTTTTCAGGCTTCGGATTGGGTTGAATGGAAATGAATGCTGCATTGGGCATGGTTTTCACCCAAGCTTCCAGGATGGATTTGGTGGCATCGGTACTGTGGTCATCTCCCAAAATGAATTGAATTTTGTCCGAAGGATAACTCAGTTTTTCCAAAGAGGAAAGACATCCGGGGAGATTGTTGGCTTCATTTCGAGAAGGAATCAAGATGCTGGCGCGTGGGTATGAAGGGAGATTTCCGGTTTTATACCGCTTAAAATTGTCCTTTAATAATAAAATCAATACGAAGTCCTGGAACAACAATAAAACCACGAGAGATAGTGAGAGGATCCCCATTACAAAAGTCCGGTTTCAAAGCCATTATCCGAAACGAAATCCAAGTAAGGGTTCAAAACCCTTTTCAATATTCCTTTTGTTTTCACTTGATCATGAAAAACTACGATGGAACCGTTTTTGGTATATTTTATGGTCTTTTGAAGGCATTTTTCAGCTGGTTGATTGAGATCAAAATCTCCGGAAAGTACATCCCACATGATCACCTGATGGGTACTATTCACTTTTTTGTGTTGGTTTCTGGTCATTCTTCCATAGGGCGGGCGGAATAAATCAGTAAAAACCCCCAAATGTTCGCCTATTGTCTCTTGACATTTTTCTATGTCTTGAAGATAGACCGCTTCTTTTGTTTGGAAACCATTGAGGTGATGATAAGTATGGTTTCCAACTTTGTGTCCACATGTAAGCACTTCCTTGGCAAGCATCGGGTTTTTCCGAATGTTATCACCAACCATAAAAAAGGTCGCTTTCATCTTTCTTTTATCCAGCATTTCCAGCACATAATCTGTAACGCCTGGCACAGGCCCGTCATCGAAAGTCAAATAGACTTTTCTCTCTTGCCTATCTTTGTTCCAGATCAACTGTGGCAATAAACTCGATATTATAGAGGGAACATGATGGATGAGCATTTGTTTATTTGAATCTCATGCTTAACAAAGTAATGTCGTCTCCCCGCACGGTACCCTCGGCAAATCCATCCAACTCCTTGAAAAAGGTTTCGTGAAAGACATTTGGGTCTGTGCAAAGATTTGCCTGAACAAATTTAACAAACCTTTCATCTCCATATTCCTCTTCACTGCTGTTAAAACTCTCTGTCAAACCATCTGTATACAAATGAAGATTAAATCCCTTTAAGTGGGATCTTTTTCCCACTTCCAAGAAAGGCAGTTCTTCGAAAGCGCCTAGAATGGTGGTGCCTGCTTCCAACAATTCGCTTCTTCTTTCTCCTTCCCAACACAATACTGGTGGATTATGGCCCGCATTCACAAATATCAACTCCCTCTTTTTGAAATTGTAATGACCCAGGAAAAAAGTAATAAAGCGCTCTCCATTTGTATTCTCAAAAATGGTGTAATTCAATTGCTCCGTGATCATTTTGAGATCGGAGGAACTTCTGAGCAAGGTTCTTAGGGCAGCTTGAAAATTTGACATCAACAAAGCTGCCGGCATTCCCTTTCCTGATACATCCGCAATACAGAAAAACACCTCGTCGTCAGACTTTTGGATAAGATCGTAATAATCTCCTCCAACAGTACTGTGCGGGTAGTAAGTTACCTTCGCTTTTAATTTTTCGGTTTGTGGCAAATTAGATGGAAAAAGCATCCTTTGCACATTTGAAGCAATCTCAATTTCTTTTTTGAGCCGTTCTTGCTCCAATTGCCTGCTGGCGAAACGCTTGTTTTCCAAAGCCACGACCAAAATATTGGTTAAAGCCTGCGTAAAGTTCAAGTCAAGCTCGCTATGTTCTTCCTTTTTCTGAAGAAATAGGATTGCAAGCATTTTATCCTTGTGATATACCGGGATGTAAATCTCCAATTCTTCAAAGGAAAACCCATCGTCCACTTGTATCTGAAGTTCATCCGTGTCCCTGTTGTCATTAACTTGGTTTTCAGGAATACTGCTGGGTGTTTTGCCTTTGATGCCATGACTGATCTTTTGATCAAAAACATCATTATTGGCAACATAAAGCACCAAAGAGCGGATATTCAAATGCACCAAACAGGTGAATTTGAATATATTGAGCAATATAGAAGCCGGCTTATTTTCGTTGATTGCCTGAGTAATCTCCAACAATGCCTTGAGCTCTAATTCCTTCCTTTGGTATTTTACAATTTCGGTGGTCAATTGATTGTCGTTAAAGTGCGTTATGCTCCATGAGCCCTTTCTTTGTGGCCAAATAAAATAATTGGGCCCCTTCTTGTCTCAAGTCAACCTTTTCGAAGATTTCCTGATCGGGTTGTCTCAGACATTTGATGAAATCTTTTGCATAAAGTGCATGCAAGTTAGCCAAAAGCTTATCATCCTCCCAACCTAAAACGCCTTTTAAATATGCATAGTGCTGGACAAAATACAATTCATCCAATAAGTCAAATTCCTCGTCGCTCATTCTTCTCTATTAAAATACTAAGTTAATGTTTTGGTAAACTTTCCCTGCCTTTCCAGACAAATTTCCCTCTTAAAACGCCCAATCCTGTAGTCAAAACATAAAAAGGATGAACCAAACTTGTAAGAATGGAATCAATCGCCTTCTGTTGAATTTGATACGAACTTAAAACAAGCCCTAGAACAACCCGCTCCGAAACGAGCTTGACAAGCCAAAGGAAAAGAAAAACGGCCAACCCCTTTAACCCCATAAACAGCAATCCGACACTTGCCAAAAAAAACAACTGGAAAAGAAAGGGGGCTATGGCCGCAAAAATATGCCCTTTCGAAGGACTGACATTCCACTTGGAAGCCCATCGGATGCGTTGTTGGAACAATTCAGTCCAGCTTCTTGCTTCTTGTGTATAGACCAAATTATCTTTACTATGGAGATAGACCGCGGCATTCTTCCCGAAATTTGAAATGATTTTTTTCAACAAAAACTCGTCGTCCCCGGAAAGATGCTCAAGATTTCCTTCATATCCACGCACCGCCAAGAAAGCACTTTTGCGATAGGCAAGGTTTGCACCGCTGCACATCAATGGTTTTTTGAGATGAAAAGTCATCTGGGTGACAGCCAAAATGCTCGCCCATTCTATTTGTTGGAATTTCTGAAAAAAAGACAATCCCCTGTCTGTCATCACTGGTCCAGCTACCAATTTGATTTCTGGGTTGGCGAAAGGTGCTGTCATTTGGCTAATCCAATCTTTAGGCACAAGGCAATCTGCGTCCGTGGTCATGATGATTTCTCCATTGGACAATTCCAGGCCAGCCGTTAAGGCTGCTTTTTTTCCGATTCCTTCACTTTGGATGATTCGAATTGAAAGCAAAGGGGATGATTGCGTAGCGATCAATTCCTCCAACATAAACAAAGAACGGTCCTCGCTGAAATCATCTATCCAGATGATTTCAAAATCCGGGTACTGTAAAGCTTTGAGGTTATGGAATGATGCGGAAATATTTTGTTGTTCATTTCTGAAGGGAACCAAAACTGTGACTTTTGGCGTCGATGAAATGGGGGAAATTCTTTGAGGTGTTTGCCAATTCATCCATAGCACCGACATCAAAACGAGATAAAGTATCCCTATAAAAACATAAAATATCAGCATGTTTTGGCTTAAATTGCGGTGATGAGTAAAGAAGAGAAAAAAGTGTCAAAGGAAAAAATAATTCTGGGAATTGACCCTGGCACCAACGTGATGGGATATGGATTGATATTGATTGAAGGCAAAAAGTACAGCTTGATACAATACGGAGTGATTCATCTCAAAAAATACGCTACCCATGAACTTAAGCTCAAGAAGATTTTCGAAAGAATAATTGGTATCATTGATGAATACCACCCTGATTCAGTGGCCCTGGAAGCTCCTTTTTATGGAGAGAATATTCAATCCATGTTGAAGCTGGGCCGTGCTCAAGGTGTAGCCATGGCTGCAGCATTGTCGAGAGATATCCCCATTACCGAATATTCCCCCAAGAAAATCAAACAGTCTGTCACAGGGAATGGCAATGCATCAAAAGAGCAGGTTGCCGAAATGCTTAAAACACTGCTAAACATCAAGGAAATTCCAAAACTTTTGGATGCAACGGATGCATTGGCCGTCGCTGTCTGTCATCATTTTCATGATGGAAGGATTCAAACTAGTGGTAAATCCGCGGGATGGAAATCATTTTTACAAGAAAATCCTGATCGGGTAAAGGGACTTTAAGGTTTTAAGCCCAATTTCAAGTCATTAAAAATTCTTTCCCAAAGCCAATTTGAAAACCCTGTTTTTGACATTGAAATTAAAATAATTCAGGTCTACCAATCCAAAATCATAGCTGGCTTGTACATTGAATCCCAAAGGAAGATTGGCTCCGGCACCGATCACGCCCGCAATATCATACCCTCTGACAACCTCTTTGGTTTTGGAAACCATTCCTCCCTGTTCGTATTTTCTGGAAAACAGAAAGGAACCTTGTGGCCCGGCAAAGAGATTTAAACCCTCTAATATCTGGTACCTCACCAGAACAGGAATATCGATATAATCCAGGTTTTCGGTGATTCGTCCGCTTGCTGAATTATCGGCAGATTTATACCCTTTTTGGGAATAAAAAATTGCCGGCTCGATGACCAATTTGTCCATCAATGGCAAACCATAATAAATACCTGCATGAAGGCCCGTTCTCGAGTCAAAATCAAAGCCGTCGAAGTTGGCAAAATTAGCCCCCACCCTGGCTCCAAATTGGGCATTCGCCTCTTGGTTAAACAATAAGGCCATTCCAAACAACAAGACAAATATTAATTTTTTCATTTCAGGCATTTTTTTTTAATCTTCACTTTTGAATCAAGGGCAAATAAACAAAAAGAATCTGAAAAATTAACGCTATTTCTGGACGGGCATTTTCAAAAAAAAAGCCTACCCAATTGGGTAGGCTTTTTGAAAGGTCAATTAAAAGGAGTAACCTAGAGAAACTTTAAATCCACGGTTGAATATTTCGGCATCACTATTTTTAAAGACTGGAGAGGTTCCATAGTCATAACTTCCCTGGAGATTGATCCCCTTTGGCAAATTATAACCCAAACCAACGACAAAGCCCAAATCAGTTTTGGTAATGCTTTCGGTATCGTAAGAATAGGTTGTTCCGAAAAGATCTCCCTCAAATTTGGAAGAAGTCAAGAATGATGCTTGAGGACCTCCAAAAACGTTGATTCCTTTTGCGATGTAGAACCTAAGCAAAAGAGGCACGTCCACATAATTCAAAACGGCCCTTGAATTGGTCAAATCATCATTTTGAGTGCCTTTCACAGCATAATATACCCCTGGCTCCAAAGCGATTCTCTCTCCCAAAAATAAATTGGAATATACACCTGCATGAAATCCTGTACGGTTTGTATAATCATTGTTAGAGGCATCCGAGCCACCAAAGTTGAAGAAGCTTGCTCCTCCCCTTACTCCAAATCCACCAGCTGCATCACTTCTTGTCACATTCTGAGCTTGTATTTCTAAGGAGAAAAATGCCAATACTGCGAATACTAAAATCGATTTTTTCATTACCTTTTATCATTTTGGTTATAAACACGAATAGTCCAAGATTATGCCAAAAAAAAGCCCGGATTGAAAATCCGGGCAATTATAAAAATTAGGAACTGTTATTCAGTCGCTTATCTTTTTGTCCACATAACTTGAATTCATTATTCCCAATGCACCCATATATTTCAGGTTAAATTTTATCAAATCCCCCACCTTATAGTTTTTAGGATTTAGTTTCAAATTCAATATCAACATATCAGAACTAGCACCCAATATTTCAAATTCTCCATCTTCAGGAATGAGGTACTTTGGATCTACATCCAGCAAACCGATGTCAAGTATTGCCCTGAAAGAGGACATTCCATAAAGAGAGTCATCTATTTCCGCTATTTCCCCTTGGGGATTGGCGGCCAAGGTTCCAGACGGAAGTAAAGGTTTTTCCTGCATTTCGATGATCTCTGCATACAACTCGAAGACATCTCCATGCATTCCCTGAATCACTTTTTCCTCGACCAAGTCCACTCCAAAATAGAGGGTTTCCCCCACCCTAAAATGATTGATCCCCTTTGGGAGTTGCTGATGAAGCATCAAAGGAATGGTAACGGAAGTCCCGGCGGACACCCATGGAATCTTGATGTTGAATTTCAATTCAATGATTTGCTTATACAGAGACAACTGAATAAGCTTATCGGTGGAGGGCATTACCCCATTCAGACAATTGAGATTCGTGCCCAATCCTATGATTTCGATATTGGGAAGCTCAAAAATCTCAGCATAGAAATCTACCAAATGATCACCCATCACTCCTTCTCTAAGATCACCGGTTTCAACCATAATGATGATTTTATGCCTCTTTTTTTGAATCACAGCCTCATCGCTTATCCACCTGATGGTGTTTATCTCACTGTTAAGACTTACATCGGCGTACTTGACCATTTTGGCCACATTGCGTTTGGAGACAGGCTTCACATAAACAGTCTGAATTTCTCTGCTAATTTCTTTGACCTTTGCAAGGTTACTGATCCTGGAATCATGGATCTCGGTCACCCCCAAATCAATCAACTCCTTAAGATAAGTTCTATTTCCGCAAAGCAATTTTGAAACCACTCCCCAAGACACGTTATGCGATTCAAAACGTGCTTTAAGAAACTCGTAATTCTCTCTTAATTTGGTTCTATGTAAATTTAGAAAAGCCATGGTTGTTTATTTCTTTAGCCTCATTTCAAGGTATTTATTTGTAAAACCAAGATTTTCATACAGTTTCCTGGCAGGATTATCCGGCTCGACATGCAACGCGATGTCTCCGTTTGCCAAATCTATGGCCGTTTGCATCAGTTTTTTACCGACGCCTTTACCGCGTTGGCTGCCATCCACGGCAATATAAACCAATATATTTTCAGGAATATATCCTGACATTCCAGTCCTGTTGACGATAACCGCCCCCACAACATGATCCTCCTCCCTAGCAAACACCACAAATCCCCCTTTATCGACTGCTTGATCCAGGGCATAATCCAGACATTTCATGATATCCTCGTGAGGGTCGCCATATTGTTCTAAATGAACAAATAAAAAGTCAGCGATTTCCTTTTTTTGGAGGAAAGTAGCTTGATCAATAGCGGA
Organism: Rhodonellum psychrophilum GCM71 = DSM 17998; assembly: GCF_000381545.1. Taxonomy (GTDB): domain Bacteria; phylum Bacteroidota; class Bacteroidia; order Cytophagales; family Cyclobacteriaceae; genus Rhodonellum; species Rhodonellum psychrophilum. The sequence goes on along the minus strand of NZ_KB906699.1, from coordinate 10,628 downwards.
AAGAGTTTCTATTTTAAACATATAATTATCAATTTATTTTGAAATTTTATTTTTTCTACTCGTATAAACGAGCAAATATGTTGCTAAAGAGGAAAATATCCCGAAAAAATTTGGGTCCAGCCCAAATGGAAGCTCCATTCCCATAAAACTAAGTCCGGCAGTAACTCCTCCCCCTACAATCATTGCCCCCATCGCAGCATGCGAATCCCTCATGTTGGAAAATAGGCCAAACAGCACGGGAACCAACAATCCGGACACCATAAAGGCATAGGAATACAACATCAGCTCAAGGACATTCGTCATTTGCAGGGCGATGACCAACGCCAAGACTCCCAAAATAAGCGTGAAGCCTTGACTGATAAACATTTGTACGTTTTCTTTTTTATTTTTCAAAAACCCGCCAAATAGATCAGTGGTAAGGTTGCCAGAAGCAGCCATCAAGCAAGAATCCGCCGTGGACAAAACTGCGGAGAAATATGCAGCCATCATCAAGCCCAAAATTCCCGGAGGAAGAATCGTTCTCAAAAGGATCGGTAAACCCATTTCTGGGTCAAAAGCATTGATATCGACCAGAAGCATGCCTTGTTCGAAAGCTACCCTCGACAACAAACCCAGAGACACGCCCATAAATGCCATGATCGGCCACTCGAACAAGCCTGCAATGAACCAGGCTTTTTTGGCAGATTTGACATCTCTGCTGGCAAAAATCCTTTGGTACAGCGTCATCCCAATAAACCAAATCGGTAAAATCGTGATTCCCCAATTTGCAAAATCCTGCCAACTCAAATTCGTGAGGCTGAAGAATTCATCCGGAAGTGTAGTCCTAATTACAGACCATCCTCCCACATAATAATAAGCGACGGGAAGCCCAATGAAAATAAACCCACTCATCAAAATGATCCATTGGATGGTGTCTGTATAGATTACGGCTTTCAATCCTCCCATCACTGTATAGATGACCGCAATGGCCCCCATAATCATCAATGCCTGATGCATCTCCAACACTGGGAATGTGCCAGAGGCCAATTTGGCTCCTGCCAATAACTGAGAAGATGTGAATCCAAGATAGCCAATGAGACAAATGCAGGCCGCAACAATGCCAACTTTCTTGCTGTAAAGGTGTTGGAATATTTGAGGGAAAGTATAAAAATTAGCAAAGGCGGGATCACTTTTTACCCTTGGAATCAAAAAAACGGCCGCCAACCAGGCACCCAACAATCCGGTGAATAGCATCCAGCTTCCCGAAAGACCCATGATGAAACCCAATCCACCCAGTCCCACAGAAAAACCTCCACCAACATCCGTAGCGACAACGGACAGGCCTATGTGCCAGCTTCCAATATCTCTCCCTCCAACATAGTAATCGTCTTGTGTTTTATTCTTCTTCATGAAGTAGTATCCTACTCCAAGCATTATCAACATGTACCCGACAAAAATGCCAAGGTCTATGTAATGCATGTTTCCCCTTTCTTTTTATGATAAAATCTAAATAAATATAATTTTTCAAAGGTAAGCAATTATAGCCGATTTGAAAAAAATAAGCGTTTTATTTAGATTTTCAGCAAAAAAATACTATTTTTTATAAACAATGTTTAATAAAAGCGCAAAATGAAAAAAGCCGAGAAACTCGGCTTTTTTGAAAAAAAGAAGACTATTTTTTGCTTAAATATTATCACTTGTAACCACCGCGCTGAAATATTCCCTATTCATCCGAGCAATATTGGTCACGCTGATACCTTTAGGACATTCCGCTTCGCAGGCACCGGTATTGCTACAAGCACCAAAACCTTCCGCATCCATTTGGGAAACCATTCTCTCCACTCTTTCTTTCCTCTCCACTTGTCCCTGAGGCAGTAAAGCCAGCTGGGAAACTTTGGCAGAGACAAAAAGCATTGCGGATGCATTTTTACATGCTGCTACGCAAGCACCACATCCGATACAGGTCGCCGAGTCAAAAGCTTCATCGGCAATCTTTTTAGGGATAGGGATTTCATTGGCATCCGGAACTCCTCCGGTATTCACGGAAACGTAACCTCCCGCCTGGATTATTCTATCAAAAGCGGAACGGTTGACGACCAAATCCTTCAGAACAGGGAAAGCGGTCGCTCTCCAAGGCTCGATGGTCACCACTTCTCCATCTTGGAACGATCTCATGTGTAACTGACATGTGGTTGTTTGCTCCGGACCGTGGGGCTTGCCATTGATGTACAATGAGCACATTCCACAAATACCCTCACGGCAGTCATGGTCAAAATGGACTGGATCTTCACCCTTATTGGCAAGCTGTTCATTGAGCACATCCAGCATTTCCAAGAAGGACATGTCTTTGGAAATATGCTCAACTTTATATTCTTTAAATGCGCCTTTATCGGAATTGTTTTTCTGTCTCCAGATTTTCAAAGTTAAATTCATAGCTCAAATGCTTTAAATGCTTTTCGGATTACTTGTAACTTCTTTGGGTCAATTTCACGTTTTCGAATACCAATGGCTCCGTGTTCAACTTTTCTTCCTGGCCTTCTCCCAAGAATTCCCAGGCTGCCACGTAAGCAAAGTTTTCATCATCTCTCATCGCCTCTCCTTCTGGAGTTTGGTATTCTTCTCTGAAATGTCCACCACAAGATTCATTTCTGTGTAGGGCATCATCGACCATTAATTCTCCCAATTCTATGAAATCCGCAACTCTATTGGCTTTTTCCAAGGATTGATTGAGCTCTTCATTTGTACCCAAAACTTTGACATTTGACCAAAATTCTGATTTTAGCGTTTTGATCATCGCTTTGGCTTTCCTTAAACCTTCTTCGTTTCTGGCCATTCCGCAATAATCCCACATGATTTTACCCAATTTCTTATGGTAAAAATCTACAGTCTTTTCGCCTTTGATATTGATCAATTTCTGGATTCTATCCTTTACGTCTTTTTCTGCTTTTTGAAATTCGACACTGTCGGTTGGGATTTTGGTCTGCGGGATTTGAGCCAAGTAATCACCTATAGTGTAAGGGACAACAAAATACCCATCTGCCAAGCCTTGCATCAGTGCAGATGCACCAAGCCTGTTCGCTCCATGGTCTGAGAAATTGGCCTCACCAAGTGCATACAACCCAGGAACAGAAGTCATCAAATTGAAATCTACCCAAAGCCCGCCCATTGTATAATGGACAGCAGGGTATATCATCATTGGGAATTTGTAAGGATTGTAACCGGTGATTTGCTGGTACATGTCAAAAAGGTTCCCATATTTCGCCCGAATGGCTGCCTCTCCATCTCTGTTGATGGCATCCCTGAAATCCAAGAAAACAGCCTCTCCGGTTTCGTTTACTCCTTTTCCCTCATCACAAATGAGTTTGGCATTTCTGGAGGCCACGTCCCTTGGAACAAGGTTACCGAATGAAGGATATTTTCTTTCCAAGAAATAATCCCTGTCCTCTTCCTTGATGTCATTGGCAGTGATTGTTCCTTTTCTAAGCTTTTCTGCTGTTTCTACGGTTTTAGGAACCCAAACCCTTCCGTCATTTCTCAAGGATTCTGACATCAGTGTCAATTTTGACTGATGATCTCCAGAGACCGGAATACAGGTGGGGTGAATTTGGGTGTAAGAAGGATTGGAGAAAAATGCGCCTTTTTTGTGTGCTCTCCACGCAGCTGTCACATTGGAACCCATTGCATTGGTAGAAAGGAAAAATACGTTTCCGTATCCACCTGTACAAAGCAAAACTGCATGTGCACTATGGGATTCAACTGCTCCGGTAATCAAATTTCTCGTGACGATTCCTCTTGCTTTGCCATCCACCAAAACAACATCCATCATTTCGGTTCTTGGATAGAGCTTAACCTTTCCATTGGCTACCTGTCTACTTAAAGCAGAATAAGCACCCAACAACAATTGCTGTCCGGTTTGACCCCTTGCATAAAATGTCCTGGAAACTTGTGCGCCACCAAAAGAACGGTTGGACAATAGCCCTCCATATTCCCTTGCAAATGGAACTCCCTGTGCCACACATTGATCAATAATACTTACAGATACTTCTGCCAATCTATAAACATTGGCTTCTCTTGCCCTGTAATCTCCACCCTTGATGGTGTCATAAAATAACCTGTAGATTGAATCTCCGTCGTTTTGGTAATTCTTTGCCGCATTAATACCACCTTGGGCAGCAATGGAATGCGCTCTTCGTGGGCTGTCTTGGAAGCAAAAAGCTTTCACATTGTATCCCAACTCTGCCAAAGAAGCTGCTGCTGAGGCACCGGCCAAGCCCGTACCCACCACGATCACTTCATATTTTCTTTTGTTGGCCGGATTGACCAATTTCATGTTAAACTTATGTTTGGTCCATTTTTCTGCTAATGGACCTTCTGGTATTTTAGAATCAAGTATCATATCTTTCAATTATTAATTCAATGATGAGATATAAAGATAAATAGGCATGCTTGCGAAGAGCGCAGGGACGACCACACTAAAAACCCTCCCCAAAAAGACGATTGCTGGGGTGTATTTTTTGTGATTCAACCCTAAAGTTTGGAAGGCACTTGCAAATCCATGTGAAAGGTGCAAACCCAAGAAAACCATCGCCACTACATAAAGCAAAACCAAAAGTGGCTCAGCAAAGGCAAACTTCACTATACTGTAAAGATCCTTGTACTCTTCCCCATCGTATTGTACTACTGGTAAATTTCCCCAATGCATCTCGTACCAAAACCCCTGCAAATGGACAACTAAGAAGATCAAGACAATCGTGCCCAAAACACCCATATTTCTGGATGTCCAAGCGCTGTTTGTGCTTGCCCTACTGGTTTGATAACCTATAGGTCTGGCTTTCTTATTTGCCAAAGTGGTGATAATGGAGTAAACCACATGCCCTATGATGGCAATGTAAGTCACATAAGAAAGGATTTTCACTGCCGGATTCGTCGTCATGAACTTGGCATAGATATTAAATGCCTGGCCATCATCGTTGATGAACAACTGTAAATTTCCAGTGACGTGCCCGACAAGAAATATTATCAGGAACAAACCTGTCAATGACATTATTAGTTTTTTACCTAGGGAACTGCTTAAGGTTTTTGTTACCCAACTCATATAATTTGTATTAAGATTTGATTGAAGACCGTTTTTTATGAGGGTCAAATTTACATTTGGAAAGCTTAGTAAACAATCAAAGCACAATCGATTGAACTTATTTTAAAACGTTCTAAATAGTCTTTAATTTTCGGGTTATTATTCCCATTTTAGTGACCATATAACCATCTGTTTGTTTTTATTGTTTGATATTTGGAAATAAATTCCACCTAGTTTAGTTATTTTCGTATAAATTGAAATGTAAAGCCAAGCATTCATGAAAATCAGATTAACACTTTTACTTGCCTTCTCTTTTCTAATACTCGCTTTTAACGATGTATTTGCCACGCACATTCGTGCGGGAGAAATCACCGCGGAAAGAGTTTCTGTCCAAACGCTCACCTACAGGATCACTGTAGTGGGTTACACCGATCTTCGCTCAAATGTTGTTTTTGGACCGGGAGACATTGATTTTGGGGACGGGAGAAGCGAGGTCCTGAATACGAAGAGTGATATTGTGTCGGTGGAACCATTGGGAAACCAAATTGAAAAAAACACATTTGTGATCACCCATACCTACCAAGGCCCCGGACAATATGTCATTCGATTCAAGGAGTTCAACAGGAATGATCGAACACTGAACATGGACAATTCTGTAGACACTCCTTTTTATGTGGAAACGATGATCATCATTGATCCTTTTTTTGGCATTAACAATTCCCCGGTCCTCACCATTCCCCCCGTGGACAATGGTGCCGTGAATGTAAGGTATATCCATAATCCTGGCGCATACGATCCTGATGGAGACAGTCTTGCCTATGTCATGGATGTTCCAAAGCAAGAATTTGAAAGACCTGTCAACAACTATAGGAATCCAGGAACTCCTGAATTTAGTTTCAACAGAGAGGATGGAGGGACACCTGCATTTTTGACTTTGGACAATGTTACTGGAGACCTGATCTGGGATGCTCCTGGATTGGCTGGCCAATTCAATGTTGCCTTTAAGATCCTGGAATACCGTAAAATCAACGGCGTATTTCGATTGATTGGCTATGTGGTCAGGGACATGCAGATCATCATCGAAAACTCCAACAATAAAAGACCGGAATTGATATTACCCCCAGACCTCTGTGTGGTCGCTGGAACCAATATTCAAGAAATTATTCAAGGCGTAGATCCCGACGGCGATCCAATCAAGATAGAGATATTCGGGGATCCTGTAGAAATCACCTCTTCTCCGGGAAGTTATTCTCCCCTATCGGTTTTTCAGCCAAGTCCCGGAATCATCACTTTCAATTGGCAAACGGTCTGCAGCCATGTAAGGGCAAGAGAATACCAAGTAAGGGTAAGAATCACCGATCAACCAAGGTCCGGCCCAGCCTTGGTGGACATCAAAACCTGGAACATCACAGTCATTGGACCGCCTCCTGTGCTGGAGGAAATAGAACAACTTCAGGGAAGGTCTGTGGATATCAAATGGAATCCCTATTCCTGTGGCACATCAGCGGAGACCATGCAGGTCTGGAGAAGATTGAACAGCGACCCGTATGAACCAGACTCTTGTGAAACGGGAATCAGGCCAGGCTATGAACTGATCGGAACCACCAACATGGGAACCTTTAATCTGTTGGACAACAATTTTGGTGAGGGACTGGCACCTGGCAATACCTATTGCTATCGATTGGTGGCGGCCTACCCTTCGCCAAGATTGGGTGAAAGCATTGTTTCCGAGGAATTGTGCATCACCATAGACGTGGATGTTCCTTTGATTACCAATGTGAGTGTTGAAGTTACAGACACGGAAAATGGAGAGGTTTTCATCAAATGGACCCCCCCATACGATATCGATCGGGAGCAGTTTCCCGGCCCATTTACCTATGAGTTGTTGAGAAACACTGGATTTACGGGCAATCAAAATCGTGTTTCCGTCATCACGACCTCAGACACTTTATTCACAGATACAGGCTTGAACACTGAAAACCTGGTTTACAATTATAAAGTAATCCTGAAGGAAAATACCACTACGATTGACAGCTCAAGTTCCGCCTCGACAGTAAGGTTGGATCCGGTGATCATCAACGAGGCAATTGAGTTGAATTGGTCATTCAATGTCTCTTGGAACAATTCCCTTTCTCAATTTAAACATGAAGTCTACAGGAACAGAACCGATCCGGGATCCCTTGACGAGGACAATTTCACCTTGATAGCAGAAGTAGATCCTACAATCAATGGATTTACTTATTTTGATGATGGTAGCCACAATGGTGTTTCTCTTCAAAAAGACATCGAATACTGCTATTATGTCATTACGAAAGGCGCATATAATATCTCCCAAATTGAATATCCACTGGAAAACAAATCACAAGTCATCTGCGCCAGACCTGATGATAACAGGTTGCCTTGTCCGCCGGTATTGACTTTTGAAGGACCTGAGTGTTCCGCATATTTATCAGACAAGGGATGTGGCTTCAACACATTTGTTCATGACCTAAGTTGGGAGCCCGACTTTAGCGGGGAATGTGATGATGAACTCAGCGGATTTAGGCTTTATTTCAGTCCTGATGGGGAACAAGGTGTTTTTTCTTTGGCAGGAACATTCACGGCATTTGACTTGGTGACCACGATCAGGAACCTTCCTGATTATAAAGGATGCTATTACATCACTGCGGTGGACAGGTCCGGGAACGAAAGTGAACCGAGCAACACAGTTTGTGTCGATAACTGCCCCAATTATGAGCTTCCAAATGCTTTTACACCAAATGGGGACGGGATCAATGAACTGTTCATGGCCTATGACAATCCATTCGCCAAGTGTCCAAGATTCGTGGAGGCTGTGGAAATCATTATCGCAAACCGTTGGGGAGTCGAGGTATTTAACTTCAATAGTTTGGAATCAAATGAAAATGATATTTTCATCAGATGGGATGGAAGGGACAAAAACGGAAATGATCTTCCTGCCGGAACTTACTTCTATTCCGCAACGGTCAAATTCGATGTATTTGCCCCCTCTTTAAAAGAAAAGAAATTTAAAGGCACTGTCCAGATTATCAGGTGAGGATTCAAGATAAATATGAGGTGATTTTGTTTGACGGTGTTTGCAACCTTTGTAACAATTCGGTGGATTTTGTAATCCAACGAGACAAGAAAAACCGATTCAAATTCGGTGCATTGCAAGATGTCGCGACCAAAACACTTTTAAAGGACTATTCGATTGATTCAGAATACCTTGATTCTTTGGTGTTGATAAGTGGTGATCAAGTTTACTACAAGAGTAGCGCAGCGCTCCAGATAGCAAAGAATTTGGGCGGGTTCTGGACCTTCTTGTATGGATTGAGTGTAATCCCAAAATTCATTCGGGACCCTATTTACGATTGGATTGCGGTGAACCGCTATAAATGGTTTGGTAAAAAAGAGACCTGCAGACTCCCTTCACCTGAAGAAAAGGAAAAATTCCTTTCTGAAAAAATGTTGAACAAAGGATGAACGCAAATCAAAAACACTATTTTCGAGATCGATTTTCCGAATTGGTCTTGAAACACTAGCCCGATTATAATAAAAGCCGGCGCTTGCGCCATTTGTTTGTTTTTTATTTAACCGATCAAATCATTTTCTATGAGAGTCCATACCCGTAAATCCCAAGAAGAACTTACACCAGAGGATGCTTTGCAATATTTGAAGGAGGGAAACCAGCGATTCATCAGGAATTTAAGGGCAAACAGGAACCTGCTCCAACAAGTGAATGAAACTGCAGAGGGGCAATTCCCATTTGCGATTATCCTGAGCTGTATTGATTCCAGAACATCGGCTGAGTTGGTTTTCGATCAGGGATTGGGAGATATATTCAGCGCTCGAGTTGCTGGTAACATCGTCAATGAAGACATTTTGGGCAGTATGGAATACGCAGTGAAATACGCCGGTTCCAAACTTATTTTGGTTTTGGGCCACACCAAATGCGGAGCCATCATCAGCGCATGCAATCAGGTCAGGGATGGAAACATCACCACCCTTCTGCATAAAATCAAACCCGCCGTAGAAAAGGAAAAAACAATTCTGGAAGACAGAAACGGTCAAAATGAGAAATTTGTAAACAAAGTAGCGGAGCTAAATGTCCGAGTAGCGATGAAGGAAATTCTGGAAAGAAGTGACATTATCGCTGAGATGATTTCCAACAGAAAAATCACATTGGAGGGAGGTGTCTACGATGTCGAAACTGGAGAAGTGAATTTTTTCTGAAAATAAATTATCCCAAAGCCATACTAATCATCACCCCTGAAGGGGCTTTTTTTTAATATATTTGTCCCAAAATAAACTAAACTCAAAACGAACAAGGATGAAAGCATACATATTCCCGGGTCAAGGTGCTCAATTTACCGGCATGGGCAAATCCCTTTATGAATCCAATGAGATCGCGAAAGACATTTTTGAAAAGGCCAATGAGATTCTTGGTTTTAGAATTACGGACATCATGTTTGAGGGATCTGATGAAGAATTAAAGGAAACAAAAGTAACCCAGCCTGCGATTTTTTTGCACTCAGTGGTATTGGCCAAAACCCTGCAGGATTTCAATCCGGACATGGTAGCAGGACATTCTTTGGGAGAGTTTTCAGCCTTGGTGGCCAACGGAACACTTTCTTTTGAAGATGGATTGAATTTGGTTTACCAGCGTGCATTGGCGATGCAAGAAGCCTGTGAAGCCAACCCTTCGGGAATGGCAGCAATTCTGGGATTGGCTGATGAAAAAGTCGAAGAAATCTGTGCTGCGATCGAAGAGGAAATCGTGGTTCCCGCCAATTACAACTGCCCGGGACAACTGGTGATTTCCGGCTCAAACAAGGGGATAGAAATCGCTTGTGAAAAAATGAAGGAAGCCGGTGCAAAGAGAGCTTTACCTTTACCTGTGGGCGGAGCTTTCCATTCCCCATTAATGGAACCTGCTAGGAAAAAACTGCAAGAAGCCATCGAAAAGACAACTTTTTACACGCCTTCCTGCCCCATCTATCAGAATGTCAGTACTACAGGTGTGACGGATATCGAGGAAATCAAGAAAAATCTGATCGCCCAGTTGACCGCACCAGTAAAGTGGACGCAAACCATCCAGCAAATGGTGGAAGATGGTGCCACAAGTTTCATCGAATGTGGCCCTGGAAAAGTGCTTCAAGGTTTGGTCAAAAAGATCCATAAAGACGCCGAAACTGCAAGTGCGTAATCCTTACTTCATGCTTTTGAGTGGATAAAAAAATAGCTCTTCTATAATGGAGGCCACTGAAAAAGTAGCTAAAACTGAAGGTAAAATTTTGAAAGCGACTAAGTCATTGACAAGAGTGACTTAGTCGCTTTCTTTTTTTTCGCCACTAGCTTTTAAAATTTCTCTATTGAAGCCTATACCGAACTAATTTTGATGATTTTCAACGATTTTCTACCAGTTTTTGATTATACCCGGGCCAGTTTCAAGATCCTTTTAACATTTACGGTGAATAAAGCTATGGCAGCTTGCATTTCCATGTTATTTATCCCGTAAGATATTGCCCTTCCAAATCCATGTGCGTTTTTTAACTCTCCGTTTTTCGCTTCTATT
>NZ_KB906698.1 GCF_000381545.1 Rhodonellum psychrophilum GCM71 = DSM 17998 | reverse complement strand
CCGGACAGTTGTCCATCAGCGGACTGGAAGGCCGGGATGCTGTGTACGAATACTGGGTTGGAATCTCAGGGGACAATACCTGCGACGTGCCGCCATTGAAGGTGGAAGTTACAGTGCACCCCCTTCCGGAAGCAACGTTCGCCGGAGTCGATGCGCTCTGCCATGACGGTTTGGGCAGCGTGCTGATTGCGGATGGGAATGACGATTACCGGTACACGGTCAGCGGACCGGAATCCCATACTGCACTTACCGAGGTTGAACTGGAAGCATTGGCACTTTTGCAGGGCACTTATTCCGTTACGATCACGGATATCTCTTCCGTTTTGAACTGTGAAGTTCCCGGATTTGGATTCATTATCAGTTCCCCTGATCCGATCATCCCCACTCACGCGGTGACGGATACCAGCTGCGAACTTGACAACGGCGTGGCGCTGATCACTGCAACTGGAGGTCTTGGAGCATACAGAATTGAAATAGCCGGCAACAACGGATTCACTGAATCTGTACCCTTTGCTGCCGGAGCAACAAGCATTGAATTTACCGGTTTGGCTCCGGGAGACTACAGCTACACTGTTTTCGATGCCAATGACTGCCCAAGCATAGAGGATAATTTCACTGTAGCACCGTCGGATGGACCGGAGTTCGGGATATCCGCCGCATCGGTACTGGAAATCTGCGAGGACGACACCGCGATCATCATTGCAGAAATGATTGATGAAGGTATCCCCTTGGCTGTCCCTGTGTATCAATTTTATTTTGACGAAGCGCTCACCCTGCCTGTAAGTTCAGCGGGAGGAGTGACGTATACAGACAACGGTTCCGGACAGTTGTCCATCAGCGGACTGGAAGGCCGGGATGCTGTGTACGAATACTGGGTTGGAATCTCAGGGGACAATACCTGCGACGTGCCGCCACTCAAGGTGGAAGTTACAGTGCACCCCCTTCCGGAAGCGGTTTTCACCGGAGTCGATGCGCTCTGTCATGACGGTTTGGGCAGTGTGCTGATTGGGGATGGGAATGATGATTACCGATACACGGTTAGCGGACCGGAATCCCATACTGCACTTACCGAGGATGCACTGGAAGCATTGGCACTTTTGCAGGGCACTTATTCGGTCACGATCACGGATATCTCTTCCACATTAAACTGTGAAGTTCCCGGGTTTGGATTTACCATCAGTTCCCCTGATCCGATCATCCCCACTCACGCGGTGACGGATACCAGCTGCGAACTTGACAACGGCGTGGTGCTGATCACTGCAACGGGAGGTCTTGGAGCATACAGAATTGAAATAGCCGGCAACAACGGATTCAATGAATCTGTACCCTTTGCTGCCGGAGCAACAAGCATTGAATTTACCGGATTGGCTCCGGGTGACTACAGCTACACTGTTTTCGATGCCAACGACTGCCCAAGCATAGAGGATAATTTCACTGTAGCACCGTCGGATGGACCGGAGTTCGGGATTTCCGCCGCATCGGTACTGGAAATCTGCGAGGACGATACTGCGATCATCATTGCAGAAATGATTGATGAAGGTGTTCCCTTGGCTATCCCTGTCTATCAATTTTATTTTGATGAAGCGCTCACGCAGCCCGTAAGTTCGGCGGGAGGAGTTACCTACACAGACAACGGTTCCGGACAGTTGTCCATCAGCGGATTGGAAGGCCGGAATGCTGTGTACGAATACTGGGTTGGAATTTCAGGGGACAATACCTGCGACGTGCCGCCACTCAAGGTGGAAGTTACAGTGAATCCACTGCCAAAAGCGACTCTTCTTGCAGAAGCACTGCTTTGCCACGATGACAATTTCATTCTGTTTGTGAATAATCCCAATCCGGATTACCGCTATCGTTTTCCAAACAATGAGTTTGCCGGCGTTTTTGATGAGCAACAGCTTATAGGAATGGCTTTGGCAGGTGACTTTATGGGGAATTTAGAGTATATCATTGAAATATTCACTGAAGGAACTGGATGTTTCGTTTCGCAAACCATTCATTTCGAACAGCCAACGCCAATAATTTTTATTGAAAATGAGATCATACCTGCCTCTTGTGCGGAAGATAACGGCACAATAAGTTTATCTTTTTCAGGAGGGACTCCTTTTCCAGGCAATCAATACCTATTGACCTTAAGTGGCCCAGATGGCTACAGCAATACAATGTCTCAAGGAGATGCTTCTGGCAACTATATCTTCACAAGCCTTGCCTCTGGCAGTTATAGTTGGACTGTGAAGGATGAAAATGGCTGCGAATTAAGTGGCCTTTTTGAAATTGAAGACGTTCCTGGAACTCCAGTTGAATTAATCTTGGAAGACATTGAGGTTTGTGCTCAAGATGGGGCGGTGGTGCTTTTGGAACCTCAAGTTTCAAATGCGCAGGCTCCTGTGCTGAAATATGTTTGGACATTGGATGGCGTGGCGATCACGGATGGATTTCAAAGTTCAAATGGCTTTATTCATAATCTGCTTTCGGGTGGAGTCTTACAGGTAAGTAATCTAACTGCAGGAATTGTCACAGATATTATTTACGATTTGGAAGTCACCGGTACACTGCTTTGTACTGCAACTGATCAATTAACGCTCACGGTTTATCCTGAAATTACTTTTTCCCTTGATTATGCTTCTGAGATATGTCTGGAAAGTGACAGGGTGAATATTGAAATCAGAGATTTGGCAGGCGGAAAAGATGACAATTATACCGTCACCCTTGCAGGAGTGGATTTTGCTGGGAACAGTATCAATTTAACCCAGAGCGGCACCCTCTTTGAAAATGTGCCTGCTGGAGAATATTCCCTTACGGTTTCGGGAGATGCAGGTTGTTCCACAGTTTTTGAACCGATAATTATTAGTCTCCCTGAATCCGAAATATCCTTGGATTTTGATTTGTCAAATGCAAACTGCGGTTTGGACAATGGATCAATTCAGATTGATGGCATCACAGGTGGATTCGGACCTGAATTTATCTGGGAATTTTATGCGGAGGGAAATGATCCAATAACCGATACTCCTCTTTTTAAGGAAGTATGGAACAATACTCCTTATACACTGACGGATTTAGCAGAAGGCAATTATTTCTTTAGGGTTTTTGATAGAAATGGATGCTTTGTGGATTTCCCCATTGAAATTGAAACTGCACCGGATCCTATATTTACGATAGAGGGTCCAGTGGAAGTCTGTGAGGGAGACACCAACGGAAATTTTGTGATTTCCGCAACCAACACTGAACCTGATGCTGAAAATCTGAATGTCCTCTGGTATCTGATCAACAGTGATGGTTCCAGAACTGAGTTGAGCAACAATGCAACGGTTGGATCTGCCACTTATACCTTATTGGGAGTGGGGACAGATTCTCCTGCCTTACAGATAAATGGCCTACAACCCGGGATTTATAACTATGAATTGCTTGTAGCATGTACAAATGTAGTTTTGCAAACCAGTATTCAGATAGATCCATTGCCCTTTGCGCAAATCAAAGTGGAACCGATATTGTGTGACGGAGATGATTTTGTGTTGACCATTTCTGAGGGGAATGATGATTATCGCTTTGATGTGGTCAGCGGTCCGGCTGGGTTTGTGGCCCTTTCGGAATTAACAGAGCAGGAATTAATCAATGTGGCTGCCACTTTTGTAGAGGGTATATATGTTGTTGAGGTCTACAACTCGAATTTAAGAACTTGTTCCATAGATTTTTCTCTGGATTTCAACAAGCCTGAGGTTTTGAATCTCACAGTAAATATAGAAGATGCTTCCTGCGGTCTGCCTGATGGTTCCATTAGGTTTGAAATCGGCGGCGGCACACCATTAGCGGCCGGAGGTTATAATGTGGCGCTCCTCTTGGATGGGAATCTATTGGCTGTTACGCCTATAATAAGCGGTGGGGGTACAGTTTATTTGTTTGAAGGATTGCTTCCTTCTGAAAATTACACCTGGACCATCACAGACCTCAACGGTTGTTTGGTGGAAGGAGGAGATGAAGTCCCTAATGATCAAGGGATAGAAATAGAGGTTTCAGTTGATCCATTGGAGGTCTGCGCCGATGAAGAGGCCATAATACTCCCAAATATTGACGCTGCTGGAAATGCTTTCACCGCCACCTGGTTCAAGGATGCTGCGCGGACCGTTCAGGTTCAGAATGGCTTGGATGCCAATGATGGCTTGACGTACACGGTCAACTCTTCAACAGGTGAACTTGCCATATCCGGTTTTACCAATTCCGAAGAAGTAATCTTGACTTACTTTTTGAGGGTGACAGGAGCTGGCATCTGTACGCCACCACTGCAGGAACTTAAATTGACCGTAGTGCCGGCGATTACTCTCGAGCTGGATTACAGGAATGAAATATGTGATCCTGAGGAAGAAATCACAATTACTGTTAATGCTTCAGGTGGAAGAGGTGATTTCAGCTACAGCATAGATGGCGGCTCCACTTGGCAAGTGGAAAACACATTTACTGTTACCGGAGCTGGTGAATATGTGATTTCGGTAGAATCTGCATTTGGTTGTGAAGCTGAAATTACAGCAACGATCAACCTTGCGGAGGAGCCCATTGATGCAGTATTGATTGCCATTCCAACAAGCTGTGGGGCTGATATTGGGAGTATTGAAATTGATCAGATAACCGGAGGATTTGGGGATTACACTTGGGAATGGCAAGATGAAAACGGCAATGCCATCGGTGTCGATAATGCGGGTATTTTGGAAGGCCTTGCAATGGGTTCTTATATTCTTAAGGTCACTGATCGGGCTGGATGTGTTTTCGAATTCCCGATTGTGGTTGGCACTGCACCGGAACCGGATTTTACGGCAATCGACGATGTTGAAATTTGCGAAGAGGATATAGATCCGGCAGTTGGGATTACTGTCAATAGTCAAAATCAAGTTCCCTCCGCTAGTAATCTACAAGTCACCTGGTACAAAGGCCCGGGTCTTCAGGAGCTTATCAATGAGGGAAGTGACCCTTCCCAAACCGGGGTAGTATTTACATTTATAAATAACGTCCCTCAAAACAGGGGCTTGAATATAGTAGGTCTTTCTCCCGGGGTTTATGCATACACCATGTTGGTCAATTGTACTCAGGAAGAAATTTCTTTTACCATTACTGTCAATGAGGCTCCGGACCCTGTTTTTGATATCATTCCTATCGTTTGCTTTGGAGAAGAGAGTGGTAAAATCATTCCTGTGAATCCAGAAGCCGATTGGGAATTCTCTGTAGATGGTTCCGCTCTAATGAGCGCCTCTGCTTTGGAAGCCATGAATTTCGGTGTCGGAACTTATACAATTGAAGTTTTGGCAGCCAATACCTGCCAATGGATTGGGGAAGTCATTGTAGAAGGGCCTGATAAGGAAATAGGTGTAGATCCGGTAAGTACCATCAACCCTTCTTGTGGAGAGAACATCGGCAGGATTACCCTGAAGGTAAGTGGTGGTTGGCCAAAATATAGGGTGCAGCTTTTTGAGGATCAAGCCAGAACAATTCTGATTGAAGAAAAAACAGATGTCGCAGAAGGGCGGGTTTCTTTTTCAGGTCTTGGCTCAGGAAATTATTACATAAGGATAATCGATGCTGCAGATTGTGTTTTTGATTGGTCAACCAACACAGAATTGGAAGATGGGCCTACGCAGATTCTTGTGGATGCACCTGAGGTCTGTGAAGGAGAAATTATAGAATTGACTCCGGAAATCTTACAGACGAATGCTGATCCTGTTTATCAATGGTTTTTTGATGGAGCACTTACAGACGCCATCACGGATGGAATGTTCAACGCCGGTGTCCTTTATACATTGGATGCGACAGGGAATCTGAGTATTGATGGATTGACAGGGACGATGGAACTCTTTGTGATCGTCACAGGTCAGGGAACCTGTGAAGGTTTTGTTGGGAATGTAAATTTAACGGTTCTGCCAGGGATCAATTTTGACCTGGAAGTTGTAGAGGAGCTATGCCCTGAAGATGGGGGCATGGTGAGATTCGTCGATGTAAGCGGTGGAAACGGGAATTATGAGTATAGCATTGATGGAATCAACTGGCAGAGTTCTCCTGAATTTCTTGGTGTTCAATCAGGAGACTTTGAAGCGGCTGTCAGAAGTGGACAGTGTATTGCCCTCAAAAAGGATAGCTTGAATCCTGCCGAGCCTATGGCTTTGGAATTGGAGAGAGTAGAAGACGCTGCTTGCGGAGCCGAAGACGGTAAAATATTCTTCAGTATTCTTGGAGGATTCCTTGATACCGGAGATGAGTACAGCATTGCACTTTTGGATGAAGCGCTAAACGATGCCAATGTGGGAACCTTAGTGGATCTGGGTAACGGAGAATATGCTTTTGAAGGACTTCCTGTTGGAAATTATGCAATTAGGGTGATGGACAGCAATGGTTGTGTCCAACTGCTGACGGACCTGAAAATAAATACCCAATTAGAGGAAGGTGAAACGTATCTCGAAAATTATGAATTCTGCGAAAGCGATTTCTTTGCCTTGACTGTTGAGGAAGCCCTTTTTGGATTGGTGAATAATTCGGGAGCTGTTCCTGTTTCTGAATGGAGGTTTGCGGGTGTTGTGATCAACCCGGCAGATATGCTGAGCGCTGGCGTTTATGAGGCATTCCAAATTTACGAAAGCAATGGCTGTCCGGTTCAGGATGTCACGTCCATCACTGTTACATCCACCCAAGCCAGCGCTCCAACAGTGGCAAATGAAGAATATGTGATCTGTTCAGGAGAGGAAATCGCATTTTCTGTTTTGGAAGCTTTTCTGGATACTGATTTTGGACCGATCGATTGGATAGATGGCAATGGGGATCCTGTGGACAGTCAGACTGTCTTGATATCCGAAGCAGGAATCTGGACTGCTGTTCAGGTAAAGGCTCCTGTTGCTGCTGATCAATGCCCCGAGTTTAGGGAAACAAATTTTGAAATTAAAGTCGAGGATCCTATAGATGAAAAAATTGCTGTCACCTACACGTATTGTGAATTTGAAACCATCAGTTTAGATGCGCTTGAGGCCAGGTTGATCCAGGAAGGTAGGCTGGATGCCTCTCAGCAAACCAAATGGGAAGATCAGGATGGAAATGAAATTCCGCAGGGCGCCG
Organism: Rhodonellum psychrophilum GCM71 = DSM 17998; assembly: GCF_000381545.1. Lineage (GTDB taxonomy): Bacteria > Bacteroidota > Bacteroidia > Cytophagales > Cyclobacteriaceae > Rhodonellum > Rhodonellum psychrophilum. Next base: position 34,010 of record NZ_KB906698.1, on the reverse strand, counting down.
ATGTCAATTTCAACAACATTTATTTTGCGGTGCAGTCTGACGAAAGTAGCAATTGCATCAAAAGAAAGGTCGTAGAAGTGGATTTTGTGATCACGCAGCAAACCATCAATCCACTTCCCCCCAGGAGCTTTGAAATCTGCGAAACCGATGCAATAACACTCGCCGATTTGAGGGCGGCAAATACCGATATTGATCAGGCTTGGGAATGGTTTGATGATAAAGGGATTCCTGTTAGTCAAAATGAAACGCTTCAAATCGGAATGGTCTATCAAGTGATTGTCGGAACTTCCGATGGGGGCAATGCATGCTCTGCTGTTGACAGTATAGAAATCAGTATTTTGTCAGGAGATTGTGGAGATCCAACCCTTGAACCCCTGCCGATTTTGGTTTTGGAAGATAGGGTGATATGTGAAGGGGACCTGTTGGTGTTTAGGCCGGTCATTCAAAACAGAAGAGGCAGGCCATTGACCATCATGTACTTCATTGATTCTGCAGCAACATTATTGATAGAAACAGTTCAGGGATGGAATGTGTCTTACAATGTCAATGGAGAGGTGAGAATTCAGGGAATGGTGACCCAACCGACACCTTACACCATCTATGGCGTTTTAATGGATGAATCGAACAGGCCTATTTATGGTCCTGTGCCAATGAAAATTATTGTAGACCCTTTGCCTGAAAAACCCACCATTAGGGTCATCGGGGGAAGAAAAACTGAAGATTAGGCAATTTGCAAATATTATTGAAAATGATGAATAGGTCCTGTTTGATATACCCTGTTGTACCGCTTATCCTGTTCCTTTTTGGAACGGCAGGGTCTGCCTATGCATTGGATAGATACAGCATCTGCGCAGGAGAATCACTCATATTGAATGCTGAAACAAATGCGGACGACTATTCCTGGTTTAGAAACGGCGTTCCCATAACAGAAAACCAGTCGATGCTATTGGTCAAAGAAGCAGGGATTTATGAAGTGATTGCCATCAATAAAAACGGATGTGGGTCTGATGCCTCGGATCCTGTAGAGGTGCTGGTGGACCCAATTCCGGTATTGCGTGTCAATCAACCTGCACCTTCTTGTGATCCCACCGGTAGGGTGGATATTACAGCTCAGATTATCGGGTTTGACACAGATAAATATGATTATATCATCAAAGATCCGGTGGGTAAAATACTCAGGGCAGATGAACTGACGCCCATCTCCGCTTCCGGTGAATACCTTGTTTCGGTAGCTTTTAAAGGAGCCGAATGTTATACCCTGCCCTCCAGAGTCATGGTTTATATTGCGGAAGAGGTCATGGATGCCGACTACGAAATTGAAGTCAATGGGATTGTTTTCCAAAATGATGCAGGATACATAGATGCATTTTTAGGAGAGCCTATTAAGTTTTTGGATATCTCTGTTGGTGACCCGATAGAATGGTTATGGGATTTCGGAGATGGAAATAGAAGCACTCTGGAAAATCCTGTTCATCAATACGACGAAAAAGGAGATTACCTGGTCACCTTATATGTGAAAAATGACATGGGTTGTTTTGACGAAATAACCGGAATTGTCACCGTATTTGCAGATTATTTCTTAAAGATTCCCAACGCATTCACCCCAAATAGGGAAGATGGGAAAAACAATTATTTCTTGCCCGCATTCCGGGGAATGGCCGAAATGGAATTTATGATTTTCAATACCTGGGGGGACTTGATCTTTGAAACAAACAGTCTGGAATCCAGAGGTTGGGATGGCACACTCAATGGATTGCCTACACCAAACGGGAATTATGTTTATAAAGCCAAATTCACCTCCATCACCGGGGAAAAGATTGTAAGATCCGGGGTGTTCATTTTGATCAAATAAATGGGAGAAGATCAGACGCATTGGAGAAAGACGCATTTTGGCGATTAAGTGAAGTCAAAAATTGTAAACAGCTGACTGGTAATGAATCAATTTCAGCTTGGAATGGAATTGCCAATGCATAACCCGGGTTCAAATGGATAAGCCATGACTTCTTAAAGGATTGGTACATATTTGTTTTATTATTGTATCTTCACCGATCTTTTGAGTAAAGGTGTTGCGTTTAAGCGTATATTTGCACTGCAATACTGGGTTTTACCTCTGCTTTTCCACTCAAGCGGTATGCAAGGTTTCATTCTGCTTAAAAAATCAAAAGATTAGGCGATCTAATAACCGATAATGAATTTGGGTATGGTTAATGGAGTATATTAAATATGAAAGAATTTAGATTGATAGAATTACCCAAGATAAATGACGTACGAGGGAACCTTACTTTTTTAGAAAATAACGCCCAAATCCCCTTTAAGATACAAAGAGTTTTCTGGACCTATGATGTTTCCGGTGGTGAAATCAGAGGCGGTCATGCCTTTTTTAAACAGCACGAGTTGATCATTGCACTCAGTGGGAGTTTTGATGTGGTGGTGACGGACAAGGCAGGAAACGAGACTAAAATATCATTGAACAGGTCTTATTATGGGCTGTTAATTCCCGCAAAAACATGGCGACACATGGAGAATTTCTCCACCAACTCACTTGGACTTCATGTTTCCAGCGAAAAATTCGATGAAAATGATTATATCCGGAATTTTGAACAATATCAAATTTTAAATTGATGCAAAACACCACAGTATATGATTGTTCTCTGATCCAATTGCCCCAAAATCATTCAGAAAAAGGCAGAATAACCTCTGTCAACAACAACATTGAAGCGCCTTTTGATATAGAAAGGGTATACTATCTCTACGATGTGCCGGGGGGCGAAGCCAGAGGCGGACATGCCCACCTTGAACTTCAGCAGCTGATTGTTGCCGCAAGTGGAAGTTTTGATTTGATAGTGGATGACGGGAATATCAAAAGAACCTTTCATCTGAATCGTCCTTACAATGCCGTATATATGCCTTCAGGTTTATGGAGAGAGTTGGATAATTTTTCTTCAGGTTCTATTTGCCTGGTATTGGCCTCAACGCTTTACGATGAAGCGGATTACTTAAGAAATTATCAGGAATTTAAGCAATATAAAACAAAATGACAGTTGTTCCTTTTTTAAACTTTGAAGCAGCACATTCCTCCATTCGTTCAGAAATGTTGCAAGCCTTTGAAGAAGTTTACGATGGCTATTGGTACATCATGGGAGACAAACTCAAAACTTTTGAGGCTTCCTATGCCGTCTTCAACCAAGTCAAATATGCCATTGGCGTAAGCAATGGACTCGATGCATTGCATCTTTGTCTTAAGTCACTTGGCATTGGCGAAGGTGACGAAGTGATTATACCCTCCAATACTTACATTGCCACTGTCTTGGCAGTTTCGTATGTGGGTGCCACTCCTGTTTTTGTGGAGCCTGATCCCCTCACCTACAACATCGATCCAACAAAATTGGAACAGGCCATTACTTCCAAAACCAAAGCCATTATGCCTGTCCATTTATATGGTCAGGCCTGTGCGATGGGCGAAATTATGGAAATCGCGCAAAATCATAAGCTGTGGATTGTGGAAGACAATGCGCAGGCACATGGAGCCACCTATGCGGGTAAGCTTACCGGAAGTTTTGGAAATGTAAATGCAACAAGTTTTTATCCTGGCAAAAATTTAGGTGCCTTGGGTGATGCGGGCGCAGTAACAACGGACGATGAATTTCATCTTGAAAACGTCATGAAGCTGAGAAATTATGGCAGTAATCTCAAATACAAACATGAGGTAATAGGTTTCAACATGAGGTTGGATGAATTGCAGGCATCATTTTTGGAGGTGAAGCTGAAATACCTTATGAAATGGACCAAACAGCGTCAGGAGATTGCCTCCTGGTACGACCAAGGATTGAAGGGTTTAGGAGACTTGATTTTGCCCAGTACGCTGGAAGGATCCACACATGTTTACCATTTATACATCATCCGGACGGGAATGCGTGATGCGTTGCAGCAACACCTTAACGCCAATGGTGTCGGTACGCTCATCCATTACCCGACGCCACCGCATCTTCAAGCTGCCTACGAACATCTGGGTTACAAGAAAGGGGATTTCCCGATTGCAGAAGAATTATCGAACACTTCCCTGAGTATTCCTATTTGGCCAGGGATGACAAAAGAAATGGTGGATAAGGTCGTTTCTGAAATCCGAAATTTCTTTGTTTAACAGTTCAAAAAAATACAATTATTTTAGTTTGTGCCTATCCTGTATCACGATCATTTATAACTTCTTATGCGAAAATTTTCTAAAATCTTACTTCTCCCTATTTTAATCTGGGTAAGTTTCTCCTGTGTGCCGAATAAAAAAGTGATCTATCTCCAGAATTTGGATGGGAATGAGGTCATTCCCGAAGGTCAAATGATGACTTATGAAATCCCGGAGTACAGATTACAATTCAATGACATCATAGACATAGACATAAAAACCTCTGAGGACTTCATCAAGAGTGGATTCAATCTGAAAGATCAAGGTGCCGCCGGTGGTGGAGCAATGATGGGTCAAATGGCCCAATCAGGTGGAGATATCTACTACATGACAGGGTATTCAGTGGACAGAGAAGGCAATATCAGATTGCCGATCATTGGCGAAGTCAATGTGAAAAACCTAACCATCGATGAAACCCGTCTTTTGTTGGAAACCGAGTTGAAAAAATATGTGACCACAGAACTGTATGTGAAAGTTAAGTTGGGCGGTATTCGTTTCGCTACTCTTGGAGAGTTCCGCAGACCGGGTAAATACACCATTCTTCAGGACAGAATGACCATTTTTGAAGCCATTGCGCAAGCAGGTGACCTCACTACCGTAGCCAATAGAGACCAAATTCTCCTGATCAGACAGTATCCGGAAGGCACCAAACTGCATAGAATCAACCTAATGGACAGGAATATCATCAGCAGCCCTTTTTACTTTATCCAACCCAATGATCAGATATATGCTGAACCCATGAGAGTCAGAGAACTTGGTTCAGGGGAAAATGTCACCCAAACCTTGGCTTTGTTGGTTTCTTCGATTTCTGCTTTTGCTTTAGTATTAAATTTACTCACCAAATAATATGAATAATCCTCCCAACAAAGATTCTAATCAGGGTTCTGAGCTAAAATTTAATCAAGGTGACGAGAATGATATAAAAGTATTGTTATTCAAATACCTGAAATTTTGGCCATTGATATTGATTTCTGTCTTGATCGGTCTGGTTGCAGCCTTCTTTTTCAATCGCTATTCAACGCCGATATACAGAGTAGAATCAACGGTTATAGTCATTGATGACAAACCGAAGCTGGGGTCTGATCTCTTTGAGGCTTCAGGTCTTTTTACCAACAAAAGCAATGTTGACAATGAAATCGGGATTCTGACTTCTTATTCCATGGCTGAAGAAGCACTTGAGGACTTGAATCTGAATGTGCTGTATTTTACCGAAGGTGTTTTTGCCAGCAGGCAGCTGCACGGGAGTGTTCCAATATTCGTTGAAGTCGATTGGAAACACGCGCAATTGGTGGGGGGTAAGCTTAAATTGGAAATTATTGACCAGAATTCTTTTACACTCTCTGTGGAAGATGAAGGGTTTATTATTTTTCACCCCAATGATCCCTTCAATAAATCCACCTTGAAAAACCCGGTCAAATTCGATCGGACTTTCAAATTTGGAGAACTTATCCAAGGAGACAACTTCAAATTTAAAGTGGAAAATTTTTCTGGATTGAATGGAGATAAGATATTTTTCCAGTTAAAAGACACCCAGTCACTTGCGCTTCAATATCAAAACCTGATTTCTGTTTCAGCACTCAATAAGCAATCTTCTATTCTTACTTTGGCGATTCAGACTCCTGTAAAAGGTATCGGTGAAGATTATCTCAATAAGCTTATGGAGATGTATCTGGCCAGGGAACTTAAGGAAAAGAACAAAGAAGCTGAAAACACGATCCTGTTTATTCAAAATCAGTTGAGTGGAATAACCGATTCTTTGACCTTTTTCGAAAACCGGCTGGAAAAGTACAGATCTGAAAACAGGATTTTTGATCTCAGCAAGGAGGGTACCCAGATTTTTGAACGTTTACAGGACCTGGAAAAAGAAAAATCCCAAACGGAGATGAATCTCCGTATCTATGAAACTTTAGAAAATTACCTGAACAATGATCAGGTGGATGATTTGATGGCTCCTTCCATCATGGGCGCAGCGGATCCCTTGTTGAATGCATTGGTCATCAATCTCAGTGAGCTACAGGCCGAACGAATCAGACTTTCTTCCAATTATTCAGCCGAAACCCCTGCTTTGAAGGAAATCGCAAGCAGAATCGAAAGTACAAAAAGAGCCCTTAGGGAGAATGTTCGATCTGCAATAAGAAACACAAACAACATCCTGGGAGATTATAAATCGAGAATCGGTATGATTGAAAGGGAGATAAACAGTCTTCCGGAAACCGAACGCAAATTGCTGGGGATTCAAAGACAGTTTTCAATCAACGAAAATATCTATATCTACCTTCTTGAGAAAAGGGCAGAAGCAGAAATTCTCAGGGCCTCAAATATGCCTAAAAATCAGATTTTGGATTTGGCAAGAGCCAAAAGCGGACCTATTTCGCCAAAGCCTCAGAGAAATCTCATGTTCGGGTTCATGTTGGGTTTCATCCTTCCCATCGGATTTATATCTTTCAGACACTTTCTGAATACAAAAGTCGAAGATCCGAGAGACTTGGAAAGACGATTGAATGTTCCTCTGATAGGGGTGATTGGCAGAAATACCACCAATGATGACTTGCCTGTTTTAAACAGTCCGCGGTCTTCAGTAACTGAATCCTTCAGGGGTTTGAGAGCGGATATGTCCTATCTCGCTGCAAATAAGGAAAAAATCACGCTGTTGTTTACTTCCAGTGTGTCTGGAGAAGGTAAAACCTTTGCGTCGGTCAACATGGCTTCCGTATACTCTTTGATGGGTAAAAAAACTGTCCTGATTGGACTGGATTTAAGAAAACCAAAAATTGCGGAAGGTTTTGGACTGACCAACGATGTCGGTATCAGTACCTGTCTCAGCACCAACAAGCCCTGGAGGGAAGTGGTGATGTCATCGGGCTTCGAAAATTTGGATGTCATTTTATCTGGACCTATTCCACCTAACCCAGCTGAATTGCTGCTTCAAGATTATTTTAAAGAAATTATGAAGGAAGTAAAGGAGGAATATGACGTTGTGGTATTGGATTGTCCTCCTGTTGGATTGGTGTCAGAGACCAAAGAACTGTTTCAGTATTCGGATGTCAATTTCTTCGTCTTTAGACAAGGATATTCCGAAAGAGAAAACTTTGCAGTGTTAAACAATCTCGTAGAAAAAGGAGGCGTTAAAAAAGTTTATGCCGTCTTCAATGATGCCCATGTTGAAAGGGGTTATGGTTACGGATATGGTTACGGCTATGGTTATGGAGACAGTTATGGATACCATGATGTCCAGAAAAAATCCTGGTGGAAAAAGAGTGTTAAAAAGATCAAAGGTAGCAGAGGATAACATGCGCTGATCATCAATAAGGCGCATGGTCAAATCTTAGGTGATGAAATCAAGGACTGCTTTCGAAGCAAAACACAAATAATTTAGAGAGAGAAGAAAAGACCAAATTTGGATCTGCCTTCCATTTCAGAATCAAACTGCTCTACAGTATGATTTTGAAGTGGAAGGCATCTTTCATGAATAACAAATAGGGTTTGGGTTTTGCCCGTTTTATGCATTAAGAACTCCATTTAATATTTTAATTTACTGATAATCAATTAGTTGTTGACTATTTTTGACTTCACCCTATTGGTGTCAGGAATTGTTCTCCCAATAGTCTGATTTTTTTTCAGTTCCAATCCCATTTGGAAACCTACTGCATATTTCGGGTTGAATTGCAATCGCATTTTATTTCAAAATATCCTTTTCAACCAAGAGGAGTGGCACTTCCTTCTTTATTACCGAAAACTGTAACATTCCATCAAATTATTTCATAAATTTGTGAATTATTTGAAATCATGAATTTATTGGTCGTGGAATCTAGAGATCCCAAAAAACCAATTGTCAATGGCCAATCGGTAAGAGCGGATTTCAATCGGTTTTTATAAACCATCAATGGGGCTTATCCTAAAATGTGGATTCCACAGGATTGAGGAAAGGCACTTGTAGAAAAAATCCTGAAATTGAGGAAAAGTGAAAGAGGAAATGCCCCATTGGCTTTACTTGTACAGTTTCCACTTCATTCTAATGGTTGAAGTTCCCAGGTGCATTTGTAATATTTAGATTCAAAAAAGATGTGTTTCTGCCCACGCAGACGCATCACGAGATTAAAGCGCTTAACCAGAACAATCCTGAAACAAGGACCATGGAGTCCTGTTTTGATGGACACCCACAGACCAACAAAAATAAAAATTTTCAATGCATCACCTTATCCAGCCCTACCTTAGGCATTTTTCCAAAAACAACATCCTGCGGATAAGGAACGGAGTTTGCAGTCCCCATCCATTCACTTGTCAACGACCTTAATAGTATTACGCAATAAGATTTTATGAACACTCCTCATTCCAATCAAAATCCCAATCCCGCTCCCTTTCGTCCCGAAAATGAAGACGAGATTGATTTAAAAGTGCTCTTATTCAATTATCTCAAGTTTTGGCCCCTGATCCTGGGCTGCATGCTGATTGGGGTTTTGGCTGCATTCTTTATCACCCGGTATACCACGCCCATCTACCAAGTGGAAGCCACTGTGGTGGTGGCAGATGACAAGCCTGCCTTGGGAACGGACCTTTTTGAATCTTCGGGACTTTTGCAGGGGAAAAACAACATCGACAACGAAATCGGGATACTCAAATCCTACACCCTTGCGGTTGAAGCCATCAATGAATTGACACTGAATGTGTCTTATTTTAAAGAGGGTTTTTTAAGAACCACCCAGATTTACGGAAACGTACCCGTATACGTCAGCGTGGATTGGAACCATCCCCAATTGGTGGGTGGAATGCTCAAACTGACAGCGATAGGGGACAATAAATTTGAACTGGACATTGCAGAGGAGGAATTTCAAGTGTTCAATCCTGCGGATCCTTTTTACAAAACGCAATTGACCCAAAATTCGCTGAACAAAGGAGTGTATACCTTTGGAGAACCCATTCAGGGCGAAAATTTTAAATTTACGGTCAACAATACGTCTGCCTTGACAGGCGAGGAAATCTTTTTCACCCTTCGGGATGTTCCCTCGCTGGCATTGTCTTTCAAGAACCAGATCAACATTACCCCGATCAACAAACAGGCTTCCATCCTTACCTTGACTTTGGAGACGCCCATCAGAAGATTGGGAGAAGATTATATCAACAAATTGATGGACGTTTACCTGGAAAGGGAATTGAAAGAAAAAAATCGATCTTCTGAGAGTACCATCCGATTTATAGAGCAGCAACTGTCCGGGATCACGGATTCACTCACCTTTTTCGAGAACAGGCTTCAAACCTACCGTTCAGAAAACCGGATTTTTAACCTGAGTGAGGAAGGTTCTTTGGTGTTTGAAAGGTTACAGGAATTGGAAAAGGAAAAATCCCAATCCGAAATCTCCCTCAAATACTACAATACACTTCTCACTTACCTCAAAAACGATCAATTGGACGGATTGATCGCACCTTCTCTCACCGGAGTTACGGATCCCTTGCTCAATGCACTGGTGGCGAATCTTAGTGAATTGCAGGCAGAGAGGGTGCGCTTGACGGCCAATTTTTCAGATCAAACCCCGGTGGTGCGGGAGGTGAGAAGCAAGATCCAGAACACGAAAAAGGCGCTGCAGGAAAATGTCAGTTCTGCAATCCAAAACACCAACAATTTGCTCGTAGATTTGAAAAGAAGGGTAGCGATCATCGAAAAGGAAATCAATGCTTTGCCGGAAACGGAAAGAAAGTTGTTGGGCATCCAAAGGCAGTTCGCCATCAATGAAAATATTTACATCTACCTGCTTCAAAAGCGGGCAGAGGCCGAAATCACCAAGGCCTCCAATATGCCTAAAAATTCCGTGTTGGATTTTGCCAAAGCGGGGTCAGTACCTGTTGCCCCCAAAAGAACACTGAACCTCTTGATCGGTTTGATCTTGGGGATGGTCCTGCCGATAGGCTTTATTACGATCAAGGATTTCCTCAACACCAAGATCGAGGATCCCAAAGATTTGGAAAATCAGATCAAGGTTCCCCTGATTGGAATGATCGGGAGAAACAATGCAGAAGATCCCAAACCGGTCTTGAACAATCCAAGGTCTTCGGTGACCGAGGCTTTCCGGAATCTCAGGGCAGACATGTCCTATTTGAGTCCCAAAAAACAACTGACGCTTTTGTTTACCTCTACCATTTCGGGCGAAGGAAAAACATTTATCTCCATCAACATGGCCTCCGTCTATTCCCTGATGGGAAAGAAGACCCTTTTGATCGGATTGGATTTGAGAAAACCCAAAATTGCACAGGACTTCAATACCGTCAATGACAAGGGGATGAGTACCTGCCTGAGCACGGATATGCCTTGGCAACAAGTGGTCAAACCATCAGGGTATGACAACCTGGACATCATCCTTTCCGGTCCGATTCCACCAAATCCCGCAGAGCTTTTGCTTCAGGACAAATTCGCTGTAATCATGAAAGAGATAAAGGAGCATTACGATGTGGTCATATTGGATTGTCCACCCGTGGGCTTGGTCTCGGAAACCAAAGAACTTTTTGCCTATTCGGATGTGAATTTCTTCGTTTTCCGTCAGGGCTATTCCCAAAAAGCCAATTTGCAAATCCTGAACAACCTGGTTGAAAAAGGAGGCGTTTCCAAAATGTATGGCATCTTAAATGACGTTCATATCGATCGGGGTTATGGTTATGGTTATGGATACGGTTACGGCTATGGTGGATCTTATGGCTACCATGATGAAGTCCAACTCCCTTGGTGGAAGCGTGCATTAAAAAGAAGTAAATTGTCTTGATCCTTTTGATTTGGTGTAAATTCCTCCACATCAAGGCATTGAAAATTCCCCAAAGCCCTCTCTATCTGGAGAGGGCTTTTTTTATGAAAAAGCAGTATTGTATAAAATTTAAAGAGGTATATTTGACGCATTATCAGCATTTTTCCTGTTGATAATGCCCAAAAAAGCTTTTTCCCAAAAAAAACTATTTAAGTTCTTTTATCAACGGCTACACCATGATGGGATAATTTTTACCCATTGGTCGGACATCAGGCTTGCCTTAAATTTTATACTTCTTGCAGGCTTAAACCCCTGCTTTCTTTTGACTAATTTTTATTTATACTTATGAGTTTTATCAATATGCTTCGCTTAATTCTGAATGGTAAAAAATCCAAAAGTCTGATGAAAGATGGTTGGATGATTGATTACGAATACAGCCATATCTCTGATTTTTTCTATCCTGTCCCCCTGTTTGCCGAACTAAATTATAAGCTTATTGGCGTGCCGGAGAATGCGTGTTTCCCTTACAAAGGCGCACTTTCGCTTGGCAATGCTTTCTGGAAGGAAGACCAGAAGATGCACCTCAAACTTTCGGCGAAAGTTAAGGTATTGGGTTTGCCTCTGAAAATCAATAGGTATGTCAAAAAAGTGGACAATCGACCCACTACGGTATATAAATTGTGGTATGACGAAAAACCACTGGCCGTCTGGCACAAAAAATATGAATTTGGTAGGGAGTATCATTCAGATGTCCAAAGTGCTTTCACTTTGGAAGCAATGGGAGCCGAGACCTTTTCAAAAACAAAAAACTGGGCGTCCAACCAAATCCTGGGGCATAATGGGGAGAATGAATGCTGCCTGATTGAAAAGTTTGTCCACACCCATATTCTCGTGATTCACGACAGCACCACCTTTGCCTCGCTCTGGGAGGTCTTGAAAAAAAAGATTGATTGAAGAAAGTATTGCCCGAAATATGCACTCCATTTTCTAATGGGCTTGAAACAGCAAGAAAATCAGACTATTTGGAGCACTAGGCCTGGTACCGATAGGGGGAAGTCGAATACAGCAAACAAAAGCTGATCATGAATCAATTTCAGCTTGGTATTGGGGCATGCATGATATTAAATCTCCGCGGGACGTCAGTTTCCAGCGGAAGGAGGGCGGAAACAACCGATCATTTCGAGTGCAACACGCTTAATCCCACCTGTTGAATTCCTGATCGGTACTTTAATTATTCAAAAAATAGGATCTGGAGTGGGTAAATAAAATACGCAGCTGTTATCTTTGAGCGCGATTGATTGTGGAGATCTTTTCCTAAATCCAGAATATTCTGGTTGTTTGGTGCGTCAAAAAAAGCCATTTGGATTAATTTCGATCCATCAGCAAAATATTTAAGGGGTTTCCTTTCTTTGTTGATTCAGAAATCCCACTTGCTGAAGGCCCTCTAAATGGGACCGAAAGGGCGAAGCTGTGGAAATCCGTTTGGACCGTTTTTTGAAGAAGCATTCGAGAGGAGATTTTAATCTGGCTTCAACCCGTCATATGCAATAGACTTCCAAATAGGGCGCTAACTACTGGAGAATCAAATTATTTGGATAATCATTTATGGTCCGATAGGATGAAGTCAAAAACAGGAAACAACCGACTGATTATAAAACAATTTAAGGCCGGAAAAGAATTGAGATGGCATACAACGGGTTAATTGGGCTTCCCCTTAGAAATCGGCCAAGCCCAAATCAAATCGTAAAGCTTAAAATACCCGAAATCTACGCGCCTAGCGCAATCTACGCCGCAGGCTTCTACTGATTCTCTACTATTTCTCTACCCTTTACATTTCCCTTTCTTCTCTTACCATAAAGACACTTCAATTTGAAAATCATCAACGTAATTCTTTCCGGAGGTGTCGGCTCTAGGCTATGGCCACTTTCAAGGAAAAGCAGTCCCAAGCAGTACCTTCCCATTTTTGAAGGACAAACGCTTTTTCAGAAAACAGTTTTGCGCAACAAATCTTTTTCGGATACCATCGTGGTGGTCGGCAGTAAGGACAACTATGAATTGTCCCGCAAAGATTTGCGTGAAATTGGTGAAACCCATTATTCGGAAATCATCGAAGCCTGTCCCAGGAATACGGCGGCAGCCATCGCCTTTGCGGCTTTCCAATCCGATCCAAATGACGTCTTGTTCGTGACGCCTTCCGATCATTTGATCGAGGGGGTAGACCAATACGGTGTCAATGTCCAAAGGGCCATCGCATTGGCCAAAGAAGGTTTTGTCGTCACCTTTGGGTTGCAGCCCACCAAACCCGAAACAGGTTTTGGCTATATCGAGGCAGATGGGGAAGAAGTAAAGGGTTTCCGGGAAAAGCCAAATTTGGATACAGCCGAAAAATTCCTCGCCAAAGGCAATTTCCTCTGGAATTCAGGGATGTTTTGTTTTCAGGCCGGAACATTCCTAGCCGAACTGAAATCCTTTGAACCCCTTCTTTATCAAAATTCCAAAGCGGCATTTGATTCCCGAAAAGATGGCTTTTTGGATTTCGAACAATCCATGCAGATACCATCCATTTCCGTGGATTATGCCGTGATGGAAAAGACCAAGAAAATCAAAGTGGTTCCCTCCAATTTCCATTGGTCAGACATGGGTTCTTTCGTGTCCATCTACGACTATCTCATCAAGCAGGGACAAGAGCCCGATGAATTTGGAAACATGGTGATCGGTACCAAGATCCACACGGAATTCCTCGGACTCAAAGACACCCTCCTGATCCAAACATCAGACGCCATCCTCGTCCTCCAAAAAGAAAAAGCCCAAGACGTAAAGAAAATCTACGAGCGCTTGGAAAAGGAGCATCCGGAATTGGTAGAGTAGATTCGGGGTAGACGCTTCGCGTAGATTGCCTCTTGATTAGCCGAGGCGTAGAATGGCTTCGCCGGATGGCATAGGGAGCAAAGCAAATTAGGTTTCTTTAGGAGTGTGGATAAGGCTATAAACGTTTTGTTCAATGCAGGAGAGGTTTTACCATAGGAATGATTTTTAGCGCACAAACTACGGAGTAAGAAGTATACGATCACCTCCAGCCGAACTTCGCGTGGATGAAACGATGGCCTATATTTCTGCGGTTTTTGTCAGGATTCGAAGTGCGTTAAGAAAATGAGTTCGCTCCGTAGCGGTACCCGGAGGAGATCCACTCATTTTTAGCGCGTAGAAGCCAGACAAAAATCAAATTGAAAGTAAATTATTGTACTGGCGCAATCCCGTCCCAATTTGAAGAAGAAATATCAGCCTTGATTTTTTGGTTACTTTTTGATCAAGCAAAAAGTGACAAAGAAAAAAATAACCACTGATCATCACCACTAGCTTTGGTGATAAACCTTCTGAGTTCAAATCAAATAACAAAATCTACGCCGTAGGCATCTACCATTTAATCCCCGCAGCCAATCTACTATTGCTCTCAGCAACTGATGTATAACTACGGCTTTTACCGTAGTTTTCAGCTCTAAAGATTGTGAAGATGACCGCCGGATGGCATAGGGAGCAAAGCAAATTAGGTTTCTTTAGGAGTGTGGATAAGGCTATAAACGTTTTGTTCATTGTAGCAGAAGTTTTATCATAGGAATGATTTTTAGCGCATAAACTACGGAGTAAGAAGTATACGATCACCTCCAGCCGAACGTCACTTGGATGAAACGATGGCCTATATTTCTGCGGTTTTTGTCAGGATTCGAAGTGCGTTAAGAAAATGAGTTAGCTCCGTAGGGGTACCCGGAGGAGATCCACTCATTTTTAGCGCGTAGAAGCCAGACAAAAATCAAATTGAAAGTAAATTATTGTATTGGCACTATCCCGTCCCAATTTGGAGAAGAAATATCAGCCTTGATTTTTTGGTTACTTTTTGATCAAGCAAAAAGTGACAAAGAAAAAAATAACCACGGATCATCACCACAAGCTTTGGCGATAAACCTTCTTAATTCAACTCTAAAAACAAAATCTACGCATCATGCAATCTTTTGGCTAGAAGTAGAATAGCTTCGCCGTAAAAGAAAACATTCAGCAAACCATCCAATCAGCAAACTTCAAATTCACAATATCTACGCCCGTAGGGCAATCTACGCCGCAGGCAATCTACCTTTTCTCTACAATTTCATGTCCTTTTCTCTACAATTCCATCGTCTTTACTCAAAAATACCCCACATTGGGTATAGGATTCCCGACCATTAGTCCCGACCTTTGCCCTTCCAAAACAACCTCCGCTTTTTTACCGCCTTCCTGCTTTTATGGCTTTCGCGTGTGTATCAAGGCTTTATCATGCTTTTTCCGCTAGGTACTGTGACTGAAAGGGCGAAGCTGTATCCGATTCCCCTCTTTAACCCCCCACAGTTTTTTAAGTTTTAGGGGAAAGAAAAAATTTCACACGATTTATATCCGCCAATCAGAATATTTGTTTCAGCGGGAGATTAGATCCAAATCCATTTGAAAAATTTTATGTTGATCCCTTTAAAAGAGTCAAAAATAGTCATTATCGGCCTTGGTTATGTAGGTCTTCCCCTGGCAGTCGAATTTGCAAAGCAATACAGAACAGTGGGCTATGACATCAATCCCGTTCGGATTGATGCGCTTCAAAAAGGCCATGACCGTACCCTGGAAGTTTCAGATGAATTGCTTCAATCCGTGTTGGTGAAAAACCCTCTGGAGTTGAACCAAGTTGGAAAAGGACTTCTGGTGACAGATGCAGTGGCGTCGATTGGTGATGGAAACATCTATATCGTCACCGTGCCTACCCCGACGGACAAGCACAACCGTCCCGTCCTGACACCCATGCTGAAGGCGTCTGAAATGATCGGTCGACATCTGAAAAAAGGGGATGTGGTGATCTATGAATCCACCGTCTATCCGGGTGTCACCGAAGAGGAATGTGTTCCGGTTTTGGAGCAGTTTTCGGGATTAAAATATAATGAAGATTTCTTTGCTGGATATTCTCCCGAAAGGATCAATCCAGGCGATAAGGAACATACTGTTGCGAAAATCTTAAAAGTGACTTCCGGCAGTACGCCCGAGGTGGCCGAATATGTGGATCAACTCTATCGTTCTGTGATCACAGCAGGCACACACAAGGCACCTTCCATCAAGGTAGCGGAAGCTGCCAAGGTGATCGAAAATTCTCAGAGGGATATCAATATTGCCTTTGTCAATGAGCTTTCCAAGATTTTCAACCTGTTGGATATCGATACGAATGAGGTGCTTGAAGCTGCCGGAACCAAATGGAACTTCCTGCCCTTCAAACCGGGACTGGTAGGAGGGCACTGTATTTCTGTGGATCCGTTTTATCTCGCCCAAAAGGCACAGGAGGTAGGCTACCATCCGGAAATTATCCTGGCAGGAAGAAGGCTGAATGATTCCATGGGCAAACACGTCGCCACGGAGACCATCAAGCACATGATGCGCAAAGACCTGAAAGTCATTGATGCCAAAGTACTGATTTTGGGTTTCACTTTCAAGGAGGACTGTCCCGATGTGAGAAATACGCGCGTGATTGATATCTACAATGAACTCAGATCCTTTGACATGGAGGTAGATGTCTATGATCCATGGGCAGATCCTGCTGAAGTCCAGCATGAATACGGAATAGAGATTGTCAATGGAGGAAAACAACCAGAGATGGGGCAATATGCCGCTGTTATTTTAGCTGTTGCGCATAAGGAATTCAACGCTTGGGATATCACGAAATCTGAAAACTTGGTGGTTTTTGACGTGAAATCAGTTTTGTCAAAAGAAAATGTAGATGCACGTTTGTAGGTTTTATTTTTACTATTAATCTATTAGATGAATTTCACTAAATTAGAAAATGCAAAAATCCTCGTAACGGGTGGGGCAGGTTTTATTGGATCCAATCTCTGTGAGGAACTGTTGAATTTGAAGGCCAAGGTAACTTGTTTGGATAATTTTTCCACAGGAAGAAGAGAAAACCTGGAAGCGATCAAAGATCATCCCAATTTCAACTTGATAGAAGGGGATATTCGCAATTTGGAAACCTGTAATAGGGCCTGTGAATCCCAGGACTATATCCTGCACGAAGCAGCATTGGGATCGGTTCCGCGATCGATCAAAGACCCGATTACGACCAATGAGGTAAATGTTACGGGTTTTTTAAATATGCTTACGGCTGCCAAAGATGCGGGAGTGAAGCGCTTTGTCTATGCTGCCAGTTCTTCTACGTATGGTGATTCAGTAAAACTCCCAAAACTGGAAGATGAAATTGGGAAACCACTTTCTCCTTACGCCATTACCAAGTATGTCAACGAACTTTACGCAGATATTTTTCAAAAAGCTTACGGTTTGGACACCATTGGCCTGCGTTATTTTAATGTGTTTGGGCGAAAACAAGATCCAAATGGTGCTTATGCCGCGGTAATTCCCAAGTTTGTAATTCAATTGATGAACTACGAAAGCCCAGTCATCAATGGAGACGGTACCTATTCCCGTGATTTCACTTATATCGACAATGTCATCCAAATGAATTTACTGGCTTTGGTGGCCGAAAATAAGGAGGCCTTAAATCAGGTCTACAATACAGCAGTAGGGGACAGGACTAATTTGTTGGAATTGACCACGTTATTGAAGGATTACCTTTCGGAATATGATGGGAAGATAGGTGATGTATCCATAAACCATGGCCCAAATCGTGCGGGAGATATTCCCCATTCTTTGGCATCTATTGAGAAAGCGAAAGAAAGATTGAATTACGACCCCAAATTTAAAATTGAGGCCGGCTTGAAAGAAGCGGTGAAATGGTATTGGGAGAATTTGTAAACAAGGATTTAATAATTATTTAATTAATGGAAAACAGCATTATAAAGGTTCAGAAAAGTAGATTAGAAGGTGTAGTTAGAGTAAGTGGTGCTAAAAATAGTTCTTTACGTCTGTTAGCGGCTTCTATTTTAACTGATGAAACCCTATTTTTAAATAATTTCCCAAATGGTCTCCTTGACGTACAGGTACACATTGAAATGTTAGAGGTTCTAGGCAAAACCTTTTCTATTAATGAAGATACTGTTACCATTAAAGAGATTGATAGTAAGTCAGTAACCCAATTAAACTGGGGTGGTAGATCGATTCGAAATACACTTTTGGTTTTAGGAGCGCTTACTACACGATTTGGGGAGGGCAGAGTTCCTTTACCTGGCGGATGCAAATTAGGAGAGCGAAAATATGATCTCCATGTCATGCTTTTGGAAAATTTGGGAGCACGAGTATGGGAGGAAGATGATTATTTGTGCGCTAAGGTTGAAAGTGGGAGACTTAAAGGCAATGACATTCATTTACCAATGCGTTCTACCGGTGCAACTGAAAATTCCATAATTTGTGGAAGTTTAGCTGAGGGAACTACAACAATCTGGAATCCCCATATACGTCCCGAAATTATGGACCTTATTGATATGCTCAATAAAATGGGTGCAAAAATCAAAGTATATGGACAAAAATGTATTGTAGTTGAGGGTGTCAAAAAACTCAATGGGGTAAAGCATAGTGTAATCCCAGACAATATGGAAGCCTTGACATGGGCAATTGGTTCAGTAATTACCAAAGGTGATGTTGAAATTCAGAATTTTCCTTTTGAGCATTTAGAAGTTCCACTAACTTATTTGAGAGAGAG
The DNA here is from genome assembly GCF_000381545.1 of Rhodonellum psychrophilum GCM71 = DSM 17998. Classification (GTDB taxonomy): domain Bacteria; phylum Bacteroidota; class Bacteroidia; order Cytophagales; family Cyclobacteriaceae; genus Rhodonellum; species Rhodonellum psychrophilum. The sequence goes on along the minus strand of NZ_KB906698.1, from coordinate 15,451 downwards.
TGGAATGAAATTTTATCGAGGAGAGGATAGTTTAATAGTGAGGGGAGGGGAAGCTTATCCAATTGAGATCAGTACTGGACCTTATCCAGGAATTAATTCTGATATGCAGCCCTTATTTGCGGTTTTTGGAGCAATGTCAAATGGTGAATCAAAAATAGTTGATTTGCGATTCCCGGGAAGATATGGATATGCTGATGAGCTGGCGAAAATGGGTATGAAATTTCATGTTGAGGGAGATATGTTAGTAATCGATGGGGGAACTCCTCTAATTGGGGCAGAGGTTGAAGCTTTGGATTTAAGGGCTGGTATTGCCCTTCTGCTTGCAGGTATGACAGCCGAAGGGGAGACGATCATTTCCAATTCATGGCAGATCCAGCGTGGCTATGAAAATTTGAATAGAAAGTTAAAAGATCTAGGAGTGATCATTTAGAATAAGATGAATTCTTTAGTAAAAACGCTGAATGAAATTAAAAATGACCTTTCTTCTTCTTCGGAATTCTCATTAGTGTTATTTTTTAAAAATTATCTGTATAGCCCACGATTTAGGATCCTTTTGAATTATAGGATTGGGAATTATTTCAGTAAAAGCAATTTTTTCCTTTCAAGGCAAATTGGAAATTACTATAGAATTCGATTAATAGTAAAAAGAAATTGTGATTTTTCCTACAATGCCACAATTGGAAAAAATCTAAGATTACCTCACCCTATGGGAATCGTTATAGGTGATAAAGTAATTATAAAAGATAATGTGATGATTTTTCAACAAGTTACTTTTGGCAGCCATGGTAAAAAAGGTTTAATTAAAAATTACCCAACAATTGAGGATGGTGTAAAAATATACGCAGGAGCAAAAATAATAGGAGGAATAACGATAGGGAAAAATGCGATTATTGGGGCAAATGCGGTCGTCAATATTGATGTTCCAGCAGATTGTGTAGCCGTTGGGATTCCCTGTAAAATCATCCAAAAGTTCGGATGAAATCATTTTTATCAGATGTGTTTGGAGTTGGAATCTCCAAGATTTTAATAATTTCATTTAGTCTTATTACATCGGTCATCATTGCAAGAAGTCTTGGTCCTGAGAAAAATGGAATAATTGCTACACTGTTGGTTTATCCTTCTCTTTTTATGACGATTGGCTCACTGGGAATTAGGCAGTCTACTGCTTTTTTTCTAGGAAAAAAAATCTACGGTGAGGAAGAAATAAAAACTGCAATCACACAAATTTGGGTATTCAGCTCTATTCTGAGTATTATTATTTGTTTTTTATTGATGTTTTACCTCAGCAAATCCGGAGAAAACCTTTTGCTGGTTCTGTTGGCCTTATTACCTATTCCTTTCAGCCTATTTAACACGTACAATTCGGGAATTTTTTTAGGAAAAAATGAAATCGGTATCTTCAACAAGATAAACTGGATACCGCCTTTAATTGTTTTGTTTCTTACCATTATCTTGGTATTAGGACTGTCTCTGGATATGGCGGGATACATGATGGCTATGATTGGTGGACCATTGTTTATTTTTGTGGTCCTTCTTTTTAAGAATAAATTTATTTCAGCATTTAGTATTAAAGTAAATAGACCTATTGTTGCCAAAATGATCAGCCTTGGACTTGTTTATGCTTTTTCTTTGTTGATCATCAATCTAAATTACAAAGTTGATGTTATACTTTTAGATCAGCTAAGTGTTCCATTTGAAACAGGTATATACTCTAAAGGATCAGCGATCATCCAATACCTTTGGCAGATCCCAATGCTTTTAAGTACCATTGTTTTTGCAAGAAGTGCAGTTTCAAAAAATGATAAAGAATTTTCCCACAAAGTAGCGCATCTATTGCGACTATCCTTGTTGGCAATTGCGGTTGGTTCTTTGTTTCTTTTCCTTTTTTCTGAATTAATTATTGTAGGTTTATTTGGATCCGACTTTTTTCCTAGTATTAGTGTATTGAATATTTTACTGCCAGGTGTGCTTCTTTTGACTTTTTTTAAAGTGATGAATATGGATTTGGCAGGAAAAGGAAAACCATGGGTATCTTTAAAAGCCATGGCTCCAGCTTTGGTTGTCAATATTGGGTTGAATTTTTTATGGATTCCCTATTATGGAGCGGATGGAGCCTCTTTGGCCTCTACCATAAGTTATTCCATAGCAGCTGTTTTATTTTTGCATTTCTATTCAATGGAAACAGCAATTCCTGTGAAAAGTATATTGAAATACAAGAAATCCGATTTTATCCCAATTTTACAAATCATTAAAAAAATTAAATATTAGAATGAAGGTTTTTTTAGATTTTGATTTGACGCTTTATAATTCTTACAGGATAAAAGCTCAATGTAAAACTGCATATTTCCCTGAAAGTGAAAAAGATGTAATTGATTTTTATAGATCCAATACCCCTTATGTACTTTTGGGAAGTGGCCACAATGTCATTTTATCAAAAGAATTTTATGATCAGAGTTTCTTGATCTTTAATGGGAACTTCAATAGTATAGACCTGAATAAAGCAACAGGTTTGATTGAAGCAGAAGCCGGTATTTCTATGCTGGAAATCAGTGAGATAGCTTTGAAACATGGTCTTAGCGGATTGGAGATTTTTTATGATATCCCAAGTTCTTTGGGAGGAGCAGTGGTGATGAACGCAGGGGCAAGCGGGGAAGAAATAAAGGACGTTTTGGTAAAAGTTCGATATCTCGATTTGGTGGACATGACGGTTAAGGAAATCAAAAAAGAGGAGATGGGTTTTGAATACCGGAATAGTTTCTTCCAAAGAAATACGGACAAAGTTGTTCTAAAAGTATGGTTAAAGTTAAATCAAGGTAATCAGGAATCAATAAGAATTAAAATGGATACTATAAAGGAATCTCGATGGGCTAAGCAACCGAAAGATTTTCCGAATGCAGGTAGTGTTTTTAAAAGACCTTCGGGGTATTATGTAGGCGCGATTATGGATGAGCTTAATTTAAAAGGATTTACAATAGGAGGAGCAAAAATTTCAGAAAAACACGGTGGGTTTATAGTTAATTTTAACAATGCAAAAGGTGAAGATATATTACAAATTATAAATGAAGTAAAAAATAGAGTGTTCGAGAAATTTAAAATTGATTTGGAAATTGAACAAAGGATAATATAAAAATGAATGAAAAAAAAGTTTGCTTTCTAATTTTTTCACAGACTAGTTTAAGTTTAGGTGGACACTTTAGAAGTCTTAAAGTTCAATATGAGGCATTTATTAAACATGAAGTTATAAGTCAAAAATCTTTTATATTAAATTTTGGTAAAGTTAAATCACCCGTTCTGATAGGGATAAAAAATTTTGCTTTTGTAAAAACCAATTCCTTATTTTTCATTTTAAAAATTTGTTCCGAAATAAGAAAAAATAAGCCTGAAATAGTTCATTGTTTTGATCAGACCTCTTTAAACCTTTCAAAAATTTTAGGGATATTTTTTAATTTTAGAGTTTTATACACAAAATGTGGCGGAGCAAATCAGATTAATTATTTCAAAATCCCAACTATATTTTTTAGTTCTGAAAACTATGATGATTTTTGCGGAAAAAATTCAAAAAGCCTTGCTTACTTAATGCCCAATAGAATCAATGAAATTACCCATAAAATTGATTTAAAAGAATTAAGAAAAAATCTAAAAATAGATAAAAATGATGGGATAAATTTTTTAAGAATTAACAGATTTTCTTCGAAGTATGAGGATACAATGAACAAAGCTGTCAATCTTGTTCAAATATTAAATTCTATGAAAGTTAAATCAAATTTATATATTGTTGGTGCCATAGAAGATTTAAGTATCTATAAAAAGTTTGCTTCAATTAAAAACAACGTATATTTAGTGTCTGAAAATGAATTGATTAAAGATGCCTCTAAATTAATTCCAATATTTGATATTGTAATCGGTACTGGAAGGGGAGCTATGGAAGGATTCGCTTATGGAAAACCTGTATTAACTCCTTGTTCAAATTCAAATATTCCAATTTTTATTGATGAGAGTAATTTTGATGCCGCTTTTTATTATAACTTTTCTGAAAGAGTGAAAATCCCAGATTTAATATATGAAATTGAATTAAGAAAGATTGTTAATCAAATCAATCAAATTCAAACGGGTAAGATTGGAAAATCAGAATCAATTTTTAATAAGTATTTTAATATTAATAATTCTTTGATTTTTTATAAAAATTTGTATGATGAGCAAATTGAAAACAATGAATATAGTAAGAGTAAAATTAATGGGATAGAGTTTTATTTTTTTAAGAAAATCATGAAAAGTATATAATATGATATTTTTAATTATTCTTTTATTGGTTATTTTCATTTTTAATGTTAACGGTATATTTTTTGCGCTAACCGGTAATATTTCTGTTATTTCTCCATTTATTCTTGTCCTTTTGTCTTTAGTAATAATTTTACTGTATAAAAATAAACTACTGAAATTATCAATAAAAATAAGTGGTATGTGGATTTTACTTCTTATTACATATTTATCTATAGGTTTAATTAGTTTAATATTATTTCAATACTATGGAGAAAAGGTAATGTTATCTATAAGAGATGTAATAACTACAATAATTATACTTATTTCATTTTCAGGGGGAATTTATTATCTAATTTTTCAATACGGAGAAAGGAAAATTTTATTGCTATTTTCTTTGATACTTTTTTCGAGCGCACTTTCAATTATTCTCTTAAAATTTTTTGGTTTAGATTATATCTTTAATCCAAAATCTTATTTCTATAGACAATCTGGTTTTTTTGGAAATCCTAATGAAGCTGGCCGTTTGTGTGCGTTTAGTATACTTTTCATTTTATTTTTTTTAAGTAATTTTAAAAATGGAAAATTTATTCAGATTTTGTTTTTCTTTTTTCTTATTATTATTACTTATGCTTCAATAGTTACTTTCTCAAAAGCTTCAATAATCTGTTCAATAATTTTATATTTCTTGATATTTATTACTACTGTTAGGAAAAACATCCCTACCTATTTATTTATTTCTATAATTTCTTTCGGTGCCTTTATTTATATTTCCACAAACCTAGATATTAATTTTGATAGAGGACAATTAAAAAGATTAGAAGGAGTAGGCCAATTATTTAGTGGAGATATAAATCAAGAATCTACTACTGATAGGACATCTTATGCCAAAATAGGATGGAATTATATTGCTGATTATCCCATCGGAGGAATTGGTTTAGGTAATTTCAAATCTTTACCATATATTAATAGTGCTGTTCATAATACATTTTTTGTTTTCTGGGGGGAGAGTGGGATAATTCCTTTTATATTATATCTCTATCTTATTGCATCATTTTTTTACAATGGTATAAAATTTTATTTTAAATTTAAATCTCCAACTCTGACATTTCTTAATATTGGTTTTGGTGTCATTATTTTAATATATTCATTTTCTACAAGTAATCTCTTTGAAGATCGTGTTTTTAATTCAGCACTAATTTTCACACTTGTTATTAATTACATTAATAAAGATATTAAAGAAAATTTAAATGTTTAAAAAATTAATTTTACAGATCTATAATTTATATTTATTTTATAAAAATCCAATCCTTTTTGCTAAAAGAATTGGAGTTAAGGTTGGAGACAATTGTAGAATAGCGTCTAATAATTTTGGGAGTGAGCCCTATTTAATAGAAATTGGAAATAATGTAAATGTCACTAAGGGTGTAAAATTTATAAATCATGATGGTGGTGTATGGGTTTTTCGAAAGGAATCTCCTAAATTTGATGTTTTTGGGAAAATTATTATAAAAAATAATGTTTATATTGGAAATAATGTCAGTATCCTACCTGGTGTTACTATTGGGGATAATTGTGTTATTGGAGCGAATTCAATTATTTCTAAATCTATACCTTCAAATTCTGTTGTAGCTGGAATTCCAGCCAGATTTATTTGTAATCTAAATCAATATCGAGAAAAGCTAGAAAAGAATAACTTTAATACAAAAGGTTTAAAAGGAATTGAAAGGAAAAAAGAAATTCTTAGATTGATTGATTTTAAAGGGATTAAAAAACAATCTTTATTTTAGTATGAAAATATTGTGTTTTATCGATAGCCTTGGGTCCGGAGGAGCTCAACGGCAATTAATTGAACTTGCTATTGGCTTTAAGGAAAGTGGGAATGAGGTAGGTATCTTAGTGTATCATGATATTAATTTTTTTAAGTCTGATTTGGAGCAAGCTGGTATTTCAGTTAAAATTATTATTGAAGCTAATTATTTTAAACGAATTTTTTTAATTAGAAATTTTATACGTAGTTACAAACCTGATGTATTGCTTTCTTTTTTGGAAGGAGTAAATTTTATAGCTACTCTTTCTGGTTTTCCTTTCAGGAGCTGGAAATTGGTCGTAGGCGAACGGAGTGCAAATCCTGGAATACTAAAAAATAAAAAACTAAGATTTTATAGATTTTTTCATTTATTTGCAGATTATATAGTTGCAAATTCTAAGGCTAATTTAAATTTGGTCTTTCAAATAAATCCCTTTATTAATCATAAAAAATGTAAAGTTATTTATAATTCTGTTCGATTATCTACTTACCCAATTCAACTTAATAATGTTGAAAGTGAAATTGTTAACATCGTTATTGCTGCCAGTTATAGAGATGTTAAAAATTTACATGGTCTCATATTAGCAATTGCTAGTATGAAATCATCGGACAAAAGAAGATTAAAGATCAATTGGTTTGGTGATAAAAATGTTAATGGTAACAGTAATTATTTTCAAAACTCAATTAAACTCATTAAAGAGTTTAATTTGGAGGAAATTATTAAATTAAATGATGTCACAGATAATATTCAAGCTGAATATTATAAAGCCGATTTTGTTGGTTTATTTAGTCATTATGAAGGATTTCCAAATACAATCTGTGAGGCAATGGCATTGGGATTACCCGTTTTGTCTTCAAAAATTTCCGATATTCCTTTTTTTATCAAAGAAGACATAAATGGTTTCCTATGTGATTCTTATAGCCATAATAGTATAAATAAAATGTTATTAAAAGCTATAAATAGTAACATTATAAATAGGTCCGAAATGGGTATTAATAACTTTATTTTAGCTAATAAAAATTTTAATAGAAATAGTATTATTGAGTCATACTTAAAATTATTTATAAATTGAGTATAGAAAAAAGAAAAATATTATTTATTGGATCATTTAATAAACCAATAAATGGTCACTATGGAGGAGTTTTTTTCGCCTCTATTACTTTAAGAGATAGTTTGATTAAATCAGGACTTGAAATTGTTGAGATGGACACAACACTTAAAGATATCTCAATTGCCAAAGTCTATAAACGTATCCCATCTATTGTTTTTCGAAATTTTTCGTTTTTATTTACAATTATTAAAAATCATAAGTCTAAATTTATTTTTATATTTATGAGTAAAGGCAATTCTTATATAGATAAATTCCCGTCAATTTTGTTGTCGAAAGTTTTAGGTAAGAAGATAATTATTTTCCCAAGGTCAGGTCATTTAATTAAAGATAATAAAAATATTTTTTATAGAATTTTTATTAATTTAATTTTTAAATTGTCTTATAAGATAATTTGCCAAAATATCTTTTGGAAAGATTATTTTTTGGCAAATGATATACCTTACCAAAAATTAGTAGTGATAGAGAACTGGGTTGAAGATGAAAAGATTTTTAATTCTAGTAAATTAACTCCTACTGCTTTTAATAAAAAAATAGATAAAGTTTTTAAAATTATTTTTGTTTCTAGAATTGAAAAAGAAAAAGGAGTAGATGATCTCATTTTTTTAGCAAAAAAATTACAAAATCAATTTAATTTTATAATTAATGTATACGGAAGTGGCAGTTATAAAGATAAGTTTTTAGATAGTATTTCCGAAAATAATCTGGAAAATCTTGTGTTTTACAAAGGGTGGCTTGATAAAAGTATTATGCTTAAAACTATAAATACACATCATTTAGCTATTTTTTCTTCTACAATTGAGGGTTTTCCTAATAGTTTGCTGGATTATATTTTTTCTAAAATACCGATAATTTCAAGTGATATCCCTATGATTCATGCTGTTGGCCATGACTCTATATTGTATTTTAAGCCTGGAAACGTTGATACTTTAACCAATTTAGTAAATTCTATTTATTTTGATTATGAGAATGCAATTATTAGAGCTGACAAAATATTTAATGAAAAATTAAAAAAAAATAACGTTGATTATGCTAAAAGTTTACTCCTTACTTTGTTAAAATGAGTTCAGTAATATTAATTTATAGACTTGGTAATTTTTTTTACCGAAATAATTTTAAGTTTATCGGATATCTTATTTCTTTAATTATTCGCTTTGTATTTTCCTGCTGGCTCCCCTCATCTGCAAGGATTGGTAAAAATTTTAAACTTGGATATGGTGGTCTTGGAGTAGTAATACATAATAATTCAGTAATTGGTGATAATTGTTTAATTGGTCAAAACGTTACGATAGGTAGAAATTTTGGAGATAAAAGTGTACCTATAATAGGAAATGATGTATATGTTGGAGCAGGATCAGTTGTTTTTGGAGAAATAAAAATTGGGAATAATGTTATTATAGGTTCAAATAGTGTTATAAATAAGGACATTCCTTCCAATTCAACTGTTGTTGGTAATCCTTTTAGATTTGTGCAAAACGCAAGAACTATTAGGTATTATGAATTTGATTCTCATAATAAATTATAAATTTAAACAACAATTATTTTTTTTAAGATTTTACAATTTTATAATTTTATTTTAATTCTTAATTCTAATTTAACAAATTCCTTTTTTAGCTACTTCCTTTTATAAATTTAACTAGATCTATTTCATCCCTATGTTTTTATTTTTTTTATGATATAGGTATATTCTAGTTTTGTTTCTTTGTGAGGATTTTATAGATAGGCTTGCTTAACAATGAATTAATAGTTATTTTTTTTTTAAATTTTATGCGAAGTAATTGGCGATAACATCCTCCATTCTTACTTTACTCAGAACAATTGCCTATCTCAAACCAAGCCAGGCAATCTTTCAGATAAAGAACAGAATTAAATCTGCAAAGTCTTTGTCCCATTTTGGAAAAGAAGGATCAGGATCCCATAAACTGGATTTTTTCAAAACTGAACTGAATCATATTGTTCTTAGGCAAAATGAAAATAACTATCAATTTACCTTTCTGAATAGCACTGTTGGGTTTGATGATGCCATCAATTGGAATGACCAAACCCAAGGCAAACTTTGGAATTACAACCTTCAATACCTTGATGTTTTAAAACAAGATAACCTCCCGATATCGGTAAAATTAGATTTAGTTTTAAGTTTGTATGCCTGGCTTAACGATGGAAGGTTACCATTAGAACCTTATCCGGCCTCATTGAGGATTATGAATGTGATTCGTTTTTTGGAATCTACTGAAGTAAACCTGAAAGATGCCATTAGAATTAAACAATATCTTTGGGCAGAAATTAATTACCTGTCCCAAAATCTCGAATATCATATTCTTGCCAACCATTTATTGGAAAATGCCTTCGCCTTTTGGATGGGAGGATTATATTTTCAAAATGATTCATGGTTAAAAAAGAGTGCTAAACTTCTGGAAAAGGAACTCGAGGAACAGGTGTTATTGGATGGAGCCCATTTTGAATTGGCCCCAATGTACCACCAAATCATTTTATTTAGAGTATTAGAAGCTTATTGTCTTAGTCCGGAATCACATCCGATGAAGGTTCTATTGAAGGAAAAAGCAGAATTGATGTTGACTTGGCTCATTGAAATGACTTTGCCAAATGGGACTTTGCCTCACTTTAATGATACTACGGAAAGTATTGCCATATCCTCATCAGAGCTTCAAAACATTGCCAATAACCTTAATATTTTACCTAAAAAGAACCTCAAGCTAAGCCTTTCCGGCTATCGTAGATTGAAATTGGACAATTTGGTGCTTATAGCAGATATAGAAGGTATCAAACCGAGTTACCAACCAGGCCATGCACATGCAGATACTTTTTCATTTGTTTTGCATCAAGGAGAAAATCCAATTATTGTGGATCCTGGAATCTCAACTTATACCATCTCGGAAAAAAGAAATTGGGAAAGATCGACCGCCGCCCACAATACAATTGAAATCAATGGAAAGAGTTCTTCCGAAGTTTGGTCAGGGTTTCGGGTTGGCAAAAGGGCAAAAGTAACCATCAATGCTGATGAAGGGGATAGAGTCTCTGCTGAACATAATGGATATTCCCCAATAAAACATACAAGAGAATTCTTAAAAAAGAATGAGAACATCGAGATTTTAGACATTCTTTCCGGAAGAAAATCCAAACATCCATCTGTTTTTAGACTACACTTTCATCCAGATTGCAAAATTATTCAGCTGGATGCAAGCACCGTAAAAATAAATGAAAGCATCCTGATTCAATGGAATTGCGACGGTAAAATTGAAATTGAAAATTATCAGTTTGCCGAAGGTTTCAATTTACTTACACAGGCAACGCGACTATCAATTAAATTCCTTGGTTCTCAAATCAGAACCATTATTTCCCCGATTCAATGAAAATATTATTCCTTACAGACAACTTTCCTCCTGAAATCAATGCCCCTGCAAACAGAACATTCGAACATTGCAGGGAATGGGTTCGGAATGGGGCTGAGGTAACTGTGATCACCTGTGTTCCGAATTTCCCAAAAGGTAGGGTATTTGGAGGGTACGAAAACAAATTGTACCAAGAAGAAGTCATGGAAGGAATTAGAGTGATCAGGGTTTGGTCTTATATTTCAGCTAATTCTGGATTTTTAAGGAGGACCCTCGATTACGTGAGTTATGGCGTAATGTCCTTTCTTTTTGGATTGTTCATCAAAACAGACTTGATCATCGGGACCTCGCCGCAATTTTTCACAGCAGTTTCCGCTTGGCAATTGAGTTTTTTTAAAAGGAAAAAATGGGTTATGGAAGTCCGTGACCTTTGGCCTGAATCCATTATTGCTGTAGGAGCCACCAAAAATGAGAGGTTGATTGCGTTTTTGGAATCGATAGAGATGCGGATGTATCATTCTGCAGACAAATTGGTGGTGGTCACAGATACATTTAAAAAGAAGATTGCTGAACGGGGAATTCCGCATCAAAAGATACAGGTTCTCAAAAATGGTGTGGATTTAAGCAAATATAAACCGTTTCCAAAGGATGCATCTTTGGTGACCCATCATCGTCTCGAAGGCAAGTTCGTGTTTTCATACATCGGAACGCACGGGTTGGCACATGGTTTGGAATTTATAATTGACAGCATCAAGCATATAAAAGAGACGCACCCGGATATTGTGTTCTTATTTGTGGGTGATGGGGCAAATAAGGAGAAATTATTGGAAAAAGCTGAATCTGAAGAGATATCCAATGCCATCTTTGTAGACTCCGTCCCAAAAGACCAGGTATTGGACTATCTTAATTTGATGGATATTGCGTTGGTGAACCTGATCAAAAGCGACACATTTTTGACAGTGATCCCTTCTAAAATATTTGAAGCCGCAGCAGTGGAGAAACCTATTCTTCTCGGGCTTGGAGGAGAAACGAAATTGATTATCGAAAAATATGGTGCTGGGATTTGTTTCGAACCTGAAGACAGAAGTTCATTTTTAGCCGCAGTTCTAAAACTTTATGAGGAAAAGTGTGATTTGGATGCTTATATTAATGGATGCAGGTTATTGGCAAAAGATTTTGAGAGAAATAAAATAGCCAACCAAATGCTGACAGCTTTAAAAGAAGTGTAGAAGAAAAGGATGAACTGTTTAAAAATAAAATATTTTTTTCTTTTTTGGATTTTTATCTTTCTGTTTTATAGATTGGAAGCACAGGTTTTACCCGCTGGCAATCCGATGTTGGAAGAAAATATTAGGAGAAATCAGTTGATTGATTCTACGGAACAAAAAGCATCTTTTTTGCTGAGGCCAATCTCGGGAAACTATGATTTCTTAAATCGGCTCTTTCCTGAATTTTTGGCCAAAATTCCTGCTGTTGAGATCTATGCTTTGCCGCTAACAGCCATCTCCCAAATGAATACCAAACGGCCTTATGGATGGGGCGATTATGGAATGATCCCAAGTAGGGGAGGACAGCAGTATATCAGTTCAGGACTTTTCATCAAATATAAATTCATCCATCTTCAGCTGCAGCCGGATTTGGTTTTGGCACAGAACAAGGCTTATCAGGGTTTTTCCAGAGAGTTTAGGGATGGAATTCAAGCAGCTCGATTCATTTTTTGGAACTTTGGGGACTATCCCGAGAGGTTTGGATCAGCTGGATATTCAAAATTTTCATTGGGGCAATCCAAATTATCGGCTCAGTTTGGTGCGTTTGAGGCTGGCATTTCCACCCAGAATCTCTGGTGGGGCCCGGGTCAGTGGAATGCGTTGACATTCTCGAACAATGCACAGGGATTTCCCCACTTGAGCCTCAATACGACAAAACCAGCAAAAACCTTCCTGGGTAATTTCGAGGGGCAGTTAATTATGGGCAGGATAGAGGAATCAGGATTGAAACCTTCACAGCACGCAGACTTGAATGATCGTTTTTTTACTGATTTTACTGGGGATTGGAAGTATGTCAATGGCATCACTGTTTCATATTCGCCGAAATGGATTCCAGGTTTGTTTTTAGGATTTAGCAGAACCTTTCAACAATACAGAGAACGGATGGGGGATGGATTTAGAGATTATTTCCCAATTTTGGATCCATTCCAAAAAGAGAGTATTTTTGAAAATGGCAATACGGTTGAATTTGATGGTGCCGGCAGAGACCAAACTGCGACGCTATTCTTCAGATGGGTCATTCCCAAACACCACACTGAATTTTATGCGGAATTTGGCCGAAGAGACCACGCCTTCAACTGGAGGGACGCAATCCTGACTCCCGAACATGCACGGGCGTATTTGATGGGTTTTTCTAAATTAATTCCCTTGTCCAAGGAAAATCAATATGTGCAGTTAAGAGGGGAAATGACCCACCAGCAGGAATCCATTAACCGATATATCAGATATCGAGGATTGGGTGGTGGCATTTCCTGGCATACACATACAAGAGCCCGAGGTTTTGCGAACTACGGCCAGCCTCTTGGAGTCGGCATCGGTGTTGGCTCCAACGTCCAGACATTGGAACTGGCGATAGTGGAAAATTTCAACAAATACGGCATCCTGCTGGAAAGACTGGAAAACCAACAGGATTTCTATTACCGTGCCTTTGGCCAGCAAAAAGAACACAAACCCTGGGTGGACCTCAGCCTTGGCTTCCTTTTTGACCATCGCTGGGACAATCTTCTGCTCAGCTCCAAGGTCCAGCTCATCCATGGCCGCAACTACCAGTGGCAGCTCGACCCAAGCAGCACCCCGGATTTCCCGAAAGGGGAGAACCTCTTCTCCGTGCACAGTCAGGTGAGTTTGGTATATTTGTGGGGTGGAGGGAAATAGTATTTGGTATATAATCCCTTTGGGATTTTGGTATGTAGAAGGTATTTGTACTAAGTACTAAGTACGAAGTAGCGCAGGCAGCTGAAAGTTGCATAAAGTACCTTAGACTACATACCGTGTTCGATTGTACAAAGTACTAAGTATAAAGTAGGCCATGCCGCAATAAGCTGCATAAAACACCTTACACCACATACCAAAAACACTGTACAAAGTAATAAGTATAAAGTAGGCCTTGCTGCAATATGCTGCATGAAGTACTATAGATCACAACCCAAAAACCAAGAAACCAAAGGTTTCAAATACCAAAAACACTGTACAAAGTAGACCATGCCGCAATAAGCTGCATAAAATACCTTACACCACATACCAAATACCAAGAAACCAAAGGTTTCAAATACCACATACCAAATACCAAATTTCAGAATCCGCATGCTAACCGAAATCCCTTTTTTATTGAAAGTGCTGCTTTTTTTGTGCAGCTCATTTTTGATTACCTATTATCTGATCCCTAAAATCGTGTGGGTGGCACGGGAGAAAGAGTTGGTGGTCAAGCCGGATCATCGGAGTTCCCATCATGTGGTTACGCCCTCCTTTGGCGGCGTCGCCTTCTTTATCTGCTTTATTCTCTGCTACTCATTTCTGCGGAGTGAATACGCCTCGATACCGAGTATGTTTTTGATTCCCGGCGTCACCGTCTTGTTTATCGTGGGCTTGAAGGATGACTTGGTCATCTCCTCTGCACTGGGCAAACTCTTCGGGCAGGTGATAGCGGTTTCCATCCTTTTTCTGAATCCCAGTTTCTGGCAGTTGTCCTTCCATGGCTTCTTGGGCATCCATGAACTCCCGGTTTACCTGAGCGTTCCCTTTATCTACCTCTTTATGATCGGATTTATCAATGCCTATAACCTGATCGATGGGATCGACGGTTTGGCATCCATCATTGGGGTGGTGATCCTAGGTTCCCTGGGGGCTATGTTTTTGCAGATCGGGATGGAATATTTCTTTCTGGTCTGTATGCTTTTGATCGGCTCCCTCTTGGCATTCACCCGATTCAATTTTTCCAGATCTATCCGTAGAAAAATATTTATGGGAGACACAGGATCCCTGTTTATCGGCTTTTTGATCGGATTCCTTGCCTTGAAAATGTTGGCGATGAGTCCGACGGAAGTACTTCGCTTGGGCATCCTGCCCGAAAATCTCCCCGCTTTGTTGTTGATAATCCTGAGCATCCCGATTTTTGACACGCTCAGGATCATGGTCTCCCGAAAGCTTTCCGGACAGAAGATTTTCTTGCCGGACCGAAACCATGTCCACCATATCCTGATCGATCTGGGCTACACCCATTTCAAGACCAGCCTGATGCTCTCCGTAGCCAATATCTCCTTGATCGCCTTTGCCTATTGGCTTTCCATCCATTTTTCTTGGCCGTACCTGCTGGGCTTTATTCTGCTGCATTGCGGCATGGCCTATTCCACTTTCCACTACCTCAAATCGAAAGTGAGGCCCCTCCCCCTCAAACGCAAAAAACGCAAGGGACGCATGTCGTTCCTGCAGCATCTGTTTTAGCATCCAAGTCTGAATCCACATTTGGTTCAAGTCTTCAGACTTGGACCCTCCACTTACAGTCTTCAGACTGCACTGAAGCATCAACCTGTTTAGGAGAAAAACCTCCAGGTTCCAATCCTTTTCTTTAGCCAAAGATCTTGGCTCAAATTCGACTCCTCCAGCGTCGGGGGTTCATGATATGGCATTTTGCCACCGGATTTCATCCGGGGCCAATCGAATTCAAGTCTTTCATACTTGGGATCACCGAATTGGGGATGGGATTTTTTTGGTTAATTCATTCATTGATCTGGGCAAATCTTTGATTGGATCCATGAAAACAGAGTTTTATAGAACCCAACCCAACATTCCTCGATTATGCAGATCGCTACTACTGACAATTCCTGAAGGGAATAAAATTGAATAGCCCCCCATGCGAATGGGTGGGAAATGTGATTTCGG
>NZ_KB906697.1:18074-47661 GCF_000381545.1 Rhodonellum psychrophilum GCM71 = DSM 17998 | reverse complement strand
CTACCCCCTAAATCCCCCTTCAGGGGGACCTTCGATCGGCAGATGATATCGTATTCGCAATCAAAAATTCGATTCTAAATAGCATCTGGATGCAACTCCCTCCCATCAAAAAGGAGGGCCGGGATGGGGTTTAAGCCTGGTGCGAATCAATAAACTTTGATATTTCGATCAATGTCAACTGGATATCACTCAAAATCATTTCATTCCCAAATCTTAATATTTCCAGTCCCAATTCATTTAATTCAAAAGTTCTACCCATATCATATTCCTTCTGATCCATAGTATCATGGATTCCACCATCGATTTCAATCACAAGCTTCAATTCATGACAATAGAAGTCAACAATGAATTTATGAATAGGATGCTGTCTTCTGAATTTTAAACCTCGAAAAGATTTTCCTTTTAAAGTTTCCCAAAGAATTTTTTCAGAAGGTGTTAGCCGCTTCCTAAGTTCCCTGGCTCTTTTATGAATTTCGGGACTTGCACCAAAGAAAAGATTGTCAGCGTAACTCATTTTCACCTCATTAATCTCTTTTGCGGGAGATGTTGATGCTTCAATATAAAAAGTTTAAATCTAAAACATTATTATGTCTACCCCCAAAATCCCCCTTCAGGGGAACCTCCGATCTGCAGACGATATTGTATTTGCGATCAAAAATTCGATTCTAAACAGCATTCGAATGCAGCCCCCTCTCCTAGAGGGGAGGGACGGGGTGGGGTTTAAACCCAACGTGAATCATTTTTACCCCCTAGATCCCCCTTCAAGGGGACCTTCGATCAGCAGACAACATTGGATTTGCAATTAAAGAACTCAACTCTAAACAGCATTCGAACGCAGCTCCCTCCCATAAAGGGGAGGGCCGGGGTGGGGTTTAAACCCAACGTGAATCATTTTTACCCCCTAGATCCCCCTTCAAGGGGACCTTCGATCTGCAGACAACATTGGATTTGCAATTAAAGAACTCAACTCTAAACAGCATTCGAACGCAGCTCCCTCCCCTAGAGGGGAGGGCCGGGGTGGGGTTTAAACCCAACGTGAATCAATACGATGAAGTCGTTTTGGTACAATAAAAGAATGAATTTAGTGGTCTGTGGGGAAACAGACCATATTAGTCTCTCTGAATCGCCATCAAACCCCTCATTTTCTGAAATAAAAATCAACAAAAACACGATTATCCATCACATTGAAAGTATGGATTCCCAGTGCTCCTGGGTTGATTTCGGGCCCGATGGTGGACACTATTTGTTCTTCATAGGCTGTTTCCGATAGCCGGACAATCTCGTTGATTCCCACCTGATGACCATATCTCAATCCCGAATCCTGGGAAGGCCGATAGGTTTTGCCTCCTTTGGAAAACAAGCGACCGGCAGGCCTGGAATTTCTTACATCTGAAACAATGGGATTGGCTGGATGTGCATGCCAGACTGGGTTTTCCAGCGTTTCAGACCAATAGAGGTTCAATTCATCAAAGGGAGAGCAGGCTACATGTGGCTTTTGGTTCACAAAAAGCCAGAATTTCCCACCTGACTTCCACAGGCTAGGATCATAGGCTTCCCCTTCGAAAAACACTCCTGTCTTTTCCCAAGAAAAAGGGAAATCGGAGGATTTGTAAACACACAATTTACCTGCCTCGGCAGATTCCGGAACCATGTAAAAATCGTTCTGCTCTTGAAAAACAAAGGGATAGGAC
Organism: Rhodonellum psychrophilum GCM71 = DSM 17998; assembly: GCF_000381545.1. Classification (GTDB taxonomy): domain Bacteria; phylum Bacteroidota; class Bacteroidia; order Cytophagales; family Cyclobacteriaceae; genus Rhodonellum; species Rhodonellum psychrophilum. Next base: position 45,970 of record NZ_KB906697.1, on the reverse strand, counting down.
AAGTGCCAGGCCTCTTCAAGGATTACAGCCTTTTCAGTCAATGTTCCCTCGTGCAGCTTCGCACAGCAAATATGTCCCTTCTGCTTTTCCTTGTCAAACTCCTCAAAAAACAGATAAGTATCTCCCTTATGCTCAATGGGAAAAGGATCCGCCCAAAAGGACTTCTGTGGTGCCGGATTGTCAAACAATCGAATCGGCTTTTTCTTCAAAATGGTCCAATCCTCATGTCCGGAAAATTCCAAACAGGCCATTTCCCAATGGGCCGGATATTGTTTTTCCCTGCGTTTCCGCAATGTGTTGCGGATGAAAAGCCGCCAACCCAATCCCAACATTTCTAAATTTCCCGGCGGTCGGTAAAGCGGCGGTGTGTAGTGGCCCGGAACATCCTGAAGCGCTTCTTTGGATGCCTGCCATTTTTCTTCTCCCATCAAAGCCAGATTTTTGATTTCCCTTGGTACAAAGAAGAGGCTTTTCCAAAAAACAGTGTTGGCATTTCTCTGGACGGAAAGCGGATCGGTCTGGGACCAGGAGCGGTAAATGACTTTTCCGTCGTCGAGTTTTTCGTTCAGGATCTGTAAAATGGAACCAGTGGTTTCCTCTCCCTGCATGACCTCCCAAAAACAAGGAGGGCCTCCCCTGTTCAGCCGGTTGTCTCCATGGTGAAAAGACCAGATTCCAAACTTGGGCAACTGGAGGATATCGCCTTTCAGGATTCTGAAACCGAGGCGGATGATCACATCCAAGTCTTGTGCCCGAATCCAATCAAGATCAGGGGCAGAAAAAGTATCGGTGAATTTCTGCTGGACAGGTTGGACCAAAAGCTCAGGCACCGCCCAATTGGGCAAGTCATTCAGGTTTTTGTTGGCGAAGGCATCGTGGCGATTTTTGAAAAAAAATCTGTCAATAACCCTGTATAGCCGATACAAAAATGGGGATGCGCTTCCCGACGATTTTGGGGACCGGTTGACAATGTTGAGCACAATTTCACCATAACCCTCCTCCCGAATCCGCAGCAGCATGTCAAATGCCCATGCCGGAATTTGCGGAGAATCGGTAAGGATTGCTATTTTCAGTTTTCGCATTTCATAAAACCTTGGCCTATTTCTTCACCTGTCCCCGTGGTCTGTGTCCTCACAGACCACTATTTATACTTCCTCCGTGGCCTGTGTCCTCACAGACCACTATTTATACTTCCTTCCCGTGGTCTGTGTCCTTACAGATCACTATTTATACTTCCTCCGTGGTCTGTGTCCTTACAGACCACTATTTATCACCCCCTAAATCCCCCTTTAGGGGGACCTTCGATTGGCTGACGATATTGTACTTGCAATCAAAAACTCCATTCTAAACAGTGTTCCAACGCAGCTCCCTCCCATCAAGGGGAGGGCCGGGGTGGGTTTTAAACCCGGTATGAATCAATACGCTGAAGTTGTTTTGGTGTAATAAAATAAAAAGTTGAAGGGTCTGTGAAGACACAGACCATGGTGGTAAATGGATCGTTTGATGGTCTGTGGGGACACAGACCATGGCATACCATGGACGGGATTTTACAATCAAAAACTCAATTCTAAACAACATTCGAACGCAACTCCCTCCCATCAAGGGGAGGGCCGGGGTGGGGTTTAATCCCAGCGTGAATCAATACGCTGAAGTCGTTTTGTGCAATAAGATAAAAAGTTGAATGGTCTGTGAGGACAGGGACCATGGTGGTAAGTGGATCGTTTGATGGTCTGTGGGGACACAGAACATGGCATACCATGGCTGATCAAAAGGACAATACGAAATCCTCCATTTCCTTCTCGCTGGAGAAAGAAACGAATTCAACGTGGGTTGCCAGCTTTTTTGGGCTTTTAATGGATTGCCTTACCTTATTGATCATTTGGATAACATCTGGAAAAAGAGAAATCATTTCCACTGTAATCCTGCTATTTTGTAACTGATCCACCGCACAAATCAATTGATGGGCAGCGGACCTGGAAATAAATTCAATCGAAGAGAAATCAAGTACGATATGGTGGACACCAGAAATACCAGAAAAAACTGAATCTACCGCAGACCTACTTGACACCTGCTTATCAAAAATTTTGCTTAGTGCTATTTTTCTTACCCTTTCCATGATTTCACAAATATAATGTAAAAAAAGCTATTTATTCAACATAATCATAAATAGAAAAACCTGACTTTAAACTCCTTAGCGGTATTCTAAGGTGTGCTAGCGTTCCTGGAAACTTTGTTCCAAAGTTCAATAACTTATAATTCAACAACAGCGCTTCTCCACTGATAAAGCTAAAATTACCTCCCATTCCATCTATCAGCATTTCTCTGGAAGTATGAAATCCAAAACCCCGCTCATCTTCTTTTTTGGTTGACTCACCTTTTATCATTTCTCCAATGGCAATTTTATCTGAATGGATGTAAGAATAGTCCTTTGGTCCGGAATAGCGCTGATAGGATGCCAACACGCCATACCCGGAATCACCCAGACATATATCTATAAAACGATCACTTGGATAATACTGAAAAGAAATCCAGCCATGAGAATGTAGGGAATGGTCCACAATATTATCCGAAAGTTCGGACAGCAGATAACTGACTCCGGAAAAAAAATTGGCATTGATTCCCGTAATACTTTTGATCATTTGACCAACCTGACTGATGAGGTTATTCCTGATTTGGGCTGATTCTGAATCCTTTTTCGTTCCAAACCTAATCAGAGGGAGAAAGGTTTTGTGTTGGTAGCCTTCAAGATGAATTTTCCAATCTTTTGTGGTATCTGGATCAAGCCCCTCTAACAAACAAATCGTTTCATGATAACTTGATTTTAAGGGATTGGGAGAAAAAATAAAGCCATTGTCTTTGACCAACTTTGAAACAAACAGAGATAACATTGGAGGACAAAAGTTAAAATGACTGAAATCAAAATGGTGAGTTTCCTCATCCCTGTCCCTCAAAAAATCCCTGATCAAAAGAATTTGATAACCAATGGTATGGTCCCACTTTGTGCTTCTAAATTGATTCATCCATCCGATGGGCTACTTTTTGTTTTGCTATTTTCGTGCCTCAGGAGGGATTCCCCGTGGTCTGTGTCCCCACAAACCACTGTTTATACTTCCCCCGTGGTCAGTGTCCCCACAGACCACTATTTATACTTCCTCTCCGTGGCCTGTGTCCTCACAGACCACTATTTATACTTCCTCTCCGTGGTCTGTGTCTTCACAGACCATTATTTACACTTCCTCCGTAGCCTGTGCCCTCACAGACCACTATTTATCACCCCCTAAATCCCCCTTTAGGGGGACCTTCGATCGGCTGACGATATTGTACTTGCAATCAAAAACTCCATTCTAAACAACATTCGAACGCCACCCCCTCCCATCAAGGGCCGGGGTGGGGTTTAAACCCAGAGTGAATCAATACGCTGAAGTCATTTTGGTGCAATAAAATAAAAAGGTGAATGGTCTGTGGGGACAGAGACCATGGTGGTAAGTGGATCGTTTGATGGTCTGTTGGGACATAGACCATGGTGGTGGGGTTTAAACCCAGAGTGAATCAATACGCTGAAGTCGTTTTGTGCAATAAAATAAAAAGTTGAATGGTCTGTGAGGACACAGACCATGGTGGCCGTGTTGTTATTGAATGGTCTGTGGGGACATAGACCATGGTGGTAAATGGATCGTTTGATGGTCTGTGGGGACACAGACCGTGGCAGATCATGGTAGCCCATGGTAGCCCATAACATACATTGGGCGCAATTTTGCAATCAAAAAACTCAATTCTAAACAACATTCGAACGCAGCCCCCTCCCATCAAGGGGAGGGCCGGGGTGGGATATTTTGAGCCGCAATGGACCGTAAAACCCCCTCATACTCCTTTGCGATCTTCTCGATATCAAACCTCTCTATGGCTTCCTGTCTGGCGGCGGTGCCCAATTCGGCCATACGGGTGGGATGCTGGATGGCATGGTGCAGCTGCTGAACCAGCGCGGCTACATCTTGGGCTGGGAAGGTCAGTGCATTTTTTTCTGGGGTGATGGCTTCGAGGTTCATGGGAATGGCGGATGCGATGATGGGAATCCCGGACAGCATCGCTTCTACCAAGGCACCGGAAAAACCCTCGAACCAGGAAGGGAAGACAAAGCAATCCGCAGTATACAGCAATCCAGAAGGATCAGGTACACTTCCAGGCAGTTTTACACTGTCCTGAAGATTCACCGAATGGACCAAATCTTCCAACTGCTTCCTGAAAATCCCCTCCCCATAAATCGTCAGCGTACCATCCGGATACTGCTTCCTGATCTCCGAAAAAGCCAAAATCAACTCTTGAAAGCCCTTCCGCTCCAACAACCTCCCATACGAAATGAAGTGCCGGATGGCTGAAACCCCCAGTCCATGGTCGGTGTCCTCACTACCACCATGGTCTGTGTCTTTACTATTACCATGGTCTGTGTCTTCACCACCATGGTCTGTGTCCTCACAGACCATTCTTTTTTCTTTTTCACCGTGGCTTGTGTCTTCACAGGCCATTCCCTTATCTTTATTTGGTTCAGCTTGGGGAGTGGGCTTGGTTTCGGTCTGTGGGGACCTGCCTGCCGGCAAGGCAGGCACAGACCGAGGTGACGACTCAGGCCGAAGTGGTGGAACTTCCCGACCCCGGTAAACCACCGAGACTTTCTCGGGTTTGATGCCCAAAGTCTTCACATGTGCATCTACCAGCGATGCGGCATTCGCGATCCAATGGACGGGAATTCCCGAAGTCAGTCGATCCAAGCCATGCACCATCCTGTGCTTCCAGCCTTTCTTTTCCGAACGCGCAGCCTGACCATAACTGTCATTCACCAAGGTTCCGATCAGGGGAACGCCGGTCAGCCACGAAGCGATCCTGCTGATGATATCCGCTCTCCAAAGGCTCGAAACCAAGAGGTCGGGCTTTTCCTTTCGGATCAGCTGCACCAACTTTCTGATGGCCATGGGGAAATGATACGATTCGGGAATGTCCAAAAAAAAGAGCCGTATCCCGGCCCTTTCGTATGCTTCCTTTAAATCATGCTTGGGATAAAAGTAAGCAAAGCAAACTTCAGTCTCCGGCGAAAATCGGGAAAGGATTTCCAGATGGCTCCGCTCGGCACCGGCATTAACTAGGGCGTCTTGTGTGAAAAGGATTTTCAAGCGTTTATTCAATCAAGTTTTACTTTTTTGAAATATTTTTTATTACCATTTCCTATTGGATTAAAAAATAGTCTTAAGTGAGAAAAATTCTTTCTTACATTCAATAAAGACTCTACAATATTATGCGGGATAAACTTTTTATATTTGGCGTAATTACTACCCTTTTTGCCAATCTTGTTGACCAATGAATTATCCCAAAGAATATGCTCGTAATCAGATTGCTGGGGTGTTTTAGTGAAAATTGGTTTTTCTTCAATTCGCTCTGCAATGTAAAAAAGAAATGATTCTTTAGAGTTTTTTAATTTGACTCTGTCTTTGACGAATAGCGGATCACTTACCTCAAACACTGTACTATTCAGCTCAGAAAAAAATAGGTACATTTTAATAATTCGGAAACCATTTTCCTCAGAAAAAACCCTATAAAATAGTTCTGGGCTAAATTGATAAAACCCATGACCCAAAAAATTATTGGAAGGCGTTACTCCAATTAAATGTCCTCCAGGTTTGACCATTTCCATGCAATTTTTTATCGCTTGAGGGAAATTAAATATGTGTTCAAGCGAGCCGCTGTCAATAACAATAGAATACCTTTTTTTCCAATTATCTAAAATCGGCAAATTCATATCATGAATAAGAGTTGCATTTTCATAAGATGAAGCATCTATTGAATCGATTGTGGATGCTCCTAATTTTTTAAAAAAATTTTCTGAATAGCGGCTGTCCCTAGTCATTATTTGATCAAACTCCGATGAAGAATAGCCAAGTCTATTGAACAGGTTTTGAAATAGTATGAACGAACCATTCAAATGTTGCCGACCGATTGTGCAAATTTCCGAAAAATCAACACCAAAATCTTTACTTTTAATCAACAACTGGGTTGTCATCAAATTGAATCCCATATCTATATATCGATGGTTTTACCTTTAATACCTTTTAAATAATGCACGAATGCCAAAAAAATCATTCTGAAATTCTGAAATCCATAACCAAAACCATAGCGAAACCCATAAAGTGCTTTTCCAATCCATTTTTTTATTAGTTGGTTCCTCATAGATTTCAAGGTTAAACTGTCTGATATTATCAATAAATTTCTCAGACTATAATATTCTCTTGCAAGATTTGACTTTTTGGAATAAATCGGCCTTTCAAATTCCAGACGATTATGCAATTTTCTTGCCTCCAGAAATAAACCGCAATCCACTACAATTGAAAATCCCATTCTAGAAACCTTTAAGCAAAAATCCAATTCCTCAAATCCAAAAAACAAATCTGGATTTGGAAAAACTTTTGCTCTAGCTACTTCTCCCTTCACTAGCATACACATTCCACCCGCCACATAATCCACTTCGATCCAATCTTTTTTTTCAAGCAATCGAGTCTGAACGCGTTTGATCACTCCTTTTTTTCTATCAAAAAATTGACCTACAGAACCCAAAACTCCGCAGTAAGGATTTTCATTCCTGATTGCCAATAAACGTTCAAAACAATCTTGTCTGAAGGGAGGATCATTGTCATCTCCCCAAAATATCCAGTCGGCTCCTTCTTTACCACATAATTCCAAACCTTTTCCTGCAGCTCCCGCAGGACCTGAATTATGTCCCATCCTAAAATACCTAAGTCTGGAGTCTTGAAGGCTTGCAATCATATGATCAGTTTCAAGTGATTCAGAATTATCAATTATCCATAAAAAATCAGGTGGCCAAGATTGTGAAAAAATATTTTCTACCGAATCTACTAAGATATCAGGTCTGTTGTATGTAATTATGAATCCTCCTAAAACCACTATAAGTTAATTTCTTCTTTATATATCTTTTTTGACAGGATTGGAATCCAAGAAATGCCTAACCGTATTAATGTAGAAAACTTATACGGCTTAATTTTCAAAGCAGCGTATAAATGGGAACGGGCATTATTGTAAATTTTTAATCTCATTAATATAACTCCAATGATCTGATGATAAAGAAATTTTACATGAGTGCTTAAAGTATCATCATGTTTTTCCAATATGTAAGATATGGAATCAATAATATTTTGAAGATCTTTTGATCCCCCATTTAAATTGTCAAAATATTTGACTGTTGCTTTAGGAATAAATCCTTCTTTAGCTTGAATCAAATTAATCCTATGAAACAACTCAGTATTTTCGGAAAATTTTAATTTGGCATCGTATCCTTCGGTTTGATAAAATAATGTTTTTCGAATAGAAAACGCTCCTGCAAGTCTGGGGTGGTACTTTCCTATTTCAGGGATTTTTAATTGAATTTTATGATTTTTAACCAATTCAAAACCGCTTACCCATACATCAACTGAACTGTCAGCTTGAATGGAGTTAAAAAATAATTCCAAAGACTCTTCTAATAATTCATCATCCGAATCCAAAAAAATCAACCAATTTCCTAGAGCAAGACTTGCTCCATTATTCCGTGCTACCGATACCCCTAGATTCTTCTGTACAAAAGTTCTCAAATGCGGAAAAGAAAGAATGATTTCTCGAGTATTATCAGTAGAACCATCATCCACAACAATAATTTCCCAAGAGGTATAGGTTTGGCCTATTACCGAATCTATCGCTCTTCCAATAGTAGATGCCCGATTGTAGCTCGGAATAATTATGGAAAATTCAGGATCCAAAATGCTGCTTCAATTGTTTGAAATGAACTATCGCTGTTTTCCTTTGATGAAAAAATGCTTTCATCCGGGCTTCCAAAATAGTAAAAGCCAATTGTTCCTCCTGACCTTGGGGATTTCCATTCCAACGAATGCTATATTTTAGATATAAAAGCCAAGACTTAAATTCCTCTACACAATAGTGAATTATGAACATGCCCATAGAGCGAAATGATTTAACAAAGTAGAACTCGTAAGGAAACAAAAAACCTGCACTGCCGGAAATCCCCCGCTTTAAACGAAGGTAATACTCCCATGTCAAACGGGAGGCAGGAAGCTGATGGTAAAACTTCAGGTCTTCAAAATAAGCTATTTTATAACCTAAAAGTTGCATCAATGCACACCATTCTACATCACCTCCTGAAATTAAATCTGCTCCGGTTCGATCAGATAATATAGGACTAAATCCATCTTGAAAAAGAGTTAACAATGGTTGTTTAAGGTAAACAGAGCAAGCGCCATAAACGAATTCCAACCGCTTTTGCGGGGTACTTGATCCCAATTGTGATCCTACTGCAAAACTGGAAGAATACCGATCAAACCACTCGGGTTTGGCGCCTAAAAATTCAGGAATACCTTGACTACCTAAAACTCCGATTTGAGAATTTTGGGAAAGAAAGTGAGCACAGTTTGCCAAAAAATCAGGAAATAGCACATTATCATCATCACAAAAAAGTACCCATTCAAAGTGAGCTGATTTTAATCCTGTTAATCGGGCGTAAAGGAGACCAGCTTTAGGTTCCGTAACCAACTTCCAATTACCAGATTGAAAATTTCGACTAAGAAAATCATTTGCGAATTCGCCCGTCCCATCAGTGGACGAGTTTTCTACAACGATCAATTCGAACTCCGGAGCAAATTTCTGCGAGATTATGGAAGATAAACAATTAGATAGCCTAGATAGGCCATTAAAAGTACAAACAACAACACTGATGCCTAACACTTTACAAAAGGTCATTAAGTAACTGATCTAACTTCTTAATATCCACATAAATATCTGCCTTTTGGACATCTTTTGAATTTGCCTTGTTTAAGGTATAATAATATTTGTGATCCAAAGCTCTTGCTAAATTAAAATAACAGTTATTGATGGTGGACACATTTGCTTTCAACTCAACAACAATTGAGTTATCGGGCATAAACAGCATATTAGTAAGTCCGGCCCCGTGATTACTGATCACGAGCTTAGATTTTGACATTAAACGGCGTTGTTCCTCAAATGAAAATTTTTCTGCGATAATAATTTTAAATCCTTTCGATTCAAGGAAATTTTTCAATTCTTCTTCATTCAATACTTTTCGTCTTGAACTTAATTTCCTAGAGATGTAAATCAACTCATCTTTCTTTAAATTAAACTCATCATTCATCCTAAAAAAATTTCTAACTAATTTAATTTGATCAGGATCAAATGCACATGATCTTAATCTGGAAGTCATTATTAAGTCTTTCACTTTAAAACTTGAATAAATTCCAAATTCAAAAATCTTAAAGGGAAATATCTGAAGAGTCTCTTTTATATAATTAAGGTCTAAATAGTAACTAGGTAATAAAATAGGATAATTCTCCCAGTATTCCTTTGCAGTAAGGCACCTAGGCAACAAATCAGTTAGAAAATGAAAATAACCTTTACTCCAAGTATCTAACACCCACACACCTTCTGGTATTGTATATTCAACAATATTAAATAGTGGTTTCAAAAAAGCTATAATTTTTGTTTTTAGATTAACACCATGTGTATGTACATAATCATTTTGAATCAATCCATTTTTATAAACATACCTTTGAATTACTCTCGCATTACAAACTATTTTTATATGAATATCTTTATTTATACTATATAAATCGCTTTTGAAATGAGATAAATCATTATAATCAAAATTCTCAGGAACATGTCTTATATTTATAAAACTATTCTTTATTATATGTTTATTTTTCAATATATTTATAAATATAATTTATAATTATACTAATAAAAATTTTAAATATAATATTAAATTCTCCAAAATTTATTGTATAATTTAATCGAATAAATATCAGTTAATTTATTAATTAACCCGCCCAAAAAGAAACCATATAATTTTCGATTAAGATTTTTTTTTGTAACCCTAAAAACAAAATACATGCTTTTTTTAACGTTCATCTCATCTTTGTACAGCTCTCGAAAAAACAATTTAAAATTAGGTCTAGCTGAATCTAAAACATTTTCAAGATCTTCTTTAGAAGAAAAATATTTAAATGTCAAATAAGAACACATCTCTGAAAAATCAGAGATTTTTATTTTTAGTTTTAGTTCAAATTTTTCTTGCTTAAAGAGAATAAGTGAATCGGAAATTTTACCCTGTAAAATACTAACACCTAAACACCTAAGCAAAATTATTTTAATTGGGAAACCTTCATTAATCGGATAGTATTTATTGAAATCTGAATGGATATTTATTCTTACGTCATGCTTATGACCTCTGAAATAAACAGTTTTAAGTGCTTCATACATTCTAAAAGCATCTCGACTCATCGAATTATCAACATAACGATAAGCCACTAAAGAGTCCGGAATAACGTGTATGGAATATCCTGCTTTAACAATTCTTATCCATAGGTCCCAATCCTCAGCACTTTTTAAATTTTTATCAAATACTCCTACATTTTTTATAATTGATTTTTTTATTATAAATGCAACAGGTGGTGCTATATTTCCACTTAAAATATCTAATAATTCAAAAGATTCCTTTTTGAAATTAACATTTTGAATTGATTGGCTATTTTTAACGTGGTGGTATCCTGTAACCAATACATTTACATTAGGAAGTAAGGCCTGTTTTGCTCTCGAGTAAAAAAAAGGTAAAACCCAATCATCCGCATCCAAAAAGTGAAAAAAACTACCTAATGCAACTTCCATCCCAGCATTTCTTGACTCAGACAATCCAAGGTTTTTTTGATGGATTACTTTGATATTTTCCCAATTATCAGAATAATTATTTGCAATTTGTGCAGTATTATCCTTACTACCATCATTGATAATAATAATTTCCAAATCTTTGAAATCCTGTGATAGTACAGATTCAACAGCATCCGAAAGATAATGCGCCTGATTATAACATGGAATAATTATGGAATAAAAAGGATTACTCATTCTCGATCAACTGAATATACTTTCCACCCATGATTTCCATTGAAAATAGTTCTATTACTCTTTTTTTATTTTGCATTCTATTTTCTTCTAACTTATGATGATCAGTTATCATAGATGTTATTTTTTTTGCAAAGCTGACAGGATCTTTTGGGGGAACCAAAAATGGGTAGTCTTCCCCAAGAGCTTCTCTTGCTCCTAAGATGTCAGTAGCGACGATTGGCAAACCAGCAGCCATTGATTCCAAAATACCATTTGGCAATCCTTCTTTAATTGAGCTAAAAACTGCCAAATTAGCAGATGCGAGCAAAAACGGTACATTTTCAACTTCTCCAAGAAATATGACTGATTTTTCAAGTTTATTTTCAACAACATAAGCTTTTAATTTTTGATAGGCATCTAGTTTCCTTCCAGCAAACAGCAGTTCAACTTTTTCTTGCCCAAATTCAACTACTACTAAATTCCAGGCTTCCAAAATAGTTAAATGATCTTTATAACCATGTAGATTTGCAATTTTGACCACTCGGTACTTGTTTTTTTTATCTTCGGAAAACCCCGAGTTTTCAGGGATTTTGACACCATTATGAATTATAAATATTTCCTTTTCTGTATGTTTTTGCAAAAACAACTTCCCTGGTTTACTATTGGAAATAATCTTCGAGGCTAATATAAGTCCCATTTTTTCCAGCTTGATCCCTTGAAACATAATTCCGGAATCTCTCTGATTCCAAAAGCATTTCTTAACTTTCATTTTTTGAAACCAATTACAAAAAATTATATTTGCAGGATAAGTAAATGGAATAACAGTATCAATTTTTAAAAGTCTGACTTTCCATATCAGCTTAATCAAGAACCTATACTTTCTTGCTTTTCCAAAAAGACTATTTTCAGGATTTAAAATCAATTTTTCCTGAAAACCCCAATGAATAGTATCTATTCCTGCCCTTTTAAATCGTTGAAGTCCAGTTCCTTCTTCTGAACCAAAAGCACCTACAATTATCTCATAACCATTTTCTTTAAGGTGTTCCGACAGGTACAAAGCCTGAGTTTCGGCCCCTCCCACTGCAAAACGATGCAAAGCGATTAAGATGCGTTTGTTTGATTTCATCTCGTTTTACTTTTCTTTATTGTGAAGAACGGAGATAGAGTGCTGCACTAATGATTATTTTCACAATTACCGATGAGATTGATAAGTCGCAATGACTATTACTTGTTTTGACTCAACCATTCCTGAAGGAATACCAAAAGCCATTGTTGACCTGAATGTGAACCGTTTGCGATTCTTTCCAATTCAGTAGGTTTAAAAAATGTATCCAACCCGTTACCGGAGGAAAGCAATCTGTCTTTTAACTCTAGTCTGGATTTTACGGTTTCACCAAACCATTTTTGAATCGGAATAGCAAAACCCATTTTTTTTCTGAATGCAAATTCATCCCCTAGATCTTTGGCTACGATTTTTTTTAGTAATTGCTTACCAATCCACTCTCCAGAAGATTTATTGATATTAAACTTCTCGGGAATTTGAGAAGCCAATTCGACAACTCTTAAATCTAACAAGGGAATCCTCACTTCGAGGCTATGCATCATGCTTGCGATGTCAACTTTGGTCAGGATATCATAAGGAAGATAGGTTCTAAAATCCAGACTTTGTGCCCTTTGATAATGGCTGTATTCTTCAGATTCTTTCCATATCTTTTGATGAATAGCATCTGTATGTGTGAATTGATCGGAAAACTCTGGTTTCCAAAGGTGGGATCGCTCCCCGGGTCCATAATATTGTATATAGCGCTGCCAGTCAAAAAGTTTGGAAGTTCTTAACGGATATTTATTTGGGAAAACCGAGTTCATTAAAGGATATAATCCCTTTTTATAGGCTGGAAGATGCTCAGGAACCGGAGATAAATGCCTTGACCACCGGTTTGAGTAGCTCTCATATCCAGCAAATAGCTCATCTCCCGCGTCGCCGGAAAGTGCCATGGCTACATGCTTTCGGGCTAATTGGGAAACATAATAAGTTGGTATAGCCGAAGAATCTCCAAAGGGTTCTCCATAATGCCGGACCAAATCCGGAAGAATCGACAATGCATCTGCTTTTACAATGGCTTCATGGTGATCCGTTCCCCAATGCTTGGATACTTTTCTGGCATATTCCAATTCTGAATATCCTTCCTCTTCAAAACCAATACTAAAAGTCTTAACAGGCTTTGCCATCATTTGGGACATGTATCCAACAACAAGCGAAGAATCAATGCCCCCAGACAAAAAAGCTCCGAAAGGAACATCTGCTACCAAATGGGAATTGACAGATTCTTTTATGGTTTCCTCCAACGCTTCCATCCAATCCTTTTCAGTTCTGGACTGATCTGGCTTGAAGTCCAATTGCCAGTACGAATTGATTTCTTTGATCTCTCCGGAAAAACTTACAAGCATATAATGCGCCGGAGGTAGCTTCCTTACTTCTCTATAAATTGTATTAGGTGCAGGGATATACTGATAGGCCAAATATTGGTCTAAGCCCGTCAAATCAATATCCCAGTTAATTTCAGAAATTGGTTTTAAAGCTTGGATTTCGGAAGTAAAGGCAAATATTTCGGAATTATGGGCGTAAACCAGGGGTTTTATCCCAAAATGATCACGGGCTAAAAACAATTCTTTTTTAAGAATATCTAAAATACCAAAGGCAAACATCCCCCTAAAATGCCGGACACAATCCTTTCCCCAATGCGCATATGCTTGCAATACTACCTCTGTATCTGAAACTGTAGCAAAGGAATATCCTTTTTGTTGCAAAGACTTCCTAAGTTTTTTGTAATTATATAATTCTCCATTATAGGTAATCCATAGCGTCTTTTCAGAATTAGATAAAGGCTGTTTGCCTCCTTCTAGATCAATAATTGAAAGTCTGCGTTGACCAATTCCAACATTCTCAACACAGAAAGTACCCTCGCCATCAGGACCACGATGTTTGGTTAAGGCAAGCATCTCAACCAAGACCTCCACATTTACCTGACTCTTTCGATTAATTAAACCTAAGATTCCGCACATACGCTCTTATAATGATCAATGCACTTGTTATAAATTTTTACAATTTGATCTGAAACCCTTAATCCTGAATATTCTTGTACTAAGCAAAATGCGTTTCCCTCAATCTCTATCCTTTCTTCTACTGACAAATTCATAAAGTAATCTATTGCATCAACCAAAGAGTTTAAACTTCCACTTTCAAATAAAATTCCATTAACTCTATCAGTAATCACTTCTTCAAAACCCCATGCATTCGGACCTATCACAACTTTTCCCATAGCCAATGATTCCAAAAGGGTATTTGGACAATTATCGACTCTTGATGGCAATACAATTAAATCCATCTCTTTCATCAAAGAGATTAGTTCATTCTTTGGGATAGAATCAGAATAATGAATAAATGATTCTGAAAAAACTTGATCTTTAATTTTTGAATTTACTTGGCTGTCATCGTTTAGTCGACCACACAAAAATAAATCAAATGAACCAGGCCTAAGTTTTGAAGTAGCATCGATTAATAAATCTACCCCTTTACGATAATCAATATTTCCAAAATACCCTATTTTCAAAATCTGATTCCTCTTTATTAATTCAGCTTTTTCAAAATGAAATCCAATAGGGGTAGGAAGATGTAATTTAAGTTGAGTTGGGTTAGTTTTAATTTGATTTAGCGAATAAGTAGACGGCCCAACAATACAAATTGCTCTCTTATAAGATTCCTTCTCAAATTTTATCTGAGCATTAACTATTTCAGAACGTAAGCCATAATAGCCTTTTCCTAATTCATTATAAAAATCTGTCAAACTACTTATTCTGATAATATTAGGAATACTCGACACCGGGAAATATCCTAAACCATTTAAATTTACATATTGAATTATGTCAACAGGCCTAACCTTGAATTCTTCTTCCAGAAAAGAATTAATATTCTTTGCATTTGATTTCAACTTTAAGTAATGAACAAAGGAATACTTTTTAATCCTTTTAATAAAAAAATGTAAGAGAATTTGAAAGACAGTAGGTTTAAATGATGGCAATTTAAACTCTCTGAAAAGTACTTTATTTCCGAAATAATAAAACTTTTGATTAATACTTCCAGGCTGATATATGGAAACTTCGAAACCAAGATCAGACAGCAATTTCGCTTGGTTCCAAATATATGTCCCCAAACCACCAGTTTTTGACTGATCCGGTAGAATAAATTCAGTTGTCACAAAAGCAATTTTTTTCAATTTTTCTTTGCTATTGCAACCAAATGTGGTTTCTTTTTTTCAATACTGAGTTTAAGAAATTCCAAAATACCTCCAATCGTTTTTCTATTGAACCCATTCCACTTAGGATTATTAAAGAAATGAGTCTCAATCATTCTATTATTATTAAAACCCTTTTCTTTCAATTTTTCATTTAAAGTAAATTTATCCCATTTCCTTACATGTTGCCACCTATGGAACACCAAGTCACTAAATGGACAATAAATATAGGAATTTTCTAATATTTCATTATTAGGAGTGGTAATAATAATAATTCCATTATCAGTTATAAGTTTGAAAACATTTTCTAACAATTCATTTAAATAATAATCATCCAAATGCTCAACCACTTCAACTATAAATATTATATCAAATTTTAAATCTTGATTCTTTATGGATTCTAAATCCATTGCCCCAGAAAAATTTTTAAATATCGAAAGTTTATTTTTCAATAAAACAATTGAATCAGGAGATGAATCTAATGAGGTCACATTAAACCCCTTTTTTAATAGTTTTTCAGACAGAAAACCTATTCCAGCTCCATAATCAAGTATTTTATGATCTTGCTTTAACTCATTAGATAACATTTTGATTATCTTATCTCCTACCATATAAGTAAAGTACTTTAATGGTTCATTTGATGCAAAATCCCAAAACCTCTTTATTGAATTTAAGTCCCAACTTGCAATTTCCTTTCCATTATACCTCATTTGTCATGCACATTGTTTAATTCCCATTTAAAATCATCGATGTAAACACAATTGTTATCTGTCCATTCAAATTGATGAGGAATTCCAACCATAGAAACTTCAAATGGGCAAATATTATCAATCTTTTGATTGTTCTTCTTACCACTCATCTCTGAAAAATGAAAAGTAAAATCATAATGACCTTTATATAATCTAAGTTTAGGTATTTCACAAATTAGTTCGTAAAACCCTATATCTGAACCAATAGGATTTTCTCTATCATGTAACCATCCATACATTATAGCCTTTCCAGAGCCCGATTCTTTAATTTGAAAGGCCACATTCGCCTTTTCTAATTTTTTTATCGCTTTAAGCTGAACTCTTATCTTTAATCTTTCACCAAATTTATGAACCTGATTAGGCAAGGAAGTTTCTACATATATAGAGACTATTTGATTTGTCTTGATTTCCTTATCTTCAAAATAAAATGGCTGAGTTTTAACAGAATCATTTAAATAATGAGAAATTCCCTGACTACAAGATCCATTAAAATCAATAATTCCATTTTTAAGCAATAAAACATTAGTACATAATTCAGAAACAGCCTCCATGTTATGGCTAACAAAGATTACTGTTCTTCCTTGTCCGGCAACATCTTCCATCTTTCCCAAGCATTTCTTTTGAAACTCATAATCCCCAACTGCAAGAACTTCATCGATAATCAAGATCTCTGGTTCAAGATGTGCTGCAACCGAAAAGCCAAGGCGCACTTTCATACCGGAAGAATAGAACTTGACGGGAGTATCAATAAACTTTTCAACACCTGAGAAATCAATGATTTCATCCAGTTTAGTGTCAATCTCCTTTTTTGTCATTCCAAGTATTGTCCCATTCATGTAGATATTATCCCTTCCTGATAATTCAGGATGAAATCCAGTGCCAACCTCCAGCAAAGAAGCAACACGACCATGGATTTCAATTCGACCTGAAGTTGGTTCTGAAATTTGAGAGAGAATTTTAAGTAAGGTAGATTTTCCTGCACCATTTTTGCCAATAATCCCCAAAACTTCCCCCTGCTTCACTTCGAAATTAACATCCTTAAGTGCCCAAAAAACAGATTCATCCTCTGCTCCAAACCGATTCATTTTTCTGAGCCTCTTGAGATTTTCAAAGGGAAATTTCAAGATGTTAACTATCTGACCAGCTAAAGTTTCGGCCTGCTTTTCTTTTAATCCAAGACGGTAGCGTTTGGATAAATCTTGGACTTTTATTATTGACTTTTTCAAAGACTATATAAGTTAAAACTTAATTTAGGTAAAAAATAAATCGAAATATTCTCATCGGAAATCAACAATTTACCTCCGTTATATTCTATAAATTTTATATAATTTTCATCTCTGTATTCAATGCCTTCAAAACAAAAAAAAGAATCATTTAGCATAAGATTTTCAAATAATTGGATAGAGTCCTTTTTTATTTCATTTTCGGGAATTGAATTAAACCTCCCTAAATAAAATTCTGGGTTGTGAGGCAAAGGCAGTGTCTTTGTATTCTCAAAATAATAACTGAATTTTCCTTGATTAGAATTATATACTGGGTTATCTCCAATCAAATTCTCAATATATTTTATTTCTTTGGTGAATTTTAATCTAAAATCAGAAATATCTCTAGTAGTAAATGAAGCCCCTTCAAGAAAAAACATACTGCTTTCAATAAATATTCTTTGCGAAATGATAAAAAATAAAGAAACTATACCAATTGATATAAACTTATAACTCTTCAATTGTTCCACAAAAAAAGCTATAGATAATATTGCCGTAAGTAAAAAAGGGAAAATTGTTCTTTGATTAATTTCAATATGCCCAGATTTTGAAATTAACAAAATCAAAACAATTGGATATAAAAAAACATACATACCTAAAAAAATATTTACATTTGTTTTTCTAAAAAAATTAAATATTAGTACTAGTAAAACACCAACATAAATAACAACTCCTGACAAAATCACACCCACTTCTGTAAACCTTTTTGTGAATTTTGAAAAAAAAGTAAAAGATAAAGTAGAAAAAAAATCCTGAATATTATGAATAAATGCCACTTTGAATAATTGAAAATCAAATGCCTGACTAATATGTGAAATCAAATTTCCATTAAAATACCTCCAAAATAAAATTGCCAATATTGGAACAAACACCATTAAAAAAAAATATAAGAAATAATAATACTTACCTCTTTTTTGGTCAGTTGTCAAAAAAGGAAACAACAAAAATATGGGTATTAGTAATAAGTTATTATATTTAACTAAAACCAATGCTGATATGACAAAAGAAAAAATAATAATATTTTTTCTTTTTCTAACATCTAAAGTTTGCAAACAAAAAATTAAAGTAAGCAAAAGGGTGTAAAAAATGGAATCTGCTTGAGCAAAAAACTGAATTTTAAAAGTCCAAAATGAAAAAAAACCTGTTAGAATTACAAATTTAGCTAAAACAGATTCAAACTTTTGGGCAATAAAAAATACAATAATAATATCAGCCATTATTAATAAAGAACAAACAACTTCATAAATAAAAATGGTTTGAATTTTTGAAATTCTTGAAATTAAAAACATAAAAAAAGGATATCCTGGAGTATAATATTGGGTATGAGGAAATTCTCCTTCACTAATAAATTTAAACATTTGAAAATAATTAAAAGTATCTCCGGTAATAATTACCCCTCTATTAAAAAACAAAAAGAACGTAAAAAGTGATAAACAAACAAAAGAAATATAATAAATAATTAATTTCATTCTTTCTTTCTATTAACCTCAATGAATTCATTCCTAAATTCTAACATAAATTTATCAATTCCAATTCCATTAAGATGGTTTGCATTATAAAAATTAGTTTTATCAAGATTAATGCTGCTTTTTGAAAAGTCAAACAATTTATAATTATTTTGTGATGCTTGCAAAGTGTAGAAATTTAATATTTCCTTATAATTTGTAATTAAAGAAAACCCCTCTTGGTACATAGGAGCAAATACCCAAAAAACTTTTATCCCCTTCATTTCAAGAGATTGGCAAGTTTTTAAAAATTCATTAAACAAATTCTCCTTTAAAACTTGCTTTATTCCATTCGGATAATCTTTTTTTACATTTTCAAAGGTCCCATCCCATTTACTATTGTTTCGTTTAAACCCATTCTTATTATTCCTTTCGCTACCGTATAAATTGAAATAATTTAAAATGCCATAAACTTTAATTTTCTCGTTGAATTTGTATCGAACTAAAGGAAATTCGTACAAAATAGATGGAGTAACCTTGTTAATTTCCAGCATTTTCTGAATTTCTGGTAAATCCTTAAATGGTATTAATTGCTCAAATCCATAAAATTCATCTTTGCTTTCAAAAGAATTTAAATCTAAAACCCAAATAAGTGTTTTTGGAATTTCATTTTTTCGTAAATACAGGTCTAACATTAGTTTTTGTAATTCATAAAAAGAACCATCAAATCCTAAGTTGTAACACGACATACCTAATTCATTATCTAAAAATTCAGGGTCAAAATGAACATATGCTCTTGAAGATCCAACAATCAATAATTCAGCATTTAATTCTCCATTTACGATATCGTTCCATTTACTAATTTGCCGATAATTTGAAGTTTTCACACCTTCTTGAATCAAATAATCAACTCCATATATAATAACAAGTAAAAAACTAAATATTCCAAATAATTTGAATAGAAATTGATTCATCAAAATTGAAAATAAATAAACTCTTTAGCCTCAGTAAATACTCCCCAGAACACAATCAAAAAGCCTAAAACAACATAAGCAATATATCGGTACCACTTTCCCTCAAGGTTTTCCAACCAATTATATTTGAATCGTCCGACCCAATCCAAACCCAGAAATAAAATCAGAGCTATTCTTAAATCATAACTAAACCAAGAAAAATTCATACTTAAAAATGGATTATTAAAAATTCTCTCCAGATAGAACCAAGCACTTCCTATCGTTTCCGACCTGAAGACAACCCAAGCTAGACTAACAAACAAAAAAGTATATAACATCTGCAAGATTTCTTTAAAGGATGGAATTAAATGGTCCCCCTCATCAAGATGTACCCTATTCTTCCCAATCAAGAAAATCGGAATAAACATCGCTGCATGAATCCCTCCCCAAGCGATAAAGGTCCAATTAGCTCCATGCCAGAAACCGGAGACTAGAAAAACGATAAAGATATTTCGAATCGCTTTGGCTGTTGAAACCCTGCTTCCTCCCAGTGGAATGTATAAGTAATCCCGAAACCAGGTGGATAGGGATATATGCCATCTTCGCCAGAATTCGGCAATGTCCCTGGCGAAATAAGGTGTTCGAAAATTGACCATCAACTTAAACCCGAGCAATAGCGCCACCCCAATGGCGATATCCGAATAACCGCTAAAATCCCCATATATCTGAAAGGAAAACAGCACTGCTCCCATAATCAATTCCAAACCTGAGGCTGTCTGATAATTTTCGAAAATAGGATTGACTACCAAGGCACAGTTGTCTGCGATGACCATCTTCTTGAACAGTCCCCACAGAATCAGCTTCATGGCTGTGGATCCTTGCTGGTATTGGAATTCTCTTCTTTTGAAGAACTGAGGAAGCAGATTGGCTGCTCTTTCGATTGGACCAGCCACCAATTGAGGGAAAAAGGCGACAAAGGTGAAGAATGCTATTGGATCTTTGGATGCCTCTATTTTTCCTTTATAAACATCAATAGAATAACTCAGCGTTTGAAAGGTGTAAAAACTGATGCCTACCGGAAGGATGATTTGGAGGGTCTCCGGATGGGCTTGAAAACCCATCATTTGAATAAAATCGGTAGTGGAGTCGATGAAGAAATTAAAATACTTGAAGAAGGCAAGCATTCCAAGATTGACCAAAAGACTGATTCCCAGATATTTTTTCTTATCATAAAACCAACTTTTCAGCCCCTCCTTTTTTACGGTAGGCTCTGAATGCTTGTCTTCCGACATTCGCAATCCGCACCAGTAATCCACAGCCGAACTCAATACAATCAAACCCAAAAACCTCCAATCCCACCAGCCATAGAACACGTAGCTGGTTACAAGCAAAAACGTGTTTTGGGCTTTCAGATTTTTCTGAAAAATAAACCAATATAGCAAAAATGCTATCGGTAAGAAAAAAAGAAAGGTAAAAGAGTTAAAGAGCAAAATTCAGCTTTTTTGACTTTTAATTACCTCTAAAAAAGATTTACCAAACTTTTGATCCGGTTCCAGAAAATTCCCTTCCGCCCATTCATTCCAAGATTTAATAAAAACAATTTTCCGATCTGATTGATTTTTTCTCGCTTGCTTTAAACAGGCTTTGAGGTGTTCTCCAAATGCCTTAGGATTGGTTTGAAGATAAACTGTGCCAAGATTTTTTGTTCGTGGAGTATTATCCCAGTTTGGGATTGCAAGTGGAAAAAAATCAATAGAATAATTTTCTTTAAAATCTTCGAGACATGCTCGAACAGAATGAAAAAAAATTGTTTTTGGAAGTCGAAATACTCTTCGAATAATTGGATTATTCAGCCCATATCGTAAAAAAAAACCTGAAATTGATTTCGTTAAATATTTATTTATTTGAGACAAATTTGGATTAACCATGCCATCAAACTTTGAATGCTTGGCATTCCATTTAGGTGAAGATTTTACAGCTATCCAAAAGATTCCCGGAAGTCCATTTAAAAGGGCCTGCTCATTAAACGTAGCTAAAAATAAATCTAAATCAGGAATGGATTCAGGTGCATAAACCTGAAATACAGGTTTACCTTCAATTTTAAGACTTCTTTTATCCTCGAAAAATGGAAGCAAATACTGAAAATGAACTAGGTAATCTTCTTTGCCTAGATATTTCTGTTCAATTAATAATCTATTTCCAGCGCCATGCCAAGTCCCTTTCCAAGATTCATTGGCCCAACACATACAAAACTGAATATCAACTTTATGATTTTTAAGAAACTGTTGAATAGGTTTTTCCAACATCACCTTTCCATCCCCGAACCAGTAATGATAAAAAACAAAACCATCTACTCCATGTGCCATAGCAATTTTGGCTTGTTCTTCCATAACCTCCGGAATCCTTAAGTCATAAAAACCAAGATCTGCAGGTAATTTTGGTTGCTGATGTCCTGGAAAAAAAGGACTCGCTTTAGTTACATTCGTCCACTCAGTAAATCCATTTCCCCACCATTGATTATTTTCTGGGGTAGGGTGGAATTGAGGAAGGAAGTATGCAAATAATTTCATAAGTTTTTAATTGCTCTGAGGACACCCTTTCTCAAAAATGGAGCTTTAATATTATTATCATGAAAAAAAAGCATGTAGCCAGAACTAAAGCTGGTTTTAAATCCTCTTTCTTCAAAGTATATTTGGAATTCGTACGCATCATTTTGATTGTGATATGTACAAATTGCAATTTTTATCCTTCTTGGTGAATTTAGAATTCCTTCCATTCCCTTTAACACGTCTCTCTCTGACCCATCCACATCTATTTTTATAAATAGATTCTCATTTTTTACCATTTCCAATGCGTCTAATGAGATATGCTTATCATCATTTAAAATTCCAACATATTTATTGATAATTTGTACCTTATCACCATAAGTTTTAAATGTTTTGGCTAATGCTTCAACCCATTCTTGTTTTCTTTCAAACAAAATAGTTTTTTTAGCTTTATCAACGTTCTCTAAAGAAAAATTACCCTCAGCAGCACCCAAATCTATTAATACATCATCACTTTCAACTTCAAACCCATCTGTACAATATCTGTGTGGTGATGTAGATTCTTGTTCAACTAATAAAGAATTGAAATAATATTTTACTTGATTTAATGACCAACTATTTAAAAAATATAGCTTTTTCCCTTCATAAACCACATAAGGAAAGTTATTATCAAATTTAATTTTTTGATTTAATTTATTATATTTTTCTGCAAAAGCATATGGAAATATGACTAATCCTTTATCCTTAATATAGCTGAAAATGTCTTTTTGTTCTTGTTCTAGTTTATTTTTCTCAGAATAATCAATTATTCTTTTCAAAAGAATATATCTTTTGAAATCTCTTCTAATATAATAGAATTTTACTCTTATATTTTTTAAAAACATTTAAATAAGACACTAACTGAAGATTATTTTTTAACAAAAAAGGAAAGAAGTTTTTGGGTTTTATTAAACAGATGTAGAAAGTTGAAAAGAAGGCCGTATTAAAAATAGACCTAGAAAATATTTTCAACTCTTAACACATAGATCCAATTCTCTATTTCTTTTTGCTTTTCGTAAAATCATGCATTTTTTAGAGTTAAAACTCTTAAAGATCCCTCCCGTCAGCTTCGCCCCTTCAGTCACGTTTGTGCTTAGCGGGATGAGTAAGAAAATTACTCTGTGGTGACAAATTTAGTCCGATGGTGGATATTAGCAAGGAATGTGGGGGAAAAAGTTTGGGAAGGGGGAGGAAGGTTTGAAGGGGGAAGTTGGAAGGAGACAGGAGACGGGGGGAAGTGGGAAGTTTGGGAGTTGGAAGTTTTGGACGGGAGACGGGAGACAGGGAACGGGCGGAAAGTTGGAAGGGGACGGAAGAATGGGAGGTGGAGTGTTGGACGAGGGAAAGGGACGGTGGGGAAACAGTGGATTTTGAAAACAAAATGGCATGGAGTGTAGATTTTCTGGGATTTTGATTAGTTTCGGGGATAGAAACGCACGGGGTGCCTGACGAAAGTTGGGCTGAGACGATACCCGAACACCTGATTTGGATAATGCCAACGGAGGGATGCTTTATAAAATATTCCATTTTGTACGCCACCCTTTTGGTCACTCCCATCGGTTGGCGTTTTTTGTTTCGCCCGAATAGGCATTAAAGAATTTTATCCTTTAATGGAATTGGCAATGCATAACACGGGTTTCGCCTTTAACCTGAAAAACAAAATGGAACTGGAAAAATCAACATTTGAACTGATCCCCAAAACCCAGCAAAACTGGCAAAACCGACCGGAATGGTTTTTTAACCGGGAACATACCGATCCCTATGAGCAATGGTATGAGGGGCGCTACAAGCGTGCGGAGATCTGGCAGAAAAAGGTCATGGAACAATTGGTCTCCAAGGACAAACGGATAAAAACGCTGCTGGAATTTGGCTGCGGAACCACCCGGTTTACCCGCTGGTGGAAGGAAATCGGGATCGAAGCCACGGGCGGGGACATTTCGCCCCTGATGCTTTCCCAGGCCGTGGACCTGTTTGACGGGGACCTGGTCATGGCGGATTCGCACTACATGCCTTTCAAGGACCATTCCTTCGATGCCATGGCCTTTATCACCACCTTCGAGTACTACAAGGATCCCGTGAAAGTGATCCGGGAAGCTGCCCGGGTGGGCAAATACGGGATTGGCATGGGAATGATGAACCGGAATTCGCCGAAGGTCCTGCGGAGGCGGGTGCAACAGTTGTTCGGGAAAAACCCCTTCTATGTCACCGCCACCTTCTACACGCCCCAAAAACTAATTGCCATCATCGATACCGCCTTGGAGGGCCGCTCCTACTCCATCGAATGGTCCTGCACGGGATTGCCCAAATGGTTTCCGGTCCAGCAATGGAGCCTGCCCTACGGGGATTTTTTCGGTTTGTACATCAAATTCAACGACGTGGACTGATGGAAGCAAAACTTGGAAAAATAGACCAAAGCCTTATCGCAGGCGTGATCGCGCAGCAATGCGGGAAATCCAGAAAGGAAGTCCTTACCGGACCACAATTCGGCGTGGATGTCTCGGTGGTGGCCCTGCCGGGGGGAATGGCGATGGCGGCGACCAGCGATCCGCTCTCCCTGATTCCTTCCCTCGGTTTGGAGAAATCGGCCTGGCTGTCGGTTCACCTGGCGGCAAACGACATTGCGACAACAGGATTTGCGCCGATGTATGGGCAGTTTGTGCTCAACCTTCCCGGGACCTTCTCCAAGGAGGATTTCGGTAGCTATTGGGGACATGTGCACCGGTTTTCCGAGGAAATCGGGCTTGCGATCACGGGCGGCCATACGGGATTTATCGCCGATCAGCATTCCACCATTGCCGGTGGGGTGACGCTCTTCACCATCGCTCCCGCAGAGCAGGTCCTGACCAGCAAGAAAGCAGGCATTGGGGATGCCATCTTGGTCACGAAGGAATGCGCCATTTCCTCGGCGGCCATTCTGGCATTGAGTTTCCCGGAAACGGTCATCGCGGCCTACGGCAAGGAAGTCCACGAAAGTGCCTGTGCGCTCTTTTACCAAACCTCCTCCCTGCCCGATGCCTTGGCGGCTATTAGCGGGGAAAGCGGCAGGGCCGAAGTGACGGCGATGCATGATGTCACCGAGGGAGGCGTATTGGGTGCGATCTACGAAATGGCCAGCGCTTCCGGCCATGGGGCAAGGGTAGACAAGGGCAAAATCCCACTGGGGGAAGTGACCGGAAAGATCTGCTCCCTGTTTTCGATCGACCCCTACCACAGCGTCGGGGCCGGCGCGATGATCATCACCTGCAAGCCCATGCATGCGGCGGCCGTCATGGAACGCCTGCACTTGGCAGGGATCGCCTGCAGCTGTGTGGGCGAGATCCGGGAAAAAGCCTACGGGATCCAATTGGCCGAAGGGGAACAGGAAAGTGAAATGGCATATATGGAAACCGACCCGTATTGGGCGGCATTTTTTACCGCAATGGAAAAAGGATGGACCTAAGGCGACAAATAAAGGGGGGCCTCTACCTGGTCATCGATCCTGCGATGGAAGAAGCACTGCTGTTGGAAAAACTCCGGATTGTGCTTGCCTCCCCCATCGCGGCGGTCCAGGTCTGGGACAATTTCCCCGATGATGGGAATCCCGAAGCCCTGCTCGAGAAGGTGATCGTCCTTTGCCAGGAAAAAAATGTTCCCGTGCTGATCAACAACCGCTGGGAATTGCTCGCGCAACATGTCTTTGACGGGGTCCACTTTGACCAGGTGCCGGACCATCTTGCTTCGGTAAGGTCCTGCATCAAACGACCGTTTTTGGTGGGCATCACCTGCGGAAATGAGCTGTCGACCGTGGCTTGGGCCGATGGAAACGCGGTCGATTATCTTTCCTTCTGCTCGATTTTCCCCTCCCAGACCAGCAACAGTTGCGAACTGGTCCTCCCGGAGACCATCCAAAAAGCCCGGGAAATGACCGCTTTGCCGATATTTTTGGCAGGGGGGATCAGGCCGGAAAACTTAAACGAATTGGAGAAATTGTCCTTTGACGGGATTGCTGTGGTGTCGGGCATCATGCGTGCTGCCGCACCGGAAAAAGCCATTTCGGCATATCTCACATATTTAAACCCCTGACACATGCAAATCCATTTCAGCCTGAAATTGCTTCACAGCACAATTTGGAAATGGAATGCATCATTCGGGTCATAAAACCAGAAAACTATGAGAATGGAAACGATTGCTAAACTATGTTGCCCCTTTGACAAGGAAGAACTTGATCTGACGATCCTGTCGCAGGATTTGAGCGGAAATGTACTGGAGGGAATCCTGCATTGCAAAACCTGCAAGCGCATCTACCCCATCATCAAGGGAATCCCCATCATGAGTCCAGACGAGTACCGTGAGAAGAAATACGAGCAGCCGATGCTGGATGCTTTCGCAGAACGTGGTAAGTTATTGGTACGAAGTAAATAGTACTAAGTCTTAAGTACAAAGTACAAAGTTGATCGTTCACCATGCGTTACTTGGTACTTAGTACATGGTACATGTTTCATGGTACTAAGTCTTAAGTACGAAGTACAAAGTTGATCGTTCAGCCATGCAGTACTTAGTACATCGTACATGTTTCATGGTACAAAGTCTTAAGTACAAAGTACGAAGTTGATCGTTCTGCAATGGATTACTTGGTACTTAGTACATCGTACATGTTTCATGGTACTAAGTCTTAAGTACGAAGTACAAAGTTGATCGTTCTGACTTGCAGTACTTGGTACTTAGTACATCGTACATGTTTCATGGTACTAAGTCTTAAGTACGAAGTACGAAGTTGATCGTTCTGCATTGCAGTACTTGGTACTTAGTACATCGTACATTTTACACGGTACTAAGTCTTAAGTACGAAGTACAAAGTTGATCGTTCTGACTTGCAGTACTTGGTACTTAGTACATCGTACATGTTTCATGGTACTAAGTCTTAAGTACGAAGTACGAAGTTGATCGTTCTGCATTGCAGTACTTGGTACTTAGTACATCGTACATTTTACACGGTACTAAGTCTTAAGTACGAAGTACAAAGTTGATCGTTCTGCCAAGCAGTACTTAGTACATGGTACATTTTACACAGTACAAAGTCTTAAGTACGAAGTACAAAGTTGATCGTTCTGCCATGCAGTACTTGGTACTTAGTACATCGTACATTTTACACAGTACTTAGTACTGTGAATGATGTCCCAAGCACGAAACTCCCCCATGTGAATATTCCTTGAAAATTAATGATTTGATTGTCAGTGATTAGGGATGGAATTTTTGGGATTGGGGATAAATTGCGGGAGGGGCATGTTTTGAATTCCGATTATTTTACTACTTTTGTATCGCGTTGAAGCAAAAACAGCAAGCGTCCAAAAGACAAAGCCTATAATACTTCACTGCACTATTGATCGGGGTGTAGCGTAGCCCGGTATCGCGCCTCGTTTGGGACGAGGAGGTCGTAGGTTCGAATCCTGCCACCCCGACTGCATCAATAGCGTGCCAAAAGCCAGTAAATCTTCCGATTTACTGGCTTTTTTTATGGCTTTCCGCCTATTGTCATTCGGTCAAACGGTTTTTTTATCTGTGCGTTTGGTCTTAATTTTAGAGATCATGGATGTTTCGGTCGTGCCGATGGCACTTTGACTCCTATAGGGTGTTCGGCATTACCCACAATGAATTGTGGGCTTAAGAGTTGACCCAAGCCTACGGCTTTT
>NZ_KB906697.1:13465-16084 GCF_000381545.1 Rhodonellum psychrophilum GCM71 = DSM 17998 | reverse complement strand
GATCTCACTCGGTGAACCTTCGTGAGCTAACTCATTTTCTTCACGCTCTCCGATGCCTGCCAAAAACCGCAGATATATAGGCCGTCCTTTTATCCAGAGGAAGTTTGGTGCGAAGATATCGTTTTCTTCCGGTTAACCGTGGTCTGTGTCCCCACAGACCACTCCTTCCTTCCTTGCCGGCCAATATCAGCGAAGCCTGAAGGGATTCAACCTTGAATGGCCGCGGGTGGAACCCGTGGGAATTGGAATGTCGGGGTTGATTGTCTTTGGCTAAAGAAAAAGATTGAATCCCGAAGGGTTTTCGCCAAGGCAGGTGGATGACATTAATCGCAATTTTTGTTCTTTGTCACTTTTTCCTTGATCAAAAAGGAACCAAAAAATCAAGGCTGATATCTCTTCTTCAAATTGGGGCGGGTGTTTTTCACAATATTGATTCGCTTCCAATTTGATTTTCCGCAAGAAAAAACCTGTGTTTTATATTGTCGATTCTAACTGAGACGGTATAATTTCATAAATGGATAGTTTATATAAATTTCATTTTAGGTACTTTAGATACCCAAATCCTTCAAATTATAAACAATTTTTTGTCTTAGTTTATAAAATTCAATATATTGGTACTATGAGTAACAATATCACATCGAAAATAAACCAATTACTGACTTCCCAAGCCTCCGGAATTGTGTTTATCAGCAGCTGGCTATCGGATCAGGGATATAGCCTGGATCTGCAAAAACGATATAGGAAGAGCCACTGGTTTCAATCTATCGGTACTGGCGCCATGATTAGAGCTGGAGATAAGGTTGGGTATGAAGGAGCTGTATACGCTCTTCAAAATCAAGCCAACTCTCACACACATCCAGCCGGGAGAACTGCCTTGTCGATGTTAGGAAAAGGGCATTACCTGGAACTGGGCACAAGTAAAGTGTTTCTCTTTAGTACAGCCAAAGAGCAGTTACCCACCTGGTTTAAACAATATGATTGGGGGGTTCAAATTGCTTACCATGCCTCAAATTTTCTTCCTCCCAATACAGGTCTGATTGATTTTGAAATAAAGAATTTCAAAATCAAAGTATCGGGTCCAGCCCGGGCCATGTTTGAATGCTTATATCTGGTACCAAAAGAACATAGCCTTATGGAGTGTTTCGAGTTAATGGAAGGATTGAATAATTTAAGACCAAATGCTGTCCAGGAACTCCTGGAACAATGTGGTTCAGTTAAAGTAAAACGTCTCTTTTTATATCTTGCTGAAAAAGCTGGTCATTCCTGGTTTCCATATATCAAGCTTGATGAAGTGGATTTAGGGACAGGCAAAAGGAGTTTTGTGAAAAATGGTATGTATATACCCAAATATCAAATCACAGTCCCAAGAGAGTTGAAAGAGTATGGCACAACAAAGCTATAAAAATCAGATAAAACTTTTATTGGATGTTCTTCCTGAAGTGGCTAGAGAAAAATGTTTTGCTCTTCACGGTGGTACGGCAATTAACTTGTTTATTCGAGAAATGCCGCGCTTATCTGTAGATATAGATCTTACTTATGTCCCTATAGAGGACAGAGCAACCTCCATGATAAACATCAATAAAGCACTGGAACGTACAAAATCAAGGATTGAGTCTGTTATTCCAAGTGTAACGGTAATACACAGGTCTGATATCGCAAAGCTTCAGATTTCAACTAGAAATGCAAGTATAAAACTGGAGGTAAACCTAGTAGGCAGGGGCACATATATTCCTCCTGAAGATATGGTTTTATGTGATAAGGCACAAAATGAGTTTAATGCTTTTTGTGTCATTCCTGTAGTGCCTTTGGGACAATTATATGGTGGGAAAATATGCGCTGCCTTAGACCGGCAGCATCCTAGGGATTTATTTGATGTAAAATATTTGCTAGCAAATGAAGGGTTTTCTAACGAAGTAAAAAGAGGCTTTTTACTATGCCTCCTTGGGAGTGAAAGACCAATCCATGAGGTTATATACCCTAACCTACAGGATCAGCGATCTGCATTAACAAATCAATTCGAAGGCATGACCACCGAAGAATTTAGCTACAAAGAATATGAAGAAATAAGGTTTAAACTTATCGAAGTGATCCACAAAAATTTGATAGATGAGGATAAAGATTTTCTTTTAAGCGTAAAGAACCTGACTCCGAACTGGACAAAATATGATTTTCAGCTTTTCCCATCCGTTCGTTGGAAAATTCAAAATTTGCAAAGGTTAAAGGATACCAATCCGAAAAAACATGCAGATCAGTACAATGCCTTGAAAAAAAAACTTAATAAATAAGCTTCCCCTTTCCCGTTCAATATCCGAGAAGCCTGAAGGGCCTGCCTGACGCTGAGGAAGGCTTCAACCTTGATTAGCCACGGGTGGAACCCGTGGGAATTGGAATGTCGTGGTTGTTTGTCTTTGGCTAAGGGAAAGGAATGAATTCCAAGGGCTTTTCGCCAAGGCAGGTAGTTGTTATTTGTGGTGATTTTGGTTCTTTGTCACTTTTAGCTTAGCCTCCGCGATAATTATCGGGATAACCAAAAGGCCAAGAAATTGGAATCCTCCTCCGCCCTTGGCCCACGCCGGCTCGGTCCAATTTCCTCCTCCCCACGTCCGAGGGAAGTTTAGT
>NZ_KB906697.1:9462-12850 GCF_000381545.1 Rhodonellum psychrophilum GCM71 = DSM 17998 | reverse complement strand
AACCAAAAGGCCAAGAAATTGGAATCCTCCTCCGCCCTTGGCCCACGCCGGCTCGGTCCAATTTCCTCCTCCCCACGTCCGAGGGAAGTTTAGTGATAATTCCACACCCTTGGCCTCTCTCCCCACAGACCACTCCTTCTCTACTTAACGTTAAATATCAGCGAAGCCTGAAGGGATTCAACCTTGAATGGCCCAAGATGAAACCTAGGGACAAATAGAAATTCGCACTTTCTTTCGTTGGCGAAGAAACCCAAGCCCCACCCCATAAATATCTGCAAGGGACAATTTTTTTCAGAAAATCCCCATCCGTCAATCAATAGACAATCAGGTAAGAGGAATGTCCAATTTTACGGGACCAATTTGATTTTTTTGGAAAAAAAAACCTGTAATTTATATTGTCGATCCCGGCTGAATCCCGGCAAACGTGACCCCGGTCACGCCGGGGTTTTCCTTAAGGTTTTAGCTTCGCACAAATAATCTTCTTATGGACGTTGAAATTCTCTCCAGAGTACAATTTGCATTTACCATTGCCTTTCATTACATCTATCCCCCACTCAGCATTGGCATAGGACTGCTGATGGTGGTCTTCGAAAGTCTCTATATCCGCACCAAAAATAAACAGTACGAGGTCTTGGCCAAGTTCTGGACCAAGATCTTCGCGATCACTTTTGGGATCGGTGTGGTGACCGGCATCGTGATGGAATTTGAGTTTGGCACCAACTGGGCAACCTATTCCAGATATGTGGGTGATATTTTTGGCAGCGCACTGGCTGCCGAGGGCATTTTTGCCTTTGCACTGGAAAGCAGTGCATTGGGCGTTTTACTGTTTGGCTGGAACAGGGTGAAACCCTGGGTACACCTAGTGGCGACGCTTGGGGTATTTCTGGGATCGATGTTTTCCGCGGTTTGGATTGTCGTCGCCAACTCCTGGCAGCAGACGCCAACCGGATACCATATCGTTGGGGAAGGGATGCAGGCCAGGGCTGAAATCGTCGACTTTTGGGCCATGGTGTTCAATCCATCTTCGGTGGACCGGCTGACACATGTGTGGTTGGGCGCTTTCCTGGCCGGTTCGTTTTTGATCCTGAGTGTGCATGCGTATTATATCCTCAAGGGGCGCTATGTAGAGATTTCGAAGAAGGCCTTCAAGATCACCTTAGTCGTTGCCACGATCAGTTCATTGGCCCAACTGTTTACAGGCCATAGCTCTGCGGAAGGGGTTGCCGTGAATCAACCTGCTAAATTGGCCGCATTTGAAGGCCATTTTGATGCCGAGGCTCCGGGTGATCTGTATTTGATGGGTTGGGTGGACAAAGAAAACCAGAAAGTGACGGGTTTAAAAATTCCAGGTGGACTGTCTTTTATGCTTCATCAGGATTTCGAAACCCCCGTGACCGGTCTGAATGCTTTTCCCGAGGAGGATCGGCCTTCCCAGGTGAATGCGGTATTTCAGTTTTACCATTTGATGGTGGCGATTGGCATGTTTTTGATTGCCCTAAGTCTTTTTGCCATGTGGCAATGGAAAAGAGGAAAGTTATTTGAGAAAAAATGGCTGCTTTGGACCTTTGTTTTTACGGCTATTTTGCCACAATTGGCCAATCAGTTCGGTTGGTTTGCCGCAGAAATGGGCAGACAGCCTTGGGTGGTTTATGGTTTGTTGAGAACCTCCGACGCTTTGTCCAAAAGCGTTCAGGCCAACCAGGTGTTGTTTTCACTGATTTTGTTTTTCATCGTATACTCCATCTTGCTGCTGCTGTTTATTTACTTGATGAACAAGGGAATAAAAAATGGGCCCTACGATGAGGAAAATTATGATGAAGGATCACTGAACAAGGCAATCGCCGGAGTAGTGTTAAACGATATAAACAAATAATATGGAAACGTTCTTAGGCTTGGATTATCCAACATGGTGGTTTTTGGTTGTAGGTGGGCTTTTCTCGGGTTATGCCATCTTGGATGGTTTCGATTTTGGGGCTGGTGCCTGGCACATGTTTTTCAGACAAAACAAAAGCAGGGAAATCGCCTTAAAAGCGATTGACCCGACCTGGCATGGCAACGAAGTCTGGTTGGTCATCGGAGGGGGAACCTTGTTTGCCGGATTCCCGGTGTTTTACGGGACACTTTTGTCAGCCATGTACACACCGTTTATCCTTTTTCTCCTCTTTATCATCTTTAGGGGCATTTCCATCAAGTTCAGAAATATGGAAGAAATGCCATGGTGGCGAAAGATGTGGGATTGGAGCTACTCTATATCCAGCATCATGCTGGCGGTTCTTCTCGGTGTGGTGGTCGGGAATGTGCTCAACGGAATGCCGCTGGATGAAAATTACGAGTATATCGGAGGAGGCTTTTTTGAGTTTCTCAATCCATTTTCCATTCTTGTCGGCATCACCAGTCTGGCTCTTTTTATGATGCATGGTGGGATCTATTTATTGTTGAAAACCGAAGGCAAATTATACGACCGATTGCAGGATCTATTGAAGAAGGGGATCATCTTTTTCATCGTTTCCTATCTCATCACCACTGTGTATACGCTGCTCTATGTGACGCACCTCTCTGAGGTATTCCGTGAAAATCAAGCCTTGTTTGTGGTTCCTTTGTTGGTATTCCTCAGCATCGCCAATGTCCCGAGGTTGGTTAGTAAGAAGAAATACGGCTGGGCATTTATCTTCACAAGCTTGACCATTGCCTTGTTGTTTGTCCTGGTGGCCTTTGAACTCTTTCCAAGGCTTTTGCTTTCGAGTGGAATCGAAGCAAACAGCATTACCATTTACAATGCCGCGGCTTCCACCAAAACGTTGAAGATCATGATGGGATTTGTGGCTGTTGGAGGCCCCTTGGTCTTGCTGTATAGCTTTTTTGTTTATAGGACCTTCTGGGGGAAAGTAAAGGTAGATGCGGAATCTTATTAAAAAGGATAGGGAATAATCGGGTAATCGGAACCGGTGTAGACCGGTTCCTTACGCTGATGCGGTCAGTTTCGGGGTGCATCAAGTCTCTCCCTTACCGTCCAATATCAGCGAAGTCTGAAGGACTTCAACCTTGATTAGCCGCGGGTGGAACCCGTGGGAATTGGAATGTCATGATTGTTTCTTTTTGGCTAAAGAAAAAGATTGAATCCCGAAGGTTTTTCGCCAAAGCAGGTGGTTGTCATTAATCGCAATTTTTGTTCTTTGTCACTTTTTCCTTGATGAAAAAGTAACCAAAAAATCAAGGCTGATATCTCTTCTTCAAATTGGGGCGGGTGTTTATCCAACATAATGATTTCCTTCCAATTTGATTTTTGTCTGGCATCTGCGAGCTAAAAATGAGTGGATCTCACTCGGTGAACCTTCGTGAGCTAACTCATTTTCTTCACGCTCTCCGATGCCTGCCAAAAACCGCAGAT
>NZ_KB906697.1:0-8277 GCF_000381545.1 Rhodonellum psychrophilum GCM71 = DSM 17998 | reverse complement strand
AATTGACTCCTTTTTGCCATTCGATCAAACCGTTTTTTTTTTATTTGCGCACTTGGTCTTTTTTTCAAGATTACCGGGATTTTTGGTCGTACCTATGGCACTTTGACCCATATAGGGTGTTCGGTATTACCCACAATGAATTGTGGGCTTAAGAGTTGACCCAAGCCTACGGCTTTTCTAGAGACGGTATCGTTTTTTAAATCACGTAGCGATGCCAGAATCCTAAACCGGGGATTTTAATCCCCGGAATTATAAACACAGTCATTTTTCTTTGGCTAAAGAAATGGATTGAATCCCGAAGGGTTTTCGCCAAAGCTGAGGATATATGCCTTTATGCTAATGCGTAAATTGACTCCTTTTTTGCCATTCGGTCAAACCGTTGTATTTATATGCGCAATTGGTCATTTTTTGAGATCATCGATGTTTTGGTCATGCCGATGGCACTTTGAGCCATATAGAGTGTTCGGTATTACCCACAATGAATTGTGGGCTTAAGAGTTGACCCAAGCCTACGGCTTTTCTAGAGACGGTATCGTTTTTTAAATCGCGTAGCGATGCCAGAATCCTAAACCGGGGATTTTAATCCCCGGAATTATAAACACAGTAATTTTTCTTTGGCTAAGGGAAAGGATTGAATCCCGAAGGGTTTTCGCCAAGGCTGGGGATTTATGCTTTGGTGATTGGACTTTCTGGGTGAATCTTATTCGAAATCAACTCCTGCTGCTGGAATTCGCTGGCTTGGGACGCAAAAAAGCCAGTGAATCCTACGATTTACTGGCTTTTGGTGTTTTACATGAAATTGGATCCTGCCTATAGTTTGACGCTTTTGAAAATATGCAATACCGCTGGAAAAAGCGCATCCATGGATTCCTCGGCACCTCTGGAGGATCCCGGAAGTACCAGCACCAGGCTGTCCCCGATCATGCCGGCTAAGGTCCTTGAAATCATCGCATAGGGAGTTCGCGCCAATCCATAAGCCCTGATCGCCTGCTCGATTCCCGGCACTTCCTTTTCCAAAATCGGCTTGATGATCTCCGGAATCCTGTCTTTCTTCGTCAAGCCCGTTCCTCCACTGAGAATGACGATGTCACATCCGTTTTCAATCTCTTCCAGGACTTTGGCTTGTACCTTTTGTTCGTCGTCTGCCATCAAATGGTAATCGGCAATGGCAAGTCCGGCGCTTTCGAGTTTTTTCTTGATGGTCTGGCCAGCCAGGTCTTCCTTTTTCCCGCTGACAACCGGTTCGGAACAGACCAAAACGGCAGCATTCAATTGGCGATCGAAGGTTTCCCGGAAGTCGGATTTCCCTCCGCTTTTTTGGAGCAATTTGATTTGGTGGATCTCGATGCCTTTGTCGATCGGCTTGAGCATGTCGTAGGCCGTCAGGGCCACGACGGAAGCCGCATGCATGGCTTCCACTTCCACGCCTGTTTTGTAAATGGTGTGGACCTCCACCTGGATGTGGATCTCCAAGCCTTGGATTTCAAAGCGTACGGCTGTGAACTCAATCGGCAAGGGATGGCAATCCGGAATCATATCTGCGGTCCGTTTGGCGGCAAAGAGTCCGGCAGTCTTGGCCATCTCAAAAACGTCTCCCTTGGCAACTTGTTTGTTCACGACTGCGTCGATCGTGGCTTGGGAACTCACCCTGACGGTGGCTTGGGCGATGGCTTTTCTAAGGGTGCTGGATTTATGGGTAATGTTGATCATGTGTCTTTTTTTTTTCTGAAGCGGGACGATCCCTTGGATCCTGCCTCTTGCTTCCTGGTATTGATATGTAGAAACGGTGTCGCTGTTGTTGGCGAGCTGAACAATGGCATGGCTTGCCTTTCAACCCATTTTATGCATTACGAACTCAATTCAACAGTATAATTAACTGATGTTCAATTAGCTGTTGATTGTTTTTGACTTCACACTTTTGGTGTCAGGAATTAGTCTCCCAATAGTCTGATTTTCCTGCAGTTTCGACCCCACTTGGAAACCTACCGCATATTTCGGGTTCAAGAGACTTTCAGCGGTTGACTTTCCACTGATGGCTGTCGTCCTGCAGGATTTCCTTTCCCCAGACGGGCAAATCCTGTTTGATTCTTTCCACGATCTCGGCACAACCCTCGATTGCATTCTTCCGATGCCTGGAGGCTGCAATCACAAAGAGGCAGATCTCCCCTGCTTTCACCGCCCCTAAACTATGGACAATTTCCAAACCCTGCAATTCAAATTTCCCCCGGCAGTCTTCGCTGATCTTGGCCGCAACTTCCTGCGCCATTTCGGTGTAGGTGCTGTATTCGATGGCCAGGACATCTTTGTCATCCAACACATCCTTTCTTACCTGGCCCAAAAAAATACTGTGGGCGCCAATCTGGGTCTGCTGGCTGAAGGACGCAATGCTTTCCACGATCAAGGCCTGGGAAATAGGGCCGTCTACGAATGTCAGTGTTGTGCTCATACTTCTTGGCTTTTTTGATAGGCGATCAGATTGTTGATACCACCTTTGAGGTTGTAGAGCGAGGCGTCTTCCAGGTTTTGGAGGATCAGTTGGCCTGCCTGCGCACTTCTGGTTCCGGATTGGCAAAAGACCAGGATTTTCTTGTTTTCCCGCAATTCCTCCATCCTGTCCAGGAGGCTTCCCAGAGGGATGGAAAAATAGGGATAGCCCACCAATTTCGGCATTTCATGGCTTTCCCTGACATCCAGGAGTCTGTATTCCTCGTTTTCGGCAAAGAACCTGTCTAGGTCTTCCGGAGCCAATTCTTTCAGCCCGGGCACTTCGCAGACGATTTCATAATCCATCAGCGACAATTCCTCCAAGGTTTTGGGCGAAAATTCAGCCGCTTTCGGATTCGCGGACAAGTCCATCGTATAGGTGGCACTGGTCAGGGAATTGAAAGTCATCAGGCGATTGCACAAGGGACTGCCGATGCGGGTGATGATTTTGAGGGTTTCATTGGCCATAAATCCACCGATGATCCCGGGCAAAATCCCGATCACGCCTGCCTCGGCACAGTTCAGGACTCCCTCGGTCTCGGATGGATCGGGGAACAAATCCCGGTAATTTGTTTTTTGGCCTGATTCGTCGGGAAGATTGAACACGGCCACTTGGCCTTCAAAGCGGTAGATCGATCCATAGACGAGGGGTTTTCCGAGCAGGACGCAAGCGTCATTGGCCAGGTATCTTGTGGGAAAATTATCCGAACCGTCCAGCACGATGTCATATCCGGCGATGATCTCCTCCGCATTTAGTGCCGTCAGCCGTGTTTCGATTGCAACAATCTTGACCTGACTGTTCTGAACGGCAAGTTTTTTGGCAGCCACCATGACTTTGGGTTGGCCCAGATCCTCCTCGGAATAGAGTACCTGCCGGTGAAGATTGGTCAATTCGACCGTGTCAAAATCCACTATCCCGATGGTACCCACCCCTGCCGCAACCAAATACAGCAATGCCGGGCAACCCAATCCACCCGCCCCGATGACCAAAACCCGGGCATCGGAAAGCAATTGCTGGGTCGATTCCCCGAATCCCGGAAGAATCATTTGCCGTGTATATCTTTCAAAATCCTTCATGTGTTTCTCTTCTTGTTTAGGCTCTCGCCCAATTATTTCTCCGTTTGCATGCGCACCAAATCTTCCGGTGTATTGATGTTGGAGAAAGTCTTTTCATGATCAATTCCCAGCACATCCAGTTCTAAAGTAAAGCTTTTTAATTCTTGAATCAAAACCATCATTTTCAATTGGTTGTGCTCAATATTTTTTCTGATTTCCTCCCTGAATATTTTTGGATAAATCCCAAATAGCGGCTGGCTTTTGCCCCCGATTCCAGCCAAGGTGATTTCCCCATCTTTGGCCTTTGCCAATACATATTCGATCGCTTGTGAACGGATGAAAGGCATGTCGCAAGCCACAAAAAAATTCATTTCAAAGGGGCTGTCACACAATCCCGTGTAGATTCCGCCCATCGGGCCCTTGTTGGCAATCAGATCAGGGATGATCCTAAGTCCTAAGCGAAGATATTCGGGATTGTTGGAGACAAGGGTGACTTCTGAAAAAATCGATTGGAGGACTTCGATGCCATGTTGGAGCATGGGTTTGCCTTGAAGGTTCACGAGGCCCTTGTCGGCTCCCATTCTGGAACTTTTCCCTCCAGCGAGCATGTAGACGCCGATATCACTCCTTTTCGTGGTCATTTTGAATCCTTTATTGGCAAATTGACAGCGGCCCTGCATGCATTTGTTTCCATTGTGATGGGGGAAATCAATTATCCTCCGATCCGGATCATGCTCCTGTTCTCGATATCTCCGGCGGCCGTGTTTTGATAAGTTCCCTCGAATTGGCCGCCCATGACGGCATGCTTCATCAAAAGGCTTTTTCGGATCACGGGAACGATATTTTCCTTTCTTCTCAGTGTCGCCAGGATGTCCAACTCGTCTTTTCCGAAGAGGCAGTTCTTCATTTTCCCATCCGCAGTCAAGCGCATCCGGTTGCAATCTCCACAAAAGGGTTCACTCATCGTGGTGATAAAGGCAAAGGTG
Source organism: Rhodonellum psychrophilum GCM71 = DSM 17998 (assembly GCF_000381545.1). Lineage (GTDB taxonomy): Bacteria > Bacteroidota > Bacteroidia > Cytophagales > Cyclobacteriaceae > Rhodonellum > Rhodonellum psychrophilum. Next base: position 3,751 of record NZ_KB906697.1, on the reverse strand, counting down.
CCTGCATGGCCGATGGCTTTGAATTTTTTGGCGGTTGCATGTTTTTCATCCACCAGCTTGACATAGTCCAGCTCATTTTCCACGGTTGCCAGGAGTTCCTTGGCCGTGATGACCTGGTCTTTCTCCCATTGGTTTCCCGTGAAGGGCATAAATTCGATAAAACGCACATGTAAAGAAAGCGTTCGGGTCAACTCGATAAAGTCCTTCACCTCCATGTCGTTGACCCCTTTCATAGCCACCACATTGATTTTGACCGAGAATCCTTCCCTGATCAAAAGATGGATGTTGTCCATGACTTTTTCCAACTGATCCCTTTTGGTCAATTGGAAGAATTTGTCTTTTTGGAGGGTGTCCAAACTCACGTTCAGGGAGCGGATGCCTGCTTTTTTGAAGAGGGGAATGTGTTTGTCGACGAAAACGCCATTGGTCGTCAGCGTCAATTCTATGGGCAATTCGGAAAGTCGGGCGATGATGTCCTCCACTCCCTTTCTCACCAGCGGCTCACCACCGGTAAGCCTGATCTTTCTGACTCCCAATGCCACGAACTCCTTGGCGATGGTTTCGATCTCCTCGGGCTGCATCAGGTGCTTGTTCGGCATGGTGAACATGTCCTCGTCGGGCATGCAGTACACACAACGGAAATTGCAGGCATCCGTGAGAGAAATCCTCAGGTAATCGTGTATCCTGTTGTGGCTGTCTGTGAGCATGTCTTTCTTTTTTTTACAATCATATCTCTATGATTAATATATATTTACATAACTCCAATTGAAGTGAAGTTGTCATTTTATCAATGGATTGATCCCCGCTTAAATGCGTCCTTTCAGGATTCAAGGGATTGATGCAAAGCGGACTCTTCCTCCACTTTTTTGAGCAATTCGACCACATTGTTCACCTTAAGTTTCTTCATGATATTGAACCGATGCGTCTCGATGGTCCGGATGCTTTTGTTCAACTGTTCGGAGATCTCCTTGTTGCCTACTCCGGCGGTGATCAACTTGAGGATTTCCTTTTCCCTTTTGGTCAGGTCGTAATTGTTTTCGGTCACTTTGGCAAACGAAGGCTTCGCGCTTTTTACGTTGAGGTAGGAATTGACCAACACGTTGCTGATATCCCCGCTGAAATATTTGCCTCCCTGATAGACAGTTCGGATGGCCTTGATAAATTCCTCCTTGCTTGTGTCCTTCAGGAGATATCCGGAAGCGCCGCAGTCCACCGATTGGAGAATATACTCCTCGTCGTTGTGCATGGATAAGATCAGCGCCTTGGTTTTGGTGGAATGCTCCATGAGTTTTTTGGTGGCATCCAATCCGTTCATCACGGGCATGCGGATGTCAATGATCAAGATGTCCGGCTGCAATTTTTCGACTACTTCCAAGGCCTCCTGACCGTTGGAGGCTTCTCCGATTACTTTGATCTCCCCTTCATTTTCGAGCAGCATTTTGATGCCGTTTCTGACTACCACATGATCATCTGCCAATACAACCTTAATCTCCTGCATTTTATTCTCTTTTTTTGGGTTTATTACGATTCCAAGGGCAAATCCACATTGACCGAAGTGCCTTGGTTCAAGCCTGTTTCGAGGCTGAACTGGCCATTGATCAGGTTTACCCTTTCCTTGATATTAAAAATCCCATGTCCTGAGGCGTTAAAATACCCATTTTCTTTGAGTTTTTTATAATCAAATCCTTTTCCGTCATCCCGAATTTCCAAATGGAGGTATTTGGCATTGTGCGAAAGGAGTATCCGGATTTCGGAAGCCTCCGAATATTTGATGGCATTGTTGACCGCTTCCTGTACTATTCTGTAAAGGTTATTTTCGATTTTGGGTTCCAATCTGGAGATGAAACCCGTCTGATTTTCAAAAACCACCGGGATTTTGGAGATTTTGGTCATCTCCTCGCTGAATTTGTTCAGCACCGGCACGATTCCATAATCGGAAAGCGCCACAGGGGTAAGGTTGAATGAGATTCTCCTGACCTCTTTGATGACATCCTTGAGGAGCTCTTTGGAAAGTTCGAGTCTTTTCCTTTCGGGAATGGATTTGACGGCATAAATCCCATCGAGACTGTATTTCAGCGCTGTCAGATACTGCCCAACTCCATCGTGCATGTCTCTGGAAATCCTCCTCCTCTCCTCTTCCTGGCCTTCCAAAATAAGTACGGATCGGTATTGCTGCTCTTTCAGTTTTTTATCCAAGCGCTCCTTATTGATTTCCTGGGAACGGGCCTGGGCCTCCTTGACTTCGGTTTCATCCACGCTGATGATCATGAAGGAAGCTACGGATTGGTTTTCACCAAAGACGGGAACCAAGTGGATTTTTAGCCAAACAAAATCCCCATTCCCGTTTGTGACTTTGATATCCCCTTTCCAAGTGATTCCTTGGTTCAAAAGCTTCAGGATTTTGTCCAGGTATTTGGAAGAATATCCCTGTTGCTCCAGCCATGCAAAAAAATTGTTGGGCCTGTCCTTGTCAAATTCCATCACCTGACAAAATTTGTCTGAAAAGTGGGTGAATTCTCCCAAGGTATCGCATTTGCCAAAGACGGTAAAATCCTCAATCTCCACTTCCACTTCTGCCAGGTCCTGGTAGGATTGTTCCAATGATTCGTAGAGAGAACTGATCTCCAAGGCCATTTTCCGTGCCTTGGACTCACTGTCCCGGAGCTGCTGGAAGGTTTTCTTGACCATGGCGGCCGATGGCCAAAAAATAAAACGCACTTCGATAAAGATCAGCAATAGGGCAAAAAGCAACAGTCCGAATTCTATCCGTTTCAAGCTGGAAACCTTGGACTGGGCTTCTGCATCGTATTGAAAGACAATTTTGTCCATTCCGTCCAAAAAATGGCTTTCATTGGAAAGAATCCTCTCTACACTTGACTTCAAGTCAATATCGCTTTCGGGTAAATTGGATTGTCGGATCAACTCCTCCGCCCCGAGCACAATTTCCTGAAAGTGAGGCTCAATGACGCGGAACATTTCCTGGATTGGCTTGCTGTTGTCGCCCTGCAATCCCAGTTTAGGGTTCCCGAATTGAAGTCCATGGTGCGCCAATTTCCATTCACCCAAACCAATCTTGAGTTCCTTTAGATATTGGCCACGTTGCACGCTGTCCAAAGCGGAGGCACCAAGCAGGACCGCTGATTTGCTGATGCGCTGGCTCAGCATCCTTTGCCTCCCCGAAAGATTGACCTCGATGGAATCATCCTCCTGCTGGGAAATGTAGAACTGCAAAAATACCTGGCTGAGAATAATGGTAGTGGCAATGGCGGTCAGCGCAAGGATGTACCGCAAACCCAACCCTTCAAATTTTTTGATGCCAATTTCCTCTTTTCCCATAGTCAATACGCAAAATCAAGCTGTTAAATTTACGTATTATCACTTAATGATTGTCAAACAATACGTATAAAATTAAAATTGTAAGAAGGGGAATCCCCATTCCCAAATTTGGGTATCCATAATTTATATAGAGAGAAATGCGGAATAAAACAGGCTCCCTCCCTATTTTTTGAGGGTTATTGCAGGATTTTTTTTACCTGTATCTCCACAACATTAGCCGTACATGCCAAAACTCAATAGACCCTCACCAAAAATCTCAAATGGCCCCATCTTCCGTCCTCCGTCTTCGGTCCCCCGTCTCCCGTCTTCGGTCCTCCGTCTTGATAGTGCCTGAAATACGCTGACCGTTAAACCGTGATAAATTTTAACCAAATCAGTAGAAAGATGGCGAATAGAAATCAGTTTAAGATGAGCA
>NZ_KB906696.1 GCF_000381545.1 Rhodonellum psychrophilum GCM71 = DSM 17998 | reverse complement strand
GAAAAAGCAAAGGAACGGTATAAAATAGAAGCGAAAAACGGAGAGTTAAAAAACGCACATGGATTTGGAAGGGCAATATCTTACGGGATAAATAACATGGAAATGCAAGCTGCCATAGCTTTATTCACCGTAAATGTTAAAAGGATCTTGAAACTGGCCCGGGTATAATCAAAAACTGGTAGAAAATCGTTGAAAATCATCAAAATTAGTTCGGTATAGGCTTCAATAGAGAAATTTTAAAAGCTAGTGGCGAAAAAAAAGAAAGCGGCTAAGTCACTCTTGTCAATGACTTAGTCGCTTTCAAAATTTTACCTTCAGTTTTAGCTACTTTTTCAGTGGCCTCCTGATTAAGTGGTTATTTTTTTTTAGGAGGTTCTCAGTTTGATGATTCCCGAAGCGTGGAGTATTTTTACGATCGGGTAAGTGGGATCAAATTCGTACCATTTTACCGCAAAGTTCGGTCGGTTTGGAAGTTTGTGGTGGTTGTTTTGAAAAAGCTCTCCCAACATCAAAACATCGAGCAACAGGCTGTTTTTGGATTTATCGTTATTGTCAAAATTTGCATATCCATATTTATGTCCACTCCAATTGACGATGGCTCCGTGAACCGGACCCATCATAAAATGAATGGGGAGCAAGAAATACATCCACCAATGGGTCCCAGCCAATTCGAAAACCGAAATGCTCAACACATATATTGTTACATAAAATGCGATCCATCCCAATCTGGATACCATGGAATCGGCAATGAGGTCAAATTTATTCCAATCTGGAACATCCTTTGAAAACCTTTCTTCAGGTTTCAGTCTGAAAGAAAAATACTCATTGTAAATGTTCTTGGTCTTCCACATCATGGTAAAAAGATTTTCGGTATGATGGGGGCTATGGGGATCTTTTGGAGTGTCACTGTAGGCATGATGCATCCTGTGCAGGATCGCATAGGCTCGGGGAGACAAATAGGAGCTCCCTTGACAAACCCATGTGAAAAAGTAAAAAAATCTTTCCCAAAATTTGCTCATGTAGAACATTTGGTGGGCAGCATATCGATGTAGGAAGAAACTTTGGCTGAAGAGGGAGAAATACCAATGCAGCAGGAAGAAGACGATTAGAATCACGTGGGTAATTTGTTTGTTTGATATACCAAAGGTAATGTCAAAATATCATAAAATTAAATCCAACACAAAAAATCAGTCACAGCCTGACATATATCAGCTTTTTCAAATTGGTTTTTCTTAATTTTACATATTGAAAAGGTAGTTCATTTTTCTTACACATTCTTTAACCGAAATATAATGGCTTCATCGAGCAGCGCTTTGAATATCGTTTTACAATTGATCTTGGGTGGTGTTGCAGTTTTGCTGACAAGCTATTTACTTCCAGGGGTGCATGTTGCGGATTTTTTCACAGGAATAGTAATAGCGGCATTGATTGCCTTATTGAACATCACGATCAAACCCATATTGATCATTTTGACGATCCCGATCACCATTGTTACCTTAGGTCTTTTTCTATTGGTCATCAATGCACTTTTGATCTTGATCGCAGCGGTCATTGTACCTGGGTTTTCTGTGGATGGATTTTGGTGGGCATTGTTGTTTGGTTTGATTTTGGCCATCATCAATTCACTTTTGGGAGTGTCTTTGGGCGGGAATAACAAGTGGATTTGATGTTAGGATCTTTTGGGGATGTTTTGGTCTCGAATTCTTTGGTAGGCTGTTAATTTACCAGACGCGTCTTTGGCGAAATGCTTTTGATTGGATTTTGGCACATTCACCACCAAGACATCGAATTCCTCAGGGGTGTTATTTTCTCCCCCAAAGTTTCCTTCATAGACTTCAATGCCAAATAAAACAGGTGGATGGCAATATTCCAGAGATGATTTTTCGATCATGTAAATTTCTTCTTCGGCATCGATCTTAGTTATTCTTTTTTTGTCTGAAATCCCCACGATAATTTGGCCACCCTGTGTGTTCGCAAAGGAGACAAGCGTTTTGGCGATTTTTGACAAGCTGGATATGTTTTGCTTGAAGTCCAGTATTTCACTTTCGGACTGTTTTAAAATTTGTTTGATAAACTCATTATCTTTTTTTGGGATAATCATTTTTTTTATGTTAATTATTTAAAAATTAATCAGTTGTGAAGAGATTGGTTTTGTGATACGGTTTTTCCGTTTTTAAATTAGCTTAATCCGTTGTAAGTTGTCTCCATGAACCCGTTATTTTAAGCTATGAACTATCCAAATGAAGGTTTTGCCCCTGAAACCATCGAGGCTTTAAAAAAAGAACTTAAAGCCAGCAAGAAAATATTTAAAATTGTACCTGGAGAGGAAAACAACGACGAATTTGTCAACTTCTACTTCATTGGCGTCTTTGAAGGAAAAGAGGTCATTTATGATGCTGCTTTGTATACGCTTAGGCTGCATCACTCTTCAGAAATATATGAATTGGCGGAACACGAGGCAGCAAAAAAATTCCCGAATTTCAAAGGAATCCACTATGAGGAAGACGAAAATGGAAACCTTAAGCCATTAAGCAGTGAAGATGAGGAAATTGGTTGGTTTATTACCGAAATCATCATGGAACTGGAGGAAGAAGAAACCGTGAAAGTCCAGGAATTCATCGATTTGGATACCAACCATGATTTTGGAATAGGCCTCGATGCTGCGTTAAACGTGGAGTACATCGATGAAGAAGTAATTTCCAAATTCGTGAAGGAATTCAATGATGACACCATTGAACTTGACGACACCTTATATGCCTTTCAATCCGAAGAGGAAGATGTGGACGATGAAGATTAATTCATTTGAAGATTTAATCTTTTAAGGAACAAAATTCAAAAGCGCTTGTTAAAACACAGGCGCTTTTTTTCTTCCTATGCTAAAAATATCTTGGTCACCTATTTATTTTCACCCACTACCACAAGGGCACAGGTTCCCGATGGAAAAGTACAACTTGCTTCCCGAGCAACTCCTATACGAAGGGACGGTAAGTCAATTTAATTTTTTTGAACCCACTTTAATTGAGGAAAAGTGGATCACCAAAACACATGACCCAGATTATTTTGGTAAGCTCAAAAATCTTTCACTGAGCAAATCGGAAATTCGAAAAACGGGTTTTCCATTGAGCCAAGAATTGATCGACAGAGAAATCACTATATTAAGTGGTTCTGTCCAAGCTTCTCTTTTTGCCTTGGAATACGGAATAGCCATGAATATCGCAGGAGGGACCCATCATGCTTTTTCGGGCAGGGGCGAGGGCTTTTGCTTGCTGAATGACATTGCCATTTCGGCAAATTATCTTTTGGAGAATGCGCTGGCAAAAAAAATATTGGTCGTGGATCTAGATGTGCATCAAGGGAACGGGACGGCTGAGATATTCAAAAACCAAAAACAAGTATTTACCTTTAGTATGCATGGTGCATCCAACTATCCCATGCATAAAGAAAAATCAGATTTGGATATCGGCCTTCCTGATCATACCGATGATATAAATTATATCAAGACATTAAGGAACAGTCTTCAACCGATCCTGGATAATTTCCAGCCAGATTTCATCATTTACCAATGCGGAGTGGACGTTTTGGCAACAGATAAATTGGGCCGTTTGGGGTTGAGTATTGCAGGATGTAAAGAAAGAGACCAGATAGTTTTGACCTTGGCCAAAGAAAGCGGGATTCCGATCTTGTGCTGCATGGGAGGTGGATATTCGGAAAAGATCAGCCATATCATTGAGGCGCATGCCAATACCTACAGGTTGGCACAGGATATCTTCTTTTGAAATTGGTTGTTTTGCTTTTGGGACGAAAACTCATCGATTCTCCTAAGAAAAAACAGACTAAATCCGATTCCCGTTGAGGTGTGAAAAATTTCTCTTTTGATGCTTATCGTTTGAAAAAGTCTAAAATACTTAACCTTATCAATCAATTTTAATGTCGATGCCCTCGGGATGTCAAGTAAAAACTGAATTAACGGATTTTAACATATAGGTATCAAAATTCAATTTGTGAATTAAATACTTTGTTTATATTTGCCCCAAGTTGAAAAAATAAGAAAAAAAACGTGAAAAAATTAGCTAAAGTATTTGGCCTTTTGGCCGTAGTTTCATTATCGTTCTATTCCTGCGGCAAGCCAGGTGACTCTTCAACTGCCGAAAACGGTACAGAGAGTAAATCACAAGTTAGTGGCAGCGACCTTAAAATCGCCTATATATTGACAGACAGTGTGATCGCCAACTATGAATTTTTCAAGAAACGTTCAGGGGAAATCACTGAAAAGGGCAGGAAATTTGAATCAGAATTGGGTACACGTGCCAAAGGATTTGAGCAGGAAGTCGCTAATTTCCAACAAACAGCTACAACCATGACCATGAACCAAGCGAAAGCAAAGGAAGAGGATTTGGTTAAAAAAGAAAGAAACCTTATGACGTACAGGGACAACTTGATGCAGGAGCTTTCCGCAGACGAGTCTAAACTTTACAGTGATGTTTACGATCAAATCCAAGAATTCTTGGCGGAATACGCGGAAGACAAGGACCTTGAATTTATATTTTCCAATACACGAGGCGGCGCTATTTGGTACTCCAAAAAAGCGTTTGACATCACAGAAGAGGTGACTGAGGCATTGAATAAAAAATTCAATTCTACACCAAAGACAGCAACAGATAGTATTGCCAAATAAATTTAATTTTATACGACACGAAAAAAGCCCGATTAAATCTCGGGCTTTTTTCGTGTCGTATAAATTGGTACTTTTGACCCAAATTAAAACAAAGGATTCATGAAAATCACTGAATTTTTAAAACACAATTACAGACATTTTAATGCAGCCGCATTGATAGATGCTGCTGATGGCTACAAAGCCCACATGGACAATAACGGTAAAATGATGATCACGCTTGCTGGGGCCATGTCCACGGCAGAGCTAGGGATTTCATTGGCCGAAATGATCCGACAAGACAAGGTTCAAATCATCACCTGCACCGGTGCTAATCTTGAAGAAGATGTGTTCAACCTGGTTGCCCATGATTATTACGAAAGAATCCCGAATTATCGAGATCTTTCTCCTGAACAGGAACAAGATTTGGTAGAACGTCACATGAACAGGGTTACAGACACCTGTATTCCAGAAATGGAAGCCATGAGAAGGATTGAAAATGTAATTCTTGAAGAATGGGTTCAAGCCGATCAAGCCGGAGAAAGTTACTTCCCACACGAATTTTTCTATAAAATCCTTTTGTCGGGCAAGTTGGATGCGTCCTTTCAGATTGATCCCAAAGACAGTTGGATTTTGGAAGCAGCCAAAAAGAACCTTCCGATAATTGTACCGGGATGGGAAGATTCTACGTTGGGAAATATGTTTGCAGGCCATGTTATTACAGGTGATGTCAAGAATGTCCATACCGTTAAAACCGGTATTCAATACATGATGTTTTTGGCAGATTGGTATACCAAAAATGCTACAGAGGACAGTACTGTTGGCTTTTTCCAAATAGGAGGAGGCATCGCAGGTGATTTCCCAATCTGTGTGGTACCGATGCTTCATCAGGACTTGCAGAGGACAAATGTTCCATTATGGGGATATTTCTGTCAGATCTCGGATTCGACAACTTCCTATGGTTCTTATTCCGGCGCAGTGCCGAATGAGAAAATTACTTGGGGGAAATTGGGGATAGCCACACCCAAGTTTATTATAGAATCAGATGCAACCATTGTTGCACCGCTTATTTTCGCGATTGTCTTGGATCAATAAGAATGAAATTGAAAAATAAATTTATTTCCTTTAAAGCAAGTGGGTTCTTCCTGCTTGCTTTTTCACTTTTTTCCAATGGGCATGCCCAGCAAATTGAGCCTCTTAAAGTATTGAATTCCCCATATGATGAGCAGCATCCTGTTTTTTCCCTCCAGGATGAATTGTTTTTTAGCGTTGGTTTTCATCCCCAAAATATCGGAGGTCCAACGGATTCGGGTGATATCTGGATGGGGAAAAAAAATGAATCCGGCCAATGGGAAAAACCCATTAGAATAAACGGCCTTTCAACCGGGGGAAATGATGTAGTCGTTGGTTTTACCGATGCCTTGAGCATCTTGGTTTACCACCATGGAAATGGTAAAAAGCAGGGCATTCACCAATATTCTCGATTCGGAAGTTCTTGGAATTACGTGAGGCAGTTGGACATGGGCAACTTCAAGAATTCAGGATCCCATTTTAGTGGAAGGCTGAGCAAGTCTGGCGAGGTGATGGTGATGTCTATGGCATCTTTTGGATCCTATGGTAACGAGGATATTTATGTAAGCATCAAGCTATCCGATAACAAGTGGTCTTCTCCGGTAAATCTTGGCCCCAAGATCAATACCCAAAACCAGGAAATGACGCCTTACCTTTCCGAGGATGGACAAACCCTTTATTTTTCCTCCAACTCATCTGAAAAAAATCGAGGACGAGACATTTATTATTCCCACAGAATTGGGGAAGGTTGGGACAATTGGGCAGCCCCTAAACCGCTTGTTTTGGCAAACTCCAAAGGTTCAGAAATGGGGTACACGAAAATGGCTTCGGATGATAAAATGGCAGTGTTCACTTCCACCCAAAACAGTGCAGGTTTTGGTGATCTCATGGTCATCAATTTTGAGGAATTTGAAAAGCCTGCAGCATTGGCCGAAATATTCCCTGAGGTAAAAACTGTTGTCACGCAAGAGGAAATAGTTGAAGAAAAGATCATTGAGAAAATTGTTGAAGCAGAACCAGACAGTGTTTTGAATAACGTGACTTTGGGGAAGGTGGTGGAGACAAAAGCTTTAGTCATCGAAAAAAATCCCTCAACAAAATTGGATTCCATTAGTATTCCCGAAAAACCTATCACCAAAATGGGGATTATAAAAATATTGGATATCAATACTTTGGAACAAATTGATTATAGTATTACTTTAATCAATGTAAGGGGTTTGAAAAAAGTACTAATGAAGCAAGATGAAATCCGGGAATGGATGGAAGATGCCTCTTGGAACAATGTTTTGGTGACGAGCAAAGGCTATCTTCCGCAGGAATTTGAAATGGCCGAATGGAAAATGTTGAGCGATGAACCAGTATTGATGCGTCCCGCAAAACCTGGGGTAAATATTGTCTTGGATAACATTCAGTTCAATAGAGGAACTTCTGAATTTGCAGATGCCAAATCTATTCAGATATTGGACAATCTTGTCGAATTTCTTGTCGAGAATCCAGAGATCAAAATCAGATTGGAGGGACACACTGACAGTGCCGGAGACCCAATGTTGAACAAGGAATTATCGCTCAGTAGGGCTTCGAAAATCCGAGGTTACTTTACTCTTCATGGTGTCAATTTTGAAAGAGTAAGAGTATCGGGCTGGGGAGGAACGCGCCCGGTAGCAAGCAACGAAACCGAGGAGGGACGAATGCGCAATAGGCGAGTTGAGATGCTTATCGAAAAATAAATTGAAATCTTTGAGAAAAACCCGATTGTAGATTAAAAATCTACAATCGGGTTTTTCTTTTTCCCGCAATTTCTATCCCATTTTTATTATTGGCAAAGCCTCAACCCGAAATATGCATGCCATTTCCTTATAAGGGTAGAAACCGTAAGAAAATCAGAGATAGTACCAATTTGATGAAGTGAAAAATAGTTAACCATCAACTGGTTATGAACCATTTTTAGGCTAGAGTTGAATGGGGAATGCATAAAACGGGTCAATGCCCGAGAAAAAACGGGTTAAACCCGAAATATGCATTCCGATTCCTAATAAGGGTTGAAACCGCAAGAAAATCAAACTGTTCGGAGAATAAGGCGCATTACCGATAGGGTATAATCAAAAGTAGAAGTCAACTGGCTGATTGTCAATAAATTTGAAGTTGGAGTATAAATATCAATACATAACACGGGTTCAATTAGGCTTATCCAATATCAAGCAGACACCGAAGATTCTCGATTGATAAAATCTTCCTCCAATATATTTTGGGGTATCTTTTGGTCCACGAATAAAACAAGAAAGCCACCAACGGCACAAAGTGTCATCATGAGTACCATGGGAAATGCAGTACCTGTATGAAAAATACTGACGGCTGCTGAAACCAATCCACCAATCGCCATACGCATACTACCAAGCATCGCTGATGCGCTCCCCGCATTTTTCAAAAAGGGTTCAAGGGAAAGTGCGGCTGCATTTGGAGAGTTCAAACCATGCCCTGTCAAAAACACAAACATCAATAAAATAAGAGGTATGACAGTAAACCATTCGTTCCAAACGCCAACCAAGATAATCAATCCGATGACGGTCTGATAGCCCATAGAAACAATGATGATCTGTTGGCTTGAATATTTTCTGAGTAAAATATGATTCAATTGCGTAGAGCCGATGATGGCGAATGCGAGAAAGGCAAAAAGCCATCCATATTCTTGCTCAGAAAGTCCATAATTGTTCATAAATACATCTGCGGACCCTGCGATATATGCAAATGGAGCCGCTCCTGCGATGCCACCGGCAAGCATGTACACCAAAAACTTGCGATTTTGCAATACTGAAATGTAGTTTTTTACCACTTTATCAGGGCGAAGGGAAATGGCTGGATCAGGAAGTGCACCTTTAGGCAAGAAAAAAACTGTTGCGATAAAGATTACTGTGGCTATGATTGCCAAAATGATGAATACCAAATGCCAATTGAAATGTGAAGTCACATAACCTCCAACCGTTGGAGCCACCATCGGAGAAATCGCGATCACCAAAGTCAAAAGGGAAAGGACCTGCGCTGTCTTATTGATGGGGAAAATATCCCTTACAATTGCCTGCGCCGCTACCATTCCCACACATCCACCAATTGCTTGAATGAAACGCATCAATATCAAGTTTTCGACGGATTGGCTGAGGGCGCATCCAAGAGAAGCGAGGATGTAAATAACCAAACCATAAAACAAGGGTTTTTTTCTTCCATACTTGTCCAATAGAGGTCCGTAAAAGAGTTGTCCAATGGCAATTCCAATCAAATAGCCGGTTAGAGACAACTGAACATTGGATATGGAGGTATTGAGGTCTCTGGCAATGGCCGGAAAACCAGGGAGGTACATGTCAATTGAAAAAGGGCTAATGGTACATAAAGCACCCAAAATCAAAACGACTGAAAAATATTGTTTTTTATTGACTTGTTTTTCTGAAATATGCATGGAATATTGGCAACTGTAATTTCACCAAACATCTTTCATTGTTAATGAGTTCGAAATAAATCCTTCATTTCTTTGCAAATAATTGAATGAATGAATCTTGATTTTGGTTTTCTTCCAAATTGGAAGGGTTTACCTAATCTTATACTTTAAGTTTAAAATAAATAAGTATGTTTGAATACAATCCAGAGAAGCATTATCCAAGTCAAACGGAAAGCAGGACAGTCATCCGCTTTCAGGATTGTGACCCACTTCAGCATCTCAACAATGCAAAATATTTCGACTATTTCTTCAATGCAAGAGAGGATCAAGTCCCAAAACTCTATGGAGTAGAAATGATGGATTTTATCAGAAAATACAAAGCTGCTTGGGTAATCTACAACCACAACATTTCTTATGTAAAACCTGCAAAAGTAGGGGAGTGGGTAAGAATCATGAGCAGGATTCTATGGTTCAATCAAAATACAGTAGTCTTGGAATATTACATGACAGATGATTCGGAAAAGGAATTGAAGACGCTGCTTTGGACCACGATGCGCTATGTGAGTATCGCCGATGGCAAGTCCACTGATCATACAGGATCAATCTTGGATTTTCTTAAGGCCACCTCAGAAAATGTTGATATCAAGGACATGTTGATTACAGAGCGGGTTAAATTTCTAAAAGGAAAACTTTCAGAAAAGTAAATACTTCAGATTCCTTGCCCGAAACAGAACAGAACCTGTACATCAGCGAACAGGTTCTGTTTTTAATTCATTTGAAATCAATTTATTACAAAATTTATTTTTATATTATTTCAATTTTTTCTCTGCTTTAACGCAACCTTTTTTAAAGGAGTGGAATCTCTTTTTTTAATCAAAAATTGTTCGGAATCGGAGCAAATTCTTGTCCGCATGTATCACTATGAATCAATTCTTTGAGATTCAAAAATTGAATTTAAATCTCAAAAAAAGAAATTTTGAATTATTTGAGTGTTCAAATCAGATCGTAATAACTCAAATATTTTTTCTGGTACAAATCCTGAATAAGGACCAAGTATCAAACTAAAACACAGAAAATCATGAAAACCCTACTTACACTCGCTCTCGCTTTTAGCCTAGGAGCTACAAGCTTGGCAAACGCAGCAAACGAAAATATCACAGCATTGTCCTCTGTGATTGCAAAAAACAACAAGGTAGTCGTCCACTTAAAACAAGGGCTGGGAAAAGTTAGATTGGCAATTCTCGATCCAAAAGGCAAACAGCTACATCTGCAAACGATCAGGGTCAAAAAAAATGATGTCAATGTTCCCTATGACCTTTCGGCACTCCCAATTGGAGAGTATCAAGTGTACATAGAAAGCAATCTGAATGAAAAAGGTGCTGAAGAAAACCTCGTTTACAGAGTAGAAACTACCAAGCAACCCATCGCTTTGCCCTTAATGGCCTATGGCAAAAGTTTAGACGATAGTACAATACGATTGGCAGTGATAGGTTTGGAAATTCCAGGGGTAACAGTGGAAATCATAGACGGCCAAGGAAAAAAGGTATTTAAGGAGGAAATAGCCCAACCTGAGGGTTTTACAAAAATCTATCACCTAGACAATTTAACCACGAAAGACATCCATCTGAGAGTGACTGACGCAAAAGGCAGAACCAAAACACTCTATTTCTAAGTATTTTTGATTTAATCTTTTGGTTCCAAAAAAGTCCCATCCAATCTGGAGAGGACTTTTTTTGCTTTGGTTCAATAGAAAGAAGTTTAACCCAAATTCTAAGACATCGAAAAAGTAACGAAAAGCAGCTAACTTGATTAATTTAGATGGAAATATGTATTCTGTTTCCTAATAGGGAATGAAACTGCAAGAAAATCAGACCATTTGAAGAAAAAGGTGTAGTACCTATAGGATGAAGTAAAAGCTATAAACAAAGACTGATTATAAAGCTATTTCCGTAAGGAGTCGAATTGGGAATGGATCACACGAATTTAAATAATAACCTTCCTATGAGTGTCCAAGTTATAATAGATGATACTTAAGATATTTTCCAGATTATTCATCTCTTCGAAACCAAATGTAAATTGGTATTTGCGTAAGTAATTAGGAAATCGAAAGTATAAATGATTTTATTTTCGTAGTTTTCCCATTAAAATTCTGTAAAGGATATAAACCCATTTTGAAATGTACGGATTGCCAAGAACGATATTTACTGAGGAGCATGATTTGTTTCGTGACTCGATAAAAGATTTTATTGCCCAGGAAATTTCCCCAAACAACGCCCAATGGGAGAAAAACAAAATGGTTTCCCGTGAATCTTGGAAAAAATTGGGTGACAATGGGTTTTTATGCATTCAAGCACCCGAAAAATTTGGGGGATTGAACATACAGGATTTTCGCTACAATGCGATTTTTATAGAGGAATTGGGACTAAGCGGTTGTTCTGGACCAGCCATCGGTTATCCATTACACAGTGACATCGTTTTTCCGTATATCCTACATTACGGAACAGAGGAAGCCAAAACCAAATATGTACCTGGAATGGTTTCCGGGGATTTGATTTCAGCCGTGGCCATGACGGAACCTGGCGCTGGAAGTGACCTTCAAAACATCCGATCCACCGCCGAAGAAATGGAAGATCATTTCCTTATCAACGGTTCCAAAACCTTCATCACCAACGGTTATCTCTCAGATATCGTCGTGGTTGCTGCCAAAACTGATCCAACCAAGGGTGCAAAAGGAATCAGCTTGTTTTTAATTGACAAAGACATGCCCGGATTTTCAAAAGGAATTCCCTTCGAAAAAGTTGGACTGCATGCACAGGACACCTGTGAGCTCTTTTTTGAGGACGTAAAAGTACCAAAGCACAATCTTCTTGGTAAAATCGGAATGGGATTCAACTATCTCATGACGGAATTGGCGCAAGAAAGATTGATAGTGGCTTTATCGGCATTGGCATTGGCAGAGTCCACTTTTCAAACCACAGTGGATTACGTCAAAAACAGACCCGCATTTGGGAAAATGGTTTCTGATTTTCAAAATACAAGGTTTAAACTCGCAGAAATGGCAGCAAAGTTGGAGCAAGCCAGAATCTACTGCGATCAGTTGGTGGTGCTTCATAACGACAAAAAAGTGGATCCAGCCATGGCCTCCGCTGCCAAGTATACCATGACAGAGTTGCAATGTGATGTTGCTGACGAATGTGTCCAACTACATGGAGGCTATGGGTACATGTGGGAATATGCAGTGGCTCGAGCCTATGCAGATGCACGTGTTCAAAAAATCTATGCGGGGACCAATGAGATCATGAAGGAATTGATTGCTAGAAAAATCCTCAAATAATTAGGTTGAAAATTACTTCCGGCCACTTTTCTTTTTAGGAAAGTGGCTTTCTTTTTTTGTACAAACCATTATTATTTTATATTTAGTGGTTATTAAAAGAATCGAAAATTTGTTAACCCAAAATACAACCCCATTTATGCAAGACTCCCCGTGGTTCAAGTTTTATCCAAAGTCTGTGGAGAAAGAAGTAGATGTGACTGCTTACAGTTCCATCGTAGATCTTTTTGAAGAAAGTATCAAAAAATTTGGAGACTCCATTGCCTATGAATGTATGGGCAAAACATTGACCTATAAAGAGGTGGATAAATTGTCTGAAAATTTTGCTTCCTATTTACAAAATGATCTTAAACTGAAAAAAGGGGATAGAGTAGCCATTCAATTGCCCAACTGCCTTCAATATCCAGTGGTATTGTTTGGGACACTAAGGGCGGGAATGGTAGTTGTCAATACGAATCCACTTTACACCTCAAGTGAAATGAAGCACCAATTCAATGATTCTGGTGCAGAGGTAATTGTTATCTTGGCAAATTTCGCAAGCAATCTGGAGAAAATCAGAAATGAGGTAACCGCCAGGCATGTAATCGTCACTGAATTGGGTGACCTATTGGGTGGACTGAAGGGTACGATTGTAAATCTGGTCGTAAAACATGTTAAAAAAATGGTTCCTGCCTTTAATTTGCCTGATGCCATTTCTTTCCGTGTTGCTCTGGCAAAGGGCAAGAAAAACAAATCCAAAAAAGAAACAGTGGTGCTTTCTGATGCCGCATTCCTACAATATACTGGAGGAACCACGGGTATTTCAAAGGGAGCAGAGCTCACCCATGGCAACATGGTGGCCAATATGCAACAAATCTCAGCTTGGATGAAACCAAAACTGATCGAAAAAGAGGAGTTGGTTGTGACTGCTCTTCCACTTTACCATATTTTTGCGTTGACAGTCAATTGCCTGGCCATGATGAAAATAGGTGCGCACAATCTTCTTATCACTAATCCAAGAGATATGCCGGCCTTCATCAAGGAATTGAGTAAGCACAATTTCTCGGTTTTCACCGGGGTGAACACACTTTTCAATGGGTTACTCAATCAAGAGGCCTTTCACAAATTGGATTTCAGTTCTCTTAAGATCGCAGTAGGTGGTGGTATGGCCGTTCAGGTGGCAACCTCTGGGAAGTGGCTAAAGGTGACAGGAACCCCTATTGCCGAAGGATATGGTTTGACCGAAACTTCACCTGTGGCAACTTGCAATCCAATCGATGGTACAGAGAGAAATGGGACCATCGGCGTCCCGCTTCCCAATACAGATGTTAAAGTGATCGATGATGATGGGAACGAATTGCCTTTTGGCACGAGAGGAGAACTGTGTATCAAAGGTCCACAAGTAATGAAGGGCTATTGGAACAGACCCGATGAGACCGAAAAGGTGATGGAGGGGGAATGGTTGAAGACAGGAGATATCGCAGTCATCAATGAAGATGGTTTTGTCCAAATCGTTGATAGAAAAAAGGAGATGATTTTGGTTTCCGGTTTTAATGTTTATCCAAATGAAGTGGAAAATGAGATCGCTTCACATCCCAAGGTTTTGGAAGTTGGTGTCATCGGAATGCCCGATGAGAGATCCACAGAAAAAGTGATCGCCTACGTGGTTCCCAAGGATAAATCAATTACTGCTGCCGAAATCATTGCCTATTCAAAAGAAAATCTAACGAACTATAAAGTGCCTCGTGAAGTCTATTTTGTGGATGAATTGCCGAAAACAAATGTGGGGAAAATCCTAAGAAGGAAAATCAAGGAACTACATGAGTCGACCCTAAGTCAAGTGAATTAAAACAGAGTCAAATCAAGGTTTTTGTTCAGTCCGCATTTAGGACCAAATTTAGGTTGAAGACTTTATTTGTTTTGGGAAATTAACTTTTTCCAATTGCTTGTGCTGCGGTTTGTTGTTCATCTTAATTGATAAAGGTCAATGCTTTATGATTACATCATAATCGGTGCAGGTTCTTCCGGTTGCGTCATTGCGAATAGATTGTCTGAAAATCCCCAAAATCTGGTTCTGCTATTGGAGGCTGGGAAGCCGGATAAGAAACCAGAAATACATATTCCTGGTGCCTATACCCAGCTCAACAAGTCTGAGGTGGATTGGGCTTTTTGGACTGCACCCCAAACGGCCTTGAGCGGAAGAAAACTTTTCATCCCTCGAGGCAAAACGTTGGGAGGAAGCAGCAGTACGAATGCAATGGCCTATGTTAGAGGAAACAAGGCCGATTTTGATGAGTGGGAGGCTTTGGGAAATCCTGGATGGGGATTTAAGGATGTCTTGCCCTATTTTGTCAAATCGGAAAACAACGAGGACTTTGGAGGTCTATTCCATGGTAAAAATGGACTCTTAAATGTGTCTCATTCCAAACAACCCCATCCACTTGGCCAATTTTTTATAGAGGCATGTGCCCAAAATGGCATTCCCTTCAATCCTGATTATAACGGTGACGAGCAATTGGGTGCCTCTATGCTTCAGTTTAATATCAAAAACAACAGGAGACACAGTGCTGCTTCCGCTTTTTTGAAACCTGTCCTGCTCAGAAAGAATTTAATGGTCAGGACAGGTTGTCATGTTTCCAAAATTATTATCAAAGATGGAAAAGCAGAAGCTGTTTTAATCCTCCTTGAAAATGGTCAAACAGAAGAAATTTACTGTTCAAAAGAAATAATTCTCAGTGCTGGGGCCATCCAGTCCCCCCAAATATTGATGTTGTCAGGAATAGGCAATCAGGAATACTTGAAAGATTTTGGAATCGACCCCATCCATCACTTACCAGGGGTGGGTCAGAATCTTCAGGACCACGTTTGGTCGCCGGTGAGTTCTTGGTCATCGGTCTTGACCAACAACGAAGTCACAAAACCATTTAACATGTTAAAAGCACTGATGCAATACTTGTTATTTAAAAGAGGTCCATTGGGAAATAGTCCACTCAATGCAAATGCATTCCTCAAATCTGACAATGCACTTGAACGACCTGATCTTCAGTTGCACTTTTTGCCTGCAGCCATCGCTGATGATTACAGTACGGATATTTATGACCTTAAAACCTACCCCAGGAAAAGTGGATTCAGCATCATGGTTATTCTTATACGTCCCCAAAGCAAAGGATTTATAGGCCTAAACTCAAATAAACCAACGGATCCACCTTTGATTCAACCAGATTTTTTTCGTTCCAAAGAGGATTTGGCAGTTCTTAAAAAAGGAATGTTAATGGCAAAAAAAATAATGGAGGTTTCCTCCCTTCAGCAATTCAACAAGGGGGAAATTTATCTACCAAATGACTTTTCAGATACCAATTTGGAAATCCATATCAAAAAGAGTTTGGAAACCCTATATCATCCTGTGGGGACCTGCAAAATGGGCAATGATCCGATGGCGGTGGTCAATGCGAGACTACAGGTCCAGGGCATTAAAAAATTGCGCGTTGTAGATGCTTCAATTATGCCAACGATCATTTCCGGAAACACCAATGCAGCCTGTATAATGATTGGAGAAAAAGCAGCTTCAATGATTTTGAATCCATAAGAATGTTGCTTTTTTATTTGGTCGGAATTCCTGAAATTTCTTTTTCGCTTGATATTCAAATATGGAATATAATTGAATTGCACATGATCAGCAATATAGGATGATGGAAAATTATATTATTCATTAAAAAAAAAGCGAGAGGAGAAAAATAACCCCTCTCACTTTGTATTATTCTCTTGGTACTTATTGAGTACCTAAAAAATTCTATTGCGGAATCATGACATTGTCAATGAAATGGGCCACACCATTAAGCGCTCTAAAATCGGTTCTAATGATATTGGCACTGTTGCCAAAAGCATCAAAAACCATCAATTGACCATTTACTGTTTTTACCGTTAATGAGGTTCCGGTGTTGTTGGGTAAACTAGCACTTTCAAGATCCTTTCCGAATACCATTTGGCCAGAGACTACATGGTTGGCGATGATTACCTGAAGGAATTCCATAGGAATCGCAGTACCAATATTTCCGAAATTTAAGCCATATTTTGAGAAGGCTTCATCTGTGGGCACAAAGGAAGTAGCTTTGTCTCTTGCTGCCAAACTTAGAAAACCTGTAATATTTAGGGCACTTGTTAGCGTTTTAAATGCGGGAACAGCATTGCTGCTTCGTGCATTTAAAAAAGGATCTGCCTCGGCTTTGTAATTTTCCAAAAGCGTGATTAGATCTGTTTGGCTTTGCTCTGCTTCAATGGTCAATTGTGGCTCCTCCGTTAATGAGGTACAGCTGAATTGAAAGGCAACCAAAGCAGACATCATGAAGGACAAAATCAGTCTCTTCGGCATTGTGTTAAATTTTCTCATGGTTTCAAATGGATATTGGTGTAGTAAATTTTGCCTTAATATAGGTTAAAAATGCATTTCGTAAAATTAATACTTAAAAATATTATTCTGTAACACTAGATATTAAGTGAATACATATTTGTGAGATAGGATTTTGGGAACAAATCAGATTTATAGATTGAACTAAAAAAAAAATTGATTTTGTTTAAAAAAAGTAAAAAAGCAATATTTTATCTCTACTTCAATTTTAATTGTATTAATCGTATTTTTAATTATACCCTATACTTTTGGCTTATAACTGCCTTTGACCATAGGTAAATAATCACAAAATAATTAGGGAAGAGAAGTCTATTTTTCAGTGATAAAGTAAACTTCGGCAATTTTATCTCCTTTTATTTTATAAATCGCGATCGCCTTCATTGGTTTCTCTCCCTTTTTCAAGGTTACTTCTTCATGATCGATGACAGTGTTTCCCATCACGATTCTGTTCACAAGATGACAATGCAAATCGGGTGTTCTTGAAAACATTCTACCATACAGATTTTTCATCTCTTCTTTCCCTTGGTAAAGTAACGTGTTTGGAAAATCAAAGACCATGACATCATCTGCATAAGGGCGTACAAAGGCATCTACATCTCGGTTGTTATACCCTTCCAATTGTTCATTTGCCAATTCTTCGGGCACACTTACCTTAACCTCCTGCGCAATCGCATGAAATTGGATAAAAAAAACAATCAAAAGGAGAAAGTATCTATACACGGTACTTATCAACTTGCCAATTAGAGATAGATTCCTTTATGAATTTTGATTTTAGTTTTTCCTTGCTGGCTTTTTCCATCAAGGGTACCAATTCTTCATTTCCGGCAAACCTTAAAGCGATGATCTGTGAAAGCCTCAATTTTCTTTCCATTTCGGAAAAGGATTTTCCCGTAAGTTCAAAATACCTTTGCCTCATTTCCAGACGGATCAAACGGTCTTGATTTTTCAACGCATAGATTCTTGCCAAAAGGGGCAAGAGCACAAGGATTACCGCACCCAAAAGATGATAGCTTGCGGTCATCAGAGAAGTTCCATTTGAAAAAGCAGCTGCCAAATTAACGATTGTCCAAATCAAGTAAACCAATGTAAGTGGAGTAATTATAAAATGATGCAGCGGATAATACCTTGCATGATTGTTGAAATTCTGCATAGATTGTTTTTTAACTATATAGCCTGAAAGATACTCGAAATCATTTTAATGACCCAAAAACTATTTGGCAAATCGTATTTTTTTTATTTAAATATTTTTTTTGAAACTAAAAAAAGCAAGGATTTCCATTTTTCATTTCTTCATCTGTATAAATCTGTGTTTTCAAAAAAACAAGGATCATTTTGACAAGGATTATTTTTTTTCTCGGCGCTATGGATCGTTGTTTTTGGAATCCTTTTCCATATTCTATACCTTCGTAGCTTTAATTGAAAAAGTAAAACAATGGATTTAGACAAACTGGATAGAGACCTCACGGTCATTGTAGAGAAAAGAATTGAGCTGAGCAAAATTTCTTACGCAGATGCTAATTATGATGATTTGGAGGAAGAACTTCATGATCTTGAGGATGATTTCAATGAGGAATTTGGAGATGAACTTGAGTCTGAGTTGGAGAAGATTTACGCTAGGCTTAAATCAGACAATGAGGTTCTCCTTCCTTCAGCTTATTTGGCCAACTCCTATGTACCGATGCTTCCAGATGCTCGAGGAGTCGTCTCCTATGAGGTAAAGGGTAGGGAAGGAGTTCCAATAGAATCAGAACAATTTGACAGACAGGATGTAAGGTTAATTATTATTCCCAATCCAACAAGGTTTGTCATGCAAATCAATGGCGTTTCTCTCAAGGACATTTGGAAATCCAGGTAAAAATAAAAGACTTAAAAATGGAGAAAGCGATGGGTTTTGGTTAACCTATCGCTTTCTCCATTTTCCCCTTTGGCCAACTAAAGGCTCCTAAAAACATTAGAAACCCAATTTTTCGCGAATCTTGCCTAGAAGTGCCATTGCAATTACCCTTGCTTTGGCTTCACCTTCGATTAGCTTGGCTTCAAGTTGGTCTGGTTCGTTCATATAAAAGTCAAAAAGCCTTCTTTCTTCTTTGTATTTAGTCAAAATCAGCTCTAAAAATTCTTTTTTGGCGTGGCCATAGCCAAAATTCCCGCCAAGATATTTTGACCGCAAATCGGCTACCTGATCGGGGTTGGCTATAAGGCTAAAGAGTTTGAAGACATTGCAAGTATCTGGGTTTTTTGGTTCCTCCAAAGGCGTACTGTCCGTGATGATCCTGTTGATGTTCTTTTTCAGCTCTTTTTCGGGCAAAAATATGTCGATGAAATTGTCATAACTTTTGCTCATTTTTTGTCCATCCGTTCCAGGGATAATCATCACCGATTCACTGATTCGCGCTTCTGGAAGGGTGAGAATATCTTCTTCCAACTTGTGGTTGAAAGAACTGGCAATATCCCTGGCCATCTCCAAATGCTGCAACTGATCTTTTCCAACTGGAACCAAATTTGCGCTATAAAGCAATATATCAGCAGCCATCAAAACAGGGTAAATAAACAATCCTGCATTTACATCCGAGAGTCTATCGGACTTGTCCTTGAAACTGTGGGCATTGGCCAACATGGGAAAAGGTGTAAAGCAACTCAAAAACCAAGTCAGTTCGGCAACTTCCGGAATCCTGGATTGTCTATAAAATACAGTCTTTGAAATGTCAAGCCCAAATGCCAGCCAGGCAGCGGCTACAGCCATTGTATTTTCCTTTCTTAAATCACCATCCTTTATGGAGGTGAGCGAATGCATATCCGCGATAAATATAAAAGATTCGTTGTTGTCCCTTTTTGTCAATTCGATTGCGGGAACGATTGCACCGAGGATATTTCCCAAATGTGGCCTTCCCGAACTCTGAATTCCTGTCAATACTCTTGCCATTACTCAAATTTTTGTGCCAAATTAAATAATTATGAGTACATATCGCTCCATTTTTCCCGTTATTTGGAGGTATGAAAAACGCCAACATTTTTCTGGGCTTGTTTTGTTTCGTGGGTTTAACACCTATACATATTGAAGCACAGATACTTGAAAGAAATCTCATTCAGTGGGAACAAAAAAAAATAAACATCGGTACCATCCTTGAAGAAAATGGTGAAGTTACCGCAGAGTTTAAAGGAATCAACCCTTCAGGACTACCCATTCTCATTACGGATGTCATTACAGATTGTGGCTGTACCACAGTGGAATTTACCCGCGATACTTTGGAAAAGGATTCAGCTTCCTTCATTAAAGTCAAATTTGACCCCACACACAGGGGCGGGGTGTTTTCCAAATTGGTGATCGTCAGAACCAATACAGACATTTATGGGGACACGCTTTTTTTGGAAGGGTTCAATCTGCCTCTTCCCGAAAACAATGAAATGGCCTACCAAAACAGGATGGGAAACATTGGGATGCGGTTACCCTCAGTAAATATGGGAATTGTTTTTACCAATGAACCGAAAGTCAAATACATTGAGTTGTTTAATTTTGGGAGGAACCCCATCCGGCTCGATAAGGAGCAATTGTTTTTGCCCGAATACCTGAAAGCAGAACAATTCCCGGATTCGATACCAGCCAATTCTAGAGGTCTTTTGAGACTTACTTATGATGGGACAATAAGAAATGATTTGGGTTTTTTTGAAGATGAGATCAACTTGTCTTTGATGCATGGGGAATCACCCATGGCTTTTAAACTGACAGCAACCCTTTATGAATATTTCCCGCCCTTGCCAAAAAGTCTTGAAAACACTGTTGCCAAATTGGGGATATCTGAGACCGACATCGATTTAAGGGGGATCAATTCCAATGAGGAAGTTTCCAGATTGATAACATTAAGCAATATGGGGCCGGAATTATTGGAAATCCGAAAAATTTCCACCAACTGTGAATGTGTGAAAATTGAATTGGATAAAGAAAATCTATCTCCCGGAGAAAAGGCACAATTGCGTTTTACTTTTAATCCAAAAGGAAGGAAAGGTATTGACCATAAACACATTACCATTTTCAGCAATGATCCCCTCAATCCAGTCAGGACGATTGTGGTCAGAAGCTCGATCAAATAACATTTAGGAAATTTTGGCAGGTGCTTCGCACTGGTATGATTGTTGTTTGATTTACTTTGTAACAATTAATTTATATTTTAGTAAATTATATTCTTATATTATTTTATTTCTAACTCAAAAAAGAAAAAAACTATGAGTTCTACAAAATTTATTTTAGGCGCTTTAGTGGGTGCTGTAGTAGGTGTTCAAATTGGAATATTGGTCGCTCCTGACAAAGGAGAAAACACAAGAAAGAAAATCGGTAAAAAAGGAAACGAATACCTTGATGAGGTAAATGGCAAAGTCAATACTTTTCTTGATAGCTTGACCAAAAAAGTTTCTGACGTGAGTGAAGAAGTCGACAAATTGGCCAAAAGAGCAAAAGCCAAAACAGACGAGTTAGCGAAATAAGATCTTCGGTAAAAAAAGGAAAGGGGTTTAACCCCTTTTTTTTGTGCCTGTTTTTTTCCGTTTGATCCGTAAGTTTTTGAGGAGATTTGAAATTGTAAGAAAATCAGACTTTTTGGAAACCAGGGCATAGCAATGATATCGGTTGATTTCCCAATATCTGATTTACTAGCAGTTTCAACCCCAATAAGATATCTAATGCATATTTCGGGCTTAAAGAAAATTGGAAAACAAAATTCATTTCAGCGTATAAAAAAAAATAGGCACTGAAGTAAGTTTACCCAGTGCCTTATTGAATGAACATGCTTTTCAGCAAAATAAAATAAAAATATCTGATTTTTACTTAAATGCCGATATCCCTGTAATCTCATTTCCCAAAATCAACAAATGGATATCATGGGTACCTTCATATGTCACCACCGATTCCAAATTCATCATGTGCCGCATGATGGAATATTCTCCAGTGATGCCCATGCCGCCATGAATTTGCCTTGCCTCACGCGCTATGTCCAATGCCATCGCTACATTATTTCTTTTTGCCAATGAAATCTGTGCGGTAGTGGCTTTTCCTTCCTCCATCATCTTGCCGAGTTTCCAAACCAACAATTGCGCCTTCGTGATCTCGGTGAGCATTTCAGCCAATTTCTTTTGGATCAATTGGAAGGAGGCGATGGGCTTGTCAAACTGTATTCTTTCCATCGCATATCTTCTGGCAGAATCATAACAATCCATGGCCGCACCCAAAGTACCCCAGGCAATGCCATACCTTGCCGAATCCAAGCACATCAAAGGGGCTCCCAACCCGGATTTGTTGGGTAAAATATTCTCCTTTGGCACCTTCACATTGTCAAAGACCAACTCCCCCGTGCAAGAGGCCCGCAAAGACCATTTGTTATGCGTTTCGGGAGTTGAAAAACCTTCCATTCCACGCTCCACAATCAATCCATGGATCCTTCCAGACTCGTCTTTTGCCCATACCACAGCGATGTCAGCCTTTGGAGAGTTGGAAATCCACATCTTTGCTCCGTTCAAAAGGAAATGATCTCCCATATCCTTGAAGTTTGTGGTCATTCCACTTGGGTTAGAACCATGGTCAGGTTCAGTCAAGCCAAAGCAACCCAACATTTCACCGGATGCCAGTTTAGGCAAGTATTTTTCCCTTTGGGCTTCCGATCCGAATTTATAAATCGGATACATCACCAAGGACCCTTGGACGGAAGCCGTGGAACGCATTCCAGAATCACCCCTTTCTACTTCCTGCATGATCAGCCCATAGGAGATATAGTCCAAACCGCCACCGCCATAAGCTGAGGGGATTTGGGGACCAAATGCGCCTACTTCTCCAAATTTCTTTACGATTTCATAAGGAAAATGTGCTTTTTGAGCCCAATCTTCAATGTAAGGACTAATTTCTCTCTTGACAAAGTCACGGATCGATGACCTGATCAGCAGGTGCTCCTCCGTCAACAAGTCATCTATACCATAAAAATCAACTCCTTCATAAAGGTCTTTTTTTAGGGATTTTTGAACAACAGCTCCTGTCTCCATATCTATTTTTGGTTTATTGCCGATTAAAACGGATTTTTGCACATTCAATTCGTTTCTAGCCTTGAAATAAATAAGAAGAAGGCTAAAAAACTACCATTTTCGGCAAAATATTTAAACATGAGCCCAGCGCAAACGCAAAAAGACATCCTGGATAAAATAGAACTCCTTCAGGAAAAATTCAAAGCTTCAGGGCAAGATCTATCTTCGTATTTGGAGGGCCTTTTGTATTCGGATTATCTGACCTATTGGGATTATATAAATTTGGATATTTTGCTCTCCTTACAGCAACCAAGAACTTCATTTAAAGATGAGAAAATATTCATTATCTATCATCAAATCACAGAGTTATATTTTAAACTCATCATCTGGGAATTGGAACAAATCGCAGAGATGAGCCCTTTGCCTGCAAAATTTTTCAAGGAACGCCTCGAAAGAGTAAATATGTATTTTGACCAATTGATCTCTTCTTTCGGCGTGATGTGGAAAGGAATGGAAAGAGAACAATTTCTTAAATTCAGAATGTCCTTGCTTCCCTCAAGCGGATTTCAAAGTGCCCAATATCGCGTCATTGAAATTCTGGCGACCCCTGCCAAAAACTTGATTTTTCTTGGCAAACGTGAAGAGTTAAAGGATGTCGAAGATGTTGAAACTCTTTTTAGCAATCTTTACTGGCAGCATGGCGCCGTGGAATTGGCAACAGGTGAAAAAACCTTGACGCTAAAAACCTTTGAAATCAAATACCAAAAAGACCTGGAGGAATTTATTCAGGACTATAAAACGAAAAACATCTGGAATAAATACAGCGATTGTACGGACAAGGATGAAGAGTTGAAAACTCTGATGAAGAATTTTGATTTGAAAGCCAATGTTTTTTGGCCATTGGCGCATTATAAGTCCGCAGTCCGCTATTTACAACGTGATCCTGTGGACATCGCCGCTACGGGTGGCACCAACTGGCAGAAATACTTGCCTCCAAGGTTCCAAAAAGTCATTTTCTATCCAGAGCTTTGGACAGATCAAGAAAAAGAGGAATGGGGAAAAGGTTGGGTAGTCAAAGAGGTTTTTGGCGATGGGAATCTGGATTGAGAAATTGAAATGATAGGAATAAATCAATTGGGAATATTCAATTGGTATCCTGGCAATGGGCAGGGCATTAAAATTTGAAACCCAATGTTTATCATGACCTATAAGCATACATGCACCTCAAAATTTAATAGCATAAACCTTTAAGGATAAATACCTTACACGATGAAAAAAGAAATTATTTTGCAATTGAGTCCTGAAGAAGCTTATGATGAAGCTAAATTCAGGGAAACCGTTTTGAAAAAATTTGGATTGCCTCCCTCTGATCCCGAAATACTTGCCAGACAGGTGAAAAGGTCTATTGATGCAAGGGGAAGGCAGGTGAAAGTTAATGTCTCTGCAGAGGTTTTTGTCCACGAGGATTTTACCCCATTAATCACCTCAAATATCACCTACCAAAATGTCAGTACCGCTGAGCAAATCGTCATTGTGGGAGCAGGTCCCGCTGGGATGTTTGCCGCATTGCGTGCCATTGAACTGGGTGTAAAGCCTATTTTGATCGAAAGAGGAAAGGATGTACGGGGGCGAAGAAGAGATTTGGCAGCCATCAACAAGGACCATATCGTCAATCCGGAATCGAATTATTGTTTTGGAGAAGGGGGAGCAGGAACCTATTCTGATGGAAAATTATATACCCGTTCCAAAAAGCGCGGCGAGATCAAAAGGATTCTGGATATTTTTGTTTCCCATGGAGCCTCAGAAGAAATCTTGGTGGATGCACATCCCCATATTGGCACCAATAAACTTCCGAAAATTGTAACCGAATTGCGGGAAACCATTCTACGGGCTGGGGGAGAAGTTCTCTTCGAAACCAAGGTTGTTGATTTTTTGATTGAAAATGATGAAATAAAGGGAGTGATCACCGAATCAGGTCAGAAAATCATGGGCCTTGGGGTTATTTTGGCAACAGGTCATTCAGCAAGGGATATGTATCATTTGTTGCACGAAAAAAACATTCTGATAGAAGCCAAACCTTTCGCTTTGGGTGTAAGGATAGAACATTCCCAAAACCTTATCGACCGAATCCAATACCACTGCCAAATTGATAGGGGACCTTATTTGCCCGCATCCGCATATTCATTGGTCCATCAAACCGTATTTAAGGGGATACAAAGGGGTGTTTTTTCATTTTGTATGTGCCCTGGAGGTTTTATCGTCCCCTCAGCCACCTCTCCAGGAGAGCTGGTGGTGAATGGGATGAGCCCAAGCCGGAGGGACAGTAAATTCGCCAATTCTGGGGTGGTCGTAGCTGTGGAATTGGAAGATCTTCCTAAGCAGTATGAAAAATATGGGCCGTTGGCAGCGATGATGTTTCAAGCAGATGTTGAAAAAGCAGTTTGGCAAGCAGGCGGAGAAACCCAAACCGCGCCAGCCCAGCGGATGTTGGATTTTGTCGAAAGAAAAGTGAGTGCCGACCTTTTGGATACCTCTTATCAACCCGGACTTAAATCCGTGGATATGAATACTGTTTTGCCTGATTTTATTGCTTCCCGATTAAGGGATGCGTTTGTTGAATTTGGCAAAAAAATGAAAGGGTATCTCACCAATGAGGCCCAAATTATTGGCGTGGAAAGCAGAACGTCATCCCCGGTAAGGATTCCCAGAAACAAGGAGTCCTTCGAGCATCCACAAATCAAAAGACTGTTTCCTTCTGCGGAAGGGGCAGGCTACGCAGGTGGCATCGTCTCTGCGGCGATGGATGGAGAACGTTGTGCGGAGAAACTGATTGCGCAATACATCAAGAGTTGATAGATTCCTAAACCAAGTTGTATTCCGGCTTCCAGATTTGCTTGCTTCCTTCAAAGAGGGATTTGTTTGCCAAGGCTACGGCAATGGCTGTTCTTCCACCATTGGTGATGTTAGAGTGGGGCAAATCATTCTTTTGTAGGCATCTATGAAAATCTTCAAGGGCATAAAAAGACCCATCCTTCAATGGCCCATCTACTAAATTGATCCCTTTCTTATCCTCGGCCCACTCTAATTTTGTGGCACCAGAAACGCCATCGACTTGCTCAAGTTCCGCTCGCGTTTCTGGTTCTGGATAGAACATGCCTTCATTTGTCAAGAGGTTTACCATTCCTTTTGAGCCTTTGATTTTAAAGGAGTATCCTTCATGTTGATTGCCACAGGTGGCACCAAAATTACCAATCATACCTTCCTTCTCATAGCGGACAGCCACCTGGACATTGTCAAAAGTCTCTCGACCATCCCTAAAATAATCAATTCCTCCCGTACCATAAATATCGGTTGGCACGCAATCAAAAGCCCAGTGCACAAAATCCATCTGATGGGATAAAAGCTCGGCAACCAGTCCTCCGGAATATTCCTTGTACATTCTCCAGTTTATCTGTCGCTCCAGCGAAACATTGGGCACGGGTCTTCGCCAATTGTGGTTCCTATCCCATCGGGCATCGATTTGGGTTATTTTCCCGAGGTAACCTTTATCGATCATATTCTTCACCTTGAAATAAAGTGGAGAATACCGGTATTGATGTCCGATCTGAATGACCTGTTTTGGATATTTTTTCGAAAGGCCTGACAAGAGCAGCGTTTGGTCAACGGTAAAAGCCATTGATTTTTCCAGATAAAGATGTTTTCCCGCCTCCAAAACTGCTTTGGCATGATCAAAATGCAGGTACAAAGGAGTCGCTACCAAAACAATATCCAAGTTTTTGGCTTCCAAAAATTTCCTGGTATCACCAAAGTAGCCAATTTCATTTGTGCCATATCTTTTTTTTGCATTCTCCAATCTGAATGCAAGATTGTCACAAATGGCGGTCACTTTGAATTTATCGGGCATGCTGGCGAGGATATTGTGAAGTCCTGATCCCCTGTCCCCATAGCCCAATATCCCGATATTGAATGGGCCTTTTTTTGAATCTTGAAGAATACCAGAAACCAATGGGGTAGGGAGTGTGGCCGCAGCGGTGAGCAATGATCCAAACTTAATAAAATCGCGTCTTTGCAAGGGAAGTAGTGGTTAGGTGAATTGGGTTTGACTTGATAATTTAAGAAACATAATTATAAAAATTATGAATTTGATGAAGTCAGGGCTTATTTTTTTATAAGCGGATTCATTCATGAGAAAGGATTTTTTCAACGGTATGTGTAAGGGCTTCTGATGAATTCAGGAATTTTTCTTCAAATCTGCTATATTCAAGAAGAGAAACACCTTTCTCTAATGCGATTTCTTTGAAATCATCCAGAGAAATACTTGCAAGTTCTGAACGTTTGACCAATTCGGATAGGATTTGAAAAGTTATGCTGTTGCCAAATTCCAATTCAAAGACCAAAAGGAGCAATGGCCCAAACACATACCTATAATCTTCATCTATTTCATCCCTTTTTTTGATTTTAGCCAAGGCTTTGTAATTTTTCCCACTGAGAAAATTTGCATACCCCTTGATGCGGTTTTGGTAAAATTCGGGCGAGAATTCCTCAACAGCCTTCAACGCCAGGTACTCAGCGGTGGATTCCAACCAAAACCAAGCTTGAGGACCAGAAAGGATTTTAGTGTCAAAATAATAATGTGCCAATTCATGGGCAAAAAAGGACAAATTGGAAGGCTCTAATTTCCCACCTCCATTGATTAGGGCATTGAAATCAACACCTGAATAGGCAAAAGTGGGGAAAATGGCAAAACCCCAAGTTTGGTCTGGTTTATAAGGCGTGACAGCTTTATGTGAAATCAAAAATATTTTTTCATTGTATGGAATTTGCATTTTTCCGGCAAAAAACAATTTGATCTTGTCGATTTCCTTAAAAATCATGTTGGCTTTATCCTCTTCCAAATTCACATTCAGGATATAATTGCCTTTATTTTCCAAAACCGGAAATTCTCCGGCAAAAAGCATCGGTTGTCGAGGAACCGATGACTGAAAAACATGATCCCTTGCAGCACTTGGCACATCTCCATTTATAAAAACCTGCGCACAATCCTCACAAATCACTTTGATCGAATAGCTGAAGGCATCCAATAGTTTGTCTTTAGCGACATCATAAATCACTGGATACCATTTACTTTGCTCAGCAGCCCGAAGGGTTTTGCCATTGAAAGCAATCATTCCCTTATAATCAAAACTGTTGAGTAGATCCTCATAAACAGGGAATGCTCCCCGATATTTGATGCTGAATTTTTTGGGCATTGGTTCGAGCTGCCTGTTTTCATCTATAAAAGTGTAGGCCAGCGCTTCGCCTCTCATGCGTCCATTGTAATAGCCACTGTAGGGAATCACTTGCTTTTCCGTGTTTTGGAAAAATTGAATATTCATTCCTTTGTTAAGAAGAATATTATATGCCTCGATTTCGGGGACATTGGAGAGCTCAAAACTGCAATCGATCAGTCCCTCTTTCATCAAAATTCTAACTTCTCCCTCAAGATGAATTTGTGAAAATCCGACAATTGGAGTCAGAAAACCCAGAAATATGAGCAAAATTGAAGTAAATTTCATAAAATTGAAACGATAAGGGTCCTAATGATAGTTATAATTCATGAATCCTTCTATTTACTTTCATCATTTTAAAATCAAGAGATGCTATTTGCAATTGTGGACATAGAAACAACAGGCGGAAATCCTCTTCAGGGAGGAATTACAGAGATAGCTGCCCTTATCCATGATGGCAATCGTGTGATTGATACCTTTCATACCCTTATCAATCCCCAGCAATTTATCCCTGGATTTATCACGGGATTGACCGGTATCGATCAGGAAATGGTGAAGGACTCACCCATTTTTGCGGAAATTGCTGCTGAATTCTTTGATTTTCTGAAGGATAAAATTTTTGTTGCCCACAATGTGAATTTCGACTACACCTTTATCAAAGAAGCTTTTAGAAAGGAGGGGTATGTCTATGATGTACAGAAACTCTGCACGGTGAAGTTGAGCCGAAAGGCCTTTCCCGGTTATAAATCCTATAGTTTGGGAAGGCTGTGCGAGCATCTGAATATTCGGATTGAGAACCGACACCGTGCTATTGGTGACGCCCAGGCCACTGCAATTCTATTTGGAAAGATCCATGGACAAAATAGTGATGTAATCAGCCAATCGTTGAAGAAAAACAGCGGAGAAATGTTTTTACCTCCCAATATTTCAAAAGAAAAATACTTGGAACTGCCGGAGAGCACAGGGGTCTATTATTTTCATGACGCGAAGGGAAAAGTGATTTATGTGGGCAAAGCACTTGATATTCGAAGCCGTTTCAAAGGCCATTTTTCGGGAACATCCAAGGACAAGGCCAAGATGGACCTCAAATATGAAATCCATGATATCAGCGTTGAAGTGACCGGAAGTGAGTTCTTGGCCTACCTCATTGAAATGCTAGAAATCAAAAGGTTATGGCCTAAATACAACAAGTCCCAAAAATTTAAATCCAGCAATTGGGGCTTGGTAAGCTATGAAGATGCGAGCGGATTTTTAAGGTTCCAGATATCCAAGGTGGCTTCGGCAATCAATACCGTTCAGCAATTTGATTCTCATTCGGAGGCTTGGAAATTTTTGATGGACAATGTAGAAACCTTTGAATTGTGTCCCAAACTCTCGGGAATGCAGAAAAGCAATGAAGCCTGTTTTGATCATAAGATCCAAAAATGCAAGGGAGCATGCTGTGGCAAGGAACAGCCAGACAGCTATAACGAACGTGTGCAATTGTTTCTGTCCACCATTGATGAATTATCTGGAAGTATTTTGATTCGGGAAAAAGGGAGAAATAAAGAAGAACAAGCCGCTATGTTTTTTGAAAATGGGCTTTTTTCTGGTTATGGTTTTATTTCCCATTCTGAAAGTATATCCAAATTGTCCGAAGTTTTTGATGTCTTGAAAAAAGTCAAGATGATCCCTGAGTCGAAATATATTTTGAAGAGTTTCTTGGGGAAAATTCCAATGAACAACATCATGGTCATCAAAGAAGGCTTTTGAGATCCAAGAGCTTACTTGATTTTCGAACTCAGATTTTCAGCTGGATTTCAATTTTTCAAAGTCCCTTATTGAACGCGCCTGAGATACAACCCGAAATATGCATTTGATTTCCAAACGGGGCTTGTAATTGCAAGAAAATCAGAATTTTGGCAGAACATATTCTATTATCGGTAGGATGAAGTCAAATGTAATAAACTGATTATGAAGCATCTTTTGACTAGAATTGAATTGGTATTGCATAAACCGGTTTGAATGGATTCTTCAGAGGTAATAAATATGGGTTGAATGAATTTAATTTTTTTCTGGTGATCCGAGTTTCTCCCTGACCTCGTATTTTCCTTAAACCAACAAATTTAATGCACATGAAAAAATCAAACCTCTTTTCAAAGGGACTTCTTTATTTTTCCCTTTTGGCAACGACAGGTACCATGATATCCTGTAATGACGAAAATAATCCGACCCCAGAAATGGATCAGCCGTCGATGGCTCCAGAAGCCATGTTCACCGCATTGACCAATGACAACAGGATCTCCACATTTGAAGCAAGGAATTTAGGGAATCCAATCACCACATTAAATATTACTGGAATAGCGGATGGTGAGAAGATTCTCAGCATCGACTACAGACCCGCCACTGGACAATTGTATGCTTTGGGATCCTCCAGTAGGCTTTACATCATCAACGAAAATTCCGGATTGGCGACACCTTTGGGTGCAGGCCCTTTTAGCCCCGGAATAATGGGAGAAAACGCAAGTTTGGATTTCAATCCAACTGTGGATAGAATCAGGCTTGTCACCGAATCCGGTCAAAATCTTCGCCTTCATCCCGAACTGGGAACTGTTGTGGCCACGGATGGCTCCATCAATGGAGGTTCTAATCCAAAAATCGGGGCTGTAGCCTATACCAACAGTATGGCTGGTGCCACAGCGACTGAATTGTTTGACATCGATTTTGAAGCAAACAAATTGTATGTGCAAGATCCACCTAACGCCGGAGGCTTAAGAGAAATTGGGAATTTAGGAATTGATTTTGCCGGTCAGGGAAATTTTGATATTTCTCCAAACAACAGCGTGGCCTTAGCGGTAACCCTGAATGAAGGGATGTCCAAGCTTTACACGATCAATCTGTCTTCAGGATCAGCCGATTGGGTCGGTAGTTTTAATTTGCCTGTAATGGGTATTGCCATCAAAACAAATCCTGTAGCGTTTGCAGCTACGGCAGATCAGATGCTGTATCGTTTTGACCCGACGAATCCGACGATGAACAGTGTTCCATTTGTTGGTTTGACAACAGGTGAAATGGTGATTGGATTGGATTTCAGACCGGTGAATGGCCAACTTTATGCAATCACGAACATGAGCAGGCTTTTGAGTGTGAATACGGCAAATGGACAAGTTGCTGAAATCGGAAGCGGCTTGAACCCAATGTTGGAAGGTACATCATTTGGTTTTGATTTCAATCCAACTGTGGATAGGATCAGATTGGTGAGCAATACAGGTCAAAATCTGAGATTGCATCCAGATCTTGGGACAGTAGTGGTTACAGATGGTAATCTGAACCCAGGTACTCCTTTCGTTAACGGTGCTGCTTACACGAATAGCTTTGCATCAGCTACCTCCACAGTACTCTTTGTAGTGGACAGTCAAACGAATATGCTTTACAGACAAGATCCACCAAACGATGGCGTCTTGGTACAAATCGGAAGCCTAGGTATTGATATTGAATCTGAGAATGGTTTTGACATCGGAGGTACTTCCAACAATGCCTTTGGACTGTTCAAAGTAGGTGGAACTACTGCAGTCTATGGTGTGAACTTGATGTCTGGTCAAGCCACTAAAGTTGCGGATTTCAACATCAATGCAACGGCAATGGCAGTTGGTTTGGGATTTTAATAAAACCCTCTTGACACCTTTTTCTACTTAAAAATTGTGGGAATTGGAAATAGTTTAAACCAGAAATATGCAATTTGTTCCCAAATGGTTTTGAAACTGAAAGAAAATCAGACAATTGGGAGAGTAATTCCTGAAATCAATGGGGTAAAATCAAAAATAGTCAATAACAAATTGATTATCATTAAATTAAAACATTGAATTGAGTTCGAAATGCATAAAACAGATTAAAATTGGAATGGATAAAAAAAGCCTTCCGGAAATATTTCCGGAAGGCTTTTTTGTTTCATGCTGGAGTATATTACCAATAAAAAGTCCCAACTGCACCAGCTCCAAGATTGATTTTGGATATTTTTTCACCTTCCTGGATTTGAAAATCCATTGCGGATTTAGAGGTATTCAATACGATCAAAACTAATGTACCATCAGTATTTCTGAAAGCCACATTTGCCAAGCCTTCCGGTTCGTTGGAATCTATTCTCAATGACCCAGGCAGAACAAATTTAGAAGCATGGGCAATGATGTAATAAGCCGGATTGCGGATAACCGAATCGTCATCAATAGTAATCGCACCCAAACACAAACTGCAGCCTCCTCTGTCTGTAAAAG
This sequence comes from Rhodonellum psychrophilum GCM71 = DSM 17998, assembly GCF_000381545.1. Lineage (GTDB taxonomy): Bacteria > Bacteroidota > Bacteroidia > Cytophagales > Cyclobacteriaceae > Rhodonellum > Rhodonellum psychrophilum. The sequence continues at coordinate 34,536 of NZ_KB906696.1, read as the reverse complement.
GCTTCAAGTCCGGTGCCGAAGTCAGGTTCCATTCCAACACCGTCCTTGCCCAGTTCCTGGGAGCCCCGATGATCAGGTTTTTGGTATGCCAAACCAAGTCTTCAGGAAGATTCCCTGGGGAACCGATCCATTGTTCGGTGAAATAAATATTTTTGTCCGGATGGGCTTTGTGGACCTCGGAAAGGGCTTCGATCGATCCTCCATAAAGATGAAAGGCCGATCCGTCAACATACTTTTTGGCCTCTGGATCGTCCAAAATAGTGATGGGATAATCTGGTCTGTCCGCATTGTGGTCATAGACGATGATCTTTGTGTTGATCCCGTTCTTTTCAAATGCGGGCCCTAAATGGCTTTTGATAAACTCCCTTTGCTCTTCTGCCTCCATGAGCAAACTAGGATTGTTTCCCGGATGGAGCGGTTCGTTTTGAACCGTGATGGCATCTATGACAAAGCCTTCCTCAGCCATTTGCTGGATGTATTTCACGAAATACAGGGCGTAGGCATCATAGTTTTCAGGAAGAAGTTTTCCCCCTCGCGTATCCTTGTTGTCCTTCATCCAAGCAGGGGGCGACCATGGGGAACCCATCAGTTTGATGTCGGGATTGATCGACATGATTTGTTTCAAAATGGGAAGCACATCTTCACGGTCGGGACCCAAATCAAATCGACTCATTTCCGGATCGGTTTCTCCTTCCGCCAAATCATGATAGGAAAATGGATATTCATTGAGATCAGATGCAGCAATGGAAAGCCTGAGGTAACTGATGCCGATGTTTTTCCCGTCCCTTCCAAAGAGTTCTTCCAAAATAGCCTTTCTTGCTTCCTTCGACATCCCCAAAAGATGAAGCGCACTGCCTTGTGATAGCGTAAAACCAAAACCATCCATTTCCTGATAACCAATGTCTTCATTGATTTGAATGGTCGGAAGGGCCTCAATTTGTTCCGAAAACGAAGGGTCGTCCTGCTCCACAAAGAGGATATTTTGGGCAGGATCTGTCAACCAAAAGGAAAGTGGGGATTTTGGATCTTCACATCCCAATAGGAGCAAAAGAGGCAAATAATTCAATTTTTTGAGTTTCATCAAGGGTAGGGCTTGCTTGGTTTAATTCTTTTTGTTGGGTCTCTTGTATCGGATTGGTGCTTCAGGCTCAGGTTTTAATTCAACACCTTCGGTTTCCATCAATCTTAATGCTTCCTTCACCGCACGTTCCAGTTGCGGATCCCTGCCTTCGATTACGTCCTTTGGCGTCTGTTCTACGGCGATATCCGGTGATATCCCAACGCCTTCGACTGCCCATTCTCCATTGATATCAAAGAACCCTCCTCTTGGTGCCACCATTCGGCCGCCGTCCAAGAATGCGGGTGTATCCCAAGTGCCCACCAATCCGCCCCACGTTTGGGTTCCAATCAGTGGACCGATTCTCATTTTATGGAACAGATAGGGGAGAAGGTCTCCACCAGAACCTGCTCTTTCATTGATCAGCATCACTTTAGGCCCCCATATTCCGGCCATGGGTGTCGTAAAGGGTCTTCTATCGTTTGCCTTGCTGTTAAAATAACCATGGAGTTCCCTCGCCATGATGTCCACCATATAGTCAGCGGCAGATCCACCTCCATTGTTTCTTTCATCGATCACGGCTCCTTTTTTATCCTGTTGGGAGAAATAATACCGATTGAAATAAGTGTATCCAGGTTGACCCGTGTTTGGGATATAGACATAAGCAAGCTTGTTGTCAGACATTTCCCCAACCTTTCTTCTGTTTCCTTCTACCCAATCCATCATTCTCAATTGGTTTTCATTGGCTACAGGTACGACGGTCAAAACCCTGGATCCATCAGTCAACGGTTTGGTATTGACCCTAACTTTGATTTGGGTGTTGGCCATCCCTTCAAAGTACTGATAGATATTGTCTGTTGATTTGATTTCTTTGCCATTGACCTCCAAGAGGTAATCTCCTTCTCTGATCTCCAATCCTGGCTGGGACAAGGGAGCAAGAAGGTTTGGATTCCAGCTTTCTCCATTATAGATTTTCTTGATTCTGTATTTTCCCTGGTGGATTTCATAATCTGCTCCTAACAAACCGATCGGGGTGCTGGTGACAGATGGGAAATCTCCGCCTGATGTATAACTGTGCCCAACTGCTACTTCTCCGCCTAGGATATCGATGATGTAATTCAAATCCGAGCGGTGTCTCACATCCTCCACCCAAGGCTTGTACCAATCAAAAATCTCATCCCATGGCGCACCATGTACATTGTCTACGTAAAGAAAATCCCTTTGGTATCTCCAGCCTTCCCGGTAAATCTGTCCCCACTCTTCTTTTGGGGTGATTTTTACCTTGAAATTGGACAAGGCTTTCAAGGTTCCATCTCCCACTTTTTTCGGACCACCGGTAGTTTCGATAATTCCCCAATTCCCATTGGCTTGGTAAAGCAATGATTTTCTATCCTGAGAAACCGAGCCAGTGTTGATGCCTGAGAGGTAAATCTCAGTTTTCCGATCTTTGAAATTATAACGGTGCAAGTTGACGCCTTGTTGGTTCGGGATCGCTTCTGTGTAGAAAACATGGTTTTCGGGGCCCGCCATCAATTCCATATAATTTCTGTCGGGAATGTCCACAGCAACAATCCTATTCCACAAACCTTCTTCATCAATGACAACAGGCTTTATTTCATCCTTTTTTTCTGCTTTCTTGTCATTTTCTTTGGCCTCGGCTGGCTTTGCTTTTTCTTCGTCACTTTGGGGAAGAAGCGGAGATTTTCCGGTCTTACTCAAGACGCTGAGATAGAGATTCCGAGTTGTGGGTCGGTCATAAGAACTCATGTCCAACCATCCCGTATTCAATCCGAAATTGGTACTGGCCAAAAAGAAGAGATAATCCCCGCTGATATCCCAAACAGGGGAAATTGCATCCGCCATTCCGTCTGTCACCTGGATTTTCTTTCCCGACGCGATGTTGTAGACAAAAATTGCTTTGAATTGGCTGTCGAGCAGGCGGGCGTAAGCGATCCATTTGCTATCGGGAGACCACACAGGATTCAAGGATCTGTTGGGATGTGCAAATCTTTCGGTGTCTGCAATCTTGGCCACTCCGGAATTTATGTTGACAAACCAAAGGTTGTAATCTGTATCCGTGTAGGAAATAAATTTTCCGTCAGGAGACCAATCGGGTTTGAAGTAAAACGACTTGCTGGGTAACTGGATGACTTTAGGGGCATTCAAGCCTTCTTGGTCACCGATCATCAATTGGTATTCTCCTGATAGATCCGAAAACCAGGCAATTTGCTGCCCGTCTGGTGACCAGACCGGTGCGCGGTCAGCGACTCCCGAGCTTTGGGTAATGTTTCTGGCATCACCTTTTTCTTTGGGAACGGTCAGGATTTCACCTCTATATTCAAAAAGTGCCCTTTGTCCCGTCGGAGAAAGCGATGCATTCGTCAGGCGATTTCCAGTGACAGTTTCCCATCTTTCTCTTGCCCAATGAAAATCACCTTTAACCGTAATTTCCAATTGTTTAGTTTCACCACTGGTGGGATTCAATAAATGGAGATATCCTCCTTGTTCGTAGACCACATGGGTTTCATTTGCATCTAAATTTTTCACATCGAAATCGCTATGAAAAGTTTCTTGTTTCAAGTCCCCGGATTGAGGATCATAAGACCAGACATTGTTGGCAAAATCCCTTTCCGAAAGGAAAAAAATCCTTTTTCCAAGCCAAATGGGTTGGGTATGGCGTTCATTGTCTGATTGTGGCGTCATTTTCAATGAAAAATCCGTAAGGTCCACTATCCAAATGGGTTTGGCTTGGCCTCCACGATAGTTTCTCCATTCGGCATCCCAAAAAGCGATCTGCTGATAGGCAATGTGCTTGCCGTCGGCAGAAATCCTTCCATTGACCGCCCTTGGGATGGGAAGGGATTCTTCCATGCCCCCTTCCAAAGAAATTTTGTAGAACTTTGATTCTTTGGTTGGCACTCCTTCTCTACTGGAACTAAAAAGAATATGCTTGCCATCCGGGGTCCAACCTGTCACCAAATCAGCTCCGGGGTGCCAAGTCAACCTTCTTGGTTCTCCACCTGCTGTTGCGATCACATACACGTCGGTATTCCCATCGTACTGGGCAGAAAAAGCGATATGTTTTCCATCAGGTGAAAAATTGGGTGAATTTTCTGCTCCTTCATTGCTGGTCAGTCGAATGGATTCCCCACCGCTGATGCTGGTTCGCCAAAGATCATTGGCATAGACAAAAACAATATACTCCTTACTGATGGCAGGCTCCCGGAGCAATCGGGTTCCTTGACCAAAGGTCAATTGGCTGGACAATACACAAAGTAATCCAAAAACTAATTTTCGCATGCGTCTGATTGGGTTTATACAAGTAAACTAAAGTAAGAAAAGGAAAGCATGCGAAAAAACCGTTGAAGGAAATCCTATTTCTTTTTTGAGAAAACCTCCCGAATGGCCTCCAAATAATCAAAGCCAAGGCCAACGGTGGGTTCGATGTAATTTCCCTCCAAATATTCATTCCAACAGCAAACCATGATCGTGTTTCCATTGGTATTTTTGTATGTATCGGATAAACGCTTTGCTTCCTGAATTTTGGCCTTAAAAGTGGCTTTGGTACTGTGGACCCTGTCTTTGATTGGTTCACTTGGAAAGCCTGATGGCTGCGGCCAAGTTCCACCCACGGGTCGCATATCCCATCCCATGGCTACCGGAACTTGATAGTCAAAAGCGGGATCCCGCGCATAAAACTTACTCCATTTGTCCCAATGTCCTCGATAAGTAGCCCTCATATCGGCATAACTTTTATTGTCTTGCTCGTAGTAATTATGATAGACGTACCCAGTCATTCCCTCAAAACCCATTCCTTTGAGCCTTGGCACATAATCCTGCAAAAGCAGTTTGTCTGTATAGGTTCCGCCTTCCCAAGGTCGTGTTGGATTGTTTGGGATCCATTTGGTTGGCAACCCATATTGTTTTTCGATGGGCAACATTGGACCTGATGCTACGGCGATGAATTTGATTCCTTGCCATCCATTTTTTATAGCCCTGGCCTTTGAGCGATCCAAAAGTTCCTGCATGCTGATTCCATAGAATGCAGCTCTGGATTCCATGTCTTGGGGGAAATAAATGTAGACGATAGGACGTCCATTTTCATCTTTGAGATAATCGGTCCTTCCAAAATATTTATCTATCCAAAGTTGCGTGATTTTATCATGAACCTGAAGGTAAAGGGCTTTATCTGGTTTTTCTCCTGCGTAGTTCCTTTTGGCAGCCAAACTTGCGGGTGAACCAACATCCAACCACAATCTCCATCTTTCATCGCTGTCATCACACCAATTGATGGCCCATTTCATTTGTTTTGAAGCGGGTAGCTTCTCATTTTCCCGGAGCAAAATAGTCAGTTGATCATTCCATTCCTCCAAGCCAGGTACCGCAACCCGACCATCTCGCGCAGGATCAATTTCCCAACCTTTAGGGTAATAAATATTGGCTTGCGGCGCAAAATTGCGGTGATGAAAATAATGCCTTCCAAAAAACCAGTTGTACGCAAAAAAATCAATCCCATAATTCTTCATGTATTCCAACTGTTTTTTGGCAACCTCGGGATCGGTTCTTTTGTAAAATCCTTTTAAAGAAGTATGGGGTTTTCTGTCCAAAAAAGGTCCTTCATAAGGATAGCGATTGTTGTAAATTCTACCTTTCGGTCCCCATATCGCAGGGTTTTTTAAATGAGAGCAATCTTCCCTACCCGTAATACAGGACCAAAAACTGTCTATATCCTTGTTGGGATCTGGAGAGGTATTCCAGGAAGGCATAAAATAGACCCCTACCAAATTCCCTTCCTTATCTTCGGATTTCCTCAAATCGATTTCGGAAGTACGGCTATTTTCTAGCCTCGCCTGTGTAGATTTATCGCTGGTTTCCAGTTGCGGGGAGTTGGAGTCCTGTTTTTGGATAAGCTTGGATTTTTCGCTGCAGGAAAATATTCCAAGTAGCATGAGGAGGGCGAGATTGCACAAAAGTTTTGAAAGGTTGTTTTTCACGGAGGTCAATTTTTATAAAATTACCATTTCCATAAAAAAAAGCATACTTTACTTTAATTCTTTACTGAGTGAATGGTTTTTTTTGCAAAAAACCTTCTCAATTTAATTTCTCCAAAAGCGCATCATAATAGGTATTGCTGACCGGGACAGTCTTTCCCGAAATGGTCACTTGGTGGCGTTCTATTTTTTGGATCAATAAGGTATTCACGACAAAAGACCTTTGGGTTTTTAGAAAACCGGTTGGGAGAAGGCTTTCCACCTCACCCAGGGTCATTCTGCTGAGTATTTTCTGATTGGGTAGGTGGAAGGTGACATAGTTTCCGGTTGCTTCGCAAAACAAAAGATCCTCAAAATTGACCTTGATTTGTTCATATCCGGTTTTGACAAATAGAAATCCATGCGATGGTCCGTTTTTGAGATCGTGCCATTCCTGGGCCTTTTGACAGGATTTCAAGAATCGGCTGAGGTTGAATGGTTTCAGCAAATAGTCAATGGCATCCAGTTCAAAGCTTTTGACGGCATGTTCGGAATAGGCCGTGGTGAAGATGACCATCGTTTCCTTTGGGATCAGGGTAGCCAATTCAATTCCTGAGATATCCGGCATTTTGATATCCAGAAAAATCAGGTTTACGGGATTTTCCCTGATATAATCCAAGGCCTTGATGGCATCGGTAAAAACAGATTTGAGTTCCAAAAATGGCACTTTAGAAGCATGTGATTTCACCACTTCCAAAGCCATGGGTTCATCGTCTATGGCTATTGCTGTCAGCATTTTAGGTCAATTGAATGGATAAATGCACAAAATATTCAACCTCATTTTCCCGAATGACCAATTCATGTTTGCCTGGATAAAGAAGTTCAAGTCTTTGTCTGACGTTTTCGAGTCCAATGCCAGAAGCTTTTCTTTCGGGGTCCTCAGCATTGGATCGGTGTATGCTGTTGTTTACATCCAGATGTACAGATCCCGACAAACATCTCAAGCTGATTTTCACCCAGGATTTGCTCTGGAAGCTGATGCCGTGCTTGAATGCATTTTCCACAAATGGAATCAACAACATCGGTGCAATTTCACCTGCACAAGCTTCTTGACTCCGGTTGAATAGGATTTCAATGTTTTCCTGGTCCTTGATGCGGAGCATTTGAAGGTCTACATAATTGACCAAGTATTCTTTTTCCCGTTCCAAAGGGATTTTATCCTGATTATTTTCGTGGAGCATAAAGCGCATCATGTCGCCGAGTTTCTGGATGCCTTCAGACGTTCTTTCTGCATTTTCCTGAAGCGCAGTGCCATAAAGCGTATTCAGGGCGTTGAACAGGAAATGGGGATTGATTTGGGAGCGGAGAAAACTGAGATTGGCTGAACTCTGGTCAACCTTATAGGTAAGCGTTGTCAATTGACTTAAGTAGTGGTCATACTTGTTGAAAAACAGATTTGACAATGGAAAAATGAGGACCATAATCAAGAAAATAACGAATAGACCAGCAATCAAAAACTCTCCTTTTTGGTTAAATATTGAGAGGAAAATAAATAGGACGACAACAAAAGCAATCAAGGAATAATAATACGTCCATGCCAGTCTATTTTTTTTCGCCTTTCGATTTCCATATACCAGAAAGAAATTGAACAACACCAAAAGGATCAGCACAGGCATTACCAAACCATAAGCCCCCAAAATGGCCGAATGAATGATGGAATGTGATTGGAATAAAAAGAGCAAAACAAACAAATATAGGGCAACCAATCGGAAGGCATTGTAAACCTGATAATCTTTAAGTTTTGGGGGATAGATTACTTGATTCAGTATATAGACAAACACCAGGTAACCTACATATATGGCGATGGTATTGAAATAGAATGGGATCATAAAATCCCTTGTCATTCCGGCCACCACCGAAAATGTCCCGATGATAACCCAAGAGCCTATCAATATTAAAATTGCATAGAGGATCAATTTCCATTTTTTTCTTTCTAAAAAGAATTTGGGGAGCAATCGGATATGGAAAAGATAAAAGGAAAGAAAAAGCGTCAATGGGATAAATACTTTCGCAAAGTAGGACTCCAATTCCCTGTCAGTGGCGTCTCTGTAAAAAATTCCTGCATCGAGGACATTGACCAAAACGATGGCCAAAAATAACAATGTCAGTATCCACCATTCTATTTGTTTGAAGGGTAAAGCTTTTTCTTTCATGTTGGAAGTCTTAAAGTTTTTGAATGCGTTGGGTAAGTGTTTCATTTTTTTGGAGGGAATCGGGAGAGATCCCAAAATAGGAGGATGACTCAGGGAAAATCGGAGGGCTTTCCATTCCAGGCTTTTTCACATCTGGATTGGGATGTATTTGAAATGCCAAATGAAGATTGTAGAGCAATCCCGATAGGATCAGAAGATATACCTTCCAATGGTTTTTTCTCGGCGCCAATTTTTTCCCTGAAATCATTATGCAAGAATAGTGGAAGCCCCATTTTCAAGCAAAAATATGTGATGAAGTCTCCAAACAAGGGGATGGAAAATCGTTTTGCTCCTCAAAGGACATGAAATAAAATCCCTCCTTGAAATGCATCCGACAAATATGGGTTCATGATTTTCTAAATGATCTGACGGAAATCCATTTGAAGGGATAGTCCTCTCAAATACCCTCCAATACCCGCATGATGCTGCGGATTCCCAAAACCAAAGTAATCACCCAGATCGCCAAACCTAGGACATTGAAGCCCAAAGAATTTCTGTATTTCCCCATCACGGAGGCTTTGTTGATCACCCATAAAATATAGGCACTGAGGAGTGGCAGCAATATCCCGTTGGCTAGCTGGGCGAAGGTGATCAATTGGACGGGTTTTATTCCAAAAGAGGAAAAAACCAAACCCAGTCCCAAAATGGCCAAAATACTCACCCGCATGGTCCAATTCTTTATATCCGTGGACCAACCAAAACAACCCGCCACCACAAAAGCACCTGCCAATGGGGCGGTTATCGCAGAGGTGATCCCAGCGGCAAACAATCCAAATCCGATAAAATATTTAGCAGCAGCACCCAACAAGGGCTCCAAGCCAAGGGCCAAATCCACGGCATTGTTGATTGCATCTGCATTTCCGCTTGCACCGGTGATGACAATGGCCATAGATACCAGGCCTCCCAAGACCACCGCAACAATGGTGTCCACGCGTACAAATTTTAGATCCTTTCCCGATTTCCACTTTTTTGAAACCAATGAGGAATGAAGGAACAGGTTGTATGGAACCACCGTGGTGCCAATCAAGGCGACTATCGTCAGGATGTTACCGCTGTCAACTCCAGGCACGAATCCCTGAAAAATAGCCAACATGGATGGTCTGACCATCACGGCAGTTACCAAAAAAGTGATGCTCATGAGGATGACCAAAGCAATCAAATATTTTTCAATCAATTTGTAATTCCCGGTCATCAGCAAAACCAGAGCGATCAATCCAATGGACAAATTGATCATGTTTATACTTGCTTGACCAATGGTCAATACCGGTGCTTTGATGAAGATTTCAATTCCCATCGCTCCACCACTGATATTACCGGCTTCGTAAGCGGCGTTTCCAAGAACAATGGCAAGTAGGATCAAACCCAGTGAAAAATAGCGGACGATGCCTTTGGTCAGCGTTTCACCGATGACTTCAGTCAGGCCTTTCTGGGTGACCAGGCCAATCCGAGCAGCCATTTCCTGCAATACTACGGTCGCAACCATGGAGAGCGCCAAAGCCCACAGCAGGTCAAATCCAAAATTCACACCGGCAAGCGTGCAAACGGTAACAGTCCCCGGCCCGATAAAAGCAGCTGCAACCAGTGGACCCGGACCTATATAATTCCTCCAATTGCCTCTCATGGGGCTTGCAACAATGCATAAACCGCAAAACTCCCCAACCAATGGGTGCCTTCGTAATTGTCATCTACAATAGAGGGAAGAGAGTATTGAATATGGGCATTTGCAACAGCCATCAAATGTCCATAATCCTCGGGATAAGCATGGATCAAACCGTAAATCACCCAAGCCCTGCTGAAGTTCAGCCCATCCAAATGGACCAATTTCCCATCGGTTCTATCACTCACTCTACCCGGCTCGAGAGAAAAATCATTTTTGGCCAATTGCGGCAAAAATCCATTTGCCCAAATTTTGAATTCCTCCTTACCCAAAACCTTCCGCATGATGTCCAATTCCTGAAAACAAGGGGAAAGGAAATCAAAACCGCTCGGTTCCCAGGTCAAGGGACAGTTCTCGTCATTTTCAAACCAATCCAAGGCCCGCCGCCGGATGAGTTCCTTTAAGGGTTGGTGTTCCACTGTTTCGGCATAATCATAAGCCAAGGAAAGCCCAAATGCAATGTTGGAATGTTCTCCCACCCGAATGGGATATATCAGTTTGGAAAGAAACTCCAAATATTTTTCCACCATCAACTCCGTAAGCGGTTGGAGATTTGCTTCCAGTTCCCTCGCCAAAGGATCTTCCCATTGGTGCAGTTCCTCGGCAAGTTTCAGGATCCAGGCCCAACCATAGGTCCGCTCAAAGCTTGCATTCTGTGGCCCTGAGAAGTAGAATACTTCTTTTTCAATATTAAGGGCAGATAAGTTGGTCTTTAACTTTTCCTTTATTTCTTCACGATTGTCCAAATCAGGGAATTGTCGCAAGAGGGTCACCAACATCCAGTGCCCATGGACGCTTGAATGCCAGTCAAAACAACCGTAAAAGGCCGGATGCAATTCCATAGGACCTTTTAGGTAGCTTTCGTTTTCCAAAGTCTGATTGAGTTTATTCGGGTATTCCACCTGCATACAATGGAGTGGGAGCAAAGCCAAACGGTTTGCCTCGGCCAAGGTCAATCTGATGGGTTCCAGGTTAGCTAGTTTTTGAGATTTTTCTGTGGGCAAATCGGATAAGGCAATGCTGCCCAAAAGGAGAGAAAGGAGGAGTGTTTTGATCATAACAAGTAACTTGAGGCTTTGAAATCGAAATATGCATTAGGTTTCCTATCAGAGGTTGAAAATGCAAAAAAAGTCAAACTATTGATAGAATAAGGCATATAACCGATATTGAGAATCAAAAACCGTAAATAACGGTGTGCCAATTAAGCAATTTCCGGTTGAAATGGAATTGGGAATGCATAACATGGCTTGAATATACCTGAAATCCTCTTTTTAACAATCAGAATTATTGATTATACTTGTTTCATCTGATTGTCCTCCATGAAAAAAATTCTCAAAATTATATTCAGGATTTTCCTGATTCTAACTCTTTTGGTCATCCTTATCTTGATCGGATCTTACCGAAAAGATATTTCCCCGGAAATCTTGGTGGAGAAATATGCCGATCAAAACTCATTCTTCCTGAAAGTAAATGGGTTGAATGTGCATGTCAAAATAAAAGGGGAGGGGGAACCGATTTTTTTGATTCATGGAAGCTTTTCTTCTTTGCATACATGGGAGGCTTGGGAAAAAGAATTGAGTCCTTATTTTATGACTATTTCGATGGATCTTCCCGGACATGGATTGACCGGACCGGACCCCGGAAAAGGCTATGGCATTTCTGATTATTCCGCTCTTGTATTTGGCATAGCCGACCAACTTGATTTGGATGAATTTCATGTGGCGGGAAATTCGATGGGAGGGGGAGTCGCCTTGAAAATGGCTTCGGATCATCCTGAACGGATCTTGAGCTTGAATTTGATTGACGCTTCCTTTCCGGCGAAGCAACGGAATTCAGGAAGCCAGAAACCTTCGGGTAATCTGATCAGTTCTATCACTAAACTGGCACAAAATCCCATTTTTTCAAATCTGCTCTTGAAATGTACACCGAAATTCATTTTTAGAATGAATATGGAGCAGGTTTTCTTTGACCAAGCCAAAATCAAAGAAGAATCGGTGACCAGATATTATGAATTGATCAGAAGGGAAGGAAATAGGCAGGCCACCATCGATCGCCTGACGACAAGGAAATCTTATGAGATCGATTTTAAAAGACTGAAGATGCCGGTATTGATCATGTGGGGAGAGGAAGATCGATGGATCCCTTTGGAAAGGGGAAAGCAATTGGCGGCTGATATTCCGGGCGCAAAATTGAAGGTGTTCGAACGAGCTGGTCACGTCCCTATGGAGGAAATTCCGACGGAGACTGTCAGGGAATATTTGTCATTCTTAGGCATTCAACTGGATATGGACTATTTTTCCGCTCCTAAATATCTCAGTTATGTCCCTTGATGTTTTCCTTGTCTCCATCCTGCTTCTTCAATCCGCCCTATTGGTTTATTTTATCCTAAAATCAAGAAGCAATGTGGCCGATCCGGATCTTTTGCAAAGAGAACTCTCCCAACTTCGTCAGGATACCGCCCAGCAAATGCAAGCAAACAGGGCTGAAATCACCAATGGATTGATGGCACAATTTGGATTGGTCTTCGAAACACTCCGCGGAAACACCAAGGACCAAACCGAGGTTTTACGGGATTTTGGAAGACTTTTTAAAGAAAATGTCAAGGAATTCAATGATCTCCAAAGAGAGAAATTCCAGGATTTGATCCTGAAACAGGAGCGAATGCTTCAGTCCACCGAAGAACGACTCGAGAAAATGAGGGAAACCGTCGATGAGAAGCTTCAAAAGACGCTTGACGTCCGATTGGGTCAATCCTTTGAATTGGTCAGCAAACAATTGTTGGCGGTACAAAAAGGTTTAGGAGAGATGCAGAACCTTGCCGTTGGAGTTGGGGATTTGAAAAGAGTACTCAGCAACGTGAAAAGCAGGGGAGTATTGGGTGAATACCAGTTGCAGAGTATTTTGGAAAATATCCTTGCTCCCGACCAGTTTGAGTACAATGTCCAAGTGAAAAAAGGCAATTCCGAAAGGGTGGAATTTGTCATCAAGATGCCTGGAAATGGCCAAGATGGCCCTGTCTTTCTACCAATGGATGCCAAATTTCCGCAGGAGACCTATTACCGTTTGTTGGATGCGTATGATTTGGGTGACAAAATCGTGATCGATGCCGCTCGCGCCGATCTTTTCAAAGCCATAAAAAAATCCGCACAAGAGATCAGCCAAAAATACATCAATCCCCCTTACACCACAGATTTTGCGGTTTTGTTCCTTCCCATGGAGAGTTTGTATGCAGAAGTTCTTCGAGACGGGGATTTGGCACAGATTTTACAGCGGGATTATAAGATCATCATGACCGGCCCCACCACTTTGGCCGCGATTCTGAACAGCCTTCAGATGGGTTTCAAGACACTGGCCATCCAACAGAGAAGCAGCGAAGTTTGGAAGGTTTTGGGTGCCGTAAAAACAGAGTTCTCCAAGTTTGGGGACCTGATCAGCAGGGCACAGAAAAAAATCCACGAAGCACATACAGACCTGGACAATTTGGTCGGTACCAGAACCCGGGTGATCCAGAGGAAGTTAAAAGAGGTGGAAGAATTGCCGGAAGAGGAGGGTAAAAAGTTTTTGGAATAAGGATGGTCCTTGAATATTGGTTGTGTATGTTTGAAAAAAAACAAGTTATGAAGTACATTCAGATCATTGCATTTTTGTTTTTAGCAAATCCTCTTTTTGCCCAAAAGATTTATGATGTTGATGAAAATATACGGAACAATTCTGTAGTCATCACACAGACTGCAAGAGGAATGATTTCCGATCGAAATTATCAAAAAGCTTCAGAATTATTGGAAACAGTCATGGAGAAGGATCCATCTTTTCATGCAGCTTATGTGAATTATTACAGTGCCACCAGGAATATCCCTTCCAAAACAGGCAATTTGATAAGAATCCTAAAGGAAAGTTTGTCAATCTTTGAAGAAGATGATGAATTGGCTTATTATCTCGGGAATGTTTTTCAGGCTGAAAATCGGTATCCTGAGGCGATCAAGGCGTATTCTGAGGCCATTGCTTTTAGCAAAATCAACGGTGAGGACTTTCCTATCGTCTGGGCTTATTATTTCAATAGGGCAAATTGTTTGTTGAAAACCAACCAACATGCGAAAGCCATTCCCGACTACACCTATTCTCTAAAACTCAGTCCAGACAATCCTGATATCTACACCAACAGAGGATTTTGTTACTACAAAACAGACAAAAGAGCTGCAGCATGTGATGACTGGAACAAAGCCATTCAATTCGGAAATCCTGCCAGTGAAAAATATTTGAAGTCTTTTTGCAAGTAAAATTATTTTCAAGTATGTTTTTTGGATTGAAACAAAACATAATGAGTTTTTATCTCTAAAAGCCCATTAAAGTAGTTAAATTTGCCGGCCGGATTTACCTCTAAAATTTCACATCCATGGGCATGAAGATCGTAATAGCAGGTGCGGGAGATATGGGTTACCATCTTGCCGAACACCTTAGCTATGACAACAAAGACATCATCCTTATCGACACCGATAAAGATGTATTGGACAATGTATCTGCGCATTTGGACGTGTTGACAATATTGGGTGATTCCACTTCTTTGGAAGTCCTCAAAAGTGCAAATGTCAAAGATGCCCACATGGTCATGGCCGTGACCACTTCCGAAAAAACCAATATCGTAACGGCCTCACTTGCCAAACAGCTTGGCGCCAACCGGGTTTTGGCAAGGGTAAGAACCCATGATTACTTGAGTCCGGAAAACGATAAATATTTCAAAAACATCGGGATTGACAATATCATTTCCCCAACGATGCTCGGCAGTGCGGAAATCTATAGAATGATCAAGAATTCCTCCTTTTCAGATGTTTTTGAATTCGAACAGGGAAAACTGAATGTAGTAGGGATTACACTCGATCAATACAGTTCCTTGGTGAACAAAAAAATCTCCGAAACGAGCAATTTACTTTTTGAAGATATCAGAATCATTGCCATCGTTAGGGACCAATTGACCATCATCCCAAAAGGAAATACGATCATTAGAAACAACGACCATGTCTTCTTTATTTCCAATAAAAAAAATGTAGAATCCATCATCGCCATCCTGGATCAAAAAAGGGTAGATATCAAAAATGTCATGATCATCGGTGGGGACGATATGGCCTTTGCAACCTCACTGAAGTTGGAAGCAGAATACAGGGTAACACTCATCCATAGGGATAAAGAAAGGTGTAAATGGCTTTCTGAAAGACTGGATAAAACATTGGTTATCAATGGAGACTATAAAAATGTTGAACTTTTGATTGAGGAAGGCCTGGAGCAAATGGATGCTTTTATTTCCTTGACAGAATCATCAGAAACGAATATTATTACGAGTTTGAGTGCCAAAAACCACGGCGTTTACAAGACGATTGCCCATGTGGATACCCGAGAATACATCCATATTTCACATAGCATCGGTGTGGATTCTTTGATTAATAAAAAGCTAGTTGCAGCGAATCAGATCACCAGGTTCCTGAGAAAAGGAAATGTGGAAGCAGTCTCCGGGATATATGGTGTAGATGCTGAATTCATTCAGTTTGTGGTGACAAAAAACAATCGTGTAACCAAAAAAGCTTTGAAAGACCTTCATTTTCCGGAAACTGCCATCGTCGCAGGAGTCATCAGGAACGATGATGTGTTTATCCCCGATGGAGATTTTATCCTTCAAATCAATGACAAGGCGATCGTGATGGCCTTGCCTGAGGCCAAAATCCCACTAGAAAAACTTTTCCATTAACAGATGATTCATTTCAAGGCCATTGGAAAGATTATGGGTGCATTGTTGATGCTTCTTGGGCTTCTTATGCTTCCTGGTGTTGGATTTTCATTATACTATGAAAGCGGGGATGAAATCTCCCTGATAGCTGCCGCCATTGTCTCTGGACTGATAGGGGCGATTCTATTTTTCTCCTTTTCCAAACAAGATCAAAATATCCGAAAGCGAGAAGGATACATGATTGTATCGGTCAGTTGGTTCTTGATGTCCATTTTTGGGATGCTGCCTTATTTGATCAGCGGTACCATTCCGAATGTTGCAGATGCCCTCTTTGAAACGGTATCGGGATTGACGACTACGGGAGCCTCCATTCTAACGGATATTGAAGTAATTCCTAAAGGTATTTTATTTTGGAGAAGCATGACGCAGTGGATCGGTGGTTTGGGTATCATCGTTTTGACCGTCGCTATTTTTCCCCTTTTGGGAATTGGTGGAATTGAACTATTTGTGGCAGAATCCCCGGGGCCAACCTCCGACAAATTGCATCCGAGAATCCGGGAAACAGCAAAACGTCTCTGGTATATCTATGTTGGATTGACCTTTGCCGCAGGGCTTTTGTATTTTCTTGGAGGGATGGATTTTTATGATGCGGTGAACCATGCCTTAACCACCATGGCCACGGGTGGTTTTTCCACCAAAAATTCCAGTATGGCGTATTATGATGGCCCATTTATCCAGTATACAGCAATTTTATTTATGTTTTTGGCAGGTACTAACTTTACGGTCATCTATTTCAGTCTTACCGGGAAATTTGACAGGGTATTTCGGTCTGATGAATTTAAAGCTTATGCGACCACCATCATTCTTTTGGGAATTGGGTTGTCTATTCCCATCTACTTTATCAGTGGTTTGGAATACGAAAAGGCATTCAGGGATACCTTGTTCCAAGTTGTTTCTTTGATAACCACTACCGGATTTGTGTCTGCAGATTATACCAGGTACCATATTGGAATCACATTGATTTTTTTCATGCTTTTGTTTATGGGTGGATCTGCGGGTTCTACTGCTGGGGGAATTAAATTTGTCAGGCATTTGGCCTTTTTTAAAAATAGTTGGCTGGAATTCAAAAGGATCGTTCATCCAAGAGCGGTAGTTCCACTAAAAATAAATGGAGATCGGGTAACAGGGAAAATCATCACACACATTATGAATTTCCTCTTGATTTATCTCATGATCTTTGTGATGGGTTCTATCGTGCTCACGATAATGGGATATGATATCCTTACATCTTTTGGCGCTGTAGCCACTTGTTTGGGAAATGTGGGGCCTGGAATCGGAAAAGTGGGACCCGTCGATAATTTTTCTTTCTTTTCTCCCACCGCAAAAGTATTTCTATCCTTCATCATGCTCCTGGGAAGACTTGAACTTTACACAATTCTGATTCTATTCACCCCTTATTTCTGGAGGACAAATTAGGATTTGGAAATCGTAAATTTAAAGGTTGATCCAAGGCCGAGTTTACTTTCCGCCCAGATTATCCCGCGGTTTTTTTCAATCAATTCCTTGGAAAGCAAAAGGCCTATTCCCGTACCCGATTCCTGATGGGTACCCGATGTAGAGATAAATTCTTTCCCAAAGAGCTTGTTTAAACTTTCTTCTTTCATTCCAACGCCCGAATCTTCAACACTGATCGTGTAGGTTCCATCTGATCTTAGAAGACAACTGATCTTGATTTCATCATCCTTGGATGTGAATTTTAAGGCATTGGAGATCAAATTCCTCAATACGACTTCCAACATGGCTTTGTCAGCTTTCACCATTAGAGGATCAGGGACCTTGTTGAATAGCTTTTGGCCTTTGAAATAGTTTGATTTTTGGAAGAAAGAGAAGTTGTTTTCGATAACCAAAAACAAATTAAAAGTTTTGAAATTTGCTTCCATTCCCTTCATCTGACTTTTGGACCATGTTAGGAGATTTTCCAGCAGGATGGTGTTGTTTCCTAGATTTTGAGAAAGCAGGGGCAAGAAGGATTTAAATTCATCTTGTGTCAGGTCATTCTGGTTCATCAATTCAATCATTCCCTGAAGGGAATGCAGTGGACCTCTTAGGTCATGGGCAAGGATGGAAAAAATCTTGTCTTTCACTAAATTCAATTTGTCAAGTTCTTCAGCTTGCTTCTGAATCCTGATTTTTTGTTCCAATAACTTATTTAGATTGTCTTTTTCCTTTTGAAAAGATCTATAGTAGACAAAAAATGCTGCAAAAAGGACCACGACCAGTATCGTCAGAATGTAGGATATCCACAATTTGAAATTGTCATTTTTATCCTTCAATAAATTCTCCCGATTGAGTGCCGCAATTTCATCCTTTTGCTTTTGGATCATCAAGGCAGAAAGATAATTTTTTGTTTTTTCCTCATCGATGGCATTTTTTGCTTCAGACAAAAGCTCCAAATATTGCATAGCTTTTTCTGGTTGATTTTTTTTGAGGAAAATTTGGTAAAGCAATCCATATACGGTGACCATGCCTGTTGAATTGGGATGGGACACATTTAACTCAATCGCTTTTTGCGCCATTTCAATGGCTTTTTCATCTTGATTGCCCTTAAAATAGACTTCTCCAAGTTTACCATAAGTGGATACAGCACCTCTTTGATCATGAACCAAGGCATAATCCAAGAAAGTCCTAATATCGGCTTCCGCTGCTTCCAAATTCCCAAGTTGATAATAAATATCCCCTCGGTTAAGTTTAGAGATGGTCACTTGTCTCTCATGATCCAAATCCATTCGGATTTGGATTGCCTTGTTGATGAGCTCAATGGCAAGTAGGTAGTTTTTGATTTCGCTATATGCCGCGCTCAAACCCGTATAGGTATAGCCAAGTCCTTCCATGAAATTAATTTCTTGAAAAATTGTCTGTGCCTCTGTATAAAAATCAATCGATTCCTCATGAAGGTTTTGATAGTGATAAATCTGTGCAATGTTGTTCAATGCAAAACCTTCCTCTTTTTTGTTTTGAATACTCCTGCTGGTTTTAAGTGCCTCGTCATAATATTTCAAGGCTTCCTCTTGAAGATCCAAATTGCGATAAAAAATTCCCAGACGGTTTAGATTTTGGGCCTCGATATTTTTATCGCCAAGCTTCTTGGCCATATCGATTACTTCCTCATAATAGACCTGCGCAGAGTCTGAATAATGGTTTTTCCAAGCCCGCTCACTGAAGTACTGCAAGTTCTCTATACTTACAGTAGTATCGCTTGATTCCTGTATCAAAATGCCAGCAATCAATATCGAACCATTTGCAGTATTGACCTTGATTCCAAGAAAAAAAACAATTAGGCACAATTGCATGAGCATTAGCAATTGCTTTTTTAAAAAGAATTTTGGGCACATTTTCAAGGGATAAGCTTACAGGGATCATAAATCGATCGAAACTAGGTTTTAGTTGCTCGAAATCAAAGCAAATCACAATTAATTCATTCAAGTAAATGAGCTTTCATTTTCACAATCCTATCCTCGAGTGTTTCCGAAGAAAGTGTGGCCCTTAATCGATCAACCATGATGGGAAATGAAAATGGGGTAAACTGCCCCGGAAACCTAACTTGTATCTCTTGTCGGTTGATCTTCCGGATCGCCTCCAAAATTTTGTCTTTCTCCATCTGAAGGTCCAAAACTTCCCGATGGGCCTGTTCGAGTAACAAATTTGTGGAATCATATTCTTGGAACACACCATAAAGAATTCCCGACGTGGATTGAAGATGCTTAAATTTCAATGGTTTGCCAGGAAATCCCTGAAAGACCAATCCCGAAATGGTCGCAATGTCTCTGAATTTCCTTTTGGCCATTTCGCTTTCGTTGATGCAGGTCAGGATATCTTCGGTGAGATTTTTTTCCGAAAACAGATCTTGTTCCAAAATTTCTTCGATCGGAATGTCAATGTCGGATAGCAGTTCAAAGCCATAGTCATTCATCGCTATGCTGAAACTGATCGGATAACTCACGCTTATTCTATATGCCACCAGTGCGCCCAAAATTTCATGGACAACTCGTCCTTCAAAAGGATAGAAAAACAGATGGAATCCTTCCTTGGAATTGTTCTTTTCTATCAAAAAGGTGCGCCCAGGCACCATAGACAATCGCTCCTGTAATTTCAAAAGTGGAGCGATATATTCTGCTTCTTCGGTCAAAAAATCATTCTGGGAGGCAGCTTCCAAAATTTCCCGGATTTTAAAAGCCAATTTGGAAGTCAGCGAGATTCTACCTCCCATAAACCTGGGTACGTTCACCGTTTTTTTCTTGGAAAGTTGTACCAATGCACTCATTTCTTTGATTTTGATGAATTCCAAATTTCTCCCTGCAAAGAAAAACCGGTCTCCAGATTTAAGTTTTGAAACAAAATTCTCCTCAACCATTCCCAGATAGCCTCCAGTCTTGAACCTAACCTTCAGCATCGGATCACTCACAATCGTCCCCATGGAGAGCCGGTGACGCATGGCTGTTTTTTTGTTATTGACTTTATAAAGTCCATTTTCCTCTATTTCTACTTTGGAGAATTCATCATATCCGCTTAAGGATTCACCCCCATGTGTCACGAATGCTATGACCCAATCAAAGTTTTCCTTGCTGATGTTTTGGAAGGAATGGGTATTTCGGATGACTTCCAGGATTTGGTCAAAAATAAATCCCTCACCGACAGCCAAAGTAATCAGGAACTGAATCAATACATCATATGTGTTTTCGGGGCAATGGATATTTTCCATTTCCTCCTGTTGGATCGCAATTCTGAGCGCGGCAGCCTCCATCAACTCCAATGAGTTGGTAGGTACAAAATAGATTTCACTTGGCACCCCAGGTCTATGTCCCGAACGGCCGGCTCTCTGGACAAATCTTGCTACTCCTTTTGGACTCCCGATCTGAATGACCGCATCCACAGGCCTAAAATCCACACCCAAATCCAAACTTGAAGTGCAGACAACGACTTTCAACCGCCCATCATGCAGGGCATTTTCAACCCATGCTCTTACAGCAGGATCCAGAGACCCATGGTGCATGGCTACCCATCCTGCCCAATCCGGTCTTTTTTCCAGGATCTTTTGGTACCAGATTTCAGTTTGCGCACGGGTATTGGTGAAGAGCAGTAGGGAGGATCGGCTTTCGATGATTGGTATGATTTTATCCAAAAGCTTGATACCCAAATGGCCGGACCATGGATATTTTTCCAGCTCGTCAGGATAGACCGTATGCATGGTAATGTTCTTCTTGATCTTGGCACGGATGATTTCACTCGGGGCGTTTTTCCCAACGAGGATTTCGCATGCTTGCTCCAAGTTTCCGATGGTAGCCGATATTCCCCATAGCTTTAGAGGAAGCGGACAGCTTGCTTTGATGTATTGGACCGCCAACTGAACCTGAACACCTCTTTTGTTTCCCATCAATTCGTGCCACTCGTCCACCACGATACATTTGAGGTTTTCGAATAGCTTTTGGTTTTCTTTTTGGGAAAGTAGGATATGCAAGGTCTCAGGAGTAGTCACCAAACATTCAGGCGGGTTCCTTTTTTGGGAAAGTTTCTGTTTGGCATCCGTGTCACCGTTTCTTACCGAAACTTTCCATGGCAAACCGATTTCAAGGCAAACTTCCTGCATGGCTTTCTGAATGTCCTGTGCCAATGCCCGTAGAGGGGTGACCCAAATGATCTGGAGACCATTTTTTTTGGGCTTTTGCCAATCATCGGGATTGTCTCGGATATATTCCAATAAGATCGGAATCCAGAGTGCAAAAGTCTTCCCGCTTCCCGTAGGTGCGTTCAGTAACCCGGATTTACCCATAAGGTAAGCTTCCCATGTCTCCGTTTGAAAAGCAAAAGGCTGATATCCTTTACTCTTAAAATAATCCTTGCCAATTCGCAAATCTTTATCCACCATATTCGGAAAGCAACGATTTTAGATCTGATAAAGTGTTTGCTTCCGATACAGGTTTGTCCTGTCTCCAGCGCTGGATGCGAGGAAAACGAAGTGCTATGCCGGATTTGTGCCTGGGACTTTCCTGAATTCCCTCAAAGGCGATTTCGAAGACTAGCCCAGGTTTTACCGTCCGCACAGGACCAAAGCGTTCCAGCGTGTTTTGCTTGATATATTTGTCTACTTCCTGTATTTCCAAATCGGTTAATCCCGAGTAGGCTTTGGCAAATGGGATCAATCTATCCCCATCCCAAACCCCGAATGTGTAATCAGAATAAAGATTTGACCTTCTGCCATGTCCTTTCTGGGCATAAATGACCACACCATCTATGGTCAAGGGTTCTGTTTTCCATTTCCACCAATCCCCTCTTTTTCTCCCAACCCCGTAAGTCGATTGGATATTTTTCAGCATAAAACCTTCAGCAAACATTTTTCTGGCCTCTAGGTGAAGTTCACGCAATTCATGCCAGTTCAAGGCTTTCACCTGTACCGAAATCAGTAGATTTTCCTCCTTTGTTTCAAAAACGATTTTCTCCAAAATTGCTCTTCTTTCTCCCATGGAAAATCCTCGGATATCTTTCCCCTGGCTTTCCAAAATATCATAGGTGATAAAACTTACAGGTGCTTCCTTCAATATTTTCTTGCTGAGATTCTTTCTCCCTATCCTGGTTTGCAATTTGGAAAAGGGTAGGGGTTGCCCATTTTGGAAGGCAAGGATTTCTCCATCCAGTACAGTTCCGTTGGGTAATTTCTTTGCCATTTCCATCAATTCTGGGAATTTCTCTGAAATCAATTCTTCCCCTCTTGACCAAACAAAAACTTCCCCATTCCTCTTGATAATCTGGCCGCGGATCCCATCCCATTTCCATTCTATCTGCCAGTCTTGAATGGATCCAAGGTCCTCCAATTCCTTGTCAACCGAATAGGCCAAATAAAACGGATAAGGTCTGGAAAGGTCATCAGAAAAATTTTTGGCTAAAATCAAATCCTGGAAACTCACCGTGTTGGGATGCCAATCGCCCATAATTCTATGGGCAACTTCTGTTTTCTCCATCGCAAAGGTATTTGCCACTGCTTGGGTGATCAAATTTTGGCTGATTCCAACCCGAAAACCTCCAGTGATGATTTTGTTGAAAATAAAGCGGCCATCTTTGCCTAGGGATTTCCAGGCATAAATGATTTTTTCTTTTTTTTCAATCTCATCCAATCCTTCCAGCCCAACCAAATATTGAATCCAATAGGAGAGAGATTCTTCCCGAATCTCCTCAGAAATAGGCAAAAGCAAGGATAGTGTTTCGGCCAAATCACCAACGGAATGATAGGATTCCTCAAACAGCCACATGGGAATTTCCGCCCATTCACAGCACCATTCCCGCATCAATCGGGTATTGATCTGCCTTTTAGGACGTTTGTTGGTGAAGAGTGCTATGGCCCATAAACGATCTTGATCCACCGCATGTGCAAAATAATCCCCCAAAGCAGCCAGCTTATCACTGGTTTTGTTGCTCTGATCCAAATTGGAAAAAAGAAGTGCAAAATGCTTCATTGGCTTTGTTTAAATCAAGTCATTTATTTAAAGTGATGAAAATCACATTGAATCTTCATTAAATTGAATAAATTCAGGTGTGAAATTAACCAAATCCTCGATTCGGTCGTTATTAATTCAAAACACAGAAGAAATGAAAAAGTTGGCTTTTTATTTATTGATGGCAGTTGTACTGGTTTCCTGTCAACCAGAAGAGGAACAAAAATACACCAGCAATAAACTTGAATATGCGCTTTACCAAGGTTCTGAATTTGATTATCAAGGGAAAGTAAATGTTAGGGAATTGGCGAATGGATCGCTTGAGTTGTCCATTGTATTGTCCGGTAAAAAAGATGCTGGAGAGTATTTTTTTCCTACTCATCTCCATTTTGGCGGGTTTGACAGTCCCGATGCACCCATAGCTCATCTTTTGAATCCCGTGAACATCAAGGATTTGAAAAGTGAAACCGTTCTGGGTCCTTTATCTGACGGAAGGAATTTGACCTTCAGTGATTTCAAGAATTTTGATGGACATATTAAAGTTCATCTTGCTGACAGTGGACCTGAATATGGAGTCATCCTAAGTGTAGGCAACGTTGGCAACAATGACAATAGCCTTGATGCATTCAATAGGGAAATGATCACCGTTTGCTCACCGTATTTGGGTAATTAGACTGACGATAAATCAGGTAAGCTTTATCATTTTCTGGAATGGGGTAGGGGGATTTAAAATTGGCAACTTCAATTGCATATCCTTTTAACCTGTTTCATTCATTACCAATTCTATTCCAATCTAAAATTCTTTAATAATCAATTAGTTGTACACTTTTTTTGACTTCACCATATCGGTAATTTTCCTTAATCCATAAAGCATTGAATTTCTTTCGGTTGCAACCCTATTAGGAAGACCAATGCATATTTCGGGGTTCTCTTTTTAAAAAGGATAGTTTCCCAAATCCAAGTTCCATAAAATAGGCAAGATGAAGTAAGAAAATATTGTGATGATGGCAATTGAAATCAAATTCATCCAAAAGCCTGCTTTTACCATATCCGGAATGGTCAAATAACCTGATCCAAACACTACCGCATTTGGGGGAGTCGCCACCGGAAGCATAAAAGCACAACTCGCAGCCATGGTTGCAGCGACCAAAAGTCCAAATGGATGTACACCCATGGAATAAGCCACGGCAGCCAAAATCGGCAAAAGCATGGAAGCCGTGGCCACATTTGAGGTGATTTCTGTCAAGAAATTAACTGCTGCAATGATGATCAAAAGAAAAAGCCAAAAAGCTATAAAATCAAGGAAAACGAATTGATTTCCAATCCAGGAGGCAAGTCCGGTTTCCTTGAATCCCTCAGCCAAAGACAATCCACCACCAAAAAGCAATAAAATACCCCAAGGGATCTTTTCGGCGGTCTTCCAATCTAATAATTTAGTTTTACCATCAGAAGCGGGGAGGACAAAAAGGAGAATCACTCCCGTGATCGCGATAATGGTATCATCAAGGTCAGGTAGTAAATCCTGTAAAATCAAGGATCTTGCTATCCACGAAAAACTCACCAAACCGAAAACCCACAAAACTCTTTTTTCTTCTGTAGATATCGGACCAAGTTGTTTGATTTGATTTTCGATTTCTTCTTTTCCACCAGAAATCGAGAAATTTTTCGGAAAGGGATAGGCCAAATTGACCAAATAGAACCAACAAATCCCCAATAACAGAATTGAGATAGGCAAACCAAAGAGCATCCATTGGGAAAAGGAAATTTCATAGGCATACAATTGTTTGACTACACTGGCCAAGATAATGTTTGTTGGCGTTCCAATCAATGTGGCCATTCCACCTATGGAAGCGCTGTAAGCAATGCCCAACATCAATGCTTTACCAATCCTTGATGGGTTGATTGCACCAGTTTCTTTCAAACCATTGGAAAGCTGGCTCACCACGGCAACAGCTATAGGGAGCATCATCAATACTGTGGCAGTATTCGAAATCCACATGGATAGGAAAGCTGTGGCAACCATAAATCCCAGGATGATCCTTTGGATATTTGTTCCTATAAAAGCAATAATGGTTAAAGAAATCCTTTTGTGCAAATTCCATTTTTCAATGGTGACCGCAATCATAAATCCACCCATGTAGAGCAAAACCATGGGATGCGCATAAGATGAGGCGGTGTCGGAAATATTCAGCGCTCCCAAGAGCGGCAACAAAATCAAGGGCAACAATGCCGTCGCTGCGATGGGTATGGACTCAGTAATCCACCAGGTGGCTACCCAAGCCGTCACAGCCAGCATAGACAAAGACTCAGGAGACATGCCTTTGGGAGAAAGAAAAAGTAGGATGAACAAGAAGAATAGAGGACCTAGGTAGAGGCCAACCTGTGCGGATTTTATTTGGGACATTTCATTTTTAAATTGAGCATAAGGATACTTAAAAAATCATGAATTTCAAACGGATGGAGAGGAATGCAGCATATATGAATCACTCTATTTAACATAATGTAAATTATATAACTTTTAAAGAGCGCTGCCTGCGAGAACCGTACATGTTGGTTGCATTCAGATCCAAAAAAATCCCACCGTATACCAATTGATAATTAACGGCAGCTTTAAAGGTTACACAAGTGATTTGAAATACCAATTTCAATCTGACCTGAAGTTGATTAATGAATATTCAGTTGTTTGCTTTTTTTGCCTTGACCCTATTGGTTATCTAGTTTCAATCCCATCAGCTAACACAACGCATATTTTGAATTTAACAACTGACCTGAATCTGGATCTTGCTTGAATTTCTTCTTATTGTCTCCTAGGCCCAAATTGATCGAGTAAACCACCTAAGCAATACGTCTTTCCTCCATTTCATTATCCATTCAATTCCACTCCATATTTACTTAGCAATCAATCAGTTGTTTGCTATTTAGTCTGATTTTCTTACAGTTCCAACCCCAATAGGAAATCCCAATGCCTATTTCCATCTAACTCAATCAAGTTAGATGCTTTACGTAACTTTTTCGATGTCTTAGAATTCGGGTTTAAAGTTTGATAAATATCTTTCGTTTAAAAAGAAACCAAGCCGGAATGAAATTGATACCCACAAAAATTGACGCGTAAAGCAAACTGACCACTTTAGGCGCAATGCCAATGGAAGTAAATGCATTGAAAAAATGGGCATTCAATGAATGCTCACCAAATGAGAGATAATAAAAAATAATTGCCAAGAGATCAGCCAAAACATACACGGTGATGGCATTCATACCATAGACCACTCCAAATTGTGCCCAATTTTGATTGCTCCCCATATCAATCACATAGATAGAAGAAGCGAGTGTCATGGCTGCCATTCCTGAAGTAAACAATACAAATGAAGGCGTCCAGAGATTTTCGTTTAGCCCAAAGTTCCAGGTCAACACAATACCAATAATAAATGAGATAAACCCCGAGAACAAAAGCGTTTTAACTTTTGCTTCAATGGGTTGTTTTGTAAGCAGAAGTCTTCCAACAATCAAACCCGTGATGCCGGTAACAATAGAAGGGAATGTGCTAAGTATACCCTCCGGATCCCATGTTCCCCGCCACATTTTCCCGGGAAGTAACTGCTGATCAACCCAAGCTGCGAGATTAACACCGGGTTCAAGCATTGCTTTGTCATACCCAGGAGTTGGAATTAACAGCATTGCTAGGGAATAAAGCACCAACACCATCGCACCGATAGCGGCCTGCATACGCCAACTTGTGTGTAAAAACAAAAAGCCACAAACCAGGAAAACAATGGAAATACGCTGCAATGTGCCCGCCCAGCGCACTTCTTCCCAACTGAAATTAGCCAGTATTCCAAAATCATCTACCTGAGAATCGAAGCCTTGCGAGGGGCCTAAATTTAGGATCATTCCCACCATGAATATTTTTATGGCGCGTATAAACAGTTTTTTATACATTTCCTGCGGTTTATTTCCCGCCTCAAGTCGCTTGGAATAAGCCAAGGCGATAGAAACACCAACTGTAAATAAGAAAAAAGGCGCAATGACGTCTGTAAACGTAATACCCCACCATTCACTGTGCCGCAATGGACTGAAAACATAATTCCAGTCACCTGGAAAATTTACAAGTATCATGGCTGCAATGGTAAAGCCTCTGAAAGCATCAAGTGATACTAATCTTTTGTTTTCCATATTACAGTATTTTATTTAAAAAACTAATTGATTCGTCTCCTCAAAAAAGGCCGGCTTCTTTGTCTATTGACACTGAAAAAAAATAGCCGGTAGTTTTCAATTTCTTTTCCGGCTTACAAAATTCAATTCATACAATATAGCCAACCGCATCCTATCTAAATCCAATTGCAATTTTTAATCCGATGTTCTTCCTCAAAGACTTGGCTTCGAAGAAATGTACTGCTTAGGTTTCACCCGATTGAGTTGCAAAAGCCACATCTCCAATTTGAAAAAAATAACTTTGATTCAAACAAACCCTTCCGGTCCATATAAAATCAATCTGATCTTAATTGTAATGCTTATCCAATTAAACCTGTTTTATGCATTACCAATTCAATTTCCCACTTGAAATTGATTAATAATCAATCAGATGGATGCTGTGTTCGACTTCACCATATTGGAGGACCAGGCCTTATTCTCCAAATCGTCTGATTTCCTGTCAGTTTGCCCCCCTATTATGAAACCTAAAGCATATCCCATCTAACTTACCTCAAGTTCGATGTTTTCCGTAACTTTTCCGCTGTCTTGGAATTCGGGTTAAACAGTTTCGGATTTGAGAATCCTACCGATTGACTCTCCTATTTCCAACAGCATATCACTTTCGTCTTTGGTGAAATCATACGAAACCGGCTTGGCAATCCCCAAAACCCCATACAACTCCCCATTAAGCAACATCGGTACAGCAATAGAACCTTCTACCTTTGTTTCTTTCGCCGCTGGTCGGGCTACTCCTGTGTCGTCGGTCTGGAGGTTGCACATTTCCACAGGCTTTCTGCGCTCAGCCGCAATCCCTGCCATTCCTTTTCCTATGGGAATTTTAGACATTTTAGGGAGTAGAAATTCAGGAATTCCTTGCTGGGCCATCAGTACCAAGTGTTGGGATTCCTTGTCAAAAGAATGCAACGTGCCTGTGGAGCAACCAAATTCCGAGATAAGGGTTGTCAACACCTTTTGCCAATGCATTGGACTTGTGGATTCTTTTAAAATGTCAAGAATTGAAGCCGATAAAGCCATAAAATGATTTTATTGATTATAAAAACTAAATATTAAATACATTAGATTTCTCAATGATAGTCAAAATCTTCGTGAAATTATAAGCCTTGAATACCAAAAACAAATTGGTTTCTATAACTTTCATCCTAAATATACTTCGTTTCTATAAATATTAAAATTCTTAAAATGAGCTCCAACCAGCCAGAATCATTCTCGCCTCTCCTGATCCAACATATCTTAGGAGGCAATGCCTTTGTCAAGATTGAGGAAATTCTCAGTAAGATAAAATTTAAAGAACTTGGTTTAAAATTTTCAGGACTCCCCTACTCTTTCTGGCAAGTATTTGAGCACATGCGGATTGCCCAAAAAGACATTTTGGAATTCTCTACTTCTTCCAATTACAAAGAGCTCAGCTGGCCTGAAGAATACTGGCCAACAAATGACCTTCCTGATTCTCCCGAACACTGGATCAATACCCAAAAGGATTTTTTTGATGATCGGGAAAAATTCAATGCATTCCTTTTAAACAACACCAAAAGTCTTTTGCATCCCTTTCCCTATGGAACTGGACAAACCCTTTTCCGGGAAGCATTGCTCATTCTTGAACACAATGCCTACCATACTGGTCAATTGATGATCATCTTAAGGATGTTAGAAGCCGAATCCTGAATACTTCCTTTACCTTCCTTTCTGGATTTAAACGCGAAATATGCATTAGGTTCGCCAATAGGGGTTCAAACTGTCAGAAAATCAGACGATTTGGTGAAGTCAAAAATAATAAACTGAGACTGATTATGAAGTGATTTCAGGTTAGAATTAAATTTGTAAAGCCAAACACGGATCAAACTTATTTCCCTTTCATTAATTCCAATTCCACACTGGTCATATTTCCTTCCAAAGCTTGATCAAGTATCGTATTCCAGCGAGATTGAGCCCCATGGTCCAAACCATGGCGTGTCTGACCATCATATATTTCCTGTAGCCGGTTCATTTCCCGAAAAGCATCCAAAAATGCATCGTTTACCAAACCTTCATAGTTGTCGGGATTCAAATCCATATACTTAAGCTTTTCAACCAATCGATTTCCTACGATCTTGGTGACATCAAAATGCCGTTGTTCATGGTTCAAAGTGTACTCACTTTGGCCACCGCTTTTTATCCAAGATGACCCGGGAAGCATATAGACTTTTACCTCCAAAGGCAGAATAATTGTCCCTTCCTGAACAAAGGAGGCTCCTTCCAAAGATAAACTGGTGAAAATTGTGGCATTGAATCGACTAGCCACATTGGGCCTATCCCTAAAATCTTGAAAGGAAATGGGTTTATTGGCATTATAAAAAACAGTGTCAGGATGGTTGATCCGATCTTTTTCAATAATTTCCACGCGGACCTTATTGGCTAGCCTTCGGTCGTCTGCCGCCTGATCTCTTATCCAATCATTCAAAAACTGAACTGATTTTTTTATGCCTTGGTTTAGAACATTTCCTACCAAATCAGTCCGGTTGATCGATCGTCTGTAATTCATTCCTGCCTCATAATCAACCAAATGTATAGGCTGAAAAGCACCTTCAAGGTAATAAGCAAATTTCATTTTGATATCCCCTGATGCCACCGAATTCCCTTGCTTTTGCTCAACGATGGCAAATTCCAGTACATGCAATTGGATGCGACGAATTTCACCTTTTTTCGGGACGGCATTGTTATAAAATTGCTTGAGCCCTTCTTGAAGACCACCTTCTAATCCATATAAAACGGATTGATTGGAAGAGGTATAGATTTTGCCCAACGCCGGTTTATTGCGTCTTGCGTCAACCACTTCTACCAACTCAAAAATACGCTCTGGCAAGTCCAGTGCGTTCCTTTTTAATCCAAAACTGATTTCCTGCGCTTTTAACGGAGTGATCAAACTTATCAGGAGGATCAAAAGACCCAATAATTTTTCATGCATAATTAAAGTAAACGGAATGCCATTTCAACAGTTTTATTCTCTTTTCGAATATTTTTATTGCAAGGCTTCGGTTTTCCCTTCAAAATTTTGGTTTATTTCTTTTCAAATACCAATCTTGCATGTCCCATAATTTCCCTCTCGAAGCAAACCCTGTTTGGTCTAACCCTGAGTACGGCGAGTTGGTGCCTAAATTCCTTATCGGTAATCAGTTTGGGGACCAATGAAGCAAACCAAAGGTATTTTTTTAGGTCGAATTTATAGAATAATTTAGTCCACTCCCGATTGGTCTTGATATAATCCAGTCGTCCGTCACTGTAAAAAACTTTCTTAAAATAGGGTTCAGCTACCCTTAGGATATGTTCGTGACCATAGGGTATCCATGAATCGGGATTATGTTTGAGCAAAAGTGCCATGATGTAACTATCTGAGCCTTTGGGAGCATTGATATCGATCTCCTCAAAGGGAATCATATTTTTACCAAAAACCATGGATTGCATATAAAACCTCCCCCCTTTGGGAAGAAGGTTGTAAATGTGCTTGAAATAATCATCGTAAACCTCGTCCTGATTGCCATTCAAATAATCCTTGACAGAAGCCACATGTTCGAAACTCCCAAAAGCCGTGACTGCATCAAATAAACCGAAATCCTGTGGTTTGATGTATCTGGCATCCTTGAGGTAAACATCAAGCCCAGATTCAATGCAGGCGGCTGTTTGAGCATCAGAGAGATTCACTCCTACACCGTTTGCGCCAACAGTATCCCTGATATATTTGAGCCAACCTCCCCAGCCACAACCCAAGTCCAATACTTTGGTTCCAGCCTTGATCCCCAATTGATCAATCACAAAATCATACTTTCTTTTTTGGGCCTCGTCCAAACTTAGGGTGAAATCTCCATTGTACATGGCATTGCTGAAGTGGGCATTTTCCCCTAAACTCAGCCGGATAAATTTGTCAATGTTGGAATAAGTGAAATCCATTTCCTTTTTCTTGTCCCAAGTTTGTCCCTCTCTTTCGCTGACACTTGAACCAATCCACTTATCTGTCAAAGTTTCCGGTTTTAACTGATCTGATCCCATTTTTATTTGATTAAAGAGTGAAAAATAAATGATTAAATAGAACTCATTTCTCTCTTAATGTAATAATATATTTAATTTAAGTAATAAAACCTTTAAAACATATTCCCGATTCAAGAAATTTTTTACGCAAAAAAATAAAAACACCCAAAGTCTCAAAAAAAACCTTATGAAATTTAGCAATTGACAAAATAGTGTACAGAATGTTTTTCATTGTCTCAATAAATCAATAAATTATTTGTGAATTACAGTAAAACACCAATTCCAATCTTTCAAACTAAATTTTTAACATTATGGGAAATTTACTTTATATTATCGCAGTGATTTTAATCATTGCCTGGGCAATCGGTTTTATCGGCTACAGTGCGGGTGGTTTGATCCATGTTCTTCTCGTTATTGCCATTATAGCTGTCATTTTAAGGGTGATACAAGGAGGAAGAATCGTTTAAAAAACAAAAGGATTGCAAGATCACCAACTTTGGAACAGGATTGGAAAAATATTCCTTTCCTGTTTTTTTATTGGGTACTGTTTTTGAAGTCAAGGAAAAGTAAAACTAAAATAAATCTTATGGAAACCATTAAATCAGGATCAATAGATGCTTTGTATGAAAGGATTGAGACTTTTGGCAAAACCACCCTTGAACTGTCCAAGCTAAAAACGGTCGCCATAACATCAAAAATAATGACGACTTTGGTGGCGAGAATGGGTCTCATGCTGATGGTTTCAATGTTCTTGCTGGTATCCAGTGTTGGCTTATCTCTTTATCTCGGAGATCTTTTGGGAAAACTTTATTATGGATTTTTTGTAGTTGGGGCCTTTTATTTCCTTATCAGCATCATTTTCTATTTTTTCCTTCACAAATGGGTAGAAAAACCCGTCAGTAATTTACTCATCTCCCAAATTTTAGATTAGACCCAATCATGAAAAAAATAAAATCAGAAACCGACCTGAATGCTGCGATTTGGGCATTGGAAAGAAAACGGGAAGAGGATTTGAGATTGCTCAAGGCGGAGTTCCACCTTGTCTCTGATAACCTCAAGCCCTTGAACCTGATCAAAAACACCTTCAAAAAAGCGACAGAATCTCCGGAAGTAAAGCAGAACTTGTTGAATACCACTTTGGGCCTTTCGAGTGGTTTGGTTCTGAAAAAAATACTTGTTGGCGCATCTGCCGGACCTGCAAAGACCATCATTGGCACAGCCTTGATGCTTGGAATAACCAATGTGCTTTCCCATAATCCAGAAAAAGTGGAAAAGGTGAAAAACAAGATTATCGGTTTTATCCAAACAAAACTAAAAAGGCCTAGGAAACAAATTATTGACATCACGCCAGATTCCAAAGATATTACATATCAAGATCCAGAGAATTGAGATGTAAATTATCTAACGTAATCTTTTAAGTCATCTAGATTGTCCTGAAAATCATATTGAAGATCTTCATGAAGTCCGCTGATCAATTTTTCGACTTTTCCGACTTGTACTTTGTATAGGTTGTCAATGACGGGATGTCGAAACCGGAGGTAACCATATTCCTGCAACATTTTGCAAAAATCGATGATCAACTCAATTTGAGCAGCTTTGTCCTTGGAGATTTTCAAAAATTTATTGAGCTTTCTTCGGATGCCCTGCGCGGATTTTTTGGCGAGATGGTAATGGCTGATATTGGCATTTTGGAATTCACTCTTGAGTTCCTCCTGTACCATTTCGATGAAAAGCCTAGGATTGTCCCGTTCATAAAGTTTAAAAAATAAATATTTTTTATTGTCCATATTGAATTTGGACAAATCTGTAATGAGGGCTATGAGTTCTTTTTCCGATAAAAAATTCAACTCCTTTTTGATATCTGCCAGACTTGCTATTTTCATGTATCCAATAGAATCAAAAACTTGATTGGGTATTTAAAATTGATCGGGAATTTCAGTCGATAAAGGAAGAAATTAAAAAATATTGGATAATTAAACCTTATCCAATATTTTCACTTTTATTGCGCTCAGACCTTTGGGCGTTCTTTCAGTTTCGAAAGTCACTTTGTCGCTTTCCTGAATACTGTCTATGCAGCCGTTCAAGTGGACAAAAATACTTTCCTGTGATTCCTGGTCTTTGATAAAACCATAACCTTTTGATGAGTTGAAGAAGGTTACCGTACCTTTTCTGGTTGGATCTTCAGGCTCAATGTCCTCTTGTCTCGAAACCCCAATCTGGATATTCTCGGCAATGACAACTCTCTTTTTCAGAGGATCAGGAGGAGTTGAGGTAATGTTTCCATCTGCATCAACATAGGCGATCATATCATCTAGATCTCCGCTTTTATCTGTGTTGGCCTTACGGGCAACTTTCTTCTCATCTTTGTCCTGCTTCTTTTTGAGTCTTTTCTTTTCCTTTTCTTTTTTGTTAAAAGTTTCTCTCGATTTTGCCATTTATAATTTTTGTTGTTTGATAATGATGTTCTTTCAATAATTCCCCTTCAATTCCCTAACCCTTAAGGTCCCATCAGTGTTCCCTGATACGTCCAATAAAAATAAACTTTTTACTGAATATGGCTGAAGTTTATAACTTTAAGATTAAAAAACTTTTGTCAATATTTAGGGAACCTAAACAGATTCTTATCAGAATAGCTGTAAGGAATACAAAGTACCGAGAAATTTTAGTTTTTTCCTATTTTGTGGACGGTTATGTTATGAAAATATGGGATTAATAAATGGATAAATCCTGTTTATCATCGTTCAGTCTCCCTTTAGGACATTTTGGGTCGAAAATCAATCGTCTGATAAAACTAAGTTAGTAATTTAATTATTTGTCTTTTGGTCTTGAATCAAAAAAGAAGCAGGATTGTCTCCCGAGGCCACTGAAAAAGTCCTTTGATAAAATGTTAGTAAAAAAGGTGTAGGAAAATTACTTTTCTACACCTTTTTTTTGTATATTTTAATATACAAATAACTCAATATCATGTTATTACATCAACAAGAGATTAAGTTCAGCCAATACAGTTCCATCTATGACTTGATAGTCCCAAAGGACAATCTTCTTAGAAAGATCAATGATATCATTGACTTTAGTTTTGTTTACCAAGAGTTAGTTGATAAATACTGCTCTAATAATGGACGTATGGCACACAGTCCTGTTCGGATGTTTAAGTATCTGTTGCTCAAAACCATTTATACCTTGTCAGATGTC
>NZ_KB906695.1 GCF_000381545.1 Rhodonellum psychrophilum GCM71 = DSM 17998 | reverse complement strand
ATAGAAGCGAAAAACGGAGAGTTAAAAAACGCACATGGATTTGGAAGGGCAATATCTTACGGGATAAATAACATGGAAATGCAAGCTGCCATAGCTTTATTCACCGTAAATGTTAAAAGGATCTTGAAACTGGCCCGGGTATAATCAAAAACTGGTAGAAAATCGTTGAAAATCATCAAAATTAGTTCGGTATAGGCTTCAATAGAGAAATTTTAAAAGCTAGTGGCGAAAAAAAAGAAAGCGGCTAAGTCACTCTTGTCAATGACTTAGTCGCTTTCAAAATTTTACCTTCAGTTTTAGCTACTTTTTCAGTGGCCTCTTGTCTCCCTGCCTCTTTTTTTGATTGATTGACTGATTATTTCACAAACGTGAAAACATGTTGACCTGCCAAGGATTCCACCCGACCCGGTTTGAGCGTGTTGGTCTCCCAAGGCATTGCCAACCTAAGTGTCTGGGCTGTCAGTTCTTGAATTGTGACATCCACACCATCATTTCGCTTAATGACCGTGGCCTGCTCATTGGTAAATGCCCAAGTCCCACTTGCTGGCCAGACGACTCCACCATTGGTACTGTTATAAGCTGTACTGGTGAAACTCAAAGTCAAATCGCTGTAGACAGCTGTCTGGTTCACTCCATCAACGGTCACTCGGTCCAATTTCCAAGTAGTGTTGGTGAGTTTTTCCATCGCCTCTTCCTTCAAAGTGGGTTTCGGTTTTTCAACATCATCCTTACAACTTGACACCAATCCCATCATTCCCATTAGGAGAACCAGGAAAAACATTTGATTAAGATTCGATATTTTTTTCATTTTTTCTTATGTATGTTTTAGATCAACATTTGCTTCGCCCAATATCATTTTTAAGTCCACTTTCGTTTGTTGAAAAGATATTGGGCCGAAAACAAGTCTTCCTATTTTTTAATGATTTTAGTTCTGAAACTCTCGTTGCCCTGTTGGATCCAAAGCACGTAGACGCCAGGAGATAAACCTGACATGTTTACCTGATAAACATCCCCTATTTGGACGAAGGGGATTGCGTATGATCTCCCAGTCATGTCGATGATTTCCAAACTTCTTAGCGCCCCGTTCATTCCATGTACCTCTACATAATCAACAGTAGGATTAGGGAAGACGCGGATACTGCCGATTGGCCTGATTTCAGATCCATTGACAATCAATACAGTCCCATTTGAAATTTCACTTTTGCAATCACCAAGTGTAACCTGCACAGTGAACACACCAAAATCAGTCACAGACAAGGTCATTCCATTGGCTCCTGGAATGATTACACCGTTGAAGAACCACTGATTTCCCTCTGATGCACTGGAAGTCAAAATGATGGTTTCCGTACCTACTCCTGTCATGGTGATCACTGGCTTTGGAGGATTGACACATGCCACCTGCTCTCCAAATTCGATATCATCAAAATAATAGGTCTTTTCACCTGCTTCCGCACCCGTTTTTCCGAAATTAAAGAAAATCGAAAGCTTGTTATAAGAAGAGGATATATTGAATTCCGCTGTACCTTCCACTTGGTTGTCAAAATCAAAAGAAAGCGTTTCCCAATTGCCTGCCACTGTTGTGGATGTTTCAGTTTCTACTGACTCTTCATTGTTCAAATGGTTTTCAACCTTCAATCGCACAGGAATCCCAGCATCCGGTGACCAAACCCTTACACTTAGTTTTTTATTTTCAGCTGTAAAAGGAATTTTACTACTGAAACCGGTCTGAACTCCATTGGAGGTGGCAGTGACTGTAGTTCCTGCCCAAAGCTCCGCTGCATCTGATTTCGTCACCTTTGCTACTTTGTTTGCAGAATTGGTAGGATCCTGAACGATGCTGGAAGCATCCGCCCCACCAAATCCAACTAAGCCATAATTGACATTTTCTCCGTCAAAGGTTACTGGAACATTCATTTGTGCCAATGTCTCCACTGGAGTGCTTCCATCTGCAACAAGTGAAATATCATCCAACAGATAAGTGAAATTCGCAGAGCCGTCTCCAACAGTTCCCAAATCAAAGATCAAGACCACTTTCTGATAACTGTTCGTGGTATTGATGGCTTCATAATCGAAGGTCAATTCTTCCCACTCATTTGCCTTGGTTCCGGCAACCTCTTTTTCAAAAGCAATCTCTGAATTCGTTTGGTTTTCCACTTTCAACAAAAGCTTCGCACCAACCCTTGGCATAAACACTTTGACTTTGAAGATTTTTCCTTGGCTGAAATCAATCGGTGAAGCCAATTGGATTAATGTGCCAGCAAATACCGCACCTTGATATTTAATCATTTGGCCAACAAAACCACTTGTGTTGATGCCTCCTACTTGAGGATTGAAAACTCTGGTAAGCTCTGATCCCTCGAAGTTCAAGAAATCATATTTAAGATCTCCGGATTCAAAGTCCAAAGGAATCACTGGAAGCTGACTTGTCACGGGATTTTCACCGTCTGAAACCAGTGCAATGTCATCCACCAAATAGGTGAAATTCGCAGAGCCGTCTCCAGCTGTTCCCAAGTCAAAGATCAAAACCACCTTCTGATAACTGTTTAAGGTATTGATACCCGAATAATCGAAGGTCAATTCTTCCCATTCGTTTGCCTTGGTTCCGGTAACTTCTTTCTCAAAAGCAATTCCTCCATCGGTTTGGTTTTCCACTTTCAACAAAAGCTTCGCACCAACCCTCGGCATGTATACTTTGACTTTAAAAATCTTCCCTTTACTGAAATCAATAGCTGAAGCCAAAGGAATCACTGCTCCGGCGAATACTTCTCCCGGATTTTTGACCATTTGTGCCACAAAGCCGCTGGTGTTGATTCCACTTGATTGTGGATTGGCGATTCTGCTTAACTCTCCTCCCTCGAAGTTCAAAAAATCATAGGCCAATTCGCCTGATTCAAAATCCATTGGAATTACCGGAAGCTGACCTGTAACTGGGTTTTCGGTTGC
Organism: Rhodonellum psychrophilum GCM71 = DSM 17998; assembly: GCF_000381545.1. Lineage (GTDB taxonomy): Bacteria > Bacteroidota > Bacteroidia > Cytophagales > Cyclobacteriaceae > Rhodonellum > Rhodonellum psychrophilum. The sequence goes on along the minus strand of NZ_KB906695.1, from coordinate 67,430 downwards.
TGATGTACCAAATACGATGTCATCAAAGTAATAGGTTTTCTCTCCAGCTGTAGCACCTTCTGTCCCGAAATTGAAGAAAAGGGAGGCTTTGTTGAAATTCAAGGCAAGGTTGAGCGCTTCTGTACCCTGAGCTTGATTGGCAAAATCAAAAACCAAAGTTTCCCATTGACCTGCAAGGGTAGTTTTTGTTTCGGTTTCAACAGACTGATTGACACTCAGATAATTTTCCACCTTTAACCGAACAGGGATTCCTGCATCTGGTGACCATACCCTAACAGACATTTTCTTGTTCTGTGCGGTGAAAGGTATTTTGTTAGCAAAACCAGTCTCTACTCCTTCCGTGACTGCGGTCACAGTAGTTCCTGCCCATGATTGCGCGTCCACAGATTTGATTATCCGCGCTACTTTGTTGTTTGCATCTGTCGGGTCAACTACAATGGTGCCATCAGCGCCGCCAAATCCGACCAATCCATAAGTCACTTCCTCGTTGTCAAAGGTAACGGGAAGATCCATTTGGCCCACCGTTACTACTCCACCACCATTTCCTTCGGCGACCAATAAAACATCATCTATCAAATAAGTGAAATTCGCTGATCCATCTCCCATTGTACCGAGATCAAATATCAAAACCAATTTTTGGTAGCTTTCAGATGGATTGATGCCAGAATAGTCAAAACTTAACTCTTCCCATTCATTGGCTTTTGTTCCAGTAACTTCCTTTTCAAAGGAGATCGCAGGATTGGACTGGTTTTCAACTTTAAGCAAGAGCTTGGCTCCCACTCTTGGCATATATACTTTTACTTTGAAAGTTTTACTTTGTGAAAAATCAATTGGAGTAGCCAATGGAATCAAGGTCCCGGCATAAACTTCTCCGGCATTTTTGACCATTCGTCCTACGAAGGCACTTGTATTGATCCCATTACTTTGCGGATTTGCTATCCTCGTTAAATCTCCCCCGGCAAAATTTTCGAATCCATATTCTATGCTCGTAGATTCAAAATCCAGAGGGATAACAGGTAAAGCCGAATCAACTGGGTTTTCACCACCTACAGAGCCTACGAAAATCATATCATCGAAATAATATGTTTTTTCTCCAGCTGTATTTCCCTCCGTTCCAAAATTCATGAAAACGGAAGCTTTGTTGAAATTCAGATCATAATTGATAGCTTCTGTTCCTTGGGCCTGATTTGCAAAATTGAAAACCAAGGTTTCCCATTCACCTGCAAGGGAAGTATTTGTTTCTGTCTCGATAGATTGGGTGACATTCAGGTAATTTTCAATCTTTATCCTGACTGGAGTACCTGCATCGGGGGACCAAACCCGTAAAGTAATCCCAGTCGCACCTACTGCAAATGGAACAGGTTTGGCAAATCCAGAATTACCCCCTATTGTGGTGCCTGCCCAACCCGCAGCATCCAATGGTTTGATGATTTTCACTACTTTATTGTCTGCATTGGTTGGATCCGCGACGATTTCGGAAATGTTTCCTCCAAAATCCGTCAATTCATAATTAATGGTGGTGCTTTCAAAATCAACCGGAAGATCCAACTCTTCTGCTGCGATGAACACTACCTCATCCCAATAGTATGTTTGTTCGCCCGCTCCACCGTTCGTCCCAAAATCAAAGAAGATGGATACTTTATTGTATTGTTTTGCAAAATCAAGGGCGGCACCTTCCACTGGAGATGCGAAATCGAACACCAATGTTTGCCACTCGTTTGCGATAATGGAATTTGTTTGCGTTTCTACGGAAACATCTGTATTTCCTGCCTGTTCTACTTTCAATCGGATTGGAATTCCTGCTTTAGGAGACCAGACACGAACACTCATGGTTGTGGAACCTTCTTTAAATGGAATTGCAGAAGCAAAACCACTTGCATCCCCAATGGTTGTACCTGCCCACACTTCGGCACCTACAGTTTTGATCGATTTCACGACTCTGTTCTGAGGGTTGGTTGGATCTGCGACGATTTCAGAAGCGTTTCCTCCAAAATCCACCAGCTGGTAATCCAATGTGGTGTTTTCAAAGTCAACGGGTAGATTTAAAAGCGTATTCCCACAATCAGTACCCACAGTATATTCAAGAATTTTAGTAGTGGCCAATCCGCCGGCAAAAGCGAATTTACAGGCTATTCTAAATGTCGAACCGGGCGTTTGACCGGCAAAAGTCAAAGAAAACTTGTTTCCTTCAACCTGTGTCATGGGCCTTTCTGAAAAATTCGGATTGTAAGTCTGGGCAAAAGCCACTAGACCATCTTTTGATTCTAAAAGTTCAAAAGTAGCGGTTATATTAGTTCCATTGGTAGTGAAACGGTATTTGAAGCCATCGGTAAAAGCACCATCGGAAGCTTCGGTCGAAGTGCCTTCGCATTCTGTGTTTACGCTTTGCGCCTGCAAATAGGCGACAAACGCAAAACAGAATAACATAGTCATAGTAAATTTTTTCATAAGCAGTTTTACTTAGGGTTATTGTTGATTGTTAATGAATTAATAATATTGAAAAGTAATGTTTGTTCGTATAAAAACTGGATTTCACAGTACATCATTACTACATCATTGTGAGTTTTGATTTACATCATTACTACATCATTGGCTTCAGTGAGTTTTTTCAAATCCATTTAAGCCTGAAAAAATAGTTAAAATAAAAGCCTTGAGGCCTTGCTTAAAGGCAGAGAAATAAGGGAAGTTTTTTAATGTGTTTTGAATTCTTGCCAAGGCAAAACCGCTTTTATAAAAATTAGGAAGATAATAGGAATAAAAAAAGTTCGAGCTGAGGTCAAGCGAATTCAAAACAAACCCAAAAACTTGCTTTTTTTGATTGGCTGTTAAGCCTGAAATATGCAAAAGGTTTCCAAATGGGATTGAAACTGAAAGAAAATTTGACTATTAGGTGAATAAATCCAGGTAACAATAGGGCAAAATCATAAATAGTAAACAACTAATTGATTATCAATTAGTTGTTTTATTGAATTCGAAATGCATAAAACGGGTTAAATTAAATATTTGTGGTTTTTTGCTTAAATTAGATTTTTGTTGTTCGTCATTTCAAAACCTCATGAAAGAAATCAATAACATCGTAGCAGCCTACGACAAAGCAGAAAGTCAAGGAAAAAAAACTGCCTTGGCAACAGTGGTGAAAGTCGATGGTTCAGCATATAGAAGACCAGGAGCCCGAATGTTGGTGACCGAGGATGGAGAACTCACAGGCGCCATCAGTGGAGGCTGTTTGGAAGGAGATGCTCTGCGGAAGGCACAAATGGTGATTTTTCAACAGAAACCAATGTTAGTGACTTACGATACTACCGATGAAGACGATCAAAAATTTGGTGTTGGTTTGGGCTGCAACGGAGTTATACATGTCTTGATAGAACCCTTGGATCCAAATGATGAAGAGAATCCTGTGGCACTTTTGAAATTGAGTCAAAGAACAAGAGATATCTGCGTAATGACCACCATTTTTTCACTCAAATATGCCTCTGCAGAACAAATAGGAACCAAGGTACTGTTCAAAAAAGACAGCATTTCAGGAACTTTGGAAAAAGAACATGGTGAAATTTTTGAACAAATCAGGAATGAAATACCCTCTGTTTTCGAAAGCCAACACAACAAAATCAGTGAATGCATTGGTTTTGATGCGGTTCACGTTTTTTATCAATTTATACCCCCCCCTACAAAGCTATTGCTTTTCGGTGCTGGTAATGATGTAATCCCCTTGGTGAAAATGGCCCATATTTTAGGATATGAAATTACCTTGATTGACGGTAGAAAAAATTATGCGACCTCGGAAAGGTTTCCCGAAGTCAATCAAATTATTCTGGGAAAGGCAGATGAGGTGGTTTCAAAAATCGAATTTGATTCCAATACTATTGCCCTTTTGATGACCCACAATTTCGAATATGAAGCACAGGTTTTGTCGGCAGTACAAATACAATCCCTGCCATATATCGGGATTTTGGGGCCAAAAAAGAAAACCGAAAAACTGAAAGAGAGGCTTGAGGCAAACGGCATCAAAATAAGTGAGGGGTTTGAATCAAAGATTTATGCACCCATCGGGCTTGATATCGGCTCAGAAACCCCTGAGGAAATTGCGTTGGCCATCTTCTCCGAGGTACAGGCAGTCATGAAAGGAAAATCTCCTTCATTTCTCCGGGACAAAAAAGGCCCCATCCACATGGAAGAATTGAAATCCACCAATAGTACTCTGGCTTATGGAAACCAATAAAACTGCACTTATCCTACTTGCTGCTGGAGGATCGACCCGAATGGGCGTTCCCAAACAGTTGCTGATCTACAAAAATCGGTCATTGCTTCAAATTTCCATTGATACGGGAATCCATTCCAATACCCAATACCAATTGTTGGTCCTGGGTGAAAAATATGCCCAAATCCTATCCCAAATCAAATTGGGGAAAATGGATGTTATCGTGAATGCAGCATGGGAAAAAGGAATGGCATCCACCTTGAAATTAGGATTGGAATATGTGATGGAAAAGGGATCATTCGATCAAGTGGTGGTGATTCTCTGTGACCAACCATTTATCAGCCCGGAATTGATTGATCAATTGATCACGACTCAAAACGCAACAGGAAAAGGCATCGTGGCATGCCATTATAAAGAGACCAATGGTGTTCCTGTTTTATTTACGAAAAAATATTTCCCGGAATTATTGAAATTAACCGGAAAGGAAGGAGCAAAAAAACTCATTTATGAACATTCCGGTGATTTGGCATTGGTGGATTTTGAATTGGGAATCGTGGATATCGATACCCGCGAAGATTACAGAGGTTTGATTGAGGGATTGTGAAAATCCCATTTGTACAAATCGGATTACCGCAAAGTGTCCAACACTTTTTTGACATGCTCCACAGCCAAAAGAATGTCATTTTCGGTGGTTTGCATGCCCAAACTAAATCTAATTGAACTTCTCGCCAAATCTCCGTCCAGACCCATCGCGTTCAAAACATGAGAGGGTTTTGGTGAAATGGTGGAACATGCCGATCCAGAACTCACCGCAATTTCTTTGTTCACCAGCCTGAGCAACTCCTCGCCTTCCACTCCTTCAAATGCAATGTTGGCAACATGTGCCAATCGGTTTTCCTGATCTCCGTTCAATTTTGTGCCGGGCAAATCAAGCAGTTTTTTTTCGAGAAGATTCCTGAGGTTTTTCAAACGGACGTTTTCACTTTCCATCACTTTCAGTCGGATTTCAGCAGCTTTTCCAAATCCGACAATTGCCGGGACATTGAGCGTCCCACTCCGAAAACCCTTTTCATGACCTCCCCCCAGTATTTGACCAATTGGCTTGGGTTGATGGTGGTTGTGTCTGATGTATAAAGCCCCGATTCCTTTCGGACCGTAAAGTTTATGTGCAGAAATGGCCATCAGATGCAGATCCAAAACACTGACTGGAACCTTTCCGGCAGCTTGAACTGCATCCGTAAAAAGAATAAGATCCTTCTGTTTTGCCAGTTGCTTTATTTCTTCCATCGGAAAGATATTTCCGGTTTCATTGTTTGCCCACATCAAAGCAATCATTTTGGTATGGGGAAGTATTGCCTTTTCCAATAGATGCATTTCCAATTTTCCTAATCCATCAACAGCCAAATATGTAACTTCTGCTCCATTTTTTTCCAAGGATTGGAAAGTGTCCAAAGTGGCTTTGTGTTCGGTTTGGCAGGTAATAAAATGCTGTTTTTCTCCTCGATAGTAATCCGATATCCCCTTAATTCCCAAATGAATAGCTTCTGTAGCACCTGAGGTAAAAATGATTTCTTTGGATTTTGCCCCGATTAGTTCCGCGACTTTGGATCTGGCGGTTTCCACTGCATCTTCGGCCATCCATCCATAAGCGTGGTTTTTACTGGCAGCATTTCCGAAATGGGTTCCAAACCAAGGCAACATTGCTTCAATTACCTCTTCATCACAGGGTGTCGTGGCATTGTAATCAAAATAAATGGGATATTTCATAGAATACGAAAGCAGCGGATTTCTGGATTTAAAATCCTTCTAATCCAAAATTAATGGATTGGTCCAAGCAGGCAAACTTTTGAACAAGAAATTAAAAACATATTCCGTCCGAAAATCATCCTATGCGAAAGACCAATATTTCTCCTAGAAAAATCCCTGATGATCAAATCTATCCAGTACTGTTTGTGATTTGGTATTTTTTTTGTCGATTTTTGAGGAGGATAAATTACCTGCCTTTATAATCATTTTCTACCCAGTCACATTATGGTCAAATTACTCTACCTGTTTTCAATGATGACCGTTTTCATTTACAGCGCATACCTTGTACTGAACAATGATGCGCTCCAAGAAAGTGTCAAAAGAGGAGAAACTGTATATGCCAACCAATGTGCAAGTTGCCACATGGCGGCGGGCGAAGGGATTGGCGGTGTATTTCCTCCTTTGGCCAAATCAGATTTTCTAATGGAGGGTCGTGAAAGGTCCATTTTGGTTTTGTTGAAGGGACTGAATGAAAAAATAACCGTCAACGGAAAAGAATACAGCATTCCTATGGCAGCACAGGATTATCTTTCGGACCAACAAATCTCCGATGTATTGAATTTTGTAAGAAATTCCTGGGGAAATGAGGGGAAAATAATTTTACCTGAAGAGGTGACGAATCTACGGAATAAGGAAATCATCAAATAGAGAGTTATGCAAGAATCTTGGAAATTTGACACGTCAGGCAGTGAAAAAATTGATGACTTAAAAGGCACGATCACTGAAACGCTCTCAAAAAATGTACTGGAGATGGGTATTTTTCTTTCTTATTATTATAAAAAAGAAGGAGCCGTGGTGGAAAATGTAAAACAGGTAGGCAACATTGAACTTACCGACAGTCTCAAAGGAAAACTAACAGTTGGCTTTGATTTGATCTACTTCAATGCCTGTCTGAATATCAATGAGCAGGGTAAAGAAAAAATGGATATTGAGTTTGAGTTTGACAAAGCTATTCGAGAGTTAAAACTGATTGGCCCCTATTGGCCTGAAAGAGGAATGGATGAGATTTAACGTGTGTTATGGATTCCCAATTCCATTTTAACCCATAAAATTATAATTAATCATAAAAAGAGCTCATCTATCTGCATAAATGGGCTCTTTTTTTTTATTTCAATTCAATCACCAAGGGAATTTAAGTCATTCTCAATTCCAAATTGATTTCCGAAAATTCCTGTTGCTCTACAAAAGGTTGACTTCTCAACCTTTTTCCTGTCGCTTTGAAGATGGCATTGGCGATGGCTCCACCGGTGGGCGGCAAAGCTGGCTCGCCCAATCCTGTTGGATCAATCCCGTTTTGGACAAAATGCACTTCGATTTCAGGCACCTCTTTCATCCTGATCAGTCTATAACTGTCAAAATTCTTTTGTTTGGGCACCCCATTTTCAAAGGTCAGATTGCTGAACATCGCATGTCCCATGCCATCCACAATACCGCCGCGGACCTGTTGGTCTGCACCGGTTGGATTGACAACGATACCGCAGTCGGTCACGGCATAGATCTTTTTCAGCACTGGATTTCCTTTGTTTATCTCCACATCTGCTACCTGGGCTACATAAGATCTATGGGAATAATATACACTGAAACCCTGATGGAGATTTCCATTTTTCCCCCATTGGGATTTTTCTGCTGCCAATTCGATGACGCCAATCATTCTGTCTACGTCGTATTTGATTTCTCCAACCGGAGATTTTTTCGCTCTTTCCAATAATTCCAGCCTGAATTTCACAGGGTCTTTTTTGGCTGCAAAGGCAACTTCATCTAAAAATGCCTGTTCTGCATAAGCCAGGAAGTTCGTGATTGGTGCTCTCCAGGGATTTGTCGTAATGGGAGATTTGTGTTCCACCGACTCGATCAATAGATTGTCCACGGACCCTGAAGGGAAATTGTCTTGTCTTGTACTGTTTCCGGCATTGATCCCTGCACCCCTTAACTTGTACCCAATCATGTTTCCTTGTTCATCCAAGGCTGCTTCAAAGCGGTAACGAACTGCCGGGCGGTATGCGCCGCCTGTCATGTCGTCTTCCCTGCTCCAAGTCACTTTTACCGGAGCCTTCATCATCTTGGACAATTCCACGGCCTCTACAACAAAATCCGCTCTCAATCGTCTCCCAAATCCACCTCCCAATCGGGTAAGTTCCACGCTGATATTTTCAGGTGGAATTCCCAATAATTCCGCGGTTTCACTTCTTGCCCTGTCGGGAGTTTGCGTAGGCCCAACCAATTCGACTTTGTCCGCACGGACATCCGCAAAAAAGTTCATGGGTTCCATTGGCGTATGGGATAAGAACGGACATTGGTATTCGCTTTTGATGACCTGCGCAGCATTTTTGAAAGCCAAATCCACATTCCCATCCTTTCTCATGACTTGGGCTTCTTTGCCATCCAGCAATTCCTGGAAAATCCTGTCATGATCCGAGGAACTTTCCACGCTCCCATCAGCCTCATACTCAATTTTCAGTAGTTTTCTTGCCTGTATCAAAGGCCATGTGGAATTCCCGACCACGGCCACATTGTTTTTAAAAGTGACCACATCCACAATTCCCTTCACACCCTTCGCCGCTACGTCGTTGACGGACTTCAATTTCATCCCAAATGGTGGTCGCTGGATCATGGCGTGAAGCATGCCTTCTCTGTAAAAATCCAAACCAAAAAGGGGCTTGCCGGTAAACATCGCTTGGTTATCCACATTTTTTACCGGAGTTCCGATAATCTTAAAATCTTTTATGTCCTTCAAAGTAATTTCTTCCGGAGCAGTCAATAAGGATGCTTCCGTTGCTACTTCCCCATAAGTCAGTTTTTTGCCACTGTCTTTATGGAAGATTACACCCTTCTCTGTGGTCAGTGAATTTGCCGGAACTTCTAATTTTGCAGCTGCGGCTGCGACCAACATGTGTCTTGCCGTCGCTCCGGCTTTTCGAAGTCTTTCCCAAGAATGCGGCATGGCACCACTTCCACCGGTAACTTGCCTATCATAGTTTTCGGTATCCAAAAAAGCTTGAACCACCCTTACATCTTTCCAATCGGCATCCAATTCCTCTGCTACGATCATCGGAAAGGAAGTTTTGATATTTTGTCCCAATTCTGGATTGGGAGAATAAATGACAATGTGTCCCTCCGGTGAAATGGAAAGGTAACTGTTGAATCCCAATGCTTTGGACAGGATTTCCGCTGTGCTCAACACCTTCATTTTGGGGGAGTCACAACTTGACAAATTGAAACCGATAAACAATCCTCCGCCAGCCATGGCTGCGATCTTGAGGAAATCCCTTCTATTCGTTTTGGTTAGATTTGCCATTTTTATTTAAGTTTTGATGAGGCCAGTGCCACTGCTTCCCGGATCCTATGGTAGGTTCCGCAGCGACAAATATTTCTGTTCATTCCATTTTCAATTTCTTCTGTGGATGGTTTTGGGTTCTTTTTCAAGAGTGCCGCCGCAACCATGATTTGGCCGGCTTGACAATAGCCACATTGGGCAACATCCACTTCGTTCCAAGCTTCTTGAACGGGATGGTTACCTTCCTCTGAAAGCCCTTCAATGGTGGTGACTTTATCCGACCCGATCGAAGAAACAGGAAGCATACAGGAGGTAACAGCTTCTCCATTTATATGTACCATGCAGGCACCACATTGGGCTATTCCGCAGGAATATTTAGTTCCTACCAGACCAAGATGATCCCTTAAAACCCAAAGCAAAGGAGTATCTCCCTCGACATCTACAGTGTGGGTTTTTCCGTTTATTTGCAAATTAAAATTCGCCATTGTTTCTCGGTTTTTTGATTTTGACTTTAATTTATGAAAAAATGCGCAGGGGCTGACAGGATAGATTGTATATTTTGATCTAATTTGATAAAGCAAAGAAAAAGAAATTTGAATGGTCGGTGTTTTTGATTTTTTATTGCTTCAAAATGCCAAATAGTTTTATTTACGTACCTGAGCAAAAACAATAATATTCAAAAAATTAAATTCAAAAATGGAATTAATCCAAATTTAATCAACTATTTTTCGAAACTATATATTGATTGTAGTCACCCAATTCCTTCTCTATTCAAGTGATTCACCATGGAATTCAATTTCAATTCAAAGGCGTTACTTACCTTTTTTTTATGTTCCATATGCGTACAGACCGTGAATTATTCTTTTTCCCAGAATCCTGTTTTTAAAATATTCGATAATTTTGAAAATGGCTATCCTAGCGGTTTTGGAAAATTTGTAGGGAATATCAAAGTTGCTGCACAAGATTCAAGCTTGGGGATTTCCTCAAGTACAGCCGATCCAAATCCCAATGGGAATGCAATCGATCCCTCTTCGGAGCCCAGTCAAAACATCCTGGAATTATTGGAAAGCTTTCGAATTCCATTTCTCCTATTGGGTATTGTGCTCTTGATATGGTCCTACAAGATTTTGAAAACATTGGAAATTTATGAATTCTACAATACAGATAAGGAAGGAGTGATCACCTTCAAGGATGAAAAAGGATTCGAAAAACACAAAGCCAATGCAAAAAAGGGAAAGTTCATGCTGTTTTTTGGTTTGGCCATTTTGTTATTTGGCGTTTATTTGTTTTTCTAAACTTGGGATTTGAAATGGATTGTTAACAAAAACAACAATTCTTTTTATCCCCATAAAAACCAAATCTAAACCCTATTAAATGTGCACCAAGCGCTTGTATGTACCGCCAGTTTTCATGGATAAATTGGTTCTCAGTTCCCAAAAAAATCCAATGCTTGTTTTATATCCAAAAACTTGACCCTATCTTTAATTTTATTTCAAAAAATCAATCAAACCAAATAACCTATTATGAAAAAAATCAATGTTGCCATCGTGGGAACCGGCTTTATCGGTCCGGCTCACTTGGAAGCTCTACGTCGCCTACCCAATATTGAGGTTACGGCTCTATGTGAAGTAACCCTTGAATTGGCCAAAGAAAAAGCAAATCTTCTGGGGATCCCCAATGCCTATACTTTTGAGGAAATGTTGAAACAGTCGGAAATCGATGTGGTCCACATTTGCACCCCAAATTTCCTTCACTTTCCGCAATCCAAAGCTGCACTTTTGGCTGGAAAGCATGTCATTTGTGAAAAACCTTTGGCCACTAAAATCGAAGAGGCCGAAGAGCTCGTCGCTTTGGCGAAAGATAAAGGTCTCGTCAATGCAGTCCACTTCAATCTGAGATATTATCCGATGGTACGTCAAATGAAGACCATGCGAGAAAGCGGTGAGTTGGGTGATGTTTACAGCATTATGGGTTCTTATCTTCAAGATTGGCTCTTTTTGAATACGGATTACAATTGGAGATTGGAGCCGGACAAATCCGGAGATTCAAGAGCCATCGCGGATATCGGTTCGCATTTGTTGGACATTACCGAATATGTCACCGGTCTGAAAATAACCGAAGTAATGGCGGATTTTTCTACCGTTCACAAGACCAGGTTGAAGCCTCTGAAAGCTGTTGAAAGCTTTTCCAATAAAAAACTTCAGGCATCAGACTACGAAGAAGTTCCGATCAGCACCGAAGACCATGCTTCTGTTTTGCTTCGTTTTGACAATGGAAACAAAGGCTCCGTCACGGTAAGCCAAATCAATGCAGGTCGTAAAAACAGGCTGAATATTGAAATCGCGGGTTCAAAGGCAAACTTTGAATGGTGCTCTGAAAAGCCCAATGAAATGTGGATCGGAAAAAGAGAAACGGCCAATCATCAATTGATGAAAGATCCTTCCCTTTTCTCCAAAGAAGCAGCTCAATTGATTAGTTTCCCAGGTGGTCACAATGAAGGATTCCCGGACACCTCCAAACAGATGTTCAAAGAAGTTTATGCAGCAATAAGAGAAGGAAGGCAACCGGAAGCACCAAGTTTCCCAGCCTTCTTGGATGGGCAAAGGGAATTGTTGATTTGTGAAAGAATCATCGAAAGCCATAGAAAACAAGCTTGGGTGAAAATATAACAAAACCATTCGCCTCCAAACCAATGTTGCATTTAAGAGTTAATTAAATCGAACAAATCAAATCAAACTCAATCCAATATGAAAAAAACAACTTTTGGAAAATCTGGTCTATTGACTGTCTTATTATCGGTGTTTTCTCTTATGGCCTTTGCCCAGGAAGAAAAACCAAGTCCGGCCAAAACTGCCACAGGCGAAATCAATGGCGCCAGTATCACTATCAATTACTCCAGCCCGGCTGTGAAGGGTAGAACGATATGGGGAGATTTGGTTCCCATGGGCGAAATTTGGAGAGCTGGGGCAAATGATGCCACCACTTTTGAAACCAGCAAAGCCATCAAGGTTCAAGGCCAAAGCCTACCTGCTGGAACCTATAGTTTTTTCATTATTCCTGGAGAATATGAATCAACTTTTGTCTTCAACAAAGAAGCCAAACAATGGGGTGCTTACAAATATGACCAAAGCAAAGACGCTTTAAGAGTGAAAGTTCCTTCAGGACAAGGCTCTTCAATGGAAGAAAGATTGGTTTACGAAGTTAATTCTGGTGGTTTTGAAATCAGATGGGAATACGGAAAGGCTTCTGCTAAAATAGAGTAGTAAAAACAAAAACTAAAAAATACCACTGGTTCTGAAATTTAATTTTCATGGATCAGTGGTATTTTTTTTACCTTTGAGGCTAAATTTTATTGACTTGAAATTCGATCCTTACAAAATTGATTTACCGGTTCTGGAAATTCTTCCAGAGTTGAAACAAAAATTAGCACAACACAACACCTTGATTGTCCATGCCCCTCCGGGCGCTGGAAAAAGCACGCTTTTGCCATTGGCTTTGCTTGAAGAGCAATTTTTGGCCGGGAAAAAGATATTGATGCTCGAACCAAGAAGACTAGCCGCCAAGACAATTGCTTTTAGGATGGCGGAGCTTTTGGAAGAAAAAATCGGGCAAACCGTAGGGTATCGAATAAGATTCGAAAGCCAGGTCACTTCCTCGACCAAACTTGAAGTCCTCACTGAGGGGATACTCACCAGGATGCTCCACCAAGACAATGCTTTGGAAAATGTAGGCATGGTTATTTTTGACGAATTCCATGAGAGAAATATCCATGCAGATGTAGCCATGGCCCTTTGCCGGGAGGCACAGCAAATGCTCAGACCTGATTTAAGGATATTGGTGATGTCGGCTACTTTGGATATGCCACAGCTTTCTGCTCTTTTAAATGCCCCAGTAATATCCAGTGAAGGGAGATTGTTTCCCGTTGAAGTCCACTATTCCGGGGATATCGACCCTTGGTTGATGCCGGAAATGGTTTCAAAAACCATCATTCAAGCCTCAAAATCAAATTTGGGAGATATTCTGGTATTTTTGCCCGGTCAAGGAGAAATCAAAAAGACGGAGAGTATCTTAAGAAAGCAGCTGCCGAATTTTTCCATTCATCCACTTTATGGTCAACTCTCCCCTACTGCCCAATTCCAAGCCATCATGCCCAATAGAAATGGGAAAAGAAAGGTGGTTTTGGCGACGTCTATTGCTGAAACAAGTTTGACCATAGAGGGAATCACCATTGTGGTGGACTCCGGATTTGGGCGAACCTCCAAATTTGACCCGAAGTCAGGGCTTTCGAGATTGGAAACTGTTAGGATAGCGAAGGATTCTGCTGACCAAAGAGCTGGTCGCGCGGGAAGGCTTTCCCCTGGGGTTTGTTTTAGGCTTTGGTCCAAGGCCACCCAAGGGACCATGGCCAATTTTAGGACTCCCGAAATCCTAGATGCTGACCTTGCTTTTTTGGTGTTGGACATGGTGTTGTGGGGAATCAAAGACATCAAGGATTTAACTTGGTTGACTCCACCTCCGGCGGGAATGCTGGCGCAGGCTTTTGATATTCTTCACCAGCTGGGTGCTTTGGAGGAAAATAGGATTACAGCCCATGGAAAGAAAATCCATTCCATACCTTCCCATCCACGGATTGCCCACATGCTGGTCATTGCAGAAGAAGAAGGGAAAACTGCACTCGCTACGGACATTGCGGCATTGCTGGAAGAAAGAGATCCTTTGGATCCAGAAACCGGCATCGACATCAACCTGAGAATCGAAGCCTTGCGAAGGGCGAGAAAGGAAAATCTTTCTGTCAAGGATTTGAATAAAATTGAAAAAGTGGCAGCTAACTATCGGAGAATGTTCAGGGTAGATGTTGAAAATTCAGCTTTTGATCCCTACGAAACAGGTCTTCTGATTGCCAATGCCTATCCGGAACGGATTGCATTTGCGAGGCCCGGTAATAATGCCCAATATCAATTGGCGAACGGGAAATTGGCAATGTTCGGTCACAAGGATGATTTGGCCCACGAGCCATGGCTAGCCATTTCCCACATCGATGCACGTGAGGGAATGGGGAAAATATTCTTGGGCTCTCCACTGAATCCAAGGGATTTGGCACCAATGGTTAAGGAAAAAAAAGTGGTCCTCTGGGATGCGAAAAAAGGAGGCCTGGTCGCGTCAAAGGATTTGAGGATCGGAAGTATTGTCCTAAAATCTACCCCCATTCAGAATGTCCCCGAAGAACAAATGATCGATGCGGCATCCAAATTTATCAGTTTGGAAGGCAAACAGCATCTGGAATTTTCCGATTCATTCCTGCAGCTGCAAAATCGTGTGCACAGTTTGAAGGTTTGGAGAAAGGATGATAATTGGCCGGATTGGAGCTTGTCCTATTTACTCCAGACCAATAAGGAATGGTTGGGACCCTATTTGATCGGCGTTAAGAAAATTGAAGATTTGAAAAAATTGGACTTGGAGAAAATCCTCTTCCACAATCTGACATCGGAGCAGCAAAATTCATTGGACCGTTTGGCACCCAAAAAGATTCTAGTCCCAAGTGGTAGCAGCATTACGCTCCAATACCAGGCAGACGGAGCGAACCCTGTGTTGGCTGTTCGACTCCAGGAAGTTTTCGGCTGGATGGAAACACCACGGATCAATGGAGGAGAAATTCCATTGTTATTGCATTTACTTTCCCCGGGACACAAGCCTGTGCAGGTGACCTCAGATTTAAAAAGTTTTTGGATGAACACTTATTTTGAAGTGAAAAAAGAGATGAAAAGAAGATATCCCAAGCATTCTTGGCCTGAAAATCCGCTAGAGGCCCAAGCGGTAAAAGGTGTGAAAAAAAGAACGACGGTTTAGCTAAATCAAAAGCTACCGATTTTTAAAGTTTGGTCACAATCAGAATTCAATTTTTAAAAGCAAAATCGTTTTCAAATGCTTGTTGTAAAGAAATTGAATGGCTATTGGCTAAATGTGAAATGCTGTTATTTGGATCAAAGATTATCCAAATAATCGAGAAGATTTAAAAAACTGGCTAAAGTAAAAGGCGTTTCCTGTTTTTCTTCAAGTTTTTCCAGATAAAAAGTCTTCACATTTTGGTATTCAGCGGGATTGTAGAGTTTACTGAGGGTGACACCACGAGCAGACCTGTAAGTAAAATTCTGACTCACTTTGCTGAAATCCGTGGCATCGTTAAACAGTCGCTCCATATTTAAGGGATTTGAATATTCATCAAGCCATTTGAATCCCTCTTTTACCAAAAAATGTTCTGCTTCTTTGATCACCGCATTGATTTCCAATTCATTCTCGACCAAAAACCTTCTCGGAATGGACTTATTAATGGAATCCACTGTTTCGACCAAGGTAATACTCCGATCTTGGTAATCCCCGGATGAGGGCAAAAATTGATTGATGATTACCTCAACGATATCAAACCGGATTCCAAGGTGATACTCCAAATAGCTGACTTCCGGTTGTTGTGTATGGTGGAAAAAAATAATCTGCTTCCCCTGAGGAATTTTCTTGATAAAATGAAAAATCTCCTGGTCTAGACTGAAACCAAAATCTTCCAAGAAATCTTCATGAAGAGATATCATTTCTTTGATTTCCATACACTTATAACTTTTACTTGTGAATTTTGTTGCCTATTCTGACTCAAATAATTCTTTCATGTCCATTCGTATTTTTTCAATTTCCTGCTTTTTGATGATGTATTCATCATCTTCCTTTGAAATGTTATTTTCGAAATGACTCCAATGCTTCTCGATTTTTTTGATCACCCGAGGCGTCAGATCAAATTCAGTGTAATCCAGATATTCTTTAGCCAAGGCAGAGGCTTTGAAATTTCCAAAAAGATAAATTCTTAAAATATCCACGAATTTTGACCCTAGGTCGAAACCTTCAAGCGCTTGGACGAAAGCCCCGTTCTTGTTTTTGTAAGCAGTATCATGTATCAATTCTAGCAAAGGCTCTAGAGCTTTCTCATTTTTTTCTGTTTTGCTCAATGCCCTAGCGGCGAGAATGGCACTGTCCATGTCCTCCCCCTTCAATATCCTTATCAATTCGTCCACGACCTCCTCGGTACCGATTTTGGCCAACTTGTCCGCATATTCAAAAGATTCATCCTCGTTTTTGTCACACATTTTGCCAAACAGGTTGGCTATTTTATTTTCCATTGTTTATTCTTTAGTCACTTGATCAAATTTAAGGTTAATTTTACTTTAAATCATGGAATTTTTATGAGAAGAGAAATATTTGATAAAAATTTGATTGAGAAATTCTTGGTATTTATGCAGTCCCGAAATTTTGAAGTCCTCTTTGAGGCTAAAAAAAACCAGCTCGTTTATTATTCAGAATCTGAGGCTTTGATGAAACTTAGATTGCCCTTGGATTTGGAATTTGATCCTGAAAAGAATCAAACCAATCTCCTGGATTTCAAGCATTATGTTTTGGTACTCATACGATCCGGGATCGCGGCGGTTGGCTATTTTGAGAATTTTATAAATACGGATCATAAAGTATTCAGGGCTTACATGGTCCGGAAAAAGCAAGGAAAAAGTCAGATCAAATACCTGAAAACCAAAGGCAAGTCAAGGGCTGGCTCCAGGGTTAGGCTGAGTGAGACGCTTGAGTTTTTTGAAGAAATCAATATTCGGCTTTCCTCCTATTTCAAGGATTTTAGGGTTGATCAAATCGGAATAACCTGCTCTGAAACCCTTATGCCGTACTTATTTGGAAGCAAGGAGGAAACACCTTTTGATAAAAAAGATCCACGGATTTTTAAAATCCCAAAGCACATCCAAAATCCAACCTATGAGGAATTGTTGAAAACAAATGATTTTCTGCTCAGTGCGGAAATTAAATACAATGACAAAGGAGAAGAATTGTGGAAGGATTTTTTGGCCTCGGTGGATGAAAAAAACGAAAAAATCAGTCCTGAAGACAATTGGTGAATTTAAATGCCAAATTTGGAATAATTATTGAACCTTAAGAAAATCAATCAAATACATGCCTGTGCGCTACAGATACATCACCCTGGTTTTATTTCTTATACTTGTTTCGGGATCCTCCGTTTTGGCTCAACGATACGGAACTTCTGCTGGATTGAGGTTGGGAAGCAATGATCTTAGCAGGACCGTTGGGATTTCCGTCCAACAACGGGTCCTCAAAAATGTCACTGTGGAAGGAATAATCCAGTCGGATTTTAGCAGGAATTCCGGAATGCACATATTACTGGAAAAGCATCATCCCATTATTTCCAAAAGATTCAATTACTACTATGGAGGCGGCTTTTCTCTTGGCAGGGAGGAAAGTTTTATCAAGAACCGGGACACGAAAGAAATCACCCAAACCTACGGCAATGCCACCACGGGAATTGACCTGATAGGAGGCATAGAAATGACTATTGCCGGTACCAACATTTCGATTGATTACAAGCCGAACTTCAACATGGCTGGAAGGGAAGAATTTTTTAGGGGACAAGTTGGAATCTCTGCAAGAATGGTTTTGGTGAAGGGAAGGGAGCAAGACAAAAAATGGAGAAAAAAAGCAAGGGATAAAAAGCGAAAGAATAGAAAGAGCAAAGCTCCCCTATTTGAAAACCTTAAAGAGAAATTCAAAAGAAATTGATCATCCATATATTTTTATAGGCCTTTGGTCAAATAGTCATCGATTCTTATCAGGATTATTATTATTATCATAAATTGTTTTCATCAAAAAGACATTCTATGAAAAAAACCAGATTTTACTTATTGGGGCTCCTATTATTTTTTAATGGAGTCGCCTGGGCACAAGAAAAAAACGTCCTTCAACAATTGGAAGAAATTGCCATTGTGGACCAAAAGGTAATGATGCCCATGAGAGATGGCGTTCGGTTGTCTACCGATATTTATCGACCAAAAACTGACCAACCAGTCCCAATCATTTTTTCTCGCACACCTTACAATTTCAATTCCTATCGAGATGGAGAACTCGTCACCAGAACGTTACAGACAGCACTGGAGGCTGTTGAAAAAGGGTATGCCTATGTGGTCCAAAACGAAAGAGGAAGATTTTTTTCCGAAGGGGAATGGGAAATCTTGGGTGCACCGCTGACCGATGGCTACGATGCATTTACCTGGATGGCCGATCAAGCTTGGAGCAATGGGAAAATCGGAACGATTGGTTGTTCTTCGACTGCTGAATGGCAAATGGCCGTTGCTTCATTGGATCATCCTGCGCATGCAGCCATGGTTCCACAAGCTTTTGGCGCTGGTGTCGGAAGAATTGGTGATTACCACGAACAAGGCAATTGGTATCGCGGTGGAGCGGGACAAATGCTGTTTACCGCTTGGCTGTATGGGACACAAAATGACCCAATGGCCCCAAAACTTGCCGAGGGTATTTCCCAAGAAGATTTATTGAGATTGCAGCGTTTTTATGACATGGCGCCAAGGTATCCGCGCGTGGATTGGAAAGAAGGCCTGAGTCATCTTCCGGTCCAGGACATCATCAAAAATGTGAATGGTCCCAAAGGTCTCTACGAAGAGATGATCACCAGAAAACCCAATGATCCAAAATGGTTTGAAGGTGGCTTGTACCATGATGATATGCCTTTCAACAAACCAAGTTACTGGTTTGTGTCTTGGTATGATGTGTCATCCAGCCCAAATTTGGCACTTTTCAACCATGTAAGGGAAAATGCCAAAGACCAGGCGATGAGAGACAACCAATATTTGGTGATTGCCCCTACCCTACATTGCGCTTTTACTCGGGCAACTGAAAACACTGTCGTCGGTGAAAGAAGCATGGGAGATGCAAGACTTCCTTACAATGATATGACCTACGCTTGGTTTGACCATTGGTTAAAAGGCGAAGAAGGGAATTTGAAAGCCGAATTGCCCCGTGTCACCTATTTCACAATGGGGTCCAATAAATGGCAAACATCTGACACTTGGCCACCAAAAGAAGCCGAAATGGTCACCTACTTCTTGGACAGTAAGGGGAAGGCGAATTCAAGAATGGGAGATGGTGTCTTGACTACAAAAAAGTCAAGAAAAGACAATCCAGACACCTTCCAATATGATCCCATGGATCCTGTAACTTCATACGGGGGAAATGTTTGCTGTACTGGCAATGCCGTCCAAGGTGGTTCATTTGACCAACAAGAAATGGAAATGAGGGAAGATATTTTGGTCTATACTTCCGAACCCTTTGAAGAGGGCGTCGAAATAAGTGGTTTTATCGAATCAAAATTGTTCCTTTCCACCGAT
This sequence comes from Rhodonellum psychrophilum GCM71 = DSM 17998, assembly GCF_000381545.1. Lineage (GTDB taxonomy): Bacteria > Bacteroidota > Bacteroidia > Cytophagales > Cyclobacteriaceae > Rhodonellum > Rhodonellum psychrophilum. Next base: position 47,911 of record NZ_KB906695.1, on the reverse strand, counting down.
GTAAAGGACACAGACTTGACCATCAAAATCATTGATGTCTATCCTGATGGGAAAGCATATAACCTTGACGAAACCATTCAAAGGGTAAGATACCGGGAAGGTTATGAAAAAGAAGTCTTTATGGAAAAAGGAAAAGTCTATGAAGTGAATTTGACACCGATGTCCACATCCAATTATTTCGAAAAAGGACACCGCGTCAGAATCGAGGTTTCCAGCTCAAATTTCCCGAGATTTGACAGAAACATGAATACGGGAGGAAATAATTATGACGAGACAGAAGCTGTGGTGGCAACCAACAACATCCACCACTCCAGCAAATACCCAAGTAGCATTTCTCTTCCTATCATGAAAAAATAAACATAAAAATGCCCTTAACTCTTCAGTTAAGGGCATTTAAATTACCAAATGTGAATTATGGATTTTTCTTAAAATAAATCCATCTGTTCATCATCCTCCTTTTTTATCTTCATCTCAACGGTCGTTCCAACTTCCAAATCATCACCTTCTTTGTCTGGATTTTCACTGCTGTTTTCTGGCTCTTCCTCCTTCACAGATTCCAATAAAGTCAATTCTTTGATTGGGAAACTGGAAAGTCTATTGCCAAGGGCTTTCCAACCTTTGACATCGATCAACATGTCCAAATCATACTCGTGCTCTTCAGTCTCATTCCCTTTTTCAAGGATGGCTTTCACCTGAGGTTGTTTTTCTGTGGAGATGATTTTGAGTTTGGATTGCTTGTGGTCTGATATGAAGTGGAATTTTTTATTGAGTGTAGTGGTCTCGATTTGAAAGCGTTTGACATAATAGGTCTTGCTGGCTCCATCAAAATAGACAGCTGATACTACTTTCTTTAAGTTGAATTTTTCAATCAACAACACTTCGGATGCTTCATACCTATTGGTGACCTCAAAGGTGGTCAATTCATATTCTCCATTTTTGTAGAAAACAAGGATCCGATCGTCCCCAAGAAAATTCCCAATCAATTTGCCTCTTTGGTCCGTATTCAGTCTGCCCACGGAAGAATCGTAATAGACATTCAATCCTCCAAGTGTGGAAACACCTTCCATTTTCCACTGAATTTTTCTCACAGGATAGCGGGTCAAAATATTCCCTCCCGCACTCCTGCCTTTTATTTCTATCGTACTGAAATCAAAGTCGAATACTTTTACCCTTGCTTTTGCTCCTTGTGTAAGATAAACCGTCACAATCTCCGCTTCTCCATTCGGATTGGGCGTCAAATACATGATTTTGGAGCCTTTGGTTCCTTTGGTAAGATCATATTCCCGATCGCGGGTCACCGCCAAAACCTGAAAACGTTTGACCATCGATTTGCCTGAACCTCCATCCAGATAAATCAAATTGTAAACCATGCGCTCATCACCTTTCCTGAAAATCGCGACATGGATGATGTCTTTTCCAAGGAATCCTTTTTCCTGTATTTTGGAAACCACACATTTGCCATCCCTACGGATCACGATCACATCGTCAAGGTCAGAACAATCACAAACGAACTCATCTTTTTTCAAGCCATAGCCGACAAAACCATCGGCTTTATTCACATAAAGCTTGGCATTGTTGGCGGCCACAAAAGTCGCTTGGATGGTGTCAAAGGTTCTTATTTCCGTTTTCCTCTCTCTTCCTTTTCCGTATTTTGCAATAAGGTTTTGATAATAATTGACAGCATATTCAGTCAGGTGCTTCAAGTTGTAATTGACCTCTTTCAATTCTTCCTCTAGCTTGCGCATCAATTCATCAGCCTTGAAAGCATCGAATTTTGAAATCCTCTTGATTCTTATCTCTGTCAATCGGACAATGTCCTCTGTGGTGATCTCTCTGTAAAAATTTGGTTTGAAAGGTTCAAGTCCCTTGTCGATCGTTTGGATAACAGATTCCCATGTTTCGCACTCCTCTATGTCGCGATAAATCCTGTTTTCGATGAATATTTTTTCCAGTGAAGAAAAGAGCAATTTTTCCAACAACTCCCCTTTTCGGATTTCCAACTCCCTTTTCAGGAGAGCTTTGGTTTGCTTGGTGTTGTATTCCAAGATTTTGTTGACACTCAAAAACACCGGTCTGTCTTCGATGATCACACAGGCATTTGGAGAGATGCTCACTTCACAGTCCGTGAAGGCATACAAGGCATCAATGGTCATGTCTGGGGATTGACCCGGTGCCAATTGGATCTGGATTTCTACATCCTTCGCCGTATTGTCAACCACTTTTTTGATTTTGATCTTTCCCTTATCATTTGCTTTGATGATGGATTCAATCAAAGTATTGGTTGTAACACCAAATGGTATATCCTTGATCAATAAGGTTTTATTATCTCCCTCTTCGATCCTGGCGCGAACCTTAATCCGGCCACCGCGAAGTCCTTCGTTGTATTCCGTGAAATCCGCGAGTCCTCCGGTTGGGAAATCCGGTTGGATATTTGTTTTTTCTCCTTTCAGGATTTGGATGGATCCCTCGATCAATTCGATGAAGTTATGTGGTAGGATTTTGGTGGAAAGACCTACTGCGATCCCTTCAACTCCCTGCGCCAATAAAAGCGGGAATTTTACCGGAAGTGTGACCGGTTCTTTCTTTCTTCCATCATAAGAAAGCTGCCAGTCTGTCGTTTGTGCATTGAAGACTACTTCAAGGGCAAATTTGGAAAGCCTTGCTTCTATGTAACGGGAAGCCGCTGCACCATCACCAGTTCTGATATCTCCCCAGTTTCCTTGGGTTTCTATCAAAAGTTCCTTTTGACCTAGGTTGACAATCGCATCCCCGATCGATGCGTCACCATGGGGATGGTATTGCATCGATTGGCCAATGATGTTGGCCACCTTGTTGAATCGGCCATCATCCATCTCCTTCATTGCGTGGAGAATCCTGCATTGGACCGGTTTAAGACCGTCCTCAATCGCTGGAACGGCCCTTTCCAAGATCACATAAGATGCATAATCCAAAAACCAGTCTTTGTACATTCCGGTTACCGGAATGGATTCATGTAAGGTTCCTTCTGACTCTGGATTGTTAATATTACTATCTTCACTCATTTACAAAATATTGATTTTGGTACACAGAGCGTACAAGTGGGTATTCAAGTTTAATTGTTTAATTACTGAATAAAATCAGCCATCATCAAGTTTACGCAGCTTCAGATTCTTCTTCTTCATCATCCTTTTGGGCTGGATCATCAAAAACAATGTCCTTTTCAATTTTAAGATTCGCAATGATGAAATTCTGCCTGTCGGGTGTGTTTTTGCCCATGTAGAAATTGAGCAATTCACTGATTTTGGTTTCCTTGCTCAGGATAATCGGCTCCAAGCGGATGTCTTCGCCTATAAATCCTCCGAATTCCCCAGGGGAAATCTCTCCCAAACCTTTAAATCTGGTGATTTCAGCATTTTTCCCCAATTTATGGATCGCCCTCTGTCGCTCTTCGTCGGTATAGCAATAGATGGTTTCTTTTTTATTCCTTACCCGGAACAATGGTGTATCGAGAATATACAAATGTCCGTTTTTGACCAAGTCTGGGAAAAACTGAAGGAAATAGGTCATGATCAGCAGCCTGATATGCATCCCATCCACGTCGGCATCGGTGGCGATTACAATTTTCCTGTATCTAAGGTTTTCTATACCATCTTCTATATTCAGTGCATGTTGAAGAAGATTGAATTCTTCGTTTTCATAAACCACCTTTTTGGTCATCCCATAGCAATTGAGCGGTTTTCCCCTCAGGGAAAATACTGCCTGCGTCTGGACATTTCGGGATTTGGTAATTGATCCTGAGGCAGAATCTCCTTCGGTCAAGAAAAGCATGGTTTGGTTTTTCAATTCCTCATCCGCCTTCGGATCATCATAATGAGCCCTGCAATCCCTTAGTTTTTTATTATGAAGGTTTGCTTTTTTAGCCCTTTCATTGGCCAATTTCTTGATGCCGGATATTTCCTTTCTTTCGCGCTCCGATTGCAGAATCCGTTTCAACAAAGCATCTGCAACCGCCGGGTTTTTGTGCAGGTAATTGTCAAGTTCGGTTTTGATGAAATCGTTGACAAAGGTTCTGAGTGTCGGTCCGTCCGGGCCGATGGTCTGGGAACCCAATTTAGTTTTGGTCTGGGATTCAAAAACCGGCTCCACTACCCTTACGGCGATGGCTGCTACGACTCCTTGCCTGATATCGGATGCATCATAGTCTTTTTTATAAAACTCGCGAATGGTCTTTACCAAAGCTTCCCTGAATGCCGCAAGGTGTGTACCCCCTTGTGTTGTATATTGTCCATTCACGAAGGAATAGTATTCCTCTCCGTATTGGTTGGAATGGGTAAGGGCAAGTTCGATGTCATTTCCTTTGAGGTGAATAACCGGATACCGAATGGAATCCTCGTCCACTTTTCTCATCAAAAGATCATAAAGTCCTTTTTCCGAGAAAAACTTCTTGCCATTATAATTAATGGTCAATCCTGCATTTAGGAAAGCGTAATTCCAGATTTGGTTTTCCAGGTATTCAGGAATGAAATGGTAATTCTTGAAAACAGTGGGGTCCGGTGTAAAGATGATTTTGGTACCATTTCTTTCGGAGGTCTTGTCGATGGGTTTTTCCATGGTCAAATTTCCGGTTTCAAATTCCGCTACTTTGGTTTCTCCGTCACGATAAGATTGTACTTTGAAATAACCGGAAAGGGCATTGACGGCTTTTGTACCAACTCCGTTCAGACCAACGGATTTTTGAAATGCTCCAGAATCGTATTTTCCTCCGGTATTGATCTTGGACACACAGTCGATCACTTTCCCAAGGGGAATCCCACGACCATAATCCCTAACTTCCACTTTGTGGTCAGAGATTTTGATTTCAATGGTGCGCCCATATCCCATCATGTGCTCATCGATACTATTATCCAGAATCTCTTTGACCAAAACATAGATACCATCGTCCTGAGCACTCCCATCCCCAAGTTTTCCGATATACATCCCAGGTCTCATCCGGATATGTTCTCTCCAATCAAGGGACTTAATGCTGTCTTCGGTATATTGAAAGTTTTCTGCCATTTATTGAAATTGATTTATAAAGTCTTGATAATTATTTAACTTGGACTGATTTGAATTTTTCCAATAAAATCCAAAACAAGGCGATGATCCAAACTACAAAAAATACGGGTATCAGATAAAAGAAAAAGCTGAATTCTGACATGCTGATTTCATTTTGGTGGTTGAGGCTTTTGATAAAAAGCAGCATAATGGCCAAACAAACATTGATGATTCCAGCGAAACTATATATCCAAATCAGCATCCGATCCCTTGCAGGATCTCCGACTGGAAACAATCTTTTGATATTTTTGGTGCTTTGGTTCTCCACCATTTTGCCAGGAAAAATGATCAAAACGTTTAGGACCACAAAAAAAATGATCCCGGTATAGAAGAAACTTTCCTTGGAAACTTGTTTTAAAACAGTCCCTTGGTCGTCTATCGCATAGGCCACTTGTTCTGAAAGGGAAGCATAAATGAATAAGAAAGAGAAAATAAATAACAGTACCGAGAAGAAATGAAATACTTTACCGAATCGAAAATGCATGTTTGATTAAATTTAAGCCGCTAATATAAAGATTTAAGATTATAGAAATGCGAAACTGTTTTTTCCTTTATTTAGTTTTTATTTAGGATGCAATCATCAAAAACCCAAATACCTGATATCCAATGAACCTTAGTCCTGTAGTGATCGCCATTCCCATTTATTTTCTACTGATGGGCATTGAATTGATCGTTTTGCGATTTCAAGAGAACCCAAGTTACCGGTTGAATGACGCGATTACCAACATCAATCTTGGAGTGATGTCTCAAGTAACGGGTGTTTTTATCAAGGTGTTGTCCATTGGCGTATATACTTTGGTTTTTGAAAACTTTGCCCTGATGCAGATCCAGAGCAACATCTGGACTTTCCTGCTTCTTTTTTTCCTCTACGATTTCTGTTATTATTGGGCCCACCGAATGAGCCATGAAATCAATTTGTTTTGGGGCGGACATGTCGTCCACCATTCCAGCGAGGAGTACAATTTATCCGTGGCCTTGAGACAAAGTTCGACGCAAACCCTTTGGACATTTTTCTTTTATCTGCCATTGGCATTGATTGGATTTGATCCCATTTCTTTGGTTCTGGTCTCTGGGCTAAACTTGTTGTACCAATTTTGGATTCACACGGAGGCCATTGACAGAATGGGGTTTTTGGAGAAATTCATGAACACTCCCTCCCATCATAGGGTGCACCATGGCAGAAACCCCAAATATATCGACAAAAACCACGGAGGAACTTTTATCCTCTTCGATAAATGGTTTGGGACTTTCAAGGAAGAAGAGGAAAGACCGACTTATGGTATTACCACGCCTGTAAAAAGTTGGAATCCAGTCTGGGTAAATATTTCCCACTACTCCAGTATGAAAGAGGAATTGGGCCAAATACACAATTGGAAGGATCGCATCAGATACCTTTTCAAAAAGCCGGGCTGGCTTCCAGATTATTTGGGAGGATATCGGGCGCCTAAGGAAGTAGAACCCAACTACGAAAAATTCACCACCACAATGCCCAACCCACTCAACTATTATGTGTTTTTCCAATATGTTTTGTTGATGGGTTTGACGGCATTCTTTCTTTTCAATTTGGATACATTTGGCATCCTGTCAAAGATCCTGATTTCAGGATTGATCGTATGGAGCACGGTCAGTTTCTCGGGAATATTTGAACAAAGTAAGTGGTACCATGTTCAGGAAGTGCTGAGAATTACAATTTTCTCCCTGTTCATTTGGTACGTTGGCGGTGAAATGCTCTCTGAAAATATAATGTGGATTGTACTTTCCGTTTATGCTTTCGTCTCGTACTTTTGGCTTTGGTTAAATCTCAATACCGTGAAAAAATTTCAGGCCCAAATTCAAAACAATACTCAGAATGCATAAAATTTTGATCTCCGCATTCAGCGTTGCGCTTATTTTCCAATTCACTTCCTGTACATCCAAAGTAGAAGCTGGCAAAATCAATATTGAAAATTGGAAGAATGACAGATATGGATGCAAAGGGCTTCGCATCCAGGATATCGAAGAATTCAGAAAAATAAAAAATGATTTTTTGGGCATCAACAACCAAGAGTTGATCAAAACCTTTGGGAGACCAGACCGTGTGGAATTGTTTGACAAAAGCCAAAGTTTCTTCTACTATTTTCTGGAACCTTCCAATGAATGTACAGGGGTGGAAAATGAAAAAGAACCCCTAAAGGTTCTTTTTCGAATGAATGCGATCAGTAAAGTCAGCGAAGTGACCATCACCAACCTTAATCCATAAAACACAAAGCTGCGGCACCCAAAGTACCGGCATTGTTGTCCAAGGTGGCTTTTTTCAATTTAAGATCTTTTACATAATATGGGGTCAGATATTGCCTGACGGTTTTGTCCAAAGAAGGCATCATAAATTCCAAACCTGCAGAAATCCCACCTCCAAAATAAACCTCTGTTACATCCAAAATCCTGATGGTGGAAACGATAGCTTCTCCTAGGATTCTTCCAACTTCCTCAAAAACCATCAAGGAAACCTTATTCCCTGCTTTTGCGGTATCCACAAGTAAATGGGTCCCAAGCTCTTTGTTGGTCAAATCATCGCCCGCGAGAACAGGGTAAGCTTGGATCAAACGTTCCAGAATTCTTAAAATCCCATCCCTACCGATCAACTTCTCCAAACCGGCATTTCCGTGCGAAAGCATGTGTCCCATTTCCATGGCATTGCCTCTGGAACCTTTGAATATTTCACCATCCAGAATCAATCCACTGCCAATGCCTGTACCCATGGTAATGAAAAGGAAATTGTCGGATGGATTTTCTTTACCGTATCTGAATTCACCAAGCGCTGCTGCAGCTGCGTCGTTTTCCAAATAAAATTTTATATCTGGATATTTTTCCAGAAGTCCCTTCTTGAGATTAAAACCGTTGAGTGCCGGTATCGCCGGAATCTCAAGTGTTGTCGTCCTGTTTTTGGAAATCAGCCCTGGAAGTCCAATCCCAACTTTCCTGACTTCGGGATATTTTTTGAGGTATTTTGCCAATCCATTGATAAAACAGGCGTTAAAGCCCTCTGGATTTTCTCTGTACGGGGTCGTGTCTTCTTTGTCGAAGGAAATGATATCTCCCTGGCGGTTTACCAATCCGATTTTTAGATGGGTTCCCCCTACGTCTACTCCCAAAAAATGCTCTTCTTGTTTATTCATGGCTATCTTCAATAGGTTTAAAAGCCTAAAATAGTGAAGAGATTGCTTTACATCCTAAAAAACTTTTATAAAGTATTTGAATTTTTAATTGACAGGGTAAATTCAAGGTTATAGGGATTAAAAAAGCATTGATTTTCAGGTCCTTTTGTGATTTCCGAATGAATTGGTTGACAAAAAACAATTTTGAAGGGTTAATTCCTGAAATTACCTGAAACCGGTACAACAGCTATTTTGCCTGTCGCATTTTCAACTGAAACCTAATAATCGGTTTACACCCATTCGCTTTTCTCAAAAATCAACACAACATCCTGTTTGTAAAACCTAATTTTTTAATATTAAAATATGGTTTATTCACAAAATATCAGCAATTTATTTTGTGAATAAGATAAAAACCGCTATATTAAACTACCTAACACTATGAATTATGAAAATGCACCCCAATGAATTGTTTTTCTATTTCAACCCCAGCAATCCGGTGGACAAGCAAACCCGGGCTTATGCGCAGGTAGTTGCCACCCATATCAATGAAATAAATATGGAAAAGGAAAAAATAACCACGACGGGATGGTTGTCTATACTGGATAAACTGAATCTACGGCCCAAAGATCTTCTGAATCGGGCACATCCGGATTATCAAACCCACATTGCAGGAAAAACCTGGGATGACGAAGGCTGGTTGAATATATTGATCAGATTTTCTTATCTGATCAAGGCGCCCATCGCCATCAAAAAAAATAAAGCGGTATTGTGTATAAGCCCAAACGATGTATTGAAACTGGACTAAACCAGTTCAATCCCTTCGTCTGTGATCTTTATTTTTTTAGCACTGTACAATTGACCTATTGACTGTTTGAAATGTTTTTTACTCATTCCCAACAACTCTTTGATGGCATCAGGGGATGATTTATCGTGAAGGGGCAAGAATTTCTGCACTTTTAAGACTTCCAGGATTTTTTCCGCCCCTTCTTCATACTTTTCCCTTCCAATGGGCTGAATCTGAAGATCCAACTTCCCATCTTCCCTACGTTTTTTGACAAATGCCTTTATTTTTTCACCGACTTCAATCTTCTGAAAAACCTCATTTTTAAAAATCAATCCTTCAAAATTGTTTTCAATCAATGCCTTGAAACCCAAATCTGTTTCGTCAAAAATCCAAGCTTCCACTTCTTGACCAGCCTGAAAACCTTGGGTATCGGTGATGATAAAATCCTCGTATTTGGAGACACCAATCAACCGGTTGGTTTGAAAATCCTTACAAACCCGAACCAGGTAATGGTTTCCCTTTTCCATTGGTTTCGCCATTTCGGCCATTGGCACAAAAAGATCTTTCATCAATCCCCAATCCATGAAGGCTCCGAATTTCGTGATTTCCTTGGCTTCCATGACGGCAAATTCATCCACCAATGCTATTGGTCGGTTGGTGACCGCTACAGGCCTGTCCTCACTGTCTGTGTACACAAACACTTCGATTTCTTGCCCTTCTTTTTCATCCCCTTTCAGGTAACTTTTTGGTAAAAGCAGTTCATCTCCATTGTGAAGCGCCAAGTATGCACCATTTGCCGTGAACCTATTGATCAATAATTGATTGATTTTCCCCAATTCTTCCATGCTACAAAGGTAACTAAATTACTTGAAGTAGGAATTGGATTTCCTTGCGAATCAAATTAGATTTGACGTTCCAAACAACGGTGAACCCCAGCCTTCAATTAGGTATGCTGCCGACGTTCCCTTAAGACCATAAATATAAACCCCAATATCATATGAAAAACATTGCAGTGATTGGCTCCGGTACCATGGGAAATGGCATCGCCCATCTTTTTTCCCAGCATGGCTTTCAGGTAGCCTTGATAGACATTAATCAGGCTGCTTTAGACAAAGCCATGATTATCATAGGTAAAAACTTCGACCGCCAAATCGGTAAGGGAATATTGACAGAGGAGGACAAGGTCCAAGGCTTGAACAATATTCAAACCTTCACCGAAATGGGCCAAGGGGTAAAAAATGCAGATCTTGTTATAGAAGCGGCCACAGAAAATGTTGCCGTCAAATTGGAGATTTTCAAACAATTGGACAGTCTTTGCCCAGCTGACACCATATTGTCCTCCAATACTTCCTCCATTTCTATCACCAAAATCGCGGCGGCCACCAAAAGAGCGAAACGTGTCATTGGCATGCACTTCATGAACCCTGTGCCGATAATGAAACTGATAGAAGTCATCAGAGGTTATGCGACTTCTGATGCCGTGACAATGGAGATCATGGAGCTTTCCAAAACCATCGGAAAAAGCCCCGTGGAGGTAAACGATTACCCAGGCTTCGTTGCCAACAGAATCTTGATGCCGATGATCAATGAAGCCATCTACACTTTATATGAGGGGGTAGCGGGAATTGAGGAAATCGATACCGTGATGAAACTCGGAATGGCGCATCCTATGGGGCCATTACAATTAGCGGATTTTATTGGCCTTGATGTTTGTTTATCCATAATGAAGGTCCTTCAGGATGGCTTTGGCAATCCAAAATATGCTCCATGCCCACTCTTGGTCAATATGGTAGCTGCGGATTTTAAAGGAGTCAAAACAGGTGAAGGTTTTTACAAATACACTGCGGGTAGCAAGGAATTGGTCGTTTCAGAGAGATTTAAATAAATTCATCAAATAAAACCGTAAGATTTTGTTCGGTTTAGTAACCGAACAAAATCTTACGGTTCATCTCATCAAAAAAAATGCATATAGCGGTTTCGGGAAATATCGGAAGTGGCAAAACAACATTGACGGAAAAGTTGGCCAGACACTATGGTTGGAAGGCTGAGTTTGAAGCAGTGGACAACAATCCCTATTTGGCGGACTTTTACGAGGACATGAAGCGTTGGTCCTTCCATCTTCAGGTGTATTTCCTCAACAGTAGATTCAATCAAATCACTAAAATTAGGCAAAGTGAAATTTCGGTGATCCAAGACAGGACCATCTATGAGGATGCCTATATATTTGCCGCAAACCTTCATAAATCAAAGTTGATATCAGAAAGGGATTATGAAAATTACTTGAGCCTGTTCAATTCCATGATAAATTTGGTGAAAGCGCCCGACCTTTTGATTTATCTGAAAGCAGATATTCCAAAATTGGTGGGTCAAATCGAAAAACGTGGTCGCGAGTACGAAAACTCAATCCGAATAGATTACTTAAAAAATCTCAATACCCATTATGAGGACTGGATTGGGAGTTATGACAAAGGTAAACTTCTGATCGTGGATGTGAATGACCTTGATTTTGTTGCCAATCCAGAGGATTTTTCAGCCATTGTGGGAAGGGTGGATGTAGAAATCCACGGTTTGTTTTCCTGATTGAAATGGAATAAAGGATCTTTTGAGAATTCGAGAGATCCTTTATTCCATTTTTCTCAAAAGCCAATTGGAAATCGCCTTGTGGTTTTCCTCTTTGGGATTTAGTAGAAGTCCGTCTATTTGTTTTAGGCTTCCTCCGGTCATGATGTTTTCGTAAACCGATATTCTGATCAATTTATATCCATGCAGCCTTGACATCAGATCATACTGGGCATCATTGTATGCATTCAGCTTCCAACCCGGAGACCCATTCCCGGAAAGATCTCCGAATTCCTCCCCTTTCCCAAAAACTTTTGCAGCGATAGGTGGACCATTCCAAATTCTTTCCTGCAAACCCACTTTTAGACATTCTCTTTCGAAGGTCCTACATTGCCTTTTGTATGCATCGGCCCAATAAAAAGAAAATACATCATAAATACCTGTTTTCAAAGTACTTAACCTGTACCTGTTAAAATGGACTTCATCATCATAAAGAAATAAAAATCGATTGATTTTAAAATCGAATTTGAGAGAATCCAATAAAATGGGTTGTCCTTCACCTCCCAAAGCAGCAAAAGCTTCTGACAAAAGAATTTCTCCCTTACCCTTCAAAAACTCAGGGTTAACCTGAAAAATGAAGGCTTCTTCCAATTCTACGGCTGCCTCCTCAAGTATTTGAATGAGATGATTTACTTTTAAATTGTGCACGATTTTTAACTTTGTTTATTCCCCTTTTCGGATGATGTCCCAGGTATGATCCGCCAGCAAATTGACTTCTGCAATGAAGGTGGCAAAACTCCCCTTCCTCCCCCATTCTTCAGGTGCAATCATACTCATAAAATCTGATCCATCTTCTTTTTCATAAAGGAAGTAATGATGGTTGATCAAGGGTTCAAACCCAATCGAGGCTTGATAGATTCTTTCGGAAACTTCCAACCGCTTTTGAATAAGTTTTGCTTGGTCTGCCAAAAGCTGCATTTGTTGGTAAATCTGGGACATTTGCATATCCGTCTGTGAATGCATCGCAGATACAGCCCTTCCGGTTATTTTGCCCTTGTCCTCTGGTCTAATGATCGCACTGCCCGCTTGGTGCGCGTAGGGAAGAAGTCCCGGATTATCGGTGGTCTTCTCCTTCATTTTCTCCAGATCAAAGTTACTGATATCAATCTTGTTTCGGTTCTTCATTTTTTTTGATACTATCGGTGGGTACAATTCTTTCTTTCAGGTTTCCCTTTGATCCAGGAAAGGTGGTTCGGGAAGAAATATCAATTCCAATAATCACCATGGCTATCATGAAGAGAACCGCTATTATTAAAAAGATAAGTTTTTTCCTATTCATAAGCATTGTCAGATTAACATCAATGTATCCAATTCGGTTTTATTTTGGCAAAAATAGTTCAAACAATCGTGTTTAAAAACTACTAATTTTTCGTTTTCTGCTGACTTGAAAAGCTGAAACAATCCCGACCGCAGTCCCCGCCAAATGAGACTCCCATGAAATTTTTTTGTCTGTGGGGAGTACGCCATAGATAATGCCGCCATATAGAAAAATAGTGATAAAGGAGATAATTATTGATTTCACGGTCCCCCTAAAAATCCCCAAGGAGATCATGAAGAAGGCCAAACCATAAACCAAACCACTCGCCCCGATATGAAAATAGGGTCTGCCAGCAAACCAAACGATCAAATTTGTAAAAAGATAACACTGGAGGATTACCCGATCGGCTACTTTATCATAAAAAAAATACAAACTTGTCCCCAATACCAGAAAAGGAATCAAATTCGAAATGAGATGCAAAACATTGCCATGAATAAGTGGCGAGAACAGAACGCCGTGCAAAAATTTGATTTTCATCGGGAAAATACCCAAAAATGCCAGATCAATTCTAAACACTTCTTGAACTAAAAACAAAAGAACTATAAGCACTCCAAATCGGAAAGGCACAAAGAAACTTTCCCCCATCCTTTTCCCCAAAGTCATTTTCATAAACAGGTAATCCTAATTTAAAAAAAAATGTTTTTAATTTTAATCTAATTGTAAGTAATTTACTTTATTATTACTTTAAGTTTTTAACTCTCCAAAAGAACAATTACGACATTTTATGTATCAATTGATAAATCCGCAAATTATTTTTCAGTATTTCGGTGATGATGATGAGGAGATGCTTAGAGAGATGATTCAAATCATCCTTGACACCAATTTCAACGATCTGAAGCATTTGGAACAGTATTATGTTTCAGGGGATTTGGCAATGGTGAAAAAAAAGTGTCATAAATCCAAACCGAGTATGAGTTATGTGGGAGCCATGAAAACCAGAAAACTTCTGGAAGAGATTGAAGCTGACCTTGAAAATTCCCATCCAAAATACCTTGAATTGCTTAAGGATTTGGATATTTTGGATGCAGAACTCAATTCCTTTTTGAAAAATCTTTGACTACACAAAATTAAAATTTACCACCTATAATTTATTTCCAGTCAAAGTCCGATTTTTCCGATAATTTTCGGAAAAATCGGACTTTGATATGAAAAAACTGCATACCTCCATTCTCTTTCTTTTCTTTTTTGTTAACCTGTCAATTGCACAAAACAAGCTGACAGTAGAGAAGATCATGCAAGATCCCAAGTGGATGGGCACTTTCCCATCAAACCTGGATTGGGATGCCCAAGGGCAATTGATTTATTTCAACTACAACAAAAATCAGGATCCTTCGGATTCACTGTATAAAATCAGCCTCAATCAAACCTCCCAAATCACAAAAGTCGGATTGAAAGAACAACTTGAGATTATTCCCAATAATGCCTCAGACAACATTTCCAAAACCAAAAAACTTTTTTCGAAAAGTGATGAATTGTTCCTTTATGAATCCGCATTAAACAAAAAAAAGAGTTTGCTTTTATTTGGAGACCGGATTTCCAATCCAAGGTTTTTGAAAGATGAAAACCGCATCGCATTTGAATCCAAAAACAACCTTTACGTTTTTGATATCCCCTCCGGCAAGATCCAAAAAGTCACCAATATCCAAATCGGCGTCGATCCCGAATCCAAGGAAAAGAAAGCCAGCCAAAAAGAGGAATGGCTGAAAGAAGATAATTTAAGATTACTCGGTGTCATTAAAGATAGGGAAGATAAAAAAGCACAAACAAAGGCGTATCGAGAAGCAACAGAAGAAAAAAAACCTAAGCCTTTCTTCACGGGTACAAAACAGATATCCAACCTACAATTGTCTCCTGACGAGAAATTCGTCACTTTTTCATTGATCACGCGTTCGGAGAACAAAAGAACAGACGTTCCTGATTACACTGAGGTGACCGGTTACACCACCAACATCGCTGCAAGAACGAAAGTGGGTGACGACCCGGTGAAAGTTGAATTGGGTATTTATAATTTGACCACCGACAGTGTAATGATGGTATCGGCGGATAACCTTCCCGGCATCAAGGATCTGCCCGACTATGTCAAGGATTACCCTGAAAAGAAATGGGAGGAAAAAGACCGGAAAATCATTCCTTCCAGCCCTGTTTTTTCAAATGATGGCAAGAATGCAATTATCAATATCCGCTCTTTTGACAACAAGGACAGATGGATATCCCTCTTGGATTTATCAACAGGGACACTTAAAACGTTGGATAGACAGAGAGATGAGGCCTGGGTAGGCGGTCCTGGCGTGGGCTCCAGTTTTGGCGGTGGCACCTTGGGTTGGCTATCCGACAACAAACACATCTATTTCCAATCCGAGGAAACAGGATTTTCCCACCTTTATCTTTTGGACATCACATCAGGGACAAAAAAAGCCCTGACAGCTGGAAATTACGAAGTTTTCAACCCCTTCATTTCAAAAGATGGTAAATCTTGGTATTTGACCAGTTCTGAAGTCCATCCTGGAGAAAGGCATTTTTATAAGATGCCATTGATGGGTGGGAAAATGGAGAAATTGACCAGCATGACTGGAAACAACGACGTCACACTTTCCCCTGACGAAAAACAATTGGCGATACTTTTTTCATCCAGCAACCAACCTTGGGAATTGTATCTTCAAGCAAATTCTTCCAAGGCAAAGGCAAAACAATTGACCGACGGGCAAAGCAATGCATTCAAAGAATATCCTTGGAGAGAGTCTTCCCTGATCCACTTTGATGCTGCAGATGGCGCCAAAGTCCCAGCGAGACTTTACACTCCCGATGCGAGCAATAACAATGGCGCAGCCGTTATTTTCGTTCATGGTGCCGGATACCTTCAAAATGTCCACAAGTGGTGGTCGAGTTATTTTAGGGAATACATGTTCCACAATTTGCTGACGGATTTGGGATACACGGTTTTGGACATTGACTATCGTGGGTCTGCAGGATATGGCAGAGATTGGCGAACGGCCATATACCGTCATATGGGTGGAAAAGACCTATCAGATCAGGTCGATGGGGCAAAATATTTAATGGCCCAGCATGGCGTAAACGCCGGGAGCATCGGGATTTATGGAGGCAGTTATGGGGGCTTCATCACATTGATGGCGCTTTTTAATGCCTCTGAGACCTTCACATCAGGTGGTGCCTTGCGTTCTGTTACAGATTGGGCACACTACAATCACGGTTATACATCGAATATCCTCAATGAGCCTTTCAATGATCCCATTGCTTATGAAAGATCTTCCCCTATCAACTTCGCCGAAGGCTTGAAAGGCAATCTGCTGATTGCGCACGGGATGTTGGATGTCAATGTGCATTTTCAGGATGTGGTTCGGTTGGCCCAAAGACTCATTGAATTGGAAAAAGACAATTGGGAAATGGCAGTTTATCCAGTTGAGGACCATGGATTTGTGGAGCCCAGCAGTTGGACGGATGAATACAAGCGAATACTGAAATTATTCAATGAAACACTTTTGAAATAACATGAAAAACTTCAAGCCGAATTTTTCTCAGTTTCCGATATTCTTGGGATTTCTTTTTCTGTTTTTCTCCTGTGGGGAAAAAAAAGACAATGTCTCCGAGGAAAATGGATTGGTCGCAGCCAAAGCGATGGTTGTATCGGCCCGTAAAGAGGCCTCAGAAATAGGGATTGAAATCCTTCGACAAGGAGGGAATGCCTTTGATGCGATGGTGGCGACCGAGTTGGCATTGGCTGTTGCATATCCATTTGCGGGAAATTTGGGTGGCGGAGGCTTTATGGTTTACCGGATGTCAGATGGAGAAATAGGTTCCATTGATTATCGGGAAAAAGCCCCATTGGCCGCTACAAGGGATATGTATTTGGATGAAAATGGCGACGTGATCCCTGGCAAAAGCACACATGGCGCAATGGCTGTTGGTATACCGGGAACCATCGCAGGGGTTTTTGAAGTGCACCGAAAATTTGGATCATTGCCGATTGAGGTCATCCTTGCTCCCGTCATTGAATTGGCAAAAAAAGGAGTGATTGTCACTGAAAAGCAAGAGAGAAGATTGGCTGGAAGTCGGGCGGATATCATCAAAGTCAGCGGAGAAAACACCCTTTTTGCTGCGACTTACCAAGTGAACGATACCATAAAATATCCAGCATTGGCAGAAACCCTGATGCGGATATCCAAAGGTGGAAGAGATGAGTTTTATAAAGGGGAAACCGCAAAACGACTCGTCCAATTTTTGGAGGAAAACGGCGGAATTATCACATTGGAGGATCTTGCCAGCTATGAAGCCAAATGGAGAACCCCACTTACCTTCCCCTATAAAGGATATAAAATAATCTCCATGGCACCCCCCAGTAGCGGAGGCGTCACTTTGGGGCAAATTATGGGAATGGTAGAAAAATTTGATTTGGCTCAATTGGGACATAATTCACTGCCATTCATCCAGGTACTGACTGAAGCAGAAAGAAGGGCCTACGCCGACAGAAATTATTATTTGGGAGATCCCGATTTTGTGGAAATCCCTGTTGGGAAGTTGATGGAGAAGGATTATTTAAATGCAAGGATGCAATCTTTCTCCTTCGATAAAGCCACTTTGTCATCGGAATTGGCACAGGGTGAAATCCAATTCCAAGAAAGTGATGAAACTACCCATTACTCCATCGTTGACCCTTTTGGAAATGCTGTTTCAATCACGACAACACTCAATGGCGCATACGGATCTAAATTGTACTGTGATGATTTGGGTTTTTTCCTCAACAATGAGATGGATGATTTCAGCTCCAAAACCGGTGTTCCCAATATGTTTGGACTTATCGGTGCCGAAGCCAATGCAATAGAGCCTGGAAAAAGAATGCTCAGTTCCATGACCCCTACCTTGGTGGAAAAAGAAGGAAAACTTTTCATGGTAGTGGGAACTCCTGGAGGGTCCACCATTATCACAGCCGTATTGCAAACAATCTTGAACGTGGTCGAATTCGATATGGGCATGCAGCAAGCCGTCAACGCACCGCGATTCCACCACCAGTGGTTACCGGATAATGTGACCTTTGAGCCTCAGGGATTCTCTGATGAGCTGCTTAAGGAATTGGAGAAAAAAGGGTATTTGATCAATAAAAACAATACGCCAATCATCGGGAAAGTCGATGCCATTCTTGTTTTGCCAAACGGTAAATTGGAAGGTGGAGCTGATAAGCGAGGCGACGATACAGCTATTGGCTTTTGATTGTTCTGTTCAAAAAAAAATGGATCCCGATGGGAATACGCCCACTTGGGATCCATTTTTTTAAGTACAACCGAGGTAAAAAAATCTAAGGGCTGGTCTTGTTTATGATTTTTATTTCTTAGCCTTATCGTTTCAAAATAAATGCGGCAATATCCCGCAAAACTTCCTCACTGATAGATTCTTCTATCTGGCTGTATTCACTTACAGCGCCCGTTTTTGCAGTTTGGAAAAGATGGTTCATTTCTGGATAAACTTTTAAATGGAGCAACTCACTTTTCTCCTCAAAAAGTGAGTTCAACAAATTGCCGTTTTCGGCAGCATTTACCTGAAGATCCTTTCCACCAAAGGCGGCAAATACAGGAATATTTATTTTTGAAATGGCTATTTCTGGTTTGGTTTTGAGAAAATTGATGAGCCAAGGGCTGATATTGGGCTCATAAGCTTTCAAGAGAGCTTCCTTTTGCTGGCTTTTGGTTTCATCTGAAAGTTCTTGATTTGCCAACGATTCCTCAATCAAGCCTGTCAGTTTTGATTTTGCTTCCGCTTCGCTGTTGCTCATTTTCAACAATTCATAAAAAGACGCATTAAAAGAAACCTGTTGATCGACGAAGGTTTTTGACAAACCGGAAGAACGTGCGATGTCTTTGGTCTGTTTGACCATCAAATCGGAAATGGGTACCACGGGTGCGGCCAAGGCTACAAGGAAATTGGGTGAGATTGCACCTGCACCAATTTCCCAAGCGATCATGCCCCCTTCAGAATGGCCAATCACTCCAATTTTGGTTTGATCCACAAATGGAAATTTGCTGAGATGATCCAAAGCACTTTCTGCATCCTTTTGGAAATCTATGGAAGTTGCTGTTGCAAAATCTCCCTCTGAGGTGGCAACACCCCTTTCATCATACCTGAAAACAACAATTCCCTGACTGGTCAGGTAATCCGCTACCACCCAAAATGGTTTATGTCCTAAAATTTCCTGGTTTCTATCTTGTGGGCCTGAACCTGAAATCAAAATAACAGCAGGAAAAGGCCCATCCCCTCTTGGTTTAGTGATTGTCCCTTCCAGCTTAATCCCAGCACTAAGGTTTTCAAAAGTGGTTTCTTCCAAATCGTAATCAAAAGGTGCGATTGGAGTTTGTGGTCGTTTTGGTACTTCATCCACAGCATCTACAGATAATTTTTGGAGATCGAGGGGGAAATTCATTCCATTTTGGGTAAATTTTCCCTTGATCAATTCGGAAGTTAGAATTCCTTCATAAGATATCCCACCAGCGGCAATTTCCAAGTTCAATAAAATCCCTTCAAAAAGGACTTTGGAAAGTTTAATTCCCTTAGCTCCCTGATTTGGACTATCCATTGTTCCGGCCCATTCCCCGCCCTCCTTTTGAAAGTTAAATACCAATGGCAGCTTTTGCCCCATTACATCTAATTCCCCTTTCCAGCTTCCAGCCAGTTCCTGGCCAAGACTGGGTTGCAGTGAGATATAAAGTACATAAAGTATGAATATTGATTTTTTCATGGACACTTGGTGTTGGAGGATTGATACTTAATTGTTTTTTGAATGTTATTCAATTTATTTCCAACCCTCAAGATATTGGTTTCTTATCAAAAAAACACTTAATGACGGTTTGTAATGACTAAAAGTTTAAAGTGTCAATGCGCAGGTGAAAAATTTTACCTTAGATAAAAACATCTACATTTGGGAATGGATAAAGAAATTCTGATGGATTTGGTGACCAAAAAGATGCCTTTTGGAAAATATAAAGGAAAACTCCTCTGTGATGTTCCTGAAGATTATTTGGTTTGGATGAACAAAAAAGGTTTCCCGGAGGGAAAACTTGGGATGTGGCTAAGTACACTTTATGAAATCCGTTTGAACGGTCTTGAGGATATCCTGTATCAACTGAAAAAAATGCGTTAAAAAAGAGCCGTTCAGAATTTCCGAACGGCTCTCATTTGCTCTTAATTGAAATTGGTATTAATAGTTTAAAGTCAATGCATTGGAACAAGTTCCCGTTCCAGCTTCACAAACTTTATAGGTGACGGAACCGCCTCCTTTTAAGCCTGTGTTATCTGTATATTGACCGGTTGCACTGGAAATGGTCGCAACTTTTACAGAACCTCTGTAAATGTCCACATTAGCAGAACTTGCTCCATTCCATTTCAAATTGGCAGTAAACAAACCCTTAATCTTAGCGCCTGAACCTGAAAGTACAATACTAGCTGGTTCTGGATCCACTGGATCCACAATTGGACCGCCGTTATTGTTTCCTTCTCCCAGAGAATACAGGAGATGATTTTTAGCAGTGCTGGAGTTCGTGACGATTCCTTGGGTAGCGGTAGCAGAAATAAAATCATAAACTGCCTGCACACCTGCAGTAGTATTCGCCTCTAAATAAAGCGCTGCAACCCCTGCTACGTGAGGAGATGCCATACTTGTACCGCTAATGGTGCTGAGTGCGGTATTACTGGTATACCAAGCAGAAGTTATTCCAGCACCAGGGGCAAAAATATCTACACAGCTACCGTAATTTGACCATGAGGTTTTTCCATCTGTTGTAGTAGTGGCACCGACAGTATAGGCCTTAGGGGCTCTTGCGGGGGAATAATTACAGGCAGGTTGCTCTCTTCCACGACTGTCTCCATTTCCCGCAGCAACAATTACAGGAATACCGGCATCATACATTCTCCCCACTGCATCGTCTATAGTTTGGCTAGCACCACCTCCAAGAGACATGTTGGCCACACTTAACTTGTTGCTTCCATTTGAGGCTACCCAGTCCATTCCGGCTACTACCCCGCTCCAGGATCCTGATCCATTACAATCCAGTACCCTGACCGCTACCAACGAGACTCCTTTGGCTACGCCATAAATTGTCCCGCCAACAGTACCTGCAACATGACTCCCATGACCGTTGCAGTCCTCTCCATTACCTCCGAAGGCATCAAACCCTGAGGCTTGTGCCCTTACACCAAAATCAACATGGTCACGTTTAATGCCAGTATCGATGATATAAGCAGTAACACCAGAACCTGTTGTTTTGTATTCGTAATTTGCATTCAAAGGCAATGCCCGCTGGTCTATCCTATCCAAACCCCAAGTTGCATTGGATTGGGTTGTTGTTGTACTGGCATAGGCATAGCCATCCTGTTCGATATAGCTCACGGCCGGATCCTGCTCCATTGCCTCTAGTTGTCGGGAGGTCAACTCAACAGAAAATCCGGTAAGCAGGTTACCATAAACGCGATCTATTTTTTGTTCGGAGACATTGTATCGGGCTGCCAGATCATTGGAAACAATCCTCATGCCCGCCTGTACATCTTCATAACTGTCAGTTTTCCTGAAATTTAGCTGAAGATTATCTTCCTGAAGGACCACGATAAATTTTCCGGGTATAAAACCCTGCTCCTTTATCAAGGACACATTCTCCATTTCTGCGATTGTCTGATCTTCGCCAAGTTCCTGACAGGAGCTAGCGATAATGGTAAAACCAAAAAGGAACAAGCCAAATTGTTTTCCGATAGATTGGTAATTTTTCTTTTGCATAAATTTTATTTAGTGGTTTGTAATGTTGCCTAATGAATGAAAATTGATGACTCAACTTAAGATTTTAATTCTTTAATAAAAAGAATTATTGAAAATAATATAGATAAAATTTGGTTTTATTACTGAATAACCATATAAACAGGTATAAATGATATTTTTATGTATATAAAAAGTTTTTCGGGTTAATAAATGTCACAAAGTTGCAAAAGAAATAGCATAAACAAGATGGATCCCTTATTTTTGCAACTCTGTTACAAATATGATAAATAAGATCCTGGGAATATTATTCATTGCCTTTTGGTACACTGGCCTCACTGTAGCGCAAGAAGATTGTGTCTTGACGATTCGGGGAAAGGTCATCCATGCCGAAAACAATGAACCCATTGAAGGCGCTTATATTTGGATAAAGGAGATAGACCGTGGAGCAATAAGTGATTATAACGGTAATTTCAGGATTCTCAACCTCTGCACAGGCAATTACACTGTTTCCGTCCAATACCTTGGACACAGCGATTATAAAGAAAGCATTGTGGTTACTTCAAATTCCAATTTCACGTTCAGGTTGGATGCAGAAGACATCACCTTAGAAGGTGTGGACATCCATGGACACCAGGACGCCGTCATCACCACTTCATCTGTTTCCAGTATCCGTGGAGCAGAATTGCGTATTGCAAGAGGAGAAACCCTTGGCGAAACCCTTGGCAGAATCCCAGGAGTAAGTTCATACAGTACAGGTGCCAATATTTCCAAACCCGTCATTCAGGGTTTGCACAGCAACCGGATCATGATTCTGAACAACGGAATCCGATTGGAAGGCCAACAATGGGGTACCGAACATGCTCCTGAAATAGATGCTTTTATTGCCAAAGAGATTGCAGTCGTTAAAGGGGCGGAAACAGTCCGTTTTGGACCAGAAGCCATGGGGGGTGTGATCCTGATCAGCCCTGCGCCCATACCTACAAAAGCCGGATTTGCTGGAGAACTAGACCTAGTAGGAGCATCCAATGGACGAATGGTCAATACTTCCGTCACGATATCGGGAGGATCCAAAAAATGGCAAGGATTGGGTTATAGAGTTCAAAGTTCATCCAAAATGGCAGGGAATATCCAATCTCCTGATTACTATCAAGACAATACCGGTGTGCGTGAGTTGAATTTTTCGGGAGCCCTAGGATATAGCAACAATAAATTGGGGACGGAACTGTACTTTAGCCATTTCCAGACCAGCCTCGGGATTCTAAGTGATGCACACACAGGCAATTTATCAGATCTCAATGGTATCATTGAAAATGGAAGACCTTTTCGGGACTCAGAATTCACCTACCAAATCGGAAATCCCAAACAGCAAGTAGATCACCAATTGTTAAAACTCAAATCCCATTACCACCTTGGCAATGGAAGTAAATTGAACCTGCAATATGGATTTCAAAGAAACCACAGAAGGGAGTTTGACCGAAGACGGGGTGAATTGAACGAGAGGGCATCTCTGGACTTGGAGCTTTTTTCCAATACATTGGATATCAGCTTCACGCACATGACTCGGAAAAAATGGAATGGATCTGTGGGATTGAATTTGATTCAACAGGCAAATTCAAATGTCCCCGGTACAGGCGTAGTGCCTTTGATCCCCAATTATGACATGAAGAATGTCGGTATCTTTGTCATAGAGAAGTATACAAGCGGTCCCTTGGAGATAGAAGGAGGTTTGAGGTACGATTTTAGACAAGTAAAAAGTGCAAGAATCCAAAATGGTGAATTGGATGACCGTGAATTTGAGTTCCAAAATTTCTCTGCATTCTTGGGTGGGGTATATGCCCTAAGCCGTTCACTCACTTTCAATTCGAACCTTGGGTCTGCTTGGAGACCACCCAATATCAATGAACAATTCAGTCAGGGGCTTCATCATGGGTTGGCTGCAATCGAGATCGGCAATCCGGATTTTGTCAGCGAACAGTCTTATAAATGGGTAAACACCTTGAATTTCGTCGACAATAATCTCCGTATGGAATTAACGGGATTTGCCAATCGGATCAATAATTATATTTATTTAAGTCCAAGCCAAGAGCAGTTTGTATCCCTGAGAGGGTCCTTTGCGATTTTTGAATATTTGCAGACCGACGCAAACCTCTGGGGCGGTGATCTTTCAGTCAACTACACGCTTACGCCTGTCTTGGAATTGTATTCGAAGGGGTCCATTGTCCGGGCAAAGAACATAAAAGAAAATAATTTCCTCCCTTTCATTTCCTCAGATCGTTTGGAAACGGGAATAATTTTAAATATGCCAACAAAGGATGGGGTTTCCAATACAAAATTCACCCTTGGCAACCTAATGGTCGCAAAACAAACTAGGGTTCCTGACTTTGACCTGGCCCCCGCTCCTCCCGGATATTTCCTTTGGAACGCGGCCTTTCAAACCTCTTTTAAGATTTCTGACAAAACACTTAATCTTGGCTTTCAAGCAAAAAACATATTCAATACCTCGTATAAAGATTATATGAATCGCTTTAGATATTTCACCCACGATATTGGAAGGAATTTCTTACTCAAACTCAATTATGAATTTTAATATTTTAACCAAAATAAAAATGAACACAACAATGAAAATGATCAACAAAGGATTTTTGGCCATGGTCTTATTATCATTTGTATTCCTGTACAGCTCGTGTACGAGTGAAGATCCCGAAGAGGAAAATGAAGAGGAACTCATCACCGATGTCACACTGAAGTTCACAGAGGTAAATCCTGCTGGCGAAGCCATCGGAACGCCATTCAATGTCAAAGCAATCGATAACCAAGGATTGGGTTTGGGCACAACACCAACAATTGAAACCATCACTTTGATCAAGGGAAAGCGGTACATGTTAGAAATTGAATTGTTCAATAGCATAGAAAATGAGGACATCACCAAAGAGATCAAAGAGGAAGCAGACGAACATCAATTTTATTTCCTTGGGACAGCATTTGTAGGTTCTGCGCCTCTGACTTATACCTATGCTGACGAAGGAAGTGAATTGGTTGGATTGAAAGGTTTCGTTGCAGTGGCACAAAACCCAGGATTCAACAATGCTACATTCAGATTGGTTTTAAGACATGATTTGAACAAAAGCTTTCCGGGAGCAAATAACCCCAGCTTTGAGAATTTTATCCAGGCAGGTGGCGAGACGGATTTGGATATTGTATTTCCATTGGTTTTGAATTAAAAAATTCAAAAGGCATCTTAAAATACATTCATTTTAAGATGCCTTTTTTTATCTTTAAAGCATAATTAAACGATAAATCCATGCAAACTAAAATACATCTTTCGGTTTTTTTTCTCATCCTATTTCAACTTGTTTCCTGCGGCACCAAAAATCAGGAGCCTAGTGAAATTTTGAAAGAGGCGAATGTCTTTCACCAAAAATCGCTCGATTTGCGGGAAGAAATCATGGGAATTGAAAAACAGCTACAGAATGAAGGCTTGGATTATACCAACCTGAAAGAAGAATTGAAAATATGGGACAAGGATATCATAGAAGTGGTGGGATATGAGCATTCCGATGCTAATGGTTATCACCGGAAATACCATATTCATAATCCCCCAAAACCCCTTTCAGAAGAGGAACAATTGGCCTATCAAAAAATGATGTACGAAGAAATATTGGCCATTCACGAAAAATTCGCTCGGTTAATGGCTCCGGAAGTCATGTCTTGAAATCATTGATTTTTTTTACTCGAAATGTGCATCCCTTTTTCCAATGAGATTTGGGTTTGAAAGGAAATCAGAATGTTCGGAGAATGGAGTGTAGTTACCGTTTGGATGAAGTAAAAAAACGTAAACCCCTGACGGATTAACGCGTAATTTCAGTCTGGAATAGAATTGCCGATGCATAATACGGTAAAAAAGTTTTTGGATATTTTTTTAGTTTCGAGGATTTGAATCTTTGGCAGTAAAAATAAAGAAAACTTATTGTGAGTCCAGTAAGGTACCCCTTTCATCATGGGTAATCATTGCTCCTATTTAGACTTGGCTTATTTTGAGATCAACTGATCTGGTCAATTGGGATATTGGCATTGTTTAGTTTGATGATAAAACTGGTTCCCAAATTCACCGTGCTTTCCACCTCCAGTTCGGCATTGATACTATCCGCAAAATCTTTACAAAGCATCAATCCGATTCCTGTCCCGGTTTCGCCATCCGTCCCCTTTGTAGATTGGTTCTTGTTGCCAAATATTTTTGCAACTTTGCTCTCATTCATCCCCATTCCGGTATCTCTTATGATGATTTCACCATCGTTTCTATCCAAAATCTCTATGTATATCTTCCCTCCTACCGGTGTGAATTTTATCGCGTTCATGACAATGTTTCTGATAATGAAATTCAACCTATCTTTGTCCGAAATCACTCGCTGATCAATTGGTATTTTATTAACCAACTCCTGGTTTTTTCTTGCAAGCTGAACATTGAAAAATTCAATATTGGTTTCTATCAGCTTGTTTAGGTTGAATTCCTTCATTTGAACCACATTCGATCCCATCTGCGTTCTTGCCCAGACCAATAGATTTTCCAACATAAGGGATGCCGCATTGGTATCTCTTGAAATCAACTTCATCATTTCCTCCAATTCTTGATGGGAAAGCATTTCGAAATTCCACAATTCTATTGTGCTGTGAATATTGGAAAAAGGTCCACGGAGGTCATGGGAAATAATGGAAAATAATTTATCCCTGAATATATTGGCTTTACTTAAGGCCAGGTTGGTTTCATTGAGATGTTCTGTTTGAGATTGAATTTGAAGATGTTGCTTTTTGACCAATTCCAGAGATTTCCTTAATTTATGATGGGCAAATTTAAGTTTTTTGTAATTTTTTATCTGTCCCAAAAGCAGAACTGCCATTAACAAAACGGCGATGATGATGATAATTAACAATTCATTTTTTCGTTGTAGGGAGAGTCTTGAAAATTCCTGTTCTTGAATCAAACCCTGGTTTTCCAACTCCTTTTTTTCACTCTCATATTGAATGGTAAGTTCCTCCCTAACCTTCTGCCTATTTTCACTAAAAAAAGCATCGTCATTTGTTTTTTGGATGACAAGATATTCGTAGGCCTTCTTAAAGTCATTTTGAGCCAAGGCGATGGTTGAAATTCTTCCTGCAGTATGGGTGATTTGGAATCTTGATTTGATGCTTTGGGCAATCGCAAAGGCTTGTTCCGCATAGTCCATGGCCTTTTTATAATTTTTGTCTGCTCTATGAAAATCAGAAATTTGGCACAGCACAGAAATCTTACTCTCTACATCATTTTGGTTTTCAATGAGCTCAAGTGCTCGATTCAACATTTTAATCCCGGTCTTACTGTCTCCCGATTCCAAATACAATTCTGACAACTGGTTGATGCTGTTGATCATTCCTCTATCGTCCTTCATTGACTCTTTGATTTCCAAGGCTTTTTGGAGATAATCCATTGCCAGATCAAAATCTTCGCCCTTGGAATTCCCTCTCCATTTGTCTCTGTGATAGCTTCCCAGATTATTGTAGATCAATGCCAAGCCTCTTTGATTGTTGGTTTTCAATCCAAAAACCAAAGCCTTCTGATACATTTTTTCGGCTTTTTCGATTTCACCCGACCGGTAATAGATATTTCCCAAGTTCAAATTGGATTCAAGCATTCCAACGGAATCATCGATATTTTCCCTGATTGTCAATGCTCCGAAATGGGCTTTCAAAGCAGATTCATATTCAGATTTGATCAGGTTACTTACACCAATGACATTCAACGCACTTGCGTGGTGTTTTTTTAAACCTAACTTTTCTGAATAAATGATCGATTGATTCGCAAAATAGATGGCGCTATCTTGCTCAAAGGAATAATAATGCTTGCTCAGGTCAAGAAAAAGGACTGCCTTAATAGAGTCATTTTCTGTTTCCACAATGGAATTCTTAAGACTATCAGGAAGTGATTGTTGTGGTAAGGCTTGCAGCACCAATGACCAAAAAATCAAAAAAACAGTGAACATATTTTTCTTTTTTTCAGGATAATAAAACAAAAGATTGGATGTGGGATGACAAAGCAAATATGCATGCTATCTGGTAATAAAAAAAACAATACAATCGATTATACCAATAATTACGTTCAATTTCAATGTTTTTTTATTTCAACTCAAATTTGAAATGAATAATCACAAGATTTCCTTTGAATTAATCAATTCTAAGGAAATAGAACTAAAACATTTTTGGCAAAAAGCTTTTTTGGGATTTCCTAAAACTTCTATGGAAAGCATGATTTTAATGACAGGGAGTAAATTTCAATCAAAACATCCATTCTGGATAAAAAATCAAACCTTAACTGATCCTACCTGGTCTCAAAGACCCAATTCAAAGTTGGGGGCTTTATGTTTGCCAGGCATGGTACCAAAAAGCTATTTGGTTGGCCTGGCAAAAGGAATCCTGTTGAATTAAATTCTTTAATGGGATTGGCATCGATTATAGAATTTTTGGGCGGTATCTTGACGCTGCAGGGCATAAAAAACCACCATCAAATTGATCCATTATAGCCAAATTGAAGTAGCACCAATCCAACGCTCCTTTTGCAAAAAGATCAGATCTTTTTGGAGTGCATCAATTAATAATTGAAAGATATCAATCAAGCTTTTTCTGGAGGGGAATTGACCACGATTCAGATAAAAACATCCAACCTAAATGCCATTATTTTTTTCATATCTTATTGGAATGCTATGATGAAGGTTAAAATAGCCCATCTTCGAGGACCCATCCCAAAGAATTACTTATACCTTTAAAATTTTAATTTCGCTAACTCTAAATAAGTGTTATTTTTAGTTAATGGATGTTCTTCTACAATTATGACTGAGAATAAAGATTTGAGGATTGAAAGTCCACCTAAAAGTGTGGCGGGTATAAAAGCGGTTTTCATCGCCATGAAAAACATCTTTCAGGTCATGCCAAAAAGCAAGGCCATCAAGGTTCTCTATAAATTGAACCAAAAGGAAGGCGTGGATTGTCCTGGTTGCGCTTGGCCAGATCCAAAAAACCGATCCAAATTAGGCGAATATTGTGAAAACGGGGTAAAAGCCATTGCTGAAGAAGCCATGGAGCAAGTTGCCGGTCCCTCTTTTTTTGCAACCCATTCCATTGATGATCTACGGGCCAAGAGCGATTATTGGTTGGGTCAGCAAGGCCGTTTGACACACCCCATGGTGCTTAGACCTGGGGAAAGCCATTATCTTCCTATTTCTTGGAATGAAGCCAATGCATGCATTGGAGAGGAATTGAAGGGATTGAGTCACCCTAATGAAGCTGCTTTCTACACTTCGGGAAGAACAAGCAATGAAGCCGCATTTCTTTATCAACTTTTTGCCCGCATGTTTGGGACGAATAATCTTCCCGATTGCTCCAATATGTGCCACGAATCCAGCGGTGTCGCCCTTTCCAGAACCTTGGGCTCGACGAAAGGTTCTGTGACTTTAGAAGATTTTGAAAAGGCGGAATTGATCTTGGTTTTCGGTCAAAATCCAGCGACAAATCATCCGCGGATGTTAACCTCCTTGGAAAAAGCGAAAAAAAAGGGCGCAAAGATCGTCTCCATTAACCCGATGAAAGAAGTTGGTCTGGTCCATTTCAAAAATCCGCAAACGGTCCAGGGCATGCTTGGTGGAGGTGTGGAGATTTCCGATTTTTATTTACAGGTGCGGATCAATGAGGATGTGGCCTTGCTAAAAGCGGTCATGTTTAAATTATTGAAAATAGCGGAAAAAGAACCTTCCATTTTGGACAACAGATTTATTAGCGAAAAAACCGCTGGATTTGAGGCTTTCAAAAATATGCTTCTTTCCCAAGATCTTTCTGTATTGATGAAAAGAACGGGCCTCGAGGAAGCCGAAATTGATGCCTTGACAGACTTGATTGCCAAGCGAACCAAAATCATTGCCTGTTGGGGAATGGGATTGACGCAGCACGTCAATGGAGTGGACAATATTCAGGAGTTGGTCAATCTGCTATTGATGAAAGGAAGCATTGGAAAAGAAGGTGCTGGAACCTGTCCTGTCCGCGGGCATAGCAATGTGCAAGGTGACAGGACTATGGGCATTGCTGAAAGACCTTCAAAGGAACTGTTGGATAAGATCAGTGAGAATTTTGGCTTTTCTCCTCCCCGAGAGGATGGGTATTCGGTAGTAGATACCATCAAAGCAATGCACGAAGAAAAAGTCAAGGTTTTTGTCGGAATGGGAGGGAATTTTTCAGCTGCTGCTCCTGATACACATTTCACGGCGGAAGCACTGCGGAAATGTAATTTGACTGTCCATATTTCAACAAAATTGAATCGTTCCCATTTGACACATGGGAAGACAGCCTTGATCCTCCCATCCATGGGAAGAACAGACAAATACATCAAAAATGGGAAATCACAATTTGTTACCGTGGAAAACTCCATGGGGATTGTTCATTCCACCCAGGGAATATTTCCCGCTCCTTCTGAATTTGTAGAAAGTGAACCCGTCATCGTGGCAAACATTGCAAAAGCAACATTGGATCAGGACAAAGTTGATTGGGATTTTCTCATCGAGGATTATGGGAATATTCGAGATTTGATCGAAAAGACCATTGATGGCTTTGAAAACTTCAACGAACGCATTAAGAAGCCATTGGGATTTGAATTGCCGAATGCATCCAGAATCGGAGAATTCAATACATCCAACAAGAAGGCCAATTTCACCATCAACCAAATGATGGACAATCCCCTAGAGGCCGAGGAATTCATCATGATGACCACCCGCAGCCACGACCAGTTCAACACGACTATATATGGTTTGGATGACCGCTATCGCGGTGTTTTCAATGGAAGAATGGTTGTCTTTATGAATGGTGAGGATGCAGCCCGAAACAACCTTAAAAAGGGAGATAAAATTACTTTGTTTAACAATTACGAAAATCAAGAAAGAATCGTGGAAGGTTTTTCCGTGGTTCCTTACGATCTTCCAAAGGGATGTTTGGCCACTTATTTCCCAGAAGCAAATCCATTGGTTCCCATTGGCCTTATGGCCCATTCTAGCCATACCCCTTCTTCGAAATCCGTGAGGGTGAAAATCAGGTTGATGAACCCAAACCTGAAATTGTGAAAAAGCCCCCATTATGTCCGCTTATGGACGATAAATTGACCTGTTTTGGTACAGGACAAAAACCTGTACCACCGATGGCGTACCTGTAGTGGGTTTTTGGCTATTGGAACAGAAATTGTAAATTTAATCGAAAAACGTGCCTTGTTATGACGAGTTTTCTTCTTTGGTTTATCCTTTTGATTTTGTGTTGGCCCATTGCCATCATTGCATTGGTCCTATATCCATTGGTTTGGCTGATTTTGATCCCCTTTAGACTTTTGGGATTTGCGGTTGATTTGTCATTTGATTTTATCAGATCCCTGCTGATGCTTCCTTTTACTTTGCTTTCCAGAAAATAAAAGCAATCGGGATAACGGATCAAAATCTGTATTCTTGGAATTCTCCAAATAATCAGATTTTACTTTGAGTTAAAAATTGGCGGAAAGTGTCGGACAAAAAAAAACACTTAGGAATTTCTTCCTAAGTGTTTGATAATCAAGAGCCCCTTGCCGGGATCGAACCAGCGACCTACTGATTACAAGTCAGTTGCTCTACCAGCTGAGCTAAAGAGGCCTATTCTTAATTTGTTTTTGTCTCAGAGTTTGCCCTTATGACAATGCAAATATAGAACCTTAAGATTAACTGCCAAAGGGATTTTGAAAAAAAATAGAGAGATAAATTTATCTCTCTATAATTGAGTACTTTAAAATTCACGAATAATGGAAAGCTTTTTCTTAAGCTTCTCAATTTCGGTTTCAGCCTTAATAATTTTCTCATCAAACTGATCTCTGAGCTTGTCTGCTGTCTTGGAGGAAGCAAAAAACTCGAGATTATTTTTCCAAAGGGTAACATTATTTTCAAGATCAGAAATTTGTTTCCTGATTCCATGCTCCTTTTTATTCAGCACCCTGTCGCTATTAGGATCCGACTGAAGCTTGTTCAAATTTAACCTGAACAAAAATTCCTCCCTATCGATTCCCGCAACTCCCATCGCACTGACATAAGTATCTATGGCTTCATTGAATTTGACTAGGACTTCCTTCATGTTCTTCCTCGGCACAAAGCCGATTGTATTGAACTCAAGTATCATCTTTTCAAGACTCTCAATGGATACAGTCTTACCTTTGGCTTCTTCAGCTATTTTGGAGATGATAACTTCTTTTTCTTCAAGGTTTTGCTCAAATTCTCTATTCACCTGTTTATTTGCATTTCTTCTGTTCTCAAAGAACGCATCACAGGCAGCTTTAAAGCGCGTATAAAGATCATTTCTGACTTTTTCTGGTGTTGGACCCAATTTTCTCCATTCTTGTTGGAGGGCTATCAATTTATTGGCCGCGGTCTGCCAATCCTCACTGTCTTTGAAGGATTCTGCTTTTTCAATCAGCTCCTCAGCTTTTTGCCTATTGACCAATCGGATATCATCCAGTTCTTTGAAGAATTGGTTCTTGTTATGGAAAAATTGTTTGAACAGACCCCAGAAACGTTTATTAACGTCTTTTCCGATATCCTTTGGGACAGATCCGGCGATTTCCCACTCTTTCTGTACTGCTAATACCTCTTTCGTTTTGGCATTCCAATCCTTGATTTTGCCACCGTTAAAATCCTTATAGGCTTCTAATTTCTCAATTAAAGTTTCCTTGAACTTGAGGTTGTCTTTGAACACTTCCTTTTGTCCCTCATAAAACTCTTTTCTTTTTGCATAAATAGCATCTGAAGCTGCCTTGAATCTTTGCCACAGATTTTCCTGTTCTTCTCTTGGAACAGGGCCTACATGCTTGTATTCCTCATGAAGATCGTTTAGCGTCTTGATTGCGTCTCTCAATTCTTCGTGATTGACGAGCGCTTCCGCTTTTTCACAGATTTCGGTTTTTAATTCAAGGTTTTTCTTCCGATCGAGTTCTTTAAGCTCAAAATAAATACTTCTGTTATCATAAAACCGATCCATCAAAGCATTGAAAGATGCCCAGAGATTTCTGTTTTGTGCATTGGGTACTGGCCCGATCTTTTTCCATTCTTCTTGGATATCTTTAATGGTCGTGATGCTATGGGTGGTTTCTTCCCCATCTACCAAGTCCCTTAAGGTATCAAGGATTTTATTTTTGGCATACAGATTTTTTTCCTTTTGTTTCTCCATCTCCTTATAATGGGAAGCTTTCCGTTCCCTAAATTGATGGTAGGCAGCTAAAAAATCTTTGTCCTCATCGGTTGGCTTATATTCAAAATCAGCGGCGTCACCTCCATTGGATACAAAATCCTGAAGAGCCTCTTCTTTTTCCTTGTTGAAAAAATCATCAAAACTGGTTTTGATTTCATTGATTTGGGAATCAACCTTTCCTATATTCTCCGAAACTGCAAGTTCTTTAATGGCCTGTATCAGTTCACTTTTCGAAAAATGTGAATAATCAACCGCTTCTTCCCCCCCTTCATTTGGGCTACTCTCTTCCTCGGATGGAGTAGAAACATCATCTGTTACTTCAATACCATGGGCCTGATTTTCATCAATGGCTTGGGTCACCTTGTCTTCTTCAGACATTTCTTTATCTGTATTCATAATTTTAAATCAGAACTTTTTAGAAAGCTATCAAAACAAAAGTAACGAATTTGATTTAATTTAATCTTGGGTCAATGGGATAATTTGCCAAAACCTGATATTCTCCTCCCATTTTCTTTAAAATAACGCGCCATAATTCTTCAGGAGAGGATTTAAAAATACTTTCAGTTTCTGATTTTTCACAAACTATCCAAGTTTTTTCCTCCAATTCACTTTCCAGCTGTCCTACTGACCATCCTGAATATCCAATGAAAAATCGAATATCCTCCAGGTCTATTTCCGAAGCGTTGAGTTTGAGAATAAGTTGCTCAAAACTTCCACCCCACCACATATTCTCGCCAAGACTGACACTTCCGTCTAGAAGTTTTTGCCCAGAATAAATAAAATGAAGTGTGTTTTGTTCTACGGGGCCTCCAACATAAACCTCTGTATTTAAAAAGTCAAGCTCATCAATCAGTTCGTTCAGCTTCAAAATGGAAACTTTGTTGAGTACCAATCCAAATGCTCCACTTTCATTGTTTTCACAAATCAATACAACAGATCTTACAAAATTCTCATCTTGTAAAAAAGGTTCTGAAATTAAAAGATGCCCTGGTTGAGGTACTGTTTTAGAATTCTCTTTCATAAAAAATCCATCTTTTTTACTGAAGTTTAATTTAAATCTAAATTTTTTAATTGCAATAAGAATAGTAATTTTAAATACAAATTTTATAAAAAATGAAAATATCAGATATTCGGATTGATTATTCACTTAAATCATTGGATTTAAATGATGTATTGCCCTCACCCATCGAACAGTTCAAAATATGGCTGAATGAGGCTATTCAGGCAAAGGTACTGGAAGTCAATGCAATGAATTTGGCAACGGTCAAAGAGGATGGCCGTCCAAACTCCAGAATAGTCTTGTTAAAAGGGGTAGATTCAGGATTGGTTTTTTTTACCAATTACTCAAGTACCAAAGGTATTGAATTGGAAAAAAATCCCTACGTATCTGTCACTTTTTTTTGGGCCGAGCTGGAAAGACAAGTGCGAATAATGGGCAAAGTGTCGAAAATCAAAGGAGAAGAATCTGATGAATATTTTTTTTCAAGGCCCTTTTCAAGCCAAATCGGGGCATGGGTTTCTCCTCAAAGCGAGGCGATCGAGGATCGTGAATTTCTTGAAAAAAGGGATGTGGCTCTAAGGGAAAAATTTGATCCTGATACGATCAAAAGGCCAATGCATTGGGGTGGATTTAGAATCGATGTCAGTGAAGTAGAGTTCTGGCAAGGAAGGCCAAGCAGGTTACATGATCGCATCCTGTATACCCAAACAGCGAATGGCCATTGGGAGAAAAAAAGGTTAGCGCCTTGATTTCTCCCAAGGATTGCAATTAAGTTTATTTTAGATCGAAAAGATTGTCGACCCCGATCATTTTTTCGACTGTAAAACCTTCCCCGAATTTGACGTTGATGCTGTGTCCAAATTCCCTGGCTCGTGCCTCAATGAAATCCAGAAAATCCGGTGAGGAAATAAAACTCGCTGGTTCGGCATTGCTTGGATCAAAGAATTGGGATTTGAAAGCCACTATACTTTCCACCTTTTTTTCCCAAAAAGGAGTGATATCGAATACGAAATCAGGTTTGATGTAATTGTTTTGAATGTAGTGGTAAACGAATTTCGGTCTCCAAGCAGGTTGAAATTGGCCATCATGCGTTGTTTCTATTTTTCTCAAGCCACTCATAAAACATGCATTGGAAGTCAATACACTTCCTTTTCCATGGTCTGGATGTCTATCGGATACTGCATTTGCCAGCACTATTTCGGGTTGATACTTTCTAATTGCCTTAATGATTTCAAGTTGATGGGCAGCATCATCATTGAAAAAAACATCTTGAAAAGCCAAATTTTCCCTTGCGGAAAGCCCTAAGATGGTTGCTGCCATATCAGATTCCAATATTCGGATTTCAGGAGTTCCCCGAGTGCCAAGTTCTCCTTTGGTTAGATCCAAAATACCAACTTTATAGCCTTTGGCAACATGGGCAGCAATGGTTCCAGAACAACCGAGCTCCGCATCGTCTGGATGGGCTGCAACAACTAGAATATCAAGTTTCATATATTATCATTCAATACTTTTGGTGAATACCACAAAAAATCCTGGTACCATGATGCTACCTTACTTTTATTCTTTGACCAACCCTCAAAACACTTCTTGTGGTTATGTTATTCATGCTTGTCAAGGTACTGACCCTAACGCCATATTTCTTGGCAATCAAGCTCAGATTCTCGCCGCTTTTCACACGGTGGTATACAGCCTCTTGCGTATTCGGTTTTATGACATGATCGAAACTTGAGGCGGTTATGCTGTAAAGCTCGGACTTGATTCTTCCTCCATTGAAATCGAAAACTTCGGTAGGGTTGATGGATAAACCCTGAAAACGAATTTCATAATGGAGATGGGGACCGGAGCTTCGACCCGTACTGCCACCAAGGCCCAAAATTTCTCCAGATTTGACCTCTTGGCCTATCTCCACTAAAATCTTTGACATATGGCCATAAAGTGTTTCCAAACCATTTTTATGCCTTACTACCACATAATAGCCATATCCATTCCTGTCATAGGATTTGATCCTGACAATCCCATCAAAAGTGCTGAAAATTGGGTCACCAGTGTTCAGTTTTAGATCGGTTCCATGGTGCCATCTGTACCTTCTGAATCCAAATTCAGAGGTAATCTTTGTGCTTTCCAAAGGCAGGTTCCAATTTGCTCCAAAAAACTGGTCATACAATTTGATGTTGACAGTATCTTTAAAATCTTTAGGATTGAAATCGTAGATATTTATTTTTTTACTATCCCAAGAGGAGTAATACTCGAAAGCGGTAACCCAAATGCTGTCAATCAATACTTGTTCAGAAACCTGCACGAGTTGGTTTGTGGGCGCCCAAACCAAGGACAAAGTGTCTTCAGCGACGATGCTCATCCTCTTTCTCAAATCCACATAATCCTTATAAAGCAAGGAATCTGTTTGTCGAGTAAGGTTCTGTAAATATTTTTGGGAATCAAAAAGTCTAATGTCTCTTTTTAAGGGATTATTTGTGGATGAACTTTGTGTTTTTGGCTTTTTGATGATCTTGGGAAAATTTTGAGCATGGCTCGAAAACGAACCAATGCTCAAAAATAAAACCATTAAAATGCGGATAATTTTTAAACTCATCTGAAAATATTAAGCCATTTCGATTTCTGCAAGATATCTTTCAGAATCAAGAGCAGCCATACAGCCGGTTCCTGCTGCGGTTACAGCTTGACGGTAAATGTGATCTTGGGCATCACCACAAGCAAAAACACCCTCAATATTTGTTTTGGTGCTTCCAGGGATTGTTTTGATATATCCAGATTCATCCATCGTGATGAAATCCTTGAAAACCGCAGTGTTGGGCTCATGTCCAATGGCCACAAAAAAACCTGATACTTTTAGATCCTGTTTCTCATTCGTAACCGTATTGACAATGCGCACTCCCTCAACTTCCTCTTCACCCAAAATCTCCTCAGTTTCGGTATTCCAAAGAACAACGATTTTCGGATTTTTCAACACTCTTTTTTGCATGATTTGAGAAGCCCTCATTTCACTGCGCCTGATCAGCATATATACCTTGCTGCAAATATTGGCAAGATAGGTGGCTTCTTCGCATGCGGTATCTCCTGCACCAACAATGGCTACTTCCTGACCTTTGAAGAAAAACCCATCACATACAGCACAAGCTGAAACCCCTTTTCCATTGAGCCTTGTTTCACTTTCCAGTCCCAACCATTTTGCGGATGCTCCGGTAGAAATGATAACGGTTTCGGCCTGGATCTCTATTTGTTCATCAACAATGACCTGAAAAGGCCTTTCTGAAAAATCAACTTTGGTAACCATACCATATCTAACCCTTGTATCGAATCTTTCGGCCTGCGACCTAAAATCTTCCATCATTTGGGGGCCCATCACACCATTTGGGTACCCGGGATAATTTTCCACATCGTTGGTGATGGTCAATTGACCTCCGGGCTGTGGGCCAGTGTATAAAACTGGATTCAGTCCTGCCCTTGCAGCATAAATTGCGGCTGTATAACCAGCCGGACCAGATCCGATAATTAAAACCTTTACTTTTTCTATTTCAGGGGACATTTCAATTGAATTTTTGGGTGGGCAAATTTTAAGAAATTAAAGTTTACAACAAAGTTTATGGTTGTTAAAATTCCCTAAAATTTAAAGTTATATTTTAGTTCTGATTTATAACAAAAAAAGGGGGAATATCCCCCTTTTTTCATAACCCTTATGAAGGACGTTTATCCTAAATATGGCTTTAAAGTTTTACTTCTTGAAGTATGTCTTAACCTCCTGATAGCCTTTTCTTTGATCTGCCTTACTCGTTCCCTTGTAAGATTGAATTTTTCACCGATTTCTTCGAGTGTCATGGAATGCTCTCCATTCAAACCAAAATAAAGGGTGATTACATCCGCCTCTCTTTGGGTCAAAGTAGATAAGGCTCTTTGAACTTCCTTCCTAAGGGAATCATTCATCAATCCATCATCCGGTTTTTCTTCGCCATCATTCTCCAAAACATCCAAAAGACTGTTTTCTTCACCTTGAACGAATGGGGCATCCATAGAAACGTGTCTACCCGAGATTTTCATGGTATCCACAACCTCAGCAGCGGTAACTTCCAAGACCTCGGCAAGTTCTTCAGGAGAGGGTTCTCTCTCGAATTTTTGCTCAAGCTCACTAAAAGTTTTGCTGATTTTATTCAAAGAGCCTACCCTGTTCAAAGGAAGACGTACTATTCTTGACTGCTCAGCTAAGGCCTGAAGAATAGATTGTCTAATCCACCAAACTGCATAGGAGATGAATTTGAAACCACGGGTTTCGTCAAATCTTTGCGCGGCTTTGATCAAACCAAGATTACCCTCGTTGATCAAATCACCCAAAGAAAGTCCTTGGTTTTGGTATTGTTTGGCAACAGACACTACGAATCTTAAATTGGCTTTGGTAAGCTTTTCAAGAGCGAGTTGATCCCCTTCCCTTATTCTTTTTGCAAGAACTACCTCTTCATCTGCCGTAAGAAGATCCACTTTGCCTATCTCCTGTAAATATTTATCCAGGGATTGGCTCTCCCTGTTGGTAATCTGTTTGCTAATCTTTAGCTGCCTCATTCAAGAAATTTTATTTTGCGGTTAAGACTATTGGTATAACAGAATTGGTTTTCAATTAAGTTCACTAATGAAAATATTCATCAAATCCTTAATCGTTCCTTTCGGTTTTTTCTGGTTTGGGCAACAAGACTTTTCTAGAAAGTTTAAATTTCCCAGTTTTCTTATCTACATCGATAAGTTTAACCATGATCTCTTCTCCTGGTTCCAAAACACCTTCCATATTTTCCAATCTCTCCCATTTGATTTCGGATATATGCAATAAACCATCTTTACCTGGCATAAATTCAACAAATGCACCAAAAGGCATGATGTTTTTCACTTTGCCGGTATAAGTTTCTCCAATTTCAGGTTGAGAGACAATGCTCTTGATCCTTCCAACCGCTGCATCCATGGATGTTTGGTTATTAGAGAAGATACTGATACGGCCAGCATTGTCTTTTTCTTCAATGATGATGGTCGCTCCGGTGTCTTTTTGGATTTCCTGGATGACTTTACCGCCTGGTCCAATTACCGCGCCAATCAATTCCTTAGGAATGGTCAACATAAACGATCTTGGCGTATGCGGTTTCAATTCCGGTCTTGGGGAAGCAAGGGTTTTTTCAATTTCTCTAAGAATATGAAGTCTTCCCTCTCTCGCTTGGTACAATGCCTCTTTCAATACATTATAATCCAAACCTTCAACTTTCAAATCCATTTGACAGGCAGTGATTCCTTTTTCTGTTCCTGTGATTTTGAAATCCATATCTCCCAGATGATCTTCATCACCCAAAATATCGGATAGGATTGAATATTTCCCTGTTTTGGAGTCGGAAATCATTCCCATCGCAATTCCAGTAACTGGTGCGGTGATTTTTACTCCCGCATCCATCAATGCCAAAGATCCAGCACAGACAGTTGCCATGGAAGAAGAACCGTTTGATTCCAAAATATCCGAAACAATCCTGATCGTGTATGGATTTTCATCCAATGGAGGCAATACTTTTTTCAAAGCACGCATCGCAAGATTACCATGACCCACCTCTCTTCTTCCTACTCCCCTGTTGATTTTTACTTCTCCAGTAGAGAATCCAGGGAAATTGTAATGAAGATAGAATTTATTATATCCTGAAAAAACAGCTCCATCCACCATTTGTTCGTCCATTTTTGTACCCAAAGTACAGGTAGTGACGGACTGGGTTTCACCTCTTGTAAACACGGCAGATCCATGCGCGGATGGAAGATAGTCAACAGCAGACCAGATTGGTCTGATTTCGTCCGTTCTTCTACCATCTAGTCTTTTCTTTTCATTCAGCGTAAGATTTCTGGCCGCTTCCTTGTGGATTTTGGCGAAATATGGGCTGATCAAGCTGGCTTCAAATCCATGGTCTTCGCCCAAACTCTGGACAAATCCTTCCTTGATGGCTTTGATCAATGCGCTTCTTTCGTTTTTGTTTGGAATCTGCCTTGCGACAACTTCGTAACACTTTTCGTATAATTCAGCCCTCATTTTTTCAAACAATTGAGGATCTGATTTCTCGTGGTTGTATTCTCTTTTGATTTCTTTTCCTACTGCCTTGGTCAATTCCAATTGAACTTGACAATGTCTCTTGATTTCTTCATGGCCAAATGCGATCGCATCTACCATTTCGTCCTCAGAAATTTCATTGGACTCACCCTCTACCATCAAGATAAAATCAAGTGATCCGGCA
Organism: Rhodonellum psychrophilum GCM71 = DSM 17998; assembly: GCF_000381545.1. Classification (GTDB taxonomy): domain Bacteria; phylum Bacteroidota; class Bacteroidia; order Cytophagales; family Cyclobacteriaceae; genus Rhodonellum; species Rhodonellum psychrophilum. The sequence goes on along the minus strand of NZ_KB906695.1, from coordinate 7,712 downwards.
ACGATGAATTCACATGTTGCTTTTTCCAATTGTTTAGGAGTCGGATTGATCATGAATTCACCATCAATTTTGGCAACTCTTACTTCTGAAATAGGTCCATTGAATGGGATATCAGAAACTGCCAATGCAGCTGATGCAGCCAATCCAGCCAAACAATCAGGCAAAACTTCGGAGTCAGAAGACATCAAGGTGATCGCTATTTGGGTGTCAGCGTGGTAATCATCCGGGAAAATTGGTCTGATGGCCCTATCGACCATTCGGCTTATCAAAATCTCGTAGTCGGACAATCTGCCCTCTCTTTTCAGAAATCCCCCTGGGATTTTGCCTGAAGCAGCAAATTTCTCTTGGTAATCCACTGACATCGGGAGAAAATCAACGCCTTCACCAGCTTCTTTTTTTGACATTGCAGTGGCCAAGAGCATCGTATTGCCCATTCTTACCACTACTGCACCATCAGCCTGTTTGGCCAATGCACCTGTCTCAATAATAATCTCTCTACCATCCTTAAGGATTATAGATTTTGAAATAACATTTGGTAACATAAAGTTTTTTTAAGAATTACTCTAGACTATAATAGATTTAAAAGTAAGGTTTAATCTTTGGTGAAAGCAAAAAAGTAAGGTCCTCCCGAAAGAGAACCTCACAATGTCAATTATTTACGTATTCCTAGGTCAGCAAGCACAGCTCTATATCTTTCAATATCATTCTTGATAAGATAATTCAAAAGACTTCTTCTCTTACCTACAAGTTTCAAAAGACCCAATCTTGAAGAGTGGTCTTTTTTGTTGGTTTTCAAATGGTTTGTTAAATGCTGAATCCTATAAGTGAATAGTGCGATTTGGGATTCAGGAGAACCTGTGTCCGTATCAGCTTTTAACCTGCCATGATTTTTAAACAACTCCGTTTTTTTCTCTGATGTTAAATACATGCTTAGTTAATTAATTTTGTAAAACAAACACAAATATAAGCCTATTATTTTGAATATAAAAACCAGTTTTCGTTTTAGGAAAACTTTGACTTAAACCAATTGATGAGTTTTTTCACCCCTTCCGTGTAGGTTTCTGGCTCAAACAACCGAGCGTCTTTTCGTGCCTGTCTCAGGAAGAAAAGCCCGAAAGGCAAAAGCATCAAATTTGAAAAGGCCGTACCTAAAAATGGATCCGTCAACCCCTCCTTCACCCACTTTTCCCCCGTGATGGTAAGCATGTAATAAACAATAAAGAAAATAATGGAAATAAGAACAGGCATACCCAATCCCCCTTTCTTGATGATCGCTCCCAATGGTGCCCCAATCATGAACATGACGATACAGGCAAATGCAGAAGTATACTTTTGATACCATGCGATTTGGTATCTTCTGTATTCCCTTTCCAGATTATCTATTTGTGAAAGTTTGTTGCTGAAATTATTTTTGAGCGTTCTGGCATTGTTCAGTGCCACTGTGGCTGCACGGGTTTTGTAATTACCCGCAACTATCATTGAATCCATCCACGCCTTCTTTTCAGGGGAAAACACTCTTTGGGGAATTTCCTTTTGAACCTGTACGGGAAAAGTAGGTTTGGCCAAGCTGGAATCATTTCCCGAGTCGGACGCGGCAGGATCCTGAACATCATCCATCAATTTCTTCCTTTTTTCAATCAGCGCATTTGGATCGAATCCACCATCGGAACGCTGTGAAAGGTCAGAATCAAGGGATGCCAAAGCCTGATCCTGGGTTTCGGACATCACGGAAATAGCCAAGGAGTCAAGAGCCCCCGATCCATTGACAGTGATACTATCTTTTCTCCTTGTCAACTCACGGTCTCGTCTCTCCTGCTCAAGCGTTTTTAGGGCTCGGATGGAATCGTCTGTTCTTTTCCTTTCAGAAATATCTTTTGGGGGAGTTAGTTTCCTTTCCCTTGCGAAATAGGGATAGGAAGATTCCGTATTGAGGTAGTTGAGATAGGTGATTTGATTGATTTCACTTGCCAGGGAATCTAGGCCCATTCGCAATCCCGCTATATTCTTGATGGACCGATTGGTAGACCAGAGGTCCTCCGGGGTCCGGTTCAACTGAAAAGACTCCAAATTGAAAATTATCTGGTTTTCGGAAAATTTGGTTCGACTGAAATCCACGGGTTTTTCCATTATCCCCCGTTGTCCCCTAGATTCTTTATAGTTATACCCATGGTAAAGGGTAAGACTCATATAACTGTCATTGAAAAACGGTTCCATACGACCGGAATCTGCCAGTATGATGCCGATATTGCCCTGTCCCTCTGAATGGTCATAGATAATGACATCCTGCAACCTGACTTCGTCCAATTTCCTATTGACTTTGATGCTATAATTTGGGATACCATTATAAAATACTCCTTCCTTGATGTCCAATGCCGGAGATTTCATCCGGATGTCGTACAGGAGTCCAAAGGTCTTGAGGTTCACTTTTGGCACCAGATAATTGTTGGATAAATAAGCGCCGATGGCCAGGAAAAACACAAAAATCCCAATGGGTCTCAATGCCCTCAGCAGGGAAATGCCACTGCTCTTGATCGCCGTGAGCTCAAAATGCTCCCCCAGATTCCCAAAAGTCATCAAGGAAGAAAGCAATACCGCCAAGGGCAAAGCCATAGGAGATATACTGATGACAAAGTAGCCAATAAGCTCCATGTACACCGAGAAGGCCAAACCTTTGCCGAAGATTTCGTCAAAGTATTTCAGCATATTCACGGTGAGCAGAATAAAATCCACAACAATAAAAGTCAATAAAAAGGGACCTAAAAAGGACCCTAGTATTAATTTATCAAGTTTTTTCATGAAACCCCGAGGCTCTTTTTCTTTTTGTTAAGAACGTCAAAGGTCATGATAATATTCCAAAAACAGGAACACTTCATAAAACTAACCTCCAATTATCTCTTTTAATGAACCGATAAGGCTTTCCCAAATCGATTCTTGCTCGTCATCATCATAAGTATCGCTATAATCAACGACCTTCAAAAACAAGGTTTGGGTAAGTTCATTTTCATCAAGTCGGAATTCTATGAAAGAATGATCGGTCTCATCAGGGTTTTTTGGATCATAGAAATCAAACTTGATATGGATATTGGTTCTCAGCGCCACGATTCTGGCATAGTGATCCTCTCCATCGTAATTGAAAATATAATTTTTATCCTCATTGATCTTCACGTCATCTGCAAACCATTCCGATAAACCACTCGCTGTACTCAGGTACGGGAAAATTATTTTCCTTGAAGTATTTATCTGATAATCAGAAACAAATTTATTCTTAACCATTTTAATTTTAATTGATTTGTAAATAATGCTTTTTTTAACGCGTAAGACTTGCATTTTAGTCCTTAACCCTGCATATTTGCATTCCGATTTGGCGAGGTAGCTCAGTTGGTTAGAGCGCAGGATTCATAACCCTGAGGTCACGGGTTCAACTCCCGTCCTCGCTACATTAAAAGCTTCTCCATGTGAGAGGCTTTTTTTATGCCTTTATTTTTTTGATGGACAATGATTCAGAGAACCATCGGTTGAATTGGACAAAACCACTTTCATTTATTTGTTAACGTTAGATTCAAATCTTTGACCAGCAAAAGAGCGCCTTCCCATTCCACAGGTATTTTTTGAAATTATCCAAGTTGGAATTGGAGATATGCTTTCGGGTCTGATTTGATCTTTTGTAATATAGTGAAAAATAAGAAAGAGAACCTATTGGCATAAAAAAAATGCACAAAAAAAAAGCCCCTTTATCAGGGGCTTTTAACAAGTAAGTTAAGTGCCTTCTTACTTTACTTTTTCAACAACAGCTTTGAATGCCTCGGGATGATTCATAGCAAGATCGGCTAGAACTTTTCTGTTCAATTCGATTTCTGCTTTTTTCAACATTCCCATCAATTGTGAATATGAAATACCATGTTCTCTGGCACCGGCGTTGATACGTTGGATCCATAAAGCTCTGAATTCTCTTTTCTTCGCTTTTCTGTCCCTGTAAGCATACTGTAAGCCTTTCTCATATTTGTTCTTTGCTACCGTCCAAACGTTTTTACCTCTTCCGAAGTAACCTTTGGTGGCTTTTAATACTTTTTTCCTTCTAGCTCTAGACGCGACGGAGTTTACTGACCTTGGCATAATTTACTGATTTTTGACTCTTGGTGCCTTTCGGACTTTATACCAATGAATCTGGTGAATAATTTAACCTTACTGATGATTTTTAATGGACGAATCGTTTGATCAGATTCTCAACATTGCTTTTACTCTTCCTTCATCTGACTCGTGAACCATTCCCATTTGGGTAAGATTTCTCTTTTGTTTGGTTGTCTTTTTTGTCAGGATGTGGCTTTTGTAAGCATGCTTCCTTCTGATTTTACCGGATCCAGTCAATTTGAATCGCTTTTTTGCACTTGATTTTGTTTTTACTTTAGGCATAACTGTATTATTTGTTGAAATTATTTTTTCCCTGGTTTGGCGGCAATAAAGATATGCATCCTTTTACCTTCCATTTTTGGCATTTGTTCTACGATGCCGTATTCTTCGAGGGCTTGCGCAAACTTTAGCAATAGCATTTCCCCTCTTTCCTTAAACACGATACTCCTTCCCACAAAATGAACATAGGCTTTTACCTTTGCTCCCTCTTTCAAGAAATTGATGGCATGTTTCAGTTTAAAATTGAAATCGTGATCATCGGTATTCGGACCAAAACGAATTTCCTTTAAAACAGTCTTGGAAGCATTGGCTTTGATTTCCTTTTGCTTCTTTTTTTGCTCATATTTAAATTTCGCATAATCAATCACCTTACACACAGGAGGCTCGGCATTTGGTGAAATTTCTACGAGATCAAGTTCATTTGCCTGGGCAATTTTAATTGCTTCATCTAAAGGTAAAACGGCGTTTCCGCCTTCTACAAAATCACCTACAACCCTTACTTCTTTGGCTCTGATTCTGTTATTTACTTTATAAGGCTCTTCTTGTCTTGGTTTGAACGGTGTTCTTCCTCTCAAAATATTTTATGGTTATTTAATGAAATAGGACGCAAATATCGAAATAATTATGAGATTTAAAAAACCTCCTGCCTTTTTACTTTTAATTTTTCAGTGAATCAGCAATTAGTCCCTTGAAATATTTTACAAATTCCTCAGGAGTATAACTTCCCAAATCACCGTCAATGTGTTTCCTTACCGATACTTTTTCCTCCTCCTGCTCTTTTTCTCCTACGATCAACATGAATGGGATCTTTTTAACTTCCGCATCCCGGATTTTTCTCCCGATCTTTTCATCTCTGTTGTCGATAAATCCGGTGATGTCATTTTCATCCAATAACATCCTGATTTTTTCAGCATATTCGGTAAATTTCTCTGAAATCGGCAAAATGGTGATTTGATCAGGGGACAACCAAAGTGGGAAATTCCCTGCACAATGTTCTATCAATACGGCCACAAATCTCTCCAAAGAGCCAAATGGTGCGCGGTGGATCATCACTGGTCTGTGTTTCTGATTGTCTGCTCCGATATATTCCAACTCGAATCTATCCGGCAACTGGTAATCCACCTGAATGGTACCCAACTGCCATCTTCTGCCCAAGGCATCCTTCACCATGAAATCCAATTTTGGACCATAAAAAGCTGCTTCTCCCAGGACTGTGACGGTTTCAAGACCTTTCTCAGCAGCCGCTTCTATAATTGCGGATTCTGCTTTGTTCCATGCCTCATCTCCTCCAATGTATTTTTCCCTGTTATTGGGATCTCTCAAGGATATCTGGGCTGTGTAATCATTAAATCCCAACACCTTAAAGACATGCAATACTAGGTCGATGACTTTGATAAATTCTTCCTTAACCTGATTCGGCATACAAAAGATATGCGCATCATCCTGCGTAAATCCACGTACACGGGTCAAACCGTGTAATTCACCACTCTGCTCGTATCGATAAACAGTACCAAATTCAGCATAGCGAATCGGTAGATCTTTGTAGGATCTTGGTTTGTATTTGTAGATCTCACAGTGGTGAGGACAGTTCATTGGTTTCAATAAAAACTCCTCTCCTTCATTTGGAGTAGCGATCGGCTGGAATGAATCCTTGCCGTATTTTTCATAATGGCCAGAGGTTTCATACAAAGCCTTGTGCCCAATATGTGGAGTGGTCACTTGCTGATACCCGGATTTGTCCTGGGCCTTTTTCATGAAATTGATCAAACGCTCCCGAAGCAAGGTGCCTTTTGGCAACCACAATGGAAGTCCCATGCCTACTTTTTCGGAAAAGGTAAACAATTCCAATTCCCGTCCGAGCTTTCTGTGATCCCTCTTTTTGGCTTCCTCCAGCATAAATAAATATTCCTGAAGTTCTTTCGCCTTGGGAAAGGTTATGCCATAAATACGGGTGAGCATCTTGTTCTTCTCATCCCCTCTCCAATAGGCACCGGCAATATTCAATAGCTTGACCGCCTTGATAAATCCCGTATTTGGAATGTGGGGTCCACGGCAAAGGTCAACAAAGTTGCCTTGCTCGTAAAAAGTAATGGTGCCGTCGGCAAGTCCTTCCAACAAGTCCAATTTATATTCGTCTCCCTTGTTTTCGAAATAAGCGATGGCTTCGCTTTTAGAGATGTCTTTTCGTATGTATTCGCTTTTGTTTCGGGCCAACTCTATCATTTTGGCCTCAATGGTTTCCAATTCGGCGCCTTCGAAAGTCCGATCGCCGAAGTCAACATCGTAATAAAACCCGTTTTCGATAGAAGGGCCAATACCAAGTTTAACACCCGGATAAAGGGCTTCCAAGGCTTCAGCCATCAAGTGGGCTGATGAATGCCAAAAAGTGGATTTCCCTTCCTTATCATTCCAGGTGAGCAATTGAACGGTGGCATCTTGCTCAATCGGACGGTTTGAGTCCCATATTTCGCCGTTTACCTTTGCCGCCAATACGTTTCTGGCCAAACCCTCGCTGATACCAAGAGCAATTTGTAGTCCTGAAACTCCTTTGTCCATTTCCCTTTCCGAACCATCCGGAAGGGTTATTTTGATTTTTTGATTAGACATTTATGATTTTAATTTTATGAAACATGCCATTCTATACAAACAGATGGCTTACTGAACGCAAATATGCAAATTCATTGTCGCTTTTTAAAAAATCTACCTAAATAGACAGGATTATTTTTTGAATGTCCTGTCTTGTGGACTTTTTGGTTCTCGGTAAAAGAGTACTCCAAACAGATTGAAAAGGAAATGAAAGAGATCCCCTTCTTATTTATTCCGTGTTAGGTTTTAGGCATTACCTATCCCATTCCGGTCTAAAATTGCTTAATAATCAGTCTTGGTTTATTATTTTTAACTTCATCATATCGGTTTTATCCCTTTATTCTCTTAATAGTCTGATTTTCTTGCAGTTTCAATCCTATTGGGAAATAATAGCATATTTCCATCTAACTTATGATAGGGCAGCATTTAACTCATCGGCTGACATATTCAGTGATAGCATCTTTTTTTTAATTGATGCTATCATTCGATCCTTCATTTCTTTTTGGTATTGGTCTAAATTACCGGGCTGGTATCTTTCTCCTTTTATAATCATGTTCCAGATAATTACTGCCAGCTTTCTGGCAGTTGCGGTAATGGCAGCTCCCCTTCCTTTGCGATAAGCCACTCGTTTGAAAAACCTTGTCAACACCCCATCTTTGGTTTTATCAATGGTGTTTGCAGCATTTCTTAAAGCCAGCGCCAACTTGTTACTCCCTTTT
>NZ_KB906694.1 GCF_000381545.1 Rhodonellum psychrophilum GCM71 = DSM 17998 | reverse complement strand
TGGTTTCAAGCCGGACTCCAAAAGGGAGTAACAAGTTGGCGCTGGCTTTAAGAAATGCTGCAAACACCATTGATAAAACCAAAGATGGGGTGTTGACAAGGTTTTTCAAACGAGTGGCTTATCGCAAAGGAAGGGGAGCTGCCATTACCGCAACTGCCAGAAAGCTGGCAGTAATTATCTGGAACATGATTATAAAAGGAGAAAGATACCAGCCCGGTAATTTAGACCAATACCAAAAAGAAATGAAGGATCGAATGATAGCATCAATTAAAAAAAAGATGCTATCACTGAATATGTCAGCCGATGAGTTAAATGCTGCCCTATCATAAGTTAGATGGAAATATGCATTAGGTTTCCTATTGGGATCGAAACTGCATGAAAACCAGGCTATTGGGTGACTAATTCCTGATACCAATAGGGTAAAGTCAAAAATGGGCAATACCTAATTGAATATCAGCTAATTACAATCTTGAATTAGGTTCGCAATGCATAAAACAGGTCAAAACCATTTTCATTATTCTTGGCTAGTCAGGAATCCCTTTTTATGAATAAAATGGGATTCCTTTCCTACCTGATTGAAATTTAAAATCCCAAAACACGCAAAAAAGCCCCCATCCAATATGTTCGGATGGGGGCTTTTTTATTTCGAAGTTTTAAACCCGTTTTCTGCCTTATCAATTTAATTCAAGCCTAGAATTAATTGATAATCAGTCAAATAATAACTTTTTAAACTTCCCTCCGGAAACCGGAAGCATCTATCGGGTTTAACCCGTGATTTGTCGGGTTTTAACCGAAGAATTTTTTCAAACCTTCAATTTTCTCATCCAATGATGCTTCTACTGCGCGATAGGCATCCGCATTGGGAAGTGCTTCATTCACGGAGAAGTAGTATTTGATTTTTGGCTCGGTGCCGGAAGGTCTGGCGGAAATCTTGCTGCCATCTTCCAGGTAGAACTGAATCACATTGGATTTGTCCATATCAAGCTCGGTTTCAGTACCGTTTTCGACATCAAAGACTTTGCTTTCTTTCACATCCACAATCTTCGTCACCTTGATGCCATTGATGGTCGTTGGTTTGTTGGTTCTGAATCCAGTCATTAGGTGCTGGATTTGCTCAGCACCATCCTTGCCTTTTTTGGTTACGGAAATCAAGGATTCTTTATAGAAACCAAACTGCATGTAGATTTCGGCCAACACATCCTGAACGGATTGTCCCTTGGTTTTGTAATAAGCGACAAGCTCGGAAAATATTGCTGCAGCGGAAACTGCATCCTTGTCCCTTACAAAATCCCCAACGAGGTAGCCGTAACTTTCTTCTCCGCCACCGATAAATTGCTTCTTTCCTTCGAGTCTTCTGATCACTTCTGCGATGTTTTTGAATCCCGTCAAGACGGAGTAGCACGTCACACCGGAATCATGGCAGATCGCGTCTATCAATTCCGTGGTCACAATGGTATTGACCATAAATTGATCACCGGTCAATTTGCCATATTCCCTCCATTTGTTAAGCAAATAATAAGTCAGCAGCGTTGCGGTTTGATTGCCATTCAACAGCTCGTATTCACCGTTTTCACCAGGAACGCAAGCTGCATAGCGATCTCCGTCTGGATCACTTGCCAGAACCAATTCCGCACCCACTTTTTTCCCAAGTGCAATCGCCATGGTCAATGCCTCGGCTTCTTCTGGATTGGGATAAATCACCGTCGGGAAATTTCCGTCAGGTTCTGCCTGCTCCTTGACAATATGGATATTTTCAAAACCATAAATCTTCAAAGCCGCAGGAACCATTTTGCCGGAGGCGCCATGAATGGGAGAGAAAACAATCGGCATGGCCCTGTTCACCATGATTTCATTGGGGGACAGGCTCAATTTTTTTACCTCATTGAGGTAAATCCAATCAAAATCCTCTTCGATATATTCGATAAGCGCATCGTTTTTATTCCAGTTGACCTTGTCCAGCGAAGTGATTTTTTGTACTTCGTTGATAATGTTTTTATCATGCGGCGCCACTACTTGGCCGCCATCATCCCAATAGGCCTTGTATCCATTGTATTCTTTTGGATTGTGTGAAGCCGTCACCATGACGCCACTTTTGCAGCCAAAATGGCGAATTGCAAAGGAAAGCATAGGCGTAGGTCTCAGGTCCCTAAAATATTTCACCTTGATGCCATTTGCAGTAAATACATTGGCTGTCGTATTGGCAAAAAGCGTATTGTTGATCCTATTGTCGTGGGTGATGGCAACTTTTATCTCTTCGCCGGGGAAGCTTTGAAGGAGGTAATTGGCCAAGCCTTGGGTGGCCATCGCAATGGTATAGACATTTACCCTATTAGAGCCCACGCCCATTATTCCTCGCAAGCCACCAGTTCCGAATTCCAAGTCCCGATAAAAGGAGTCGATCAGTTCTGTAGGGTCAGGTGATTCCAACAAAAGCCTGATATCGCCCTTGCTTTTTTCGTCAATGTCACTGTTTAGCCATGCTTCCGCCTTGGCTACAATCATTGGATCTATTGTTGTCATTTTAATAAAAAGTTTGAATGAATTTCTAATTTAAATATTTCGGCAATAATTCCTATGTTCCTTTGTTTAAAACCTAAAAAAAAAGTCCGGTTAAATTTTTAACCGGACTTTTTTCATTTGGGAAAAGCTTAAAGATTTCCTCTCAATCCCTGCTCTCGCTCAATGGCTTCAAATAGGGCTTTGAAATTTCCCTTTCCGAATGATTTGGCCCCTTTTCTTTGGATGATTTCGAAAAACAAAGTCGGTCTGTCCTGTACAGGCTTGGTGAATATCTGCAACAGGTATCCTTCTTCGTCCCTGTCTACCAAGATATTCAGGTCCTTGAGGGGTTGTAAATCTTCGTCGATTTTCCCTACTCGGTCCAAAAGATCAGTGTAATAGGATTCGGGAACTTCCAAAAACTCAACGCCTCTTTTTCTCAATTCAGTTACGGTATGGATGATATTGTCCGTGGCGATGGCCATGTGCTGAACCCCTGGACCATTGTAAAAATCAAGGTATTCCTCTATCTGGGATTTCTTCTTGCCTTCTGCGGGTTCGTTGATCGGGAATTTGATGTATCCGTTTCCACTGCTGACCACCTTGGACATCAGGGCAGTATATTCTGTGGAAATGTCCTTGTCATCAAAGGTGATCAATAGATTGAAGCCCATTGTTTTTTCGTAGAATTCGACCCACTTGTTCATCTCACCCCAGCCTACATTTCCCACACAATGGTCGATGTATTTCAAGCCGATGGGTTGTGTTTTGTACTCGGTTTTCTTTTCGATAAAACCGGGAAGGAACAAACCCTTGTAGTTTTTTCTCTCCACAAAAGTGTGGATGGTTTCTCCGTAAGTATGGATGGAAGCGACTTTTACCTCTCCAAAAGCATCTTTTATGGTCTTCGGTTCCTCATAGGAAATAGCACCTCTTGAGGTGGTTTCCTTCCAAGATTTCTCTGCATCATCTACCCAAAGTGCGAGGACTTTTACGCCGTCCCCGTGTTTTTTGATATGGTCAGCTATCGGGTGGTCTTCAAAAAGGGGAGTGGTGAGAACCAATCTTATTTTATCCTGTTTCAAGACATAAGAAGCACGGTCTTTAACGCCTGTTTCCGGACCGGCATAGCCGAGAAGTTCAAACCCAAAGGCATATTGGTAAAATAGGGCAGATTGCTTTGCATTGCCCACATATAGTTCTACGTAGTCTGTCCCGTTGATGGGGAGAAAATCATGTTCCATTATTTTTGTATTTTTGGGTTTATAATTCTGTATAAGATTCACTGATTACAAAGATAAAATTTTAAAAGGGAATGCGGGTGAAGTACCAAAATATTACGGATTTTTGGAAACAACAATTGAATTGACCCAAAGTCAATTCTTTGATGTTTTGTAATCAACCCTTCATTCTTGTCCGGTTTTGTTTGCCAATAAATAAACAAATCCCAAGATTCCCCAAGTCATTGCCGAGGCAGTTCCCCACATTTCGGGAAAAATGGTCCAGAGTAAAAAGTACCAAATCGGTATGGCTACCAATCCGATCACAAACTTGAAAGTAGCCGTAAAGGCAGGATCCTTAACCTTTCGAGCGATAGCGAGCCAAATCCAATAAATGGGAAAGTGAAAAATCTTCATCACTTTATTGGCCAAATAGGGTTTGGTGATCACCTTTTCGGGTATTTGATGCTTAAGGTCTTCTTGTGATAAGAAATATTCCACTGAAGTAGGATCCGTGAGATCCACCCCATTTTCGATGAGGCGCTCCAAATCTTTTTGATAATTGGCTTCTGGTATGTGGCTGACCAAGGGTTTTAAAGCCGCATGGGTTGCCTGAACCAATTGTCCATGATCGGGGCAATAGTCTTTTGGGGAAAAAGGTTTGCCAATAATAAGGCGGACTTTTGACCCGGAATTTTTGTGGTTGCTGTAATTTATCCCCACTGGAAGGATCACCAAATCCAAATCGGGGTCTTTTTCCAGAGTTTTGACAACAATGCGTGCAAAGCCCTTCTTCAATGGCCTAAGATTTCTTTTTAAGGAATGATTTCCTTCACCAAAAATCAAGATGGATTTTTTGCTGGAAAGGATTTTGGTGCTCAGGTCAAAGGTTTCCTGGTTTTTCTCCATGTTTTCAATTCCATCCCGAACGCGGAAAATTGGAATCATCCTGATGAAATCCAGCAGTTTTGCTACAATTGGATTTTTGAAAATGCTCGCACGGGTTAGAAAATAGGGCTTCAGATTGAGGTGGGTGGCAATGAGAATAGGATCGATCAGGGCATTCTGATGATTGGCAATAATCAAAACCGCTTTGTTTTTGGGAATATTTTCTCTTCCAACTACATGGATTTTGGAATAATATAGGTGCAAAGCCACCTTTACCAAAAACGTCATTGTATAATTTATTAAATCCTTCATGCCTGAATTAAACAACTGTAGATTAGGGTGAAACGTGAGACAATAGACGCTAAATATCCATTGCGCATAAGATGGATGAGGAGGGATTAACTCACCTTTTTCCAAACCAATGCGATGGCAATCCCGGAGACAATGTGCCAAATCCCCCACCAAGCAGCAATGATCGCCATTCCTCCTAACCCTTCAAAATAAGTAAAAATCAAGACCAATGCCAATCCTGAGTTTTGAATTCCAGTTTCAATGGTCAGGGTTTTGGTGTCAGGCAGGTTTAAGCGAAAGATTTTGGACAAGGAAAAACCAGAAAACAAAGCGGTGAAATTATGCGCCAAAACCCATAAAAAAATGACACCGATAAACTTCACAAACAAATCATAATTTCCTCCGAAAGCAATGCCAACGAAAGCCGCAAAAATCAAGATGCTCAGTGGTTTCAGAATCCGGGTTGCACGAATAGCGAAATCGGGAAAGCGATTGTTGATGGCGATTCCCAACAGTAAGGGGATTCCCAAAATCAAAGCAACCGTCTGGAAAACGTCCCAATAATCCAAACTGATTACTTGCATCATCGAAGCAGTCGGTCCATAAAATCCAGACCAGATCGAAAAATTCAAAGGTGTAAGGAGAATTGAAAAAACCGTGGAAAAGGCTGTTAAACTGACAGAAAGTTCGGAATTCCCCTTTGCCAAATGACTGAGAAAGTTGGAGACATTTCCACCAGGACAAGCGGCGACCAAAAACATACCCAACGCCACACTCGGTGGAGGCTGGAGAATATTGATCAGGATCCAAGTCAGAAAAGGCAAGAAAATGAATTGGGAAAACAGACCGATCCAAAAAGCTTTTGGGTTTTTGGCAATGGCTTTAAACCCTGAAAATTTCAGGTCCAAAGCAACCCCAAACATAATGATGGCCAATGAGACATTGAGCAGCAAAAGTGAATCCTGGTTAAAATTGAGGGTACTTTTGTCCAGGTCTTCGAGCATATTGTGGTTTTAAAGGCGGGATTTTTTCTGCCATGGTAAGCATTTCGACGATGAATAAGCCGGTATATTTTTTAAGGCTGGGATTTCAATTTCCTAAGCAAGCAGCTTGAATTGAATCATAGTCAACTCTAGACCAATTCCCGCAAATCGACCGGTACTACCCTCGAAACGCCTGCTTCGATCATGGTAATCCCGTAAATGATATCGGTACTGGCCATCGTTCGTTTGTTGTGGGTGACGATGATAAACTGGGATTCTTTCGAGAAAGTCTGGATGATGGTGTTGAACTTATCGATATTGGCATCGTCCAAGGGGGCATCAACCTCATCGAAGATACAGAATGGTGCGGGTTTCAGCAGATATATGGAAAAGAGGAGGGATGTGGCCGTTAAGGTTTTTTCACCTCCCGACAGTTGGTTGATCGTCAGAGGTCGTTTTCCTTTGGGTTTGGCCATGATTTCGATTGGACTTTCCAATGGATTGTCTGGATCGACGAGTTTAAGATCACAATCATCCTCGGCGGTAAAGAGCGATCGAAAAACCTTCACGAAATTTTCCTTGATTTTTCCAAATGCATCCAAGAAAGTTTCTTTCGCCACTTGATCGATTTCTTTGATGGTATCCAAAAGGGAATTTTTGGCTTTCACCAAATCCTCTTTTTGTTCGGTGATGAAGGTGTGTCTCGTCTTGATTTCGTCATACGCTTCCATGGCCATGGGATTGATCGGCCCTATTTTTTCAAGCCTTTCTTTGGCTTTGGAGACGATTTCCCGGATATCTGACTCGGCAAGTGCCGTGTATTCCTCATCGACTTCTGGATTTTCTTCCATCATCGCTTCCAAATCAATTTCAAACTCCACACTCAAGCGCTCTTTCATGCTGTTCAACTTGAGTTTGATTTCGTTGAGGGAATTTTGGAGTTCTCCTACAATGGTGTCCAGGTTTTGCCTGGTTTTTTGGAGTTCCCTGATTTGTTTGTCTGTTTCGTCTATTTCACCACGGGCTGCATAATACTCCTTTTCGACTTCGTTGACACCTCTTTCGATGCTTTCTTTTTCGGTATAAAATTCGATCAATTCATCATCCTGAACTTCATCATTGTCCAAAAGGGATCTGATTTCCTGATCAATGGAAGCATGTTCAAGTTGAGATTTTTCGATTCTTTCCTTGCTGCTTTCGAAGGCGCTCCGCTTGAAATCGATTTCCTGGTCGAGGCTGTTTACCCGATTGGCCTGCTGGAGATAGGCAATGTTTTCTTGGTTGAAGCCGTTTGATTTTTGGCTCAAATGTTCGGATTCTGATTCGAGATCGGCATTCAGCATTTCCAATTCCGCCTCAAGGGACTCAAAATGTGCCCTTTCCTTTAGAAGTGCCGGCACAATTTCCCCAAGTTCTTCCTGAAGTTGATCGATCCTTTCCAGGATGTCTTCCATTTTGTTGGCATTGGAGGAAAGGATTTCGCTCAGTTGTTCCTTTTTGGTCCGTATGGACACGTATTCTTGGTTGATCTCGTTGATTTCCTGTTGCAGCTTCTCGATGGTGGACTTGTAGCTCACCTCTTTGAGTTTCATCAGGTCGCTGACTTTTTTGTCAAGGTTGGATCGGGTCAGACTCACTTTTTTGTTCAGTTCCTTGATTTCCCTTTCCAGTTTTTCCAGGTTTTTGGCCCTTCCTATCCGTTTTCCCTCGAATAGTCCGACTGAACCTCCGGAAATGCTGAATTTTCTTTTGGTGAATTTCCCACTTTCGGTGATGAAAATGGTGTCTTTGTCCTCCGGAAAATCGTGAAATTCTCCCCTGACGATATACACTTCGTCCAGAATGAAACTGATCAGTTTGGCATATTTTTCATCATATTCGATGATTTCCGTTGCTGGAATGGCGTTGGCAAAAAGTTTGGTATGCGAAGGCTGAAAGCGGTCAAAATGCTCAAGAACAAAGAAATTTGCTTTTCCCTTTGCGGCATCACTCAAGAGGTTTACCGCAGTGATGGCTTGGTGCTCTGTTTCCACCACATAATAATTCATGTAGTTTTCCAGAAAATTTTCAATCGACACCCGGTATTTTTCTTCCGTGGTCAAGATATCCGATAGGAGGAGCATGTCTTTTCCCCAGTCGGAATTTTTCTTCAGAAACTTGATTGCCTCTGGAAATCCCTCAAGATTTTCGACCAATGATTTGGTCAAGTTGAATTCATTCTGTCGGGCATCCAGCTTACGCGAAGATTGCGTGACTTCCTCCCGGATGATTTCTATGATGTGGTTTGTTTCTTCTATTTTTTGGTTTTGATCCTCTTCCTTGGCTTTGATTTTGGTCAAATCATCCATTTTCACATCCAAATCCTCTTTTAGAATGACCAGTTTGTCCTCAAAATCCACCAAACTTGCTTCTTGGTTATGGTCGGTTGAAGTAGTCTTTTCTAGTTCTTGCTTGAGGGTGGAGAGTTGAATTTGCTTGATTTCCTGATCTTTGGAGAGTTGGTACACCAAGTCTTTTCGGGATGAAAAATCCCTGTTGCGTTCTTTTTGTCTCTCTTGGATTTCGGATTGTTTGGCTTTCTGCTCCTCATAGGCAAGTTTCAGGGCTTCCACCGTAAATTCCCTCTCTGCCAGGAGCTTTTCTGCGCTCTCTTTTTCTTGTTCTAAAGAGCGGATACTGAAACCAGCCCTGTCATTTGACTTGCGGTCATTGTCGATCTGTTCGCGAAGTTTCTGCGCCCTGTCTTCCAAAAACCGCAGCCTTTCATTTTTTATCTTTTTGTCGCTTTCAAACTGCCTGATTTTGTTGACATGCTCGTTCAGGGTTTTTTGGCGAGAGGACAAGAGTTTCTCCTTCAGGAGCAGCGCAACTTTACTTTGTTCGAGAAAAGCCTCCTTTTCTGATATTTTGGAGCTTACCTGAAGTTTTCTGTCGTTTTCTTCTTGGACTTTTTCATGGAGACCGATGAGGTTCTCGCTTTGCTTTTTGACGGATTTTTTTGCCAAATTGACGCTGGCATCCTTGTATTCCTTCTTCAATTCAAAATACCGTGCGGTTTGCCTTGCTTGTTTTTCAAGGCTTTTCAGGTTTTTTTCGATTTCAAACAGCACATCTTCCACTCTGGACAAATCGGCATCGGTATCCTCAAGCTTGCGTAGCGTTTCCTTTTTCCTATTCTTGAATTTAGAAATCCCGGCGGCCTCCTCAAATAACTCCCTTCGGGAATTGTTCTTGTCATTCAGCAGCTCCTCGATCATTTTCAACTCGATGATGGCATAGCTGTTGGAGTTGATCCCCGTGTCCATGAAAAGATTGTTGATGTCTTTTAGGCGGCAAACCACCCCGTTGAGCAGGTATTCGCTTTCTCCGCTTCTGTAGTATCTTCGGGTGATGGTGACGTGGGTAAATTCGGTTGGAAGGAGGTTTTTTGTGTTCTCAAAAGTCAGGGAAACCTCTGCCAGATTGGTTGGTTTTCGGTTTTTGGTGCCATTGAAAATGACATTCTCCATTTTGTCCGATCTGAGCATTCTGGATTTTTGTTCCCCCAAAACCCAACGGATCGCATCGACCACATTGGATTTTCCACAGCCATTTGGACCGACGATACCGGTAATCCCTTTGTCAAAATGGATGACCATTTTGTCTCCAAAACTCTTAAAACCCTTTATTTCCAGTTTGCTCAGCAACATCCCAACGCCAATTATTTTGAATCTAAAGCAAAATTAAACCATTCTCCAAATTAACCAAGAAAAGCAGGGTTGCGGAGGCAAATTCATATCAATAGAGCCTATATTCAGGACTTCTTTTTTCTACCTTCGGATTTTATCCCTATCTTGGATCAGTTATAAAAAACACAACATAAGTGGAACCAGGGAATATAATTTATATCATCGCCATCATCATTTATTTCATCTATTCTGCCGTCAAAAAGGGCAAAAAAGAAAAGGAATTCATGGATGAAGAGACGGATCAAGATGGCGGTGTAGAAAATGAAAGACCAAGGCCAACTTCCTTTGAAGATCTGCTGAAGGAAATCAGGGCTGGGCAGGATCAGCGAAAAGCCAACTTACCAGAAACAGGTCAGGGACAATCCGTTCAGCCTGCGACTACGCCCAAAGTCAACAAGCCGGTTTCAAGACCGATGGAGCCGATGGTGGCTGCTGATAAAACCGCCGTGGAAACTTCCAGAAAATATGGGGATTTTCAGGGATTTGTTGGGGATTCGGAACGTCCCAAAATTCTGACATTGGACGAGCAAGTGAGAATTTCATCCAGCTTGAATGGTCCAATTGTCCTGCAATTGGACAAGGAAGCCAAAAAAGAAAAGCCTGCCAATAGAATTGGCCGTATGCTGAAGGATCCAGCTACCGTGAAGGATGCCATTATTCTGAGCGAAATCCTGAATCGAAAACAGTTTTGAAGTTTTTTCCCTCCAAGTGCTTTATTGTAAGGGAGTAGAAATTTATTTTTCGACCGGGTAATGTGGATCAAGTGAATTTTTAAAAATTTCCCTGTTTCGGGGAATTCAATTTTTTAGGGAGTTTAACTCGTTTTATGCATTACGAACTCAATTCAATATTATAATTAACTGATGTTTCATTATATGTTGATTGTTTTTGACTTCACCATATCGGGAATACGTCAAATCCCTATAATAGTCTGATTTTCTTGCAGTTTCAATCCCATTGGGAAATGGAATGTACATTCCATCTAACTTAATCAAGTTAGATGCTTTACGTTACTTTTTTGGTGTCTTAGCGTTTGGGTTAAATTTATTTTTTTGCTATTGGCAATCAACAATTTAATTTTTCGAGTGTTAATTAAATGGGGTTTTAAAATCAGCTGTCTTACCATCAGGTGAATAAATTATGAAACTCCAGATCCAATCCTTCAACACTTCTCGTAAATGACCGTATGAAAAATTCTCTTCAAGTAAAAACCGGAAATCTTTCTGATCCCAGACGGGATTTTCTAAAAAAAACAGGCTCCTTGGCCATCATGTCAATGTTTGGGGTCGGGTTTTTTACCTCCTGCAGCAGTGATGAGGATACCAATCCAAATACAGGCAACAACAATCCTCCAGCTGGAGCTACAGGCATTACTGTCAGTGGAAATACCGTCACCATCAATCTTGATCAGGCAACAGGGTTAAATGTTGCTGGTGGATGGGTTCTGATTATTCCCGCCCAATTGCTAGTGGTCAATGTTGGGAACAATTCATTCAATGCCTTGACCTCTGTGTGTACCCATTCCGGTTGTGACAAAGATTGGAGGTTTGCCAGCAATGTATTTACATGTACCTGCCATGGCTCAAGATTTAGTACCGACGGAAATGTGCTTACCGGACCGGCCAACCAAGCCTTGGCAAGTTTTCCTACCCGTCTCGACAACAAAATTTTAACGATCACCAAATCATGATGAAAAATTTAATTGTCTTTTTCTTTTTTGCTTTCCTGGTCACCTTCTCTTTCGAAATGAAGGGTCAAACCTACAATACGGACAAAGGGAGGGCAGAATTCTTGTCCAAAGCAGCCTTAAACGAGTTCACCGGAGTTTCTGACGATTTGAATGGCTTGTTGGATTTTGAAAAAAACAGTTTTGATTTTTTCATTGACCTCAATACCCTTAAAACTGGAATAGGTCTCCGGGATCGGCACATGCGGGAAAATTACTTGGAGACAAAAAAGTATCCTTTTGCCGAGTTTACTGGTAAAATCAATGAACAGGTTAAACTGGAAAAAGGCCAAAGCAAATTGCTGAACGCAACCGGTACCTTCAAGATACATGGCAAGGAGAAAAATATGGTGGTACCTGGAAAGATCACTTGGATTTCCGATTCGGAAATCCAGTTGGAAGCTACCTTCAAAATCCTCTTGAGTGATTATAATATAGCCATTCCCTCGGTGATTTTTTATGAATTGTCTGAAGAACAAACGATTAGCATCAAGGCAAACCTGAAGAAAAAAACTGTAAATACGAAATAACATCACCTCTCCAAATCATCCTGATTTTTGAATCCAAAGCCGAGCACTATGAAAATTAAAATATTAATCCTCGCCCTGTTTCTTTCACATCCCTCAATGGCACAGTTGGAGCGAAAATTGGCCGATGGGAGCCAAAAAGAGGAGCTTATTTTTCATGCGCCAAGGCATATCAATTTGCTTACCGTGGAGCCTTTGGATAAAAAAGCACTGCATTTTGCGATCATGCACACTTTTGGGACCATCGATGGGGGCCTCCAAGATCTTTATGGTTTGGACAATGGGGCCAATATCCAGTTCAGTTTTGAATATGGGTTTTCCGAAAAATTTTCCCTTGGCGCTGCTAGGGCCAGTACCGATAAGGTGTACAACCTTTATGGCAGGTACCATTTTTTTAGTCAGACCCAAGACAACAAAACCCCTTTTTCCCTCTCCATGATGGGAGGCGCAGCAGTCAATACCTCCAATTACAGTTTCTTAAATGAGGATGCGCCGGATTTGATGGACAGAACCAGTTATGCTGCTCAATTGATGCTCGCCAGAAAATTTTCAGAAAAAATCAGTGTACAATTGAGTCCGATGATGGCCTATTTCAATGACCCAAGGGCGCTTTATCAAATTGAAGGAGACCAAAATCTCTATTTGGCTTTGGGATTCAGTGGTAAATACAAGATGACAGGAAAATCTTCTTTGACCTTACAATGGATACCCAATCTCAACAATGATTTAAGAAATAATTTGGGAGTCGGAATTGATTTGGAAGCAGGAGGCCACGTATTTCAAATGTATTTTGTAACCTCTCAAGCGCTGAATGAGCAATATCTATTGGCAGGGGGAAATGGTGTTGCTGGAGAAAAATTCAGATTGGGATTCAATGTCAACAGAATCTTCGCCACGGGCAAAAAAAAGAGAGCCGACTAGTTAATTTTATACCTTCTGGATAAAATCCATTGGTCCTCTTTTTCATCCACTATCAAATAGTTTTGAGTTTTGGCCCAATCTTCAAAAGCTTTGATATCCTCCTGTTCCGATGGATAGGCATGTAGGTAATATTTGTAAACGAAAAGCTCAAATTCATCAGGTTTTTCAGTCTTGACCCGGTCGATATTTTCCAAGGCAACCAACTTTTTTTTCGCTATTTCTAGTTCCGGAAGGAGGATATCCTTGCTCAAGTAAACGAAGTTGTTGATCAGTATAAGATTCTCATTTTCATTGTTTAATATAGTTTCATTGAAAGCTTTAATAAAATGATTGTAATTCTTGATTTGCCCTTGATGTCTGATACTGGCCAGCACAGGAAGAAGCAACAGAATAGCGATGGCCACAGTTTTTTGCTTTGTCGTTTTAAGGAAAAAAACAGCCAAACCAAAGGCCAATAAATAGCCCGACATTTTAAAATCATGCAGCCAAAGCGCAATTGCTGCACCCAGAATAAAAAGGATGCTCAGCCAATTGATCCAGATTTTGTTACTCATCCAATCGGAAACTCCCATCGCAATCAAAACCGACAATGGTCCGATAAGAACAATAAGGTGTCTCGGATTGAGATAGATCGGATTGTAAAAATCCAGGGTGGAGGTCATGAACCAAAAGCCCAGAACAAGACAGCCAACGGTCAGTGCAAATTCAAAGAGAATTGGTTTCTGGGATTTGAATGCCATCCAAAGTCCAGGAATCGCCAAGACCAGCCAGGGCCAATAAGCCCTTTCCACAAATGCAAAAAATGGAATGTAAGTCAAACGACTGAAAATTGCCCCCATCCCCTTGTCATGGTAGGTGTATTCTGAAATATAATGGCCTTCATTTACCATTTCCAAACGGTAAAATACATTGCCGAATTTCCAGTGGAAAAATCCAAAATACAGGGAAAGCAAAACCACTGACCAAATCCCAAACCAGAGGTAAAAAGCAATCGGTCGCTTATGGACCAGGTCATGAAAAAATAAAATAATGGGAAAAGGAAGCAAAAGCACCATTGTTTCTTTGGTTGAAAACCCGATAATAAAAGCCAATCCCATGGCCAAAGCCATCCAGAAGGGAGATTTGTTTCGATAAATGGCAGTGAGCGGGACCACAATGACCCACAAGACAAGGAGGCTGTCGGGGTAAACTTTTGGCAAAAAATGGAGAAAATAAATGTGGGTAATGAAGAATCCCGTAAACCACCACTGATAAGTATTTTGCTTGGACAAACGCCACAGCAGGTAAAACGAAATCAAGTAGCTAAAAAGAGAAGCCAGTGCTGCCAAATGATCGTTGAGACCAAATAAATGGCTGAAAAACCCAGAAAAAACATAAGCCCCAAAACGGGAACTGAAGTGATAGTCATCGGAAATCGGAATGCCCTCCCAAAATTTTTTGCCCGTCAATAAATAATAGACATCGTCACTAAAAGTGATCCCATCATACCCCAACCAAAAATAAAGGGATAGAAAAAGAAACCCTACAAAAAGGCTGAGATATTGTCGGGGAAGCTTTAAGGGCATGAATTCATTTGAAAGATAAACTTAAATTGAAATAAGGTAATTTAAACTAGAATCCAGCTTTTCTTCCTTAGATTTTCAGAAATACGACTTCATTCAATCACTGAAACTGACAATATGTGTCAATGAGCGTTTTATTTTACTTTTAAGCATTATCTTTCTTTTTTAAACAATGTCATGGCAAAATCTAACCAAATAGAGCAACAGAAAATTCTCAGGATCTTTAAGCTAATCAATTTGCTCAGGGGCAATATCGGGAAGCCTGTCCATAAATTGGCCGAAACGCTGGGGACCGATCCAAGGACCATCTACCGGTATTTCAAGCTCCTCGAGGCTTTGGGCTTTGAAATCGAAAAAGAACATTCCAAATTCAAAATCCTGGACAGGGTTGAGCATCCCAACGACCATTCCTTTGGGACTTTTTCGGATGATGAAATCCTGTTTTTGAATGACTTGATCAGCGGGAGCAGCAAAAAAAACCTCTTGAAAGATTCCATTCTCCAAAAGATCAGCATCCGTTCGGATTTTAAACAAAGCGTGACCAAGCTTTTCAACGCCAATTTGGGAATTTTTGTGGATCTTGTTTCCCAAGCCATCAAGGACAAAAACCAGGTGATTCTTCGGGATTATTATTCTGTCAGCAGCGATTCGGTGGCTGACAGACTGTTGGAACCGGTGGTTTTTTCAAAAAATTTCGATTCCATTTATGCTTTGGAGGTCGAAAGCAAGAAAATGAAAATTTTCAAAATAGAGAGAATTGGTGAGGTTTTGGTCACATCCAAACCTTTTAAATTCCAAGAATTGCATGAGCCTTTAGAGCAAGGTTTATTTGGTTTTTCTGGTAAAAACCAATTTCTTGTCCATCTCAAAATGACCAAGAAAGCCTTTCAACTGATGATAGAGGAGCATCCGGATACCAAACCATTCACTTACACCAAAAACAGAAACCAATATTATTTCAAGGCTGAACTCCCACATTTGCATGGAATAGCAAGATTTATCTTGGGGCTTCCAGGCGAAATTAAGGTGCTGGAAGGAGAAGAACTGATTGTCAATCTTAGGGAACAATTGAATAAAATGAGTATTTAGGATGAAGGAAGAAACCAAAAAAGAGCTAACATCAAATGCAGCCTGCTTGGAGATGGAATTGCAGTGGTTCCAATCCATTATGGTCCTCAGGGGAAAAATAACCTTTGAGGAGTCGGTTCCAGAAAGTGAAATGGGAAGAACCGCACTGCCTGATTTCAGCGGACAGGAATCCAATTATGCAAAGCTTGTCCAAAAACACAATATGGGTTTAGAGGAAAGATTGGTTTTGATTCTTTCCTTGATCCCGGATATCCGACCCTCCTTACTTGATTTGTTGCATGTGAAAAACCAAAATTTTGATACCCCATTCGCTGAGTTTGGTGGGCTCAAAGCCGAAAAACACAAAGGTTTTCTTCCAACGGGCGAAACGGCCATTTTTTTGTTGGCGGGAAGCAATATCAAAAGGCGGTTTGAGCTGATGGCACTTTTCAGTCAAAACCATTTTTTTGCAAAGGAAAAAATCATATTCCTGGACAAATCCTTACCAGGAGAGCCTCTTCTGAGTGGTCAGTTGAGGATCAGTAAAGAATATCTTTTGTATTTAACCACCGGTGAACCTTATAAACCGGATGCAGATATTGATTTCCCAGCCCAAAGAATCATCACCGAACAAAAATGGGAGGATCTGATCCTTTCCGATCCAATCTTGGATGGGATTTCTGAAATAAAAAACTGGTTGAAACACGGCAAGGAACTGAAGGAACAATTTGATTTTGGGAGGAGGATAAAAAAAGGGTTCAAAGTCTTGTTTACGGGACCTCCGGGGACTGGGAAAACCTTCACGGCAAGCGTCCTTGGCCAATCCTGCAATATGGATGTCTATAGAATCGATCTTTCCATGGTGGTTTCCAAGTATATCGGGGAGACCGAAAAAAACCTATCCAAAATTTTTGACCTCGGGGAAAATAAAGGGTGGATTTTGTTTTTTGATGAGGCGGATGCATTGTTTGGGAAGAGAAGTCAGACTTCAGATTCGCACGACAGGTATGCCAATCAGGAAGTTTCTTATTTGCTCCAAAGAATCGAGGATTTTGACGGCTTGGTAATTCTCAGCTCCAATTTCAAAAACAACATCGATGAGGCATTTTTCAGGCGCTTTCAGTTGGTCTTGGATTTTGAGCTACCCGACTTTTCACAACGGATGCAATTTTGGGAAAATTCAGTATCGGATCAATTTCACTACCATCCGGAGGTTTCCGTGGAAAAACTCGCCGAAAGACATGAGTTGTCAGGTTCATCCATCATCAATGTCCTGCATTTTTGCCTTTTGAAATGTTTGGAAAGAGGCGATAGGGAGATCATCAACGTGGATATTCTATCTGGGATTAGGATTGAAAAAATAAAGCAGGGAAAGAGTATCCTGCATTAATCCTGTTTCTTTTTCACAAAGTATTCAATGGTGACATCATCGTCAATCTTGGCGTTTTTGTTTTTGAGTTCATCGATAAGGATCAGCAGA
This sequence comes from Rhodonellum psychrophilum GCM71 = DSM 17998, assembly GCF_000381545.1. GTDB lineage: Bacteria > Bacteroidota > Bacteroidia > Cytophagales > Cyclobacteriaceae > Rhodonellum > Rhodonellum psychrophilum. The sequence continues at coordinate 54,814 of NZ_KB906694.1, read as the reverse complement.
TTTTTGTTCTCCCTGATTTGCGCCAAAAGCTTCTCTTTTTTTTCACGGAATTTGATCTCCATTTTTTGATTCTCCTCCGTCATTCTCCCTACTTTTTTCTCAAGTGCTTCAATGGATTCTTCATTTCTTTTCAATTGGTATTCGTTTTTCTTCAATTCCTCGAGGAGGAAGATGTTTTGCATCTTATTTCTCAAATACATGATATACAATGCAATGGAAAAGAGTACAACCAAAGCCACGATAATATAAATATATTGAGATGTATATATTGAAGTGTTCAAAATAAATTGCCTATTTATAGTATTAAATACTTTTTTAATTTTAATTTTTTTATAATTATAAACGCTAATTAAATCGTGAATTGGATTTAAAAGTAGCACATCTTTCTTTAAAATATTTTTTTACCTCAATAATATTTTTAAATTTGGATAATCACAAAAGTAAATATCATTTTTGTGTTTTTGCCTAAAGCGTAAATAACAATAGTTTTAAGAATGATTGATATTACTTTAGTTTACATAAGAGACTTGCTTAATCAACATTTTAAGAATCATTTCTCCATTTCTGACAATAAGGTTGTTCTTTCAAATTTGGTTGAAAGCGATGGTTCTTTTGCCAAAGAGGTAGACGATAAAGTAGTTTTTTTTCTTTTGGGATTTGAAGAAGAATCTTCCTTAAAAAATACAAACAGTCGGGGAGGCAGTATCGCCAATGGTTCCTTTTCGGATAAGCATCCTCCGCTTTACTTAAACTTGAATTTGTTTTTTTGCGCAAATTTCAGAAATCAAAATTATACCGAAGGCCTCCATTACCTTTCATTCATTATCAGTTATTTCCAGCAACACAAAACGCTGGTGCCCATCAATTCCCTGGGATTGTCAAAAAGGGTCCAAAAGCTGAGTTTTGAACTGTGTAAGTTGGATTACGATCAACTCAGCCATATTTGGTCGTCGATAGGGTCAAAACTTCTCCCCTCGGCACTTTATAAGGTGGGTATTGTCGTGTTTGACGAATCGCCGATAACAAAGATCACTCCAGTCATTACCCGCAGCGAAGAAGACCGGAACTAGATGCAATTTTCATTCACCCATATCGCAACTTTAACTTTTAAACACGGATATTTTTCTCAGGGAGAATGCAATACCTTCCAATTGGGGCTTTCAGAGGAAACCAAGAAATGCCTTTTGGATTTAAATCTTTTGATCAAACCATTTGATTCAGGCTTTCACCTTTTGAGTGGAGCACCGGAATTGTTGGAAGGAGAGTGGAGATCTTTGTCCATTCAATTGAACCTGAAAGATTCATTTTTTTTGAATTTTACCGATTTACCCGATTTCAATCCAAGTAACTCCCTTTTGTATTTTAACAACATAACGGTCAGTAAATCTAATAATTCCGATGTTTGTTATTTACATCCTTCCCCGACTGTGGATCGGGGATCTCTCGTCAGGCTTTGTACAGATGTTTTTCCATTAGAGGGTTTTGGTTCGGAGGAAAAAATTTCCATCGTTGATGCTTTGGGAAATACCATTCGAAAAGGATTGAAAGCCGATATTCAAGGCCCCAGTGAACTCGGATATTGTGCTATTCATGGTGAAACCGAAAAATTTGGATGTTATTTTTTTCCAAATAGCGTGTTCAAGAAACCCATCGGGATCATTGAGCTTTTTCCAGCCAGGTTATTTGAAGAAATGGATCATACTAGAACCCTGTCTTTCAATATTTCATTTCAAAGCCAAAAAACAAAGTGGCGTTACCTTCTTACCGATTCACTATTTTGGAAATTTGACAAGCTTTCGATCATAGATTCAAAGAAAAAAGAGGTGTTTTTCACTGAAAAGGAAATTTTCCTAAACGGAGTTGGTGCCATTAGGTGTTTTGAGTCCTTGGAAAAAATCCAGATGCAGGACAGTCATTTTGGTGATTTCCAGATGGTGGAAAATTATGGGGGAGATCGAAGGACCGGAAAAATCATCATCAAAAACCTTCCTCGGGCCTCTCCCGAAATGCTTTACCACGACCCATCATTCAAAGATGCCTTGTACTCACATATTTTCATTTAAACAATCCACTTAAAATCAAAACAACTATGGCTCAAAATCTAATGACACCGGGAGTTTACATTGAAGAGAAAAACGCCTTCCCTGGGTCCGTCGTCGAAGTTGCCACTGCCATACCCGCATTTATTGGGTACACAGAAACGGCTTCCCGAAACGGGAAATCTCTTGTCAACCAACCCACAAGGATTACCTCCTTTGCGGATTATCTCGCCCTATTTGGCGGGCCTTTTCTTGCTAAATTCGATGTTCAGGGTCCCGAACCGATACCGGCAGCTCAGGAAGGCGCGACAGTGGAGCCGGAGGCGGAAGCTGCAACCGCTGATGGCAGCGTTACAGAGCCGAAAGGGGAACCCTTTTCCATCGGAACTAAAGAATTTAACATCATCTATCCCGACAACAATAAACTTCTTTTTTATAACAGCATCCGGTTGTTTTATTCCAATGGCGGTGGGACTTGTTACATTGTTTCGGTTGGGACCTATAAGGGAAAAGATTCCATTGAAGTCGACAAGGACGAACTCGAGGGAGGATTACTCAAGCTGATCAAGGTACAGGAACCCACCATCATCGTCATGCCGGAAGCTGTAATTTTAAAGAAGGTTTCCTATGATATTTATGCCACTATCCTCAGACATTGTAGAAAAATGCAGAGCAGGGTGGGGATTTTTGATATTTATGATGGATATGAAGAAAGAAAGGAAGGTGACGAGGATGACATCATTACAGTTTTCAGGGAGAAAATCGGCACTGAAAACCTAAGTTATGGAGCTGCATACTACCCTTGGCTCAATACCAGCATTGTCCAAAAAGGAGATGTTACTTATAAAAATGTCAAAGAATGGGACAAATTGATTCCTCAGCTTTCGGAGAAGGACATCATTGAAAAATTCAAAGCCGGCTTTGTGAAGAAACACCTCAGTGACAAACTTGCCGAAATAAAACCCGAAGAAGGGACTGAAGCTGTACTCACTGATGCCCAAAAAAAGCAATTCACCGACGAATACATTGAGGCCAACTCAAAGAATTACCATTTGGGATTGATAGCGGTAAGTCCAAGCTATGCATCGCTAATGGATGAATTGCGGGCAAAACTTAATTTGTTGCCAGCTTCGGCGGCTATGGCGGGCATCTACACGATGGTTGATAATGGGCGGGGCGTCTGGAAAGCACCTGCCAATGTAGGATTGAATTCAGTCGTGCAGCCAGCCGTAAATATCACCCATGACCAACAGGAGGACTTGAATGTCAATGCTATATCGGGTAAATCAGTCAATGCCATCAGAACCTTTCAAGGTGTAGGCACTTTGGTTTGGGGGGCGCGGACCTTGGACGGCAATAGCTTGGACTGGAAATACATCAATGTAAGAAGAACCATGATCATGTTGGAGCAATCCATCAAATTGGCGCTTCGTGCCTATGTTTTTGAACCCAACGATGCCAATACCTGGATCACGGTGAAAAGTCTCATTGTCAATTTCCTCACCGAAAAATGGAAGCAAGGGGCATTGGCAGGATCTTCTCCGGAGGATGCATTCGATGTTCAGATTGGTTTGGGAGCCACCATGACGGCTTTGGATATACTAGAAGGCAAAATGCTTATTTCCGTCAAACTGGCGATTGTCAGACCAGCAGAATTCATTGTGGTCACATTTGAGCAACAAATGCAAAAATCATAAGCAAACCAAAAAACCATTCAAAATCATTTAAAATAGCAATATCATGGCAGGAGAAGCACAAGACAGTAATTGGCCATTACCAAAATTTTATTTCAAAGTGGATTGGGGAAGTACCACTGATATTCCTTTTCAGGAAGTGAGTGGCTTGGAGGTTCAGGCACAACAAATTGAGTACAGACATGGAAACAGTCCCGTGTTTTCTACCATAAACATGCCCGGAATCATCAAAAACAACAACATCACCATGAAAAAGGGGGTGTTTGCCAAGGACAATAAATTCTGGGATTGGTATACCAAGATCAAAATGAATACCATTGAAAGGCAAAATGTGGTTATCAAGCTTTGCGATGAGGGAGGCAATCCCACGATGACTTGGACGCTGAACAACGCCTGGCCAACCAAAATCAGTTCGACGGATATGAAGTCGGATGCCAATGAGGTGGCCGTAGAAAGTATCGAAATTGCCCACGAGGGCCTTACGATTAGCAATGGTTAATTGATATGGAAACAGTTAGTTTCTTCCAACCCGGCTACGTCCCGCCAACCGCTTTCTATTTTGCTGTAAAATTTCCAAGAAGCAAACCATTGGATAGCAGTTTTCAGGAGGTGTCCGGGTTAAAAGTTACCGTTGAAACCATGGAAATGAAGGAGGGAGGGGACAATCTCTTCGTCCATCATTTGCCACAATCCATCAAATATGAAAATTTGGTTTTGAAAAGATGTTTACTTCCCGGATCAGACCTGGAAAAGTGGTGCAGGAATGCCATTGAGAATTTCAAGTTTGAACCAAAGGACATCTTCTTGCACCTTTTGGCTCCCAAATCCAATATTTTGGCATCATGGTCGATTGTGCAAGCATTCCCAGTTTCTTGGGAACTGGGTAGTCTCAGCAGTACAAAAAATGAATTGGCCATAGAAACGCTTACTTTAAAATACCGGTATTTCAAAAAACTCAGATAAGCATATGACATTGATTATTAAAGAGCTTGTGATCAAAGGGGAGGTAATGGACCGGAATTTCCCGTTTTCCGAATCCCAAGTGGATGAGAAGGTACTGATGGAGTATTTGGCACAGATGAAGAAGGAAATCGAACAAGACTGTTTCGAAAAGTTGCTGGAAAAATTGGAAAACCGCAGCAGGAGGTAGAAATTTCATGTCAGAAGGGAAAATAAACAAAGTAAAGATTGTTGCTTATAGTGATCCTGATTACAGCGATCAGTTGGGGGATTATGAAGTCTTGGTTAATCCAAGTAAAACCTCAAAGAAAGGTCAACTGGAGTACACCAATAATTCCTCTCCAATTGGAGGAAGTGCAGAAACTATAAAATTCAAAGGTGCGGGCCCCGAAAAGTATGAGTTCAATTTTTTTTTCGACGGCACAGGCATCATTACCAGCAAAAAAGTCGACGATCAGGTTGAGGAACTTATAAAATTGATGTATTCCTATAATGGAGATATCCATGAACCGAATTACATCAAGATTTATTGGGGTACCCAATCCGAATTCCAAGGTCGGTTGACCTCATTTGAGCAAGTCAATACGATGATGGATACGGACGGAACCCCGCTTCGTGCCGAGATCAAAGCCTCATTTATTGGATCCAAATCACCTGAGAAAAAGGCATTGGAAGCTGGTAAAAACTCTGCTGATCTCACGCATATCCGGACTGTATTTGCCGGAGATACGCTCCCCTTGATGTGTTTTCGGATCTATGGTGACAGTGGATTTTACATGAAGGTTGCCGAGTTTAACCAGCTGGATAATTTCAGGGACATTTCTCCAGGTGATCAAATAATATTCCCCCCAGTAATCTAAAAGTATGGCCACACTTATTCAAGAGAATCCTCTACCGATATCTTTTTCCATTGCTATAAATGGATCCCCCATAAACGATAGCATAGAGGTTGTCTCCATCCGGATTTCCCAAGAAATCAATAGGATTGCCACTGCCAACATCCGGATTTTGGATGGCGGTGCTTTTGGGGTGGGTAATGAGGATTTTGATAACAGCAATGGTCCCGATTTTATTCCCGGAAACCAAATCGATATTTCTCTGGGTTATGGGGATGATAGAAACAAGGTCTATTCCGGTATTGTCCTTTCCCAGAAGATGGTCGTTAAAAGGAACAATTCCTTCATTGAGGTCGAGTGTCGTGACAAAGCCTTTAAGCTGACCAAGGGCAGGTTCAACGGAATTTATGTAGATAGTAAAGACAGTGATGTTTTCAAGAAAATCCTGAATGACAATGGTTTGGCAAATGAGGTGGCCCCCACCGATCAGATGTATGGACAATTGGTACAACACAGTTCCTCATATTGGGATTATATCCTGATCCGGGCAGAGGTCAACAATATGTTTGTATTGACAGAGAACAACACCCTGAAAATAAAGCTTTTTGATTTAAGTGTGTCACCTGACTTCAAAATCGGAGCAGATACTTTGGCTCTCGATGTGGACTTGGAGCTGAGCGCCGAAAATATCCATAAAAATTTCACAACCGTATCTTGGGATGAAGATTCACAAGCCATAAATGAAAGTACTGCAAGTTTAAGTGATTCTCTGAATCTTGGAAATCTCTCAGCGGTCAAGCTTTCGGGAGTCAATGAAGAAGTAGTGATCAGCAGGGCAAGTGCTGCATCTCTGGAAAAAACTGAGCTTGAAAATTTTGCAAAGAGTGCAGTGAGTCGGAGTGTGCTCAGCAAAATTAAGGGGAGAATCCAAATCCCCGGAACAGCCGAAATAAAAGCTGGCGATCTCCTAGAACTTTCAGGTTTTGGTGACCGGTTCAGTGGAAATGCTTTTGTTTCTAAAGTGAACCATGATTTGGAAGAAGGGAATTGGATTACCTCTATTTTCATTGGGCTTTCATCAAGATGGCATTCGTCCCTTCCCGAAGTGGAGGAGCATGAAGCTTCGGGTTTATTGCCTGCGGCAAAGGGCATGTATATAGGTATAGTCAAAGCCATTCATGAGGATCCAGACGATAATTTCAGGGTGAAAATATCCCTTCCGAGTTTAAAAAGTGAAACCCCAGATACTTTCTTATGGGCCAGGATTTCCTTTAACTATGCTTCCGCAAATTGTGGGATGTTTTTCTTTCCTGAAATAGACGATGAAGTCTTGGTGAGTTTCGTCAATAATGATCCAAGGTTTCCCGTGGTGGTGGGTGGTCTTTACAGCAAAAAGAACAGTCCAAAAGAGGTTCCCGATGAAAAAAATCAATTTAAATCCATCATCACCAAATCGGGCATTTCCATCAGATTTGATGATGAAGAAAAAATTCTCACCATTTCGACTCCCGGGGGAAACACCTTTGTTTTGGATGATAAAAATAAGCAAATCCTTGTCCAAGATCTCAATAACAACAAGTTGACGATGAATGACAAAGGGATTTCTTTGGATAGCCCAAAGGATATTGTCCTCAGCGCCAAAGGGAAAATCACTTTGGATGCAATGGATGAGATTGGGATATCTTCCAAAGCGGACCTGAAATCAAAGGCCCTCAACATCGCAATGGAGGCACAAGTGGGCTTCAAAGCAGCAGGAAATGCCTCTGCAGAAATATCCGCTTCCGGGCAAACCACCGTCAAAGGAGCGATGGTGATGATCAATTAAACTTAAAAAAAGATGCCACTAGCAGCCAGATTGACCGATATGCACGTTTGTCCCATGCAAACACCCGGTTTGCCCCCCATTCCTCACGTGGGTGGACCTATAGTAGGTCCGGGAACTCCCACTGTATTGATAGGAAAACTACCCGCAGCAGTTTTAGGAGATTCATTGGTATGTGTTGGCCCACCGGATTCCATCGTCAAAGGCTCTGCTACGGTCATGATCGGTGGAAAACCCGCTGCCAGAATGGGAGATTCCACTGCCCATGGAGGCTCGATCGTGCTGGGATGTCCTACAGTCATGATCGGTGGTTGATATGGAGGGTTCTGATAAATCATTTTTGGGAAAAGGATGGTCATTCCCTCCGGCATTTGACATAGAGTCAAAGAAGGTCAATATGGTGACAGAGGAAGAAGATATCGAACAAAGCATCCGCATTGTTTTGGGTACCGTGCCTGGTGAAAGGATCATGAACCCAAAGTTTGGCTGCAATATCATCAAGCATGTCTTTGAGACCTCTGATGCCACGCATTTGACTATGCTCAAGGATCTGGTTTATGATGCCATCCTTTATTTCGAACCAAGGGTGAAGATTCAAAAGATCAGCATTATCACTGACCGGATAGGAGATGGGGTTCTTTTGATCCACCTTTCTTATACGGTAATCATTACCAATACGCGAAGCAATATGGTCTTCCCTTTCTATTTCAGGGAAGGAACCAGTCTTTGATAAAATAAAATTCCGAAAATGAATAAAGGAATCAGTCAGAATGGACGCTTACCCAAAGCCCTGGAAAGTTCTTATTTTTCAGTGGATGAGCATACCATTTTGGATATGGTCCAATTTACCCTGAAGTTCTCGGAGAGTATCCATTATTTTTCCTTTGACAACAAGCCTAGCGCCAATTGGAAACCGTTTTTTCTCAATGACCCGGTTTTTGTCATCGGATTGATTGCGGGTGCTGAAATCCAGCATTTTAAATCAACAATAGACTCCATCCAATACAAGCTTGACCAGGGCAACGGCTATCAAAAAAAGGAACTGGAAGAAGAAGTCTGCACCCATATTCTGAGCTTGGCTGCCCATATCGTCAGGTGGAGCGATTTATTGGAGGAATCAAATTTCTCGGGTCCTTTGCTTCAAGAAATCAATAACATTCTTAAATTCCTCGAAGGCGAGATTGTTGCTGTTTTGCCTCTCCAGAAAAAATTCAGTGCTGGGTTTTTTGGGTTTGAGGAATCGATTGTACCCGAAAAGAGAACGAATATTGTCTTTTCAGAAACCTTTAAAACAGTCTATAAAAATATTTTATTTATCAAGGAAAAAGCAGCAATCAAGTTTGAAACCGAACTGTTTGATTCAAAAAACCACCATCCCCATATCGGGCTTCTGATTGCATTTTTCAAACTCTTCCAAGAAATCCAAAACGATACCAACAATTTCACCAAGAAACATCTCGATTTCTATTACAAAAAGCTCCTGTCCCAAAATGAAAAACCAGTTTCTTCCAGTTTTGCCCTTATAGGTATCCACCCAAACACTTCTTCCCCACAAGACTCTTTTATCCCAGCAGGCCAAAAAGTGAGGTTTACTTTTTCCAACAAATTGGAGGTGGATTTTGAAACCCTTTTTGACACCCAACTCAGTCAGGCAAACATTTCGGAAATAAGGACTTTATACCAAAGTGTTTATGATCCTTTTTCAGGGTCCAAAATGGGAGATGGGACTTTTCTGAATGTGGTTTATGATTCCTTGCTATACAAGGATGTGAAAACCAAACAAGTCAGTTTTCCCAATAAATTTTCCTCGAATCTCCCCGTCATTTTGGGTGAGGGACAATCCGATAAAGGATTCTCCGAAAGGACCATGTGGGAGAGTTCTCTTGGCTTGGCGGTCAGTTCACCGGTTTTGATAGTGGAGCAGGGAGGCCTGCGAGTGGTGGTTTCCTTGAGTTTTTCAGCCAATTCCCTATTAAAATTCAAAAGTGAATTGCTCAATCTCCAAATCCTAAAGGAAAGTGGAACCAGTGGCAAAAACCAAGGAGCAGCCATCAGTGAAAGAGAACGCATTGCCTATATCAAGACCTTTCTGAGGGAAGCTTTTCAAATTTCCTTTACGGGACAAAGTGGATGGAAAGATTTGGACTCATTTTATCCAAATTACCTGGATACGGAAAAGGTTTTGGAATTTTCCTTTGAACTGGATCGGGAGGAGGAAAAGCCAGTTCCCTACCAAAAAGAAATACATGGAGAGGATTTTGACACGGAATGGCCTTTGCTGAAAATTGTACTCAACAATCAAGCGCAATTGCATCCTTACAAGCCTCTTCGGTTGCTGGAAATCGAGGAGGTTTCCATTGAGGCCCAGGTCACAGGAGTGGAAAAAATGAATCTTTCCAATCAATTTGGAGATCTTGACCAAAGCAATCCCTTCCAAGCCTTTGGCCCCTTGCCAAGCCAAGGATCTTATTTGCGAATGCGGAACCCATTGATTTTCCAAAAATTCCTTTCGGAGCTGGTCATAAACTATAAATGGAGCGCACTGCCCCAAGACCGTTTGGGATTCAAATCCTATTACAGTTCCTACCCCTATGGGATTGACAATGCCTCTTTTGTCGCGGACATCACCCTTCAAAAAGGGAAAAAGCAAGTGGTGAATTCTGTCAACAATCAAAAATTCCAACTTTTTGAGTCGGAGGAAAGAGAGGATGGCACCTATCTAAATCCCTATACGACCCGGGAGGTAAACCTGATTTGTTTTGATTTGGCGGAAGGGACGGGCTTAACGGAAGCAGAGCGAAACAGAAATGAACTTTCCATGCTGATCACGCTGATAGAACCGTCCCAAGCTTTTGGGCATCACGCCTTTCCCGAGCTCTATGCGAATGCCTCCATCGAAAACAGCCGTTTCAAAAGAAAGAATATTGACTTGCCAAAGCAGCCCTATACTCCAGTTTTGGAACATCTCCTGGTAGATTACAAGAACCAAGCAAAAGAAAATCTCTCGAGGGAAAATGCCGGTAAAAATCAATCGATAAAGCTTTTCCATCTTCACCCATTTGGCCATGTTTTGGTCTATCCAGCATCTCTGGAGTCATTTTCCTTTCTCTTGCCACAACTGGATCCGGAGGAAAAAAAACCAAGGGATATGGCCAATAAATTCGGATTGAAAGGTAATTTATTTATTGGATTGGAGGATGTGAGGCCGAATGAAAACATCAATTTGGGCTTTGAACTTGAGTCAGCCGTCTTCCAGATTACCGCCATTCATGCACCTAAAATGCAATGGGCCTATTTGGATAAAAACAAATGGCTACCCATGGGGAATTTGCTGATGGAGGACAGTACGGTGGGATTTTTACAATCGGGAGTGGTCAAAATCAAAATCCCAAATGTCTTGACCACAGACAATACCCGCTTGCCGAAGGGGAAATTTTGGTTGCGGATATTTTATGAAGGTGAGACGGATTTGAAATCCAGAATCAAGAATATCCTGATCAATGCCCTGATTGTAAGGAGTGTAATCCCAACCCAATCCATAAAAACCGGAGAGGTTCCCCCAATCCGTGTGGAAAAAACCGCCATTCTCCATACCAATTCCAGCCTGCTTTCCTTTGGACCGTTTCATTTGGACATCGGTCAGGATGCGGAGAATGAAGATCAGTTTTATCTTCGGACAAGTGAATTGCTCAGACACAAAAACAGGGCGTCTTCGACTTGGGATTTTGAGCGATTGGTCTTGGAAAAATTTCCTGAAATCGGGACTATACTGGTTTACGGAAGGAGTTCCTTTCCCAACCAAATGATAAAGGGGACCAAAGTACAGGTGTTGGTGACACCCAAAACCCTGGGTCCCAAAAATGAAAGTGAGGGCCCCCAAATGGTTCCTTTTGTCACCTTGCTAAAGATCAAGGACTATCTCTCCAGCAAAGTATCTCCTTATGCGCGGTTCGAAGTTTCGAATCCCGTATTTGAAAAACTGAAAGTGAGATGCAGTGTCAAATTCAATATGGAACAGCAATCCGGATACTTCAGGGATCTTTTGGTGAAGGAGTTGATTGATTTTCTTTCCTCGGACTCGGCAAACAAGCAGGGGCAATCAGGATTCCTTCAATCCATTTACAAATCCGAGATCCTGAATTTTATGGAAGCCAGGAATTATGTGGCTTTCGTGAGGCAGTTTTCAGTATTGCAAATCGTCGAAGCCCAGGGCGCTTACAATGTCATCGATACGGCCGTTCAGCATCAAGGCAGGGAAATCGAATTGTTGAGAACAATTTCACCTTACGCCATTCTCACCTCTGCCAAAGACCACCACATCGAAGTCATTTATGATGATGTTTCCAGAAGCCCTGTAATGTCCAGCATTGGAGATTTATCCATTGATTCCGACTTCGTGTTGAAATAAACCATTTAGAAATAAAATTATTCCAAAACATCCAATATGGAAGAAATTGACCGTCAAAACAAAATCATCATCAATAATAGGGAGCAACTGAAAAAGTTCTTCAAAAAGGGGATGCTTCCCACGGAGAATCATTTTGCGATCTTAATTGATTCCATGTTCAACAAAGCAGAGGACGGAATCAACAAAAATGAAACCGATGGATTGATGGTGTTCCCCGCTGGTGATGAACAGAAATTGCTGAGTTTTTATGATTACATCAAGGATAAAAAGGCTTCTTGGGTCATTGTCAGCAAGACCGGGGAAAGCAAAGGCTTAATCATCAAGGAAGATAAAAACGAATGGCCCACCATTTTCTTTGAACAAGGAGGGAAGGTTGGGATAGGGACCTTGCTGCCAAAACAGAAACTCGAAGTCCAAGGCATCATCGCCTCCCAGGGAAGGATGGGGACATTTAAAGAGGGTAATATACCCGCAGACGGGCAGTGGCACGACATTCTCGTAAATCTTAAAGGTTGCAATGCATTCGAAATAATGGCATTGGCAGGCCAAAAAAATAAAGGGAAATATGCCCTGATGCACGCCACTGCCATCAGTACTTTTGGAAAATCCCATTCCAAAATCTCGAAAACCTGTGCCTATTATGGTTTTTGGTGGAATAGAATCACTTGTCGCTGGCAGGGGGATACTTTTGAATACAAACTCCAAATGAAGACATGGAGCAATTATGGCAAAGAGGCAAAGATCAATTACAAGATTTCAAAGTTATGGGACAATAGCTTTAACCTGGAAGAGGGATGATGGCTGACAGTACAAAAGGGTTTTCCAAAAATGAGCCGTTGAAAGGCACTATGGATTTCAATTATTTGAAAAACAAAGGGCTGCATTACGTGCAACAACTCAGTGGTGGGATTTGGACAGATTATAATGCCCATGATCCCGGACTGACAATCTTGGAGCAACTCTGCTTTGCGCTTACCGATTTGGCTTACCGCTCGGCCTATGATGTGGAGGAGCTGCTGACGACCTCTAAGGATAATCCCATTGATGCCAAAAACAACGGGTTTTCTTCACCACGTATGGTATTCAGCAGGCATCCCGTCACTTCCAATGACTTCAGGAAATTGCTGATCGATGGCTTCTGGCAAATCCAGAATGTATGGATCAATCCGGTCATGCCATACGACAGGGAGGAGGGACTCTGTGGTCTGAACAATCTTGAAATTCTTCCTTCACTGGCTTTTCAAAAACAACTTCGGAAGGATCCAAATCTGGAAAATGATTTCCTAAAAAGCTTGCGTACTTTCCTCAATCGTCACAGGAATTTAGGCGAATATTTTGGTGAAATTACGCTTCTGAAATCACAACCATTCAAGTTGGAAGCCAATATCAATATCCATCGCGACGAAGATCCTGACCAAATCCTGGCAGCGATCCTCTTTGGTCTCGAGAAATTTCTTTACCATCCGGTTGCTTTTTCGAGTTTTGAGGAATTGAAGGGGGAGAAAATGGACATGAGCGATATCTTTTCCGGTCCAAGGTTAAACTCTGGTTTTATCAAGGATTCGGCTCTCAAAGACAGAAAATACGAATTGCATTTGGAGCATTTTCAGAAGATTTTTACCAGTGTTTCCGGAGTGGAAAAGTGTTGGGAAATCAAAATTGATTCCCAGCCTGAAAGGAAATTTTTAAAGATCAAGCCAGGTACCTATGTCAATTTGAACATTGACGATTCGGAGGATGGGGTTTTTAGGACCATCAGGATTTTTTCCAACGGAAACCCAATGAGGACAGACAAAAACAAGGTGAACAACCTGCTGCTTGAATTGTGGTCAAAAAACTTCCGGAGCTACCAATTGGATCATTATCAAGAAGACTATTTTGAAAAAAACTTAAAAGGAAATTTTCGAAATCCAGGAAAATACAGTTCCATCCAGCATCAGTTTCCCTTGATTTATGGGATTGGTAAAGAGGGAATTTCAACACGGGAAACCGATGGTAGAAAGGCGATGGTGATGCAACTTCGTGCCTATTTGGTATTTTTCGAACAGCACATGGCCAATCACCTGGCCCAGCTCGCCAATCTCAACAATATTTTCAGTATCTCTTATCAAGAAAAGTCAACCACTTACCATTCCCAAAGACTGACCTCTGTGGTCGGATATGAGGATTTGGAAATAAAAACAAAAAGCGATTCCGGATATGTTGATGTCAATATAGGTTTTGATTCCAATCCATACACCAGTGAAAGCGAATCTGAATTTCTTGACCGAAAAAACAGGCTATTTGATCATCTTCTGGCCAGGTTTGGAGAAAAAATCGATGATCTGCCTTTTTTAATTGCCTTGAAGCTGAATTTGATCCCAAATGAAACAGAGTTCCGAAAGGTATTGCTCAAGCGGAAATCCTCTTTTCTGATCGCGCTGGAAAACATCAATTATTACCAAAACAAAGGTGAATTTTTTGACCAAGAGAAGAATTCATTTGAGTGGCTTTCGGGCATTGAGCAGATTCTGCTTGTCAAAACAGGCATTCAGAAGAAAAACAGCTCTTTGGTTTCAAAGATGATCACCAAAAGGGAAGGGGAGATCTTCACAGATACTGACTATGACTACCAAAATCCCAAAGTGAAACAGCAAGATTTTTTGGAAGGATTTAGATTGATCACGGAATCTGAAAAAAAATGGGCCATCAACCAAAAGATAGAAGGGGGGATTCCGAATATCCATTTTGGTCCAATTGGCTTGAAAAGACTGATGAAAAATGCAGTGGATTTCAGAAAGTATATGCTTTCCAAGATAAAATCCAAAACCGATTCTGTGGAGGTGATTTTCCAAAAAGAACCCAATACATGGGTCGGTCTGTTGAAAGCACCCAATGAATCGGAAGCCATCCGAAAAATCTCAGAAACCATCCACTATTTCCGGCAATCCAACTTGGATGCGGAGGGGTTTTACTTGATCGATCATATTCTCTTGAAGGATTTTTTGGATAAATGTCTGTTGGGTTTTTATGTCGTGGACCATGAAGGGAAAAAAACCTTTCAGTCCGAATGGGCAAAAACCGAAGAGGAAAGACGTACCCTGCTGGCAGAATTTTACCACTTTGGAAAGGAAAGAGCATTCTATTTCCGTGAAGAAAAGTCAGTGGTGTTGAAAAATAGTTTACGACAGGTTTTGGCCATTTATACATTGGAGGAAGGAGAGACTTTCAATGAGCAAGAATTTGAATCCCTTGTCCAAAGCAATAGGGAGCTGTCCATGTTGATGGTCGGGACCGACGAGGAAAAAGGGAATCTTGGCTTGTCGGAGGTCGAAATGATCCGATTGAAAGGCACAATTCAAGGAAAGAATTTTCGACAAAGGAGGGTAGTCCTCAACAGAAAACAGAGTACAGGGACTGTTTTTTCAGAAGATTTTTTTGACCAAAAAATCAGTATTTGTCTTCCGGATTGGCCTGCCAGATTTCAGGACAACAATTTCAGGGACTATTTTGAAAGTTTGGTCAGGGAGCGCATTCCCGCTCACCTTCGGGTAGAATTATATTGGTTGGGATTTCAGGAAATGGAGGTTTTCGAAGCAGCGTATTCTGATTGGTTGGAGCTCAAAAAAGTTGGATCAAAGGCCAATGAAGAAGAATTTGTCAAATCTTCCTTGGCAATACACAATTTGATTGTTGGCTGGAAGGGGGGAGCAAGAAAATGAGTATGCGATCCAATATCATCCAAAAATCAACTATACAGTTTCGCTATCAGGGCAAAGCCCAAGCCAACCGCTGTAACAATGTTTTGGAGCAAATCTTTGGCCTTCATCTGTTGCCGGAAATGGACAAAGCCATCACGGCTGTCTCCCCGGAAGCCGTTTCCATAGAGATGGAGCGTTTGGAGATTGATTTGGGTCAGATAAATGAGGAGGATCTTTTGACAAGATTGGGTCCCATGATTAGGGAAGCGATGGAAAAAGCACTCTCCAAAGCGATGGAAGATCAATTTGATTTCTTGAAACAAAGAAAATCCAACGATATGAGTCGAGATCAAGATCTTGATCTTGATCTTGAAGCCTTGACTTTTTATTTTCTTAAAGGCTATTTTCCTTATTGGTACGAAAAGAAATTGGAACTGATCGATTCCATGGAAAAACTATTGCTCTCCAATCCACTTGGGATATCCAGGATGATGATCCAAAATGCAAGAAATTTGGAGTTTACAAAAAGAATTGCTTTTGGATTGCCTTTGGAGAATTTTGACAATCTGTTGGGTGTATTGAGACCTAATGAGGCCACTTGGATTTTGGAGTACCGTGGTGAAATGCTAAATGCACTTCAGGAGGAAAAAGTGTTCAAATCAAAACCATTTGGGCTCGAAAAATCCATTAATTTATTCATTCTCCGGTTTAACTTGGAGGATACCGGTGGCAGTTTTAACAAACTAAAATTTTCCGAAAGAATACTCAAACAGACTGCCGCACATTATAATATGGATTTTGGATCTTTGATCAACCAGATGGTGAAGGCTTTGGAAATCCTAGAAAAAGACACGTTATCCTCTAGACATTTGGGAAATGTGCTGAAAGCAATCCAAAACCAGAATCAGATGGTAAGGGATGATTTTGAAGTTCCCACACCAGCACCGAAAATCAGCTGGCTGAAATTGCTCAACAACAATACCTGGGAGGCTTTTAAATATCAGGTTTCCCCAGTGGAAAGAGAAAAAATCAGTTTGTTTTTTATTCGGGAAAGCGGTGGTACCAATATCCTTGATAACCTGAAAATCAAAGGTCTTTACAATTTGATCCAATTGTTATCCGGCCAGACATCTGCTCAGATAAAGGAGATGATTCAGCGATTTTTTACCTCGGAAAGGATTGGTCTAAGTGGCTTCTCGGAAGAAAATGAGTTGCGGGTCCTGCTAAAGGAAGGCGTTTGGGCCATCACGGAGTCAGGATCAAAAGCCAATCCGATGGGATTTTGGTTTGGACTCCTGGTAAGATCTGCGCTGAAGGTTAAACCCGCGACGGGTACACTTATCAAAGCGCTTGAAGAATTTGGCGAAAATGAAATAGTCGGACATTCAAAAGCCATTCTTTCGAAAGAAATCACTCAAAGTGCAATTGATTCAGACGTCAGATGGCAGGACGGGAAGTTTGAAATGAAATCAACCGGTGGACTTGGCATTGATGAAAAACAGATAAAAAACAAAATCATCCGCCATTATCTTGTGTCAGGTATTTTATCCCCATCCCAGCAGGACTTGGGAAAGCAAGACATCAGGCGTATTTTTGAAGATTTGTTGCAAGAAGGGGAGGTTTTGATCTCAAAACTGATTGAGGATGCGGTCGACCCATCTGAGTTGTTGTACAGGTTGAATCAACTGATAAACAGAAAAAACCAAGCGCTATTTTTGAACTATCTGAACAAACAATTTGAGCATTTGATTTTTGATTTTTTGGAGGTGGATGACCATTCGGTTCCCGCAACCCAATCGGTTTTGGCAACTGTTGCATTTAGAAAGAACCTTTTGTCTGCATTGATTTTGGGAAAGGGAAACCGAAAATCATCAGTTTTCAAGTTTTATCAAGCCAAATATCATTTGTCATGGATTGCCAATGTTGGGGATTCGCCGGATAAAAGCAAGAGGGACTTCGCCACTTTGGATGCTCATCTTTCAGAATTCATCGGATTTCTGGATTCCTTGGATCCTAGCTTGGGTCTCAAAATAGGGAAATTGTCTAGGGATTTGTTTTGGTACAAGAAGATATGGGAACAGCCTTTCCCTTTATTTGCAGGCCAAATAACCAAAATAAAGAAAAAAAACTTTTCCTTCGAGACAAGGGACGAAAGGAGCGGAATCCGCAAAGCTTTGCTTCAATCAAAGTATGTTTTGGAAAGACTTTTTAAAGTTGCAAAAAACTCAGAGGAAGATTTCGCTGCCGTAAAATCTTCCATGCATGAGATTCAAAGAAGGGAACTGAGACAATTTGCCGATTACCTAAGGACAGATGTTACCTATAGAACGGGGCAAACCTACCCTATGGAAATTTCCGTAAAAAAGATATTTGCCCAACATTTGGTACATCCTGAACCTTTGATTGATTTTATAAGGAATAACAAGGGGATCGCCCATAAAATAGTTTTTCATTTCAAAAAGTACTTATCCAAGAAAGAGTGGGCCGAAATCTCAAAATATATTCCGGAATTTGAGGGAGTTGATGGTTTCCCGAAAAATACGATCACGGATCATCACACAGTTCTGAATAACAGCTTTGATGTGTTGGTTAGTATTTTCCTGACCAATAAACCGGATCCTAAACGACTTCGCTTTTACTTGGCAAAGATTGAGTTAGGTGAAAAGGAATTGGATAAATTGAGTAGGATGTTCTCCCCTCAAGAAATCACTTCCATTTTTTACGGCAACGATATCAAGCGAATTGACAATGTGAACCGCCTTCTTGAATTGCCGGGTAAATTGCTCAAGTCATCCAGGTTTGACAGCAATTGGCTGAAGGCTGTTTTTGAGGCCAGTATTCATTCCTTTCTCAAATTCGGTGTTTTGGATACGATCTCTGACTTTCCCAAAGGGTTGTTTGACTTATTAAAGGATTCCAAAATTGGGAAACCGGTTTTGATGGCTTTGAAGATTGAGATTTCAGATTTTCCTATGTTGGAGAAACCATTGGAAGAATCCGAGCAGTGGATGATAAGGGAACTGGACGCAGACGGATCCATGCAAAAGAGAGGATTCAATGTTTTCCAGAAAGAAAAAATCCAGAGTTACCATCCGATTTCAGCCCTTCATTTTTGGGCATCAAAAGGGTATTTACCCTGGTGGTCCAGATTTAA
This sequence comes from Rhodonellum psychrophilum GCM71 = DSM 17998, assembly GCF_000381545.1. Lineage (GTDB taxonomy): Bacteria > Bacteroidota > Bacteroidia > Cytophagales > Cyclobacteriaceae > Rhodonellum > Rhodonellum psychrophilum. The sequence continues at coordinate 36,221 of NZ_KB906694.1, read as the reverse complement.
AACCATACGCAATATTTTATTGGATTTGGGACAAAACAAGCTGACAATCAGCCAATCCCAAGAGGAAAGTCTAGCTTTGTTGTTCATGGATACTGGATTCTTGGATAAGGTTAGCGAGGTGTTTTCCCTATCCGAAATGGGAGAAATTGTGACTGAATTGAGTAAAAAGGATGCATTTCATCCAATTCATAAATTCTTTGTTCAATTTACCTCCAAGCTTTCACACCACTCAAAGTCAGAGATGAAAATTGAATCCAAGTCCGGATTCCTATCGCCAAAACTGGATGTTTCCACGGTTTCACTTTTCAAGAATATAGATAAAGAGACTTGGATTTTTTCCTACCAAACAGACAAAAGCCTGTTGGATACTACCATTTATCACCAAGAAGATAAGGTACTTAGCCAAAAATTCTTCAAGGAAGATCCGAGAATCAAAAAGCAAGTCCTTGGATTACTGATGCTTTCTAAATTCATGTATTTTGGCAATTTGAATGCTGTCAAATGGAGGAAAATGGTTTTTGAATTTTCCCTTCAATATTATAGCATTGGATCAATAAGCTACACAGAGAAATTCCATGTGGCATTTTTGATTTTTATCAAAAGGAAATATGCGATTTATAATTGGAAGGGTGTTTTTCAGGCGATTTATCTCCGATCCGAGAAAAAAGAACCCGATGCTGTCCTTCCGCCAGCATTTGTTTTGGAATTTGGTTTAGACAGAAAGACGTTGGCAGTTCAACCTGAAAATAAAGGTGAAGTAGGTGATCAGGTAAGGATTGGCAATGCCGGATTGATATTGGCTTGGCCCTTTCTTACGATGCTCTTTGGAAGGCTTGGCTTATTGGATAAGAATCAATTTGTAGATGAAAAAGCCCAAAACAAGGCAGTTTATCTGCTTCAGTACATGGCTTTTGGACACATGGAATTTCCCGAATATGAGCTTGTCTTGAACAAATTATTGGTGGGCCTTCCTGCCAATGTCCATTTGGAGCAGGAAAGTATGCTGACAGAGGAAGAATCAACGCTGATCAATAGTCTGCTCAATGGCATGCTTAATAACTGGGAAAAGCTCAAAAATTCCTCCATTCAAGCCATGCAAGAGACTTTCATCCAGAGAGAAGGGGTCTTGAAATTTGAAAATACCCAAACAAGCTTGAAGGTAGATTCAAAAGGGGTGGACGTTTTGTTGGATTCCATTTCATGGAATTTCAAAATGGTAAAACTGCCATGGATGGAAAAACCACTTCAAATCACCTGGCGCTAAACAATATGGAGATCCAAAAATCATTATTACGGAACGTGAAAAAAATAGGAAAAAGTAAGCCTTTGATCATCCAAATCGTCCTTTTGGGGTTTTTTTGGTTTTCCCCGTACGTGGCATTTGGTCAGGTTGGTCCCACGCGTATCGTCGTGGTTGGGGATTCTATTGAAAAATCAACAAAGACGAGAGAAGGGTTTTTGAATCAATTGGTTCAACCCTTCAGATTGAGGGAGAATAAGAAGGAAAGAATACTGAAATTGATTCGTCAGATTGCCAATTACGGAGACTTGCGCGTGGACTCGACTACAGTCAACAACATCACGAAAGAACTATTGGATCTCACCACAAATTATGAGCTCACCAAGAAAGAGAACCAGGACATTCAGGAAAATATCAAAGGGATATTGAGTGATTTGAAATCAAAAGCACCTAGGCAAGTGATCGATTCCATTCAAAATCAGATTGGTCTGGTTTTGCAAAGCTTGGCGGACGAATCCAAAAAAGAAAGCATTGAACAGCGGAATGAAATTCTAAAAAAACTAAAAGAAATAAAAAATATCGAATTCAAGTGTGGGATAGGGAGTTCTTTTCCCCAGGAGTACCAAATCAACGACAGTACTTTCGTCACCTACCAAAAATGTTTGACCGCAAAAACAAGGGTTTTTGGCTGGTTCAATTCATGGGTAAAGGATGCTTATGAAAACTTTAATTATAATTATCTAACCGATATTATTTATCATGGGTATGCATTGGGTCCAAATGGGGAAAACCAAAAACCTGAAGATCTTGAAATTTTAAGAAAGGGGAGTTTTTTCAAGCGGGCTGCGGGAGGCAATGTAGCTTTCTCTTTGTCTGTTTACAGCAAATCCAAGGTCGAAATCCAAACTTTCCTCCGAAGTCAATCCGCTCAGGATGTGCTGATCAATCGGATAAAGGAATTGCAAAAATCAATTCCCATCATGGGCATCAATGTTTATTTCGAAGACTTGTCACCGGGTGAAAAGGATCGGTTTTCTGCTTTTATTGCCAATTTGAAGAGTTCCTTCACCAAGGAGGAAGAGCCTTTTTTGGTTACAGTGACGCTTCCGGCGATTGGCGAGCCAATGGATAGGAATAGGGCCAATGCCTATGATTTCGATCAGCTGAACAAATACGTTGATTTCTTTATGGTTCAGACCAATGAATTGACGGTCTCGCACAGTCTCTTCCCGAGGGCTCCGAGCCCTTTGTTTTCTCCGGAGGGACAGTCTACTGGTTCCATCTCTTCCACCTTGGATTTTTATACCAATGGAAAAGTGATTCCATCTAAACTGGTTTTGACCCTGACCTATTTGGGGATCAGCTGGCGGGTACCGGATTTTTTTGGTGACAGTCCAGCGATCGGGAAGGGGAAATACCATAAGTTTATGGATATTCAAAAGAATTTTCAGAAGTCTGGAGATTTTTTTGAGGGGTCAGTGTATGGGTTTGATCCCGAACAGGTTTCCCCTTATTATAATTATTACGAAGATGGCCAAATGCGAAAAATTTGGTTTGAGGACGGAAACAGCCTTTACCAAAAGTACAACTATGCCCTCGAGCAATCCCTAGGTGGAGTCGCTATTTGGGATTTGGGTTGCGATGACGGTTATTTCGATCTTTGGGATGCTTTGGGTGCTGCGCTTATTGACGTGGATTCCGTGAAGATTTCAGAAAGGAAAGTGACTGAAAGTGAAAAGAAAAAGAGAGCATCATTTTTCGATTATTTGTTGGTTTATTTAAGTGATTTGATGTGGGCAGCACCAAATGATATTTATTTGGGAGATCCTTACAGGGAGGATTGGGATTCTATCAAGGATAGTGAAAAATATTGTCTGATAGATGCGTTCAAGATTTTATCGGGCCGGTATGATCAGTACAAAAGAGATTCTACTCTTCTTACCGATGATCAACGAAAATCCATCCAGCCCATGCTTGATTTGCATACTTCAAATATTTTTGATCGCAACAATAAAGAATATTTCAAGCCATTTATAGTTAAATTATCGGATTTGTTCGAAAGTGATGATAGGGATTCTACTTTTGGAAATACATCTGGAGTGAACCAAGGGAAATATAGGGATATCGAAATAGACCGAGGAAAGTATAAGTATTTGGAATCCGAAACCCAATGCTTGTGCATCTATACCCGTTGGAATGCTTATGCGGAATTTCATGGGATTGCGACTTTGGTATTGTTCTCCCTCTTTATTTTGCTCATTGGATTTACTTTTTGGAAAATAATGAAAAATGGATCGGATTGGTCATGGAAGGGACGTCTCCAAATCCTCAACTTCATCACCTTTATATTGACTTTGCTGATGTTTTTGGCCTATCTGTATTTCAAAATCGATTTCCCATATTTTGGGGCAGGAAGCGATGAAGTTCCTATTTTGGTTTTGTTCTTGATCATTATCTTTGGTTTTATTTTTGGGATGGTCTATCAAAAAATCAAAATGAGTAAAGAATATGAGGTCAGGGATTTGCCTTGAAGAAAAAATGGCTAGTGTAGAAATTGAGAACGATCCTTGTCGAAAAAAAAAGCCCTTGGGGGATTTGTCCTGCCAAGGGCCTTTTTCTTACTTTAAAATGGATCATGCAATCACCAGGATTTCGGTGTCTGTTTCTTATCCCCAATCATATCAATGATATTATCAGGGGTTTGAGTGCCTGTCATCTTGCCGTCTCTCATAACTTCACCGGCGATTGGTCTTTGGCCTTGGAATTTTGGGGGATGAACGTGGAAACTGAAGGTGATATCATAGCTTGGGATTTTCACCAACAATTCGAAGTCGTCCTTCTCCCTGCCCGGTATCGCCTGCCAAGTGCCATTTTCAATGTCAAATTCCGTAATAAAGACACCATTACCATAATTTTTAAGTATGTTGGAGGCCTCTCTTTCTTTTGACTTTGCACTCGCAAGTTCCTTCTTTACATTGGCAGCTCCCATCAAATTGGCGACGGTTGGATCTTCGTGGACCTTCTCTACGATTTTATCCACAGAATCGAAATCAATTCCAGATTCCTTTAATTGCTCGAGAACAACAACAGCTTCTTTAAATGCCCCATTAAAGTATCTCGCTGCAATAAAAATGATTCCAGCACCATCCCCACCAACCTTTACCCGCTGAAACACGATGTTCTTTATCCCTTCTCCTTTTGCTGTCGCCATCGAATTTGGATTCTCGGATTTCAGCTGAATGGACTTTGCACCCATGACATCCGCTTCTTTCTCCAATCCTGCATCGTCGTTTATGTTGATTCCTTCTTTCAGTTGAAGAGTGGGCTTCACCCTACCTTGTTTCTGTTGTACGACATGCCAAGCTTCATGCGGCAAATGCTTTTCCTGACCGGGAGCCAAATGGATATCTGTGCCTTTTGCATAGGCATGGGCTTTCAATTCAGCTGGTTCAGAGGAGTTATAATGCACTTTCACATCATCAAGGGAGTGACCGGAAAGATTTTCAACCCCATTTTTTAAATTGTCGGGGAGACCAGTTTCGTTCTCTTTTTTCTGTATTGAGATGGATTTCATTTGATGTTCCTCTTCCTCCAGCTCCATTCTTTGTGCGGTTTCAAACTTTCCCTGCAATGGTTCTTCTTCCTCCAGATCCATCCTTTGTGCATTCTCGAACTTTTCCTGCAAGGGTTCTTCTTCCTCCAGATCCATCCTTTGTGCATTCTCGAACTTTCCCTGCAAGGGTTCTTCTTCCTCCAGGACACTCGCTTTTTGGACGGATGTGTTAGGATTGAGCAAATCCCCAAATCCTTTCATTTGGAGCGATTGGGCTCCCATGTTTGCCATTTGACCAATCCCTGAAAACACATTGGATTCACTGCGTTTGTCATTGAAGGATTTTCCGATAGGCGGACTATTTTTGTCTGAATTGGATGGGGAAGGTATCGAGGTCTTTTTGTTGGATAAAATGGACTTGGATTTCATGACAAAATCGTTTTAGGAGGGTGGCAAAGCGAAAGAATACTTTTAAATATAGTATAAAATATAGGTAGATCCATGTATTTATCCTTTAATAAGAATGAAATTACCTCAAATTGGTTTTTATCTAGGGGTCAGTAAATTCGGTACAATAGGCTTTTCAACAAGTTTTGAGGAAAAGTAAAAATCTTCCCAAATGTTAAAATATGTGAATTATGTAACTATTAATTTTTTTTATGTAAAGTTTTTAGGGGACAGAATCTAGACCTTTGCACGCTCTTAAAAGTGTCGAATTGTTAACGGCAAAAACAAATTATCTAACTTAATATTTATTATGAAATTTTATTTAATCGTATTGATGTCATTGGTTTTGATGACTGAAACTGTAAGTGCACAAAATACTCCCCATGCCAATATCGGTATCAAGGGTGGCTTGAATCTTTCCAATTTGGATTTGGGCAATGGTCCTAGTTATGATTACAAAGCAGGTCTTCATCTTGGCCTTTTGGGTCATATTCACTTGACTAACCAATTTGCATTGCAGCCAGAAATCATGTACTCAGGTCAGGGTGCTAAATTCACGAACGGTGGTGTAGAAACAAAAATTAACTTGGATTATATCAATGTTCCAGTTCTTTTGCAATACATGTTTGACAACGGATTCAGATTGCAAGCTGGTCCTCAAGTTGGATTCTTGTTGGGTGCAAAATACAAGACCAACAACAATTCTTTAGACTTCAAAGACGATTACAAGTCAATCGATTTTGGTTTGGGTTTTGGTGGTAGTTATGTACATACGCCATCAGGTTTTGGTGTTGATGCAAGATACAATCTTGGTTTGAGCAACATCAATGAAAACACCAACACAACTTCTAAAAACAGAGGTTTCCAATTGGGAGTGTTTTACCTTTTGGGACACAAATAATCAACACAACATTTTTTAAAAAAGGGGACAACTGATTCAGTTGTCCCCTTTTTTTTACTGATGCTCGTCTCTTAAGAGATCATTCACCGTTTTCACTGGATTGAAGGTGATCAAGGGTACTTCCACAAAAACCGTATTCCAGCCAGCCATTGCCCCGTTCCAAAGTCCAGGGAGCTCCTGTGCTTTAAGATCTCGGCCACTTTTTGACTTTTCAGTGATGAAACCTGTCCTCATGTCCCTAAACTTGAGCAAATCAAATTTATTTCCCCGGTAATCTTTTGTTGCACACACCAAATCCACTGGATTGAAATGTGTTGAGGATTGAAAAATTTCTTTTTGATTGGGTTCGTCTGTATTGATTTGCGCAGTTTCGGCGATTTGAAGGGAGAGAGAGCCGTCATCCTCTTGGATCCAAAAAGGACCACCACCGGGTTCACCTGTATTTTTCACCATGCCACATACCCTAATCGGCCTGTCAAGTTTGTTCTGGAGATATCGTCCTTTTTCTTCGACTGGCATGGCAGAATAATGTGAAGGGATTTTCCCACCCATCATATCGCCAAATACATTTTCCGCAAAAGACACTGATTCTTGGTCTATGGCGTCTTCCAGTTTTGTCAAGGCTTCAAAAACCTCCCCCTGGATTTCCATCAATAGTCCGCCAATGGCAATTTTATAATCTTTGGTAGTACCTTTCAAGCGATCAGGCACGACATTGTCAATGTTTTTGATGAAAATCAAGTCCCCATCTATTTCGTTGAGGTTTTCAAGTAAGGCTCCATGACCTGCGGGTCGAAAAAGTATGCTTCCATCTTCTTCCAAAAATGGGCTATTGTCCATGTTGACGGCGATGGTATCTGTTGATTTTTTTTGCTGGGAGTATTTGACTTCGAATTTCACTCCGTATTCCTTTTCCAGTTTGGGTTGGATTTCGGCCACTTCAGCCTTGAATTTTTCTTCGTGTTCTGGAGAAACGGTAAAATGTAAACGGACCGTATTGTCTTTTCCCAGACCATACAGGACACCTTCCACAAAATGCTCATAAGTTGGGCTGCGATCATGATCTGGATAATGATGGAATTTCAGGAGTCCTTTGGGAAGGTTTCCATATCCCAAACCTTCGTCATTGAGCAAGTGCGCGACGATCTGTTTGTAATCCTTTAGGGACAAAGCCTTTTTGATGCTTGAATCTGATTTTTGGAGGCTCAGGTCCAAGTCTCTGAAAAAGGCAAATTTTTGGATGTTGTCAATGAACTTCTGCGTGAAAGGGCTTTTGGAAAGATCTCCATCGCCTTCCAGAAATGAAAACAGGTCCTTAAACATTCTTGATGCTGCACCACTTGCAGGTACAAATTTCACAATCGCTTTTCCAGCAGCTTTGGTCGGATAGCGATCTTGGAAATGCTTAATTTCAGAATCTGTCAAGGATTTGATGCCATTTCCAATCGTCGCGGCCGAGACAATGGGTAAAAATGGAAAACCTTCCTCAAAATTTTTGATTTGTGCTTTGACTTCATTGATGGGCATTCCTTGATTCTGTATCTGCTGCTCTAAAGATGTGTTCATGTTTTTAGGTTTATTGAAATTGAAAACCTTAATATAGAGATTGAGGCTGGTGTTTTAAAACATACACCAAGATATTTGCTCAGATTTCTGCTCTCATTTGAATGTGCTTGAGGGCTTCACTTTAGGCTTTCTTTTGCCCTTACCATGGCAAAAGGATTTTTTGCAATGGACAGGGTTCCCTCGCGGTGCAATTCATCGAAATTCGGCGCATGAAAAATTGGATTTTCATTCAGGTAGGGGAGTGTAAAGGAGCCCAAACACACTTGGTTTTTTTTATATTAGGGAAAATACGATTTTTTCTCCGGGTCTTTTTTGGGACAAAACATTGAGCGAACTGTCGCAGACATGAAGAATCCGCGGATAGCCTCCCGTCACCTGGGCATCCCGCATCAAGACAATGGGTTTTCCAGAAGGAGTGAGTTGGACTGTTCCGGGGTAAACAGGAGCGGTAAGAATTTCTGAAAGTGTGTTGATGACCGCTTCATTGAGGTGAATACCCATCCTGTTTTGCAATTTGGACAAGGTAAAGGGCTTTTGGGTCAGAATCTCCTGCTGACTCTTGGTCAAGAATCTCCATTCCGGTCCCTTGAAAACCTGTATCGTGTCGGTCCCAAACCAATCGGCTTTGATTTTGGCATAGGAATTAACGGGAACAAAGGGTTTTGGATCACTGAGGTAAAAAAGTTTGTCTCCTTTGGAAATTTTAGACTTTCTGGTAATTCCATCATAAAAGCTTCTGCTACCACCGATCAATTCTGATTCAATCCCCCCTTTGATCCCCATATAGAGCCATTGGCCTTTTTCAAATCTGATCACTTTGACTCGGTCTCCAGCCTTGATTTGAAGGATTTTACCCATGGGCACTTCCACGCCATTTTGTGTAATCACCGCAGTAGCACCTGTGAATACGATTTGAGTTTCCGATTCAAATCCCATTTCCGGACCCATCAGCGTCATTTCCAAACAAGCGGATCCTTCTTGATTCGAAAGGATTTGATTGGCTTTGAAATAGGAAAATTGATCCATGGCACCGGCGTAAGGGATGCCAAAATGGGACATCTTCTTCCGTCCCTGATCTTGGACGGTAGTCAAAATCCCTGGTTGGAAAAAAGTTATTTGTCCGGGTTCCTTAATCATGCTGCCATTCGTAATGTGGATTTGGAACTTGCTCTTGCAAAAATTTAAATTTTTCGACCGAAATGGGCTCAAATTTCACCTCATCTCCGATCTGGGGTTTGGTGGGGATTTTCTGTCCAATATCAAAAAAAGACAAGGGGCTTCTTCCGATAACTTGCCAGCCACCGGGGCTTTCGCAGGGATAAATCCCGGTTTGCTCGCCTCCGATGGCGACGGATCCTGCCTTGATCATCCTGTCAGGACTGGATTTTCTAGGCGTGTAAAGCCCTTCATTAAGTCCGCCCAGATACATAAATCCTGGCAAAAAACCATAAAAATGCAGCAAATAGGGTCTTTCAGAATGCAATTGAATGACTTGGTTTTCCGTCATATTATGGTTTTCGGCCACAAATGACAGATCCTTTGCAAATGGTTTTTCATAACAAACCGGTACAATCCAACAACTGCCTTGGTAAGTATTATCATCAGCCTTGATGGAAAGCAGGTGGTGAAATACAATATCCCACTCGTATAGGTGGGTTTTGTCTAGAAATGCTAAGGACAGGGTGTTGAAACCCAATCTTGCCTCTTCCAGTTTTTTGCCATAATGCTTCTCCAAAAAATCCTTCCATGCCAGTTGCTCGAACAATATATCCTTGGAAATTTTGGCGGGCCAGGAGATCTCTATAAGTTTTGGATGAACAATGAAAAAAGTTTTTTCCATAGCTTAGCTGTCAAATTCTTCGGTGATGCTTTTTAAAATTTCAAGGGCATTTGGATTGTCTCCATGAATGCACAAAGTATCTCCTTGAGCGGGGATGAATTTCCCTGTGTTGCTTCTAACTTTCCCTAAATTGACGATGTTTTTTACCTGATTCAATACCTCTTTCGGATTTGTCAGCAATGCATTTGGCAAGGATCTGGGCAATAAGGAAAAATCCTCTTGATAAGTCCTATCCGCAAACAATTCCACTTTGATGTTGAGGTTCTCTTTTACGGCCCTTGCAAAAATCTCGGATTTAGGCGGACAGTATAAATAGGAATCAGGGAAATTGTCCTTTATCAAACGGACAATAAGGGCAGCGGTTTTTGGATCTTTTGCAGCATGGTTATACAATGCTCCGTGGGCTTTGATATGGTACATTTTCATTTTCAGCCCATCACAAATAAATTTGAATTCTTTGATTTGATCCAGCAAGGATTGGTATAATTCCTCTTCCTCGATCTGGATCAGAACCCTTCCAAAATTGATTTTGTCGGGAAAGGAGGGATGTGCACCTACTTTTACACCAAGTTCCTTTGCCAACAAAAGGCTTTGCAGCATGTTCTCTCCATTTCCGACGTGGCCTCCGCAAGCGATGCTGCAGCTGCCTAGAAAAGGCATCAACAATGCATCATTTCCCATGCCTTCCCCAAGGTCACAGTTCAGGTCAGGAATCAGTTTGTTTTGTGACATTGCTTTTGCGTTAGATCAAAAATAACAATTCTCAACTTTAAAATTCACTTGGGAAATAATGAAGAAATGACCAATTGTTTTCTGGCAACAATGAAATTTAAAAAAGCAAGATAACAGCTGAAGCGCAATATTTGGGCTTTTTATGGATAACAATTTGAAAATAAAGAGAACAGAACGTTTTATTTTGGCTGAAAAAGGGCTTGGATCTTGTTGGCTTTGGATTAAACCCGTTTTAAGCAATACCAAATCAATATTGTAATTGACAGAAAATCAATTCGTTTTGACTATTAATGACTCCGTCTTTTAGGTGTGATAAATTAATATCTCAAGTATTTGATTTTCTTTCAGTTTCAATCCCATTTGGAAACCAATTGCATATTACGGGTTAAAAATTCCAAAAACAGCCAAACTACTGCGTTCCGTTTTTGTTTTTCCCAAGAAAGGAAATTTAAAAACAGGTCTAAAACCCCTGTTTTGGAAAATGATCAAAATTGGGTTAATATTATATAAATGATATCCGAATAACCCTTTCTGTCCTAAAAAGCCCTTACATAGGACCTTTCTTTTAAAAGGGACACATTTAAGGGTGGGTGAAGTAGATTGCAAAATAGACCAGCAGAAATGGAAAAACGAAAATTGACCTTGAAGGATATTGCCACATCCCTTGGCATTTCTATCTCTACAGTTTCTCGTGCCTTAAAAGAACATCCCGACATTGCACAGGAAACCATTGATAGAGTCAAGGAATATGCGCAAGAACACCATTATGTACCCAATTATTTGGCTGTTAATTTTCGCAAAAGCAGGACTTTCAATATTGGATTGATTGTTCCGGAACTGGTCCATCATTTCTTTGCCAACGTCATCAGTGGAGCAATAGCCGTAGCCAACAAGCATGGCTACAATGTGATGGTCAGTCAATCAAACGACAGGTTGGCAGATGAAGTCATGGTCTCCCGGGCAATGCTCAATAGCAGCGTGGATGGCCTATTGATTTCCATCTCCAACGAAACGATAGAAGGCCTACATATTCAGGAATTTATGGATGCCGGGAAGCCTGTCATTCAATTTGATAAAATCACCGATCTGTTGGATACACCTAAGGTCATTGTGGATGACTTTGACGGAGCATATCAAGCCGTCAAGCACTTGATCCATCGTGGGTACAAAAAGATCGCCCACGTCAAGGGACGGGATTTGGTGAAAAATGCTTCGGAAAGATGCCAAGGTTATGTCAAGGCCTTGGAAAATCATGGTATGGAAAGTTCTCCAGATTGGATCAAAGGATGTACCGATATCAGTGAGCAAGAAGGATTTGATTTTGCCAAGGAACTGATGGAAAGCAATAACCCACCCGATGCTTTTTTTTGTATCACGGACTTGGTTGCCTTGGGGGTGATCCGGTATTTGAAACAAGCGGGGTACCAAATTCCCAAAAACGTAGGTGTCATGGGATTTAGCAATTGGCATCTGGCAGAGGTCGTGTCACCATCCCTGAGTTCAGTCGATCAGCATGGATACGAAATGGGGAAGATGGCTACGGAAATCATATTGGAAATGATCCAAAAACATTCTTTGGACAATCACGAAACCTATGAACTGAAAACCAAATTGGTCATCAGGGAATCAACGGGTTCTGTTCAATCAAATTTAGTAACACAAGGATAATACTTAGTTAAAAATTACTTCATATTCTTTTGGGTTTTTTTTCGAAAATCCAATTCTTGGTGGTAATTTTATCAGTATGCAAATCTTTTCAGCTTTGATAATCATGACCGTGGCTTATGGATTGTTGATTTTGTCTGTATTTCCTGATAAGTATTTAAGGAAAATCAGCCATTTCAATCACCACGGGCGTGCTCCTGAACACCTTAAAATTTCGCTTTCAACCCCTCTCTTTTTGTCATTCCTCGGAGGTTATTCGCTTGCTTCCTTCATGTTGTATTTTTTTGTAGTATAGTAGGGCCCACTCACTCGTTTATTTTCGTGTTTCCTTCCTTTTTTGAAATTTTAGAAGTGTATTTTTCTTGTGCCCAAACCAATTTTATCTAAATTGTGATTGAACTTAAAGATCATTTTTTGTGAAAAAATCGGAAACACTGCTTATTGTTAAAGAAGAACCTTGGTTGGAAGCTTACGCTCAGGATATTGAAGACCGTTACTTGAGGTATCAAATAGCCTTAAAGGAAATCGAACTTCAATTTGGAAGCATTCTGGAATTTGCATCGGCCCATCAATATTATGGTTTTCACTACGACTCTTTTCGCAAAGGATGGATTTACAGAGAATGGGCACCAAAGGCCTACCAATTGTTTTTGATGGGTGATTTCAACTATTGGAACAGAGGCAGCCATCCCATGAAAAAAAACCACCATGGGGATTGGGAAATATTTTTGCCATTCGAGGAATATAAGCTTTCATTCGTTCATGAAAGTAAAGTAAAGGTATTGGTGATTGGAGAAAACGGCTCCCTGGACAGGATTCCTGCATATATCCGAAGAGTTGTCCAAGATACTGAAAACCATGATTTTTCGGGACAACTTTGGTTTCCTCCTCAGCCCTTCAAATGGACCGATTCGGGTTTTTCCCCGGTGGAAAATATCAAACAACCCTTGATTTACGAGTGCCATCCCGGAATGGCACAGGAAAAAGAAGGCGTTGGAACGTATCTGGAATTTGCCGATAATATTTTGCCTAGGATCAAAGAGGGTGGATACAATACCATCCAGATGATGGCGATCATGGAACATCCTTATTATGGATCTTTTGGGTACCATGTCAGTAATTTTTTCTGCCCGACTTCTAGATTTGGAACGCCAGAGGAACTTAAATATCTCCTCAACAAGGCACATGAAATGGGGATTTCGGTGATTATGGACATTGTCCATTCTCATGCGGTCAAGAATGTCAACGAAGGCCTTAATGAATTCGATGGTTCGGATCACCATTATTTTCATCCAGGAGGAAAAGGCTATCATGAAGGATGGGATTCAAAATTGTTTGACTACGGAAAATCCAAAGTCCAACAGTTCCTGCTTTCCAACATCAGGTATTGGATGGAAGAATTTCACTTTGACGGATTTCGATTTGACGGGGCCACCTCCATTCTGTATCTGCACCATGGCAATACCGATTTTGACAACCCCGAAAAATATTTCAGAGATGGGGTAGATTGGGACGCGGTTCTTTATATGCAATTGGCCAATACAGTCATCCATAAATTCAAACAGAATTGCCTTTCCATTGCGGAAGAGGTAAGTGGAATGCCGGGTTTGTGCCGGCCATTGGAAGAAGGGGGATTGGGCTTTGACTTCAGGTTGGCCATGGGGATCCCCGATTTTTGGATCAAAACCCTCAAACACAAAACGGATGAGGAGTGGGACCTTTTTGAAATGTGGCATGAATTGACCAACAGGCCCAAAAAGGAAAAATCCATCGCCTACGCGGAATCCCACGATCAAGCACTGGTCGGGGACAAATCCATCGCTTTTTGGCTCATGGACAAGGAAATGTATTTCCACATGGGCGTAGAAGATCCCAATCTGGTCATCGATAGGGGCATTGCCCTCCATAAATTGATTCGGCTTTTCACCATTAGTTTGGGTGGTGAGGGTTATCTGAACTTTATGGGGAATGAATTTGGGCACCCTGAATGGGTGGATTTCCCTAGGGAGGGGAATGATTGGAGTTATCAATATGCGAGAAGGCAATGGTCCTTGGTGGAAAATGCAAACCTGAAATATCAATTTTTGGGCAATTGGGACAAGGCCATGGTGAGCTTGATCAAGGACTTCAATGTACTTCCATCGGCCCCGGCCAATCAGCTCTATATGGATCCTAAAAACAAAATCATCGTCTTTGAAAGAGGGGGACTTATTTTTATTTTCAGTTTCAATATCAGTGAGTCCTTTTTTGGCTATGCTTTCAAAGTACCACATTCAGGCAATTATCGAATCGTCCTGAATTCGGATGACAAAAAATACGGCGGATTTGAAAGGATCAATGCCGCTTTGGATTATCCAACCGATGAGGAACTCACCCTTCGGATATATGTGCCGAACAGGACAGCTTTGGTGTTGAAAAAACTATAGGCTGTAAAATTGGGATTCCTTAAGGCGAAAAAATCGATATTGAGCCGAACTCCCATCTTCATTTTGGTTTTAGAAAAAAAAATGGGCCGAGAAGGCCCATTTTAATTACAATGACACGTTTCATCAACTAAACTAAAAGAGAAAAGCTTTACTCTCCTTGTGAGCAGTATCTTAGTCTCCCTGCCATTGCAATGTGTTTTTACTCCTTATTTACTCAACGACTTCAATTCGATTAGGTTTTTGCAACTTTTAATCTGACTTAGATCATGTTTTTTCGATTTTTGGATCTTTGCCCTACTGTTGATGAATTACAAAAAGTAAACCGTTTTTATAAATAATTGATGATCAAGGTAATAAATAGATTTCTTTAGGATGTAGCGTACATTTTTGGACACAAATGTCCAGGTTAGTCCGTTTTCGTGATCTTTATTCAGAGTCAAAAAATGCCTGAATCTTTTATGAGCGGTCAATTTGAAAGGATGTTGTCAGATGCGCTCAACTCCAAAAAGATGTAGTTTATCCTATAGAAATCAGTACTTCTATTGGTTTTGCCAATTATCGGGAGACAAATACAAGGATTGCGTTTTTTGGAAAATTCCCTTCGAATATTATTTTTTGGAAACAGTCCTTAAAAGGTTTTCCAAATAGCGAATGCTTTGGGGCACCTGTGTTTTGATGTTTGGACTTTCATCTTCGATGAAATAATACTTGATCGAGGAGTTTTTGGCAGCGTCAATTATCGCCGGTAAATCAAGTTGACCAGTACCCAAAGCCACATCATTTTCCACTGGAGTGCTGCCGGAATAATCTCCCTTTATTCCTTTCTTCAAATCCTTCACATGCATCATCTTGAACCTGTTCCCGTATTTTCTCAATAATTCCACTGGATCTGCTCCTGGATGAAACACCCATAAAACATCCATTTCAAAGCTCACATAGGAAGGATGTGTCTGCGCTACGATATAGTCGAAATAAGTCCCATTTTTGAAGGCTTGGAATTCATATCCATGATTGTGATAGCAAAATTCCAAATCATGTTTTTCCTTGAGGATTTTTCCGGCATGGTTGAAATCCGCAATGGCCTTATCCGCATGAATCTTGGTAAATGGCGCTGTATGCGGGATGTATGCCACCCTTACGAAGCTGGCCCCGAGATTTTTGGCATCGGCAGCCACTGCATCGGGATCTTTTACAAGGGCCTCATAACTGACCCCAAAGGAGGTGCAAATCATGTCTCTGTCATTAAGCATTTTCCGGATCGACTTGGAATCACTTCCAAAAAGGTTGGAAAATTCCATGTTTCGGATGCCCAAAGCCTGAATGGTATCCAAGGTCTTGGCAATGTCTTTTTCAAAACTGTGGCGATAGGTGTAGGAAACCATCCCAATTGCATCAGGCATTTGGGTTTTTGGTTTTTGTGCAAAGACGCCAATGGTGCCTGAGCAAATGAAGAGGAGAATAAACAGAGCGCTTTTGATCATGGTTGGGTTATGTAGTGTTATAATATAAATTTCAGGAGTTGTTTTCAAGGCATTTTTTAAAATCTGGTTGATTTTTTCAACAATCAGTCGCTTCTAGAAACCCGATTTATTCAGGTTTTTTTCGGTAGGAATGTTTTGGACTTTCGATTGAAAGCGATTCATTAAGGGGTGTTTAGGTAATTGTAATGCCGATTTTTTGAACCCATTGGAAAAGAAATAAATATTTCTTCGTTTTCCATTAATGCAAAATATAATTCGGTTTTTTATCTGAATTATATTTTTAAATTATACACTTGCTTGTCTTATCGAAAAAAACAATATAACTTCAATAACATAATTTATTAACAGGATAAGGATGTTTTTTTCTTTTTTGAATTTTTAAATCAGAATTTAAGAATGCAGCCAAGTCTTTTGATCCATATTTTTCTAAATGGTTTTTGCAATAAATCACTTTCGCAATTGGTTTCGCCAGAAAAAGTCAGCCCATGAGAATTGGAAAAGTTGGAATACCTGGCAGGTCCGGCATTGTATCCTTCGCATGCTTGGATTTGGAAGGAGTGCATCCGATTACTGGCTTTGGGTGGATTCAAGATAGGTATTGGGAAAGGGGATTTGCATGCGCTGTACAAGCAACAGGAAAATTGGATGACAAAATTGGGATTCACGGTGGAAATGAATTTAACCTTATAAAACGATAAAATAAAATGGAAGAAAGAAAATTAGATCTCGAAAAGCAAATAGAGCGGTTGGCTAATTCGATTGGTTGGATTGATTCGGAATGTGCCAAAATAGAAAAAGACAAAAATCCCGATGTAATGAAATACCCGGAACTGCTAAAAAAGAGAATGGATACAGAAGAGTTGTTGCGTAGGTACGAGAAGGAATTGGAATTCGAAAGGGCAAGGGAGGCTTCGGGGCCATTCAATCAGCAGGAGCAGGAAATTCAAAATGTGTACACAAAAGGCAATGATATTTATATCTCTGTGCGAGTAAGTTATATTCGGCTTAAAGACAATTGATTTTATTCCTGTTTAACCATTTAAATTCAGAACATTATGGATGTCATCGATCATTTGATATATACCGCTTGTACAGATAAGGTAAGGCCAGGCAGTCCAATAATAACCAGCGATTTTATCGGGGCGCCTTTCTCAAGTGGTATCGAGGTACTTCCCGGGGAACCTAGGCCTGAATTGCCTAAACTAAGCAATCAAAATGAAACTTATTCAAATCAATTCCGGCAGGATTTCGTCTCCTACGAAGATTCGGTGGTGCTTGAAAAGGCCATCCAAAAACATTGGTATGATATGATCCATGGGCCAATCAGTGCTTTTGAAATGTTCAAGCCTAAGGATGCACCACCTTATCATTTGATTTATGCCTACCTGATTGAAAACTCTCGCTTGTCACAGATCATGGAAAGGCTGATCTATCTTTACCGCCATGATGAGGAATTGGGAATCGCAAGTGCACAGGATCCTTCCCATAACCAAGCTTTTCTTTGGATACAGAACACAGAGAATTTGTTTTTCAAAACCCTTTCCAACACCAACTACCGAAACATAACGGGAAATCTTCGCCCGAATCCCGAGGGAAGCCGTAGAAATGTCTATTTCAGGATGTTTGGGATGGATCTGGCCTTTGGTGAACCGACTGAAGGTAGCAATATAGATTATAGTTATATCAAGGCCAAATCCGCAAATAAGGATTTTATCTTCCTTTTCGAGCAGTTTCTTTCCGAACTCTGGCAGGGGTATATCAATGCACAAAATACAAGTGTCGCCAATTCCACGGATTACCAAAGGATCATCGACATGGCCACTAAACTCAGGCAGATGCTGATGGCCAGAAGAGGAAGTACCGGCAATATCCAGCTGTCTACCTATCAATACATGAATCTGTCCAGGGAGGAATATGCATCTGTGGTGATGATGTCCTGGATGTTTTACATTATTTCATACGACAGTCCCTTGGTTTCTTTTTTGGGTTGTCAGGCGAATACTTCGTCCGAAAGACTGGCCAATATCGGTAAAAAAGTAGGGATAGGTTCACACAAAAAGACCCAATCGCTGTTTGATATGGCCGCTCCAATGGCCACGATTCTGAGAAATATAGAGTTTGGGACTTTCGAAATTTCCGCCCCGGATCTTTGGATAAGAAGGGTAATCGAAAGCTCAACGGCCAGTGGATCACTAGCAGCTGATCCTGCGCAAAAAGTCGCTTTGGTAGACATCTTGATGGTGGTCAACAATTGGGAGAAATCCACAGGCCATAGAATAAAAAATCCTGAGACAAATATCACGGGAAGTGTCAAAATCCTGCCCAATGGAACTAAAAAACAGATGGGAATGAATTAAATTCGAAATATGCATTAGATTTTCTAATAGGATTGAAACTACAAGAAAATCAGGGTTTTGAGAGAATAAGAATAATACCTATACAATGAAGTCAAAAATAACACACAAATCACTGATCATTAAGAAATTATACCCGTGTCATGAATTGGGAATTCATGACACGGGTTAAATAGCCTGGTATCTTGATTTGGAAAAAGGGTGTCAAAATCTCTCGGTTTTGATGCTCCTATCCATGATGTGGACAATACCTGCAAGAGCAGATAAATCCGAAATCCAGCTTTGTATCCACACGGGTTGGGAAACAAAGCTGGATTGTATGAATTGACATTCTTCCATTCTTGATTTGAGGAAGATCTTAATTTCAACGGATGATATTTGATTGGCTTTCTTCAATGAAGCACGGGATTATGAAACCGAATCTTTGTCCGTCAGATCGAATGTTGTTTTGTTTCTATAGCTTCATTGTTCGTACTGCGTACGCAACAAAAGCCTAGTTGTTAGTGGCTGTTGTTCTTTCTTTCAGCATAGCGTTTCTTCGTTTTCGTCTTCGTCATTTGCCAACTTCTCTTTGATACAAGAAGATAATTCTCCGTCTGATAAATCCCTGTCAAAAAGCCATCTCATTTGTGGGTCTGCATACAATTTATTTTTCTCAAATTGTTCAATCCATTTTTCAAATTTTTGAATGAGGTCGGGCTTTTCTAATTTCTTGTGTCCTTGGTTTTTCTTTATCAGTTCCTTTAATTCTGTTGGAAGAGGTCTTGCTTCAACGCCAAAATAATAAAAGTGGCCAGATAGTAACGAATTATATCCACCCAAATCTCTTTGTCTGTTACCTTCATTGTGAACCCCTTTTCTAATTGTTGGTTCGCTGTTTGCCGAGTAATCGTAAATGCAGTCCCCAACACGAAGTCTCCAATCTTTTGTATTCCCTTTGGGAATTTTTTTGGTTAAGTCGTTTTTACAAAACGCGTCATATTCACTCAATAATTTCTTATCTGTAATTTTCATCGCATACACTATGCTGTCTGAAAAGTCATAAGTTCTATTGTCTTTAAGTTTTGTGTTTTTTGAACCTGTCCCAATAACCCAATCACCTATTTGAGCATTTCTTCTTATTGCAGGTTTACAAATTGTCTATATGCATAGTCCCCAAAATGGATTTGGAGCCGCTCCATCGTCTATTCGTAATATGTATGAGTAAATTCTCGTCATTTTTTCTTTTTAAATGCACCTGCAAGAATGAGTGTCATAAAAGTAATTCCCACTCCAAATAAAATCCACCAAGTCATAATTTTCTGTTTTAAATGTTAATTGTTTATTTCTATGTCGTCAGTTACACTTGCCACTAACGGTTTGCGTGTATGTGCAGTAGCGGATTAGAAGCACTTTCCTGTCCGTTTAGCACAAAGTTTCTTAGAAGCACAGACTTTCGATTTACCCCTTCACCCGCTATTGCCACATACACGCTGTTAGGCAATCGTGCTTCTTCTTCTCTCGATAATTCAGTCTTACTTTTCATCATTTAATTTCTTTCGCGTGTGGGGCATTTTTTATTATTTCTCTTTTCTCAGGCAGGGACTTGGAAGCTCTTTTGCTGGTTTTGGACGAGCGAAGGCTTTGTGGGACCTGCAAATGTGCTTACAGGTATGCGTTGATTATTGGAACGCTTTAAATATCAACCAATAAGCAAATGCAGCTGCTGTATCTGACGCTAACTTTTTTGCATTATCTGGCCTTACATCTGTAGAGGATTCATTTTTCTTTTTACCAGGTTGCTTAATTATATCAGAAATACCTCTCACAACACCAATCATCATATTCCCAGAACTCCTTCCTTGCCTAAGGGCTGCTTTGGCAAATCCAAAGCCTTCCATTTCGACTGCTGAGGTATCATTATAATGTTCGGTGAGAATTTTTCCGACTTCCGATTCATAATCTTCAATAAGTTGTTCTCCAGATGCAATTATGCCTAAATTTGCTTTCACTTCTGTATTCCAACCATTCTTTATTAATGTCTTCCATTCATCTTTTCTTCTTTCTTTTTTTGCAATTTCTGCAAGTGCATAAGTTGAAGATGCCAAGTCTGGTCGAGCCATAAACCGGTCTTTTTCAGCTTTACCTGCTTCGTAAGAGTAAATTTCTTTCGGGAAAATAACATCTCCAATTGAAAAGTCACTGGGTTTACGTGATCCTGCGATTCCCACGAAAAAGATTGCATCAGGTTTGAAATTACTAATGGCTCTTTCTGTTTCTTGAGCAGCAATTGTGTTTTTAGCTCCGCATTCTCGTATGATGACCTTGGCAATATCTTTATCATACATTGTGAATATTCCGGCTTCATATGTTGTGTCATTTTGATCAACCTCAACTACTTCTTTTAAGAATTGTCTAACAGCATCATATTCTTCCTGTATAGCGGTTAATATGACGATAGTTGGAAGCGATTCAATATGGTTTTCTGCAGTGTTTTTAGGTTGTTCCATAGGATAATATTGTTGCATTGATTTTTGGAATGGGTTTAACCATGAGGATTCCCACCAATTTAATTTTACCAGAGATTTACAAACTTCATATGCCAAGGTGAATGATTTGTAGTAACGAGATTTATCATAAACTGCCCTTGCAGAAGCCGCGTAATTCCTTGATATAATAAGTGCTCCAAGTCGGTTAGATTGATTTTTAGTGATTTGTAATTGATAGTGGACTATATAATCACTAAGAAACTTATCGGAATGGGTTGTAAAGCTCTCAAATATCTTTAATACAGGCTCTATTTCACTTCTGTTTTTACTTAGAAATGACGTCATGAAGGGTTTTGAGGTGATATGATCAGCTAATATTTTTTCAATTGACAAACCATCAATTCCCTCATTCACTATCTTTTCTACTAATGATTCTGCTGTTGATTCAATGTACTTAGCTTGATAACTAGCAGGAATATAGACCCAGATTTTTTGACGGTTTTTATATTCTGAAATATTGGAGTAGATTGTTTCGGAAGTTCTTTCAAAAACTACGTCATCAATTTTCTTACCCTTTAACGCTAAATCAAATACACTGAAAACTAGAGCTTGTTCTTTGCCTTTAATCCCGTAACTAAAAGATTTTTCTTCATTTAGTAAGCCTGTCCAGATAGTCAGCCAACAGGAAACTTGAAGATCAATCGAACTAAAAATGGATTCATTTTTTATTGCTCTTTTTATTAATCCATGAATCAATTTGTCGTTACATAATTTTAAGGTTATTGCTAAGGCCTCATTATCTGAAAGTTTTTTGAGAATCAATTTCAACCCTATTGACTCGTCATAACTTAATGAATCCTCAAAAGACAATTGTTTTTCAACTGCTTCTATTGTTTTGTAGAGTTTTAACAATATTTCCGCATGCAACAAATACCATTTCCTTTTTTGTAGCTCAACTAAGACAGTCTTTCCAATTTCAGTTGGAACTTCTTTAGGCAAATGTTGAATTAGAAGTAATTCTGAACCTTTGCGAGAAGGGATTACTGAAAAGATGGATTTGGAGCAGTCCTTTGAAAAAAGTAATAGCTTCCAAATTGATTTTTGAATGATCTCTTCCGACTCAAATATGATTTTTTTAAATGAATCAACGATGGCTTTATGCCACCATGATTTGCTTGTTTCATTCACTGCAATTGAAGAAACTTCTGAAAGCATTTCAATATGCATAAACTTTGAATCTCTAATTGCCCTAACTAAAATGGCATTTACAAGGTTTTTACCTTTTTCTTCTCCATCAATATAGGCGTTCCAAGAGATGTTCCTTAGCCCTTTAACATTTGACTCTAAGCCACTATTGATTAGACCATTGTACTTCTCAATAAACTCTTCTTTAACGGAAGCACCTAGGCTCTTATTTGGTGAAAGTTTTGAAAGAATCCTTAAATCACGTCTTATAAGGTCTGGATCATCCAGGTTGTCCAAATCAACATAATCTTCAAACAATATATTGCCTTGTATATATGAATTTAGATCGTCAAGATTTGCACCAATTCTTTTAAGAAAATCATACAATGGGTTTTCTTTTTGTTTTCCAAGAAACAAGGCTTCTGTTGGGGATGAGATTTCAATTATGTCATTCTCTTCTCCACGGATCAGCTTATTGGTATTCCACTTTGGCAATAATTCACTTTGAATAAATACTAAGGTTAAATCATCCGAACCTTCTATGTCTGTTGGTGAAAAACTGGCTCTGTACTTAAGTTGTTCTCTAAAACCACTGATTGGAGAATTCCATAATTTTTGAAGAATTCCCTCAAAAGAGACTAAATCACCCGTAAACAGAATAGGTAAATCCCCTTTGATAAATGATGAAAGAGATTTTTGAATAAAAATTGGCTGTGTTAATTCATAGGAGTGGTCAGAATGCTTAACGTTAAGTTCAATAGGCTCCAAATTGGTTCTTTCAACTGGAACTTCTGAAATCAATAGTCTTAGGATGATTTGTAAGTCATTAATGTCTTCAAGTGTTGATATGTCCGCTATTAAAACATGTGTTACTACCATGCCAGAACGACTAGCTTGTGGGTCTGGAAAGGTTTTAGAGAATACGTAATAATTTTTAAAAGCAGAGCCTGATAAATATGGTTTGAGCAAAACTCCAGGAGGAAGTGGGCCTGGTCGATCTGTGAACTGTATTAAAAATGATGTCAATTCTGAATCATCAATAGTTTGATGAATTTTGGAGTGAGACTTATTGACTTCACCATAATATGCTTGATTGATGACAATTTTACTCATGCCCGATGAAATCCTTAATTGAAAGAGTTAAGTCTCGTTGAGAATCGCCCTTTTTATTTATGTAATACCCGAAATTGATAGGTTCTTTATCGATGAATTCATCATCAGGCTCATCGGTAAGAGATTTCTCTGTTGATGATAAGCCTATAACTGCAAGAGATTCATTTTGCCAGTTATTATTCAAGAAGTCAAATAACATAGGTAGCCTTTCTTGAAGTAAAGTTGAGGGAACTTGACCTTCAGGTATTTCTAGTTCATCCCAGCAGGATAAAACCACGGTTAAGTTAGGTTGACTAATTGGAGAGAATGTTGAAAGCCCTTTGATGTATGCTAACGTTTGAAGCAATTCTACATAGAAGGCCGCTTCTGATACCTTTACGGGAGGCGGCTGACTGTTCCTTTTTTGAATTTCTTCGGCACTTGGAATTCCCTTGTTTACAATATCCTCTAGTGGAGTTAGTTCATTTAGTCGAATGAACAATACCCATGATGTACTATTTTCAATGTAGTCCTTCCATAAATCATTGACCTTTCTATTATCTACAATTGAGGTGATTTGTTCACCTGCATAGTCTGGGAAG
Source organism: Rhodonellum psychrophilum GCM71 = DSM 17998 (assembly GCF_000381545.1). Classification (GTDB taxonomy): domain Bacteria; phylum Bacteroidota; class Bacteroidia; order Cytophagales; family Cyclobacteriaceae; genus Rhodonellum; species Rhodonellum psychrophilum. Next base: position 12,669 of record NZ_KB906694.1, on the reverse strand, counting down.
GCCAATTTGACTTCAGAGTTCTTTTCGTCCGTGATTATCAGTTCAATACTTCGATTAGCTCCTGCTTCGGTATGTGCAGCTCTTTGACCATTATAAATGTTTTTTAATCCGTCTTCAAAAATTGACAAATCAGAGGGTCGGTTTTTGGGATCGATTTTAAATTCGAACTGACGACTGTTTATACGTTCGTACAATTGAATACCAAAATGAGTTTTTCCTGTATTTGGACCTCCAATTATCAAAATATTATGTTTTTCCATATCATTCATTGATCGAGCGTTTTGAAAGAAACATATCCTCGGGTTTGGCTACTGAAATCTTCGGAAGAGAATTACAATTTTGGTTTAATACTTCAATAATCCAGTTAACTGATTCCAAAATTGCCTTATGAAATTTACCCTTAGCACCTTCTTGGACGCTAGTTTCAAATTGATTGAAGTGTTTAAATGGAGTAGCTTCTATATGTGTAATAATTTGTTGTTTAGTCTGATGGGGTAACTCTAAATCTGATTTAGACCATATTAGGCCAATTGGACGATCATTGATGCTTTCAATTAGCCGATCTGAAACTTGTTTGAGCTGTCGTTTAGCATTTCCTCTTTGGCTACCAGAAAGCATATCACTGTCTGCAAAAAGTAAAAAACCATCACAGTTTTCATATATCCATTGAGCACCAATAGCATTTTCGCTATTGATATTATTGCTCCAGTGATCAAACCATTCACCTGGTGCATCGGTGAGAATTAGGTCAATATTCTTACCTGCCTTATTTTTTAAAGTTAAATGGAGTAACCCTGGAACTCTCCCTGTGTTATTTGTGGTATGGTCTGGGAACTGAATTTCTGCATTGCTTTTCCAACTGAGATACCATGCAATATCTTCCCATCCGTTAAGAGTAAGTGAACCAGCAAAACTATACTCACCTATTTTAGCACCTTGTCTAATAAGACAATAAAGTGTAGCTAAAAACGTAGTTTTTCCAGCACTTGCCACTCCCGTAACTCCTATAAAAATTGGTTTTCTTGATGCTGTTAAGAAATTGAGGTCATAGAGCCCCATTGTATTTCCTGTCCAAGAGGTTCTATGTCCTTCATTTTCTAATTCTTGTTTGTCTTCCTTTTTGGGACTATCCTTTTTGCCATAGTATTTGCAATCTGAAAGATTTATGCATCCTTCGATATTGCATCCACTATCCTCGGGGTAACATTTAGGTTGTGAGCAATTTCCAGCCATATTACTTCGAGCTTAGTCTTTTGGTGAGTAAATCATGGAAAATAATGACAGATAAATCTTCAATAGAAACTTCATCATCTTGTTTAATTCCTGTTCTTTCAGTGAAGTCTTTGAGTTTAGCCTTATCATTTAAGAAAAGAATGATAAAATCAGTTATACTAATTCTTCCATCGGATTCATTTGTTTCGGTCAAAAGGTTGGTTAACTCAGATTTTGTTGAATCTTTTGATAAAGAGTTAAAGAAGTCTTTAAACTTTATTTTTTCACCTTTCTTTTCGTTCAGTATTAACAAGGTATCTCTTAATAGATAGTCTACACTTATTGGAGTTATTTCTGCAACCTGCTCGTTAAGATCACTTCCCATCAAAATAGGAAGAACAGGAATTGAAACTTCCCGGTAGCTTTTCTTTAATGATGGAGAATAAAGGGTTTCTTTCCACCAAAGCAATTTACTTCTTCGCTCAACAGCGACAATAGAAGCAAATGAGGACTTTAAGTTCTCATCTAAGGACTTTTTAAATGAAGTGAAAAACTTGTTTATAGGATCTTCTAAAGTCGCTGGGGAAAGAGATTTGTTTAATTCGGATAAAGCTGAATTAAAGGACTCGGCAATAGCTACACTGGATTTATTTGAAAAAGATTGTCCCCAACTTGATTGACCACCATGCTGTGGCCCATGCCCTTGAGGTGAATTGGCAAGAGCGGCAAATAGCTTTTCTTGAAGATCTTCTTTATCTAGTTCTACTTTGCCGAATTTTAAATCATTTATCTTTAGACTTCCAAGTTTCAGTTTTGGCTCTTCTTCAATAAGTGACCATTCTTTAACTGCATGGGTTTCTGAAATTTCTCCTAATTCAGTTAAGAGAGTAAAGACAATATCCTTTTCCTTGCCCAGTTTTGCGAAAGGAAAGAAATTAGAAGATGTTAAGTAGATAATTCTCGCAGCAACAGGATCTTCGCTTCCCAATTCCATCAATGCATTTAGAATAACACCTCTGTGAATATTTCTAGGCATATCAGGATATTTACCTCTAAGTGCCGTCCAATATTTGGTCACAATCTTTTCAACATCATTTAGAATTGGTTCTTTATCAGAGATATTGGGATCTAGTGCAACCAAAGAATACTTGGGCAAAAGGGAATAATCCTTTTTTAGAATTTTCACCAAGGCGGTTACTGATTGCTGTAACCATTTTAGTCTTTCTTCTTTATCACCAATATCGAAAAGGCCTGATTTAAGAGTTAACTGCAAGAAATTATCGTCCATAATTATATTCTTTTAATGTTGTTATCCTGTTTAATTTGTGGGCAAAAATTTGGCTCTTTTGTAAAGCTTTGGTTGTGCGTTGGCATGTCTGGCTTTGCAAATGTGCCAAATGCGGGTTGGCAGAGAAATTTTAAAAAGTGCGAAGCGAGGGAAATATTCACTTTACTCTTCCTTGTCGAAAGAGAAAAAATCTCCAGTCCTTTGAATTGGTCTATCATGTTGTCATTAAATTTCTTTATTTCTATCTCAGCTTATTTACGATACTGTCGTCTTTTAGCATGTTGCCTAACGTTTTGCAGCTACCCGAAGGTGGCGATTTCGAAGCACTTCACTGTCAACCAAGCACAAACTTTGATAGAAGCACAAAGCTTGATTTAACCACTGAACCGCCACTTTTGGGTAGGTGCTGTTGGTGGCTGGCATTCTTGTTTTAAGTGTCATTTTTGTTCATCTTTTTTAGGTAACTCCATTCCTGCATTAATCAATATCAGTCTTTTTGAGTCGTCCCATTTCTTACTTCTGTATCTTGCTTGTGATACTCTTTCTTGATACTTTTTTCTTTCGTCTTTACTAAGTTTTTCTAATTCTTTAGGGTCTTGATTTTTAATAAATTCTTCTGCTAAATTTTCTATGGCTTCTCTTTCTTTTTGCTTTTGCCATTCCCATTCAACTCCATTTTTTGAGAGAACTTCCCCTAATAATTCAGTCCTAAGTGGATTCAGAAATTTTTTGACTTTACCACGACTACCTGTCAATTTTAAAGTTATTTGTTCATTAAGCCACTTCCCAATTTTGGTGTGTTGATGCGGGATTGATTTATAGTTGTTTTTGTCTTTGTAGTAACTTTCTAATTCAAGTAATTTTTCATACCAACCTTCATCATCAGGCTCACTACCAAGGTTTGGAACTTCCCAAAGAAAGTTTACGGAATTCATTCTTTCTTCTTCGTAATCAGTCCATATAGGAGTTTGATTTCCTTTTCGTCTTTGTTTCTGTTGGGCACACCAAGAACCTATTGAATAATGTGGGTGACTTTTTTCTTTGAACTGTGGCACGTGAGTTATCTCACTATCAGGATTGAATTCTTGTTTATAAGCAAGCATTTCTTTGAAACGCTTTTCCCAAATCATCATACTGGTTTTTTCCCAACCATCACCAACAGGAAAGTCAACATCAATTAAACGTAAAAGAAGGTCGTCAGGCATTGCTTCGTTCCTAATAAGTTCTTTCATTCTAAAATACCACCGAAGTAATTCTTTGTCATCTGTTGTCTTAGTTACAACTCCCGATGTGCGAACATCTCTTTTATAAACAATATACCTATCTAAAAAGTAGTCAAAATTATCATAGTCGTTTTGTGTTGCTTTTACATTTTTATCATAACCTGGAGTGTCTTTTGGGTCAAAGCCATCTGTTAAATCAACTTCAGGGAGTTTGACTTTTTTTGTTTTCTTGTTACCATTTTCACCGTCAGTCGGTTGTGATTCTTCTTTTTTATTTGAGAAAAATTGCTTGTAGAGTAAATCGGCTTCTTCATATTCATCAATTAACTCTCTTGTAAGTTTTCGAGTATGTATATTGCTGAGTTCAATCAAGTCATTGTAGTATTCTTTAATTTCCCTTAGAAGTTTAATTCCTTGTTTATCTGTTTTCGTATTGAAGTCGAGCTGAATTGACGCTTCAATATTCGCAATGAAACCTGAACTTGTAAGGTTTGATGAACCAATTATTACTCTCGAAAATTTTTCACCTTCAAATAAAAATAGTTTCGGATGATAGGTTATATAATCTTCATCACGGTGATAAACGTACGTTTCAATTTCATTGTGTAGTAATTTTTCTAGAGCTTCTTTTGATGTTCCTTTATTGTCTACACCCACGTAAAATCTGAGATTTTTAAATTTGTCACGAGAGGATTTGATTGAAGGTAGGATTTTGTCAACTCCTGTTAATGCAACAAAAGCAACAAATCCATAGAAATTGTCAAAATACTTGTTCTCAAACGAATTCACTAATTGTTTTCCAACATTGAATTGGCTGCTCTCAAGTCCGTGTCCTAAAAATGTTACTTGCATTATCTGTCGTGTATGTTCTTTATGCTTGCCACCAACGTTTTGCCGCTTTGCGAAGGCGGGGATTTTTAGCACTAAACTTCATTAGATGCACAAAGCTTGAATTTAGCACTTCACTGTCATAGAAGCACGAAACCCCCGCTTTTGCAAAACGGCTGTTGGCAGCTGCCATTCTATCTTGTAACCGTAATTCCAACATACTTACTCCAAAATTCAGGGGATTTTAAACTATAGTCAAAAAGGTCGTTGTCGTTATCTTCTCTACATTCTGATTCAAACTTTTCTAGGTCAAATTCAATTTCATCCATCAATTCAATAGCTTTCTTGTTTCGTCTGTTTGAAGTGTCAAGTTTGTAATATTTTTCTCCTGTCACTCTAAGTAAGTTAGATTCAATTGAAGTATCAAAAGTGTCGCCTGTATATGAGTTGTATTCCCAATATTCATCTTGCATATGAAGAAACAAAAATCTCCCATATTCATATTGTGGTGATGGGCAATCATATATCATCTTTTTGAGTGCAGATATTTTGGATTTTATTCTATCCCAATTTTGTTCGCATTCATTGTCATCATCTTCGTTTTGAATAATCAAATCTTCAGGAACTTTTTCTCCTGCTTCCTTTAGTTTTTGAGCAAGCTCTCCATTTATTGATTCAGCTTCTTTGAATTGTAAAGTGATGTTTTCTAAATCTGATTGTTGCTTGTTTATTTTTTCTTTAAGTGTTGTTAAATCAGTAATTGGAATCTCGGTTGTTTCTTTTATTTCAATAGTGCTTTCTCCAAATTGATATATTCTTGTAGTTCCAATTCCTTTAAGTTCTGCTTCACCTACCAAAGACCAAAGACGAGTATTATCAGAGTTTTTAACCAATTCAAATGATGTTAATGCGGTTCCTGGACGACAATATTTGGAAATTCTTGCACATCTATCTATTGGTGTTCCTTGTGGGTCAGGTTCGTTATGTCCATCATATTCCAAGAAATAAACCTGACCAAAGTCAAGAGCAATTTTTATAGTTGTAGGTTCACCTGTTATTTCTGATAAATCCCTTTGTAAATCTTTGATACGATTAAGTAGATTAATAGCATCATTAATTTTACTCGCTCTTGGAAATACAGCCATTAATTCGTCACCGATGTATTTTACTACTCTTCCACCACATTCTGAAATGTATTCTCTGACGATTTCTGAAAATTGCCTTACTCTTAGTATCCATTTTTCAGGTGTCTCTACGTTCGCAGTCTTAAACTTAGTCGAGTCAACCATATCTATAAACATTACTACCGTCTCCTGAAAACCGGCTCTAATATTTTTTATAGTCTCAGTTTCTTGTGCGATAATTTCTTCCTTTCTCTGTCTGATTGCTTCCAAAGTGTCAAGTTGCTTGTCAACAGATTCTGGTTTCTTATTTTCAAAAAGTTTTTTAGCCATATTTAGTATCGTGTTTGTCTCGTTATGGTTGCTGCCAACTTGTTTATTCCTTCGGTTTTTCCATATAAACTTTCCACTATTGGATCGATAGATACGGTTTTGTTGGTTTTATTTTTAAAGATCGTCAAAAGGGCTTTTAATCTTTTGAAGACTTTTTTGGCTTACGTGAGTATATATTTCAGTTGTTTTACTGGAGTTGTGACCTAATAGTTCTTGGATAAACCGCAAATCTGTGCCTGATTCGAGCAAATGGGTCGCATACGAATGTCTTAACCAATGCAAAGTAACTGGCTTCTTAATTCCGGATTTTTTAACCGCAGATTTTAACACTTCTTGAAGACTTGTTGGACTGTAGGTCTGTCCCGAGGTAGCTCCTTCAAACAAATACTCTTTTGGCTTTCCGTAATGATAGTATTCCCTAAGCATCCCGATCACTTTGTCACTGATCGGTACCATACGGTCTTTGCCGCCTTTTCCCTGGTTGATGCGTACCATTCCTCTTTGCGAATCGATGTCAGTGAGTTTGAGATTCAGGAGTTCTCCTCGTCTAAGTCCGCATGCGTAGATCAGGCTCAGCATTGCCCGGTGCTTCATATTTTGGTGGGCTTGCAGGATGGTTTTCACTTCTCCTTTACTGAGCACATGGGGTAGGAGTCGGGGCTGTTTTGGTCGCTCAATCTCCATCGGCTCCAATTTTCTTTTTAGTCTGTTAGAAAAATAAAGCTTCACTGCATTGATCACCAGAGATTGGAAGGAGGCGGAGTATTTTTTTCTAATGATATAATTTTTATGAAAGGATTCCAAGTCCTCATTGGTAATCTGTTCAGGATTTTTATTTCCGACAAACCGGAAGAAGAGACCTAGCCCGCCTGTGTAGTTTTTGATGGTGGATTCCGAATATCGCCTGTTCCGCATCCAATCGGTAAAGTGTTGGATTTCCAGAGCCAACGCTGGAGCCAATGTCGGTAAAGCTTCCGGTGTGGCCTCGATTTCCACCTTTTTGAATCCGGAATAGTCCAACCAAGCCTTGCCTTTGAAAATAACCAGCAAATCGGGAAGGACAGCGTCCGAATAGGGGATTGTCCAAGCTTTCAGAGACGGTTTCCAGTCAGCACCTGCAAGGGTCTTTACCAATTCTTTCAATTCAAAATCAAAAGGGAACTCCAGTAGCACCAATTGCTTTTTTTGAAACGCAGCATTTTTGATAAAAATAGTTTTCATTGGCCCTCCAAAAAATTTATCTCAAAGTAAGTAAAAAAAGCTTAATTCTATGATTGGACTTTCTTTTATCCTTGATTTTTGGAGAGTTTTAATTCCAAACCCATATACTATTTTTTGTCCAACACAAAAAGCAATCCTTCTTCCACACCCCTGATTTCGGCCAATCCCTTTAACCTTCCGATAGCCGAATAGCCTGGGTTGGTGGTCTTCTTCAGATCATCCAGCATTTGGTGACCGTGATCGGGACGCATGGGAAGGGATTTTTGCCTTTTTTGCTGGATTTTGAGGATTTCCTGGATGACCTCCACCATCGGCACATCGCCTTCTAAGTGGTTGTCTTCGTGAAAATTTCCCTCGGCATCTCTTTTGGTACTTCGCAAATGGATAAAATGAATATGGTCGCCAAATTCATCCACCATCGCCGGCAGGTCATTGTCAGCCCTGACACCAAAAGAACCCGTGCAAAAGGTCAAGCCATTGTAGGGACTTGGATTGTCCTTCAGCAATCTTCTTACATCATTGGCGGTACTGAGCACCCTGGGCAAACCGAAAATATCAAATGGTGGATCATCTGGGTGTATCGCCATAAACACCCGGTTTTTTTCTGCGACTGGGATGATTTCATCCAAAAACAGGCGTAAGTTGTCGGCCAATTTTGCCCTATCAATCCCCTGATAGGTATTGAGTGCTTCTTGGAATTGCTCCACCGTATAGCCTTCCTCAGATCCCGGAAGTCCCTTGATCACGTTGGTGACGATCAGGTCTTTTTCGTCCTCTGACAAGCCTTCAAAATAGACTTTTGCTTTGGCGAATTCAGCAGGCGTATAATCTTTTTCTGCATTTGGCCTTTTGAGGATGAAAAGATCAAATGCCATAATCGCATTCTTTTCAAATCGAAGGGCTTTTGCACCATTCGGCAGGGTATAAGACAAATTGGTCCTGGTCCAGTCCAGAATCGGCATGAAATTATAACAAACCGTATGGATTCCCGCCGAAGCGAGGTTTTCCAAGGTGGTTTTATAGGCATTGATATAGGTTTGGAATTTTCCTGATCGGGTTTTGATCTGCTCGTGTACGGGCACAGATTCCACCACTGACCATACCAAGCCAGCCGCTTCAATCAGGGATTTCCTTTTTTGGATTTCCTCCTTTGTCCAGATTTCACCATTGGGAATGTGGTGGAGGGCATTGACGATCCCTGTGGCACCGGCTTGCCTGATATCCGCCAAGCTGACGGGATCATTGGGCCCATACCAGCGCATGGTTTGTTCCATTTTGTATGTCATGGGTTCATTGTTTTTTGATTGAAAATAGGAAAGAAGAAGGGCGAAATAGTCTCGAGATCATGCAGAAATAAGGTAGAATTGAATTTATTCTCTGGGTCCTCAAATCCGCTTTTTCTGTGACTCAAATTCAATTTTTGCCTAAGGCCTAGATCTCAAGTGTTTTTACTGTTTTACTTTATTCATCTAAACGCCGCTATACGCACTGAATCCACCGTCGATCGGGATGATGGTCCCAGTGACAAACAGAGAAGCATCGCTGCAAAGCCACTGGAGCACGCCGAGTAGATCCTCAGGATTTCCAAATCGGCCCATTGGGGTATGACTGATAATCTGGTTTCCCCGCTGTGTAAGACTTCCGTCTGTTTCAGTGAGGAGCGTTCGATTTTGTTCCGTCAGGAAAAAACCCGGCGCTATGGCATTGACCCTGAATCCTGCGCCATGTTTTTGGTTGAGTTCCACAGCCATCCACTTGGTCAGGTTGTCGATCGCTGCTTTGGCGGAGGCATAACCCAACACCCGTGTCATGGGGCGGGAAGCAGCCATGGAGGAGATGTTGATGATATTTCCTTTGTCATTGGGCAGCATCAGGGGAAGGAATGCTTTAATGGGGAGAAAAGTCCCAAGATAATTGAGGTCCATGACTTTTTTGACATCCTCTGCGGACAAGTCTGCCACGGTCTGATCAGGTCTGACGACTGCTCCGGGCATGTTTCCTCCGGCCACATTGATGAGAACATCAACGGTCCCGTGGGTGTCTTTGATTTTTTGTGCTGCATGTTGGAGATCGGATTCTTGGGTGACATCAGCGATAATGCCCAAGGCTTTTCCCCCAGAAGCTGTCAATTCACCGACAAATTCATTTACTTTTTCGGCGTTTCGGCCGAGTACGATGACATCTGCGCCTTCGGCTGCAAGATGCTGCGCCATTGCCTTTCCCAAGACACCAGTGGCTCCGGTTACGATGATTTTTTTGTTTTCAATTGAAAATAGAGGCATGAAAATATGTTTTTATCCTTTTGGAAAGTTAAAGTATGATTTTGCATTGTGGTAGCTAATATCTGAAATGATTTTGCCCAGCCATTTTTCGTCCGCCGGCAATTCTCCGTTCTCGACATCTTTTCCGAAAAGATTGCAAAGGATCCTGCGGAAATATTCGTGTCTTGGGAAAGACAAAAAGCTCCTGGAATCCGTCAGCATTCCCACAAAGCAACTGATCATTCCCATATTTGAAAGGGTATTCATTTGTCTTTCCATTCCGTCCTTTTGGTCAAGGTACCACCAACCCGATCCGAACTGTATTTTTCCTTTGAAAGCACTGCTGCTGAAATTCCCAGCCATGGTTGCAAAGATCTCGTTGTCCTTGGGATTGAGGTTGTACAGGACGGTTTTGGCCAACTGATCTGTTTTGTCCAATTCATTCAGGAATTTGGCAAGGGGATAGGCTTGGTTAAAATCCCCGATGGAATCAAAACCCGAGTCGGGGCCCAGCAGCTGCAACATTCGGGAATTGGTATTTCTTAAGGCGCCCAAATGGTATTGCTGTGTCCAACCTTTTCCATGGTACATTTTTGCCAATTCCAACAGGGTTTTGAATTTGAAAAACTGGATTTCAATGTCTGAAAGGGGCAGTCCATCTTTGGCTTTTTTAAATAAATCCTCGATGCCAAAGGTGTTTTTCTCAAAATAATATAGTCTTTCCAATCCATGATCGGCTAGTCTTCCCCCATGGAGATGGAAATAATCCACCCGCTGCTGTAGCGCTTCCAGTAAGTCTTGATAGGTATTGATTTTGACTTTTGATGCGGAAGCCAGTTTGTCGAGGTAAAGGACATATTGATCCGGATTCTCGACCGCAAAAGACTTATCGGGTCTAAAGGCCGGGAACATCCCAAGGGCATTTCCTGATTTTTTGAAATCCTGATGCGCCTGCAGGTCATCCGCCGGATCGTCTGTGGTGCAGACAATCTCCACATTCATTTTCTTCAGCAACATCTGGCTGCTGCTTTCCGGGCTGGCGATGATTTTGGAAGTGTAGTCATAAATTTCCTTGGCATTGTCAGGGTTCAGGGATTCGGTAATGCCGAAATACCGCTTTAACTCCAGGTGGGTCCAATGGTAAAGCGGATTTCTTAAAGTATAGGGTAGGGTATAGGCCCACTTTTCGAATTTTTCTTCATCAGAGGCATTTCCGGTGATGAAATGCTCGGGAATGCCCAAGGTTCTCATGGCCCTCCATTTGTAATGATCTCCCGCCAACCAAATTTGAGAAATGTTGTCAAATACTCGGTTTTGGTGTATGTCTATGGGCGATAAGTGGTTGTGGTAGTCTATGATCGGTTGGTCTTTGGCGTATTCGTGGTACAGGATTTTGGAAAATTCACTTTCCAACAAGAAATCTTCATCCATGAAGCCCTTTTGGGTGCGGCTATTTGAAATCCTCATAGGTTATAAAGGTTTGTTAAGGTATAATTTTAACGAATTTACGCTGCTTTTCCCGCCAAAGGGCTGTAATTTATCATGCAATCGATTCCGTAAACTAGTACTTCTCTTGTTTATGATTCTTTCAGATTTCAGGGGACACCTAGGTCCTTGACTTTAAAATCGTCAGGTATTCGGGTATGCTCAATCATATGAATAAAAGGTTTCCACCGATTGTTTTTGACATCGTTTACAACCTTGTGCAGCGATAGATTTGATTTTTAGCTTTAATTTCACAAGATTTAAAGAAGATATTCCAGAAAAGGATGTCCACTATCAGTGATTTTGGGCAAAGAAAAACACAGAATGAACGAAATCAACATCAAATATTTAGCTGAAAGATTAAAAATGTCACCCTCGACCGTTTCGAGGGCGCTCAATGACAGTTATGAAATCAGCGAACCCACCAAAATCAAGGTGAAAGCCCTTGCGAAAGAACTCAATTACCAGCCCAATCCCTACGCGAGAAGTCTGAGGAATCACAAAAGCAAAACCATTGCAGTGATCATTCCAGAAAGGATCAACAACTTCTTCAGCCAGGTAATCGACGGAATCGAGGACATCACACAAGAATTGGGATATCATCTTTTGGTGTACAATTCGCATGAGGATGTTGAAAAAGAGCGAAAGATCATTTCTTTTTTATTGAATGGGAGGGTAGATGCCATCGTGATGTCGGTATCCAGCCAGACCTCCACGATCGACCATTTGGAGATGTTGCATCAAAAAGACATTCCACTGATATTTTTTGACCGAATATGCCAAGAAATCCCAACGACAAAATTCATTACCAATGATTATGAAACCGGCTATCAGGCAGCCGTTCACTTGATCGAAGGGGGATGCAAAAAAATATTTTTCTTATTGTTGTCCAAAGAAATCTCGATAGGTAGAGAGCGCCTGAAAGGATACCGTCAAGCTTTGATGGACCATAATTTGCCTTTTGCCGAAGATTGGGTCATCCAGTGTTCACAATCCGAGGAAGCAAATATCCAGCAGATGACGGCGCTCTTGTACAGTATGGAGCGGCCGGACGGAATTTTGGCCTCCGTCGAAAAGCTGGCCATTGCCACGTATCATGCCATCCGAAAAACAAAGTTAAGAATCCCACAGGACCTCAAAATGGTCAGCTTTTCCAATATGCGGATTGCCGAATTGTTGAATCCTCCCTTGACCACCATCTCTCAGCCTGCTTACGAAATCGGTCTGGAATGTGCAAAATTGCTGATGAAAAAACTGACTCGGAAAAATCAACCCGATTTGGAAAACAAAGTAATTGTACTGCCCTCCAAAATCCATATCAGGGAATCCTCCAAAGGATAAAAAAAAAGGCCAATCTTTCGAGAGGCCACTGAAAAAGTAGCTAAAACTGAAGGTAAAATTTTGAAAGCGACTAAGTCATTGACAAGAGTGACTTAGCCGCTTTCTTTTTTTTCGCCACTAGCTTTTAAAATTTCTCTATTGAAGCCTATACCGAACTAATTTTGATGATTTTCAACGATTTTCTACCAGTTTTTGATTATACCCGGGCCAGTTTCAAGATCCTTTTAACATTTACGGTGAATAAAGCTATGGCAGCTTGCATTTCCATGTTATTTATCCCGTAAGATATTGCCCTTCCAAATCCATGTGCGTTTTTTAACTCTCCGTTTTTCGCTTCTATTTTATACCGTTCCTTT
>NZ_KB906693.1:86268-88983 GCF_000381545.1 Rhodonellum psychrophilum GCM71 = DSM 17998 | reverse complement strand
CAGCGTACTGTTTTGGTGAAGTCCAAAATAACAAACCAACAACTGGTTGAGAGGCGTTTTTTGGCTAGAATTGAATTGGTCATGCGCAATACGGATTAAACCTCCCAAATGCCCATTCCAATCAAAATCGGAGAACTATCTCTTTTTTCCTGTGATGGAACCCAATATACCTCTGGCCAATTCCCTGAAAAGCGTTCTTCCCATCTGTCTTACCATCGTGTTTTTGCTCAAATCCTCAAACATACTGGCCTCCTTGGCGGGTCTTCCTGCTCTTGTAGCAGGAACCTTGGCAACTGGTTTTGACACCGCTGCCGCTTCTTCTGCTCGGGATATTTTCTTTTCCAGGATATCAAAAGCACTTTCACGGTCGATTTCGGCATTGTATTTTTTCACCAAGCTCGAGGCATTCACCAGCTGGTTGATTTCGCTGGAATCCAAAATATCCATGCGTGAAATGGGTGCCCGTAAAAGGGTGTGCACTAGCGGAGTAGGAATTCCCTTTTCACTCAAAGCAGTAACCAATGCTTCTCCAATTCCCATCGAAGTGAGTACCTCCGAGGTTTTGTAGAAAGGAGATATGGGATAATTCTCAGCGGTTTTGACAATGGCCTTTCTGTCCTTGGCCGTAAAGGCACGAAGCGAATGCTGCACTTTCAATCCCAATTGACCCAATACATTGTCCGGAACGTCTGTTGGGGATTGGGTACAAAAGAAGACCCCTACTCCCTTGGAGCGAATCAGCTTGACGATGGATTCAATCTTGTTGATCAAATCCTTGCTGGCATGGGAAAACACCAAATGGGCTTCATCAATAAAAAGACAAAGTTTGGGTTTATCCGAATCACCTTGCTCCGGAAAGGTTTCGTAGATCTCCGAAAGCAAGCTCAACATAAAGGTGGAGAAGAGTTTAGGACGGTTTTGAATATCGGTCAAACGGATAATGGAAATCAAACCCTTACCATCCTTTGTTCTGACAAAATCCTCTACATCAAATGACCGCTCCCCAAAAAAGCTTTCCGCTCCTTGCTGCTCCAACTCAATGATTTTACGCATGATCGTATTGACCGAGGCGGAGGATATCCCACCAAATTCCTTGGTAATGTCCTCTTTTCCCTCATTCATAATGTATTGAAGTACTTTCTTGAGGTCTTTGAGGTCCAACAAGGGCATGTGGTGGGTATCACAAAACCTGAAAACCAAAGAAATCACACCCCCTTGGGTAGCGTTCAAATCCATGATCTGAGACATCAGGACTGGGCCAAATTCAGAAACAGTGGCCCTCATCCTTACTCCTTTCTCTTGGCTGATGGACATCAACTCCACAGGTAAGCCCATGGGATCATACGCCAATCCTATCATGGCCATCCGCTTTTCGATGAAAGCATTTTTTTCCCCTGGCATAGCCAAACCCGATAGGTCTCCCTTTAAATCCATCAATACCGAGGGGACACCCTTGAGAGACAATTGCTCCGCAATCACCTGAAGTGTTTTGGTCTTTCCCGTGCCGGTTGCACCAGCAATCAATCCATGGCGGTTGAGCGTTTTGAGAGGAATTTTTACATGCGTTTCATGGACAGGTTCGAGATCCAAGATTCCTGTTCCCAATACGATATAGTCATTTTTAAAAGTATACCCTTGCTCAATGTGTGATTTAAACAGTTCTGTATTGCTCATTTGAAAGGTTCAATAGTTTAGTATACAATCTAAATTAAAAAACCTGAATACGTAAAGATGAATTGAGGTTTTTTTTAATGAGAGCGACAATTTGTGAGTGGGTCACAACAGATTCTGGTATTCAATCCCATCCGCGTTAACGCATTACCTGACTATGAAAAATCTAATTTCAATACATATATTTTTTGATAGCGTTTTTCGGTCAAAAAGGAAGTAAGGGTTTCAAATTTAAATACCATAAGTGAAATCCGTGGGAATATGGAAGGCATAGTTGTTTTCTTGGGCTAAAGAAAAAGATTGAATCCCGAAGGTTTTTCGCCAAAGCAGGTAGTTATCATTAATCGCAATTTTCTTTCTTTGTCCCTTTTTGCTTGATCAAAAAGGAACCAAAAAATCAAGGCTGATATCTCTTCTTCAAATTGGGACGGGAATTCTTAACTTTATTGATTCCCTTCCAATTTGATTTTTGTCTGGCTTCTGAGAGCTAAAAATGAGTGGATCTCACTCGGTAAACCTTCGTGAGCTAACTCATTTTCTTCACGCTCTCCGATGCCTGCCAAAAACCGCAGATATATAGGCCGTCCTTTCATCCGGCGGAAGTTTGGTGCGATGATAACGTTTCCTTCCGGTTAACCGTGGTCTGTGTCCTCACAGACCACACCTTCCTTGCCGGCCCGGTCCAATTTCCTCATCCCTCGTCCTTAGCAAGTCTAGTGGTAATTACCCTGTAAGCTATGAACAGTAGCTACCCAAACTTCATTAATGGTATTCCCTATCAAAAGACTCCTCACGAAAAAGGGCAGCGCCCTGACATATTGGTAGACAAGGGTTTTAACCCTTGGATAAATGATGTCGAGTGATCCATTTTCTTTGGCTAAAGAAAAAGATTGAATCCCGAAGGTTTTTCGCTAAAGCAGGTAGTTGTCATTAATCGCAATTTTTTTTCCTTTGTCCCTTTTTGCTTGATCAAAAAGGAACCAAAAAATCAAGGCTGATATCTCTTCTTCAAATTGGGACGGGAATTCTTCACTTTATTGATTC
>NZ_KB906693.1:0-85656 GCF_000381545.1 Rhodonellum psychrophilum GCM71 = DSM 17998 | reverse complement strand
GAGGTTTAGTGCGAAGGTGTCGTTTCCTTCCGGTTAACCGTGGTCTGTGTCCCCACAGACCACTCCTTCCTTCCTTGGCGACCAATTATCACGAAGCCTGAAGGGCTTTAACCTTGAATTCCCACGGGTTGCAACCCGTGGGAATTGGTATGTCGTGATTGTTTCTTTTTGGCTAAAGAAAAAGATTGAATCCCGAAGGGTTTTCGCCAAAGCAGATAGTTGACATTAATCGCAATTTTCTTTCTTTGTCCCTTTTTCCTTGATCAAAAAGGAACCAAAAAATCAAGGCTTACATTTCTTCCTTAGTAACGTTTTTTCTTTATTGACATTTCTCCAATGGTCAAAACAGCAAATTTCTCTATATCAAATGCTTATGAGGTTTTAATCCTTCAACAGGAATGTAAGGATCGAGAATCCTGAAAGGTTTTCAATTTTCATTTACCTAAAGAAGAATCCGTAGAGATATGGAAAACTCTAGAGGCTATTATTGGCTAAAGAAAAAAATCCAATAACGAGTAGATTTTTATTGACATAAAAAAGGAAATACTTAACATTATTCAAGTTATCAAAAGTGGTTCAAAAAGGAAGAAATTTGATTTATGGATCAAACGTGATTAATTTGTGCCTTCAATATAAAAAGTCAAAATGCGTACAATAAGCCCCAATAATTTCCATAAAAAAATAGTGCTTCTCCTCGGATTGGTTTTTATTCTACATTTGAATACTGGAATGGCCCAAGTTCAGCCAACTTTGGGAGGATCTTCCAGATTAATGAATACGGCCTTATCCGAAATGGAAAAAGGTGAATACGATAAGGCCAATGGATTATTTAGGCAAATCATCGATTCCAATCTGCCTATCCCTTCCGAGATGCCCTATTATTTTGCCGAGACCCTTTTTGAACTCCAGCAGTTTGACAACAGTGCGAATTTTTTGAACAAATACCTCGAAATCAATGGTTTTAAGGGGGATAATTACGAGGCCGCAAAGAGACTTGAACAAAGACTTGAAAACCCGCTCAACGAGATCAAGGTTTGCCAACTCTGCGACCGGAGAGGCTATAGATACCAGCAGTGCTTCACCTGCGAAGGAACCAAGCAGATCGAACAAGAATGCAATTATTGCAAAGCAAAGGGCGTGATCGGCTGCAGCAGATGCGTGGGATCCGGCATGGTAACCAAAAGAAATGTCTTCAACATCGTCGAATATTTTGAATGCGACAGGTGCTCTGGCAAAGGCAGGCTGGAATGCCCCACCTGCAATGGCAGCAAAAAGGAAGTGAGTGCCTGTAGAACCTGCCAAGGATCGGGAAGGCTTCAATCGGATCACCTTTGTGACCACGAACCGGAAAAGGAAATCCAGCACCTTTCACAACTCTTTCACAAATTAAAATCACATGGAAACCCATAAAAAAAGTCCCTCAAAAGGGACTTTTTTTATTTCATGAGCCTGAGAAAGGAGATTTTTTTATTGGCAATACTTTTCAATGACTTCCTTGGCAGCTTCAAAATTCATTTTTAGCGCCAAATTGAGGTCTTCACAACCTGATTTTTTGCTTTTGGTGGCGATCTTCAACAAACCTCTGTAATAGAAAGCCTGTCCAAAATCCTTGTCCATCTTAATGGCAGCAGAGTATTCCCTGAGGGCTTCATCTGTGTTTCCCAACTGATGCAAAGCCCTTCCCTTTAAGAAATAAGCCATTGCTGGAGCTCCCGGTATTTCCACAGCATAGTCTGCATAAAGCAATGCCGCACTGTGGTTCTTCTGCTTTTGGTACACATTGGACAAGCTCATCAATACCTGAATATTTTTTGAATCTGATTCAAGTGCTTTCAGGAAATCTTTCTCCGCATTGGCAAAATCCCCAAGTTCCTCATAAGATCTTCCTCTATTGTAGAGCACTTTGACGTTTTTGGGATCATTGGTAAGGAATTTATCATAAGCCCCTATGGCTTTTTCATAATTTCCATCCGCGAAGTAACCATCGCCCTCTTTAGCGCCTCCCCCGGTACATGCCGAGAAGGAAACAACCAAAAGCATTGAAAAGGCAGCAATCCAATTTTTAAAATCCATTTTTCTTTTGTTCTATTGAAACTTAAACCGCGACATTGTTTTCCCTTAAGGCATTGTTCAGGGAAGTTTTCAGGTCGGTGGAGGCTTTTCTTTGACCGATGATCAAAGCACAGGGTACTTGAAATTCACCTGCAGGGAAGACTTTGGTGATGGATCCGGGAATGACTACAGAACGCTCCGGGACATACCCTTTGTATTCCACTGGTTCAGAACCGGTCACATCGATGATTTTGGAACTTGCGGTCAGCGTAACGCCTGCCCCGATGACAGCCTCTTTGCCTATTCTCACCCCTTCCACGATGATGGCTCTGGAGCCAATAAAAGCGCCGTCTTCAATGATTACAGGAGCAGCCTGAACAGGTTCCAACACCCCTCCTATGCCCACACCACCACTTAAATGCACGTTTTTGCCTATCTGTGCACATGAGCCCACCGTCGCCCAGGTATCAACCATCGTGCCACTGTCCACATAGGCTCCTATATTGACATAAGAAGGCATCAAGATCACCCCATTGGCCAAGTAGGCACCATATCTCGCCACGGCATGGGGAACCACCCTTACGCCTTTCTTTTCATAATTGGTCTTGAGGGCCATCTTGTCATGGAATTCAAATGGACCCACCTGAATGGTCTGCATTTTCTGGATCGGGAAGTACATGATCACGGCTTTTTTGATCCAATCGTTCACCAGCCATTCGCCGGATGCTGTTGGTTCGGCAACCCTAAGGACACCCATATCCAAATCGCTGATGACGGTTTTGATGGCAATCACCACTTCTTTTTGCTTCAATAACTCCCTGTCGTCCCAGGCACTTTCGATGATCGTTTTTAAATCCATTTTTTTTCTTAGTTTCGCTTTGTTCAAAAATCCCTTGATGGAGAAGATTAAGATTGCCATCGCTTCCGTCCTCAAACCCCTTAAAGATCCCAGAGCGTATTGCCGTATGGGACTTTCATTGCGTGAAACAAATAAATACCGCATTAACATCATAGGATTTTCAACAAAAAAAGAAATAGATGAAGAAAACTTAAAATTCATCCCACTTTTTTGTCATTTCAGAACCCACTGGAAAAGGGCTTTGGTAGGTGCTAAATTCATGGGGATCCTGCTGCGGGATACACCCCAAATACTGATCCTTTCCACCTACGAATTGATGGTGCCGGCCATCCTGCTGAAACCCTTTCTGAGGTACAAAATCATCTACGATCTGCAGGAAAACTATGCCCTCAATCTTGCCCACAACAAGAGCCAAAAGGGCATCAAAAAACATGTCTCCATCGGATTGGTGAAAGCCATCGAAACGGTGTCAAGTCCCTTTGTCGACCATTACTTTTTTGCCGAGAAATGCTATACTGAAGAGCTGAAAAACATCCGGGATTTCACCGTGTTGGAGAACCGATTCCATGGCCGAATCGTCCCGAAATTGGGCTATAAAATTGAATCGGGCAAGGGCTTGACCTTCTTGATTTCGGGAACATTGACGGAAGTTTATGGGACATTGGAAGGCATTCTTTGGTTCCAAAAAATCCAGGAAGGCTTCCCAAATTCCAAACTAAGAATTGTTGGACATGCTCCTTTGCCTTCATATTTAAAAAAAATCAAACAGAAAACAGCAGGAAATCCAGCGATTGAAAGTCGGATTTCGGAATCCCCACTCCCCTATTCTACCATTTTGGAAAGCTACAAAGGGACTGATTTCTCAGTGATGCCCTATCATTTGCTGCCCAGTATTTCCCCAAAAATCCCAAGCAAATTGTATGAAAGTCTGGCCTTGGGTGTTCCGGTATTGCTGCCTCCGAACGCGATTTGGGCGGACATTTACCAACCCCTCCGGGCAGGTCTGTCCATCGATTTTTTGGATCTCGAGCATGCGGGCGCTCGGTTTTCATCGCTGTTGGAGCAGGATTTTTTTACTTCTCCCGTACCGGAAAGCGTCTTGTGGAAAAGCCAGGAACCTGAGTTTTTGGATCGCATCCTGAAACTTTCCGAAGAGCAAAACCCAATTGGGGAGTCATCCAATCCAGTTTAAATCCGCTTCATTTTTCACCCCTAAAATCCCAATGATTTTTTTCCTTTCATTTATCTTCCGGCTGCTTTATTTCTGATAAGGCAAGCAGGTGATCTGATTGCTTGAACTCAGTTTTGGGAGATATATAAAGAGCCGGCAAGCAGAAAAAGAGGAACACCCAAGCCCACCATTCTCCAAAGACTTCCGGCTGAGCAACATTTTTTGCGCAACAGAAAATAAAAAGCAGGACCCCATTTCGGGATCCCAGAAGCGCCATTCTCTTTCAACAACCCATTTTTGAACACAAGCAACTTATCCACGTCAAGTGAAAAAGTTATCCACTCAGGGCCTTAAATGGAAACCCCCATTTTCACAGCGGAAACCTTTTAACCTTTACTTGAAGCGCTATTTTTAAGACACAAATACAAACACAAAATACTTTATAACAGGTATTTAACAGGTTTATTACTATTGGCTAAATATATTTTTAGACAACCCTAAAACCATTCCCACATCCCAAACCGAGTTATCCACAGGCGATTTAGTCTATATAAAACTATTTTTTAGTATCGTCTAAATCTCTATATTTGCGTATCGAACCCTATTCCGTATGACAAACCTCACCTACGCAGAAGAGAATTATTTAAAGGCCATCTACCAACTTTCCGAGGAAGGAAAGAAGGGCGTTTCCACCAACGACATCGCTGCGGAAATGAAAACCAAGCCCGCCTCCGTCAGTGACATGCTGCGGAAACTCGGTGAAAAAGAAGTGATCGAATACCGGAAATATTACGGCGTTCACATCACCGAAGAAGGTAAAAAATTTGCTTTAAGGACGATCCGAAAGCACCATCTTTGGGAAGTGTTTTTGGTGGACAAATTGAAGTTTTCCTGGGACGAGGTCAATGCCGTTGCCGATGAATTGCAGCACATCAAATCCAAAATCCTGATCCAAAGACTGGACGAATATCTGGGGTTTCCCAAGTTCGATCCCCATGGTGATCCCATCCCGGATGAGTACGGAGATGTCCGCGCCCGCCCCCGACTTCCCCTCAACGAACTCTCCATTCTTGACACCGGACAGATCGTCGCGGTCAAGGACAACAGCTCGGCATTCCTCAAATACCTGGACAAGGTCGGCGCCTATATCGGGGCACGGATCAAGGTCCTGGAAAAAGTGGAATTCGATGGCTCCATCGAAATCATGGTGGACAACAAAAAGACATTGTTCATGTCAAAAGAAGTCGCTGCAAATATTTTGATCATGCAGTAAGATTTTGAAAAAATGACGGCTACCCGAACTTCGATTTGGAGAATGCCGTTCCTTTATGGAAATTCGTAATTCAAGAAATCCGATGAAAAAAATATCCTTCCTTTTTATACCTCTCCTGTTGGGCGCACTTACCCTTCAGGCACAAGACAAAATCAACTGGCTGACCTTCGAGGAAGCCGCGGCCAAAACCGCTGAAAATCCCAGGATGATCTTGGTGGATGTCTACACCGATTGGTGCGGCTGGTGCAAAAAAATGGACAAGGAAACCTTCACCAATCCTGCCGTGATTGCCTACATCAACAAGAGCTTTTATCCTGTAAAACTCAATGCAGAAAACAGCAGCCGAAAATTCAATTTCAAAGGCCGGGAATACACCGAAGAAACCATGGCCCGCGCCTTTCGGGTAAACTCCTTTCCCAACTTTATCCTCATGGATCCGGTGATGGAAAACATCACCCAAATGCCCGGCTACAGACTGCCGGATGATTTCCTTACAGGCCTGGATAATCTGGTCCAAAAGTTCAGCAAGTAAACATGAGTTTTTCCCTTCACGAGCATTCAGACACCATCGTCGCCTTGGCCACTCCGCAGGGGGTTGGCGCCATCGCGGTCATCCGACTTTCAGGAAAAGAAGCCCTTCGGCTAACGAACAAAGTTTTCAAAGGCAAGGACCTTGAAAAGCAGGATTCCCACACCATCCATTTCGGAACCATTCGGGACGGCGACAAGATCATCGACGAAGTATTGGTCTCCCTCTTTGTTGCCCCCAAATCCTTCACCAAGGAAAATGTTGTGGAAATCTCCACGCATGGTTCGTCCTATATCGTAAATCAGGTGATCAAATTATTGATCAGGAATGGCGCCAGGCCAGCCAAACCCGGTGAGTTCACGCAGAGGGCATTCCTGAACGGACAGTTCGACCTTGCCCAAGCAGAGGCCGTCGCAGACCTGATCCACTCCGATTCCGAGACCTCCCATCAGGCAGCGATGCATCAGATGCGTGGCGGGTTCAGTGGGGAAATCCAAAAGCTGCGTGCTGAGCTGATCCATTTTGCCAGCATGATCGAATTGGAACTGGATTTTGGTGAAGAGGATGTGGAGTTTGCCAGCAGAGATGACTTGCGCATTTTGGTGGAGAAATTGCTTCGGGCGGTGGAACTGCTGATCGGAAGTTTCGACTTGGGCAACGTGATCAAAAACGGGGTACCCACGGTGATCGCGGGAAAACCCAATGCCGGAAAATCCACCTTGCTCAATGCCTTGCTCAACGAGGAAAAAGCCATCGTCTCGGAAATTGCCGGCACCACCCGTGATTTCATCGAGGATGAAATCAACATTGGTGGCGTGATTTTCAGGTTTATCGACACGGCCGGATTGCGGGAAACGACGGACATCATCGAGTCCATCGGGGTGAGCCGCACGCATGAAAAAATGAAGACTGCCTCTTTGATCTTGTACCTCTTTGACCTGACCGATACGGATCTGTCAGAGATCGAAACAGACATTGCCAAGTTGGAGGATCTCGGTGTCCCTTTTGTTAAAGTTGCCAATAAGATGGATAAGGGCAATCCCAATTTAATCAGCACTTTAAAGACAAATTATCCCGACACTATTTTTATTTCTGCAGGGCAAAAAGAGAATCTGGAAGCCCTAAAAGACCGTGTGCTCGAACTGGTGAATCTGGACAAATTCAGAACCGGAAACACGATCGTAACCAATATCCGTCATTACGATTCCTTGATGAAAACCAGGGATTCCCTGCTTGACATCCTCCAAGGTTTGGAGATCCAGATTACCAATGATTTCCTGGCGATGGACATCCGGAGATCACTCCACTTCCTGGGAGAAATCACCGGCGAGATCACCACGGATGATCTGTTGGAGAATATTTTCAGGAAGTTTTGCATCGGGAAGTAACCAACCGGACTTTAGGATTTAAATTCCGGTGAATGGAGGTTTGAACTAAGTTTTTCTTGGAAAAACCTACAAGATTATTTTTATCCTTTCACTCAATTGTATGGTGTATAGTTCTTTAAATTCCTGTGTAAGAAAGCTGTTTTGAATCATCTGCAGCCAAGATTTTTGCGATTTGATCATTTTATTGAAGATGTTTTCCTGTTGCTTTTCATCCAGACCAGCCGAGGTAAAGGCTATCGTAAAATCACTTTTTCGGATCCTGTTTTTTTTCCCGTTCAGCGAGAGGGCAAGCTCCTCCTCGTCCGCCGGGTTGACAATGGCCGTATTGAGCAGATCATAGGCCGGGCTGAGTACAGGTCCTAGACCAGGTTGGTAAATCAGGGAGAAATTCTTGAGATGCATATCCGCATTGCCGGTGAGGAAACAGAACAGGACTTGTTCATAAAAATTGACCAGATCCAATCCGGGTGCTTTGGAATACTTAAGGATGGCTTTTGCTATTTGTTCGTAAGATCCTCTGTACTTGTCCTCCGTCAACCGTTGTGTCAGTTGACACATGTCTTCCATGTGTATCTTTCCTTTATTCGTCCGGTCAATCCTTTTGGTGATGTAGGCAAGCTTGCCCGATTGCATCCGGATCAGGGCATGGGGTACAACCTTAATCTTCGCTATTTCGGCCAGGTGCATGGTCAGGTCTTCTACTTCTGGAAGCTGTGGATAGATGGTGGATGCAGGTTTTAGAATATAGCCACCCCATAAACCTACAATCGTAAAACGCTTTGGGCCATCTTTATCTGAGGAAATATGAAGAGACAACTTGGGTTGAACCCCGGTCAAAGCCGTGTGGTTTTCAATTACAGTTCTTGCCAAAGGCTCCAACTCCTGCTCACTGTAAGGAAGCTCAGGAGCTATAACCGTTCCAAAAATCTTTCTGCTGCATCTGGGATGAAAATCAATTTCAGATTCTACCAAAGTCTGGTAACAGTACAGACATTTATTCACCATCAGGGTTTTCATTTTGGTGGATGACACTGACCGCTCCAATGGTATCTTTACAGCAAAACAGCAAAAGGCCCATACGGTCACGAGAATCCAGTTTCCAATTTTTCTCTGCGATATCAAGCAGCCATCCTTCCGGTATCAAACCGTCGAAAAACGGGAACATTGTAAGTGAGTGGTAAGGCGCAGATTGTAAGGGCAGCGTTAGGCTAACTGGCGCTACCCCTTCCCTATGGAGATATTCCTGTATATAGGTAAACTGGTATCCCGTATCGTCCTGTACCAGATTCCCCGCCAAAAACTCATGCATATAGACATCCGCAATTCTACTACTTATCATGGTTTTGCTCAGATTTGGGTACTGGTCCAAGTTCATATCCAAACATCGACAATACCTGGTTCACTTTATCCATTTTCAGTGTTTCCTTACCCTGCTCCAGATCTCTGAGAAACCGAAGGCCCACCCCTGCTTTACTCGCCAATTCAGGCTGGGTAAGCTTCACTGCATTTCTTTTTTCCTTGACAAATTTTGCCAATCCCATATCCTATACCCCTTCGGGTGTTAATTAAGGTAAAGATACAAATATATACCTGATGGGGTATATTTCACAGAAATATAAGCTTAAATATACCTTTACGGGTATAAATTTTGGTGATATATTTAAAGTATACCCTAAAAGGTATAAATATTTTCTTGAACGTTGGAAAGAATGTTTGAAAGTGAGTTCAGAGAAGGACTGGATCCAAAAAAAGTTACTCAAAGTATGAGCAGAAAAGGGAACTGTTGGGACAGTGCGGTGGCGGAAAACTTCTTCAAAATCCTGAAATCAGAAACAGGATAGAGGAAGTACAAATCGGTAAAGGAAGCAAAACAGGAGCTGTTTGAATTTATTAAAATATGGTACAACAGAATCCGGAGACACTCTTCCCTAGGATATCTTTCACTGGAACAATTTAGAAAAATCAACAAAAAAATGCTGCATAAGGAAATCAAAAAGGTCTGACCTCGAAATTGTCAGGGTGATTTTATTTCAAGTCGCACTAACAATTTGAGGAGCCCACGGCAGGCGACGGGAATCAATAAATCAATGGGCTAAATATATTTGTCCATTTTATTGTTGCAAATCCACATCACTTGAAAAACCCTTTTGGATTTTAAATGGATAAGCTACATGCCAATGGATTCACATTATCACCCATAGTTGAGTTTTCCATGGCCAAATTCTTAAAGTGATTGTTCAGTCTATTTCCTTTCAAATCCATAATTTTTTCTAAAATATTCAAAACAGGACTAATTAAGATTCCGCCAATTAAAAGTTTCTAAATGGTTTGTTTAGGTGAATAATTATAAGAAAATAATGCAGATTATAACCACATTAATCCTTAAGTTATTAAACCCAATGAGCCAAAAGCATAGCTTAACACATATCTGTTTGTGCTCCATCAAGTGTTGCAGACTTTTCAATTATTTTCTTGTCTTTTGAATAATCTTATTTAAGACGATTTTTTTACCCTCTTACCACCAACGATCCGAATAAAAGTCCATTTTTATGGCGTTTAATCTTTGGAATAGACTTTATTCTTGTTCTATTTCAACGCATTCACATCATACATCTTTCCTTATATAAATATCTATCGCTCAACGCTTATAGGCCGAACAGATGCTCTTTAGGCAAAGTTAAATCCTGCCAGCAATGCTGCTGTGGTGGAATTGTCAACATCTATTCCAGCAACCCAACCTCCAATATCGACAGATTCCGGTGATTGGCCGACAAGCTTCAGAAATGTTAGTTTTAATGCTTGGATATCTGTTGAAACACGATAGTCATATCCACCCGGAGGTGCGGGAGCGACTTGGGTATCGGGGTGCATAAATTCTCTGGTACCTTCCGCTGTGGGAGAGTTGAATACTCCTCCAACCATAAGCGCTGCTGTGCCAAAATCTATAAGTTTGGGTGCTCCCGTACTGTCAATCATAATATTATCAGGCTTTATATCTCGATGTAGATAATTGTTCGCATGCATATGGACGACTGCATTTAGAGTACCCCTAATAAGATTGATTACCGATGCCCTCGGGATTTTTCCAGCTTTTATTATTCCCGAAACATCCCCTTCCATTTTTTCCTGAACCATGTAGGCTTTGAGTTTTCCGTCTTTCCCCGGTCTTATTCCTGCGGCTTCTGTTGCAACTATATTTGGGTGGTCAAGGACGCCTCCTTGTCTGGTCAGTGTGGCCTCTCTCCTTATTCCTCTTAATTCTCCGGTCAAACCTGGCGCCATTTCTGAAGCTAAGTCAGCAGGAAGGGCATATGGGTCATCAATTGCGCCAACCCTTGCAGGGCTTGCGGCCACATTTTTTTCTGTTCGCAGGCGTATTTTCTTGACAAATTTGGTTTGGTCGCCAACCTTTCCAAATTTTCCGTATCCAAATCCACCCTTACCCAGCCCTTGTTCTTTTTTAGTTTCAGGATTAATCCTGTTATGCAATTCTAAGTTTGTTCCTCCTTCAAAACCGAGAACGGTCGCTTTCTTGGCAGAGCTAAATAGCCCTCCCTTTCCTACAGGGCCGCCTGCTTCTTCCGTTCTGGTGGGCATCATAAAATGAACCTGTAAATTGTTTATTGCCAGCTCTATCGGAGGGATTTCGGCGGCAGTGACATGCATCATAAGAGGTGCCAATGCCATACTGCCATCTGGATTTTGGGATCTAAGTAAGTTTTGCTTGGTTTGCTTCTCTTCTTGCAAACGTTCCAGTAATTCACTGGCTTCTTTGATTCTTTGAAGGACTGCCCAATCACCTGTTGCAATCAGGGCGTTGGATTCTGCAATTAAAGCAGCAGCGTTCCTTCCTCCCGCAGGAGGCGCAACATAGGCTGCGATGATTGCTGGCCAATGCAGATCGATGACCGTAGGGGGAACGCCAACTCCTCCTGGCCCTCTTGCCGTAATGACATTTGCCCAATTGACTATCGTTGGATCATAGACTTGCGCAAGGGCTATCGCAGCGGCTTCCGTCCTTTGTACTGTGGCCATTTGCTTTATTGGAATCCTGTCAAGGGAATTATTGTTGATATCTGCCTTGGTTTTTTGATTCGAATCCAATGCCTGCTTTCCCATGATATCAGCCTCTTTTTCCAAACCTGCATCATCATTGATATTCACCTTACCCTTCATTTGCAGGGTGGGCTTTACCCTACCCTGCTTTTGCTGTACCACATGCCAGGCCTCATGGGGCAGGTGCTTTTCTTGACCTGGCCCCAAATGAATAGCTGTTCCTTTTGCATAAGCATGTGCTTGCAGCTGAGCAGGTTTGGCAGAATTTCGATGTACCTTTACATCATCCAATGACATCCCTGAAAGGTTTTCCAACCCTGTTTTTAAATGATCAGGCAAACCTGTTTTGTTCTGTTTCTTTTGGATAGATTCAAATTTACCCTGTAAAAGCCCTTCTTCTTCTAATCCTTGTTTTTGGATGGGTTGGGCAACATGATTGTCCGCCACAGCCCGGAATTGAGCAGCTTGTTTTGTACGTTGACTATGGTTAGGCATGTCCTGAAAGGCTTTCAACTGCATTGCTCTCGGACTATTCTTGGCCATCTCTTGCAGCTTTCTTTGTGCAACAGCCTCAAGTCTGTTGTCCACAAATTGAAAAGGAGATTCACTACTGCTCTGCATCTGTCGTTTAGCAACAGGAGCCGACTGGCACTTATTTTTCTGTGGTTTATCAGCGTGCGTATTCATTTTTTTTCCAAGGTGATGATCTACTCCCTACAATACAAAGTGGTTTAAACGCAATTCAGGTAAAAAATAACTATTTTATTCGATAATCCAAAATTGCATATCAAACAAAGTTGGATGGAACCTCCCGGATTATGGGTATTCATTTGCCCTAGTTTTGGACGAAGATGACTGTAAATGCCTTGGGAATTTTCTTTTTTTGTTGTGTTTGATCTGTTTTTTCATGTTTGGTGATTGTTTATGGGCATACCTTTTCCCGACAGGTGACTGCCTTGGTTTGTTTCATACAAAATCTCAAAGAACACCCAAATTAATCCATTTCAGGGGATTCCCTCATCCCGATGTGGTTATTCAAAAACCATTAATCCATTTTTTTCATCAAGAAAATGGAGAGGCGTTTAATCTTTTAATTTGATGAGGATGAGGAAATCCAAAACAGCAACCTTATCAAGAAAATTACTCGTCCTGAATTCCCTGATAAACGTAACCGAGTCGATTCTGATACCAAAAAATAAGCATGTGGATCCCTTTTTAGACCAGGATAAGGCAGGAAAAAGGTACCCTCAAAA
This sequence comes from Rhodonellum psychrophilum GCM71 = DSM 17998, assembly GCF_000381545.1. Lineage (GTDB taxonomy): Bacteria > Bacteroidota > Bacteroidia > Cytophagales > Cyclobacteriaceae > Rhodonellum > Rhodonellum psychrophilum. Next base: position 73,075 of record NZ_KB906693.1, on the reverse strand, counting down.
TCTTGAAAGAAACCCTTCCCCAATTCTTGGACTCAGAAAATTCCATTTATCCCTTCGAGGTTTTACCTGCGCATTTGAATTTGGGCTTGGGGAGAAACGTGGACCAGTAGGTGGAATGGCTTGATTTATGAGGGGAGATTCGTTTAATGATTAATCCATTGGGGCAAATCAAGCTAGCATTCCAATCGGAATGCAAACAGTGATACGGGATCGATTTCGGTGGCAACAAATCTAAATCTTCCTTCCTTAAACCTAAAATATTACGTAAAACACCAATAAATGAAATTGAAGTCTAATCTTCATGCTGCGTTTCGTCAGCATTGTGATTCAACTGATGCTTTATCAACACTTTGACATAATGCCTATTGCGGCGTTCCTTATTCGCATCGGCCCTCTTGTCATTGCGTTTGTCTCTAACAATCTGTTCTAAATCATTGAGGTGTTCCAGTTCTTTCACATCGTTGATTGACGTCCTTTTTGGCATTTGGATAGGATTAGATCTTTTCAGTTAGTCCTTTTTTTGGCTTGGATTCGTAACACACTTGGCCTTCCATTGGTTGAACTTCATGTGTTTTTTGGCGTCATATTGCCGATTACCCCAATACCCAAGCATACATTTTGGAAACCCTTTTAATGCCGTTCACCCTTCCAGGTGCCACCATAACGGTAATTTGATTCACCTTTTACCTTATTGCAGCAATCGGTACAGATAAAAATCCAGATTTTGCCTTTTGATACTTGCACTCTATAAAGTGTGGTCTCTTCTTTTTGACATAAGGCGCAGATTTTGGTTTTCATCTTCTTGGTAGGATTGGTTTTACAAAACCGAGAACCACCAACAAAGTTCAAAGCTAAAACCGAATTTACATACTCATTCAAGCCTAACAAAAAGTGTCAATTTCGATGCTTATTGAGCTGTATCCATGGAGGGAAAGTGAAAGAAGTCCTAAACCTCCTCTATCCTCATAACCCTCTTCATTCCCTGAACTGATATGTATCCCTACAACACGAAATTGAAAACCCAACGATTCAAAGTGAGCCGCTGGCACGTTACGAGTTGGCACGATCTCATCTGGGAGGATGCCATCTCAAATGAAATACTTGACAGACTGATCCAAATCTCCCACAGAAAAGAACGAAAAGGAGAAAGTCTCATGAAAAAATGTAAAACTGTTAGCTTAATAGATTGTAAAACCCAACCTATTTTTAGAAGGGTCAATATAGTCCGGAATATCCACCTGATGAGTGATCGGGAAATTCAAAACTGTACCCGTATCAAGGAAGGTGATTTGGCACTGAATTCCCTAGGGAACATAACCAAGACGATTCCCCTACTAAAAAAATTTCTCACCATCAATTTTCAATTGTTCATTACCGATTTTGCTGTCTGATACCGATAATAGAATGCTGCTTTATCTGCTTGTTTTTCAGACGCATCAGGAAGTTCCATTTCGGATCTTCAATGGATAAGTCTTTAATTGGCAATTTGCATGCAACTGTTAAGCTTTAATAATTCAATGTCAACCCAACTCCAAATCCCATATCACTGTCATAATGTGTTCTAAAGCCAAAGTTTTTACCCGCAATATAATTCAGGCCTACCATATATTCTTTGTCCGTATTGACCATAAAGCCAGCTCTTATTCTTTTGGTTATTGGGATGTCCTCCCGCCTCAATTGAATTCTGACATTCCCATCGTGGTACACTTCAGTTTGCAGAATAACGAGCATTGGTAATGTGTATGCAACACCTACACTAAATTGTGTCCGGTTGTCTTTCGTGCTTTTCTGTCCGAATAGATTTTTTTCAATTTCATTGCGTCCTAACTTTCTATACCGCCAATCAAACCCAACAAAAGGCATCAACCACTGCATTCTTCCTATATATCTTCCGATATGTGTTTCAGTCTCGTATCCGTGCATATCGTTGTACCCCAAACGCCATTCTGTTCCAAAACTCCAACGCGTATTCTGTACCATGGCCATACCGTCATTTCCATTGGTGGCAAAGTCATTTTGAGCCATAAGGTGTAGCTGATTGCTTTCTCGCTGCAATTTTTTGTAAGCCCATTCCTTGTCTGGAAGCAATGGATTTGGTTCTTGCTCTTCGTAACTGAAAACCCGGTTCATTCCTGCCATCATGTGATAGAGAATATGACAATGAAAAAACCAGTCGCCTTCTACATTGGCTTCGAACTCAATCACGTTGGTTTCCATTGGCATGATATCCATTACGTTTTTGAGCGGAGCGTACTCCCCTTTCCCGTTGATTACCCTAAAATCATGTCCGTGCAAGTGCATGGGGTGACGCATCATGGAGTTGTTGAACATTGTGATTCTTACAATCTCTCCTTTCTTTATCAAAATTTTATCGGATTCCGCAAGCACCTTATTGTCCATACTCCATACATAGCGGTTCATATTTCCGGTTAATTCAAACCTTAATTCCCTGATTGGTGCATCTTTTGGCAAAGTGGTAATGGTTGGGGATTTAAGCATGGCATAATTGAGCGTTACTATATCCGCATTGCCTGAACCTTGTTTGGAATGGTCCATATTCTCCATCTCCATTTCTGGCATTTCATCCATTTTCATCGGTTTCTTCTCGCCTGAAATTTCGGGATACATGACCGTGTTCATATCCATTTGCTGAAGGCTCATATTCATTCCCATATCGTTCATATCGCCATTCATCTTCATCATACCGTTCATCATCTTCATGCCTTCAAAATATTTCAGTTTGGGCAATGGACTGACCAATTGTTTGATGCCTGAGCCGATGTAAATGGAAGCGGATTTGGTTCTGTCCTCTGCTGTGGCAAGAAACTCATAGGAAGTATTTTCAGCGGGAATGGTCACGATGACATCATAGGTTTCCGACACGCCAATAATCAACCTGTCGACTTCCACAGGATCTACATCGTTGCCGTCATTGGCTATGACGGTCATTTTGCCGCCTGCATAGGTTAGCCAAAAATAGGAGGACGCACCACCGTTTGAGATTTGCAACCGTACGCTATCCCCTGCTTTGAATTGGGATAGTTGGCTTTCATTTTTGCCGTTTATTAGAAATTTATCGTAATAAATATCGCTTACATCCATTGCCAACATTCGTTTCCATTCGTTGGTGAGTTTGGTTTTAAAATGACCTTCTCGTATGGCTTCGGAATAACTTTGGGTTGTTCCCTTTTTGATAGCAAACCAATCGGAAGCATTGTGCAACATTCGGTGTACGTTTTCGGGTTTGTAGTCTGTCCATTCACTTAAAATAATGGGGATCGTCGGCAAATCGTCAATGTCTTTTCTGAATGTCGGGTCGTCATCCCGTTTTTTCAATATCATGGAACCATACATTCCTATTTGTTCTTGAAGTCCACTGTGGCTGTGATACCAATGCGTGCCATGCTGGATTATTGGGAAGGTATATTTGTGTGTTGTGCCTGGTTCAATGGGCATTTGTGTCAGAAAAGGAACACCATCTTCCTTGTTGGGCAAAAACAAGCCATGCCAATGTAAAGAGGTGCTTTCTTTGAGTTGGTTATGTACATAAATTTCTGCTGTATCACCTTTTGTGAAAGTAAGTGTTGGCATTGGTATTTGTCCATTTACAGCAATTGCCCGCCTTTCTTTGCCTGAAAAATTGACAAGGGTATCTTTTACATACAGGTCGTAACGGACTACCTTTTGTGCAAAAAGTGAGTTCGTTACCAATAGCACTATGGCTATTGGCAACAACTTTTTATAAATATTATTTTGTATCATTTTAGGAATTTGATTTATTCAGTTTTAGTAAACTTGCATTGATAGCGACCACAATGGTGCTGGCACTCATTAACACCGCACCCATTGCAGGGCTTAATACAAAGTTTGGATAGAGTACCCCAGCAGCAAGGGGAATAGCGATAATATTATATCCTACCGCCCAAACCAGGTTCTGTATCATTTTCTGATAGGTGCGCTTTCCAAAATCAATCATTTTTGAAACATCTCTTGGGTCGCTATTTACCAGTATAATATCCGCAGTTTCAGCCGCTACATCGGTACCCGAACCCACAGCTATTCCCACATCTGCCTGTGCCAATGCAGGCGCATCATTAACGCCATCACCGGTCATCGCTACAATTTCTCCTTTGGCTTGGAATTCTTTAATTTTCTCTTGCTTATCGTGAGGGAGCACGTTTGCAAAGAAACCGTCCATTCCCAACGCATTGCTTACTGCCGCGGCAATTTTTTCATTATCACCTGTAAGGAGGTATGATTTGATGTTCATCTTTTTCAAATCATCAATTGCCTGTTGCGAACCTTCTCGAATGGTATCTGCCAAAGTAATAATACCCACTACTTCATCGTCAATCAGCAAAAAATTCACTGTTTCGGCATCTTGATTGATGTCTTTCGGTATTTCAGGTAAGGCTAGGCTTTTATCCTTCAAATAATTTGGCCCGGCAGCGATCACTGATTTGCCTTTTACTGTTCCCATTACGCCCATTCCCTGAATCAACTGGAAGTTCTCTGATTTCCATAAATCGAGTTTTCTGTCTTTTAAAGTATGCAGTACCCCTTTTGCAATATGGTGTTCAGAATTTTGCTGAACAGCTGCTGCATACTGGATAATATCATCAGCAGAATATTTATCTGTTAACGGAATAGTTTTTTGAACCCTGTGAGATCCTTGGGTAAGGGTGCCTGTTTTATCAAAGATAATCACAGATAATTTTCTGGTGGTTTCAAAAGCAGTTCTGTTTCTGATTAAGAGACCATTTGTGGCCGAAAGGGTTGTAGAGATCGCAACCACTAATGGGATAGCAACCCCCAAAGCATGTGGGCAAGCGGTGACCATTACCGTTACCATTCTTTCCAAGGCAAAAGCCAAATCTCCACTGTTGCTGTACCAAAAAACAAAAGTCCCAAGGCCAACCGCAATGGCAATAAAGGTAAGCCATTTGGCCACTTTATCTGCTAGGTTTTGTGTGTTGGATTTTGCAGCCTGTGCATCCTGCACCAAATTGATTACCTTATCGAGGTAGCTGTCTTTTCCTACTCCTGTCGCTTTAATCTTTAAAACGCCATCACCATTTATGGAGCCTGCAATTACTTTTGCATCCATTTGTTTTTTCACAGGCACACTTTCGCCTGTCAGCATACTTTCATTTACAGAAGAAGAGCCTTCCAATACCCATCCATCAGCGGCAATTTTCTCTCCTGGCTTAATGAGAATGATATCGTCATTCACAAGTTCATCCAACTGTATTTTAACCGCTTGACCATTGCGTTCAATAGTTACCTCATTGGGCAGTAATGCCACCAAAGACTGCAATGCTTTTGAGGCAGCCATTTGGGAACGCATCTCCAGCCAATGCCCCAAGAGCATAATGACAATCAAAGTGGCAAGCTCCCAAAAGAAATCCATTCCGGGAAATCCAAGAGCCACAGCCATACTGTAGAAGTATGCCACTGAAATGGCCAGAGCCACCAAGGTCATCATCCCAATGGCTTTGGATTTAATCTCCCCAACCATTCCTTTTAAGAATGGCATCCCACCATAAATGTAAATGGCAGTACCCAATGCCATTAATACATATCTATCTCCGGGGAAACTAATTTCAAATCCCAGCCACTCCTGTATCATGTGAGACAGTAAAAGTATTGGAACTGTCAGCGCAAGACTTACCCAAAAGCGCTTGATAAAGTCGCTCGTATGATGACCTTCGTGTTTGTTAAAGCCCTTTTGGGAATGGCTTTCGTGGTTTTTGGTTGTATTGTCGTGATGAGAATGTTCGGAATTTTTTCCAAAAGGCACTAAGTCCATCCCACAAATAGGGCATTTCCCGGGTTCGTCTTTCAGCACTTGAAGGTGCATCGGACAGGTATATTTTTTCATTTACCTGAATTTTTAAAATCAAATCCAACACTCAAATATTCCCAACTGATCTCAATTCTACCTTGGTCCTTTCCTGTTTCCTTCACTTGGTATTGCAGTTCTTCAACAAGGTCTTTGCTCTTTTTGGGTTTGACTTTTAGTCTGATCAAATCATTTGCTTCATTATAATCATCGGCCAGGTGCATATCCCAATCTTTACTGATGATCAGCGTCCATTCCGATTTGCCGGGAATGGTAAAAATTCCATACTTGCCTTTTGGAAGCATGGTGCCGTTGATAGAAACGTCATTTGAAATCTCGATCCACGTCGCTTTGTGTGCACCTGTAGCCCACACCTGGTTGTAGGCAACCAATCCATTCCAAATATTCCGCCCCCTTACACTTGGAGCGCCATACTCAATGTGAACGTGGTTACCTCCAACCATTGCCATGGCTGCAGTACGTGGACTTTTGGCTTTGACCGTTGTATCATTTTTTGCCTGATGGTGCTCGTGTTGACCAAAAGAAACTAAAGGCGCAAAGGCAAGGAATAAAAACAGGGTTAGATTTTTCATTTGTTCTTTTGGTTTAATTTTCAATTGTTTCCACAGTTTTACCACAGGTAAGCATTTGCGAACCGTAGTAAGGATTTTTTACTGCATTTTCCTTACTTAACCAATTTGCTCCTTTGCCGCTGTTTGCCATAGGGCAATGTTGGTAATAAACAGGTTCTTCATATTTTGAAACTTTTAGCAATTGATACATATTATCGGATAAGGTATTAAAATGATCTCTTTGATGTCCTACATCTTTGGTTTCTTCAATATGTTCTATATCAAATACTAAACCTTTCATTACTTTCATCCAAACCATATGTACTTCATGGGATAGCTTATTCATTTGAACAGCATTCAGTGCATTGAGCAGTTCTTTTGCTTGGGCGGAAGCCAAAGTTCCGTCTGATTGCACCAAAGCATCTTTCAGAGCAAAGTAGTTGTCAAAAACCGCTTTTAATTGATTTGTTTCCTGATTTGCTTCAGTGGGTAGCTTGGTCATTGGGTTGTGCTTAGAATGGTCTTCCGCAGCCTCTACTTTGGACGTTTCCGATTTATTTACACGCTCATATTGGCAACATTCGGGCAGTTTTGAATAAGCATCATCAGGTGCCAGAAATGTGTCGCTATCATAACCCGCCAATGCGATTCGTTTCAATATTTCATCTGGATTTGTCTTACCCACATCATAAGTGAGCGTGGCCATTTTGGTGTCTTTATTCCAATCGACTTCTGCTACTTTATTCACATTTCCAGCTTTTTCAATGGTGCTTTCGCACATTCCGCAGTTACCGTAAATTTTTACACTTTCGGATTGGGCATTTTTAATTTGAGCAATGCATACAGTGTGGGATAGCAACACGGTTAATGCCATCAATATTTTTATTGAGTTCATCATAGAAAATTTAATGTTATTGAATATTATAAAATTCCGAAAACAAGGTATGCTCTCGTATGGACAGACCTATGGCTGTCAAAGAAGAAAATCAGCCTATTTTTGGCGGGAGCCAAATAGCGAGAAACCCTGAAGTATAATAGGCTTCTCGATAGAAAAAGTCGGGTTTGCTCAATGTCGTTTTAACTATTAAAAGTGGCGCAAATAACGTACCTAAAAAGCTTTTGCAATGAGTAGGGCAATGACAAGCTGGATTACCACATTTGCCGTCACAGTCCTTTCCGTGCTTGCCACATGGTCCTTTTTCTTTACTACTACAGTCTTTTTTTTCTGTTTCAGAAGCTGATTGTTTGTCACTCGTAATTTCTGTGTTTTCAGATTTTGAGCTACAGGCATAGGATTCCACAGGTTTTAAGAATAAACCTATTGCTGTTAACATCGCAATGCAGAAAAATCTTGTCATAATGTTGAAATTCAAATGTATAAATTTTATTCTGTCAAGAGTTGGTAAAATTCAAGTTCTTTTGGTTTTTTATTTTTGGCTTAGCTTGTCGGCAAAAACCAAATGTGCCTGAATATTCGGTTGGCTTTCTAAAATGAGGCACAACGTTGGCAGAATCCATGATCCCAAAATACTGCATTTTGTAAAACCAGTTGGGGAGAATCCCGGTACTCGAGATAGACATGCTGCATGAGCCTACTGAAAAACTCCATACAGGCAAGCTGCATGGTTTTGGTTTTGTTGTCCCAGTAATCCTTCGACTTGAATCTGACCAATACATTGTCGATCTCAAGGATCCGGTTGTTGTTGATCGCAACCTTGGGTGCAGGATTTATGCTTTTTATCCCTACAGCCTGTGTTGCATCTCAGGATTCATTGGATCGTCTTTGTAGATGGCTTTGACAAAAAGAGTTGGAAAGGCACAAAGTACAAAACCAACAGGTTCCTTTTTCCGCAGAAAAGCCTGTCAAGTATTTCCAAAGCCATGTTTATGAAAGGGCTTGAAAATGACAATTCAAGCCCTTTTATGCATAATAAATTCTATTCCGGCATGATATTGCTTGATAATCAGTCAGTTGTTTACAGTTTTTGACCTCACCATATTGAGTTCTACATTATTGTTCAAATAGTCTGATTTTCTATTTGTTACAGCCCCGTAAGGAAGTCAAATGTATATTTAGGGTCAATCAAGCGGAAAACTGACAAAAACAATATACTCAAAGTCCCCAAGTCAAAAAAATGGAACGGATATGTATCCCAAATCCCCCTTTGGCTCTCCAAGGTTGTGCAATAACTGGGCAGATGTACTCACAAAATCGTATTCCCAGACCTAGAATTCTTGAAGTCAACTTTACCCACATCAGGTACTAACACCATGCTGACGACTCCAGAACCAAACAGATGTGGCTCAGCCAATAGGAATTTATCAGAAACTTTGAACAATACGGCTTGTACCGACCATGGGGATATTCCCAAATAGGTTTGTCAAGATAAGGCACTTCGGATATTTAAGGCTTCTGGGAAAGAATGAAAGATTAGCTTTGATTCAATCAACACTAAACATAGAACCCGACCCAACACGGGTTAAACCCGAAATATCCATTCCGTTTCCAAATGGAATTGAACCTGGAAGAAAATCAGGCCCTTGGGAGAATAATTCCTGATACCAATTGGGTGAGGTCTAAAATAGCCAACAACTGATTGATCATCAGTGAATGGAGTTTGCAATGAAGTAAACGGGTTGAAAATCGTGAAAAACAAAATCCGATTATTCAGTATAGCAGCATCCCTCCTATTTTTTCCTGCGGCCAAGACCAGGAGAACCCTTCCCTAAATGAAAAATCAGCCAAGATTGAATTCGATTTTGAAGAAGTACAAACAAGTGCCTCATCACCGCATTCACACCCTGAACAGAGGTGTCAGCGAATTTGCCCCCCCCGATCATCACCCAACCCGCCAACTTGCAATTTGAGGAGGCCGTGGCAGGCGACGGGAATCAACAAATCAACGGGCTAAATATATTGGTCCATTTTATTGTTGCAAATCCAGTTACCAGCACCCGCGAGGCAATAGACCTTTAAACCAAAATCCTGTCATTTACATTTGCCAGGCAAGCGACTTGGTGTTTGATTCACAAAAAGTAAGTTTGCTGTACAACAGGAGCTGAGTTTAAAAATCAAATGTTCATATTCCTCTACCTTTTATTCGTTTAAGGCGCTATTCTTCCTAAAGGTTGAATTTTAAACTTACATTTGGGCAGAATAGAAAAAAAGACTAATGAAAATCGTTATTACAGGCGCTACAGGCGTGTTAGGCTCACATATATTGTATGAGGCATTGACACATTTTATAAAAAATTCAATCACAGGAAAACTGTTCTTGATCACCCGAAAAAAAGGCAAAATTAGTGCAAAAGACAGAATAAACGAGCTGCTGTCCAGTAGCTATACCCCTGCAATAGTGAAGGAACAGGGCTTGGAAAAACTGCATGAATATATTGAAATCATTGATTCCGATTTGTCTCAAATACAGGATGCGTATTCGGACAAGATAAAAGATGCCTATTTTATACATTCCGCGGGCTATGTAAATCTTTCAACAGATGAGGAGCAGCGAGAAAAAATATTTGAAGAAAACACCACGATCACCAAAGCAATATTCAACACTTTTAGTCCCTTTATAAAGAAGTTCATTTATATCAGTACTGCTTTTGCTTCTGGAGAAAGAACCGGCATCATAGACAATGATTTTCATAATTTAAAATTTAAACCTACGCACCGAAATGCATATGAAAATGCCAAATTTGAATCTGAAAATTTTGTGGTTGAACAGTGTTTGTCTATTGGATTGCCCTATCAAATACTAAGACCGAGTGTTATTGGCGGTAAAATGATTGGGAAAGAAAGCAATTTTTTTATCCCTAAATTCATGGTTTTTTACCTTTTGGCAAAGTTTTTTCACCTGACCGCCAACAGAAGTCCTGAACAGGAAAATGTGCGTTTTATGGTGAATGACACCACAGGCTTAAATATTATTCCCGTAGATTATGTGGCAAAAGTAATCCTAAGCACCTTTCAACGCGACGACATCAAGCAACTCAATATCGTCAACCATACGAGTTTTAATATTGTAAAAGGTTTGAAATTAATTATGAAAGAAGTGGGTTACACAAACTTTTCTATGGTTCCAAATACCTTGGATTTTAACTATGTAAATGCGATTGAAAAAATGTATTACGAAAGCATTGGTAAACATTTAAAACCTTATTTCATTTCAGAAGCAAATGAATATGATACCACGTTGTTGAATTCTATTTTAGAAATCCCGAAAATAGATGCAGAAGCATTGACAAATATGATTCGATATGCACGTATTCATAATTTTAAAGATATCAATGTGTAATTGCCGTTTTAAAAACTCTTTTTTTTTGCCACACATTTGAACCCCAACACAGCAATAGGAATGCAAATTTTATACAGCACAGATTACAAAACCATTGACTTCCTTGACATAAACTCTCCTGTCATATGGAAACGGAAGTGCCAATAACCAGCCCCATTATCCACCTCTCCTAGCATATTGAACATTCCAGGCTCAGCTATTTTGCTGAAATTGATTTTAAATTTTTTTCTAATACCAGATTAATTTTTGCGGAATATCAAAACCTTTTTCAATTGCATTTCAGTTTACCTTCTTCCCTATTTTGTATTTAAGCAAGAAAATACTAGCTATTATCATAGTAAATATACCCTGTTCGGGGTATATTTTAAATGGTGAGAAGTTTGTAGGTTTGAAGTATGGGACAAATTCATTTTAAGAAGAATTTTTACTGAAATAGATAACCTGATTAAATATCATTTTTCCTTTAATCATCTTTGAAAGGTCGATAGTTCCGGAAAAAGCAAACATTAAAATGAATTTAATCAAGGAATATGCGCCATTTTTGGCGTTATTAATATTGATATCAGCGCTTTACGCCATTAATGGCGTAAAGCCAAACGTTGGGCACAATAATATGAAATCGATGGAAGACAGAATAATTGAACTAAAAAAGAGATTAGACGAATCAAAAATCGTTTATGAAGAAATTGTACCCGAAAACCCTGAATTTCCAAATAGAATAATATTTGATATTCCAGCAGGTAGAGAAAAGAATGATTGCTTTCTTGTATTCAGGGAAGAACCCCTAGAACAGGCTTTAGGATGTGAATTTGAAAAGTTTCGTTTCATTCAAGGATATGAAGGAATTTGGTCGAAAGAAAAAGGAATTATTGAAGCGGAAATATCAAGCGTTGAAAGTCCCTCAAGATTTTTCTTTAATAGACTGAATGAACTTATTAATAAACCAGAAAAGGAAGATGATGATGAAGAGAATGAAGAAATAACTTCAATAACTCTGCCGACTTTTGACAACTTTGTGATTTCAATGGGATATTGTTCTCATGAATTTGCATTCTTATCATCATGTAGAGAAAGAGGGCCTAGAGGAAGAAGTCTAAGAAGAATTACTCTTAAAATCGAAAACTCTAAAGCGGCTACCCACGATGCAGCTAGAGAGATTTTGGACAAAATCGCTAATTCAATATTTTTCCAAATTGATCTTTCCTACGAGATACCTATTAGCCTTCAAAGTCAGAGAGAAAGTTGGATAGAAAGGCATAACAGACGTAGGAGGAAACAACTCTTTGTAGATGAAACCGCAAAAATCTCCGAGCCTAAATACGAGTATGATTCAGAACCAATTTCACTTTATTGGTATGCAAAAGAATCTGGTCAGATGCCAATTTTTCAATATTTAGCATTCTATCAAACAGTTGAGTTTTATTTTCCTATTTATTCTAGCTTTGAGGCTAAACAAAAGATTCAAGGAATAATTAAAGATCCTAGATTTAATCCTAATAGGGATACTGATATTACGAAAATCATATCCACAATTCAATCTAATGTAGGAGGTAAATCATTTGGAAATGAACGTGAGCAACTAAAAGCCACAATAAATTCATGTACAAATAATATTGAATTAAAGGAATTCTTTACAACAGACCAGAAAAGGTTTGACTTTTATGCGGAGAATAAAGGAAAGAATTTGGCAAAGCAAAAAATATCCGTTAAAAATGAAACAGCTGATTTAATTGCTGAAGTTAGCGAAAGAATCTATGAAATACGATGTAGGATAGTTCATTCTAAAGCATCAGAGGGAGATTTTGAAGTTTTACTACCATATTCAAATGAAGTCAAAAAGATGGATTATGATATTGAACTAATAGAATTCATTGCAAGGAAGGTGCTAATTACGAGTAGTAGACCTATTAAAATATAAATTACTGTGCCCAAAAGTGGCGGTTCAGTGGTTAAATCAAGCTTTGTGCTTCTATCAAAGTTTGTGCTTGGTTGACAGTGAAGTGCTTCGAAATCGCCACCTTCGGGTAGCTGCAAACCGTTATGCCTAACCCTAAAAGACGACAGTGCTAAAAACGAACAGACGAATGAAGAACAAGATTTTGAAAACAACACGTAACAAAAAGAGACATTGTGTTAATTATGACACAGAAATTCAGAAATTTAAAACCGCAAAACAATTAACAATTAAATAAATACAGAAAAATGAAGAAACAATTATTTACAGTAACGGACCTATTTTTGGCATTCCTTGCTGTGCTACTTATTAGTGTCAGCTTTTACCAAACTTGGTTAGGCTTAGACCAAATTTTTGGAGGAAGTTCAGTCATAATAGCTTTAGTGCTGTCCTTAATTTTACTTTTTTTACTCTGGCAAATCAGACTTGTGAAGTTAAGAGGTGGTTCACCGACTGGTTTAAGTTGGATATATTTCTTTTTTGCAGCTTTTTGTTTTGTGGCAAACTTCAATTCCTTGTACACAAGGTTTATGAGAACTGACATTTATACAACTGAATTGAGAGATATAAATGAAAAATTTAATGAACTTGAAACAAATGTTGAAGCTAAACTTAACTATTCCGTTGCAGACCAAAAGACACGCCAAGCAATCAGAAGCGAAATAAACTTGCTAAAAATCCAAATTACAGACCCAAAAAATACAGGTATTGGAACAGAAGCAAGACAAATAATTGGCAGAATAGAAAAATTAATTGGGAAAAAAATAACTCCATTAACACCTATAAACCAAACACCATCAGGCTATCAAGATTTAGCAGAAAGAATGGAAGAACAAATTGTTCAGATGGTTTATAATTTGTCTCCCGAAGAAAAAAACTTAATGACTGACATCAATAATGCAGTTTTAAGATGGAATAAAGACATACAAAGTCTATTGTTACTTTCACAAAATGAAATTGATGATATGGCACAAGGTCAAATTGATAAATCATTGACAGAATACAACAAATTAGGAAATCGTGCACATACTATTTTGGGAGATGATAAATTTAAATTAACACCATCTCTATCCAAAACACAAGAAGTTGGAAAAATTGGTTACGCCTTTGACCACGCTGTTAAAAACTTTGGAATGTTTGCTTTTGTAGTTTTAGCGGGCTGTATTTTACTTGATTTTGGCATTTTAATCATCATTTTATTGATGCCTACCGACCCAAGAAACAACAACTACAATGGTGGCAGAACCACATCAAGAGGTAAAGTTTTAATTCCAAACAACTAATTACAAAAAAATGATCAACGATAACGACAACTTAAAACCATTGTCATTTGACAATGAAGAGGAATTAAAACCTTTGTCAATAGAAAATAATTCTTCCAATCAAAGTAATGATGATTTTGTTCCAATTTCAAAAGGTGCAAATAATGAAATAAAAAATAAGGACAGTAATTTTGTTTTCTTTTTTGGTGTTTCAGCATCAGGCAAATCAGTAATTTTATCTTCAATGCTATACTATTTAAGTTCACAAGCTGGAGTATTAAGTCCAAAATCTGGTGCACCGAACTCAAAAGAAGCACAAGCATTATTAGCTGACTTTTTTGAGAACATTAGTAAAGGAATTTTGCCTAATAGGACTACTAGAGATCAAGTAACTAGAATTGATTTAAAATTTGAGCCTAGTAATAAATCCAAAAAAGTGCCTCCAATAAACCTTACATTTTTAGAAACAGCTGGAGGAAATCACGTTGAGATTACACGAGGTAATCAATATCACAGTAGTATTGACCAATATTTAAATGCCCAAATCCCTCTCAATATTATTATTGTTACTAGCTATGATTCTGCACACAAAGAAGATTCTTTAATCTATGAGTTTTTAAATCGATTAGTTGAAAAAGGGATTGACCCCAAATACATAAACATAATTTTAGTAATATCAAAGTGGGATTTATCAGGCAAAGGTGGAGTTGCATCGGAAGATGAATTGGAATCATTTATTGCTGAAAAATTACCTATGACAAATAATCGTGTAAACGCTTATGAATTTAGCAAGACTTATTTTACAATAGGCAAAATTGAAAACAATGGAAATACAGAAAGAATAAGAAATCTGAATTTAGATTCTGCTGAAATAATCTCAAAATGGCTTTATGAAAGCATTACTGGATATCCTTTAGATTACGAAGGAACATTTTGGGAGAGAATTAACTTTAGCTTTTAAATTATGGTAAATACGAATTGTTACATTTTTGCTTTTGCAACTTTTGGCCATCCAAATGACTTTCGACAGACACCTTTCAAATATGGAAATCCCGAAATAGCAAAGCAAGTTAAGGTTTTTGATTTATCAAATGCTATAAAAGTTTTTCCTAACTCAACTATTTACTCAATAAGGAAAGAAAGCATCAGAAGTTCTAAACTTATATCATATTCAATATATAGTTTTGCACAAGAACAAGCATCTAAAAGGGATGGAACCTTTATTGGCTCAAGCATAATGCTTGAAAATGCAATCGCTGATGAGCAATATGTTTTGAATTGTTTAAATGAATTTCACCAAAAGTTAACTGAAAACAATCTTAATAATGGTATTTTAAAAGTTAATCATTCGAAAGATTTTATTCCAATATCTAATTTAAGAGATTTTGATAAAATTGAAAATCCTCAAATTGAAATCGCAGATCTAAATTTCAATACCAATAATAAAAGTATAGTAGTTTACTGTGATACATCTCCAAGTAGGCTGGCTGCATTTTTCAGTAAATCAATTGATTTATTAAATGTTTACGATACTATTTACTTTACAAATAGCGATGAAGTTGCAAAATTTGTTATACAAAAAGGTATTTTCAAACTAATTCAAAACGTTGGAGACAAGCTAGAATTTGAAAGAGAAATCAATAATTTACTCGAAGAAAGGAAAAGAAAAAGAGAACAATCTATTTCAGAATTTGAAAGAGAAGTTCAAAGAATAAATGATGATAAAACTAGAACAATTCAAGAGTTTAAAAATCAAATTGAGCAAAGCGAAAGAACGCATCTTGAAAATGAGAGAAAATTGACAGAATCGAAAGAGGATATCAATAAAACTGGACAGTTTTATGATGATTTTTTAAATAAAACCAAGAATTTAATTAATCAATTAAGACACAATAATGGAAAATTAGAGGAGGTAAAACAAATCCATAATAGCAACAAAATACTTTTTAACAATGGAATAAGCGACTTAAAAAGACCTAATTATACAACTACAATTCCGAAACCAAAACCAAAAGGAAATTTACATACTGAAAACCAACGACAAGACTTTGAGCATAGAAGTGATCATAAAAGAAGAGAAGAAAGAGAAGAAGAAGACAAAGTTTATAAAATTAACATTTATAAAGTTGCAACATTGGTTTTAGCTTTTTTTCTAATTTTCACTTGGGTTTACTTCTTGTTTTATAAATCCAATACAGAAAATGAAAAAGAAGTAATTCAAAATCAAGAACAAATAAATACAATTCCACAAGAACAGAAACCTGTTGAGATTACAAAAATTGAAGATTTAAATCCAAAATCAAATTCAATACTAAATGAAAATGATTTTAGAATTGTAGCTAAAAATTTAAAACCCAATATAAAGTTGGAGGATGTTGTAAAAGTAATTTTCATTAAAAATCCTACAGAAATAAGTAGTATCTATTCTGGTCAAGAAGCAATCTATTCTAAACATCTTTTAGAGCTAAACAAAAATTGCTTTGAAGAAAAAGAAGGAATATACTACTTCGCTAAAGATACTTTAAGACAAATACCATCTTACAAGAAGTAATTATGAATCATAAAGCTTGTTTATTAATTATTTTTACCAGCCTAATGAGTTGCAATCACCCTGAAAGTAAGAAGTATGAACGCAATCAAGGAAGTGAAAAAGAATACAATTCTACAAATGATGATATCAATTTAAATGCAGTACAATCAGAAACTCAAAACAATAATACAATAGCAAATCGAAATGTATTGAAAATGGAGTTTCAAAATGGTGTTCGTTATGTTTGGATAGAAATTAATGGAATTAGACTTCGCTTTATTTTTGACACTGGTGCAAGTAGTATTTGTATTTCGCCAGCCGAAGCTACCGTTTTATACAGACAAGGTACATTGCAAAAAGAAGACATATTAAATGTGGAATATTTCCAAGATGCCACAGGAAAAATTTCCGAGGGTACTAAAGTTAATTTGCGTGAAGTAAAAATTGACAATATGATTTTAGAAAATGTTGAAGCATTAGTTATTGACAATGTAAACGCACCTCTTTTATTAGGGCAAACAGTATTAGAAAGATTTGGAAGTATTGAAATTGACAATGTAAATGGAGAAATAATTTTTAAATGACAAAACTACTTTACATACTTTTTTCACTTTGCTTATTCAGTTGTAACCACCCCGAAAGTAAAGATTACAAGCGTTATAAAAATGTAAGCACAGAAAAAACATTAAACACAGAATCAAATACTGAAACCATTGGTTATAAAGTTGTTGGTATAAAAGACGGAGACACATTTGTTGTTCTAATTGACGGGAAAGAACAAGTCATAAGGTTAGAGCATATTGACTGCCCAGAAAAGAAACAACCTTTTGGAACAAAGGCAAAACAATTTGCCTCTGATTTGTGCTTTGGACAATTTGTTCAACTAAATCATAAAAACAAGTTTGACAGAAATCAAAGGTTAATATCAGAGATTATACTACTGAACGGTGTCAATTTAAATAAAGAACTAGTAAATAATGGTTTAGCTTGGCATTTCAAAAAGTATTCTGACAATCAAGAGTATGCAGAATTAGAGGTAAAAGCTAGAAATAATCAAGTTGGAATTTGGAGCGAACCTAACCCGACAGCACCTTGGGACTGGAGAAAAAAATAGACAAATGACACGACCAAACACGACAGAAAAAGAAGGGCGAAGGCATAGTCAAGTAACTAAAGGGGAATTCCACCCCTAAACCTCTCACAGAACCGTATCCCGATTCTCGGGACAGGATGTATAGATCTAAATTCATAGGGCTCTTATTATGCTTCTGTTTTTGTCCATTAGGCTAACTTGTAGCCCAACTCCCAATGATAGAACAGGTTTGGAAATGAAACCGTTACTTGCCTAAGCCCCTTAATTGCTTTGACTTTGTTAAATTTAAATGGGTTTAAAATTTATACTTGATGGCTGCGATGGAGTAAAGGCTGTTTTTGTGGTATTGGCCGGGTACGCGTTCGAGTTCGTCCTTCAGGCTTCTGTTCCTTTTGATGTTTTTGTGCATGCGTACCTTGAGCTCATCGTTTATGATCCTTCAGAGGAGTTCGATTTTTCCTGCTAAGGTCAGGATTCCTAAACCTAGATAGCATCAACAATGCAGAAACCCATCATCAAATCTCTTTCAAAGTAAAAGCATCCTCGTAACTGATTATACTTTTATGCGCTTCATTGTTAGCTAGGCGTCTTCATTATGGCTTTTAAGTATGATTTCCTGTGTTGAACAGGTCCGAAAAGTATGGGCAACTGTTTTAAGGATTTCCAATTCCAACTCAGAAAATAGGACGGGTTGGAAAGGCGCTTCTTTGATGGGCTTAAATTGTTCTCCAACACCCTTATTTAATACGGTACTCTCAATTTTAATGACACCGAAATCAATTATTTGCAACTTTAAAGTATATTCAAAAAAATTTATTTCAAATAATTTCTACCATATAATACCGTAAAATCCCCCCTTCACCCCTCTGCCACCCAATCCCCATATTGCCCTTCTGCCTGCTCAATCACCTCCTGCAGCAACTGATCCAAAGCCGAAAACTGCACCTTTCCCCTCAATTCCTTCTTCACCGCCAATCTGATCGCTGCGCGGGCGTCTTCCTTTTTCGTCCAGTCGAGCTGGAGGTTCCTTTTTACCGAAGCCACTACTTTGTGGACCAGATCCTGGATGGGGCCTTTTTCGTTGAGGAGTTTTTCGTTGGCGGAGAGGAGGTCATAGAAGGCGAGCTCGTCTTCGGTGAGGCCCAGTTCTCTGGTCCGGATGTCGTCGTTTTTGAATTCGGTGGCGATGTCCAGGAGGTGCTTGATGGCTGCGATAGAGTCAAGGCTGTTTTTGTGGTATTGGCCCAAGACGCGTTCGAGTTCTTCCTTCAGGCTTCTGTTCCTTTTAATGTTTTTGTGCATGCGGACCTTGAGCTCATCGTTGATGATCCTTCGGAGGAGTTCGATTTTGATGTTCTCTCCGCCTTTTTCTTTGACGATGGCCTGGAAGCGGTCGTCGATGATGGAGATGTCTATCTGGTCCAGATCGTACATAGACGCCAGGTCCACGATGGCATGGGATTCGATGGATTTGCTGATCAGGTCTTTGATCCGGTCGTTTTTCTGGCGCTGTGGCCCGGGTGGGGATTTGATCTTGCTGATCAGGTGCCGGATTTTTTGGATCACCGCGACCTCTTCCTGGATGGGCCAGATGCGTTCGTCGGAATTGCACATGGCCACCAACTCGGTCAACTTCCTTTCTTCCTGCAAGAATTTATCGGTAATCGGATCTGACCGCAACAGTTTGTTGACCAAAGTATTGGACCATTTCATCTTTTCAAGATCAGCCATCAGTTTGATACTTTCGATATCAAAATCTTCAAGGAGATCTTTCACGATGTCGAACTGTTCAAGACAGAGGTTAACGGCTACTTCAATGTTCAGCGTAGGTTTCCCCTCTCCCCCACTGCCCGTATACTTCTTGGTGGCTGCAGCCAGGAAGCCGGATATCCCGATAAAATCCACCACCAGCCCGTTGGGTTTTTCTTTGAATACCCGGTTTACCCGCGCGATGGCCTGCATCAGGTTGTGGCCTTTCATGATCTTGTCCACATAGAGGGTATGGGCGCTGGGCGCATCAAATCCGGTCAGCCACATGTCCCGGACGATCACGATTTTCAGAGCGTCATCGGGTGTTCTGAACCGCTTCTTGACGGCCTCCATGCTTTCCTTGGTCCGCACATGGGGATTCCAGGTCAACGGATCCTTGCTCACATTGCTGGTCATGATCACGGCCACTTCCGGGCAACCTTCCAATGCCGTGATGGCATCGTACATCTTCACACAGTTTCTCCGGCTCATGCAGATGATCATGGCCTTGCCGTCCAGCGTGGCGGTTCTGGCCCCGTAATGTTTTAGGATTTCGGCGGCAACTTTAGCCACCCGCTCTTCCGCTCCTGCTGCATCTTCCACCGCTGCCCAGACGGCATTGCTGCTTTCTTCGGCTCCTTCGGCCACTTCCTCCAACTCCCTGCTGTATTCGCCTTTGATGTTCAGTGGCACCATCTTGGGTTCATAGTAGATGGGCACCGTGGCTCCGTCTTCCACGGCCTGTTTGATGTCATAGGTATGGATGGTTTTGCCGAAGACCAATTGCGTATCGGCATCCTTACCATCTACGGGCGTACCCGTAAAACCAATAAAGGAAGCATTGGGCAGCGCCCTTCTGATGTTCTGGGCAAAGCCGCCGTCATTAAAACCATACTGGGTACGGTGGGCTTCATCGGCCATCACGATCAGATTATATCTTTCGGAAAGGACGGGATGTGCCGTTTCTTTTCCGTTTTCGAGGTCCTTGAGCCGGAACTTTTCTATGGTAGTGAAAATCACCCCGCCGCCATCGCTGCTCAGGAGTTTCCTCAGGTCATCGGTGGTATCGGCATGCTGTACATCACCCACCAGGTCCTTGCAAAGCACAAAGTTCTCATACAGCTGCTGGTCCAGATCGGAGCGGTCCACCTGTATGAGGATGGTGGGGTTTTTCATTTCCGGCAGCTGCCGCAAAATCCCGGTCAGTATGGCCATGGAAATGCTTTTGCCCGAACCCTGGGTATGCCAGACCACGCCCAGACGGCCGTCACCATGGGGTTTGATGTTTTCGAGGGCAGAGTTTACCGCCTTGTCCACGCCCCAGTACTGGTGGTACTTGGCTCCCTTCTTAATGATCTTGCCGTTATGGTCTTCGTGAAAGATGAAGTTGCGGAGGTAATTCAGCAGGGTCGCTTTGGGGAAAAGGCCATTGATAAGGGTTTCAAGTTGGAGTGCCTGATCCTGTTCGATGTCGTCCCCTTCGAGGCTTTTCCAGGGGGCATACCATTCCAAAGCGGCATTGTACATCCCGTGCAGGGCTTCCAGTCCATCGGAGACGATGCTGATGGCATTGTAATCAAAAAGCTGCGGGATGTCCAGCCCATAATGACCGATCTGCCGGTGGGCATTGTCCACGCCGGTTTCCTTGTCGAACATGTTCTTAAATTCAAAAAGGACAAGGGGCAGGCCGTTGATGTAGATCAATAAATCCGTTCTGCGGGTGTTTTTGCCGATGATGGTCATCTCGTCCGCGCAGATAAACCTGTTTTTTAGCGGATCCCCGTAATGGATGGGATAGAGATGCCTGGCTTGTTCCTTTCCCTTGGCATCCTTCCAACTCACGGAAATCCCCTGGGTCATTTTTCGGTGAAAATCCCGGTTGCGGTGATCGGTATCCATGCCCTGGTGCTGGGTGAAGGAAACCAAGGCTTCCTTGATGGCGGTAGCCGGAACATCTGGATAAGTACTTTCCAAAAACCTACGGAGTTCATCGGCCAACACTACTTTTTTAAGGTCCCTTTTCAGGGCATTCCCTTCCTGATGGACATAACCCAAATCCTGCAATAGGACGATGGCCGCCTTCTGAACAGTGATTTCGATCATCTTGCTCATAGGGCAGCGGCTAAGGTTTTCTCTGCGTCTTTTACCCTGATTTCCCCGCTGATGAGTTTGGGGAGGAGGGTGTCGCGGAGAGTGGTTAGGGTTTCAGATTGAAGTATATTCATTTTAAGTTTTAAAAATAAGGGGTCAATTTTTTCATTAAGGGAAATTACGAGTTCTTTTGGTGGCGAAATTACTTTGGTTGTATTAAAAGTTGAGGTAGTAATAGTGTCAAAAACAGATCCATATGCTCTTTGTTGAAACTGTTCAATTAATGTAGAAAACATCAAATATATTAGACCTTGCGAAAACTCGCTTTTAGAATATAGCCCATAGCAAGACTGATTCATTGCCATTGGCTTTGCAATCATTCCATATTTACCAACTGACCCTCTAGCAACTAAAATGACCGTGTCTTCTGGAAGAATTTTTGTTGAACTATTTTTTACACCAAGTTCTGATACTGATTTTTCAGTATCATTAATATAAATAGAACCTCCATTTCCTATATCTTTTGCTGAAACCCAGTTGATATTTCCGTTCCAGTAGTCTGAAATTGAAGTTTTTGGGGTGCCTCCGCTTAATAAATCTGCTAAATCTAATATTCCTTTCACTTCCCAACCCTTCGGAATCATCCCCAATTCAGAATCCACAAACTCACCGCCTTGGAAAGGCCCGAAATCCACAAACCAATGCTTGTATAAAGCCATGGCCATTTCTTCCAGGGTTTTGTTCATCTGGAGGTTGAGTTCTCTCTTATCATCTATAGCTTTTAAAATTTTACCTATTTGAATTTGGTCAGTGATAGGAGGTAAAGAGACAGTTAAAGAATTTATAGAAGTATTATTCAAACTAGCCCGAGTAGTCATGGTTGCATGTTGAGATACTTCATTTCTGAAATTAGGAGACCTTAAATAATAACCTATAAATAAAGGGTCAACTTCTACTTGTATTTTTTCTTTTAATCTAAGTCTTTTGCAAAAACCATTAAAAGTAGCATTTGGATAATCTTGTAATGCAACAGAACTCATTCCAAGCTCATGAAGTGTTTCACTTGTTCTTGTTAAAAGTATATCACCTCTTTTTATTGATCCCCTTATTTGTTCTTTTTCATTTGTATTAGCCAGATCACCAAGTTCTGTAGGTAAAAAATAATTATAAAAAACATCTTTAAATGTGACAAATGGACTACCAAATCCAAACTGATCTCTAGCTTTAGAAAGACCTGATGAAGTTTCATACAATTCAAAAAATCTGTAAGTTTTCCAATTTTCTAACATTTATTTCAATTTTTTAAGCCCGTTTGCCTGGAGCAAAGAGGTCATTTGGGAAATGGATATTTCGTTGAGCTGTTTTAATCTTTCCGCCTGTGTCATGCCATTATGGATAAGCATGGCATTGATGCTTTCCATATTGGATAGCACTACTAATTGTTCAATGGAAGCCATGTCTCTGATGTTTCCTTTTTCATTGGGATTTAGCGTTCTCCATTCCCTGGCTGTCATTCCAAAGAGAGCCATGTTTAAAATATCCGCTTCATCGGCATATACATATTTGATCTGATGGGGATTTAAAATCTGAGGAATTAATTTCTCCTTTACGGCATCGGTATGTATGGCATAATTAACTTTGGAAAGCATTCTTTGAAAATTCCAGGTTAATTTCCCAGGGTCTTCTTCCTCTTTTTTGAGTCTTTGAAACTCTACAACCAGATATAGTTTAAATTCTGCACTAATCCACGAGGCAAATTCAAAAGCAATGTCCCTATGGGCGAAAGTGCCCCCATATCTCCCTGTCTTAGAAAATATTCCAATGGCATTGGTTTGCTCTATCCAGCGTTTTGGCGTCATACTAAAGCTATTGGAGCCCGCTTGGTTTTTAATTCCATCGAATTCGATGGAATTAAAATCGGGATTGTTCAAATGTTCCCAAAGTCCTAAATATTCAAGTGTGCTTCTGTTTCGCATCCAGTTTTGAAGGATATAATCACTTCGGGTGGCATCCTTTTGCCTTGCGATGTCAGTCAGCGATATATAATCGTCCTCATTTATTTTGGTGACCCAAACAGCTATGCCTTGCACCTCTATTTTATGATTTTTTGACATATCAACTTGGGTTAAATCAAATTTTCATTGTGCTGTTTTTTTCAATTCAACAATTCATAGTCGGAAATCAAAAGCCCAGGGGATAAATGAAGTTTTTCGTTCAGGTTTCGGATCATTTCCACGGTCAGCCGCCTTTTTCTGTTCAAAACTTCAGATACCCTGCTTTTTCCGCCGATGATATTTACCAGGTCTTTTTGCTTGAGCTGCAGCTCTTCCATGCGTATCTTAATCGCTTCGATCGGGTCCGGAGCTTCGATCGGATATTTCTTCTTTTCATAATCATCCACCATCAAAGCCAGAATATCAGCCTCATCGCTTTCCACGGTTCCCACCGGGGCATCAAATATTTTTTCAAGCCTCATTAGAGCTGCCTGATAATCGTCTTCTGTTTTTATTGGCCTAAGTTCCATATTGCATCTTTAAATCGTATCTGCATTAATTTTGTCATATTCACTGTGGGTTCCGATAAATCTGATGAAGATCCACTGTTTTTCGAAATTGAATTTTGCTACCAAACGATATGCATTCCCCTTGATGTTGAATACTATCCTGCTGTCTTTAAGTATGCTTGCATTGGCGTAACTTTGTTTCACATCATTGGGTGTTTTCCAGTCCGCATCAATTGCCGTATCATACCAGGTTTTTAGATACTGCTCTGTTTCGGGATGTTTCTCCCAATAAGCTCTTAAAGTACTTTTTGCAAAAATTCTTTCCATTATTTTCAGCTTATGCAAAGATAGGATAAAATTCTCAATTTGGGAACTTTTAAAACTATAGATTATAGTGCTATTGCCTGTTTTTCATATGCTTACAATTTTTCAAAATTAGCCAATATCTTCCTTTTCAGTTCCTCCCCCTTTTCAAACTGCTCGAGCAAAGTGGCCTTCAGCCCGGCCATCTTTTCTTCAAAGGGAATACCATCATCTTCTTCCGATTCGGTGCCTACATAAATGCCCGGCGTCAGTTTGTAATCCTGTTTCTGTACTTCCGCCAGGGTTGCGGCTTTGCTGAAACCGTCTGTGTCGGCATAGGGAATGGACTGGTTTGCTGCATTCACTTCGGCCGTATTCCGCCATCGGTGGTAATTATCGGTTACCTTACTGACATCTTCATCATTGAAAACCCGCAGTTTACGGCTTACCATCGCTCCCATTTTGGAGGCGTCTATAAAAAGGATTTCTCCGCTCCGCTCGCGGTGAATGCCGTCCTTGCCATCCCGGTTTTTGCTCAGGATAAAAAGACAAGCAGGAATGCCGGTGGTCAGGAACAACTTGTCCGGTAGCCGGACGATGCAGTCCACCATGCTCTTGTCCACCATGTGCTGTCGGACGTTTTTCTCGCCTTTTGTATTGGAAGTCATGGCGCCGTTGGCCATTACGATGCCCGCGGTGCCGGTATCGCTGAGGTGGTGACAGAAGGTCTGCATCCACATGTAATTGGCAGAGCCGTCGGTGGTGAATTCCTCCTTGGGACCAAAGAGTCGCGGATCCCCATCCGGCAGGTCTTCGGGATGCCAGTTGCTGACGTTAAAGGGCGGGTTGGCGATGATAAAATCCGCCTTCAGCTCCGGAAATTTATCATCCAGGAGGGAGTTGCCCAGCTTGATGTCAAAGGAGAGGTTGCGCAGCATCAGGTTCATCAGGCAAAGCCGCAGGGTCTGCGCCGTCATCTCCTGCCCGTAGATGGCAATGTCTTTTTTATTGCCGCCATGCTCCTGGATAAACTTCAGGCTTTGGACAAACATCCCGCCGCTGCCACATGCCGGATCAAAGATCCTTCCCTTGTAAGGTTCCAGCATTTCCACCAAGAGGCGGACGATGCTGCCCGGCGTGAAAAACTGTCCTGCACCCGAGCCTTCCGCCATGGCAAAACGCCCGATATAATATTCATAGATCCTGCCCAGGATATCACTCTCCGGGTTTTCCTTTTCTGAGAATTTGGGATGGGAAAGCAGGTTGATGATCCCACCTGTCTGCTTCGGGGACAACTCACTTCTGACAAAAATCCGGGGCAGCAGGTTGTTCAGCTGGGGATTATAGCCCGTCAGCAGTTCCTGGATCACATCAAAGGCATCATCGACCTTTACTTTGATATCATCCTGCTCCGCATTGTCCTTCAGGTATTGCCAGGAAGCCGTTTTGGGGATTTTAAAGGTGTTTCTGGACCGGTATTCGTCATTGTCTTCCAGCACATAGCTGATCTCCTCTTTGTCATTGGTATAATACTCGGATTTTGGATCCCGGAGTAAGTTCAGGATCTTCTCATGCACCAGCTCATACCGCTCGCTGAGGTGCTTCAAAAATACCAGCGGCAAAATATAGTTCTTTTAATTATTCTCAGATACAGCCCCTCTCAGTTCGTTTGCCGCATCCCAGAGTTCCTTCTCAAAATCGATGTCTGCCTTTGCTATTTATTGTATTGCGTAATTTCTTTAATGGGGTGGATTAGTTAATCAAACAATATGGTTGGATTTTCTTGATTTGGCAAGTGGAAAGGGAAAATAGGGAGGTGATTTTGTGGAAAGAGAGAATTGGTTTGGGTTTAACCCGTTTTATGCAATGGGAATGCCGATGGTATATTCTTTTTATTCCTGTTCCGCTTACCAGTTTAACTTGATTTATGCATTGCGAATGCCTTTCAAAACTTTATTTATCTGATCATTGGTCCGTTGTTGGCTTATATTGACTTCACCCTATCGGTATCAGGAATTGGTCTGCCAATTGTCGGATTTTCTTTCAATTTCAACCCCATTTGGAAACCTCTTGCATTTTTCGGGTTGAATGAATAGTGCTTGATTAAGAAACCAAAACTTGATTTTTCAAGAAATTATCACGGCAGTATTGGATGGATCTCCCCTCCCATGTGCCTCCGGTAGCTTCATTTTGTTTGCTCCCCTAAAAAAATCCGGAACAACTCCCTTCATTCACCAACCTCCGGCACTGCACTGCAAGAGTAGCCCACTATTCCGTTCCGCTTCGCTGCATGCCAAAGTGGACTACACTTGGTTTTGCCTCCCCACTCCTACCGAAGTTTTTGGAAGAAATAGCTTTTGATCCAAAAAATAGGGCCTGTTCCGGTTCTTTATAGGGATTCATAAAAACTGATTCCCGTCAATTTCAACCTTTGTTTGTACTCCTGTAGAGCCTTTAAAAACCTTTCATAATTTTTATTTTCCAAAGCAGTCCAACCCACCTCAGCATACGCAATCAACCTTGGGAAAATCTGTTTTTCCAAGGCTTCCACATTGGGGGTCCATTCCGTCCACATTTGGGTTCCCGTTCCGAGTATATTTTTGTGGTATTTTTCTTCCAAATCATCCGGTATTGGATTGAAGGCATAGGATTTAGAAAGAGGCAACCGCTCGTAGGTATAGTCCAGATAAGTATCCCAATGATTGGAATTTACCACTTGATAGCCCCCTTCAACTGCCTTTTGGATCAAGGAAAGGTCCCCTTTCCAAAAATGAACGATGGAGGATGAAGCCAATTTCTGTTCAACAGCATCCTGTGATTCTTCCCTCTCCTCGTGGATGTCATCTCCCATGATCTCATTCCAACCCATCATGCGCTTACCGGCATTCTCAAGATAATTTGAAATTTGATTTGTAAAGTATATCTGTAAATCCACAGGAGATTTCAGGTTTTCCTTGGCCATAAAGGCTTGAATTTCATCTGACTTGATCCAAGACTCATAATTCACCTCATCTCCTCCAATATGGATGGCTTCCCCCGGAAACAATGAAATCACTTCATCCAATACATCTTTCAAGAAACCCACTACTTTTGGGTCAGAAATATTAAATGAATCTGGCATTTTACCGAAAATCTCCGGAACTGTTTCTGTAGTCCCCAGCGCTCCAAGCCAAGGATAACCTGCGATGGCAGCCATGGCATGACCGGGCATTTCTATCTCCGGGACTATGGTGATATGCCGCTCTTGTGCATAAGAAATTATTTCCTTTATTTCTTCTTGGGTATAGAAGCCTTCATGAGATTCCCCGTATCGCTTTTCACTGCGGTATTCCATCTGGGTATCTTTCCGCTTTGCTCCTTTTGCTGTAAGCATTGGGTATTTTTTGATTTCTATCCGCCAGCCTTGATCATCGGTGAGATGCCAGTGGAAGGTATTCATTTTCAACAAAGCCATTTGATCCAAAAGCTTTTTCACTTCCATACCCCCCATAAAATGCCTGGATTCATCCAGCATAAAGGCGCGCCACTGAAATCTCGGCTTGTCGGTGATTTCCACATAGGGTATCGTGATGGTTTGACTTTCTGAACCCTGTTCAAATGTCACGGGCAATAATTGCTTAAAGGTTTGCACTCCATAAAAGATCCCTGTGGGAGTGGCTGCCTCTATGGTTATTCCATCCCCCTGAACACGGAGCCGATACCCTTCGACGCCTAACTTCTCTATCAAATTGTTTTCCAGCACCAGTTTCAAACCCTCTCCTATTGGCCGAATCGCAGCTTTCCTTCCAAATCCTTTTTCCAAAAAATCAGCCAGATATTCGGCTTCATTTTGAACCTCACTTGATGCAATAATAACCAAGTCACTTTCAAGAACCATCTCTCCAGACCCATATTCCAGCTCTAATGGATGTGGAATAATCTGCGCTTTTGAATTGAAAATGGTTCCGCAACATACCGTGAGAAAAGCGAGTAGGTAAATGATGTTGTTTTTCATATTTGAGAATGAGTGAATCTGCTTCGAACTATTGAATGCTTGGATCATGTGCGTGAATAGACAATTTTTCCTGCCTTTATCGTCTGGACAATATTTATTTTGCCTTCTACTTGTTCAAAAACCATTAAATCGGCTTTTTTACCGATTTCTAATCCAAAAGAAGGCCTTGCCTTTATTGCCTCCAGGGCTTTAATGGAGGCCATATCAATAGCTTTGGCCAGAGAAGTTATTTGGCGGTTGCTTAGATTTTCTATGCAGTCAAGAAGGGACTTGGCCGATCCGGCCAAAAAATCCGGGGAATCTTTCATAAACAGCCTGCCCTGTTGATCCAATTCAATATCTCCTCCAATGTGGCTATGATACCTGCCGGGTTTCATTCCTGCAAACTTTGTTGCATCGCTTACCAATACAGTCATTTCGGGCTTTACCTTCAGCAATACTTTTAAGAGGGAGTCGGGCAAATGAAAACCATCGGCAATGATGGTGGACCATAGACCTTCAGAAGCAAGCTGTTCCCAAATATAGTTCGAATGTCTAGGGAGCATTGCATGGGTTGCATTACCCAAATGGGTTGAGATGGACGCACCGGCGGCTACTGCTTCTTGGATTTGTGCGGGACTTGCAGCGGTGTGACCAATAGCGACGACCACACCCCTGTCCACACACTTACTGATAAACGCAGTTGATGCTAACCATTCGGGGGAAAGTGTGATCATCTTAATTTTTCCTTCGGCGATTTCTTGCCATTTACAGAAAAGATCCCAGTTGGGCGCTTGGATAAATTCAAGCGGATGTGCTCCTCTAGGACCATTCTCTTTTGAAAGGAATGGTCCTTCAAGGTGGATTCCTCCGATTGTTTCCTTTATTGACTTCTCCTTGAAGGCATGGACGATGTTTTTAATGGAATGCCTGATGTTTGCATCACTGTTTGTGATTAATGTGGGAAAATAAGTTGTGACGCCAGTTTCCCATAAATATTTTGTGATCAGCTCGACATCCTCAATATTGGTGTCTTCTTGATTGAAATCTTTTCCTCTGAAGCCATTCACCTGAAGATCTACCAATCCTGGTGCTATCCAATAATTATTCTTACTGCTTTTGATTTCGGCAATATTTGAAATGATATCCTGCTCAATATCAACCCGAATTGTCTTCAGCGATTTATAGTGCAGACCTTCCATACTGTGTTTCATAGCTTATAGGTTTTTCTCAATTCTTCCCAGGTTCATGTGAAGTTCATTTACTTTTTGAGGGACTTTTCTTTTATTAAAATATCCACAAATCACAAATAACAAAAATGAAACTAAAATTGGTGAACCAATCTCAATGGATAGAGAAGCAATTGGGATTACTTTGAGGAGAATGAATGTCAATAAACCTCCGACAATCGAAATGATGGCAACCCTCCCGTCACTTTTCCTGAAAGCAGGCAATAATCCCAATATCATGGGTATGGCGATCGGACCCAAAAGTGCTGCAAACCATGAAATGATCAAGCCGAATACACCTCCGAAATAACCAGAGTTCAATGCCGTGAGGATCGTCAATATTGTAAAAGAAAGTGTTGTTATTCGTGCAAGCCGCAAGAGTTGACTTTTAGAATAGGTTTTGATTGAAGGAAAAATAACGGGAAGAATATCCCGACTGATCACCGCCGAAACTGTATTGGAATCAGAAGCCGTCATGGATAATGTGTTGGCAAACAAAGAGGCCAGCACCAAACCCACCAAACCAGATGGCAAAAATTCCAAAACCATCATGCCGTATGAAAGGGTTGGATCAGCCATGTTTTCAAAAAAAATAGGCGTGGCAAACATCGGATAAAGCAAAATCAAAGGCCATGTAAAATAAAGCAGGGATGACAATATTGCTGCTTTTTTGGCCATTTTTCCCGAAGAAGTTGAGATAAATCTTGTGGCAAGATTCCAAGTGCCCCCACTGTAACTAAAGAAATTAATCACCAGCATCACGAGTGCAAAAGTGATGGTGTAAGGATCATTGAAAAAATCGGAATTTCCGGAGGGAAGCCTGTCCCACATCGTCACGATACCACTGATTCCATCGTCGAGTTTGAGTAAAATCATGACAAACATCGTGAGACCCGCAAGCAGCTGGACAATAAATTGTCCAAAATCATTCCATACATCGGCCCAAAGCCCCCCGATGGTAATGTAAACCAGAGAAACCAATCCGACCAAAAGGATTCCAAAAGCAATCGAGGTGCCGCTAAATACATTCAGGAGAACGGCTATGGCGGCGAGCTTCCCTCCTGTATCAAAAATTTTGATGATCGTTCCCGTCCAGGCGATCAGCTGTTGCGTAGGCAAATTATATCTTATCAACAAATACTCCGTAGGCGATTGGATTCCGGCGTAAATCCTCAACCTTGACCACCTTGGCGCTATGTAAAATGCAGCGATCATGGTGGAGAGTCCCACTGTAAAGGCCCACCAAACATATAAGGTGAATCCATGTGTGTAGGCAATTCCAGCATAAGCGACGAATACTGCCCCACTGTATCCAGAGACATGGTGGGAAATACCTGAAAGCCACCAGGGCAACTTCCCTCCTGCTGTATAAAAATCAGCGGAGTCTTTTACCCGGAAATACGCCCAAAGGCCAATTGACAAAAGCATCAGGAAATAGACAAACAGAACAATCCAATCGAGTAATTCCATCCTTATTTCAACTTTGACAAACGGTTGTGAAGCACAAGAATCTGCTGTGTTCTTAGCTTGTTTTGATCCTCCAATTCCGAGTCATACAAAAATCCTTTATTCAACTGCGTGAATCTCTCGCTCAACACCTTGGCATCCTCCAATATCTGTTCCAATTGACTTACCAATTCAGGCGTCATCGATTGTAAAAAAGTCTCTGAATTATAAATTGCTTCAATTTCTTTAAAGTCTAAATAATGCATCCTCAGGTCGGCCATGAGTTTGAAATGAGCAAATTCATGGTCATTGTTTTTGGTGGAAACTTGAACCAATTCCTCTCTTACTTTCCTGAAATTTTCCTTCATCTCCTCTATGTTCTTGCTTTTTTCAGGCTTCCCATTGACAATAAGTTCAGGCGGAAATGATAAAAAAGCCCATAATTTCAAAGATTCATTTTCACTCAGTCCAAATCGCTCATGGCCATACCGAAGAATAAATTCCTTGGCATCAATTGGTTTGCTGTTTTTCAAGGATTCCGCATAGCTGGCTATCAAAATTCTAAATCCAGACATAGGATAGGTATTTCTAATCTGTGTCATGTCCACCACATCATATCCCACATCCCATGTAAAGCCGTACAACCCGGTAGTTGACCATGAGGTCATGACCATCCCTGTATAGTTGTTTTCTCTTGCATGGGGAATGAACTCTCTTTGGTTTTTGAAGTGTGTTGGCCAATCTGTTACGTACCAGTTGTCCGGATGGCTCCGAATGGAAGGAGCTCCCCAAAAGGAATATCCTAATTTCTGAAGATTCGGAATATCTCCGAAATGATTGATCTTCCAACCATAATTCCAATCAATAAAAATTGTCTCACTTGGCAGTTCTGCTGCTGCTTCAGGATACTTCAAAATGATATCCGCCCACATCAAAGGAGTTTTCCCCATTTCTATGACAATGTTTGTGATCATTTTCATGTGATCCACAAACAATTTTGATTTCCCAACTTCGCTTACCCGCTGACGACAAAGTTCACAATGTCCCAAAAGGTAGGTTTCATCTCCTCCTATGTGGATAAAGTCAGAATTGTGGGTCTCTATCAAATCTCTAAACAACTCCGTAAACAGCTCCTTGCTTTCCTCAGTTTTCAAGGGACAGATTTGTGAGATATCCTTTCTGTCTTCTTTTAAATGACTATATCTCGGGTTTCTTAAAATATACTCGACGTGCCCTAAACTTTGTTGCAGGGGCACCACTTTGATTCCAAGCGCTTCACAAAATTCAATAAACTCCACTACTTCCTCTCGGGAGTAAGAATATTCATTTGAAATAGTGGCATGCTTGGCAAAAGGATATGTCCCTTCCCATTCAACGATTAAGGTGTTCAAACCAAAACCCACCATTTCCTCCGCAAAGGCCTTGAGTGCATCGGGAGTCATTACCTGGATTCTAAGATCAAGGTGAAACCCTTTAATTTTGAAATCCTCCTCTTTTGAATTTACCGACTCCCCTGCAAAAGACAGAGGAATATGAGCAGCTGTCAATAGAACAAGGCATAAAATGGTTAAGAGTTTTCTTCTAATCATATCGGGATGAAATTTGATTGGCTTTTTTTGTTGGGGTATTTTCTGTGAATGCAACCTATATATAGCTTTCTAGCTGCAACCTTAGGCTTTCCGAGCTTCCTCTAGATCCTTTAAATCTAAAGGAAGCCCATGAAAGCATTCTATGATTCAACCTTCAAGTTCAGGAATCGAAAGACCCTTTGCTGCGTCTTTATCAAAATAAAACTTACAATTTGGATGCGTGGTCAGGATTGACGCAGGACATGAATGGGACAGGGGACCCATAAGCGTGTTTTTTACCGCTTCGCTTTTGTTGGCTCCCAACACCACGCAAAACAGGTGTTTTCCTTTCATCAGCGTAGGTACTGTCAGTGTGAGCGCCAATTTCGGGACATCCTCAATTGTTTCAAAGCATCCATCATTGACTTGTTGTATCCTACACTCTTCATCCAGTTCAACTGCCTTGATCGTTTCCGGATCTTCAAAGTCTGCTACAGGGGGATCATTGAAAGCAATATGGCCATTTTCTCCTATTCCCAAACAAACTATATCAATCTTGTCCTTATGGATCAATCTTGAATATCTTGTGATTTCATCCTGTGTTTGGGCATGTGTGTCGATTAGATTGACCTCTTTCAGTGCCACTTTTGAAAATAATTTTTCTTCAAGGAATTTGGAAAACAATTGGTTTGAATTTTTGGGCAGGCCTATATATTCATCCATATTCATTGCCACTACTTTTTGCCAGTTGATTCGCTTAGACGCTGCCAAATACTCAAGCATACCACTTTGAGAAGGCGCAGCCGCAAAGACAATCCGAACAACATCCTGATTGTCCAGTAATTTGAGTATACAGTTTACAACTGCTTTTCCGGCGGCTATACCCACTTTATTTTGTTCTGAAAAGACTTGGACGTCTTTTTGAAAATCTGTCATTTTTTTAAATTTTTAATGAAACAGGGGGCAAAGATTCATCCTCGGTTATGGAGAAAAAGCTCACCTGTCTCAGTACCAATTGAAAAAGAAAATATTTTACTGAATGGTGATCAATACGTCGAACGCATCCAATCTGGCACCGGCCCTATCCCTTGCTGATAACACAATTTTATCGGTACTCCCATTGCCATCATTGATATAAAGGAGATTCATGACATTTATATCATTCTGGGTAAATCGGTCACCAACCTTCAAAATACTTGCTCCTCTAACCAGAAAACCTCTTTCCGGACCTTCTACGACAGTATAGATGATGTCATTGACGGATGCTCCTGAGATTTCAAGCATCTCTTTGTTCCAGACAAATGAACTTCCAGATTCGACCGTAAAACCTGCATTGGTCACAAATTCCAGAGCGCTATCCCCAGTCGCAATGGTTGCGATCAACATTGGAGGTGCAATCGTTGGGTGCTCTTTGGAAGCGAGATCGTTTGTTTCGTCCTTGGTAAATTCACCATCCAGCATAAATGTCACCCTTCCCAATGAATTTTGGGCAGAAAAGAAATCCGTTATATCATAATTGAATGCAGTTATTTTTGTGGTTTTTAGCGTCGCAATCGGACCATCATCCGGAAGGGTGGCATTGTTCCAGTTCAGCCCCATTTCTGTCCAGGTGGTGTCCTTCACGTGGTAAAGGTCCAAATCATTATTTCTGGCGTGTGTAAATACAACCCCAATTTGAAATCTCAAATCAGTGATTACACCTTCAGTTTCAAGCTCATTTAAATCAAACATCAAATAGGCTCTTCTATCAAAATCCCCTGCGCCGGTTACGTTTTTCACTCTCAGAAGAGGATTTGTCCCGAAATTCGCATTCGATTGAGCACCTCCATTCACAAAGCTATCAAAAAGAGGAAAGATGGTGTCTGTTCTGACCGATGGGTCCAAAGCATCGAAATTCACAGAGGGGGCAGAGAAGAAAACAATTGAATTGACCACATGGATCACTCCATTGGTGGGCTCCAAATTTGAGGTGGAGATTTCCCATTGTCTGCTGGTATTTTGATTGATTAGACCTATGAAATTTGTATTGTGAGACAAGAATATTGACTGGCCACTTTCTGTTTCGTAAGAAATGGGAAAATTGCTTTCAAATAATTCAGGATCTGTAAACAATACTTTGGCCTTCACAATATGGTACCTTAAAACATTTCTTAAGATAGGAACTGGAACTTCGGATAAACTGCTGTAGGCGTTACTCTGAAGATAAGTAGTAAAAGCGGCATTTGTAGGCGCTATAAATGTCCTGATTGACTCACCAGCATAAACACCCTCAAGTCCAGTCAACTCAATAGCATTTTTCAACATTGAGAACGAATCATTTGTCTGAATAAACTCCAAAGCCGACACGCCCAAGTCACCCGTTGTCCCTGATTCCTTATAATCGAAATTATCCTGAATCACACAACTGAAGCACATGCTCAAGCCAGCCAAACACATGACTACAAAGGATATGGATTTTGTAAATTTTATATTTTTCATCTTGATAGATTTAGATTGTACGATACTAGAGGCATCACATTATTTATTGATAAAATAAATTTTGCGAAAGGTTTGGATTCCTGTTCAGGGCATCTTCGTGGATTGGCCAAAGTAGATTCCGTTCATCGTTTAATCCATTGATTGGATTCATGACTTCTATTGCCTTTCCAGTTCTAACCAAGTCAAACCACCTGTGTCCTTCAAATGAAAGCTCTATTAATCTTTCATGTAAAATAGCAGACTCTACATCGCCATATAAATTGGTGGCTCCAGCCTCATCCAAGTTCGCAAGCCCCGCCCTGTTTCTGATGGTATTCAATAAGGAAAGCGCCTCAGCAGTTTGCCCCATCTGATGGTGGGCTTCAGCTTTTAATAGCATAATATCCGCTAATCTGAAGAGAACGATGTTTTTATCTGAAGGGTCCGGACTTTCGTCACTGAAACCTTGTCCAAAAAACTTCCATATTTTCCGTGGCTGAGTTTCGGCAACATCATAAATCAAATCTTGCCTCAAATCCCCATCTTCAAAAGAATTCCTGAAAGATTGACTTGGAAAGAAATTACTATCCGATCCGAGTGCATAGAGTACCCTCAATGAATTCCTTTGAACTTCATTGTAGCCAATTTCAAAAATACTTTCATTGGTATATCCCTGGGTAAATATCCGTGACCAATCATTCATTGGTACCAATGCGTACAGATTGTTTGCAAGTACTTTTTCAGCCGAACCAATGGCATTGGGATAATCTTTCTTCCACATGTAAAGGTGTGTCAGCATTGCCTCCGCGGCCCCTCTGGTAATCAAAATTCTATTCCGTTCTCCACCAAAACTTGCTCTGCAATTTTCTGAAGCAAAAATCAAGTCTGCTTCAATTTGATTCAAAACCAGCTCTTTATCAGACCTTTCCGGAAAAATATTCTGCTGAACGCTTTCATAAGGCTCTAAAATCAAGGGAACATCACCCCATACTCTTACCGCATAGAAATAAGAAAGTGCACGCAGCGCTCTGGCTTGGCCCACAAGCTGTCGTCCAAACTCGTTGTCATCTTCCAACACGGTAGGGATATACTTGATTGCATAATTTGCCCTACTGATTGTTTCATAAAGATTGTTCCATCTCGCAGATGCCAAAATAGAATTCAACGTGTTCTGCTGAAGAAGAAAGGGATCACCTGCCTGGTTTGTATTGACAGCATCGGCTCGACCTTCTCCCCACAAGGAGAAATTTGTGGAAAATGTAGCCTGTACAGCGTCATAGATTCCATAAACACCAGCCTGAGCGTCACTTGATGTCTTGTAAAACCCTTGAGCTGAAAAGCTGCTGATGGGGTCTCTTTGCAATAAGTCATCTGAACAAGAATAAATGCTCAGCAATAAAATTCCTAGAAATATCTTTAATGTATTTTTCATAGCTGTATTTCTTTATAACCCAATATTTAAACCTAGGATAATGGTACGGCTCTGAGGGTATGAACCTTCATCAACTCCTACTCTCAATCCACTATAAGAATTTACATCAGGATCATACCCCGTATAGTTTGTCCAGGTGATCAAATTTGTAGCTGTCACGTAGGCATCCAATTTGGAAATCTTCCAACGATTCAGCATTTTATTTGGCAAGCTATATCGGAAATGTACATTCTTGAGCTTGATATAAGATCCATCTTCAACCCATCTGCTTTGAATTCTGCTCATCGATTGCAAAGGATCATCTCTGACAGGCTTGGGATAATCTGTTATGTCACCTTGCTGTCTCCACCTATTCAAGGCGTCTGTAGAAAGGTTATTGTATCTGACAATTGAATTTCTTTGGTGATTGATTTCACTGTAGATATCATTTCCATAAGAGAATTGGAAGAAAACACTTAGGCTGAAATTTTTATAGGTGAAGTCATTGTTGATCCCTCCAAAGAAATCCGGGGTAGCATTCCCGATCACCTGCCTATCGTTTTGGTCTATAAAACCATCTCCATTGACGTCGTGCCAAATCGGATCTCCTCCTCTGTATGCAGGGCCTTGCGCTCCGTTTGTAATCCCGTTGACATTGTCTTCATCACTGGCGTAGACTCCGTCAAACCTCCAACCATAGAAAGTTCCAATGAGAAATCCTTCTTTCAAAATGTGAAAAGCGCCATTTTGGATAAAACCATTTGTCAGCAAGTTGTCGGGCAAATCTTTTACACTATTCCGATTGGAACTGATGTTAAAACTTGTTGACCAGCTATAATCCAGAGTGGAAACATTCCGTGTGGTCATCAACAATTCTATTCCCTTATTTTGGATGCTTCCAATGTTTTGGGTGATGAAATCAAAGCCTGTCTCTCTTGGAATTGGCACATTGTAGAGCAAATCATTGGTATTCTTGATGTATGCATCCACATTGATCATCAGTTTATTTTCCCAAAAAGAGAGATCCAGTCCGGCATTGTATTGCGTAGTGGTCTCCCATGTCAATCCGGAGTTGGGCATCACAGAGGGAGAAGCTCCTGAATAATCCAGGTAATTGGTCCCAACTAAAAACTCACCCTGTGAAGTATAGTTGCCAATCGCTTCATTTCCGGTTTTCCCAGCACTAAAACGAACTTTACCATCATCCATGAAATTCACATTATCAAAAACGCCTTCATCTGAAAATCTCCATCCAACCGATGCAGATGGGAAATACCCGAACCTGTTATCTTTACCAAATCGGGAGGATCCATCCGCACGGATATTTGCTTCAAACAAATATTTCCGCTCAAAATCATATGAAACTCTACCAAAATAAGACAACATGGAGTGTTCGCTGGCAACGTTGACACCTTGATTGGAAATCGTACCGGCACCGTTCAGGGTCCTGATATTATCACTTGTAAAAAAGAGCCCATCCAGACCTGTACGTTCATATTTCCAATCTTGGTAACTAAATCCTGCAAGTGCTCCAAAATTGTGACTTGTTCCAAACTGCTTTTGATAAGTCAGGATGTTTTCATTTGCCCAAGTCATGTTGTTAGATGACCTCACTGAACCAGTATTGTATCCTTCACGAAAGTCAAGTGTAGAAGGGATAAAGGTGTCTTCCTTCATGGAGACAAAATCCACATTGATACTACTTCTGAATTTTAAACCCTCAGCAATTTTATATTCTGCGTATTGACTCGCAATCAGCCTGTTACTTTTGTTCAAGTTGGTCGAAAGCTGTGCAAGGCCTACCGGGTTTCTTCTTCCCAATTGATACCCATTGAGGGATCCGTCAGGCAAATTCATGGCAAATGTTGGCGGCCGTATCAACAATTCTCTCACGATACTTAAGTTCCCGGATCCAGCAGCATTAGACCTATTGTTTACAGCATTTGTATAGGACACACTTTGCCCAATCGTAAGCCTGTCGGATACATCAAAATCAACATTAAGCCTGGAAGTGATTCTTTTATAATTGGAATTTAAAATAACCCCATCTTGATCAAAGAAAGAGGAACTCCATGCATATCTCACGTTGTCAGAACCACCTCTTATTGAAAAATCTATATTGCTTTGTTTCGCCACACGAAACATTTCACTTTGCCAGTCAAAATCACCATTGTTGATAGCGCTTAATGAATCAAGAACCGCAGGTATTATTTGCTCTGAACTGTTTGCATTTCGATAAGAATCCAAAACAGCACTCCTGTATTGACTTGCGTTCAAGACACCCAGATTTCTGGAAACAGTACTGATGCCTGAGTTAAAGTTCACATCCACCTGGGGTTTACCTGATCTCCCTCTTTTGGTAGTGATCATGACTACTCCATTTGCGGCACGTGACCCATAAATCGCAGTAGATGCGGCATCTTTCAAAACTTCAATCGATTCTATGTCTGTCGGATTAATATCCGCCAAGGGATTCAAACCAAAATTCTCCGTTCCGTTTAATGAAGAAGACACGTTTGTCTCTATCGGCACGCCATCCACTACATAGAGTGGGGAATTTCCCGCATTTAAGGAGGAATTGCCTCTGATGTTAATGGTCATCCCGCCACCAGGTGCTCCGGAATTTGATGTAACCTGAACCCCTGCTGCCCTACCTTGTAAGACTGAAATCGGGTCTTGGAAATTTGTTTTCGAGATTTCATCACTGCCAACGGATACAACAGCACCTGTTAAATTCCGCTTTTCTTGAACTCCATAGCCGATTACTACAAATTCATTCAAATCACTGGTCGATGATTGCAAGGATATATTCAGTTCACTGAAATTTCCTACCCGGATTTCTTGTGTTTCAAAACCCAAATAAGAAAATCTTATTATATCTTGACCTGAAATATTTCCCAACGTGTACAAACCATCTAAATCAGCTGACGTGCCGTTTGAGGTCCCCTTTACCAATACACTTGCCCCAAAAATGGGTTCTCCTGTTTTACTATCTGTAATTTTACCCTTAATGGTAATGCCAGGGGTTTGTGCATATCCTGAAATTGAACAAAAGAACATGACGACAAGAGAAAGTCCTATTTTGAGTGCTAAGCGACTGCCCATATATTTAAATAGGGCATTTCTGATTCTTTGGCTCATAGAATTGAAGTTAAATGTGTTTCAATAGAATTTTATTTAAGTACCTGCTTCAAATGTAAAATTTTAGACAATATCATGCAAACGTTTGCATGATATTTTTCAAGAAAGAGCGGGGAATTTTTGAATAATTAGTCAAAATCAGTAAATAAAACAGGCTAAACAGCCTTTTATTCACATAAACACATATAATAAAAAAATTAAAATTTTCATTATATTGCAAACGTTTGCAACCAGTAACTTTATGAAAAAAAAGAGAATTACCCTCGTTGACCTTGCAAAAGAACTGGAATTGGCTGCCTCAACTATTTCCAGGGCTCTTGACAATCACCCCGGAATAAGCATTGAGACAAAAGAAAAAGTCTTAAAAAAAGCAGAAGAACTGGGTTTCACAAGGAACTCAATCGCCTCAAGTTTCAAGAAAAACAAAACTTTGACGATTGGAGTGATTGTCCCACGAATTGACATCCACTTTCACTCTTTGGTCATCAGTGGTATTGAGGAGTTTGCCTACAAAGCGGGTTACAATGTGACTATTTTTCAATCAAGGGATTCCTTAGAAAGAGAAAAGGAAATCACCAAAATCCTCCAAAACAAAATGTCAGAGGGTGTAATCATTTGTCTAGGAACAGAAACCAATAGTTACGAGCATTTTGAAAAGCTCAACAGAATGAAAGTGCCCTTGGTTTTTTATGACAGGGTGCCTACTGGTATGGAAGCGAATAAAATCGTTATCAATGATTTTGAATCTGCCTTCAAAGCAACTGAACATCTTATCGAAATCGGTTGTAAAAGAATCAGTCATATTGGTGGTAACCAATCTACAGGTATCTTCAAAGCAAGATTTGAAGGCTATAAGGCTGCATTGACAAAGCATGATTTCCCAATTGATGAAAGTTTGATCTATTTCACAAAAGACTTGAGTTATGAGGAAGGAGCCCTTTTCGCAGAAAAACTAGTTGATCTAGTTCCCAGACCTGACGGTGTTTTTTGTTCCAATGACTATACAGCTGTCAGTGCCATTCAGGTTTTTCAAAAAAAGCTGGTCAAAATCCCGGAAGAAGTCGCTATTGTCGGATTCAGTAATTATCCTATTTCAAAAATCATAGAACCGCATCTAACAACCGTAAACGATCGCGCTTTCGAAATGGGTTTGGCGGCTGCAAAATTATTGATTGGTCAAATTGAGGAGGAGGAAGAAATCATTCAAACTGAAATCATCACCATTAAAACAGAGCTTTTGATTCGAGAATCAAGTTCAAGATAATTTCATTGGTGACTGGAATCCAGCAAGATTGGAAACCCTTATTTTTAATTTCAAAGCTGAAAAACTTAATTTATTGTAGCAGGAATTATTCCAGCCTGTTTTTGATAATGATGCCCTGATCTTCCAGCTTCGAAAAACATTCCTTTACCTCAAGCTTTTCCCATTTTCCTGAATGTTGGATGGCAAGTTCTGCCAATGCCGACGGTTGGATTCATTTGGAAAGACGTTCATTGGACACTTTGGGAAGTTGGAAAAGGCTTTTCAATTTTGCTTCGATGCTTATTTTCAGTTCTTGCAGTTCCTTTAGACGCAAATCCGGATTTGTTGATTTGATTGGTATTTTCATGTCAATAATTAAGACTAATATTTTGAATGACCTCAGTCGGGTAAAAAATAATTTACGGTGAAATCCACTCCTGTTTACTCAAATATTTTGTAACCAATTGAATACGGAACTCTCCCACTCCCTTGAATGGACAAAAACCCAAAAGACCCGAGGATGCATTTTCTTCCGCCCCTACTTTTTCAATGGACATTTTAATAGTCACAGCTTTTTTGTGGCCAAGGCTTCTCCCTAAATTTTACCAAATAGGCCTATTCAATGCCTATTCATTCCCTTCAATCCTTGACAGTTCAAATTTCTTCCGCTTCCAATTCTTGGACTAATCCAATGAGAAGGCTCTAAATGCTACCGCATCAGATAAATTTATTTCAGAGCCACACCTGTTCCGTTCCCGGTTACCAATGATGACCCATACAAAGATGGGGGGGTCTGTCCAAATGCCAATGGTCAACTTTGCCCTGTCAAAAAAATAGGGTTTTCCTAAAGGAAGCCTTTCACGATTTTTCTTTCATGCTCTTGTCTCAAGTGACTAATTTGACCCCCCAGTGCCTGTACTGGGTAAGTGATATTATGTCCAAAACAGAAAATTTTCTCAAAAAATACTGGTCATCAAACAGTCAAAAAGCCTTATAAACCAATAATAATCATACTGATCAAATTAGTAAGCAATTCACCCTGCACTTGCCATTCCATTTACCTCCCATGGGAAGGCAGCCGCTAGACAAATGCAAAGCATTCAAGAATTCCATTAAAATAAAACCATACAATCTCAAAAAGCCCTGATAGATTTTCACATCAATCAGGGCTTGCAGATAGCGATCGGCCTCATGGGCTTTTCACTAGTGGGCTAAATGTTGGCGCTTCGGGCTTTTCTCAAGCAGGATTGCTCTTGCCTGAACGCTAAGTTGCTTTTTAACTTACCCGTAATCACTAATTTTTTTATGCAGCACTTTTTTCCAGCAATGCCAATAGTTTTTTGGCTGCCTCTTCGCTGCTTGCGGGATTTTGCCCCGTGATGAGCATACCGTCTTCTACCACATAAGAACTCCAATCACTGGCCTTGGAATACTTGCCGCCCTTTGCTTTCAATTCATCTTCCAGCAGGTAGGGCACCACGTCTGTCAACTGTACGCCTTCTTCCTCGGTGTTGGTGAATCCAGTCACTTTTTTTCCTTTCACCAATGGCTCACCGTTTTCATCTTTCACATTCAATAAGGCAGACGGCGCATGGCAAACTGCTGCAACAGGCTTACCCGCTGCCCAGAAGCTTTCGATCAATGCGATAGAATTTTTGTCTTCATACAAGTCCCACATCGGGCCATGGCCTCCAGGGTAAAAAACCGCATCAAAATCTGCGGCATTCACCTCAGCGAGTTTTTGAGTGTGCGCTACTTTTTCTTTCAATGCTGCATCAGCATAGTACCGTTTCGTTGCTTCTGTTTGCGCATCTGGGGCTTCGCTTGCGGGGTCGATGGGTGGCTGACCACCTTTGGGCGAAGCAATGGTAATATCAACTCCCTTATCAGCCATTGTGTAATAAGGCGCGGCAAACTCTTCCACCCAAAAACCGGTTTTTTTTCCGGTGTTGCCCAACTCGCTATGCGAGGTAAGTACAAATAATATTTTCATGATTTTGAATTTTATTGTGGATAATGAATATTGTTAAAGAATTTTTTTATTGTGATCTGATTAAGCTTCTACTATCATTTTACCGGTATTGTCTCCTTTAAACAAGCCGAGTAATGCCTTCGGTAAATTTTCAAAACCATATTCAATGGTTTCGGTAGTTTTTAGTTTCCCTTCTTTCACCCATTGAGCCAATTGTTGGATACCTTCGGGAAACTTGTCTTGGAAATCACCAATAATAAAACCCTGCATCAACACACTCCGAGTGAGTAACATCGGCTGCAATCTTGGCCCCATGGGCACCTCCGTGCTGTTGTATAAAGCGATCTGCCCGCACAAAGGGATCCTTGCGTGGAAGGCAATATTTTTAATGACCGCATCTGAAATTTCGCCTCCCACATTATCAAAGTAGACATCCACCCCTTTTGGGCAAGCAGCTGCAATTGCTTTGTTCATGTCGGGTGTGGTTTTGTAATTAATGGCCTCATCAAATCCAAAGTCAGTTTTCAGCAGCTTTATTTTCTCATCCGATCCGGCAATACCGACCACATGACAGCCTTGTAATTTGGCAATCTGCCCTACTACGATGCCAACCGCACCTGCAGCACCTGAAACGACCACTGTTTCGCCGGCTTTTGGCTTGCCTATATGCATCAACCCGAAATAGGCCGTTAATCCCGTCATGCCCAGCACGCCGAGGTAATGGCTGGGAGAAGCCAGGTCAGTATCGACCTTTTTGGCTTCTTTCTCGGTTGCAATAAATTCTTTTTGCCAAGGAAAATGGCCGATCACCACATCACCACTTTTAAATTGATCCGATTTGCTTTCCACTACTTCGGCGATTACACCTCCATTTAAGGGCTGGTCAATTTCAAAAGGGACAACATAAGATTTCGCATCGTTCATTCTGCCACGCATATAAGGGTCAACGGAATAATACATGCCCTTCAATAAGATTTCGCCAGGCTTTAATTCCGGTAGATCAATCTGTACCATTCTAAAGTCATCACTCACGGGCAAGCCCTTTGGCCTAGCTGAGAGTACTATTTGTTGCGTAGTCATTTTTGTTAGATTTCGTGTGGTAGAAAATTCGGGTAAGGGTCGGGTGATACCAGAATATAAATTTTACAAATCGTTCGTTGGTTTTACATTTCAACGAAGAAGTTTTTAATCACCGATAATACTGGTTGGACATGTTTAACTTCCAATCATGTCGTAAAGTTCACATCTGACCAATGTAATTTTATTTCTTGAATAAATAGCATCTTTTTAATTTTCAATACATTTTTATTGATTTATTCGTTTAAATATTTTATTTTTCTAGTCTGTCGTTTTAGCCTGATTGCAAACTTAAACCTGTTTTATGCATTAAGAATGCTATTCAATACTGTATTTATTTGATATTAGTCAGTTGTGTGATTTTATTGACTTCACCCTATCGGTGTCAGGAATTATTCTTCCAATCGTCTGATTTTATTGCAGTTTCAATTCCTTTAGGAAGCCTAATGACTCGCTACATTTAAAAGGATATCCAATTTAGCTCATCTCTTAAATATGAAACATTGATAAAAAATAATGGAGGAAATTGACTAGACTTTTGAAACAATGGCCCTAGCACTACAATTGAGCAGTAAATAAAAAATCGGCAGGGATTTGGA
Source organism: Rhodonellum psychrophilum GCM71 = DSM 17998 (assembly GCF_000381545.1). GTDB lineage: Bacteria > Bacteroidota > Bacteroidia > Cytophagales > Cyclobacteriaceae > Rhodonellum > Rhodonellum psychrophilum. The sequence continues at coordinate 28,762 of NZ_KB906693.1, read as the reverse complement.
CATGATTTAGTCCGAAATTTGCCAGTGAATGAAAAGCTTTTCTTGAAACAAAATCCTGAATTTTTCATTGGAATATATTGGGTAACCACCTAAAAACCAAAATGTCTATTCGTTTTGCAATCCCCCTCCCAGATGCCTCCGGTAGCTTCATTTCGTTCGCTCCCCTAAAAAAATCCGGGGCAACTCCCTTCATTCACCACCTTCCGGCACCGCACGACAATTGTAGCCTGCTCGCTCCTTATCAAGGAAAGCAGTATTCAACATCCATTAATTTTATTTCTCCCAAAACCCTTCTAAAAATTTCTCCCTTTCCTATTTCCGGAATCATTTTTTCGTTGGACTTTTTGACAAAACCATAGTCTTTCTTTGCTGAAAGTATGGAGATCCATTTCGATGACAGCTAATTTCCCTCTATTCCCCGGTAGTTCAAACCTTCCTGTTGGTCATCAATGAAAACCAAATGACAAACCTCCTCCGGCTTGCCAACCGAATAGATTTTTTAATCGTCATTTCTGCAGGTTTCCCGGTTGTATTTATGATCTATGCAAAGATCGGGGTTTCCGCCCACTAGCCAAGGGTCCGCTTTCCCCTGACAAAAAAAAGGGCTTTCCTAAAGGAAGCCATCCACGATTTTTTTTTAATACCCTTGTCATTAATGGCCAATTTCTTCCCCCAGTTCTCCGGCATCATCAAATTTAAAACCGCTAAACAATACAAATTTGAAAAACCTATATCAGAAAAGGCAGTAAAGTAAAGGATCTTGCCATCATCAGGGTATCTATCGCCAGAGAAACCCTGGAAGAAATCCTGAAAAGCCAAATGGTGGATTTTGAAGGAAAAGAATACTTCGTCTTCGAAGTGGCCGCCCTCAAAGAAGCAGACACCTACGGAAAGACCCACACGGCCTACATCAGCTAAAAAGTCCCTGCCCCAAAAAAGAAAATGGCCAGGGAATAGGACGCTGGAGAAAAGAAATGGCCCTGCGGATTTTTTTGGTGGTTTATGCATATGGATATAAATGGGTATGTGTGTATCCAAATTCCTTGTAAAATCAATTCATTCGAACCCTTCAAATTGACAAACGATTTAATTATATGTATCTTTGACAGTTACGTAAAAACACATTGATTTTTCAGTCAAACATATCGACCCAAATCTGCGATCCTTTTCAAGGAAAATTCATGCGTTTTTTAAAATCCACCCATAGTAAGGCCTTCGTATAGTTAGCCCCTGCTATAATTCCAATTCCTATATAAGCAGGGGACTCAAGTCCAAATCTCTTAAATGAGAAAAGAGGATTCTAATTTTTTTCTATATCGAAATTATCAATTAAAATTTAAAATCCATGAAACCAATTATCAAAAAATCCGATGAAAAGGCCATTCGCTTTCTGATGGAAAACCTTTCAGCTTCAGAAAGAACTAAAGAGATGGGCACATTACAGTCAGAATTGATGAGAGCAGAAATAGTTGAAGATGACAAAATTCCTGAAACCGTAATCCAAATGGGATCTTATTTTGAGGTTCAGGAAATATCAAGTAAAAAGAGGCTACGGTATTCGCTCACATTTCCAAAGCAGGCAAACTTGGCGGAGAATAAACTCTCCATTTTCTCCCCAATCGGCGTCGCTTTGATCGGATTCCATCAAGGTCAGGAATTTGAGTGGAATTTGCCTGCAGGTATGAGAAAGTTCAAAATTGAAAAAGTATCGCAACCTACCCTGAGTTCTGCCGAATAACAAAATCCCTTTCCCTAAGTACTCGGGAAAGGGATTTTGTCATTCAGGGAATCCAGACAAGTCGGGCTACTCAATATTTCAAAAAAGCAGATACTGCAAGAATTAAATTTACCGGAAAAGAATGGGATTTTCACATGTCACGTACCCCCTACTTTAAATCGTGTTCTGGCCTCTTTTCCTAAATTGTCACCATAAACCCAATCAATTCCATCATTAATGAATACCTATGGCAAAACCTATGTGTCCACCTTGACATCATCAGGGTATCCATCGCAAGAGAAACCCTGGAAGGGATCCTGAAAAGCCAAATGGTGGATTTTGAAGGAAATGAATACTTCGTCTTCGAAGTGGCCGGCCTCAAAGAAACGGATGGTTTCGGAAAGACCCACACCACTTACGTCAGCAAGAAAGTAGCAGCCGCAAAAATGAAGGGCTCTCTAAAAAAGTAAGTTAAATCGTAGAAAAGGCCCATCGGGGCTTATTTGTTGGTTTTTTGTTAAACAAATGTTCTCCATTTCTAATTTTATTCCATCCTGAAATTGCTTAAAAATCAGTCTTTGTTTCCTGTTTTTGACCTCTGCAGATCGGCACGATGCATTTTTCTCTAAATAGTGTGATTTTAATGGCGTTTCGGGAACCCCATTAGGAAACGGTATATACATTTCCGGTAAGATGTATTTTTTATATCCGTATATCTATATATCCGTGCGGTTAACTCCATAGGCGTATATGTGGATATATGGAGTTTAAGATGGTGGTTTTTTTTACCCGTATCGATTGCCATCCACCCACCATTAATTCAGAATTGCACCGCTTGGCAATGTCCTTTACTTTATCAGAATCTGGAAAAATATTCCAGAATGCGAGATAGTAAATACATCACTGGAAAAGGATTTGGTAGAAGTTGGGCTGAAGGGTCAAACTTCTACCAAATCCTGTTTAAAGAAAGGATACCTGATATTTCACCTCATTTAATTCAATGTTGAAAATTGCTTCTGGCAAATTTGGAGAGGATACCCGGATCTCTGTAAGCTTGTAATGAAACTGTAGCTTATTTTGATCGGATGCAGGGAAATCTTTGGTCTGCCTGCTTTCTTTGACATGATCGGAACTCCAGGCATACAGATCGGTGATTTTTTGATAAAATTTAGGTTGACAGTCTCTGATTCCACGAATGCGTTCCCGCAATTCCTCAAAAAAATCCTGGCGAAAGTTTATTCCTTGCTGGCATCTTCATCATCCAAAACAAAACCTTTGATGATAAACTCATTCAGCGTTTGGGTTGCCCACTCGCGGACATTATTGATCTGACTCTAATTCAAAAAATATTTTACAGCCATTATGGCCTCAAAATGATAGCATTTCCTACCATTGGGTACTTTCGCCCCTAAATTTCTACCTCACCAATCATAACTCCTTAAAACAATAATTTTGTTTCCCCTGATCCCCTGCCCTTCCAGCTCCAATATGCATTCACCCAATTCTTCCTTGTCCCATTTTTCTGCATGAGCAAATGCTTTTTTGACAAAGGCCTAACGTTGGTGTCTTATGGCAATCCGAACACTGGAAACCTTAACAGGGTTGAGGAGATTTTGTGGATTTATGTCGATGCTGTTTTAGGTTCTTGGCCCCCTCAACGTTTGTTGATTTATTTATCAGATTCATGTCTATGATTTAAACAAAAATCAGGAAAGGATACATTGGGGCGTTTTCATTGTTTTTCGACCGAAAAAATGGGCTTCCGTTACTGGGTAAAAGGCACAAAAATTGGGAATCCGGTTTGGTACTCGTAAGGATCCCATTCGTTCGGTCCAAGGCGTAGGAATTTTGAGAAGCCGGGTGGACCAATGGCTACCGCAGGAATAGGATTTTGCCGTTTTGACATGCTGGGGCCTTTTTATTCAAGGAAAAGATGGGCCAAAAGTCATTGACTGAAAAACAGTCTTCGGCGTATCGAAAAGATTATGTTTGTTTCCCTTGCCAATGGGAAGACGGGTGTTTGCTCAATCGGCTTAAAGACGCTTTATGGCTCACTGCCCCATTGAATTTGAAATCAACATGCTAAAATCATCCCGACTTCTGTTTCCTGGTCAAAGCGCATCAAAATAGTGTAGCCTTAGAAACTCCATGATTACTGCTGCGGTGACCTTGCTGATGAAGTATTTCATTTTTATGGTGAATAGATGGCAGGAGTCGTCTCATTTGAGAGTTAGGCTTTTCTTTTGCAAGGCGCCATTTTCTTTTCGAACGCTGTTTGGTTCAGGTATTGGAATTTCCCCGATCTGCCCCTTTCTGGGATAGGAAGAGATTCTTGAACAAAATTTGCCTGTTTTTGTCAAATTATCCACAAACTTGGTTTTGTTGCCACATTCCAAAAGGTGTATTGTCAAGCATCTGAAATGGCGGAGGATCTTGATGGGAAATATTTTGCCATTGCCATCCTACCGAATTTTTGGAAATTTCACGAGATCTCAAAGGGATATCATGTGAAATTTGGCGTGACCCTTCCTTACCAAATCAATACCTCGTCACGGCTTCTTCTTTCATAAAACCTGAAAAGATTGAGTGCAACCGAAAATTCATGCACCGCACCAGGCATTAAGTAGCTGTTGGCCATCGGGAATTCATAAGCATAACCCAAGCGTAGCTTTCCAGTCAAAAACCCGATTTGTCCATTGGTCGCATAATCCAATCGATGTCCAGCTCCGATCCACACGCGATCCATCAAGAGCACTTTTATATTGAACTCGGTAACGTCAGGGAGATTTTTTCTGGATCGGTAAAAGCCATTGGCCGTAACCGATAGGTTTTCGGAAAGGGCATTCCGGTATCCTGCCTGAACCATTTGCTCCGCTGGATAGCCATCCATGAATTCATCCCCATTCTGGATGCTTCCACCGTTTACCCGGTGGATTCCATAGGAAAAATAGTAGTTGGCATGGGTCAATGCCATTCCAACGTTGAAATCCAAGACATTCAGGTTGCTGAAGCTGCCCAGGTACTTGCCGATAGTGGGATCGCTTGCCTCCTCAGCGCTAAGCGCATTTCCATCCAATCTGATACTTTGGTAACTCACTCCCGTCCCCAGGCGGAGATTATGACGCTCAGACAGCCGAATCCGGGCTGCATAGTTGACCGTGATTTCGTTTTCACGAAACGCACCATAATTGTCCTGAAGCAAATTGACCGAAAAAGCATTCTTTCCCAGTAAGCCTGGATCCACCTCGCCCGCCAACTCACCGAAATCCATCTCGGCAGAAATAAAGTAGGTCTTGGGTGCGCCTTCTATCCCTCCCCACTGGTTGCGGACAAATCCCCTGACCACACTCCCCTCATATCCAGTCAAGGCCGGATTGAAGTAGCCCTGAAAATGCGAAAACTGGCTGATAAACTTGCGGGATTGCGCCTGAAGATTTCCTGAATGGGAAAATAGGGCAACCAAGAGTCCCAGTATGATATTCTTTTTAATCCGTTTCATTTTGATTTCGGTTTTTTTGTTGGGAAAACCGAAGGAGTACAACTGTAGCCCTTCGGTTTTATGGCTTTTACTATTTTCTTAACAAGGTCAAGACACCTCTTCTTAATTCATCCGTTTCTTTGGATTCCAGTATCCAATAATAGGATCCCACAGGCATTTCCTTTCCTTCGAAAATACCATCCCAACGCACCGCTGGGCTTTCTGTGTAGAAGATTCGCTGTCCGCTTCGGTCAAACACCTGAACCGTGCCGCCTGCGAAATATTTCAGATCCGGAATTCCCCAGGTATCATTGATCCCATCCCCATCCGGAGAGAAAGCGTTGAAAATCGTGATTTCGGAAATATTCTTTCTGTCCCTCAGAATGGTAAATGACTTTTCAATCACATTCCCATCCCGGTCCGTAACCCGAACCAAGATCTGGAACTGGGTCATTCCAGCTGCTTCTTCCGAACTGCTCCAGAACAAGAAATCGGACTTGATTTCGAAATAGACATTGTCGGCCGCTCCGGGGACAAGTTCGACCGTATGGATTTGATCGATTTCATCGATGACCGTGAAGTACCCGATTTCCTGGAAGAACACCTTTGGATTCGGAATAAAGAGATTGTTGGATAGGGCTATGTCCCTCGGCGCTTGCTTGGGCAGGACAATTACTTGCAAGGCCGCTTTTTGAGCAGATGGATTCAACACGCCTGCAGGAAGGTTTACCGTTCCGAAGACTGTATAGGTACCCCTCTTCAGCAAGTTGAGGGTCGACTTGTCCCACGTCACTCCATAGCTCAGGATCTGGCCGTCTTGTGTCAGCACATTCACTTGTTGCGGAAGGACCGGATCAACTGACCATGGGGTTGTCACCGCATCTCCTGTCAGGAATTCGGCAAGTTCCGCTGGTATAATCTCGAAATCACTGCCTTGAAACTCAATTTGGTAATTGGCTCCGGCAGAGAGGCTACCTTGGCTTATGGCATATACTCCCACTGTCTCACCCGACAGTCGGGTCAAAACACCTGTAAGCATTGCTTCCAAATCGGAAAGCTGGAAACCACTGGCAGCAAAGGTTAGCGCAGGATCAGGATTACCAAAAATCTTGCTTTTGGAATCCGATATGATCTGCAGTAGGGCCTGAATGATTGTCAGCGTACCGTCCACCATCGTAATCGCATAGTTCTGGTCTGCTCCTCCGGTCAACGTGATCGGATAGGTTCCGGCATTGGATCCCAGCAGGGCCAGCGTACTGATGCTCGGCTCAGTTTCTACTTTCGTATCGCCATTGGCCAATCCTTCATAGCGGATGGTCAGCGCTGGGTTGGTTTCACCGTACACTTTGGACTTGTCCTCTGCCGTGATCGTCAATTCCTTTTTGCCAATCGTCATGCTACCCGCTTCCAAAATGATGGAATAGTTTTCGTCTGATCCTCCCGTCAAGGCAATCGCATAAGTTCCAACTCCCGAGGATTGAAGGGCGGTCGTGGAGATATTCGGTTCCACTGCCGCTTTCGTATCTCCATTGACCAGACCCGTGTAGGTAAAGGTCAAGGTTGGATTCGCTTCACCGTAGGTTTTCTGCTTGTCGTCCGCTCGGATGGTCAGGTTTTTTTGGCCAATGATCAAGGTTCCGTTCACCAAGGTGATTGCATAGTTCTGATCTTCCCCTTGTGTCAAGGCAATCGGATAATTTCCAACGGCTGATGATTGAAGGGCTGTTGTAGAAATGTTCGGTTCCACTGCCGCTTTCGTATCCCCATTGACCAGACCCGTGTAGGTAAAGGTCAGGATTGGATTCGCTTCACCGTAGGTTTTCTGCTTGTCGTCCGCTCGGATGGTCAGGGTTTTTTGGCCAATGGTCAAGGTTCCGTTCACCAAGGTAATTGCATAGTTCTGATCTTCCCCTTGCGTCAAGGCAATCGGATAGGTCCCAACGGCTGATGATTGAAGAGCTGTTGTAGAGATGCTCGGTTCAACTGCCGCTTTCGTATCTCCATTGACCAGACCCGTGTAGGCAAAGGTTAAGGTTGGATTTGCTTCCCCATACACTTTTGACTTGTCATCGGCTGTCACCGTCAAGACCTTTTGACCTATGGTCAACGTTCCGTTCACCAAGGTAATTGCGTAGTTTGGATCAGCGCCACCGATCAATGAAATCTGATATGCTCCCACATTCGAACTTTGCGTGGCTGTTGTGCCAATGCTTGGTTCGGCGTTCACTTTCGTATCCCCATTGACCAAACCTGAATAGGTAAAGGTCAGCGCTGGATTGGTTTCTCCGTAAACTTTGGATTTGTCCTCCGCTGTGATCATCAAATCCTTTTGGCCGATTGTCAGCGTTCCATTCACCAATGTGATGGTATAGTTCTGATCCGCTCCACCGGTCAAGGTTATTGGATATGTACCCACATTCGATCCTGAAGTTGCATTCGTGCCGATGCCAGGTTCGGTAGCCACCTTTGTCTCTCCATTGACCAAACCAGAGTAAGTGAAAGTCAAGACCGGATTTGGATCTCCGTATACTTTCGACTTGTTCCCTGCTGTGATGGTCAAGACTTTCCTGGTGATCACAAAGTCAGCTGTTGCAAAGTCAACTGTATAATTGGCTCCTGCGCTCAGCGTACCCTTTCCAATCGCATAGCTGCCGACATCTTGCCCTGCTGCTCTGTCGAGTGCACCTGTCAGGATGCTTGCACTGTCTCCGTTTTCAAAACCGTTGACGGTGTAGGTGAATATGGGATCGCTCTCACCGTAGACTTTCTGTTGATCAGTACCAGCAGTCACCTGAAGCGCTTTTTTGACGATCGTAAATACTGAACCGATATAATCGATTGTGTAATTTGATCCCACATCCAGTGTGCCGAGCCCGATGGAATACGTTCCCACGTTTTCACCAGGCACTCTATCGAGTGCACCAGCCAAAACAAATTCGCCGTTTTCAAAACCGGATAGCGAATAGGTGAAAATAGGGTCTGTCTTACCGTAGACCTTGGTCTGTCCTTGATCTGCTGTGACCACTACAGTTTTCAGGGTTATGGCAAAATTTGCTCCGGTGTAAGAGATGGTATAATTGTCTCCAGCATCCAAGTTGCCTTGGTTGATGGCATAGTTGCCTACGTTTTCACCGGAAATCCTTGCAAGTGCTCCTGTCAGGATACTTACATCGTCCCCGTTTTCAAAGCCGGAGGCTGTGTAGGTAAAGATTGGATCTACTTGTCCATATACCTTTTGTTGGCTCGGGCTTGCTGTGATGGTCAGTGTTTTCTCCGTGATCGAGAAATCCGCTCCCGTGTACATCAAGGTATAATTGTCACCCGCATCCAAATTCCCTTGGTTGATGGCATAGTTCCCTACATTTTCGCCGGAAGTTCTTCCAAGAGCTCCCGTCAGGATACTTGCATCGTCTCCGTTTTCAAAACCGTTGGCGGTATAGGTGAATATCGGGTCTGACGCACCATAGGCCTTGGTCTGGTTCGCATCTGCTGTCACCACGAGGGTTTTTAGGGTAATGACAAAATCTGCTCCGGTATAGTTGATCGAGTAATTTTCACCTGCATCCAAGTTGCCTTGATTGATCGCGTAGCTGCCTACGTTTTCCCCAGAAACCCTTGTAAGTGCTCCCGTCAGGATACTTGCATCGTCTCCGTTTTCAAAACCGTTGGCGCTATAACTGAATATCGGATCAGCAGCTCCGTAAACCTTGATCTGGTTCGCATCTGCTGTGACAACCAAAGTTTTCAGCGTGATCGCAAAATCAGCTCCTGTGTAGGCAATCGTGTAATTGGCACTCGCGCTCAAAGATCCTTGGTTGATGGCATAGTTCCCTACTTTTTCGCCGGAGATCCTTCCGAGTGTGCCCGTCAGGATGCTCGCATCGTCCCCGTTTTCAAAGCCGGAGACCGCATAACTGAAAATTGGATCAGCGGCACCGTACACCTTGGTCTGGTTCAGATCTGCTGTGACAACCAAAGTTTTCAGCGTGATCGCAAAATCAGCTCCGGTGTAAGCAATCGTGTAATTGGCACCTGCATCCAAATTGCCTTGATTGATCGCATAGTTGCCCACGCTTTCACCGGAAATCCTTGTAAGGGCTCCCGTCAAGATACTTGCATCGTCTCCGTTTTCAAAACCAGTAACCGCATAACTGAATATCGGATCAGCGGCTCCGTAAACCTTGGTCTGGTTTGCATCTGCTGTGACCACCAAAGTTTTCAGCGTGATCGCAAAATCAGCTCCGGTGTAGGCAATCGTGTAATTGGAACCTGCATCCAAGTTGCCTTGGTTGATCGCGTAGTTCCCTACGTTTTCACCGGAAGCCCTTGCAAGGGCTCCCGTCAGGATGCTTGCATCGTCTCCGTTTTCAAAACCAGTGACCGCGTAACTGAATATCGGCTCAGTGGCTCCGTAAACCTTGATCTGGTTCGCATCTGCTGTCACCACGAGGGTTTTCAGGGTAATGACAAAATCTGCTCCGGTGTAAGCAATCGTGTAATTGGCGCCTGCATCCAAGTTGCCTTGGTTGATCGCGTAGTTCCCTACGTTTTCGCCCGAAGCCCTTGCAAGTGCTCCCGTCAGGATGCTCGCATCGTCCCCGTTTTCAAAACCAGTGACCGCGTAACTGAATATCGGATCAGCGGCACCGTAAACCTTGTTCTGGTTTGCATCTGCTGTGACAACCAAAGTTTTCAGCGTGATCGCAAAATCAGCTCCGGTGTAGGCAATCGTGTAATTGGCACCTGCATCCAAGTTGCCTTGGTTGATCGCATAGTTCCCTACGTTTTCGCCGGAGATCCTTCCGAGTGTTCCCGTCAGAATGCTTGCATCGTCGCCATTTGCGAAATTCGTCGCCGTATAGGTGAAAATAGGATCGAGCGCCCCAAAGATTTTGCCTTGACCCGGATCTGCCATGATGCTCAAGGTTCTTGACCTGATGTCAAAATCCGAAGCCACAAAATCAATCGTATAGTTGGTACCAGCATCCAAGTTGCCTTGATTGATCGCGTAGTTGCCTACGTTTTCTCCTGAAACCCTTGCAAGTGCTCCCGTCAGGATACTTGCATCATCTCCGTTTTCAAAACCGTTTGCTGTATAACTGAATATCGGATCAGCAGCTCCGTAAACCTTGTTCTGGTTTGCATCTGCTGTGACCACGAGGGTTTTCAGGGTAATGTCAAAATCTGATCCGGTGAAAGCAATCGTGTAATTGGCACCTGCTTCCAAGTTGCCTTGGTTGATCGCGTAGTTGCCTACATTTTCCCCAGAAACCCTTGTAAGTGCTCCCGTCAGGATGCTCGCATCGTCTCCGTTTTCAAAACCAATGACCGCATAACTGAATATCGGATCAGCGGCTCCGTAAACCTTGGTCTGGTTCGCATCTGCTGTGACCACCAGGGTTTTCAGGGTAATGACAAAGTCTGGTCCGGTGTAAGCAATCGTATAATTGGCACCTGCATCCAAGTTGCCTTGGTTGATCGCATAATTGCCTACGTTTTCGCCTGAAGCCCTTGCAAGGGCTCCCGTCAGGATGCTCGCATCGTCCCCGTTTTCAAAACCAGTGACCGCATAACTGAATATCGGATCAGCGGCACCGTACACCTTGGTCTGGCTCGCATCTGCTGTGACCACGAGGGTTTTCAAGGTGATCGCAAAGTCTGCTCCGGTATAGTTGATCGAGTAGTTGTCACCTGCGTTCAAAGCACCTTGGTTGATTGCGTAATTGCCTACGTTTTCGCCCGAAGTCCTTGTGAGTGCTCCCGTCAGGATACTTGCATCGTCACCGTTTTCAAAACCGTTGGCGGTATAGGTGAATATCGGATCTGACGCACCGTAAACCTTATTCTGGTTCGCATCTGCTGTGACCACCAGGGTTTTCAGGGTTATGACAAAATCTGCTCCGGTGTAAGCAATCGTGTAATTGGCACCTGCATCCAAGTTGCCTTGGTTGATCGCGTAGTTGCCTACATTTTCGCCTGAAACCCTTGCAAGTGCTCCCGTCAGGATACTCGCATCGTCTCCGTTTTCAAAACCAGTGACCGCATAACTGAATATCGGCTCAGCGGCACCGTACACCTTGGTCTGGTGTGCATCTGCTGTCACCACCAAGGTTTTTAGGGTAATCGCAAAATCTGCTCCGGTGTAAGCAATCGTGTAATTGGCACCTGCATCCAAGTTGCCTTGGTTGATCGCGTAGTTGCCTACATTTTCGTCTGAAACCCTTGCAAGTGCTCCCGTCAGGATACTCGCATCGTCCCCGTTTTCAAAACCAGTGGCGGAATAGGTGAATATCGGATCTGACGCACCGTAAACCTTGCTCTGGTTCGCATTTGCTGTGATGACCAAAGTTTTCAGGGTAATTGCAAAATCTGCTCCGGTGTAGGCAATCGTATAATTGGCACTCGCGCTCAAAGATCCTTGGTTGATCGCATAGTTCCCTACGTTTTCGCCGGAGATCCTTCCGAGTGTTCCCGTCAGAATGCTTGCATCGTCTCCGTTTCCGAAATTCGTCGCCGTGTAGGTGAAAATAGGATCGAGCGTTCCAAAGATTTTGCCCTGACCCGGATTTGCCATGATGCTCAAGGTTCTTGACCTGATGTCAAAATCCGAAGCCACAAAATCAATCGTATAGTTGGTACCAGCATCCAAGTTGCCTTGATTGATCGCGTAGTTGCCTACGTTTTCGCCGGAAGTTCTTCCAAGTGCTCCCGTCAGGATACTTGCATCGTCTCCGTTTTCAAAACCAGTGACCGCATAACTGAACGTAGGCTCAGCGGCTCCGTAAACCTTGTTCTGGTTCGCGTCTGCTGTGACCACGAGGGTTTTCAGGGTGATCGCAAAATCAGCTCCGGTATAAGCAATCGTGTAATTGGTTCCTGCATCCAAGTTGCCTTGGTTGATCGCATAGTTCCCTACGCTTTCACCGGAAACCCTTGCGAGGGCTCCGGTCAGGATGCTCGCATCTTCACTCGCCACGAATCCTGAAGCTGAATAGGTGAATGTAGGATCTGAAGCTCCATAGACCTTTTGGAGAGTTTTATCAACTTGAATGGTAATGGTCGCAGGATTGACGAAAAAGTCTTCCGGGCTGAGAATCAGGGTATAATTCGGGCCTGCATCAAGGCTACCCAAGGCAAAGGCATAGGCGCCCGCATCTTCCCCCGGCGCACGTGAAAGTAAACCTTGAATGCCGCTGATATCGTCACCAGGATTAAATCCAGAAGCCGTGAAGGTGAATGAAGGTTCTGCCGATCCATAAACTTTGTTTTGATTGACAGTTGGGGTGATGGTTAACGGTGATGGCACATCGTTATCGGTAATGGTAACCGTGGCTTCAGCAGGAGAACCTACAGAAACCAGCGGATTGTTGGTCTCTACCAACCTGATGATCACTGTTTCATTGCCTTCTACATCGATATCGTCAATCACCAAAACGGGGATAATGACGCTGCTCGTATTGGCAGGGAAGACAAAAGAGCTTCCTATCGTGGTGTAATCTGTTCCATTGGTAGCTGTTCCACTCACCAAGATGGTCACTGAAGTATTTGCCGCAAACAGATTGCTGGACAACACTTCAAATTCCCCGTCAGTACCCGCTTCGTCAGCTTGGGTTATCGCGCTGATGGTTAAAATTGCCGGTAAAAGTTTTTCAACTGTGTCGCTTTCTTCGGCTCCTGCATTTCCGGAAGGATCGGTGAGTGTAACAATAAGAGTCAATTCACCATCAGGAAGTGTACTCACATTTATGCCATCAATGAATTGATTGATATTACTTACTGTACCATTTCCTGTCACCGGGGTCCCTCCTCCACTGCTGCTGATAGAATAGGAATAAGTGGTGCCAATTTCTCCGTCAACCAAGTTGAAACTAAAATCATTCTGATTCACACCATTGATTCTATCCGGAACAATCGACACTGAATACCCGGTTGGATTAATGGTATCCACGGAATAATTATTGGAATTGGAAATTCCAGATCCCGTATTTCCTGCCAAATCCTGATAACCGGTATTGTCCAATGTGATCAGGTTAGTGGCATCTTCCACTCCGCTATCCGGAGTTAAAGTAGCTGTCCAGGTAATCCCTCCATCCGAAGAACTCAATCCGGAGAGGCTACCGTTTTGAATTGTGAAATCATCGAGCGTTAATCCATTTACTGCTTCCGTGAAAGTAATGGTGACAGGACTTGTCTCTCCCAAACTCAACTGCGTATCCGAAACAACCACTGTGGCAGTTGGTCGCCTCGTATCAATTGCGTAATTGTTGGAAGTTGTTATTCCTATGCCTGTATTTCCGGCTTGATCAGCAACTCCCACATTAGCGAGTTCGATCACATTCGTCGCATCTTCCACTCCGCTTGATGGAGTTAAAGTAGTTGTCCAGGTAATCCCGCCATCAGCCGAACTCAATGCGCTAAGGAATCCATTGGAGACTGTCAAGTCAGCAGTGGTAAACCCTATCACCGCTTCACTGAAGGTGATGGTCACCTGAGTTGTCTCTCCCGAGATCAATTGGGTATCCGCTACGACCACACTTGCGGTTGGTCTTGAGGTGTCAATGGCGTAATTGTTGGAATCGGTAGAGCCTACACCTGTATTTCCAGCCAGATCCACCACACCGGTTTTATCCAGGGTAATCAGATTGGTGGCATCTTGTACATTTGTATTTGGAGTGAAGATGGCCGACCAAGTACTTCCACCGTCAGCAGAGCTGAGTCCCGAAAGCGTCCCATTTGCCACGGTAAAGTCACCGGCGTCCAAGCCTGAAACCGCCTCATTGAAAGTGATCGTAACTGTGGTGCTTTCACCGACGGATAAGGCGGTATCATTTATGACAATGTTTACGGTTGGCCTAATGCCATCAATCGATAAGGTTGAATTGGCCGAGAGTGAATTCACAGTGCCCGGTGCAGGCAATGTCAGCAATGCGTCCAAGGTCTCTGCATTCGTGATCTTTGCTCCGTTAAGCAACAAGGCTGCTGTTCCGGTATAATCCAGATCTGCGGTGCTATTTCCTTCTTGAACGGTGTACTGAAAAGTCAGGATATTGGTGCCGGATCCTGAAGTATAGGCGGCCAAAGCATCTGAGACACCTGTCTCCAAACTCAAAGTCGGAATACCCAAGTCGGTATCCACTGTGAGATTTTGGTCAAACCTGACCTGTATCGAAATCACCTCCCCGATTTTATAGAGCCCGTTGGTTGTAATTGAACTGACGGAAGTCACCACTGGATTGATTGCATTGACCGTAATCAAAATCATGTCTGAATCGGTCTGAGCACCTCCGGATCCATTTAATCCCAGGTCACTGGTCGTGATTGTTACGCTCGCCAATCCATTGTAATTACTAGTTGGATAAAATGTCAGCGTGCTTATTGCTGTATTTATGTTGGCGATTGAGCCTCTGAAAGTCATGCTGCCATCAGCGGTTCCATCCCCGGTCGTAAAGGTCAGTCCTGTTACACCGGCTAAAGTCAGTACTCCATTGGTAGCGCTCAATGAAACCTCTACCGTGCCACCCCCTGCATCGACATCAGAAATCGAGACCTGATTTGCGTTTCCTAAACTGAAGGTTAAAGAAGCATTTTGATCGACTTGCTGATCACCTGGCACGGCATTCACAGGAGCATCGTTCACCGCTGTCACGATTAAAGTCAGATCGGCAGCATCAGTTTTCGACCCTCCAGAACCGGTATTCCCTTGATCGTCTATTTCAATTGCTAAAATTACATCTTGAGTGCTGTTAAGGCTAGTGGTAAAAGTCAATTCCTCGTTGGATAAAAAGCTGTTGATCTCATCCACGCTCCCTGTTAAGGTAAGGCTAGATGAGCTTCCTCCAACGCTTACTTCCGCACTTGAGCTTGCAGCTAAAGTTCCACTGCCTACTTCAAATGTGACCAACACATTAGATGTGCCCGCATCTATATCCGTAAAACTTATGCCTGTCAAGGCTTTTGGTTCGTCTTCGAATACGGAAATCGTATTTGGCGCTGTGATGACCGGTGCGTCGTTTACACCCTGAATGGAAAGTTCAAAGAAAGTTGATACAGAAAATTCTCCATCATTGGCAATGATCTCTATCGCAATCACTCCCGAATTATCATTTCCCGGAGTTCCACTGAACGTTCGGGTCAGTTCACCAAAACTCAGCCAAGCTGGAAGTGCTCCGCCTCCGGCCAATTGAGCGGTATATGTCAAGACATCCCCAATATCAATGTCATTGAAGGTATTGGCTGCAAATTGGAAGTTGAATGCGATATTTTCGGTAGCATTTTGATTGGGAATCGGATTGGCGACTGTCGGTGCATCATTCGTATTGGCCACAATAATATCAAAGGTGTCTGTGACCGTTCCGCCATCACCATCGTTAGCAATGACATCAATGCTGACCGTTCCAACATTCGCATTCAATGGAATACCACTGAAGGTTCGCGTCAAAGGATCAAAGCTCAGCCAGGAAGGCAAGGCTCCGCCTCCGGAAAATTGAGCGGAATAGGTCAAGGCACTACCCGCATCCACATCTGCAAAGGTATTGTTGGCAAACTGAAAATTGAAGACTGCATCCTCTGTAGCGTTTTGATTGGGAATCGGATTGGCTACGGTCGGTGCATCATTCACCGGAGTGATGTCAATTTGGATTTGACCTAAACTTACGTTAGTTCCACCACCTGAACCTGTATTTCCTCCATCATTTGCGGATACGGTCAGCGTAGCGGCGGCGACCCCATTGAGATTCAAAGCGGGATTATATGACACGTTGGTATTGATACTGAGGTAACTTTCGATATTTGTCACTGTACCAACCAGATTTGCTACAGAAGTCCCGTTTCCGATAATGGAAATTATCCCTTGCGGATTCGCAAATCCCAAAGTCCCTGAACTGACAGTTAAGATCAGGGTCACATCATTTGATCCGGCATCTACATCGTTAAAAGTCCCTGCGGAAAGCGCATTGCTCAAGTAACTTGGAGAAACATCCTCCACTACGGTAATCGAAGCCGGCAATCCTATAAAGGTCGGGTCATCATTGATTCCAAGGATATCGAAAGTTGCCGAAGCCACCGCTGACGTGGATGTCCCATCATTGGCTGTAAAAGAAATTCCTCCCGCGTTGGTCCCAAAAAGATCCGGCGTAGGTGCAAATGTGGCAGCAGCCAATGCTGTATTGATTTCTGCCAGCGTCCCGGAGGCTGTAAAATTGGCCGAACCGTTACCGGAACCTCCAAAGGTGATTCCGTCCGTTCCTAAAGAAAGTACTCCTCCAGTAATGGTAAAACTTAAGATTTGATTGTCTCCTTCTCCATCGCTTACACTCATCCCTGAAATCAAAACAGGAGCATTGTCTTCCTCCACTGTTGGAGATGTTGGCGGAGTGGCTGTTGGCGTCTGGTTTACATTTGAAACCAATATAGAATTTCCACTCAGATCAGCAATAACTACCGCAGGATTCGTCCCGGCTGACCAATCTTCCGCGGCTGCCAAGTTGTAGGTGGTGGCATCAATCGCACTTAAGCCATTTTTATTCAAAATCGGCTTAATCGCTGCCTGATCTGTGGCTGATAAATTCAAGGTGAAGGAGGTTCCGTTGGTGATTTCAGCATTCTGCGTATCCGTGAGGGTGTACGTTGTTCCTCCTTCTCCAGTTAATGCAAAGCGAGTGGCCACAATATCGTTGGATGCGCCGGCAGACATAACAAACCAGGTTCCTGTTACAACTAATGAACCCGTAGACCAATTGTAAGTGGCCGAGGTAATACTTGGAACTGCAACATTTGAAACCGTAATTCCATTGCCAGTCAAGTCACTCATGTCGTTGGAGATTTCTGCAGCAGTTAGCCAGTTGTCTGCAGCAGCAAGATTATAGGTGGTGCCCCCTGTGGAGGCCATCCCATTCTTGTTGAAAATGGTCCCAAGGCTGAGACGATCTGTAGGAGACAAAGTCAGTGTGAATGAAGTCAGCGAGGTAATTTCCGAACCAAAAGTATCCGTCAACGTGTAGATCTCCCCTCCTTCACCAACCAGGGTGAGTTTTGAAGCATCCACATCCGCACCGGTTGAATTACTCAAAAAGTCTGTTCCAGTTACAACGAGAACTCCTGTGCCGGCATTGTATGTGGCAGAGGTAATGGTCGGAATGGGTGCCTCCTTAATGCTTGTATCTGTTGCCGCTTGACCCTCATTGGTGTAAGGATCGGTCAAGGTGAGAGAAAGCGTAATTGTACCCTTTGCCAATCCGCTGATGTCAATCCCGGTAAATTGTTGATTTGCCGATGTGATTGTGCCTGAACCAGTGACTGGTGTTCCTCCTCCCGAACTGGTGAATGAATAGCTTACAGTGGCACCGATTTCTGCACCTGCCATCGTGAAGCTGACAGCCGATGTGTTTGATTCATTGATCAGACTTTGGTCGATGCTGACCGAATATCCGGCCGGAGGAGTCTTATCGACTATGATTCCGACATTCGCAGCAACGGAGGTCGAGGACAATGTATAATTGACCGCATCGGAACCCGTGATGGAAAGTCCCGTCACAGTCACCTGAATTCCGGTTCCCGGCAAAGCTGAAGCATAACTTCCAGCCCCAGGATTGAGTACAGAAACACCATCAATGCCAATTAGACCCGTCAACTCCAGATTTTCATTCGCAATACTTGCTTGGGTAGTTCCATCTCTTTCTTTCTCAATTGTACCGATTAGATTTACAGTCAGAGATTTTCGGTTAACGGAGAGCTGAATGTGATTTGAAATTGCTTCATTCCCGCATGCATCCATGGCTACTACACGATAGCGGTAGCTGTTGTGGGAAACGGGTGGCTTAGTGATCACCAAAGTTGAGGTGGCTGTACCTGAGTAAATTCCAGCATTGGTCAAAGCAACGTAATCAGTCCCCTCATTTGAACTTACCTGCCATTGGTAGGAGCCGATAGTTCTGCTATCGATTTTTGTAACTGTAAACTGAGTATTTCCTCCGTAAGTGATTGTATTGACCCCTGTTGGATTGTTTAAAAAATTAAAAGGTGTAATGACAAAATTCAGTGCTTTTGGCAACTGAAATCCCGATGGAACAGCATCTGGTTGGTACGTATCCTCAAAAATCCAATTTGTGTTTTGATTGAATACTGCAACTATGTTTGAAAAAAGTCCACTAAAACTATTAGATGAGATGACCGCATTGCTAAACCCATTGTCTATACTGCTTACCAAGCTTACATTTTGCACATTCGCAGCATTAAGAGCTACTGGTAAGAATGATTCGGAGGAAGTCAGCCTATCAGCCAGAAGGCTGGTCCAACTTTGGTTCAAGTTGATTCCTGCAATAAAAGTGGGACTGTTCACAGTACCTGTGAAAGCAAAAAGCTGATCCCCTGAAATACCGAGATCCAAATAGAGATCAGGGTTATTTGGTGTAGCTCTGACTCCTGAAACCGTACCCAAAGTGGCGGCAAGTGCATATTTAGCATCTATTGTAATCTGAGTACCTGCTTCCACCCCACCCACCGGTGCGGTCCACTTGATGATTCCGTCGGTTAGGGCTTTAGTGGTACTTTGAAATGAGTTGGAAGTAGTCCAGCCCAGGTCCGTGAAATGGATCTCAAAATTTTCACTCACGTCCTGAAGGAGGACGAAACTGAAGCGATCATTTCCACTCGTGCCATCCACTCCATCATCATCGAGATTGACTCCCGAGAAAACCAGGTTCCCTGGAAACAGGATACATTGGGCATAAAGAGAATTGATTCCCAAAAATAAGAAAGCAAGAAAAATCCCTAGACTTTTGAACACATTTTTCATATCGTATGGCTGAAGACCCTAAAAACTGCTTCCTGGATGGAGATGATTTGAAAGACCGTTACTGATAAAATTCACTTTTTTAAGAGCAGAGGTAGGTATTGAACCAACCCACTTGTGGGGGATTCGGCCGAGTCTCCATAAATTGCTCCCATTCTTTCAATACTTCCTCAAGTTCGATTTTTGAGACTTTGAGGTGTTTTCCTTGAAGTTGGACCTGATACTGGACACCGATAAAATGCCCTGTTTTTAAATGAAACTTCATCGCTCCCCTACTGCCCGTAATCGGTGTTTTTTCAAGTTGATGCGTCTTTTCCTTCCAGTCAGCCCCTGATGCTGAGGCAAGCTGCTGCAGCACTTCTCCGGCATCCCATCCCAAGTATGAAAAAGGGGAAACCTCCCGCCTCGCTTCATTTTTGAAAAAGTCATGAAGGGGTTGAAACCTCTTGTTTTTCCACTCGGGACTGAGGGAAGTACAAGCGAAAATTTCCGGCAGGGACATTTTTTGATCCAGTTCGGATCCGATGAGTTCATGGAGCATCTCAGCACTGCAAACCAAAGTTGCTTGCGTGTGGGAACCTTCTAGTGCTTTGAGAAAAAGCGGCAAAATCTTTCCCGTATAGATCGCATAAATCAACATTGGCTCCTGATTCCCTTCCAAAAAATCTTCTAATGGCTTGGGATCAAATTCTGTTTCAAGATGCTTGGACACAAAAGTGAACACGATTTCTCCACCAGCATTTTCTTGACCAAGATAAAAGGCGTCCCCAATGCCGTATCCGCCATCGTAAAAGTTGGTAGCATTGATTCCTTTGGAAATCCCCAAACTAGAAACTGCATGCGTTGCTGCCAATTTTGCTGAAAGCATTTCTCCCATTGTGAGAAACACAACATAGTCAGGAGCCTGCCAATCGATTGGGTATTTTGCTCCGGGATTAACCACGAGAATGGTCCGGCGAAACTGGGCTGCCAAAGGGAAGATTTTGTCAACTATGGGATGCTCCGCAAAAACCACCAAAACATCTACATTTTTTTCCAAAAACATCCGCTCCGCTTCAGAATACATCCCATCCCCATCAATTCCAAAACCGATATTTGCGGTATGAAAAGATGGATTAAAAGTGGTATGGTATGCGAAAAATGCTTTTACCCCAAAAAAGAAATCGTATCCAATTTCGGGATGTGTACTGGATTTGGGAAGAAGAATTCCAATATTTTCCATTAGGACGGGGAAGGAAAAACACCAAAGAGACTGATGATAAAATTCACAGCAAGGTAGGGTTGAAAATTAGTATGCGGCTGACCGCCTCCTAAGGGAACCAGTATAGTCGAATTCGCCAATCCCTGATTGGCCATATCCACGTTCTCTATGGTCGTTTTGCTGTAAAGATTTATTCCCGGTGATATGGCGGGAAAGTTTCCCGCCGGATCGGCAGAATTCCCTGCGATGGACCCTAATGCTACCACGCTGGGCCCTTTCAACGTATGGGTATGTTGAGGAATTTGATTGACTGTTAGTGTGATTTCTTCTGCCCCTCCAGTTTCCGCCAGGATAAAACCATTCCCTTGGTGAATTGGTGTTCTGCCTCGAAGATCAGGAAGAGCAAAAGTTGATTGCCCGTCACCTCCATAGGTTGTTCCAATGAGTTGAAATAAGGTTTCATTTTCAGAAATAGACAATATTTGCCCTGCACAAAACATCCACCCCTGGGGCGGAAAGTTTCCGGCAAAAATGCAAATTTGTCCTATGTATGCTTGAGACATGGTGTTTAGGTTCTTGGTGGAAAAACTCCCTGAAGAGCGATGCAATAATAAACAAATAAGGTTGGCTGCATATTGTTGTGAGGTTGCCCCCCACCGGCAGGATTTGAACTGATTTGAGAATTGAAAGAACCCAAATTTCCATCTGTGGTAGATGAATACAATGCTGCTGGTTTACCATTTATCTGGTCTCCAACTTCAAAAGTCGCAGGATAAGCATTGAGTGGACTATCTGTATCCGCTGTACCTCCAACTGGAATATTAATATCAACATTGTGACTATGATTTGGGATTTCACTTTCAAGTAGAGTAACTGAAGCCTGGCCTCCCATCTCTCCTAAATCATGCAATGAAAGTCCCGGACCTTGTCCAGGATGCATCGGTAACCGGCCTTTAAGGTCAGGTAATGCAAAATTGGAAAAACCATTTCCCCCATAGGTAGTACCCAATAGAGCAAATAAAGCTGTGTTTTGAGATAAGGACAATAATTGACCATCACACCATGCCCAGCCTTTTGGGGCAAAATTGAAGGGAAACATGCATATTTCCGCAACAAACTGATTTGTACCACTCATATTTTAATCAATTTGGAGATGGGAAAATACCCTGAAGGGCAATACAATAATTAAGGGTTAAAAAAGGCATCATATTCAAATGTGCTTGGCTACCTCCAGCGATACCAGAGGCCTTCGAACTTGCAATTTGATCCGAAAGTCCTTCGTCAAATTTTTCCCCAAAACGATTAGGAAAATTGCTGTTGCCAGCAAAAACACGACCCTCCGGATCTCCAGAATCAGCTGAAGAAGATGCGCTGATATTCAAAATTGAACTTCCTGATTTGTTCGATTCGTGGAGATGTGTTGGGATTTCAGAAATACTTAATGTATGCGCTTGCGCCCCAACTCTTTCACCTAATGTAAAACCATCTCCTACGTGTGCCAAAGCTCTCCCCCGTAGATCTGGTAAAGCAAAATTCACTCGACCATCACCACCAAAACTGGTCCCCAACAAGGAAAACAAGGCTTGATTTTGGTTGATGGGAAGCAATTGCCCATTGCATTGTGCAAATCCTCTAGGCGCAAAATTGAACGAAAAAAGCATTATCTCAGACAGAAATGGTTCCATGCTTATATTGATTGAGTTGATATTTCATGAATGATTGAAGTGGCTTGGGTCTGGTTTTTCGGCCCTGGAATTCTGGAATGATTGGCGACCATACATTTGGCGTATTTTGGTGTGAAAGTGACTGAAAAGTCACCCAGGTATTTTCCCGAATCCATCACGGTACTGATCAAGACATCTTCGCCGGATCGATCCTTGATCAAATTCAATCCTGGTCTGGTGCTGGTCGTATTGGCGGATAAAATGAAATCAATGTGTTCGGCTTTTTCTGCCAACCTGTCAATCGAAGGGTTTTGGATATCGGGATTTGAATCAAAATTGACAAGGCATACCACCATGTCGCAGGAATGGAAGCTTTTCAGCAATTCCGACTCCCTTAGCGCTGACTTGATTGGGTTCCTGACGTTTTTTGGAAGGGAACCAAACTCATCTGCTACGGCAATCACCCCCATTTTGTATTTGCCAAAATTAACAATGAGGTGCTTGTTGATCACCTGATCGAGTTCAGGATTGATAAATCGATAATTGGTATTGACGAGTGAAAAAGTTGCCTTTTTGGTCAATTCCAGAAGCTGATCCTCCGACAGGTCCAGTTCGGTCTTTCCCAGTCCGGCCAAGTGAAGGCCATAATTGGAAAGATTTTTGACAAATTCCAGGTTATCGGAAAAAGACTGGCTTGGATCAAGGAAGTCCCCCGCATCGATTTTCAAACCATTGAAAGTGGCTTCAGCCAAACTTTCAGCGATATCATTTAGCCCTCCGAATTGTCCTTTTAAGGTTGGCCCTGATTGCCCCTTCAATCCCGCAGTATGTACAAATCGAAGCTCTCCCAAATTATTGGCTAATTCGATGGACTTCTTTGATTTGCCAAAAGCATTTGCCACGGGAGCGAGAAAGGCAAGACCGCCCAGGAGTGAACTGGACTTTAGGAAATGACGGCGGGATTTTCCCTCAGAAAATATTTTTTTGAGCATATACTATAAATGTAAAAGATCGGTTAATAATTTTTTGCAGGAATTTTAATAAAGCAATTGAGTATTTTTTAAAATCGATGAGATTCTATTTGCACCAACCAAACAACTAAAAAAATAATTATTTTTTTAAATATAGATTTTAAAAGTTTTTATAAAGATTAATTTGCATTTTAAATTTTATTAATAGAAGTATTTTGGGGGTAAAAGCTTTTTTTTTGCATTAAAATTAATGACTAAAAAGTCTCAAGGGTTTAAAATTCGATCAAAAAACCTCAAACTATATATTTTATAAACGGTCAAATATTGATTTATAGGGAACAATAACTTAAACATGGCCGAGAAATTTCTATCTAGTTGTTATTTGATTTAAACATATTGACATGGCCATTCCAATTTATTTGACATTAAATCCGAAATATCCATTCTCTTTCCTAATTGGGCTTGAAACTGCAAGAAAACCAGACTTTTTGAAGCATAGGGTATCGTACCGCTGGGGAGAAGTCAAAAACAGCTTCAAAGACTGATTATTACCCAATTTCAGAATGGAATTGTGTTGCCAATGCATAACCCTGGTCAAACCAATCCACACAGGAGCAAAATGAACCTCCAAACAAGTCTGTATTAAAATACCCATATGCTTCATTTGAGTGCGGAAAACAGTAGGGATAATACATCAACTCCTGATCAAGCAAAGTCAGGGGGTGTTTTTACCCCTACTCCACCTGGGGACCTATTCAGATCCAAGGGGGAAATATTTATTTGCGATAAGTTTGTCGCAATTGCAAATTCCCCTTACATTTGTCAAAACAACTGATCTATCTCATGTTTTCCAAGTCCTGTGAATACGGTATCAAAGCCATCATCTACATCGCCACCAGATCATTGGAGGGGGAAAGGGTTAAAATCGGCGAGGTAAGCTCAGGCATCAATGCCCCTGAGGCCTTTACCGCCAAAATTCTGACTTTTCTGATCAAACAAAAAATACTGGAATCCAAAACAGGACCTTTCGGCGGATTTTTTATTGACAATAAAAAGATGACGGAAATCAATGTGAGTGATATCGTTTTCGCCATTGATGGCGATAATTTATACAAAGGTTGCGGTCTCGGTCTTAAGGCATGCAACAGCAAACAGCCCTGCCCAATGCACGACAAATTCATCAAAATAAGGGAGGACCTTAGAAAGATGCTTGAAACAACCTCTATTCTTGATTTGACTACCGGTCTTAAATCAGGAAAAACCATTCTGAACCGATAAAAAAAAATTTAGTCTTATTTCCGATAATTTTATCCAAAATGAAAAACATTAAATTTTACATTGGCCTACTCTTCCTGATCACCATTTTCCCAAAGGAGGTATGGGCTCAACCTACTCCAAACCCTGACACAGCCAACTGGATGACTAGTCCAGGCATTGTCGGTACGATTCTGCTCATCGTAATCGTACTTGTCATTGCCATATTCATCCTTACGGTGAAGGCTTCAGGTTATTTCGCACAGCTTCAAAAAAGTGGCGAGCGAAGCAAAAAGAATGAATTTAATGAACGTCTTCTGGAAATGGATGAAGCGGAGATTGGCACAATCCTGGAAAAACGCAGGAAAGCCGTTTCTTACCAATTGACCAGTAGTGAACTTGGAAGTGATCTTGAAGTGGAGGACAGCAGGGGTATCATTGCCGGCGTAACCCATGAGCCAAACAATCCGCTGGTGGATGAAAAGAAAAAGTCTCCCATCACTTTAGACACACCACTCCCATTAAAAAAAATCATCACCTGGTATATAGGTGCCTCGGTATTTTGGCTCGTTTTCGGTACCCTGATCGGTCAATATCTTGGGATGAAATTTGTTTGGCCCGAAATGGATTCCATTTCCTGGCTTTCCTTTGGAAGGTTGAGGCCTGTCCATACCAATGCCGTATTTTGGGGTTGGGCCTCCCTCACCATGATCGGCCTGGGTCATTTTGTGATCACAAGAACTTCCAACAACACCTTATACAGTTATAAACTCGCCTGGTGGGCGTGGTGGTTGATGAACGCCAGTGTAGCCATTGGGACCTTGTTTTTGATGTCAGGGATCAACAACGGCGGTGGTGAATACCGGGAATATATCTGGCCTGTGGCACTCCTTTTTGCCATTGGCATGGTCATCACCTTTTATAATTTCTACCAAACTGTTGCCCACAGGAAAATAGAAGAAATCTACATTTCAAACTGGTACTTGCTGGGAGGATTGGGCTGGACCATTATTCTGGTTGTCATCGGCTATCTGCCCATGTACCAGGATGGCTTGGGAGAAACTGTCATCCAGGGGTACTACATGCATCAGGGAGTCGGGATGTGGTTCATGACTTTCACATTGGGTTTGATCTACTATTACCTACCCTCCTCTCTCAACAAGCCCATTTATTCCTATTCCTTGGGCGTATTGGCTTTTTGGACCCAGATGCTGTTTTATACGCTGATCGGCACCCACCATTTTGTATTCAGCCCCTTGCCTTGGTGGTTGCAAACAGTCGCCATTGTCTTCAGTGCAGGCATGCTGATTCCAGTAGTTGCCGGGACGACCAATTTCCTAATGACCATGCGGGGAAGCTGGAATGAAATAACCAAAAGTTATGTCCTGCCTTTCTTTCTGGTTGGAGTGGTATTCTACTTTGTGGGATCTGCTCAGGGGAGTCTGCAAGCCTTCAGGTTTACCAATTTCATCTGGCATTTTACGGATTTCAATGTGGCACATTCCCACATGACCATGTATGGCATCATCACCTTTATGCTTTGGGCCTGCGTGTATGCGATTCTTCCCAAAATAACAGGACGGGAACCCAGGCAAATATTTGTGGGGATGCATTTCTGGATGGCATTTATAGGCCTTTTTGCCTACATGGTCTCACTGATGGTGGGTGGTTCCATGAAGGGACTGAGTTGGATAGAAGGAGAACCCTTCATTCAATCCGTGATACTGATGCAGCCTTTCTGGCTTTGGAGAGCCATTGGCGGTACGTTGATGTTTATTTCCCATCTTCTCTTTGCCTACAATTTCTATGACATGACAAGAGGTCTAAAAAAGATCCCAAAGAGTCCTGATCAAAAAAATCCCGCTCCGGCAGACGCTGGCAGGAATCGTTTGCGCACAAAAAATGAAATCACAACCAACTAAACGAATCAGACATGTTAGATTTTCATAAAAACCACAAACTTCTTGTCGGAACAGCGCTGTTCGGTTTTTTGGTGCTGAGTATTTTGGTTGCCCTGATTCCTGCTTTTCAAATCCAGAAAACCCAACCTCTCCCCACCATGGAAGCATTTTCGGAGGAAGAATTAAAAGGCTTGCGCATTTATGTGGAGGAAAACTGCATGTCCTGCCATACGCAACAGGTGAGAAATATTGAAATGGACAATACCTGGGGAAACCGACCTTCCATCCCCTCGGATTATTATTACAGCAAGCAAAGACAGGATGTTTGGAGGCAGTCTCCATCCTTGTTGGGGAGTGAAAGGACCGGCCCCGATCTTACCGATGTGGGAAAAAGGCAGCCTGGGATGGAATGGCATTTACTCCACCTGTACAACCCCCGGATTGTGGTCAAGGAATCCATCATGCCTTCCTACCCCTGGCTATTTGAGTTGAAAGAGGAATCAAAAATCAAGGAGTCTGATTACTTGGTTCCCGTTCCCCGGAAATTCATAAATTCATCCAACAAAAAAGTGGTTGCCTCCCAAAAAGCCCTGGATCTGGTGTCCTACCTGCAATCCTTAAAGCAGGCAGAAATGCCAAAAAATCCCGCTGTCAGTTTCATTCCTTCATCCAAGGAAAACAAACCAACAGCCAATGCTGGTGAGGCGGTACTTCCGGATGGGCAGAAATTGTACATGAACAATTGTGCCGCCTGCCATCAGGCTGATGGAAGCGGATTGCCCGGAGCCTTTCCTGCCTTGGCCGGTAGTGCCATCATCAATGATGAAAACCCGGAAACTTTGATCAGAATCATTATGGAGGGCTATGATGCCCGGCCTGAATATGGAGTAATGTCCGGCTTTGAGGAAATCCTTTCTGATGAGGAAATCGCAGCCATCGCCAACCATGAACGCTCAAGTTGGGGGAACAATGCCGTGGCTGTTACTCCCGATAAGGTCAAGCAGATCAGAGTATTTGTCAAATCACTTCAACAATAAACAGTATGGAAACCAAAGAAATTTATCTGGAAACATTGATAACCGCCTCTCCACAGGAAGGGCGTGAACTGGCCATCAAACTTGCCAGGAAATCCATTGCTGCCATTCAGCCGGACAGCGAAATCCGCAAAGGGCTCAGAAAAGATTATGCTGAGGACACGGCAAAGCTGATTGCTTCCTCACAGGTAATCGCCACGGAATTTCAGACGATTGCCATGGCCAATAATTTCTGGAAATGATGCGGACACATTTGAAAACCATCCTGATCACCATCGCCCTTTTCGGGTATGCCTCGGTAAGTTTAGCCTGTGAAGTCTGTAAAGCCAATCAGCCCAAAATGCTGGAAAACATCACACATGGGCAAGGTCCTCAGGGAAATGTCGATTATCTGATTACCTGGTCAGCTGCTGTTTTGGTTGTCTTCACCTTGATCTTCAGCATCAAGTACCTTGTCAAGCCCAAAGAGGATACCCCTGGACATATC
Source organism: Rhodonellum psychrophilum GCM71 = DSM 17998 (assembly GCF_000381545.1). Classification (GTDB taxonomy): domain Bacteria; phylum Bacteroidota; class Bacteroidia; order Cytophagales; family Cyclobacteriaceae; genus Rhodonellum; species Rhodonellum psychrophilum. The sequence goes on along the minus strand of NZ_KB906693.1, from coordinate 1,266 downwards.
AAAAACATCGTCTTGGAATAAAAAATATTTGAATTTATGGAAGATAACAGAACAATTAAAATATTTCTGGATACGGATCCGAAACCATTTGCGGAGTTTGCCCCTCCTGTGAAATTTGTTTTGGACACGACAAAAATCCCTGATGGGAAGCATATCCTGAAGATTCTTGCCAAATCCACTTCAGGCAAGGAAGGCATAAAAACAATTTCCTTCGAAGTGAGAAATGGGCCGGACATCTCTTTTTTGGGTATAAAAGAAGGAGAAGTGGTCAATCAACAGATTCCCATCACTGTGAATTCCTATGGCAGTGAGCGCAATGACTTCTTTATGATCAGAGGCTCCGAAACGCCCAAGGCCATTCCTGCATGGGTTTGGGCACTTGTGATCTCTTTTATAGGCTTTGCGGTTTTTTATTTCATCATGTTCTGGAATTCCGAACTGTATACCTCCTATTTCTGATGGTAACAAAAAAAGACATTACCTCCCTTGAGGATATCAAATCGATGGTAGACAATTTCTATGGAGAAGTCCGGAAGGACGCAATGCTCAGCGACATTTTCAATGATAAAATCCAGGAGAGATGGCCGGATCATCTCGAGAAGATGTACAGCTTCTGGCAAACGGTTTTGCTGGAAGAGCATACTTACTACGGAAGCCCCTTTGTCCCCCATGCCAAGTTGGCCGTAGAAAAAGAACATTTTGACCGGTGGATTCAACTTTTCTGCAAAACTATAGATGCACAGTTTTGCGGAGAAAAAGCAGAAAGAGCAAAATGGCAAGGAGAAAGAATGGCAGAAATGTTTCACGCTAAAATCAAGTATTATCAAAATAATTCTTTGCGGCCGATTCTATAAAATATGGGAATAATATTCGGCAGAGGGTAAGGCGGATGACGCCTATTGCTGTCTGCTTCCTTCAAAAAATAACGGTAATGATTTAACCCGAATTCTAAGACATTGGAAAAGTAACGTTAATGCGCTAACTTTTGGTTGCAGCATGAAAGCCTATGCATCGAATGGTGATTTTATCCCTTCCCGAATTCTGGTAGAAATGTTCAACCCCAATCTTTAAGGTCAGGGTTTTTGAAACGTTAATTGGTGACCATGTTTTGTTATGGATCCCGTATGGAATAATCAAATCAAATATACATTTCTCTTGCTGCTTTTAATCAAAACCAAAAATAAGATGAAGCAGAAAAAGTTTGAAAGTATGGCTGTTGTCAATCCTTTTGCCGCTGGAATTGATGTAGGCTCTAAAAGCCATTTT
>NZ_KB906692.1:88672-94595 GCF_000381545.1 Rhodonellum psychrophilum GCM71 = DSM 17998 | reverse complement strand
AAGGGATAAAATCACCATTCGATGCATAGGCTTTCATGCTGCAACCAAAAGTTAGCGCATTAACGTTACTTTTCCAATGTCTTAGAATTCGGGTTAAATTTGCGGGATGTTAAAAATAGGAATAATTGGGGCGGGTGCGGCTGGCTTTTTTTCAGCAATTCATGCCGCTGAAGGAGGAGCAAAGGTCACCATTTTAGAGAAAACGTCAAAAGTCCTGGCCAAGGTCAAGATTTCCGGTGGGGGAAGGTGCAATGTCACCCATGCCGCCTTCGAAAATCCCCAACTTATCAAAAACTATCCAAGAGGGGAGAAATTCCTTAAAAAAGTCTTTGGACATTTCTCGGTCAAAGATACCGTAGACTGGTTCGAATCCCGGGGCGTAAAGCTCAAGGTAGAGCAAGATGGCAGGATGTTTCCCGTATCTGATGATTCCCAATCCATCATCGACGCCCTTCAACAGGCGGCAAGGGCGCTCCAAGTGGAAACCATATTCAATTTTCCCGTTATTGAAATCAGGAAGGTTGGGGATGGCTTTCAAGTCATTTCCGAAAAGAAAACCTTGGAATTTGACAGGTTGATCGTCTGCATAGGTGGTTTTCCTAAAATCCAGGGTTTTGACTTTTTACAAAAACTTGGGCATACCATCATTCCTCCCGTTCCTTCTCTGTTTACCTTCAACACCCCAAATGAGCCCATCAAAAAGCTGATGGGCATTTCAGTCCCCGATGCGTTTGTACGGTTGGAGGGGACCAAACTGGCCTACAGAGGGCCTTTGTTGATCACCCATTGGGGCGTGAGTGGGCCGGCTGTTTTGAAGCTTTCCGCTTTTGGCGCCCAATGGCTTTTTGACCAAGATTACCACGCCAACGCACATATCCGCTGGGTCCACGATCTTTCGGAGGAGGATACTTTGGATAAATTGAACCGATTTAAACATGAGCATCCCAAGAAAAAGATCATGGGAAACCCACTTTTTGGCATTCCTACCAGACTTTGGGAGCATTTGGCAGAGAAATCTGATATAGAAAGTCAATTTTTATGGTATGAAATCCCAAAAAAGCAGTTAAATAAGCTTGTGCAGAATCTTTTTTGCTATATTGTTGCCATCGAAGGAAAGACCGGATTCAAAGAGGAATTCGTAACCGCAGGTGGCGTTGATCTGAATGAGGTCCATCCCGATACCATGGAGAGCAAGATTGTCAAAAATTTGTTCTTTTCAGGAGAGGTGGTTAACATTGATGGGATCACTGGAGGGTTCAACTTCCAGGCCGCCTGGAGTACCGGCTACCTCGCTGGCAAATCATCCAAAATAAATGCCTAAAAATGCTTCAAAACCCACCGATTGATTTTGAAATGATAGAGGATATGGTGGAGGGAGACGAGGACTTCAAGTCTGAGTTGGTCTCTGCAATCCTCCATTCCTTGTTGGAACTCAAAGAAAAATACCAGGAAGGTGCCACGCTTCAGAATGCGGAGATCATCCAACAAATCCGGCACAAAACCAAGCCAACCTTGACCATGTTTGGGATGGAAAGGCTAACCGAAGTCGTGAATGCCGGTAAAGTGTTGATTGAAGAAAAAGGTTTTGAACATACCGAATTTCCCAAACACCTGGAGGATTTTTTGGAAAGTATTCATCTGGCCATTGAATTTATGAAAGCATACATCTCCCTTCAAGAGAAGTGAAATATATGCTTTTTGTTTATTTCCCAACCAGTAGAATCAAATCCATCAGCCTGTTGGAATAACCGGCTTCATTGTCATACCAGCCCACTATTTTTACCAAGTTTCCTTTTGCGGAAGTCAATCCTGCATCGAAAATACAGGAATGGGGATTGCCGATGATATCGATGGATACAATTGGATTTTCCTCGTATTCCAAGATCCCCTTTAGTTTTCCATCCGCTTCTTTCTTGAAAATGGCATTAATTTCGGCACTGGTGGTCTCCCTTTTCAAAAGAACAGTCAAATCAGTCAAGGAACCATCCGGCACAGGCACCCGCATGGCAGAGGCCTCGATCCTATCTTTCAAGTGGGGGAGGACGATCTCCATGGCCTTGGCAGCGTGTGTGCTGGTCGGAATAATGGAATAGGCAGCAGCCCTCGCTCTCCTCAAATCCTTGTGTGGGGCATCGTGAAGGTTTTGATCATTGGTGTAGGAATGGATCGTGGACACATACCCTTTTTGGATACCAAAGTTGTCGTCCAAGATCTTGACCATCGGAGCAAGGCAATTGGTCGTGCAAGAGGCGTTGGAGATGATCGACTCATTCCCCGAGAGAATATGCTCGTTTACACCAAGAACGATGGTGGGCACGTCGCCTTGTGCAGGGGCGGTGATGATCACTTTTTTGGCGCCACCCAGCAAATGTCCGGATGCCGCGTTCTTTTCTGTGAATTTACCGGTGGACTCCAAGACGATATCTACGTCCAAACTTCCCCAAGGAATTTTATTGGGTTCTTTCTCTGCAAAAATCCGAATCACCTTTCCCTCGATTTCAATATTGCCATCTTTGACAGTGACCTTGTAGGGGTATTTGCCATGGATGGAATCGTATTGAAGCAGGTGGGCGAGGGTGATGGGATCGGTTAAGTCATTGACAGCGACCAAATCTATGTCTCTATTTTCCAATAACAATTTTAAGGTGAGCCTTCCGATTCGACCGCAACCATTGATGGCAACTTTTATTCTTTTCATTCTTCGCGAATATGCAATTTGAAATGGAACACGAAATTACGAATTTAGGGCATCAAAGGCTAAAAAATATTTTTCAAGCTTATTTTCAAGGTATTGCCCTCAAAAACAGAATATTTTTTTGTCATGTTTTGCATTATGGTTTTAACCCTCTATATTTGCATCACCTTACGGAAAAGAGGTTGTTTCATTTCCAATATGGTCGATTCGTCTAGGGGTTAGGACGTATCCCTTTCACGGATAAAACACGGGTTCGATTCCCGTATCGACTACTATATTATTTTGTTTATTGGATTTCAAGCCTCATTTGGTCGATTCGTCTAGGGGTTAGGACGTATCCCTTTCACGGATAAAACACGGGTTCGATTCCCGTATCGACTACTATAAATTGATGGGTTCCGTCTTCGAACGGGTTGACAACATCAATTTGTTTTATGGTTGTTAGTGGTTAAAGTGAGTAAAATCCCGATCTTTTAGATCGGGATTTTCATTTTTATACCCATACCATTCCCGCTTCCTCTAAAGTTTGCCAAACCTGGGATTGCATGAATTTTTCAAAGTCGGTCATACCGGATTGCAGGTAATGTTCCTCCAATTGGCCAAAGGTCAATACTGGTTTTTCTGCAGACATTTCCAAAAGCCCAAAAACATCCATCAGCCAACGTCCTTCAAGCTTATTTACCCTGACTTCGATCCTTTCCATCTTGTTCTCGAAGACCAACTGGCCTGATTCCACCGTTTTTCCTTTTTTGCTGAATTTCACGGACGCCAACTCAGGTTGATTTCCCAGCCAGATCAATTTTGTGCTGGGCTTGAGTTCGGCTTCTTGCTCATTTTCGATGGCATTGAAGATGAAATTTGGTGAAATCGAAGTTTTGGGGATTTTAAAGTCAAACCAGTCTTTCAACTGGAATTCAAAACAGATCCCATGCATGTAATTGAACAGGGCCTTTTTTAGCCCCGCACTGAAGCGTTCGTGCTCAGTTCCTGTAGGATCTTCATGAATAAGGTCATTGTCCGCAAACAGCCCCTTTTCAGGCCCGACACGGACGACACCAAACTTTTCCGGCTGCAATCCTATGGGGGCATGCGAAGTCATGGCAAACAAATGCCAAAATCCAGATTGGAGTACGTTGTTCATGAATAACTGTCGGACCATTTCAAGGCTGTCAATGGTTTCCTGGGCCGTCTCCGTCGGAAAGCCATACATCAGATAAGCATGGACCATGATGCCTGATTGGGTGAAATGATGGGCCACCTGTGCCACCTGGGTGACAGTGACACCCTTTTGCATCATGTGCAGCAACCTGTCCGAGGCCACCTCCAAACCGCCGGATACGGCAATGCAACCCGATGCTTTCAGCAAGCGGCAGAGGTCGAATGTAAATCGCTGCTCAAACCGAATGTTGGTCCACCAGGTGATTTTTAAGTTTCGTTTCAGGATTTCTATTGCCAATTCCCGCATCAGGGCAGGTGGGGCTGCCTCATCTACAAAATGGAAACCGGTCTGTCCCGTTTGCGCAACAAGGGCTTCGATCCTGTCGCAGATGATGGATGCACTGACGGGCTCATAGTTTTTGATATAATCCAATGTGACATCACAAAAAGAGCATTTCTTCCAATAGCAGCCATGGGCCATGGTCAATTTGTTCCACCTGCCATCCGACCACAGCCGGTGCATGGGATTGACCATCTCAATGACAGATAGGTACTGGGACAATTCCAAATCGGAGTAATCCGGTGTGCCGACCAGGCTAAAAGGGATATCGGCTTGTTTTGCACCATTGAGGTAGCAAACTTTCCCTTCCACCAAGGCAAAGGTTCTTTTGAGCGCCGAAAGCTCCCTTTGGCCATCCAGATATTCCAACAGACAGGTGAGCGGACGCTCGCCATCGTCCAGGGTGATAAAATCCACATATTCAAATACCCGCGGCTCTTGAAGTGAACGCAATTCGGTATTGGGATAGCCACCACCCATGACCACCTTGGTTTCGGGATAATGGGCTTTTATGTATTGACCGCAGCGAAATGCGGCGTAAAGATTTCCAGGGAAGGGGACCGAAATACAGACCAAATGGGGATTGGATTCCTTAATGCAGCGTTCCAATTCTTCAAACAGAAAGGTATCCGTAAAGGAAGGCTTGGCTTGGAGGATTTCATACAGAGGATCAAATGAGACCGCAGACCTGCCCAGTCTTTCCGCATACCTGCTGAATCCGAAATGGGGATCCAAAACCTCTTGGATCAAATCTCCCAGATCCTCCAGATACAAAGTCGCCAAGTGTCGTGCCTTGTCTTGAATGCCCATGGTGCCAAAGGCCCAATCCAAATCATCAAGTTGCCCGAACCTCGAACCCTGTGGTAAAAAGTCCCCGTCACAGATGTTGTAGGCGAGGGTTGGGTTTTCAAACTGGAGAAATTTGATGACAGGTGTGATCGTGTTGAGGTAATCTTTTTTGAGTTTGAGGATCCTTTTGCTGTTTTCTGATATTTTTTTATTACCCTGATTTTCAATGGATTCAAATACCTTTGTTAAACCATTTTTTGAGAAAATACGAAGAATGACATTCAATCCCAAATCACTTTGAAAGGATTCTTTTCCCAGCGTATTCAGGTATCCTTTGATATAGGCGGTAGCGGGATAGGGGGTATTGAGTTGCGTAAAGGGCGGCGTAATGAGGAGGATGGATTTCGACACAAGTAGATTATTTGCTGCAAATTTCGACATTTATTTCTCTTTAACCCGCTATATGCAATACCAATTCAATTCCAGCCTACAATTTCCTTATAATCAGAAAATTATTTACTCTTATTGACTTCAGCATCTTGGTTTAGATCTTTATTTTCCAAAGAATCTGATTTTCTTGCATCATCAACTCCTGTTGGGAAAATCACGGTATTTTTCGGGTTAAAGGCAATGCTTAAGGTTTGGCTTTTGATTTTATTTTGGAACAAGTTTAAGGCGCGATTGTTATTTAGCTTTTTTGTTCCGCGGAAAATGAATGTTAATAAACAAGTACAGGAAAATCGGAATACAATTACTGAATCGAAGTGCTGCTGTAAGACATCAACCTCAACTCTTTAATTCATTGTAGGAAAGAAGCATACCATCCTCCAATCAAAGTGCCATCGGCACGGCCCAAATCTTAACCCCATAATTCATTGTGGGGAAGAAGCATACCATCCTCCAATCAAAGTGCCATCAGCACGACCGAAATCTTAACCCCA
>NZ_KB906692.1:0-87996 GCF_000381545.1 Rhodonellum psychrophilum GCM71 = DSM 17998 | reverse complement strand
GTGCCATCGGCACGACCGAAATCTTAACCCCATAATTTATTGTGGGGAAGAAGCAACCAATCTTCCAATCAAAGTGCCATCGGCACGACCGAAATGTTTGCCCACTTGGAACCATAAGGAAAATCAGAACAAACGCTAAAAAGGGACTCCTAAAACACCATAAGATCCCAGAAAAAAATAAATGCCTGATATATTGGGGATTGCGAGTATAAGTTTCAACTTCTTTAAAGCCGCATCTACATTTAGGTTTATCCAATTCAGTCAACTTTTCAATTAATGGCTAACAAAACAAAGCCCCGCTGGAAAGCGGGGCTTTGTTTCAATTGTTCTTGAAAATGGTTTGAGGAAACCAGATTCATTTGAACTTGGAAAGGGTAAAATAGAGGCAACCCACATGAGCAACCTGTTTACTTCCTACATTTTATTTCCAAAGAATATGGCATTGAAAAACAACTTGTTGGTTCCAAACCAAGTACCTCTAAAGTTTGGATTGTCAATGAAATGGATGACCCGACCTGAACCCACTTCTGAGACAAAAACACTGGCACTGGACTTGATTTTTTCGAGATTTGAATCCGAAATATATCCGCCCAGCAGGGGATTGGAAGTGTATCTTACCGGGGTTTGGTATTTGATTTTGGAGGGCTTGAAGAAAATGGTGCTGTTTCGGTACACCGGGATTTCGTTGCTCCGATAGCCATAACCCAAAGGATGGCTGGTGTCCAAATTGGCCAAATAGATACTTCCACCAATATTTTTGGCGCCTTGATAATTCCTTTGGTTAGCGAAAGAAAGGAGATCAGGTTCCTTTTCTGCATCCACGGTCAGGTATTCTTCCTTGACGATTTCCTGGCTTTGGAGCCATTGGCTGGCAGATCTTAGGGAAATCAATGTTCCGCCTTTTGAGAGCCAATCCTTCAAATGATTGATTTGACCTGAGGTCAAAGCGTTGTAATTACCCGAAGGCAGGATGAGCGTGGTGAAATCGAAAAGGTTGATCCTTCCGAAAAGGGACACATCCACTTTTGACATCGGCATACCAACTTTCGTATCCATTAAGTGCCAAATTTCTCCAGCTTCGTATTGGGAGGTACCTTGCCCGATGAGCATGAGCACCTTTGGAACAGTGACTGCGGAAACATTATTGCTTCCCAAGTCGATTCCTTTGGCACTGAAACCTGTTGTGGTCGCCCAAATGTGCTGTGAAGAACCATCGGCAGCTTTTTGGACCGCAGCCCTGAGTTCTTCGGGGTTCAATTTTTGAAAACCGGTTGGAATGATCAGTGAACCTGCTGGAAATTCCTTTGCGCCTTGGTTGGTATTGGAGGTGAAAGGAACGGCAGTGGTTTCCACATGTACTCCAGCCTCCTGAAGCTGATGGAGCAGTTTTGGGGCAAAGTAATCCGACCAATCCGCCAAATAAGCCACATACTTTCCAAGCTCTGGGAAATTCAAGTCAAGTTCTGGGAGTACAAGGATTTCGTTTCCAGCTGCAGCAGCACTTTGAGAAGAATAGGGAATCCCATAGGCCAGGGCCATGGTCCAGGAGGAAGCGTCATAGAACACGGAATCGGAAAAGGTAGTCACTTTCTCAAACATCGTCCTGACCATTCTGTATTGGGGCTGGGAGGTAGGCACAATCCATGATTTTCCTTTTTTGAAGGATTTGCCTTCGGAAGACAAATCTTTTTGGTTTTCAAACACCTTGATTTTATGATCCAGAAGCAGTTTTAGGAAAAGCCGGTTGCGGGATTCATCATATTCATCGCCAAAAACATAAGCTTTTGATTTATCCTTTCCCGCCTCGGTTATGGCGGTCTCAAAATATTCCCGCAAATAGCGGTGCATGTATTCCCTTTCGTTCACGGCCGCTTCCAATGTCGCCATTGAGGTGGCCAATTGATTCCTGATGGTAAAAGCAAAGGTGATGTCACCTCTTTGTGAGTTTTGGACATGTCCCCTGGAACTTCCCTGTTCGAAGACAAGTCCAAGTCCACCCTGAATGTCTGGATAGGTGGATCCATAACCCGGATAGCTGTTGTCAAAAACTTCTTTTGTCCAGTACAGGCTTCCCAAATCATCCAATGCCTTGGCAAAGTAACCTGCAAATTTATTGTTGATCTCCTCGTAGTTTTTTCTGGGGATAATGGGGTTTTCGCTTCCAAAGGGCTTGGTGGGCTCAAAAAAGTAGGTACTGTTGGTTCCCATTTCGTGAAAATCACCGACGACATTCGGATACCAGCTGTGGTACCACTTTATCTTGGTTTGGAGCTCCACTTGGGCCAAAGGCAACCAATCTCTGTTGAGATCAAACCAATAATGGTTGACCCTGCCACTGGGCCAGATCTCATTGTGCTCCCTGTCCAGTGGATCGGCGACTGCCGGAAAACTTTTGTGCATGTTTACCCAATTGCTGTGTCGGTCTCTTCCGTCTGGGTTGATGGCTGGATCGATCAATACCACCGCGTTTTCCCGGATGTTTTTGGCTTTGTCGCTTTCTGAGGCGACCAACCAATAAGCCGTCAGGATAGCGGCTTCTGTGGTAGAGGGCTCATTTCCATGGACGCTGTATGCCAAATTGACGATGGCGGGCATTTTGGATACATCCGGCAGGGCCAGCGATGGATCCACCAATCGGAGATGCTGTGTCCGGATACCTTCAAGGTTTTGGATATTTGCAGGATTGCTGATGGTGAAGACCACGATGGGTCTTCTTTGATTGGTGTAACCAATGACTTCCAAGCTTGCTCTATCGGAACTTTCCGCAAGTTTTTCGAAGTAGGAAATCATCAAATCATACCGCGTATGCCAATCTCCGATCGGGTAACCAAAATAATCTTCGGGTGAAGGAATGGAGGGAGAAAAAGTTTCATCAGGAAAGAAATAGTCTTTTTGGGCCATTGACGGAAACAAAACCACCAAAAGCAATGCAGACAACAGGTAATATTTTTGCATAGGTTGATATTTTTTTATGAATGTAACCAAAAGGGACAATTTCAAAAATCAAAAATCCATCAACGGTTTTTGAATCGCTGATTATTGAATTAAATTGACCATTTAATATTCAAAAACCTTAATAACCAATTATGAAAATTTTAAAGCATGGGTTTACTTGCGTGGCCATGATGGCAGCATTTCCCCTTTTCGCCCAACAAAAAGACATCAAACTTCCACCGGAGGCCACTGAATTTTGGGAACCTGTTCCCAGAAAAGTGACTGCCGGAGCCGAAAACCACCTGGCACCCTCTGATGCTATCGTGATTTTCGACGGAAAAAATCTCAATAATTTTCAAAGTTTAAGAACGGGGAATGCCGCCGAATGGAAAGTCGAAAATGGTGCCATGACCGTCGTGCCCAAAACTGGCGACATCCGTACGAAGGATTCCTATGGGGACATGCAACTTCACGTTGAATGGGCCTCCCCAACAGTCATCAAAGGTGAAGGACAGGGGAGAGGCAACAGTGGGATTTTCCTGATGGGTAAATATGAAGTACAAGTGTTGGATTCTTACGAAAGCAGGACTTATTCAAACGGTCAGGCAGGAAGTATCTACAAACAACATGTGCCTTTGGTCAATGCAACCAAAGCTCCGGGTGAATGGAACACGTATGATATTTTCTTCACAGGACCAAGGTTCAATGCAGATGGGATCCTTCTGGTTCCGGCTAAAGTCACCTTGATTCACAATGGGGTTTTGGTACAAAATGCAGTGGAATTGAAAGGACCAACGGAATATATCGGTATTCCCAATTATCTGGCCCATCCTTCAGAATTGCCAATAGTTCTTCAGGACCATGGGGATTTGGTGCGCTTCAGAAATATCTGGGTGAGAAAATTGTAATTGAGATTAAAAAAAAATGAAGTTTGAGGCAATTGAATCGGAAAATCATTTCCAAACCCAAATCCTCAAACTTCATTGTATTTCTGCTTGTATTATTTTCTTTTGATGGCGCGCTTGGCAGCTTTTACGATGTTTTCTGCATTCAAGCCATATTTTTCCAACAGTTGGGTTGGCGTTCCGGATTCTCCAAAGGAATCATCCACACCTACAAACTCTTGTGGTGCAGGTTGATTTCTAGACAAAGTCTGGGCAATGCTGTCACCCAATCCACCATTGTATTGGTGTTCCTCTGCCGACACACAACATCCTGTTTTGGATACCGATGCCAGGATAGCTTCCACGTCCAAAGGCTTGATTGTATGGATATTGATCACCTCAGCCGAAATCCCTTCTTCTCTCAACATTGCTTCAGCAACTACCGCTTCCCAAACCAAATGGCCGGTAGCAAAAATAGTCACATCAGTGCCTTCAATCATCTTCCAGGCTTTCCCGATTTCGAATTTCTGATTGGCAGGGGTGAAGATCGGCCAACTTGGACGGCCAAATCTCAAATAAACAGGACCAACATACTCAGCGATGGCCAAAGTTGCTGCTTTGGTCTGGTTGTAATCGCATGGATTGATGACGGTCATGTTGGGCAGCATTTTCATCATGCCGAGATCTTCCAATATCTGGTGGGTAGCCCCATCTTCTCCAAGAGTCAATCCCGCATGTGATGCACAGATTTTGACATTCTTGTCGGAATAGGCGATGGATTGTCTGATTTGGTCATAAACCCTTCCTGTGGAGAAGTTGGCGAAAGTTCCAGTAAAGGGGATTTTTCCGCCGATGGTCATGCCCGCCGCAATGCCCATCATGTTGGCTTCTGCGATACCCACCTGAAAGAAACGCTCAGGGAATTCTTTTTGAAATGCGCCCATTTTAAGGGATCCGATAAGATCGGCACAAAGGCCAACTACATTTGGGTTTTTTCTACCAGCTTCCAATAAGCCGTCTCCAAAACCGGAACGTGTATCTTTTTTCTCGGTAAAAGTGTATTTTAAGTCAAGGGTCTTTTCCATTGTATAATGTTGTTTTTTGGTCCAGTCAGGCGAAGCTTGAATTCGCCTACTTGGGTTTGATTAATAGTCTCCTAAGGTTTCTTCCAATTGTCCAAGTGCATTTTCCAACTGGGCATCATCTGGCGCTATTCCGTGCCATTTGTGCGTGCCGACCATAAAATCAACGCCGTAACCCATTTCTGTGTAAAGCAGATTCAATACTGGCTTGCCTTTTCCAGTAAGTCCTTTGGCTGTTTGTAATCCTTTCAAGACGGCTTCCATGTCGTTGCCAGCCTTGGTTTCAACCACTTCCCAACCAAATGCCTCATATTTGGCCTTCAGATTCATGAGATCCATAATCTTGGCCGTAGGGCCATCGATCTGCTGTCCGTTATAATCGATGGTAGCGATCAGGTTGTCAATTTTGTGGTGCGCCGCATACATGGCCGCTTCCCATACTTGACCTTCTTGTTGCTCTCCATCACCCATCATCACATGGACCAATTTATCGTCCTTGTTGATTTTTTTGCTTTGGGCTGCGCCAATTCCTACGGACAAGCCTTGTCCAAGCGATCCTGAAGCAATCCGGATACCTGGAAGGTGTTCTTCCGTTGCTGGATGGCCTTGGAGTCTGCTGTTGATTTTCCTGAATGTCGCCAGCTCGGCTACATTGAAGTAACCACTTCTTGCGAGTACACTGTACCAAAGCGCGGAAACATGGCCGTTTGACATGAAGAAAAGGTCCTCACCCGGGCCATCAATGTTAAAGTCCTTGTTGTGTTCCATTTCCTGGAAATAAAGGGCGACTACGAACTCGGTACAACCCAAAGCTGCACCTGGATGACCAGACTGAACCGCATGCACCATGCGCAAAGCGTCCCTTCTGACTTGATTACATATTCCTTTAAGTTGATCGATTGATTGTTTTTCCATTGTATTGGAATTATTTAAGAATTTGGTTGGTATGATCTTTAGTATTTACTTTTTGGATGATCTCGGAAAGCATGCCCGCTTCATCAATGATGAAAGTGGTCCGGGCGGTGCCCATGTATTGACGACCGTACATGGATTTCTCTACCCAGGTTCCGTAGGCCTCGTGGACCTTAAGGTCCTCATCAGCGATCAATGGAAAGGGAAGGGATTGCTTTTCTATGAATTTTTTGTGGGATTTTTCGGAATCACTGGAGATGCCCAAAATCACATAACCTGCTTTTTGGAGGGCTTCATAATTGTCCCGAAGGTTACAGGCCTGCGTGGTGCAGCCAGGGGTATTGTCTTTTGGATAAAAATAAAGGACCACTTTTTTTCCTTTAAAATCAGACAATTTGATGAGGTTTCCATCTTGGTCTTTGGCCTCAAAATCCGGTGCTGGTTTTCCTACTTCTAATGACATTTCTTGAATATTTAAAAGTTACAATCTATTTAATGGTCGTTTTGTATTGGGATTCGTTTCCTGCCATGTCCCTTACTTTCAATAAAACTTCTCCCTTAAAAGGCTTTTTCTCCAATTTCTCGGACCAAATGAGGGATTGTTTGTGTTCGTACCGCATCAGCACCCAATTGCCATCCACGTAGGCTTCAAAATCCCTTATACCTGACTTATCATCCGTGATTTTAAACTTCAAATCTCCTGCGGTGACTTGTACGGGGCTGATTACTGGAGGCACCTGATCTTGGTCAAGAACAAAAGTACCAAAATTTCTGGTTTTAAACCGAATATCATCCCCTTCCCATTCACCTCCAACGAAACTTTTTCTGCCATTCTCAGCCAGATTATAGATATGGGTTCTGCTTTTGTTGCCAGTAAATCCTGTTCTTTTGAAAAGAACCTCCATACTGTTTTGAAGGTAATCAGCAGACCCATTGATTTTAAGGGATGGCATTCCATTGTTCAGGCTTTTTTTGGCCTGAAGAAAAAGGTCATCCAAAAGCGTGTTTTTTTCGAATTTGAGCTGTAGAACCGTATTGGCAAAAGAAAATTCCTCTCCAAAAGGGATTTTTGCCAATACTTCTGGAAAAAGGATCTCGGTGCAAAGGTCTATGGAATCGGGAATCCCAAAATTCATGTCCCAGAGATAAGTTCTTCTCCCTTCGGTGGTGTATGCAGGTGGTATTTCCATGGCAAGACTTTTGGCATACACCTTTGCCAAAGTTCCCCTTTCGGACAATCCCGTGGTGATCATCATGACCTCTCTGTCAAAGGTTACCCGAGTCACCTTGTCTGCACCGGCTTCTCCTTTTTGGAATTGTTGGTAATCTTCGCCTTCTACGGAAATGTTGACCATTCTGCTGTTTCCGTAGACATCCTTCAGGTTTACTTGGAGTTGCTTTTTCTGCCCCGTTTTGGCGCTTATGGCACCAGTTTGGAGGTTCTCCATCTCATAGATGTTCATCGGATTATTGGGATTGTTGTATAGCCTGATGAACCTGTTCTGATGGGTATGCAAAAGCAAAAACCTGCCCATGCTGAAATCAATATGGTCTACATTTATCCGGAAAAGAGGCTTCTTGTCTTCAAAAAGCTCATAAATGGGGATTCCAAAAATATTGTTGACCCCGTCTTGCTTGTCCACACCATAAACTTCCAAACCTACCTGTCCCGAAATTTTAACCGTCTGGGGTAAAATATAGCGTCCTCCTTCCAAAATGGGGGTAAACTCCTGTCTCTGGTATTTGCCATTCACTCTTGAATTGAAGTCAAGTGGCCGTAGGGCAACTCGGTACAAAATAGGAGGGGTCTTGTCCACCACTTCGGAAAAACCGAATATGAGTGGATCTATCGCCCTGTCCAAGCTGTCCCGGATTTCAAAATGAAGGTGCGGTCCTGCTGATCCTCCTGTATTTCCTCCATTGCCGATTATTTCGCCTCTTTTTATGGGTAAAAATTCAGGATCCGGATAGATTTCCAACTCATTTTTCTGCGCGAAATACATCTCCTTCCTCATAAAATCCATGATTTTGGGAGAGAGATTTCGCAGATGCCCATAGACGGAATATTGACCGTTGTGGTGTTTCATGTAAATGACATTTCCATATCCGAAAGAGGAAACTTTCATTCGGTAGATATAGCCGTCGGCAATGGCGAGGATGGGTTCTCCGTCAACGCCTCCTATTTTCACGTCAATGCCACTGTGAAAATGATTGGGTCTGATTTCACTGAAATTTCCCGAAAGCAAATTGCGCTGACCCGGTTTGACCGGAAAAAGATAATCCTGTGCCTGCAGCCAACTTGGCAACAGCAGGAGCACTACGAAAAGAACTTTATTTAATTTCAAAATCCAACAGCTTCTGGTCTTCAATAAATGCTTCTAAATGGTCACCGATGCTCACTTTGCTGACACCGGCAGGAGTTCCCGTAAAGATGAGGTCTCCTTTTTTAAGGGTAAAGAAATTGGACACATACGCAATGATGGTTTCGAAATCAAAGAGCATCATGGAAGTATTTCCTTTTTGTTTCAATTCGCCATTGATCAGCAAGTGAAAATTGATGTTTTGAGTATCCCGGATTTCCTTTATGGGAATAAACTGTCCGATAGGGGCCGAACCGTTGAAAGCTTTGGCGATTTCCCACGGAAGTCCTTTTGCTTTGCACTTGTCCTGAAGATCCCTTGCCGTAAAATCGATACCAATCCCAATCTCATCAAAGTAGCGGGATGCAAATTCCTTCTTGATGTGTTTTCCCTCCTTGCATACTTTCAAAACGATTTCTACCTCATGGTGGATGTTTTCGGAAAAGTCAGGGTGATAAAAAGGGGCATTGTTCTTCAAAAGGGCAGTGTCTGGTTTGAGAAAAACAACAGGAGCATCCGATCTTTCATTCTTTAACTCTTCGATATGCTCGGTATAATTTCTGCCGATGGCAATGATTTTCATGTTTTGGGGGATTTGAATAGGACAAAGAAAATAAAAAATAAATGAATCCCATAGGAACACTTCACTTACCTTTTCAAACAAGGATTCCTAGAAAATTAAATACCCATTCCGGATAAAAAAACGACGATTTCTATTTGTTAATTTGTGATTAAATCAAAACTCAAAAATGGAAATATTCCTGCATACAGAAGCTTGGATTGCATTGCTGACCTTGACATTTTTGGAAATTGTGTTGGGTGTAGACAATATCATATTCATTTCCATTATCTCTAACAAATTACCAGAACACCAACAAGCGAAAGCCCGGAACATCGGTTTGGCATTTGCCTTGGTTTTTAGAATCGCTTTGCTTTTGGGGATTTCCTACATCATCCAATTTACCCAACCCCTGATCATGGTTTTTGATTTTGAGATGAGTGGGAGGGATTTGATACTTGCATTTGGCGGTCTTTTCCTGCTCTTCAAATCCACTGTGGAAATCCATCACAAAATGGAAGGAGTCACCGAAGAGGTCAAGCCAAATTCGGCGAAGAAAATATCCAATGTGATTCTTCAGATCATTCTTCTGGATATCATTTTTTCCTTTGACAGTATCCTTACTGCAGTTGGTTTGGTCAAGGAAGTCCTTATCATGATTATTGCCGTGGTCATCGCCTTGGGGGTGATGATGGCTTTTGCCGGAAAGATCAGCAGGTTTATCAACCAAAATCCGACTTTACAGATTCTGGCCTTGTCGTTTCTGATTCTAATCGGGTTTATGCTGCTGGTCGAAGGATTCCATGTGGAAGTGCCAAAAGGGTATATTTATTTTGCCGTATTCTTCTCCTTGACCATCGAGCTGCTGAACATGCGGATGAGGAAAAAAACCGAAAGCCAAAAAGTGAAATTGATTCCCCGGATAAAGAAAGAGAAATAATCCCAGACAAAGAGCAATGCCATAATCAAAAAAGGCTGAAATCCAGAGATTTCAGCCTTTTTTGATTATTCATTTGAAGTGGGAAATTTCAGAATTGTAGCATCGCCTTCCTTTTGTAAACTCCCTTTGTCCAGAAAAATACAGGAATCAATACAAGACCCTGAAACGGATGGTTCCCGGAATCTGCTTCATCGCATCGATCAATTCAGGTGAATAGGCTTTGTCAATATCCGTGATCACGTAGCCGATTTTTTCATTTGTCTTGAGGTATTGCCCGACGATGTTGATGTTGAAATTTGCCAGGCTCAAATTGATTTTGGCCAAAACGCCGGGTTCATTCATATGGATATGGATCAACCTGTGCGCCGACTGAAGGAATGGCAGCTGAATGTTCGGGAAATTGACCGAGTTGTATGTATTCCCGGTGTTGATATATTCCATAATTTTTCCAGGCACGAAGCGGGCGATATTTTCCTGGGCTTCCAATGTGGATCCACCGATATGGGGGGTAAGGATCGTATTGGGGAGACCGATCAATTCGGATACGAATGGTTCCTTGTTGTTTTTTGGTTCCTCCGGAAATACATCTACTGCGGTTCCAGCTAAGTGGCCTGAAACGATGGCATCTTTCAAAGCGCCTATTTCGACCACATGTCCTCTGCTCAGATTGACCAGAATCGCACCTTGTTTCATCAAAGCGATCTTTTCACGGTTGATTAGGTTTTTGTTCTCCTTTCGGCCATCCACATGAAGGGATACGATGTCACTTAGGGACAGCAGTTCGTCCAATGAATCCACCTTGGTCGCATTGCCCAAGGCAAGTCTTTCGATCACGTCATAATAAAAAACATTCAAGCCCATGTTTTCCGCAAGGACAGACAGTTGGGCACCGATATTTCCATAACCGACAATACCCAGTTTTTTACCTCTGATTTCAAAACTGCCAGTAGCTGATTTGTCCCACTTGCCTTGGTGCATGGCTGTACTTTTGTCGGCAAGGTTACGCATCAAAAAGATGATTTCGGCGATGGCCAATTCCACCACAGAACGGGTATTGCTGAAAGGTGCATTGAAAACAGCGATGCCTTTTTCCTGACAGGTTTCCAAATCAATCTGATTGGTGCCGATGCAGAATGCGCCGATGGAGATGAGCCTATTGGCATTTTCCAAGACTTTCTTGGTGACATTGGTTTTGGAACGGATACCCAAGACGGATACGTTCTTGATCTTTTCGGCAAGTTCCTCTTCATTGAGGGCAGAAGTGACCACTTCTACATTGTATCCTTCTTTTTGTAGCAATTCCACCGCTATGGGATGGACATTTTCCAGCAAGAGGACATTGATACGGCTTTTTGGGTAGGAATATTTTTTGTTCATCTTATTGATATATAGGATTTCATCTAAACTAGGGGCGATGTGGTCTGCCAATGAAGTAACCTTTAACCTTTCCACGTTTTCGGTAAACGCGTAGAACTTGTTGGCCAATCCGGCAGCTTTTATTTCATAGTCGGTGTAGCCATCGCCGATGACATAGATATCACCTTCCAGCTTCAATCTTTTGATGGTCTCTGATTTCCCTCCGTTTTTGGAAAGGACATTGTCTCGATTGAAATCGACGATATTTTCATTTTCATCGTAAACAAAATCATTGGCAAACACATTGTCGGGGCTGATTCCAAATTCACCGACGATCGGCGTGATGAAGTCCTTGAAACCGTTCGAAATAATATAGATGTTTTCTGCATTTTCGACAAAAAATTCTTTGTTTCGTTGAAAAGAGGTGGACACTTTACTTTTCAAAACCTCAACCAATTCGCCGATTTGGGACTTGGTGGCCTTCAACAAATCGACCCTTTTTTCGAGGCTTTCCCGAAAGGTTACGGTTCCTTCCATGCCGCCATCCGTGATGTCTTTTATGGATTTGAGTTTTTGATCTCGGTTTACATCGTTTTTCAAACTGATTTCACCCAAGATATCCAAGGCTTCCACTTGAGTAAAGGTACTGTCAAAATCTATGATGAATTTTTTGCCTGTGAGCATTTTTGTAATGATTTTTTTAAGAATACAGACACAAAATTAAGATTTTATTAAAAACTATCCGTTTTTGTTGAAGAAAATACTTTTTATTTTTCTCTCCATCGCTCCGCAAACGATTGTATAGGTTGATTTCGCAAATTGGAGCAATTTTATTTCTTTTTTTACTTTAGTACTTTTAGATTATTCTTGATTCATCAGGTTTTGAAATTTTTCCAGGAATTCTCCTACATGAGTCCCATCCATTAAGGCATGGTGGACATGAATGGCCAAAGGCATGACTTTTTTCCCCTCAAAATCCATCATTTTCCCATAGGAAATTTTGGACAGCTGTCCTTGATGGCAAAGCTTCTGGCATGGGACAGGGACGAAAAATTTATCCAGGGAAGGGAGGAATAATGGATCACATTTTCTCCAGACATGGCGGATTGGAGTCCAGTGCTTTTTTGTACCCTTTCAATTTCTTTCTTCGCTGAAAGGTGAAAACTTTCAAAATCGGCATCATATTCCATATAGGAAAACCCAAAAGTACCATCCGGCCGGTTGATCGTCGGTGAAGCATTGGTTTTTTCATACACCAAAACCCGATGCTCTTGGATACGATACCGGAAAAGCCTTGCCTGGTTGGCTGCAACAAGAGAAAAATGAAGATAATAAAGAAAAAAAGAAACTCCATGCTTCTTGCTGTAGGCGTGGGCCTTGGCAATCTAACTGAACAGTGACCCCAAAAAACGGTTCTTCAAATTGGCTGAAAAAACGAAAGTGGTCCTTTCTGGACCACTTTTCGATTTCTAATTCTTTGTACATTCTATAGGGACTTTAAATGAATTCAAATCATTTTCACTTCTCTTGGAAAAATATCATTGTATCCAAAGGTCCTTGCCATATTCAATCCACAAAACCTATCTTCTATTTGATGGATTTGATCAAACGCTCATTGAGACTGACATAATCAGGGTTTTTTGCCTCCCTGGCCATTTCCATTGATTTTTTGGCGCTTTCTGCAGCTTCTTTTTTCATGCCAAGACCAAGTTCGATTTTGGCTTTGAGGTGCATGGTCCAATATTTCGGATCACTTTCAACAGATTTGGTAATCCATTCCAAAGCGGTGTTGAGGTCTTTGCCGGTGGTGAAATAGTAATTGGCAGCTTGATAGTACAACCCTGGATTCTCTGGCTCTTTGTCGATGACCATTGCCTTGATTTCGGCCATGACGATCTCATCCACTTCGGTTTCTATCCTGAACTTAACTCTTGTATTTTCCCATTTGATGGAAAGCGAAGCTCCTGTATCGGTCATGTCCACGAAAGTGATTTCCATCGTCTCATATTTGTTTCCAGTTTTTCCCGGTTTTACTTTGAATCTGAAAACGTCCTCTTCTTGGTTGTATCCCACAGATCCCCAAAGTTTGGTGTTTTTAGAAAAAATGATTGTCCAATCGTTTTTACCCGGGATGGAATACAGTGCATAGGTACCTTTTGGCAAAGGGTTTCGTTCGATGTTGACATCAGTGGAAAAGGTAATGAGGGTCGCGGCATTTGCGCCCGTTCTCCAAACCTCTCCAAAAGGGACCAGTTCCCCGAAAATTTTTCTTCCTTTCGTACTCGGTCGGCTGTATTCGACAGTGACATCGGTAAGACCAACTTTCTGGCTGATTTGAGCAGATGGGCTGGCCTGTGGCATTTGGATTTGTTGACCAATTCCTTCGATGTTAAGGGAAAAAATCAAGCTCATAAACAGAATGATGTATTTGGTTTTCATTTTTGTTGAATTGGTTTTGTTTTGATTACTACTGCTTTTTAATACGCAAACTCAAAAATAACGGTTAAGAATTCATTTTTGGCTCCGATTATAATTAATTTTTCAGGGTTTAGATAAAAGGTGTTTATATTTAGACTAATGATTAACTAAATTGGCAGATGTCAACGTCGAAAAATTAGTCAAATACGAAAGATTGAAATTAAGGAATTTTAAAAAAAATGGCATTAGCAATTATAGCTCCAGGTAGAAATGTAGCGGTGTGGGTTGAAAACATCAAAAAAATAGACCCATCCATCACCGTTTATGTGTATCCAGAGATCATCGACAAAAGCGAGGTTGAAGCAGTAATGCTTTGGCAACATCCAAAAGGAATTTTAAATGATTTTCCCAACCTTAAACTCATCTGTTCGATGGGAGCAGGGGTGGATCATATCCTTTCGGATGAATCAATATCGCCCGAACTTCCCATCGCACGAATCGTGGACAAAAAACTGACGTTTTCCATGACCAATTACGTGATCATGGGAATACTCAATTACCATCGTCAAACCCTAAGATATCAAATCAACCAGAAAAAGAAGGTTTGGGACATGAGTCGACCGGAAATCTCCATCAGGGTAGGGGTTTTGGGAGTTGGGGAATTGGGTGGAGACGTGATCGACAAACTCCAGGCATTGAACATTGATGTGTCTGGATACGGTTATTCCCAAAAATCAGGCTTAACTTACCCCTACTATTATGGCAACCAAATCAATGAGTTTTTGAAGAAAGTAAACATACTGGTTTGCTTGCTGCCCTTGACTCCTCATACCGAAAATTACCTGAATCTGGACTTGTTCAAAAATTGCAGCAAGGGAACCTACCTTATCAATGTGGCCAGAGGAAAGCATTTGGTGGAGGAAGATCTCATCGAAGCCATTGAAAATGGCTATATTTCAGGTGCATTGCTGGATGTCTTTAGAAACGAACCACTTCCCAAAAATCACCCTTTTTGGGAATCAGAAAAAATCACCATCACCCCGCATATTGCCAGCGTCACCAATCCGGATGCCGCAGCTCCTCAAATCGTGGAGAATTATCAACGAATGAAGCTTAATCAATCACCTAAAAACCAAATTGATAGAAAAAAAGGCTATTAACTTAAAACCCATGAACAAAACTTTTACGATTATTTGTCCAACAGACTTCTCCGAATGTTCTTTAAACGCAATAGAATACGCTGCCAAATTAGGGGAAAAATACAATGCCGATTTATTTTTGGTTCATGTTCCCAATAAGGAGGATTATCAAAAATTGTCCTCAGGGACGATTGGAATTGATGATCAATACGGATTCATCAATAAAAAACTCCAGAATTTGGTACAAACCGTAAACGAGGAAAGTCTGACCAAAGGCCTCAAATCCTGCACCGCCGAATTTGTAGAAGGAAAAACAGTCGACACCATTTTGGAGTTTGCCGAATCCAAAAATGCAGATTTGATCGTGATGGGAACTGAAGGCGTCAATGACTTCAAAAAGAATTTCATTGGAACCAGAGCCAGCAAAGTAGTGGATCGGTCTTCCGTGGATGTTTTCCTTATTCCAAGAAAAGTGTATTTCAAAGCGCCCAGAAAATTTGTCTATGCCACTGATTACTTGGAAGAGGATAAAATCGCTGTCCAAAAGATAGTGGAATTGGCAGGTTTTTTTGAAAGCGAAATAGATATTGTGCATGTTGGAACCAAAATCAAAGTGATTGACAAATCGCTGCACTTGACCATGGTTCAGGAACTGAAGCCTTTCATCAGGTATGAAAAGATCAATTATGTTCTTAAATCTTACAGAGATGAACCTGGCTTGGGACTTGAAAATTATCTAATTACCTCAAAGGGAGATGTTTTGGTGACCTTGAGCACAAAAAAGAGCTGGTTTGACCAACTCTTTGCCCAGAATCTTTCCCGAAAAATGTCCTATTTCATCAATAAACCATTCTTGGTGCTCAAAACAGCTTAATCGGTTTTTTTCTTGAATCCTGATTTCACAAATTTTAAAAACTCGGCTCTTGTATTTTTGTCTCCGAGGACTTTTAAGAAGGTTCCAAGAAAATGCTGAAAAGATAATTTAGATTGGGTTTGTTGTTCATGCGCAGTATGATCGGCAAGCCCATTCTTTTTTTCAATGTTTTCCGAATCGGCTGGAATCTGGTTGATATCGCTGTTTGGATTCGGTTGTTTTCCGACCAATGCATCGGCTTTTTCAAAACTCTTTTTGGAAAAATCCACGTAACCGAGTTTTTCCTCTACCATTCCTTTGTTGTTGTATGCCACCGCATCTTCGGGATCCAGTTCAATCGCTTTTTCATAATCTTCGATTGCTCCTTGAAAATCACCGATTCGGTCCTTCAAAAATGCCCGGCTGGAATATCGGTAAGGATTCTTTGGATCAAGATTCAGGGCCCGATCAAATTCCTCCAAGGATTCCTGATGTCTTTGCAGCAAGTGCAAAACCACCGCCCGGTCACTGATAAAATTGGTGTTGTAGGGTTCCATTTCGACCAAATAATCAAAATCCAACAAAGAAGCATCAAAGCGGCCCAACCTGGACAACACCCTGGCTCTAAAAGAATAATATTCGGTATTGCCTTTTTCCTCAGCTATGCAATTGTTGATGACTTCCAATGCCTTCTCAAATTTCCCTTCACTGAAGAAAGCAACACCTTTATCGAATCTGCTCACGGTTTTCTTTTATTTGTTTATAGATAGACAAAAATAAGGCGGAGAAAGTTTAAAATAATAAATAGAGGTGGAGACTTTAACCCGTTTTATGCATGACCAATTCAATTCTGGCCTAATAATGCTTTATAATCAGCCGGTTCTTTACTATTATTGACTTCACCATACTGGTACTGCTCCTTATTTTCCAAATAGACTGATTTCTTTGCAGTTTCAACCCCTAAAAGGAAACCGAATGCTTATTTCGGGTTTAACTTTTTAGAAAGTGAATTATTTTTATCTTTGACCTGAAAAAGCCCCTATGCCCAGCAAACCAGAAGACGTTATAAAGGATATCAAAGCAGGGAAGTATGCTCCGATTTATTTTTTGCAAGGAGATGAACCCTACTTTATTGACTTGATTTCAGACCATATCGAAAAGCACGCCATCGCCGAACACGAGAAGGGATTCAACCAAATCATCATGTATGGCAAGGACAACCCCATGAATGTGATCCTGGGAAACGCACGAAGATTCCCGATGATGGCCGACAGACAAGTCGTGATCGTCAAGGAAGCCCAAAACATTCCAGATTTGGGAAAGGAATTGGGCGACAGTCTTTTGATGAATTATCTTCAAAACCCACTCCCAAGTACCATTCTTGTTTTTGCACACAAATACAAATCCATTGATGGCAAAAGAAAAATAGCAAAAGAGCTGGATAAAAAGGCCATTTTAGTCAAGACGGAAAAAATCCAGGAATGGAAGCTTGCCCCTTGGATCGAGGAATATATCAAAGACAAAGGACACAAGATCGATACACGTACGGCGACTTTGCTTTCCGAGAGCATAGGCAACAACCTTGAAGTTTTGACCAATGAAATCGGCAAGATGTTGATCAATTTTTCCGAACCGACCGCCATTACTGCCGCGCACATCCACCAGTTTATCGGGATCAATAAGGACTACAACAATTTTGAGCTCACCAAGGCAATAGGGGTGAAGGATGTGATGAAGGCCAATAAAATCATTCATTATTTTGTGCAGAACCCCAAGGCACATCCCTTGATTCCGATGATTTCCCTGATCTTTAGTTTTTTCTCCAAAATCGCTATGGTACATGGCAATGCGAATTTGGCAGAGGCAGAATTGGCGAGATTGTTGGGCGTGCATCCCTTCTTTGTAAAAGAGTACAAAACAGCCTCCAGAAACTATCAATTGGGCAAGGTTATTGATTGTTTTGGGTACATCAAAGAGGCGGATTTGCGTTCCAAGGGCGTGGATGTAAATGCAGTCGAAAACTCCAAAATCCTCAAAGAATTGATCTTTAAGTTAATGCATTAATTTCCAAGCATCCATAATGAAAAAAACTCTTGTATTATTTTTGATGGTTGGCGCAAGTCATCTATCAATTGCGCAATCAAGCTTGCATCAAAACAGCTCTTCCAAAACACTGGATGACAATTTTGAGCTTTATCAGAAAAAATTGTTCAGTGCCGCGCGATTCGAGTTCGAGTCTTTCAAAGAATCGGAACTTGATTCAGACCAAAAAATATACGCTGATTTTTATCATGCCATTTCTGCACTGAAAACAGAAAACCCAGGCGCGTCCGACTTGGTCTATGCTTTTATCCGAAACAATCCTGACCATCCCAAAATAAACGAGGCGGCCCATGTTTTGGGCAATTTTTTCTTTGACAGGAAAAATTTCAAAGAAGCCATTCCGGCATTCAAAAAAGTGAACATCGAAAAAATCTGGCCAGAGCAAAGAGCTGAAGTGCTTTTTAAGACTGGCTATTCCTATTTCCAACTTAAGGACAACAAAAATGCGCTGGTTTATTTTAACCAGGTCAAAGGGCAGGGGAGTGAGTACAGCCCGGATGCTTTTTACTATGCAGGCTTTATCGCCATGGAATCCGGCAATTATGATCAGGCCATCAAGGATTTTAGGGAAGCCGACAAAACACCTTTCTATGCCGGAAAAGTACCTTACATGCTTTCTGGATTGTATTACAGACAAGGATATTATGATGAGTTGATCGCATATGCTGAGCCTGTTCTCTCAAGTAGGAAAACCTTGGATAGAAAAGAGGAGATCCATTTGTATTTGGCTGAAGGCTATTTTGAGAAAAGGAATTTTGTCAAAGCTGCTGCCAATTACGATGCTTTTGTAAACGCAAGAAAAGGAGATCTATCCAGACCTCAGATTTATAAAGCTGGGGTTGCCCAATTTGAAACCCAAAACTATCAGCGGTCCACAGATTACTTCAAGGTAGTGGCTACCGGGGACGATAACCTTGCCCAGGTTTCCAGCTATTATTTGGGTCATGCCTATTTGAAATTAAACAATGCGCAGTTTGCCTCCAACAGTTTCAATGCCGCCTACAAAAGCGATGCAGATCCAAAGATCAAAGAAGAAGCACTTATCAATTATGCAAAGGTAAACCTTGAAAGAGGTAGTTTTCAAGATGCCGTAACCGCTTTGGATACCTACCTCGAAAATTACCCAAGGGGAAGTTATGCACAGGAAGCAGAGAATCTGTTGACCGATGCATTGGTCAACACCAACAACTACCTCAGGGCGATCGAACAGATCGAAAAAATGCCCCGCAAATCGGCAAGGATCAATGCGGCATACCAAAAGATTGCTTTTTACCAAGGATTGGTGTACTACAGGGATAAGCGCTATGACCTCGCCAACAACTATTTTGACAAATCGCTGAAGCAAGCCTCGGACAGAGATTTGGTTCTTCAAGCACATTTTTGGAAAGGGGAGAGTTTTGCGGCAAGGGAAAACCTTCCCCAAGCGATCAGCGCTTATGAAGCACTCCAAAAACTCAATCCCAGAGCAAATGACACTTATTTGATCAAATCCCATTATGGTTTGGGATATGCCTTTTTCAATTCCCAGCAATACGGCAAAGCGGAAGGCCAGTTCAAGGCCTACGTGGACAAAATGCAAGGAAATCCCGAAAAGGAGAATTATGATGATGCCCTGATGCGATTGGGGGATATCTATTATGTCCAGAAAAAATTTCCTCAGTCGTTGGCGGTTTTTCAAAGGGCCATTCAGGAAAGAAATGCCAGTATCGATTATGCCTATTTTAGGTCAGGGGTTTTACTCAATTTCCAGAGCAGGAACAGCGAAGCCATTTCGCAACTCGATCAATTGATCAATAATTATCCATCCTCTCTTTATATTGAAGATGCGATCTACCAAAAATCGCAGATCAATATGGAAGAAACCCAATATGCGCAAGCAAGGGATGGGTTTACCAGATTGATTTCAAGCAGACCCAACAGTCAATTCATTCCATTTGCGTTGGAAGGAAGGGCGATCGCCAATTTCTCTTTACAGAGCTATGACAACACGATCGACGATTACAAACGCATCTTGGAAAATCACCCCAATTCCTCAAATGCGGAAGCGGCTTTGGTCGGTCTCCAGGAGACATTGGCACTCCAGGGGAGATCAGGGGAATTTTCCCAATACCTCTCCAGATACAGAGGGGCCAATCCAGACAACAAAAGCCTTCAGAATTTGGAATTTGAGGCGGCCAAAAACCTTTTCTTCAGCAATTCTTTGGAGCAGTCTATCAAGGCCTTCAGTGATTATCTCAGAAATTACCCGCAGTCTGGTTTGAAAGATGAAGCCACTTTCTTTATCGGAGATGCGCACTATCGATTGGGAAGGAAGGATCAAGCTTTGGCAAGTTTTTATGAAATAGACAAAATGAAAAATTCTCCAGAGCGTGCCAAGGCAATGCAAAGGATTGGTTCAATAGAATTGGAAAACAAAAACTATGCAAAGGCTTTGCCTTATCTAAGGGCGTCCGCCAAAAATGCGAGAAACAAAATCGAGGAGCACGAAGCCTACAGAGGCTTGATGAATTCCCATTATTTCACCAACGGTTTTGATTCCGCGGTATTCTATTCCAACCGGGTGATCCAATTGGGTAGCGTGACGCCTGATGCGATTCCCGAGGCGATGTTACTTAAGGGGAAAGCCTATAGAAAAGCAGGCAAGAACGATTTGGCAGATGATGCACTGATGGCTTTGGTCAATGAATACAAAACCGTTCAGGGTGCTGAAGGATTATTTCTTTTGGCGGAGAGCTATCACCTAAAAGGCAACTTTGCGCAATCCAACGACGCGATCTTTGACTTTTCGGAACCCTTCTCAGCGCATGATTTCTGGTATGGAAAAGGCTTTCTTTTACTGGCCGAGAATTACATCAAACTGGGAGAGGAATTTCAGGCAAAAGCAACATTGGAATCCATCGTGGAAAGATCGACCAATGAAGAAATCAAAACAATGGCCAGGGAAAAATTGGCAAAACTCAAGTAGGATTTACCTGGAATTTAATGAAACAAAAGATGAACAATACGATCGTTTTAAAATATATACTGCTGATTGGATTTTCCGGATTGGCGCTAGTGACTCAGGCTCAGCAAAGGGGAGAAGTGCAAGATCAGGAGTTTATCATTCGAAAAGACAGGGTGCTGACACTGCCCAAGCAAGCGCGGAACTTTGAACGCATTCCGGTTTTGCCGACAGCAAAAAGCACTTCAACTTTTCAGTTTGACGTCAAATCCTTTTTTCTGAATATACCTCCCACGGATATCAAACCAGAGGCTGCCCAGAAACAATTCCCGAAAAGCAATGAGGAGCTCTATCCAGGTTTTGCGAGGTTTGGGTTCGGAAACTACAGTTCTCCACTTGCGGAAATCCGGTACAACAACTGGGAAGAAGGGGATTACAATTATGGCGTCAAGGTGAAGCATGAAGGATTTTACACCGGTCCAGTAGGGGGGAAGAATTCTGCAGAAACCCATACGCAGTTTGGTGTGGACGGAAGTCTCTTCAAGGATTATTTCCAACTTTACGGAGGGGTGGATTACAATAGGGACAAATACAATTTCTACGGTTACAATCCGGAAAATCCGAATTTGGAAAACTATATTCCAAATCAAAACACGCTCAACACGTTCAAGTTGAATGCCGGCATTCAGAACATCGAAAAAATGGCGCCTTTGAATTACAATGTTTCGATGAGCGCCAGGATCTTCAATGACAATTATCAGGCTTCTGAAAACGAATTTGCGATCAAAGGAAATGCGGAATATTGGTTCAATGACAAACTGAAGACAAAGGTCAATACAGCATTGTCCTTGACCAGCCCAAAGGATGTTTTTTATGGCAGTATCAGCCGCAATTATTTTAAAATCAACCCTTTTGTAGAATACAAATATGATGGGCTTAAGATACACGCAGGTGCCAATATCGTTTTTGAAAATGACATAACGGAAAACAAAAAAGCAGATTTCCATGTATTCCCCTCGCTTTTGGGGTCCTACATGTTAAAGGATGAATTCGGCGTTTATGCAGGTTTTGAGGGAGATGTGCTCAGGAACACCTATTATGATTTTGTGATGGAAAACCCATTTTTGGGCCCCAGCACCCAGCTGTTGAACACTATTCAAAACTTTCAGGTAAAGGCGGGTGTCAAGGGTGTTCTCAATGGCGAATTTACCTATGAAGCAGGAGTGAAGGTAGGAAAATACCAAAACATGCATTTCTTCGCCAACAGTGCCGCAGATAGCCTACGGTTCAATTTATTGTATGACACCGATACTCGGGTTATCAACTATGGCGCAAAAGTAGGATGGGAGTACCAAGGTTGGTACAGACTATTGGCTGGAATCGATTATTACCAATATACTTTGGGTAGTCTTTCCATTCCATACCAGAGACCTGAGTGGGAAGTTTCTATCAACAACAATTTTCATCCTACCGAAAAATGGTTGATTCAGGCAAATGCCAATCTCATGGGAGGAATTCAAGGCTACAATTTTCAGACAGATACAGGAATGGATCTTCCGGCAATTATTGACATTCAATTAAAAGCGGATTACCAGATCACCGATAGGATATCCGCCTTTGTGGTGGGGAACAACCTGCTTAACCGGAATAACCAGAGGTTTATGAATTATCCTGTGAGGGGAATTCAAGGGATTTTGGGTGCTACCTTTAAATTCTAAAAAAGGGCCAAATCATACACCCTCATATTATTGGGGAATTGGTGCAATTGTCTTAGGTTTGCAGGTTGATTAGGGAAAAAATTAAGGCAAAAATGGATTCAGAAAACAAAGAGAGGGCAAAAGGAAAAGACTACGGTTTTCCATTCGTGGAGGTAGTTCCCGTGCGCCCGATATTGGATGAACCAACATTGGAAGCAATGGTGCCAATTGCAGAAATCTCTACAGAGGAAGCCAATCCGATAGAAATCAAGAGACCCGAAAAAGTTATTTCCAGACCGATGGTCTCTTTTGAAAAGAAGAAGAAGAAAAGCCAGACACCGGTATTGTTGTTTCTTATTTTGTTCATGGTCATCCTAATGATGGCAATGGCATATTTCTTGTACTTTCTCCCGGATCAGCAAGAACGCGAAACACCCTTCATCACAGAAGAGATAGTTGTTGTGGAGGAGCCTTCCATTTTGTTGGAAGAAGAGGACGTGAAGGATGAAGAATTTGATATGGCACCAGCCCTTGAGGTCTTAGATACTCCGGTAGAGGAGATCAAAGCAGGCGAAATCATTCTGATCACTGAAAAAGGCCAAAGGCCTAGTTTTCACATTATCGCTGGAAGTTTGCCAAACGAGCGGCTTGCAAGGGAAGAAGCCCAGAAATTGTTGGCCAAAGGCGCTACCGTTTGGTTGATTTCACCCACCGGTGATACTAGAAATTACAGAATATCCGTTGGAAAGTATGATTACTTCCAATCTGCCACCGAGGCCTTAGAAAAAGCCAAAATGGAATTTGATGAATCTATATGGATTTTGAAATATTAATATGATGCTACTGCAAACACTTTCCACTGACAATGAAATGGTCGTGGATAGCCTGTCCATGATGGACGGCTCCAAAGGAGATATTGGTCTCCTGGATTTATTGATCAAAGGTGGATACATGATGATTCCGCTCTATGCGCTGTTCGTGTTGGCGGTCTACATTTTTGTGGAGCGCTTGATCACCCTAAGGAATGCCGCCAAATCACCCAAACACCTCATGGATCAAACCAAGATACTGGTCCAAAGCGGAAAAGTAGACAATGCAAAATTCCTGTGCCAGGGAGAAAATACGCCCGTGGCAAACATGATTTCAAAAGGTCTTGAAAGGATTGGTAGCCCATTGAAAAACATTGAGGTAGCCATAGAAAACGTTGGTAAAATCGAGATTTACAAACTGGAGAAAAATCTGAATCTCTTGGCTACCGTATCCGGGGCAGCGCCTATGATCGGCTTCTTGGGTACAGTTGCGGGGATGATCAGGGCATTTATCGGGGTAGCACAGGAAGAAGGGATGGTTTCCCCCAAACTCCTTTCTACGGGTATTTATGAGGCCATGATCACGACGGCGGCCGGATTGGTCGTAGGTATTATTGCCTATTTGGGTTACAATTACTTGGTTTCCCAAGTATCGAAACTCATCCATAGCATGGAATATACCACCATAGAGTTTTTGGACATGTTACAAGACAAATAAAATGGCACTTCAATCCAAGAATAAAATAGAATCAAGCTTCAGCATGTCATCAATGACAGACATCATCTTTCTGTTGTTGATTTTCTTCATGCTGACTTCTTCATTCATTACCCCATCTGGCTTGCCTATAAACCTTCCTTCAAGTGAGGCCTCGGACATTATCATGCAAGAAGTGACCGTGACGGTAACCAAAGACTTGCGTTTTTCCGTTAATGACAAAGTAGTTGGCAGGGATGCCATCAAAAGTGAATTGGCGGTCTTACTTGCAGGAAAGAAAGGGCAAGTGGTCTTGCATATTGACAAGGAAGTTCCGGTGGAATACCTTGTTGAAATTGGAGGAATTGCAGCCGGTTTAGAGGCGAACGTGTCCATTGCAACCAAACCATTTAAATAACATTGATGCAAGCTTGGGAATCAAATAAGGAAGAAAACGACAACAGGAGGAAAGCCTGGATAATTACTACCGTGATCAACGTGTTGGTCTTGGTGGCGATCTATTTCTTGGTGGTTTGGAAGCAACCCATTCCACCACTCCCTCAGTTTGGATTGGAACTTAATCTTGGTTTTTCAGACCTGGGAAGCGGCAGTACACCCACTACCGCTCCTCCATCTGCTGTGCAATCCACCAATACAGAGGCTCCAGCACCTGGAGATCCAGCACCCACACCCGTTGAAACCGCTGTGCCCGTAGCCCAACCGAAAACCGAAGCCGCCAAGCCCAAAAGCACTCCGGCCAAGACAACCTATGAGGCAAAATCCAAAACGGCAAGCCCGATAAAAGGAGCAGAAAAAGCAAACACAGCGACAAAGGAGCCGAGTCCCGTAAAAAAAGAAACACCCACACCCGTAACCACTCCAGCTACCAGTGAGGCTGCGAAAACAGCTACTAAAGCGGAGGAAAAACCAAAAGTAGATCAAAGAGCCATTTTTGGAGGTGGCGGCACTACTGGCAAAAGTACCCAACCTGCGGCAGGAAGTGCCCAAGGTTCTTCTACCCAAAAAGGCGATGAAGGCAAGCCTCAAGGTACGATCGATGGCCGTGGCTTGATGGGGCCAGGAGGTACAGGAGAAGGCAAACCAGGTCCTGGAGCAGGCTATAATCTAGATTTGGCAGGATGGGATTTTGCTTCCCGACCCAGTATCAACGACAATGTTTCCACCCGAACAGGAAGAATCGTTTTCAAAATCACCGTGGATGACAATGGAAAGATTGTTCAAGCCATTCCCTTGGAATACAATGTTTCCAATGAGGTTTTGGCATATTACAGAACGGTCGTAAACCAAGTTACTTTTAAACGTCAAAGCGGTAACCCAACTGCAGAATACTCATCGGGTAAAATCACTTTTGTCATCAAAGTAGATTAACGGAATGGATTATCCCCAAACCTTGGACTACTTGTTCAATGCTTTGCCCATGTTTCAACGCATAGGTGGAGCAGCTTTCAAAAAAGACTTGAGCAATACACTTGCTCTGTGTGACCTTTTGGGGAATCCTCAGAATCAATTCAAGAGCATCCATATCGCAGGTACCAATGGCAAGGGGAGTTCATCCCATGCCATTGCTTCCATTCTCCAAGAAGCCGGCTTCAAGGTTGGTTTGTATACTTCTCCGCACCTCAAATCATTCACAGAACGGATCAAGATCAATGGAAATGAAATTCCTGAAGAAGAAGTGGTGGAGTTTGTGGCAAAAAACAAACAGTTTTTTGAGGAAAAACAGCCAAGTTTTTTTGAGATGACCGTCGGTATGGCCTTTTGGCATTTTGCCAAAGAGAAAGTTGACTATGCTGTTGTGGAGGTAGGCATGGGTGGAAAGTTTGACAGCACCAACATCATCCATCCCATACTCTGTTTGATCACCAACATTGGGTATGACCATATGCAATTTTTAGGAAACACACTTCCTGAAATTGCCGGTGAAAAAGCCGGTATCATCAAGGAAAATGTGCCCGTGGTCATTAGCCAAAGACAAGAGGAAACCAGCCTCGTTTTCATTGAAAAGGCAAAGGCCATGAACGCCCCATTGTATTTTTCTGAATATTTTTATTATGTTGAAAAACAAAAAGATAGCCCTATACACATCAATAGTTTGTTTAAGGTTTTAAAGGATGGAAAACCTGATTTCCTTGAAATGGATCTCCATGGGAATTACCAGGCCAAGAATCTTGCAGGTATTTTGAAAGCCACTGATGTCCTCCAGAACATGGGGATTTCCATTGAAGAAATTCATGTCAAAAACGGCCTAAGGAATATCGTTAAAAATACGGGGCTGAAGGGTAGATGGCAGACGATTCAGGAGCATCCCAGGGTGATTTGCGACACGGGACACAACGAAGATGGTATCAAGTACATTGTTGAGCAAATCGCTGAAGTCCCTTATGATCATTTGTTTATGGTGATAGGCATGGTGAATGACAAAGATGTTTCCAAAGTGCTTTCGCTCTTGCCCAAAAAGGCGGAATACTTTTTTTGCCAAGCCAAGATTCCACGGGCGATGCAAGCAGATGTCCTTTATGAACATGCAACGAAGCAGGGATTGATCGGAAAGGTCGTAAACGATGTAAATGAGGCGATTGGAATCGCCAAAGCAAGGGCCAATAAAAATGATTTGATATTTATAGGAGGCAGTACCTTTGTGGTCGCCGAAGTCAACGATTTATAAAATGAGTAGGAATAAGCTTCAGAGATACCGGGAAAACCTAGACAACAAAAATGTAGTCCAGCCCGGAAAGGAAATTTTTGATAATATCAAAGGCAATTGGGGGTCCGATCAATTTGAAAACAACAATCCCATCGTGGTGGAATTGGCCTGTGGAAGAGGTGAATTTTCAGTTGGCCTGGCAGCTGTATATCCGGACCTTAATTTTATCGGGGTCGATATCAAAGGATCCCGTTTATGGAAAGGGAGCAAAATCGCGATTGAGCAGGGATTGGAAAATGTCGCATTTCTGAGGGCACAAATCCAACTTTTGGACAAATATTTTGAAAAAGATGAGTTGAGTGAAATATGGATCACTTTTCCCGATCCCTATGTAAGAGAGGGTGATGAAAAACGACGGCTAACCTATCCAAAGTTTTTGGAGATGTATAAATCCATTTTGAAAAAAGAGGGGATTGTTCATTTCAAAACCGACAATACGCCACTTTTTGACTATACCCTTGGCATCGTGTCGGAAAGAGAGGACTGTGAAATTTTAGCAGAAACCTCGGATTTTGACCAATCCGAATGGAGAGACGAACATTTTGGGATCAAAACAAAATACGAGAAGATCTTCAGTGACAAGGGAGAAAAGATCAAGTACCTCAAGTTTAGGTTTAAGGATTAGATTATCTATTTCCGGTTTCTGTCAAAGCGACTTCCTTGGCTTTTAGGCAGGCATTGATCTTGGTGTAGAGCTCATCTTTATCCATGGGTTTGGAGATGTATTCATCCATTCCCACCTCCATAACTTTCCTCTTTGCCCGGTCTGTTGCATCAGCGGTCACCGCGATAATCGGGATATTGATCATCTTTTCCCCACATTCCCCTTTTCGGATCGCCAGGGTAGCCTCATATCCATCCATTACAGGCATTTGAAGATCCATCAAAATCAGGTCGAATTTATGGGTTTTTATTTTCTCTAAACACTCCAAGCCATTGCCGACGATTTCAAAGGGGAAATGTTTCCATTTCCGAAGCGTGGATTTCATCACCAATTGGTTGACGGGATTGTCTTCCACCACCAAGATCCATTTTTCTTCCAGTTCAAAAATCTCTTTTTCAGGGGTCTTTGCCAATGTTTTTTCAAGCAATGGATCTGGTAGATCATAAGGGATTTCCAGGCTTACCCTTGTTCCTTTTTCCTCCTCACTTTCCAGGGATACCTTACCGCCATGCAGCTCCACCAAATTATGGACAATGCAAAGGCCCAAGCCAAAACCACCGAACTCTCGTTTGTCATCTAATTGGCCCTGAATAAAAGATTCAAAAATACTGTCCAGCTTTTCTTTTTTTATCCCAATACCAGTGTCTGAGATTTCCACTTGGAGATTAACCGATTTTTCGGAGGTTACATTTGAAAGAATCTTCATTTTAACTTCCCCTGAGGCCGTAAACTTTATGGCGTTGTTGAGAATGTTTTGAATGATTTGCCGGGTTCTGGCCAGGTCCCCAATCAGGGTTTTAGGCAGATTATTGGATTCCTCAAAAATGAAGGTCAATCCTTTGTCCCTGCATTGTTTCTCATAATTCGATTTTATCTCGCGCAGGAGTTTATAGAAATCAAAAGACTTAATTTCCAGTTTCAGCTCCTTTTTTTCGATTTTGGAGAAGTCTAGGATATCGTCAATGGCCCCTAGAAGACCAAGGGAAGAGTATTGAATTACTTGAAGGTCTTCTTTTACATTCTCGCTCATTGTACTCTCCTGGATCGATCTGGACAAGCCAATTATTGCATTGAGAGGGGTTCGGAGTTCATGGCTGATGTTGGAAAGGAAGAAAGTTTTGATCTGATTTGATTCCTGCGCCCTAAACAAGGCTACTTCCTGAATTTTTTCCTTTTCGGTTTTCAAAAGTCTTATTCTGTTGGCCATCGAAAGAGAAAGAAATACAATTTCCATTCCAGTGCCCAATTTCGAACTGTTTTCGGTAAGAAAGGAATTCGGAATTGCACTGAAATTATTGAGTAGAAACACAAGAAATCCCAGGAAGAAACAGAGTATGCCGATGCTGAAGAAAATGTCCGGTGCCTTTTTAGTCCAATATCCCAAAAGGAGGGAATACACAATCAGGAACAACAGGATGAATCCAAGAATATTGACGATTGGGTAATACAGTGCCAATCCCTTTTCTATGAAGAAAATGGACGCCAACAATAAAATCAAGGCAATGGATAGTCCATTGAAAGCGGTGTTGAGTTTAGTGCTAATTTCTTTTGCCTTTAGGTAGGTTTGGGTGTATCTCCCAAAAGCCAAAGCTGATAAGGTTGCGAAAATCAGCACAGAATACCTGGAAAACCATCCCGCATCAGGAGCGAAGTATTGGAAAAAAAAACCATCCAGCGCCAAGTGCAACAATGCGACAGAAATTACATATGCCACATAAAGAAGAAAACTTTTTTCCTTTATGCCGAAATAAAAGAATAAATAGATGACCCCTGCCAAAACCAATACGCCATAAAAAACGCCAAATATGAGTTGATCAAAATAGGCACTTAAAATCAGGCTGGTTTTGGTATGGAGTTGAAGAGGAAGGTTGATGACTTCACCATCACTCTGATAATGCAAGTAGTAGGTATATTGATTTCCCGGCGCCAAGGAAATTGGAAAAATGATTTTCCGGTGGGGGAAACTCCTTTCTTTGAATGGAATGAGGTCCCCGTTTTTCATTTGTACCGTATCTCCCGAGGTGGAAATAAAGTACAAATCCACCTTGTCCGTGATGGGTCTGCCTGTTTCCAAATAAAAGTGAAGATCTTCTTCACTTTCGTTGTGAAAGGAAAATTTAAGCCAATATTTATCGGTCGTAAATCCCAAATTGGTGTTGGTACCTTGAATGGGTTGAAATTCTAAGCTACTTTCCTTGTCCAGCAATTCGCTGAGAGACAATTCCTCACTTCCAACATTGGCGATTTTGGAAAATTCAAAGATGGAAACCGGGGAGGACCCAGCGTCATCTTGAAGTAACATTTGACTGTATCCATTTTGGTTTGCAAATAGGAAAAGTCCTATCGCAAAGAAAACGGAGAGGATTAGGGTTCGGAAGTTGGGTGACAAATGAAATTTGGGCTAAGATTTCAGATAGCCACGAATCTAATCCAAAAAAAGGATTTATCTAAGAAAATCCGCATCTCTATAGGACGGTTTTGGATAAGAATAAAATCCCTCACCGGATTTTTCGCCCAATTTTCCTGCATCGATATAGGTTTTCAACAATGCCGCAAAGGCTTGTGAGGATTTGTCTGGCATATTCCGGGTCACATGCCAGGCAGTATCCAATCCAACACTATCCAATATCCCAAATGGACCCATCGGCATGTGGAAGTTCACCATCCAAGATTTATCGATATCGGAAATGTTCGCCACATCATTCGTCAGGAGTTTACCGGCAGCACCCACAAAGGCCATCAGCATGGAATTGAATATATAGCCATGATTTTCTTTTTTGACCAATACCGGCACTTGGTTCAGGGATTTTCCGAATTCTTCCAAAAGGGGAATTAAGGTAGGATCTGTTCCCAAATGAGGCATGATGTCCACCACCCGGGAATAAAAAACATCATGAAAATGGAGTGCACAAAATTTCTCTGGCCTGCCTGTAAATGAAGCAAACATAGAAGGAAGCAGGTAGGAAGTATTGGTGGTGAAAATGGTTTTTTCAGGGGCAATTTCTCCAAATTGAGTCCATACCTTTTGCTTGATTTCCACATCCTCAAGCACACTTTCATTGATAATATCTGCTTCATTTACCGCTTCTTGTACGTCTAATGTGAAGTGAATTCTATTCATGGAGTCGGTTGAATCCTCCTTGGTGACTATGCCCTCCTTTTCAAGTTGGTAAAGTATTTTGGACATTGTTTTTTTAGCATTTTCAAATGCATTGGGATCGATGTCATATACTGTCACTTGATAACCAGAAATGGCGGATTGCAGGGCAACCCTGCTTCCGAGGTTACCGGCACCGAGAATGCATACTTTTTGTATTTCCATGGTTTAGATTGTATTGGTTTGAATGCTGTTCCAAGCGGTTTTTCCACAGGCCTTGACCACATGGATCAAAGCTGAAAATCTGGGGTCCCTCGCAAATCCCATTTGAAAACGCTTATAGATTTGTTGGGCAATTACCCCCACTTTAAAAACACCAAAAATATAATAGAAAAGAATGTGCTCAAGATCCAAGTTGCTCTTTGAGGCATAATAGGCAATCACCTCAGCCTTGGTGAAATTCCCGGAAGGATAGCTGAGGTTGAACATTTTAAGGATTTCCGGATCACCTTCTTCTGCCCAATAGGCCAAAGTGGTACCCAAATCCATCAATGGATCACCAACCGTAGCCATTTCCCAATCCAAAACCGCCCTTATTCTGGGATCCTCAGGACCTCCGAGTACAAGATTGTCATATTTGAAATCATTGTGGATAAATCCAATGTTTTGCGCTGAAGGCAAATTCATTTTCAACCATTCAGATATCGCGCTCATTTCCGGGATGTCTTCAGTCTGGGAGTTGAAGTAGCGCTCAGACCAACCGGAAACTTGCCTTTCTACATAGCCTTCCGGTTTTCCAAGCTGATCCAGTCCAGATTTTGAAAGCTCCAATTGATGGAGTTCCAGCAAAACATCGATGCTGTTTCTGGAAAGTTTGCTGAAAAATTCTTTGCTGAGCGGTTTTCCTTCTGGCAATTTATTTCTGAGGATCAAACCATCCACTTTTTCCATGATGAAAAATGGAGCGCCGATGATGGATTCATCTTCGCAACAAAGAATGGGCTTTGGAATTTTTGAATAGCCCGCTTTTTCCAATCCTTCCAAAATCCTATACTCCCGCACCATATCATGTGCCTTGCTGATTTTAAGACCAAAGGGCGGACGCCGCATAACATAGTTTCCTTGATCGGTTTTGATTTCAAAGGTGAGATTGGAAAATCCCCCTTCAAACCTTTCAATCGCCATTTGACTGGGATTCAGGTCCAGCTTTTCTGCTAAAAATGGAATGATATTATCCAATTTCGAAGAATCATGCGGTAGGGAGGTACTCATGGTTTTGAATAGGATTTTAGAATGCGACGCGCCAAGACTGATTTATGGACTTCGTCCGGACCATCGTAGATCTTGGCTCCACGTTCGTGTCGGTACCAAAATGAAAGCACCGTATCATCGGTGATACCCAAAGCTCCATGGACTTGTATCGCCCTGTCGATTATTTTCATCATTACTCCGGATACAAAAAATTTGATGGTGGATATATCTTCCTTTGCAGATTTTGCACCGAAGTGTTGGATTTGGTAAGCCGTTTCCAAAACCAGCAAGCGTGAGGCCTTGATATCCGCTGCACTTTCAGCTATCCAGTTTTGGATCGTCTGCTGAGAGGATAAGGGTTTGCCGGGATCCAACTCTCTGTCCAGAGCCCTTCTGCACATCAGATCCAGCGCTCTTTCACAAATGCCGATCCAGCGCATACAATGGTGGATTCTTCCTGGACCAAGCCTTTCTTGTGCCAATGCAAAGCCTTGCCCTTCCTTTCCGATCAAATAACTGGAAGGAACCCTACAATTCGTGAAGGTAACTTCTCCATGTGACATGTAATCGTCCCCGATATCGCCCATGATGGGTATATTCCGGACCAGTTGATAGCCTGGATTATCCAAGGGCACCAGGAGCATGCTTGCTCTTTGGTAGGGATTTGGGTTATCGGGATCAGTAATGGCCATGACGATCGTGAAATTTGCGCCATCAGCGGAGGAAGTAAACCATTTGTGCCCATTGATCACGTACTCATTTCCTTCAAGGGTGGCACGTGTGGATAGATGTACCGGGTTGCTACCGGCATTGTTGGGCTCGGTCATGGCAAAGCAACTGCGGATATCACCACGTTGCAGAGGCACGAGGTACTTTTCCTTGAGCATTTCATTGGCAAATTGATGAAGCAATTCCATGTTGCCAATATCAGGTGCCTGACAATTGAAGATATAATGTCCCAAGGGGCTTTTTCCCAAAACTTCCGAAATCCTTGCAAATTCCATCAATTCCAATCCAAGACCACCTTCATGTAGACTAAGGTGCGGAGCAAAAAGGCCCTCTTTTTTGGCGATTTCCCTTAGTGCTTGGAGTCTAGGCAAATTGGA
This sequence comes from Rhodonellum psychrophilum GCM71 = DSM 17998, assembly GCF_000381545.1. GTDB lineage: Bacteria > Bacteroidota > Bacteroidia > Cytophagales > Cyclobacteriaceae > Rhodonellum > Rhodonellum psychrophilum. Next base: position 55,472 of record NZ_KB906692.1, on the reverse strand, counting down.
CTTGAAGGATCCATAAATAATTTCTTTTTCGATCGGAAAAAGGTGTTTTTGAATAAACAGATCATATTTGGGTACTAATTCTTCCACTTTTTTTGAGGAAGAGCTGCTTGAATATTGCATTAAATATTGGGCTAAATTGTAAAACCACCATCTGCTGTCAGGACTGCACCCGTGGTGTATGAGGAAGCAGAAGTTGCCAAGAACAGTGCCATTGAAGCGATCTCGTCACTGGTGCCGATTCGTTTGATTGCGAGTTGCTTGATCATGGATTGCATGATTTTGTCATTGCTCCAGAGGGCTTCTGAAAATTTGGTTTTGATCAATCCCGGGCACAATGCATTGACTCTAATCCCATGGTCGCCCCATTCTTTAGCAAAAACCTTGGTCATGGAGATAAGTGCTGCCTTACTGACACTGTACATTCCCAAGCCCGGTTCTGGTGAAATGCCGCCAATCGAACTGATGTTGATGACGGATGCCTCCGCTGACTCCCTTAAATAAGGGAAACAAAGCTTCATCAATTGGAAGGGAGCTTTGAGGTTGACATCCATGATTTTTTCATAAGCTTCCAAACTTGTGTCATGGATGGGGCCAAAAATAGGATTTGTGGCTGCGTTGTTGACAAGGACGTCAATTTGGCCATATCTTTCAACCGTCTTATCCACCAGGAGTTTCAATTCATCAAAATTCCCAACATTACAGGTAATTCCTGAAACTTCATAGCCTCTGTGCTTTAATGACTTGGCCATTTCATCCAAAGCTTCTTGGTTTCTGCTGCTAATGACCACTTTGGCCCCTGCCGCGGCAAAAACTTCAGCAATGCTTAACCCTATGCCTTTACTTGCACCTGTGACCAAGGCGACCTTACCGATCAGTGAAAATACAGTTGATAAATCCATAGTTTAAAGGTTTCCGTTATTTGTTTTAAATTAAAGTTCGATTCCAATGGGAAAAAAGAAGAAAAATCTGTTCCAAATCTCAAGATAAAGAATATCCTTTTTAAAGACTATTGGCGTTCCAAAAATATATTATGCATACCGAGTATTTTTCCTTAATTTGATGAATTGTATTGATATGGATTTCATATGTATCCCAAAATCATTTTCAGTCAATGACTGGATTGGATGATCCAAAAATTCATTTTCATGCCGTTGTGGTTTGTCTTTTTTAAAAAAAATGAACATTAGTCAAAATTTTATAATCAAAAAATGAGCATTATGAAGCAGGTAGTTTTTCATGAAGTTGGTCTTCCTCAGGAAGTTCTAAAATACGAAGAGGCAGATATCCCTCAGCCAAAACCCCATGAAGTAAGAATCAAGGTGACGGCAAGAAATATCAATCCCTCCGATATCATGTTTATCAGGGGAATGTATGGCATCACTCCCAAACTGCCAAGTAGCGCGGGGTTTGAGGCGGTGGGAATAGTCGATGCCATGGATGAAAAGGAAACTTTGGCCTTGGGAACCAAGGTGATATTTACGGCTTTGGGAACTTGGAAGGAATATGTAACGGTTCCCGTACAATCAGTCATTTCAATTCCTGAGGAATTGCCGGATGCGGTAGCCTGCCAGGCTTTTGTCAATCCACTTACAGCTTATGCGATGCTGGAGACCAGTGGTTTGGAAGAAGGCGACTGGCTTTTGGTCACCGCAGGGGCTTCTGCTTTCGGGAAGTTGGTGATTCAGATGGCCAACCAAAAAGGCATAAAAGTGGCCTGTACGGTCAGAAGAGAGGAACAAAAAGAAGTGTTGACATCGCTGGGCGCATCTCTTGTGATCAATACAGAAAAAGAAAAACTTCAAAAAGTGATTATGGAAAAAACAGGGGAGGGGGTCGCCGTTGTTTTTGATGCCGTAGGTGGAATTCTAGGTGCGAAAGCCTTGGCATGCCTCAAAAACAATGGGAAAATGATGGTTTTTGGATTGCTGAGTCTCGAAAATATTCCCTTGAACAGCGGACTCCTCATTTTCAAAAATCTAAAAATAGAAGGCTTTTGGTTGACCTCCTACATGGAAAGTATCAATCATGAGCAAAGAGAGATTGCCTTCAAGACCGTATTGTCCCATCTTTTGTCTGAAAAAGTAAAGGTGGATGTTCAGGCAATTTATCCCCTTAACGAGTTTCTCGAGGCAATCAAGGAATATGAAAAAGGAGGGAGGAATGGCAAGGTGATCTTAGTTTCCTAGTGCCTTGGATGGGCTTTTGGCCTTTTCCCACAATTTACCCTGTTGTTTTGGCGGGGCCAATTTTAAATCTCCAGATTGAGGATGAAAAGCATTGTTTCAAAAAGTTAATTCTGCTGGTTTTCACCATTGGATTTAACTTTTTGTTTGAAAAATATTTTGAAGGTTGTCCCGACACCCACTTGGCTTTCCACCTCAATTTTTCCGCCCATGGTCTCTACTTGATTTTTGGTGATGAATAAGCCGATTCCTCGGGCATCCGGATGATTGTGGAAAGTCTTGTACATCCCAAACAGTTTTGATCCATATTTTTCCAAATTAATGCCCAAACCATTGTCTTCTATGCTGAGCACCAAATAGCCATTTTGTGTTTTGGCGGAGAGTTTGACATAGCTTTGCCGATTTTCTGCTTTGTATTTTATTCCATTGGTGAGAAAGTTGAGGATCACACTGTCCATATAGGCTGGCAATCCCATGATTTCTGTGTCAGGTTTTACTTGATTTTCGATGGCTACGTTTGCCTCTTTGGCAATCGAATAAACATTCGTCACCGCACTTTCAATGACTCTGGAAAGGTTGATGGTGATCAAATTCTCTTTCGATGAACCCATTCCTACTACCTGTGCAAGGTTATGTAAGGTCTCACCAAGATTTTCGGATGCCAGAAAAAGCATGGAAAAAAGTTGGTTCTCTGAAAATTCCGGATGTTGGAATTTAAGGACATCCAGCAGGCCTATGATATTGGCGGAATGGGTCCTGAGGTTATGGGAGACGATGTGTGCAAAGTTTTTAAGTCGCTCATTTTGTTCCTTGGTAATTTGAAGATAACTGTTGATTTCTTCTTCTTTCTTTTTCTTTTCGGTGATGTCGGTAAGATATCCGTCAAGCCTTATTGGTTTTCCTTCAGTATCTGCGATTACTTTTCCCCTGTTCAAAACCCACTTTATTTCCTTGTTTTTGGCGATAATCCGGTATTCCTTTTCGAATGAACCCACAGTTTCCAATTCCTGATAAATTTCATCCACCACGGATTTGTCATCAGGGTGTATTGATTTTTTCCAATAAGAATTGTCTTTCTGGAATTCGTCCTGGGTTATCCCATAAAGTTTTTCAATGGATGGAGAGGCAAAAAGCATTTGATAATCAATCAGGCTTAGGGACCAAACTACGTCGGCCATTTCATTCAAAATACTCTCAAGTTTGCTTTTGATCCCTTCTAGCGCATGGCGTGTTTCAATTTCTTTGGTTACATCGGAAAAAGAAAGGACTACAGAGTTTGGTTTGCCATCTTCAAAACTTAAAGGCGCAGCATTGATGAGTAGTGTTTTTTTCTGACCATCTGGACCCTCGATACTTTGGCAGATGTTATTGACGGGTTTTCCGGTTTTCATAACCAATGAGAAAGGAAGCTGATCGTCCGAAACAGGTTTGCCTTGAGGATCTGTTATTTTCCATTTTGGGTCATTGATGGTTCGAGAAATGACTTTATCGGCAGACAATCCAAATAAATTTTCTACAGCCTTGTTGGCAAAAATAATCCGTCCATTTGCATTCACCTCCAAAACCGCCGAGACATTGGTCTTCATGATCTGACTCAAAAAATACCTTTCACTTTCCAATGCTTCCTTCAGTGATTTTTCAAGCGATTTTTGGGGAGTGATGTCCCATTCGACACCGATAAATTTTAGAAGTACTCCCTGACTGTCGAAAATGGGATCTATGGTGACCGACAGCCAATATTTTTTTCCGGATTTTGAATAATTGAGGATTTCTTGGGTAAAAGGCTTCAACTCTTGGATGCCTTTTCTCATGGCGGCAATATGCTCGGGATCAGTTTCCGGACCTTGTAAGAAACTACCTGGTTTTCTCCCTTTGATCTCTTCTAGGCTAAATTCGGTTAATTTTTCAAAAGCTTTGTTGACGTACTCGATTTGACCGTAAACATCAGTGATCAAGACCAAATTGTCCGTATGGGTTGCAATCAGGGAAAGGTCCTGAATACTGGATTCCATTTTTTTTTGTTCGGTGATATCCACTACTGTGAGGATGCATTCCTCTCCACTTTCAGTCAGAATACCGGTGACATACGCAAATACTGGTGCTTTACCGAAGGAAGAAAAAGTTAATTCGCAAACCTCCTTTGCTTCAGATTTGAAAACATTGGATAGAAATTGCCTAAAAATCGGTTTCGAGCTTTCAGAGACATAAATGCCAAAAGGTGTCTTTCTTAACCGGGAACGCTCTTTTCCAATCATTTGCGAACCAAAAAGGTTTACTTCCAAAATAATACCTTCCTGAGAAAGCGTAAAATAACCCGAGGGTGCAAAATCGTATAATTCAATATATTTATCCGCTGCATTTTGTGCATCGATCTTCGCGCGTATGAGTTCATCATTTTGCAATTCGAGCTCAATCTGATGCACCTCAAGTTCATGGATCAACTTTAAGGTTTTTGCATCCAAGTTTGTACCCTCCATATCGGGATGGCTGGTTTTTAATAATTCCTCTGCCTTCTTTCGAAGGAATTCGGATTCTGTTTTTTTACCTGTATCTTTCATAACTGCCTTTTGCTTTAAGTCTTGATACTGCTTTGCTCATTTTATAAAAAAATTCTATTGGTCTTTTTTTTCCTTATGCAAGGCTTCATTGGCACGTTTCAGTTCTATTTCCAGCTTTTTTGCAATAGTAATGTCAGAGAAGGTAATCACCAAACCATCGATCCGGTCGTCAAGGGTCCTGTAAGGCATTATTCTTACATTGTACCATTTTCCACCTTTTGTGATGGAGGCCATCTCAATTGGTTTTAGAGATTTGAGGACTTCCACCGCATGATTTCCAATTTCCGGATATTCCAAGTCAGAAACAAGATCGGTGAAGGGTCTTCCAATATCTGTTTTGCGAAGCTTGAATAAATTGATGACAGCATCTGTGTATCTTCTGATATTCAAACTCTTATCCAGAAATAGTGTGGCGATCTCTGTGCTGTTAAGCAGGTTTTTCATGTCATTGTCCGCTTGGACAAAGTCACTGACCTTGCTTTGCAATTCAATGTTGACCGTCTGCAATTCTTCGTTGAGGCTTTGCATTTCCTCTTTGGAAGTGGTGAGCTCTTCGTTTGTGGATTGCAGTTCCTCATTGGTGGATTGCAATTCCTCATTGGTGGATTTAAGCTCTTCCTGTGAGGTCTGCATCTCCTCCCGGAGAACCCTCATCTCATCGTGGCAGCGCTTTAATTCCAGTTCATCCTCCTTTTTTCTTTTGCTTGATTTATGGGGATCTGATTTGTCTGTGCTTGACTCGCCCTCCTCTGTCTTGGGAAGAAGATCATTAAATACGATCATGACCATCCCCCTCAAAGCATCCGGTTTTTCTATTTGTTGGATGGTGACCTTCAGGAGTTGTCTCCCTCCATTGGTTCCGACCTTGATCCCATCCAAAATGACAGGTTCAAAACCATTCATTGCCTTTCGAAAAGCGCCGGGCAATTCGTTCTGTAAGCCTTCCCTTGCCATTGCATGGATGTTCCAGTTTGCTTTACCAGCCACCGGTTCCAGGTATTTACCGGTTCGACCCGTGATGTACAAAATGTCGCCTTTGCTATTGACCAAAACACTGGCGGGGGAATAGGTTTGCAAGATGATTTGATCGGCGAGCGCTTGAATGTTTTCTATTACCTTTGGTTGGTTTTTCTTTTCGGCTGTCACAGTTTTGTTTGGATAAAAAGCACTTGGAAAATCAAAGAGTTCGGTTTCCGAATTTGTGATTGTCCTTTTATAGATTTTAAGTTTGTTATCAATGGCTTCAAAACCTTCGTTTTGGTTACCGAGGGTTTCTGCGTTTCCCAAAACCAGGATTCCTCCCGGGTTCAGGCTGTAATTGAACAATGCGATCAGTTTTTTCTGTAATATTGGCTCCATGTAGATCAGCATGTTGCGGCAGGAGAGAATATCCAATTTTGTAAAAGGGGGATCCTTGATCACATTCTGGGGTGCAAAAATCACCATTTCCCGAATGCTGTTGTTCACCCGATATCCATCACCTTCGCTTACAAAAAACCTATTGATTCGATCCGGAGAGACATCGGCAACAATATTGGCGGGAAAAAATCCCTTCCTGGCTTTATCGATGGCATCATTGTCGAGATCTGTTGCAAAAATTTGCAAAAACAGGTTCTTCTTTTTTTTGATTTTTTCTTTCGCTTCCGTAAAAATCATCGCCAATGAATAAGCTTCCTCGCCAGTGGAACAGGCAGGAATCCAGGCCCTCATGATATAGTCGTCAGGCAAAACTTCGATCAAATCTGGTAAAATCTCGTTTTTGAGTTTTTCCCAAACAGGGGTATCCCTGAAAAAACTGGTCACACCGATCAACAATTCCTTGAAAAGAATTTCTACCTCCTTTGGGTTTTCTTGTAAAAACCTGACGTAGGTATGGATGTTGTCAATCTGATGGACCCCTTTTCTTCTTTCTATCCTTCGAAACAAGGTGTTTTTTTTATAAAGAGAAAAATCATGTCCCGACTGTATCCTTAGGAGAATGATTATTTTTTCAAGGTTGCTTTTTATTTTGGATTCCGTCTCTGAAAGGGGGTTTTCGATGGGGATGAATTTATTATAAGAGATCAACCTTTCTGGGAGTTCATTGGCTGGGGCCACGATATCCACAATTACTGCCTCTATAGCGCTTCGCGGCATTGCATCGAATTTTGCGGAGGAGGGTTCTTGTACAAGTACGATCCCATTGTTTTCCTTGATTGATTTTACCCCAAGACTACCATCGGAACCCATACCGGAAAGGATTACCCCTATGGCCAACTCATGTCGATCCAAAGCCAAGGACCTTAGAAAAATATCGATGGGCAAACGAAGGCCTCGGGACTCGACTGGGTCAAACAAGTGCAAAGTACCTGAAAGGACCGAAAGGCTTTTGTTGGGAGGGATTACATAGACAACGTTTTGCTGAACTTTCAAATTGTCAGTGGCCTGCATCACCCGCATCTTCGTGATGCGTTGCAGCAACTCCGGCATCATGCCCACATGATTGGGATCCAAGTGGGTAACAACAACGAATGCCATTCCCGTGTCGATAGGCATATTGCCGAAAAACTGCTCCAAGGCTTCCAGTCCCCCCGCCGAAGCACCGATGCCCACGATCGGGAAGGTTTTGTGTTCCAAAAGGTTTAAGGAATGATTTTTGGATGACTTTACCCCCATATTCTTGTTGCTGACTTTGCTTTCTAGTTGTATACTTTTTTTCTTGTCTAATAAAAAATCAAGGATATTGTCTGTCAATAAATCAACCTATTTATTTGTTAACAAATGGTTTTTCTATTTAGAGACCCGTTCCATGAAATAGCGCATATTGTGTTAAACTTAAGTTTTAATTTTGGAGGTTACTGTTCATTTTTCTTTCCACAACTTTAAGTTTTAATCTACAAAATTTTACGGATTAATTTGCATTGAAACATAAATTCAGTAAAAAAAACCTGTTCATTCTTTGTTTTGAAAAATTAAATTTTTTAAATCGGTGTTGTGCATGACAAATCCATTCGATTCTAAAAACGATTCATTATCAGCCAGTTGGTCACCGTTTTTGACTTCACCACATCTGGTTTGAATTCCAGAAATTTGGTTGGATTTTCAAATTCAAATTCCCTACAGCTGAACTCCGAAAGTCTATCTCAAAAATCCAAGTGTTAAAATAAACTTCCTTGTACGATTTGTGGCCTTTGGGCTTGAATGGTCCCTTTGAGCATATCTTGCATCAATTTGATAAAGCCTGGTTTCCAGTTGTCGATATTGATCTTGATTTCTTTTCCCTCATAAGTCACGGGGCCTATCAATCTTTCGTATCCGATCATCATGCTCCAAAGCGTGTAAAAAGTGATGTCTGGCTGCAATTCTGGACGGATGCTGCCATCTTTGATTCCTTGAGAAACTATTTGTATCCCGATTTTCCCTGAATCATGGTGGATTTCCAAGAGTTTTTGGAAATGGACACTTTCCAATATAAGGGGATCGATGTTGCTCCTTAAACTTTCGTCATTATAGAGATTCATGATGCCCATAAAATTCAAAATACAAGCATAGTACATTTTGTTTTCTTGGGTAAAATCAATGTACTTCAAAACGAGTTCATTGATCATTTCCATCCCCGATCTTCCCTTTACTTTGTTTACCTCTTTAAAAATGCCTTTGAGGTTTTCAAAAGCCAATTTGGTGACAGCCATGTAAAGATCTTCTTTGTTTTTGAAATAAAAATAGGTCAGTCCTTTGGATATCTTTGCGCCCTTCGCCACCTCATCCATTTTGGTTTGATGAAACCCCTTTGAAATAAACAGTTTGATGGCCGATTCTAAAATGACTTTTTCCTTTTGTTGCCTTTCTTGTGCTCCCATGGTTCAATTGGATTCGAATGTTATTCAAATATATTAAATCTTGGTCAGAAAATTCAATGTGAGGATTATATTTGGACCAAACTACTGATTTCTAGACTGAAAATATTAAGCTTTCATTTTGTCAATTTTCTGATTTGCCTTTTGCAAAAAAGGCAAGCACGGAATTTTTTTTAAAATTCCGTGCTTGCCAAGGTGAAATGGGTTTGAATAGAAATTCTACAACCTATTTTTTTATTTGAATGATAAAGTAATGTTTTTTACCTTTTTGAACCAAAAGGTATTGATGCTGAAGTAATTCAAAAGTCAAGGGAGCATTTGGATCAGTGATTTTTTGCTTGTTGATGCTGACTCCACCACCTAAAATCATTTTCCTTCCTTCTCCCTTGGAAGGGAAAATCAAGCCTTTTGATTTTTCGCTCAAGAGATCCAGAACATTTTCAATAGACTCAAATTCTTCCATATCAATCTCCACCAAAGGAACGCCTTCAAACACCTGCAAGAATGTTCGCTCATCCAGTTCGGCCAAGTCTTCCGTGGAAGATTTCCCAAAAAGGATTTCAGAGGCTTTGATGGCCATGAGGTATTCTTTTTCGCTGTGGACCATCGTGGTCACGGCCTTGGCGATTTCTTTTTGCAAAATCCTCAAGTGGGGCGCTTGAAGATGCTCTTTTTCCAGTTTTTCTACGGTTTCCTGATCCAGCGTGGTGAAAATCCGAATATATTTGGAAGCATCCTCATCGGACACATTCAACCAGAATTGGTAGAATGCATAGGGAGAAGTCTTTTCTGAATCCAACCAAACCGAACCGCTTTCTGTCTTCCCAAATTTGGTTCCATCTGCTTTGGTAATCAAAGGTACCGTCAATGCATACGCATTTCCCCGTCCCATTTTCCGAATCAATTCGGTTCCTGTCAGGATATTTCCCCATTGGTCAGATCCGCCCAATTGTATGCTGACGTTCATGTTTTTCCAAAGATGGAAAAAATCATACCCTTGGATCAACTGGTAGGAGAATTCGGTGAAGGAAAGACCATTTCCATCTTCCAGTCTTCTTTTGACCGAATCTTTGGCCATCATGTAATTGACCGTAATGTGTTTGCCCACGTCCCTGATGAATTCCAAGAACGAAAACTGCGACATCCAGTCATAGTTGTTGACCAATGCGGCTTTGTTTTTCGACTCGGTTTCGAAATCGAGGAATTTCCCCAACTGACCTTTAATGCAGGCTACATTGTGGTCCAAGGTAGCCTTATCCAGTAGATTCCTTTCGTCTGATTTGAAACTTGGATCACCTATCATTCCTGTTGCCCCACCGACTAGGGCAAAGGGTTTGTGCCCAGCTCTCTGAAAATGCAGGAGGGTCATCACGCCCACCAAATGACCAATATGCAAAGAATCAGCGGTTGGGTCGAATCCAAGATAGGCCGAAGACATGCCTTTATTCAAGTGTTCTTCGATATCCGGTGACATATCCTGGAGCATTCCCCTCCATCTCAATTCTTCGATAAAATTATTCATGTGCGTCGCTTTAATTTTCAAAGCTGCAAATATAGGTTTTCTGACTAGAAGTTGGAAGAAAAATTAAGGACGTCACAAAGCTTGAACCTTCTTCAAAACTGAAAGGCAAGGGCTTAAACCCGTAATATGCAATAGGTTTTCAAATGGGATTGAAGCTGAAAGAAAATCAGAATATTGGGAGCATAAATCCCGATACCAATAAGAGGAAGTTAAAAACAATAATTAACTGATTGATTATCGGTTAATTGTAATATTGAATTGAGTTCGCAATGCATAAAACGGGTTAAAATTGAAAGAAATCCAAGTTTTTTTCAAGCGGCATAAAAAAAGCATTCCCAGAAATCTTCTGGAAATGCTTTTGATCAAGGTTGGATTTGAAATCAAATCACCAAGCGATACCATAATCTTCCCCATGATTGCTCGAACCACCCCAGAAAGTGCCATGTTTCCAGTCGAACCAAATGGCATTCAAGGGACCTGATGTCCTCTCCAAAAAGTCCATTTTGTAGCCCCTTTTTTTCAAATCACCTCTGATCCAGGAAGGGATTTGGGTGTTGAGCGTAATCGCCCCAGGCTTGCTTTCGTGTGCTCCAAATGAGGATTGCATCTGGTAACTGTTGAAATTCGCCGCTTCGGCCGCCTCTTGCACGGTCATGTCGAATTCAACCACGTTGAGAAACATTTGCAAAAGATTTTGATCCTGGGTGTCTCCTGCCTGCACTGCGAAGGAGAAATAAGGTTTTCCATCCTTTAAAGCCATGCTCGGCGTTAAGGTGACCCGAGGTCTTTTTCCTGGCTCCAATACATTGAAGGGATTCAATTTCTCATCCAAAACGAAACTTTGCATTCTTTGGCTCAATCCAACACCGGTATTTCCGGCGATGGTGGCGGGAACCCAGCCACCTGATGGGGTCACGGAAACTACCCATCCTTCTGCGTCGGCAGTTTGGATGGAAGTGGTGCCTGCCAAGAAACTCTCCAAAAAGGGATCGTCTGGACCAAGGATCGCAGTGCCGTGATTGTTATAGGCAATAACTTCATTTTGCTTTTCAAGCAGGTGCAGAAATGGGTTTTTTTCTCCCTGAAAAGGGTAGGGGTCACCTGGGCCTATTTCGGGATCATTGATGGGTTTGATCAGTTTTGCCCTTTCTCTTGCATATTCTTTGGATAATAGGCCTTTCATCGGACTTTTGGGTTCAAAAGCCGGATCTCCATAATAAAAATCCCTATCCGCAAAAGCCAAATTCATCGCTTGGTAAACAGTATGGATATAATTGGCCGAATTGTAACCCATTGACTTCAAGTCAAAATTTTCCAATATATTTAGGGATTGAAGCATGGCGGGACCCTGTGTCCACTCTTGAAGCTTATACACATCAATTCCTCGGTAATTGACCTGAAGGGGTTCTTCTATTTTCACCTTCCATTTTGCGAGATCTTCCATCGTAAATAGTCCTCCTTGTTCCCGGGTTCCACGCACGATTTCTTCAGCGATATCTCCTGTATAAAAACGGGCGTAGGCGGCATAAATGGCTTCCTTTCGGTTTTTTCCCTGGGCCAATGCTTCTTTCTCGGCATCCACCAGTTTCTTCAAGGTTTGAAAAAGGTCTTCCTGTACGAATACTTCACCCGGGTATGGAGCTTCTCTTTCTTCTCCCAGGTGCGGCAAAAACACTTTTTTGGAGTAAGGCCATTCTTTGATGAGGTGTTTTTGGTTTTCAATGATAGTGGCCGTTTGTGCCTCGATGGGATATCCTTTGGCCATTTCCATGGCTGGAGCCAAGACTTCAGCCAAACTGAGCGTTCCATATTCCGCCAACATGGTCATCAATCCTCCCGGGGTTCCCGGTGTGGTAGCGGCCAATGGCCCAAATTCCGGTGGATAGGCCATGTCTTTTTCCTTGAAAAATTCAGGGGTTGCACCGGTTGGTGCCACGCCCATGGCATTGATGGCGATGACTTTTTTGGTTTTTGGATTGTAAATTAGGGCTTGGGTTTCACCACCCCAACTTAAGACATCCCACATGGTGCAATTGGCGGCAAGGATGCCACAGGCAGCATCAACGGCATTCCCGCCTTTGTTGAAGATCATGGACCCGGCAGTGGCAGCAAGTGGTTTTCCAGTGATGGCCATCCAGTGTTTTCCATGTAGGGGAGGTTTCTGGGTGGTCTGGCCCACAGCAAGGGTTCCGCTTAGGGTCAAGGTGATGAGCAGTATTAATTTTCTCATATTATTGGTTTTCGGTGGGTTTGGGCATCAGGGGTTCAAAGCCTTCAAAAAGGCTGTTGTACTTCGTGAAAAGCACAAAAAGACTTGATGTTTCCTTAAGGTTGACTTTATTTTGCGAAGCGAAGGCTGTCATTTCCGATGCCTTTTCTCCAAAAACAGGCATGAGATTTTTTTTGTTTTTGGGGATTTCGATAAGGTTTTTTCCCTGTATATAATAATAGGTGTCTCTTTTTAAAATTTGATCGTCCTTTTCGCCGATCATCAATGCGGTGTTGTAGTTGGATTCTTTGATGATTGCCTTGGTGCGTCTTACCAAAGGCATTTCTCCATCGACCAAGACCTCAAAAAACCCGGAGATGGGAGTTCCATCTTCTTTCAGGTCCATTCCGTTTACAAAATAACGGGGGATTTTATGCTGGGCATCGATCCATACAATGTTCCGGATCTTTAGACCTGGGATAATCCTCACCTGATCAGAATCTGCCGCCCTGATTTCAAACATGTTGGAGTTGATGTTGTACCGTACAAAAAAGCCCTCCATGACCTCCATCTTGTCATACAAAAGAATGGAAGCTTTGCTCCAATTGGGATCCAAATAGAAATCACCAATTAATTTTTTTGGTTCTGAAGGAATGCCATAAACGGCGTTTCCGCCCAGAAAATTGGGTCTATTGATAAACAATTCTGCCACATTGGTGGCCCGAATGGTTTTTTGGAGGGCTCCGGATGGTGCTTCATAGCCCATTGGAAACAATGTGATGGTCCCTAAGGACAAATCTTCTTTTACGTTGATTTGGGCTTGATAAGACTGGAATCCTTCCGCATTGATGTTGAGGACAAATTTCTCCATTTTTACCTTTTCGATCGCAAATTCTCCGTTGGATTTGGATACTGCTGAGAAAGCTGTTCCCTTCAGGGTAATTGCAGCTCCTTGGATCATTTCGCTGGTCAAGCCATTCTTCAAAGATCCTTTGATACTGAATTGTTGTGCAACCAATCCCTGGCTTATTAAAAAAAAGAAGGCAAATGCATACCGTATTTTCATTTTCTTGTTGTTGATGAATACAAATTTAACTTGAAACCAATTGATAAACTTAAGGTAAGAAAGGGAATGTTTTGTAATATGGCCCCTAAGTCATACATTTATAAATATAATGATTGATGCTTAATTTCTCCATAATTTACTGATGTACCTAATTTTTCTTTATTTAATGAGCGGGATTTACATCTTTGCTGGAATAATGCACTTTGTTAGGCCACGAATGTATCTGAGAATTATCCCGCCTTATCTTCCTTATCCCAAATTGCTCAATGCACTTTCCGGTGCTTTTGAAATTCTTTTTGGGATTGGGTTGTTATTTGAGAATACGCGGTCAATCTCGGCCTTTGGAATCATCTTGCTTCTTTTGGCTGTTTTTCCCGCAAATCTCTACATGTACCAGAGGGGGGCCAAAGGAATTCCCAAGTGGGCATTATTATTACGATTACCCCTGCAATTTCTTTTGATTGTTTGGGCTTATTCTTACACTTAAACAACAATTACATTGAATTTCAATAGTTTTAATTTTGAATCCGCACTGAAGGAAGGTCTGGATGCAATGGGTTTTGAAAAACCCACTCCAATCCAGGAATTGGCGATCCCAGTCATCATGGGAGGCAAAGACCTTATCGCATGTGCACAGACAGGAACGGGAAAAACAGCCGCTTTTATTTTGCCTGTTTTGAACAAAATAGCCAAAAGTGGTGCACCAAATCTCAATACACTTGTTCTGGCACCCACCAGAGAACTTGCCATACAAATAGATCAACAGATACAGGGATTTGCCTATTTCCTCGGAATATCTGCCATTTCCATATATGGTGGTGGAGACGGAATCGTCTGGGAGCAGCAAAAAAAGGCACTTGAAGAAGGGGCCGAAATAGTCGTAGCGACTCCTGGTAGGCTTATCGCTTTGTTGGCAGGAGGAAAGATCAAGCTGGACAGTCTTGAACATTTGATATTGGACGAAGCCGACAGGATGATGGACATGGGATTTTCTGAAGATATTCTCAAGATTGTGAATTATCTTCCCAAGAACAGGCAGACCATACTTTTTTCAGCAACCATGCCTTCCAAAATCAGGCAGTTTGCAAAACAAATCCTCCAAGATCCGGAAGAAATCAGCATAGCACTTGGAAAGACCGCGGCAGGAGTTACCCAGTCTGCTTATGTGGTTTACAATACCCAAAAAGAAGAATTGGTAAAGCATATCCTCAAACAGAGAGATTATGAAGCGGTCATTATTTTCTGTTCCACTAAAGACAAGGTGAAAAGCTTGTTCAAAATCTTGAAAAAGGATTTTGAAGTAGAAGCATTTCACTCTGATTTAGAGCAAGTTGAACGTGAAAAAATCATGTCAAGGTTTAAGAACAGAACCCTGAAAATTCTTGTGGGAACAGATATTATATCCAGAGGAATCGATGTGGTCGGAATTGAATTGGTTATCAATTTTGACACTCCAAATGACCCTGAGGATTATGTGCACAGAGTCGGTCGTACAGCCAGAGCGGATAGCAAAGGGGAAGCGATTACCTTTATCAATGAAAAAGACCAGTTCAAGTTTTCGAGCATTGAAAACCTGATTGGCATGGAAGTAACAAAACTGCCTTTGCCAAAGGGATTCGAAGAAGGGCCAACTTATTCGGCAGGAGGGGGGAAACCAAAAGGAGGTTTTGACAAGCCAAAATCAGGTGCCAAAAAGAAATTCCCGAGTAAATCCGGCGGTTCAAAATCCGGTGAAAGAACAACAAGTTCAGGAGAAAGACCCCAAAGACAGGAAGCGAGAAGCCCAAGGACAGAAGAAAGAAGCCCAAGGTCAGAGGAAAAAAGAGAAGGTACAGAGGAAAGAACCCAAAGGCCGAGAGCCAATGTGGAAATTGCCCAGCAAACTCCGGCCATTGAAAAAGCCAAAGAGGTGAAATCAGAAGAAAGGACCTTTAAAACAAGGGCGAATTCAGAGACCCTTCCAGAACCAAAACAACAGGAAAAGCCAAAGAGCGAATCCAAATTTGGAACAAGGACGAACGTAATCAAAGATCAGGAATAGTAATTTTAATACCTGACAGCAAGCCTTATATGACACGAAGCTTTAATTCGTAATCCAATTACGATAAAGCTTTTTGTCATGAGAGGTATCTGTTAGAATTCACTTTTTCGCCTTCATTGATTATTTGGGAAGGCTTTCTAATATCAACTTGATCAAATCTGCTTTTTTATCATTTTTGATCCATCTGGTGACGACCACAAGATCGTTTTCCTCATCCACATACACCATATTCGTTCCCGCACCGAGGTGGAAAAATGCTTTTTCAGGAGCAGCAGGGATTTCCTTCTTGTCTGTGTTTAGGAAATAATTCATGAATCCATAGTTGGGTTGCACTGGACTGGGTACTCTTGATTTTTCGATCCATTGTGGAGAAATGACTTGTACGCCGTTCCAATTGCCTTTGCGCAAAGTCATGTACCCAAATCGGGCTTGATCCATGGCACTGATAAAAAGCCCACCACCCCAGTGGGAACCACCACTGACAGATTGCATGATCTGCCCATCCAGGATAACAAATGAATTTTCATAACCAGTCCATCTCCATGTGGGACTTGCACCGATTTTATCCATGACATTTTCCCTCAAGACCACGGGCAAGGGTTTTCTCCAGACATTCATGATTGCCAATGCAAGGACATTGACTCTGGTATCGTTGTATTTGTAGTAAAATCTAAGTTGTTTGTCACCAAGTGAGTTTTAAACATTGACTCTGGTATCGTTGTATTTGTAGACCGTTCCTGGTTCATTCCTTTCCCGGGTAAGCCACTCTTCCGAGTTACCCTGAGGTCTATCCGCCCAATCAGGTTTCCCCCAAAGTGTTCCTTCCCAGTCTGAAGTTTGGCGCAAGAGATGCTCCCATGTGATTTTTTTGTTGTGGGGAGTGGCGAAAAGGTCAAACACATCCTCTACCATCAAATGATCGGATTTATTCATCAGGGCTTTGTTTGGATCGTAAGGAATGATTGGACCAATGTAGGGATGGACCAAATCCTTTTCACTATGGATCAATCCTTTTTCCACAGCCAATCCAACAGTGGTGGACAAAATGCTTTTTGCCACGCTGAAAGTCAAATCCACTCTCTCTGTGTCTCCCCATTTTCCAATGATATACCCTTTGTAAATGATCAGCCCGGCAGCTGAACCCCTGTCTTTCATGGGACCCACAGGAAATCCGAGGGGCTCTCTTCCAAATGCGCTTTGGTAATGGGCCAATTTCAGGTTTTTGTCCGCATCACTTTCGTTGTCGATGGCAAATTGGACGGCTTCATTGATTTTGGAAGCACTGACTTTCAGTTCTGCAGGTCTTTTTTCTTCCCAAGAGCCCATTGGAGGAAAGTAGAGATTTTGTTGTCCCTGCAAATCAGGAGAAAGCGAAATCAGGAAAGAAATAAGAAGTAGCCGAAAGGTGAATCTCATGGAGAAATGGGTTTGATTGGGTTTAAATTACAAATTTCTTTGCGTCATCAAAAAGTAAATTACAGGATTAGGCAATAAAATCCTTAATTGGTACCATAGAAAAAGTTAAATTGAATCTTTAAACAATTTCATTGGATATTGGTCTTTTAAATAAACAAACTACATCATGAGTGAAACAAAGGTTTATATTGTTGGTGCAGGGATTTCGGGACTGATCGCCGCATATGAATTGGAAAGAGCGGGAATTTCTCCTGTAATACTGGAGGCTTCTGATGGCGTTGGGGGTAGGGTGAGAACGGATGACGTGAATGGATTTCTTTTGGACAGGGGTTTTCAAGTACTTTTGACGGCTTATCCTGAAGCCATTCGCTATTTGGATTATCAGGAATTACACCTCAAAACCTTTGCTCCGGGAGCGGTGGTGATGAAACCCGGAAATCTATTCACCATTCATGACCCCTTGCGGCAGCCTTCAAAGGTTATCAACATGGCATTTTCTCCCGTGGGAACCCTGAAAGACAAAATCAAGATTTTCCTATTGACCCAATCCCTCAAGAAGAAAAGCGAGGAAGAGATTTTTGCAGAGCCTTCTATGAGCACCTTGAAGTTTCTTCAACAATATGGTTTTTCAGAAAAAATCATAGAAAATTTCTTCAAGCCATTTTTCAAAGGTATTTTTTTGGAAGAAAATCTAGAGACATCATCTAGGATGTTCAAGTTTGTTTTCAAGATGTTCGGTATCGGCAATGCAGCAGTCCCTGAGTTGGGAATGCAGGCCATTCCGAACCAATTGTCCCAAAAACTGCAAAAAACCACGATCAAGCTGAATACCCCTGTCGAAAAAATAGAAGGAAATCAGATCATATTGAAATCAGGGGAAAGGATATTGGCCGATAAAATAATCATTGCCACTAGACCCGATTTGTTGCTGCCACAGTTGTCCGGGCAATTCAAGCCAGACAGGAAAGTTATCAACCTTTATTTCTCACTGGAAAAATCATTTATGATTTCTCCAATGATTGCCCTTGTGCCGTATGAAAGCTTTTTGAGCAATAATTTGGTTTTTATGACCGATGTGAGCCCTGCCTATTCCAAGGAAGGAAAAGCGTTGCTTTCCGTCTCGGTCATCAAAAATGTGGGTGTCGATGATTCCCTAGCCAAAAAAATAGCAATTGAAATGGAAGCCTTAACAGGAATCAAGTCGGAACATTTCAAATGGATAAAAACCTATGAAATCCAAGAAGCGCTGCCGGATCTGGATGACCTCCAGAATAGTATTCCCTTCAGCAATACCAAAATAATGGACGGCGTGTTTTTGGCGGGAGATTACTTGCTGAATGGCTCCATCAATGCGGCGATGACCTCCGGAAGAAAGGCCGCAGAAGCTTGTTTATACAGTTTACAAAACCCACATTAATTGAAAAAGTCAGTCGCAATAGCAGGTGCAGGTGGATATATCGGAAAATGGTTTATTGACCAATTTAAGGACAAGTACCACATCGTAGCCCTAAGCAGAAGAGAAATCGATGTCAACCCGGACCCAGATGTGGAATGGAGACAAGTCGAACTCTATTCGATCACTTCGACCACCAAAGCATTGGAGGGGGTGGATTTTGCGATCTATCTCATTCACTCCATGAGCGCTTCCACTCGGTTGAACCAAGGGAATTTTGAAGATACGGATCTTTTGTTGGCGGACAATTTTGCCCGGGCTGCCGAAAGCAATGGCATCAAACAAATTCTGTATATGGGAGGCATCCTTCCCAAAGAGGTTTTGGAAGAAAACATGTCTGTCCATTTGAGAAGTCGATTGGAAGTTGAAAAAACTTTGGGCAATAGAAAACCGGCACTTACCGCATTGCGGGCTGGAATTATTGTTGGCCCAGGAGGTTCTTCCTTCGACATGATCAGGAATCTTGTCAAAAAACTCCCCATTTTGGTCTGTCCGGCCTGGACCAATTCTAAAACCCAACCCATTTCACTTAAAGATACGCTTACCATCATGGATGCCTGTCTTGGAAATGAAAATGTTTATGGGAAATCCTTTGAAATCGGAAGTCCCCAGGTGATGACCTACAAGGAAATGCTGATTCAAACGGCAGAAGTGATGGGCAAAAAGCGATGGATTTTCTCGGTGCCTCTCCTTTCAATTGGTTTTTCGAAACTTTGGGTGAGTTACTTTGGAAATAGTCCTACAAAACTGGTTTATCCCTTGGTTGAAAGTCTCAAGCATACCCTGACTGTGTCGGAGGAACTGAAATTTGAGGAGAAGGAAATTGATTATCTCAGTTATAAGGAAAGTGTGGCGGTGGCTTTGGATCCGAGCAACAAAGTTTCGAAATCTCCAACCTTTAAAAGAGACACTGCCGTTAAAAATACGGTTAGGAGTATCCAACGCTTGCCAAATGCCAGAAGAAAAAGTTCACTTTGGGTAGCCAACAGGTATAAACTTTGGTTGCCGATTTACTTTCGCTTTTTGATCAAGGCCAAGGAAAACGAGAATGGCGACCTTGGATTCTATTTGTTAAACAGCTCCAAGCCCATGTTGCAGTTGACATGGATCCCAGACAGAAGTGATGTCGAGCGGCAATTGTTTTATATCACGGGAGGCTGGCTGGTCAAACGTTTTGATTATGGCTGGTTGGAATTCAGGGAGGTTTTGGGAGGAAAATACATCATTTCTGCTATTCATGAATTTGTCCCCAGATTGCCTTGGTTGCTCTATTTGAACACGCAGGCCAGGTTGCATCTTTTTGTGATGAACAGTTTCAAAAAATATTTGGTCAAACTTAGGGAGTATTGACGATATTCGGAGCTTGCTTGGATGAAGTGCAGGTTCCAATCGAAATCCCAAACAATATCTTTACATTCTAAATAACTTTGAATATGAAAACAATCACTTTTAGCAATGGCGATCAAATCCCGATTTTGGGTTTGGGAACTTGGAAGTCAAAACCAGGGGAAGTTTATCAAGCTGTACTTTGGGCGATTGAAGCAGGATACAGACATATAGATTGTGCCGCCATTTATAACAACGAGAAAGAAGTAGGAAAAGCCCTTCAAAAAGCATTTGAGGACGGTTTGGTGAAAAGAGAGGAAATGTTTATCACCTCGAAACTTTGGAACAATGCCCACAGAAGGGAAGATGTGAAACCGGCTTTGAAACAAACCTTAATGGATCTCCAGCTGGATTATCTCGATTTGTATCTAATTCATTGGCCAATAAGTTTCAAAGCGGGAGTGGGGTTTGCCGAAATTCGAAAGGATTTTTATACTTACAGTGATGTTCCGCTTTCTCAAACGTGGGCGGCCATGGAAGAGGTCAAAAAATTCGGCTATGCCAGAAATATCGGAGTCTCCAATTTTAATATTACAAAATTGGGAGAAATCCTGAAAAACTGTACCGAAAAACCAGAGATGAACCAAGTGGAAATGCATCCTTACCTTCCACAGGAAAAACTGGTGAATTTTTGCAAATCAAATGGAATCCACCTAACTGCATATTCTCCATTGGGTTCTGGGGATAGATCATCTCAGGCAAAAAAACCTGATGAGCCGATACTATTGGAAGATAAAATGATACGGGTATTGGCAGAGAAACATCACTGCAGCGCTGCTCAAATCCTGATCGCATATTCGATACATCGGGACATCGTCGTGATCCCCAAATCCGTCAATCAGGAGCGGATCAAACAGAACTTGGAAGCCACTAAAATCCAATTGGATGAAGGAGATCTTGAGAAATTGAATTCAATTTCAACGAGGCATAGATTCATTGATGGCTCATTTTTCACGAAGGGGCAAAGCCCATACAAGATGGAGGATTTGTGGGAATTGGAATGAAAAAATAATAATTCCAAAAAAGATTGAATCAAAAGTCAAAAGGTTAATTATTCAAATTGTCTATATTTTTTGTGAAATGTGGTTAAATTTGTGAGATTCCAATTTAGAGAAAGAATAATATAATTCTTTTGACTTTATTTTAGAAAGAATTCCATGATTAAACGATTTAAAGAGCTGACTTTTTTTCAAATACTGTTTGATAGCATAAAAAATTTCGGCAAAAGTGATTCCATGATTTTTTCTGCTGGAACCGCTTTTTACACCATTTTCAGCTTGCCGGCTTTCCTGATCATCATCCTTAATATTGGGAGCACATTTTACAAAGAATCCAGGATTAAAGAGGAAATATTGTCCCAAGTCGGCGAATTGGCAGGGGAGGAGAGTGTTGCCACCTTGGAAAACATCATGGAAAATATCACCCAAAGTTCTGGGGGAATGATTTCCAATATCATCGCCATCTTTGTTTTGGGTTTCAGTGCCACCACTGTCTTTGTAAGTTTACAGAATGCCATCAATCACATTTGGCACATCAAAGCAAAACCCGAAAAAGGGATTCTAAAATTTATCATCAATCGGTTGTTGAGCTTTTCCATGGTCGCCTCTATTGGTTTTATTTTACTGGTTTCCTTGGTTTTGGATGCGCTGATTATTGTGTTGTTTACCTATTTCGATTATTTTCTGGAATCGGTGACCGTGTATTTGGTTTCTATTATCCATTTGGTCCTAGCACAGGCATTGCTGGTGGTGATATTCGCTTTGATGTATAAGATCTTGCCAGATGCCAAGGTAAGGTGGCGAGATACCTGGATGGGTGCTTTTGTTACGATGATCCTATTTGCCGCCGGCAAATATCTGATAGGCTTCTACATGGGCAATACTGATTTTGCAAGTGCATACGGTACTGCTGGATCTCTTGTGGTCCTTTTGGTTTGGGTATATTATTCAGTGGTGATTTTCCTTTTCGGTGCCCAGATTACATATTATATCGCTGTAAAAACAGGTGGCGACATTATTCCACTTTCTCAGGCGGTCAAAGTGGAATTGAGAGAGGTGGAAGAAAGCGATGAAAGTTTGGCAGACAATTGATCCCCAATATCGGCTTTTAGAGTGAAATTTTTTTAGGCCTTGTTTAAGATTCTGGAAACCAACATTTCCCACTCCTCTTCAAGGCTAGTATCTGGTCTTTTTTCACCCGCCCGCCGATACCAATAATCCGCATTCCAAATATCCCCTTCTTTTCGATGGAGATACGCATGTACCCTTGCAGACAATAAATCCGTAGGTCCATCCGCCAAGTCATGGGCCTTTTGCCAATCATTCTTGGCATCATACCACAAGGATGTAAGTTGGCTTGAGATTCCTGAAGGAGGGAAGTCTGAAGCCAAGGATTGTTTGAATACTGAAACTGTCATTACTTTAACATTGAGAACCTTATTTTTCGGAATGTTTTGATCTCTGGTAAGGCTAATTTCTTGTTTTTAATTTTCATTCCCAAAAAATGAGGATTAAAAAGGATAGCCGATTCCGACATTGAAGACAGTTTGTCCTTTTTCTCCCAAAAACCGATTGAAAAAATTACCCAAAATGAAACGTTCTCCGGTAACCCTGGCTGGATCTACCGCCTTGACCCCCATGTCCAATCGAAGAATCAAGAAATCGAAATCCATTCTCAATCCGATTCCAGTGCCCACGGCTAAATCTTTGTAAAATTTGTCTATTTCAAAATTTGCTCCAGGTCGGGTAGGATCGGGAGCAAAAGTCCATGAATTTCCCACATCAATGAAGAAAACCCCATCAAAATAGCCATAAATTTTGCTTCTCAATTCGAACATTCCCTCAAATAGGATTTCTCCCGGCTGCTCAAATCGATAATCGAAAGAGCCGTCTTCATTTCGGTCTGGTGTATAAGAACCAGGGCCCAAGCGTCTGGGCTGCCAAGCCCTGATTCCCGTGCTTCCTCCCGCAAAGAAATATTTTTCATAAGGCAATACGCCATCGCTTACACCATAAGGTTTGGCAAGCCCGAGATTGAGTCTGTAAGCAAAAGTTTGTTTTGGGGTCAGGGGAATGTATCGTCTGAAATCCGCCTGAAATTTAAGAAATTGGAAATAAGCCAGGCTCCTTCTGTCCACAAAATCTCTTTTCACGAAATTCAAGGTTGACCCTCCGCTTTCAAAAAACAGACGCAAAAGAGAAGCATTCGTCCTGTTGAATATTCCGTATTGATTGAAATTGATTATGGCCTGACCTGAAATGCTGCTGACATAAGAAGGTAAAAAGGAGTTGATGAGGTTATTTCCTTGATTTTGAAGGTTTTCCAGTAAAACTCGAAAATCATTGTTGAGACTGGATCGGATAAAATTCGCATCCAATAAATTGAAAGTAAATTGATTTTTAAGATTCCGGGTATTCCAATTATAGGCAAGAATTCCATTCAAACTTTCTCGGGTATATTCTTGCCGGTTGACGTAATTGTACCCCACCAAGGCTCTGGTTCTGGGGTTATATCGGCCAAATTTTTCCAAGGAAGTAATTTTCAGGGGAAATAAGAATTTCGGGAAAATAACGGATGCTGAGGTGTTCAACTCCCGACTTCTAAAAACTCCGCCTTCTCCGGTCGCAGAAACCACGCCTTCCAGTCCTGCCCGGAAATTGAATTCAAAGATTTCAGCTCCCCGGAAAAGATTCCTATTCCTCAAAGAATGACTGAAAAAAGGGCCTGGTATCTGTTCTGTAATGCTTGCCCCAAGCTGATTGGTGATTTGGTATTTTTGGTTGGGTTGGGTGTATATTTTTGGTTGCAGGATGTTCCCAACGGTATCGAAGGCGATATTGACAAAACGAAAAAGGTCTAGATTTGCAAGTTGTCTCTGGGTTTCCAATACCTCCGACCTGCTATAAAGGTCTCCCTTGTTGATAAAAATCCTTGAGGAGATGATTTTTTCCGAGTACTTGTCATTGTAAATATTGAATTTGATGTCCCGAAAGGTAAATTTGCTTTCCTTTTCGAAAAATTCATCAGTAGGCGACTCAATGAAAAACTGGATCGAATCAAAGTAATATACTCTGTGATTGCCCTCATAACTGGGTTTTCGGATAAGCTGTTCTATGGATACTGATTTTTCGACAGTGTCTTTGTATACATTGAATTCAATGTAGGATTTTGAAAAAGTATAATAACCATTTTCTTTGAGGAGATCTTCGACCCTTTGTCTTTCTCGTGTAAGCTGGGTTTGTTCATATCTGGATTTTGATTTGATTAGGACTTTTGACGCATTCAATTCCAACAGACGATATATCTCCGGATCATCTGAACGCGTGTAAAAGGAGTCGATTATATAAGGCTCATTTTCGGTAATGAGGTAAGTGACTTTGGCTAATTTTTTTGCTTTTTTTACCTCAAAATCCACCTCGCTGTCAAAAAAACCATTGTTGGACAGGTAAAAATCCATCTGCCTGGCTGTCTCTCGTGTAATGACACTGTCATAAAGGACTCTTGGATTTCCGGTCCGCATGAAAAAATTCCCGTATTCCAATTTCTTTTCGATGGATGAAATCTGGCTATTGATCTTGTTGAAGCGTTTTATCTGCTGGTTACTCAGGGACTCATTTAGAGCCAAGTCACTGAGTACTTTCTTTTCCGCTTCCAATTTGATCATTTTGTTCTCATGCTTGGTGCTGTCAAAGGTCCACTCGCCAAATCGGTAAATAGAAACACCCACGGATGTATTGAGCAATGGGATTCTAGTATTTGGATTTTGTTGGATCAGGTTCGCAAGGGCGTTTTTATCACTTTTTTTAATCCCCTTGATTTCAACTTTGTTTACTAAAAATTGATCATTTCTCAGTCCCTTGGTCAAAGAACATGCAGAAATCAAAAAAAGAAGAAGTATAAAGTTTATATATTTGGCCTTATTCACGAGAAGTTATATACCGGATGTTAAGCAAAAATACGCTTAAGTTTATTAAATCCTTGCACCAGAAAAAATTCAGGAAACAAGAAAACTCTTTTTTTGTGGAAGGTGAGAAAAATGTGATGGAATTGTTGGCATCTGATTTTGATGTTACCCATCTTTTATTCACCTCAAAGTTCGGAAATGAACATTCTTCCTTGCTTTCTGATTTTGATGGGGAGGCGTTTGAAGTCACACAAAAGGTGCTGGAGTCTGTTGGATTTTTTCAAACCAACGATGTAGCACTTGCCGTTGCCACGACCAAAGCCAATGCTCCTTTAGAAATAAGACCCAATGATTTGATGTTGGCATTGGATGATGTACGTGACCCCGGAAATCTGGGAACGATCATCCGGATCGCCGATTGGTATGGAATTCAAAACATTGCCTTGTCCACGGAGTCCGCGGATTTTTACAATCCAAAAGTTTTGCATTCCAGCATGGGCAGTTTTACCAGGGTGAATGTTTATTATACCGACTTAAATATCTTTCTTCCGAAATCAAAACTACCTGTTTATGGCGCATTTATGGAAGGGGAATCCATTCACGAAGCGGAACTTACGCCATCTGGAATCATCCTGATGGGAAATGAATCCAATGGGATTTCGGACGCATTGGCGCCCTTGGTGACCAAAAAACTTACCATTCCAAAATTTGGGAATGCAGAATCCCTCAATGTGGCCATCGCAACGGCAGTGATCTGTGACAATTTCAGAAGGAAATAGGGAAAAATTGTTGCATGCTCCTTTTATTCACCAAAAATCACCGGCTAAATATTTTGTAAATGCCTAGTATTCGAGAAACGCTTAAGCGTGTTGGCCTCAACACTTTTTTCTTCTTATTGATAGGGGTGATCTTTCTGGCCAGTTTTTTTCCAGAATGGGGAACATCCGATGGGGCTTTGCCTTGGAAAACAATCACAGGGGCAGGCATTTCCATCATTTTCTTTTTTTATGGTGTGAAATTGAGTCCACAAATGCTCAAAGCCGGACTTTCCAACTGGAAGCTACATGCAGTGGTACAATCGACCACATTTCTAATCTTTCCTTTGGTTATCCTTCTTCTTTATTGGATTTGGGGCAATGAAGGCTCTTACATCTGGTTAGGGGTGTTTTATTTGGCTGCATTGCCTTCCACCGTGTCCTCTTCGGTGGTCATGGTATCCATCGCGGGAGGAAACCTT
The DNA here is from genome assembly GCF_000381545.1 of Rhodonellum psychrophilum GCM71 = DSM 17998. GTDB lineage: Bacteria > Bacteroidota > Bacteroidia > Cytophagales > Cyclobacteriaceae > Rhodonellum > Rhodonellum psychrophilum. The sequence goes on along the minus strand of NZ_KB906692.1, from coordinate 29,662 downwards.
CCCGCAGCAATCTTCAATGCAAGCATATCGAGTATTGTCGGCATTTTCATCACCCCTTTGTGGATGGATTTACTTTTGCCTGAAACTGCCGTGGCTTTTGAGTTGATGGATACCTTTATCAAATTGAGCCTTCAGGTGATTTTGCCAGTGGTTTTGGGATTGTTGCTCCATTCGTATTTGATCGGTGTTGTAAGTAAATATGCCACTGTCTTGAAGAATTTTGATCAATTGATTATCCTTCTGATTGTGTTTACCGCTTTTGCTGAATCTTTTGCCGAAAAGATGTTTGAAGGCCAGACTGCTTCGGAATTGCTGCTATTGGGATTTTTGATGTTGTCCTTTTTTCTGTTTATGCTGGGCTTGATGCATGTTATTTCCAAAGCTTTTGGGTTCTCGGATCCGGACAGGATCACGGTTTTGTTTTGTGGAAGTAAAAAATCCCTCGTCCAAGGAGCGGTTATGGGAAGGGTGATGTTTCCGGACCCCGTTGTTTTTGGGGTGATTTTACTGCCATTGATGATGTATCATGCCTTGCAATTGATCGTGGGGAGTGCAATTGCCCAACGTATGGGCGAGAGAAAAAAGCAAGGCGCTGGTAAAATTTGACAATCCTGCCCAATGGAAAATTGGAACACGGGATACGATCATTTCTTTCAAAACGTTTTAAACTGGATTTCTTTCTGGAGTTGAGTTTGTAAAATCAGTCTATTCGGGGATAAACGGATATTGCCGATAGGATGAAGGCAAAAATTGTAATCAACTGAAGCATATGAAGCAATTCCAGGACGGAATAGAATTGGTAATGTATAACACAGGTCAAAAGTATAAAAAGAACGCCATGAAAAAACTGCTGATTGCTTTCTGCTTTGCATTTACGGTACTGGCTTGTGCGCCTGAAGGTCAGCCAGGTTGTCCTGTGGTCTATGAAGTCAAAAAAACAAATGTCGGGATCCAAACCTCCTGGAGATTGATTGGGTTTCGAACCAAGGGATCTGGGTTCATTGATTTCCCACCTTGCGAAGCCTATGCATCCTATGGAAATGATGTGGACAATTTGCTGATACGGCTTAACCTGACAGAAAACCAAACCGGTGATGGGGATTTTGAATTGACCGGGAATGGCATTTCCAACTCAATTGTTGGACGCTACCGTTTGGGCCAAAATCAAACGATAGGGACTGTGGGAAATCTGTCAACTACAAAAGTGGGCGGGTCAGCAATAAATACGGCTTACGAAAACAAGTATTTTCAGGCCATTGTGCTGATGAACAGTTATGGTATTTCGAATAATATCCTCACGCTGGAATTTGGTGAGGGAAATGAGGAAATGATTTTTGTATCTATAAACTAATCCAAATAATGAATTTGAAAATCTACCAAGTGGATGCTTTTGCAAGCAAGGTTTTTGGCGGTAATCCCGCAGCTGTTGTTCCATTGTCATCCTGGTTGGAGGATAAGTGCCTTCAGCAAATTGCGATGGAGAATAATCTGTCCGAGACGGCATTTTATGTCAGGGAAGGAAAACATTTTACGCTGAGGTGGTTTACGCCAACCGTAGAAGTGGATTTGTGTGGCCATGCGACCTTGGCAGCTGCCCATGTACTTTTCCAGCATGAAGGCTTTCAAGGCGATGAAATCGAATTTATGTCACCAAGATCGGGACCGCTTCATGTCAGAAAGAAGAATGATGTCTTGCAATTGGATTTTCCGGCCGATGATTTCAGTGAAGTGGTATTGGTAGAAAGTTTACACATGGGATTCCAACCCAAGCCGATTGCTGCTTTCAAAGGCAAAACAGATTACCTGCTGCTTTTTGAAAATGAAAGTCAAATACAAAATCTCAAATTCGATATCCCCAGTATCGCCAAAGTCAAAGCAAGAGGAATCATCGTCACTGCTCCTGGAAATGAAGTTGATTTTGTTTCCCGTTTTTTTGGTCCACAGGTAGGAGTGGACGAGGACCCGGTCACCGGTTCCGCACATACCACCTTGACTCCTTTCTGGTCCGAAAAACTCGGTAAAAATGCCTTGACTGCTATTCAAATGTCTCCTAGAAAAGGGGAATTGACTTGTGAATTGGCCGGCAAGAGGGTTTTGATTTCCGGGAAAGCGGTGACCTATTTGATAGGCGAAATATTTATTTGAGGCTTCAGGGCACCAAATAGATCAGCGCATTTACATTCATTCCAGCACCCACAGAGGCCAAGACCAAATAATCTCCCGAATGGATTGCTTGGTCTTCCAGCTCTTCTTTGACTATCATATCATAAAGAATTGGGATTGTCGCCACGGAGTTGTTCCCTAGTTTTGAAATGCTCATGGGCATGATTTTTTCGGGAATGACCTCTACTTCAAACAATTTAAAAGTCCTTGCGAGAATGGCGGCATCCATCTTTGCGTTGGCCTGATGAATGAGTACCTTTTTGATTTCTTGGATGGTCAAGCCTGCTTTTTCGATGGTTTGTTTGACTACTAGTGGAACATTGGTAAGGGCATATTCATACAATTTCCTGCCGTTCATTTTCAGGAAGAGCGTGTTGTCTTTAAAATCCGGGTCATAGGAAATATCCATTTTTAGATAATGGGCTTGTGTAAGGGTATCTGTTCGCGTTTTATGAGCGAGAATACCGATTGGTGTATCCGAAGATTTCCCTTCCAAAATAACAGCACCTGCTCCATCAGAATAAATCATGCTATCGATATCATGTGGATCGGAAATTCGGGACAAGGTTTCAGCTCCAATCACAAGAATTCTTTTTGCGTCACCGGATTTAATGTAATAATCCGCTTGAATCACTCCTTGAAGCCAGCCCGGACAACCAAAGGGAAGATCGTAGGCTACGCAATCTGGATTCTCGATTTTTAGAAGGTGTTTTACCCTTGAGGCGAGTGTTGGGACCAAATCGGATTTCTGGTTGTCATGTCGAATATCGCCAAAGTTGTGGGCGACAATGATATAATCGAGTGTTTCTGAATCTATGCCTGCATCGGAAATGGCTTTTTCGGAGGCATAAAACGCCATATCCGACGTATTCAAATCAGGGTCTAGATATCTTCTTTCTTCTATTTCAGTGATTTCTTGAAGTTTGTTGATGATGTCTTCATTTTTTTTGAGGATTTTTTCTCCTTTATCATTGAAGAATGAATTTGATAAAAAAACTTCATTTTTAACGACAAGATTGGGGATATACTTGCCTGAACCGATAATAATTGAGTAAACTGACATAGGTGACTTTAGTCTTTTGATTATTTGGTTTGAAAAAATGGAAATTAAGGATTTTTATTCCTAAAAAGGGCATTGACCCCAAATTTTATGTTCAAAAAAAGCCTTCAGTGAATACTGAAGGCTTCAAAAATATTTGTTCAACAGGTTTAAAGATTTGGCTGAGGAGTCATTCTCAGGTAAGGTTTTATTTCTTTGTGTCCTTTCGGGAATTTTGCCGGTATATCCTCGTTTTTGATTGCGGGAGCAATCACTACGTCTTCTCCGTTTTTCCAGTTGGCAGGTGTTGCCACGGAATAATCTGCGGTGAGTTGTAAAGAATCAATGACCCTAAGCAATTCGTCGAAATTCCTGCCGGTACTTGCTGGATACACGATGATGAGTTTGACTTTTTTATCTCTTCCAATGATGAAAACCGATCTCACGGTAAAATTCTCGCTGGCATTGGGATGGATCATGTCATACAAAGTGGATATTTTCCGATCTTGGTCCGCAATGATGGGGAAATTGACCGTTGTGTTTTGCGTTTCATTGATGTCTTTGATCCAATTCATATGGTCGGGAATTCCATCAACGCTCAATGCCATTACCTTCACGTTTCTTTTTTCAAACTCTTTCTTCAGCTTTGCCACCGCACCCAATTCAGTGGTACATACCGGAGTATAATCTGCAGGATGGGAAAAAAGTATTCCCCAACTATCACCCAGGTATTCATAAAAATCAATTGTCCCTTCTGTTGTTTCCGCGACAAAATTCGGAGCCAAATCACCTAATCTTAGTGTCATAGTTGAAAATATTTAATTTTATTGTTTTCAAAATTTAGAATTAAATATACAAAAAAAATCCTTTTGTAGGAGTCAATGAAAAATGAAACTTTCAGAGGGATGGAAAGTTTTTTTGATTCTTCTTTTACAATCATCCAAGAAACCATAGTTTGTGATTTGAAAAAATAGCAGATCAGAAAATAAACAACAAATTGTGAAACCTTTGATTAAAATAAAAGATTACCTCATCTGACTATCATCCAACATTCGTAAATAGAGACCATGAAAACATATTATAATTCTGAAGATTTAAAGAAATTTGGTAAAATCGCTGATTTTCAAAAGCCAATGGCGGACAAGTTTTTTGATTATTATGGCGAAGTATTCAAAGCGGGAGCCCTTACGGCAAGAGAAAAATCATTGATCGCTTTGGCCGTTTCCCATGCGATCCAATGTCCCTATTGCATTGAAGCCTATACTGTGGACACGATGGAAAAGGGATGTGATGAAGAACAAATGATGGAAGCCGTACACGTTGCAGCTGCCATTAGGGGAGGAGCCAGTTTGGTTCACAGCACCCAAATGATGAATAAAGTCAAAGAAATATCCATGTAATGAAGTCACTCAAAGCACAAAACCATCCTTTATCCAGCAGCACCCATGAATTGGAGGTGTTGGAAGCCCAATCGGAAATCACTCCATTTTACAAAAAACTGAAGGAATCCGGATTGTTTCCGCTGAAACCTACCCAGATCGAAGTCCTCCAAATCAACATGGGCAAAATGTGCAACCAAGTTTGCAAACATTGCCATGTGGATGCAGGTCCAGACAGAAAGGAAATTATGACCAGGGATACAATGGGGTTTTGTCTGGATGTCATCAGGAATGAAAACATCAAAAATGTGGATTTGACAGGAGGTGCACCCGAGATGAATCCTGATTTCAGATGGTTTGTGGAAGAAATCAGGAAAATCAGTGACAAGATCAACATCATCGTCAGGTGCAATCTGACCATCATTGTGGCGAATCCAAAATACAATGACCTTCCGGAATTTTTCAAGACGAATCGAATTGACATCGCATCCTCTTTGCCTTATTTTACTGCCGTCAAAACGGATTCCCAGAGAGGAGAGGGTGTTTTCGAAAAATCGATCAAAGCGCTGAACATGTTGAATGCTGTAGGGTATGGAATCGCGGGATCCGGATTGGTTTTGGACTTGGTCTACAACCCTTCGGGAGCTTTTCTTCCCGCTTCGCAAAGCGACTTGGAATTGGAGTTTAAGAAAAAACTCAGCAGCCAATACGGAATTGAGTTCAATTCTCTATTCACCATTACCAATCTGCCGATCAGTAGATTTTTGGAATATTTGATCCGTTCCGAAAACTATGAGTCCTACATGGAAAAATTGCTGGATGCCTACAATCCCGTCGCGGCGGCCAATGTGATGTGTAGAAATACCATTTCGGTTGGCTGGGATGGGTTTTTGTATGATTGTGATTTCAATCAGATGCTGGAACTCAAAGTGGAAACCACGGGAAGTCAGCACATTTCCGAATGGAACCAAATCCAATTGTTGAACCGAAACATTGTCGTAAACCAACATTGTTTTGGCTGTACGGCTGGCGCAGGATCCAGCTGTGGCGGCACAACGTCTTAATGCCATGAAAAAAACAAATGGACAAGCGCTGATCGTTTTCCAGAAAAATCCGGTTTTGGGAAAAGTCAAAACCAGACTGGCGGCCACAGTTGGAAATGAAAAAGCCTTGGAAATATATCACCATCTGCTGAAACTGACCTATTCCCAAATCACCCAAATCCAGGAAATCGCAGTCTTCATTTATTATTCCGATTATTTGGAGGAACCACCGGCAAGGGTTTCTTTGGATAGCAACCACCACAGGGTCCAACAGGGATCGGATTTGGGCGATAGGATGAGAAATGCCTTTTGGGAAGTGTCTGAGGCCGGATTCGAAAACATCGCCATCATCGGTACGGATTGTCCTGAGATAAGTGCTGAAATCATACGGGATGCATTCCTCAACCTGGCCTCTTTTCCGGTAGTATTTGGACCCGCAAAAGACGGAGGGTATTATTTATTGGGTATGAATCGGCTTGAGAACAGCTTGTTTGAGGAAATTCCTTGGAGTACTTCCGAGGTTTTGAAAATTTCAGCAGCAAGATTAAAAGATAAAAACATTCCATTCCAATTGCTTCCCATGTTGTCGGACATCGACAATGAGAAAGATTGGAATGCTTACATTCGCTTAACCCTAGAGACAAAATGAGTGATTATTTAGATGAGACCATCAATGTGTACAGAGATGCCGCATTAAAACCAAATGTAGGTCTTTGTTGTACCACCACACCGGTATGGCAACTACCGGGATTGACCATACCCAAAATAATGCAGGAGATGAATTATGGTTGTGGAAGCACCGTACATCCGCGAGATCTTGTCAACGATCCCAATATCCTGTATGTCGGTGTCGGAGGAGGAATGGAAGTCCTCCAATTTGCTTATTTTTCCCGGAAAACAAATGGCGTGATTGGGGTCGATATTGTGGATGAAATGCTGACGGCCTGTGATGTAAACCTTATCGAGTCTGAATCGGAGAACGATTGGTTCAAGCGGGATTTTGTCTCCCTGAGAAAAGGATCCGCACTTGCACTCCCAATTGAAGACAATTCCATCGATGTGGCAGCCCAAAACTGTTTGTTCAATATCTTCACCAAGCAGGATCTTCAAAAAGCATTGAAGGAAATGTACAGGGTTTTGAAACCCTATGGAAGACTGGTTTTGAGTGACCCAGTTACAGACCAGGAAATGCCTGAGACGCTAAGAAATGATGATCGCCTGAGGGCGCTTTGCCTAAGCGGTTCACTTTCCCTTGAGGAATACCTCAAAATGATCACCGATGCCGGATTCGGAACGGTGGAAGTTCGCGCAAAGAGGCCTTACCGCATCCTTGCGCCAGGACAATATGACACCAAAGAAATGATCTTTTTGGACAGTGTGGAAGTTTGTGCCATCAAAGACCCAATGCCATCCGATGGGCCTTGTATCTTCACCGGAAAATCCGCGATCTATTATGGAACTGCCGAATATTTTGATGACGATAAAGGACATGTCCTGCTGCAAAACCAGCCCTTGTCCATCTGTGACAAAACTGCCAATGCACTCATGGATTTAGGCAGGCAGGATATTCATATTTCACCGGCTACCTTCTTCTATGATGGAGGGGGTTGCTGTTAAGGTAAATTTTTCCCATCTTAGAAAACCCTTAAAGAAACCGAAGGGTGTCGAAACATGAAAAAATTGCTTTTCCTTTCTCTTTTGACTTTTCTGTGATCAAACAAGACCTATGGTCAAGAAAATATCAAATATGATATTTCCGTGGCTGGAATTTCCATTGGAGAATTGAATGCCAAGAAAAACACAAAAGATAAAAATACAGTCTATGAGCTCACCAGTTTGGTGAGCTTTTGGTTTTTTGGAAATATATCCGTCAATTTTGAAATTATCAGCCATTATAAAGACAATCTCTTGGTGAAGTCGAGAACAACAACAAAATCCAACAGGGGAGACTTTTTTTCCAAAATTGATTGGATCAATGAGCAGTATGAAATCTCCGCGACCAGCTACAAGTATGAATTGGACACCGCACTGGCCAACCCATTTTATTTCAGTTCTTCCAAACTGTATTTTGAAGAACCCATCCTGCATGCCGTATTCATGGCCGAAAACTATGGGCTTTCTTCCCCTATCAAGAAAAAAGGAGATTACTATGAAGTAGATGTCAACGGCAACAAAAACAAATTCTACTATCTCAATGGCAAATTGGAAAAGGCAATCATGCAAAGCCCCATCAAAAACTATGTCATCAAAAGGAAAAGCAACTGATTTTTTTAAACATGCGGCTTAGTATCATCATTCCCGTATTGGATGAATCGGAAAACCTGAAGAGCACGATTCCGACGCTTTTTAAAATTGGAGGATCGGATCTACTCGAAATCATCGTGGTGGATGGCGGTAGTAGGGACGAAAGCAAAGAAATTGCCCGCACACTCGGAGCCAAAGTGCTCAACTCCGAAGTAAGGAGCAGGGCGGCGCAGATGAATCTTGGAGCAAAATATGCCCAAGGCGAAATCCTTTATTTCGTCCATGCAGATGTTAGGCTCGTTCCGGGTTTTGTAAAAGAGATCCAGAATGCCATTTCGGATGGGTATGCCGCAGGTTGCTTTCGGTACCGATTTGATTCACCCAAACTGATGTTGCGTATCAATTCATGGTTTACGAGGTTCAATGGACTTTTGGTGGGTGGTGGTGATCAGACACTTTTTATCGGGAAATCAACTTTCAATGCTCTTGAAGGTTTTGATGAATATTATACCATCATGGAGGATTTTGATCTGGTACGGAAAATAAAAAGAAAATATCCGTTCCGGTTGCTTCCCAAGAGCATCCTGGTTTCCGCGCGCAAGTACGAAACCAATTCCTGGCTTCGGGTTCAGTGGGCAAATTTGGTGGCTTTTCTCATGTTTTTTCTTAAAATCCATCCGCAAAAGATAAAATCGACCTATCAGAGAATGTTGGATTATAGATAAATCGTTATGTTTATCCTTTGTGATGCCGGAGGAGTGCGGTTTTAGCCGAAAAATAGTTTGAAGATCAATAGTCCAAGAAGCTTTCCGTCCTCCATGGCATAAAAAAAGCTTTGATTTTGCCCAAAATCACCAAGAGCGAAAATCAAAAAAATAAAGCGGAAAATGACGAAGCATCCAGAACTTTTGCCTTTCATCAGTGGCATACAACAAATTGGAATTGGCGTAAAAGATGCCCACGAAGCTTGGGATTGGTATCGGAAATACTTCAAAATGGATGTTCCGATTTTTGAAGATGCCGCAACTGCCAGTTTGATGACCAAATATACTTCCGGAAAGGCGGAAGATCGGTATGCCATCCTTGCCTTGAACCTGCAGGGAGGAGGAGGTTTTGAGATTTGGCAATACACTTCGATCACACCACGAGCTGCAGATTTCCATATTACTTTGGGAGATCTTGGTGTTTTTGCGGTAAAAATCCGGACCAGGGATATATCGGAGACGTATAGGTTTTTTAAAAGTGAAGGATTGGATGTCATCGGTACGCCTACCATGTGCCCAGATGGAAGACAGCATTTTTACCTCCGTGATCCTTATGGGAATATGTTCGAAATGGTGGAAAACAGCTCTTGGTTCAACCAAAATGGTGATCTCACAGGAGGAGTGGCCGGTTGTGTGATAGGAGTATCCGATATAGAAAAAGCGTTGCCATTGTACCAAAATGTACTGCGCTACAAATTTGTCAGCTATGATAAAACAGCTGTTTTCGAGGATTTCAATCAAGTCTCAGGAGGCAATGACCAGTTCAGAAGAATTTTGCTTCAGGGTGAAAATGAAAGAAAAGGGGCATTCAGCAAATTGCTTTGCCAGACAGAAATCGAATTGGTGGAAGTCAAAACCCGTGAACCCATTAAAATCTTCAGGGATAGGAATTGGGGGGATTTGGGTTTCATCCATCTTTGCTTTGATATTTGGGGTATGAAGGCACTTTCCGAAAAATGTACAAAAATGGGCTTTCCGTTTACCGTCGATAGCAGCAACAGTTTTGATATGGGAAAAGCCGCGGGCCATTTTTCTTATGTGGAAGATCCGGATGGAACGCTGATCGAATTTGTGGAAACCCATAAAATCCCCATCATCGAAAAATTGGGATTGTATTTGAATATGAAAAACCGGAAGCCTGAAAAACCGCTTCCAAAATGGATGTTGAAAATGCTTTCCCTCAACCGAAAGAAAAACTAAAAAGCGGAACGTGCAATGCGTTCCGCTTTCCTTTTTAACACAATAAATTATGTGTGTACGCAATGATGCCGGTAAAATGGTAATTCAATAAAGTCTTGGCAGAAGACTGAAATATCCGATTCTTCGGTCTTCCGACTTCGGTCTTCCGACTTCCGACTTCCGTCTTCGGTCTTCCGTCCTATATGTGCTAGAATATTGGGTTTCTGCCAAGAAAGCGGATAACCACTGAATAAATGTTTCTTTGAACTTCCGTTATATAACAGGAAGGTTTTATTTTTTATTGTCCATCATCACCTCATCTCTTTTCAGGATTTCCATTGCAAAGAGACTCATGGCTTTTACCCCGGTTTTGATGGTGGGCTCCGGAAGGGGAGCGAAATATGGGGAGTGTAATCCAGGCAAATCCAGTCCTTTTTCCTTCGCGTTTTTGAAAGTCTCGGGATCTGTGGCACCTAGATAAAACATGGAAATGGGAATGTTTCTTTCCTGGAGTCCAAAACGGCTAAAATCCTCTCCGATCATTTGTGCCTGTACTTCCTGGACCTTATCTTCTCCGATATTGTTTTTGAATACCGAAACCATCTTTTGTGTCAATTCGGGATCATTGAGCAAGGCTGGTGTATAGGGATTTCGGATCCAATACGTCGGCAATTTATCCTCCGACAAACCGGCTGCCTTGGCTAGGTTTTCGCTGATTCTCTTGATGCTCGAGATCATTTCTTCCCGCACTTCAGGAGAATAAGACCTAAGGGTCAACTGCATTGTCACTTCATCCGGGATGATGTTATGGACAGATCCTCCATGGATTGATCCCACCGTGACCACTGCGGGTTCGGTTGGGGCGATTCTCCTGCTCACGATTGTCTGATAGGCCTCAATCATTTGGGCACTTAAGACAATCGGGTCAATTGTCGTGTGGGGCGCCGCTCCGTGTCCGCCTTGCCCATAAACCGTTACGTTCATCATGTCCACGCCAGCCATCAAAGCACCTGATTTATAACCAAGCATTCCTGCCGGCAAGAAAGGATCATCGTGAAGTGCAATGGCATAATCAGGATGGGGAAAGCGTTCGTACAGTCCATCATTCATCATGTTCCAGGCACCCATTCCGTTTTCCTCGGAAGGTTGGCCTACCATCAAGAGCGTTCCTTTCCAATCGTTCTTGAATTGCATCATCATTTTGGCAGTGCCTACGAAAACACTCATGTGGATATCATGTCCGCAGGAATGCGTGATGAAGGTTTCTTTTCCATCGTTGGTGATTCCTTTTTTGGTGCTGGAATAGGGGAGTCCCGTCTTTTCCTCCATCGGCAAGGCATCCATGTCCGATCTGATCAGCAAGACTGGTCCTGGGCCGTTTTTGAACATCCCGACCACTCCATAGCCCCCAATATTTTCAGTCACCTCATAGCCAAGATCCCGCAGTTCCTTGGCCATCAAAGCGGATGTTTCTTTTTCCTGAAGAGACAATTCTGGATTTTGGTGGAGATGCTTGTACAATTGATCGAGTTGAGGGTAAATTTTGTCAATCGATTCATCTATGGATTGAGCTTGTAAGCACGTGGAAACAGAAAAGAACAATCCAAAAAGGGTAGGCAAGGCAATCTTAAAACAGAATAATTTCATTTAAATATATTTAGTTTATGTGTGTATGCAATGGTGTTTTGGTAACTCAATAAAGTCTTGGCAAGAGACTGAAATATCCGATTCTTCGGTCATCCGACTTCAATCTTCCGTCTTCGGTCTTCCAACTTCGGTCTTCTGTCTTCGGACTTCCAACTTCGGACATCCCACTTCCAATCCATCAATTTAAATCAAAATATTCAATCTTAAGGGATATGTGATTACTTTCGTTCTTCAAACATTGTCTTTTTTTATGCCTATAATTTCCCAATCCACCTATTCGGGCCCCCCGAAGCATTTGTTCAATGGACACCTGGAAACCATTGTCCCCAGTATTTTCAGGAAAATAGAAGGACTTCAATACCTTAGAGAAAGGATTTTGACGCCTGACGATGACTTTTTGGATTTGGATTGGTCAAAAGTAGGAAGCAAAAAACTCCTGGTGATTTCCCATGGATTGGAGGGAAGTTCTGACCGCCACTATGCCAAGGGATTGGCAAAACTTTTCAATCAAAATGGCTACGATGTCTTGGCTTGGAACAACCGCTCCTGCGGGGGTGAGATGAACAAAGCGCCCATTCTATACCATCATGGGGCTTCCTATGATCTTGAGACGGTGATGCAACATGTGGAGAAAAAAGGAAGCTATCAGGAATACTATCTGGTTGGCATCAGCATGGGAGGAGCCCAAACTTTGAAATACATCGGGGAAAGAGGTGTTGACCTCAATTCAAAGATTAAGAAAGCAGCCGTTTATTCCACGCCATGTAACCTTCCTTCGAGTGCGGCGATGTTGAAATTGGAAGGGAATGCATTTTATAAGAACCGGTTTTTAGGGAAATTAAAGAAGAAAATGCTCCTGAAAGGGATGCAATATCCGAATATGGTGGATTTGGAATTGCTGAAAAGGGTGAAGGATTTCGACACCTTTGACACCCATTTCACGGCAAAAGTCCATGGGTTCAAAGACGCCAAGGATTTCTACCAAAGCGTAAGTGCAGACAATTGGATGGCGGGCATCCAAATCCCCACCTTGATCATCAATGCCATCAATGATCCACTTTTGGGAGATGCATGTTATCCCGTTTCATTGGCAGAAAAGCATGAGAAGATTTTTCTGGAAATGCCTAAAAGGGGAGGGCACACCGGATTTTTGGTCAAAGGACAAGAGTTTACCTGGGCTGAAATCCGGTTTTTGGAATTTTTGGAAGGGAAAGATTATTAGGGGATTTTTAAAAATCCGCAATGGCTGTAGTTGCTACTCCACCCAAATATTGTTGCTTTCATCCTGGAAAACATCACGCCATAAGCCTTTTCTAATGGATAAGTCAAAACGAAGTCCGATATCAACCGCACTGGGTGTAGTTTCTACTCCACCCAAATATTGATTAATTCCCAATGGAATGCCTCACGCCATAAGCCATTTCTAATGGCCAAGGCAAAAACGAAGTCCGACTTCAACTATTTTTAAGTTATATTCCTGAATTTCAGAGGGCTTGTTCCCAAGTGCTTTTTGAAGAAATTGTTGAAATGGGTAACTTCGGTAAAACCCAATGCATAAGCGACCTCCCCAACGTTCAAAGTACTGTGTTTCAACAATATCTTGGCTTCTTGTAAAACACGGTCTGAGATCAGCTGTGAAGTGGTTTTCTGCATTGTTTCTTTGAGGGCCCTGTTCAGATGATTGACATGGACGTTGAGTTGATTGGCAAAATCGGAAGCGGTTCGCAAATTGATTTTTGGATGGTGCTCTTCTATTGGAAATTGACGTTCAAGAAGCTCCATAAACAGTGCGGAAATCCTCTGAGAAGCATTGATCTGTTGCTTTTCGAAGTTGGTGGAAGGTTGCATTTTCAGTCCATAATGCAACAATTCAAAAACCAGGTTTCGCAGAATATCATATTTGTATTTGTATTCCGAACGGATCTCTTGTTCCATTTTTACAAAAATCGACTCAACCTCAATTGCCTGTTCATCGGTCAATTCAAATACATGGTTTCCATTCGGCTGGAAAACCTCATATTGGTTTAAATTGCCAAATTGATGGAAAAATTGTTGGTTGAATATACAAAATACTCCGCTTCTGATATCATCGATGTGTTCCCATTTATAGGGGATATAGGGATTGGAAAAGGAGAGGGCTTGTTTTTTTACTTCGAAGATCTTGTCTGCATAATGGACTTTGCTGTTTCCCTTCACGAGCATAATTTTATAGAAATCCCGTCTTTTGTAAGGAATGACTGGTTTGCCATTTTCCCCTATAAGCGGCTCAATCCTGAAAATATTGAAGTGTCCGATTTCGTTCCGGAAATTTTCAGGCATCCAGTTGAACTTCCTTTTGTAAAACTCGGCTAAACTTTCGGTTTTTTCCATTTTGATTGGAATCGAATGATAAGATAGATTTTGAATTCCTTTCCTGACAATATTAATTATTTCTGGCGAAGGTTTTATGGAAGGAATAATTTAAACTCACATTCCATACCCAATCCTTGTTTCCGATGATATCGGATCTTAGGCTTCTGTTTACGATTGAACCAATTGCAAGTGGGAAATTCCTTTTCGCAATGAGTACAGAAGTGTTTGCATAATAGCCGTCTCTTTCATCCATTTTGAGATAAAATACCTGGGGTCTGATGTTGAGATAAATCTGATCAGACAAGTGGATGTCGGAGAAGTTCATATTGAAAGCCAAAAACTGGGTGTTCTTGGTCAAGCCTTGGTCCAAACCCAATGAATGAAGGTAATACAGTCCAATCTTCACTTTTTTTGAAATATTGTAACTGGGTGATACCTCGCTGGCAAAAAATCTTTGGGCAACCATCAAATCATTTTTAAACCCGTTTGTTGACAAGGCTTCCCTAAATACAAAAGCCGGATGTACACCCATATTGAGGTTGAATTTTTCAGATTTGATCACTTTGTACCTCCACCACAGGATAAAAGACCAAGGTTTTCCATCCATTGCAAAGCGGATTTCCGGGTCAAAACTCAACCTTTCTCCTCCCAATGACAATTCGAAAACAACAGCGGGTCTTCCGAGAGAAAAGGTGGGGACCAATGAAATGCCATTGTTGGTTGCACTGATATTGCCTCTGAAGGTATAGCTTGGTTTTTCGGTTTCATCTGTTTGGGAAAAACCGACAGAAGCCAAACCGAAAATCATGGTTAAGATCAACCCCAACTTCAGAATGGATTTTCTTTGATTCCTCTTTGAAAGCATTGAAAGAACTACGGACAATCCATCAACTTTTGTCTTATTGGGATTGCCCAGGAATGGAGGGGGTAGCATATTCATAATGAAGGATCTTGCAGTATTTTAACGATGTAAAATTACCGCTAGACCCTTAACCGTTTGAACAGAATTCAAACCGATTCTTACAAAAATCAAACAATGAATTTTTGTTGTCTGCTACATGGCTGGGTGTAGTTTCTACTACACCCAAATATTGTTGAATCCCCAATGGAATGCCTCACGCAATAAGCCATTTCTAATGGCAAAAGGAAAAATCAATCCAGCTTCATCCGAATGCTCCTTCTTATCGAATTTCAAATTCGAGGAATAAAAAGGCGTAGTGGAATACTACGCCTAGCGCCTGACACTACGCCTAGCATTACTTTTCAAATCACATTTTCAGATTCTGCATCTCCAACTGTGGAGCAAAAGGCTGATCGTAATACCGCCTGCCCGTTGCCTTGTAGAGGGAATTGGCCAAAGCCGCAAAGACGGGAGGGAAGAAAGGTTCGCCCAGTCCTGTCGGATCTTCCTTGCTGTCCACAAAGTGAACTTCAATTGCTTTCGGTGCTTCGGCCTGCCGAATCATCCGGTATTTATCAAAATTAGTCTTGTTTGGCACGCCGTTTTCAAAAGCCAATTCGCCAAAGAAAGCATTGCCGATTCCATCCACAATCGCTCCTTCACCCATATTGGTTGCAGCATCTGGGTTGACCACGATGCCACAGTCCACGGCTGCATAGACTTTTTCCACCATGGGTTTGTTGTCTTTCATGACGATATCCAATACTTCGGCGACGTAGGAGTTGTGGCAAAAATAAGCCGATACACCGCGGTGTACATTGTCCAGAGGACTGTTCCATTTGGATTTTTCGCGCACGAGTTCCAATACGCCTGCATAGCGAGCAGCATTATAATCATTTTTTTCTCCTACCGGATTGGTTTTAGCCCTATCCAAGAGTTCAAGCCGGAATGCAATGGGATCTTTTTCCATTACTTCTGCAAGTTCATCCAGAAAGGATTGCTCTGCACTTGCGATAAAATTGGACCTCGGTGCCCTAAAGGCTCCAATGGTGATGTTGGACTCAATCTGCCATCCTTCTGCTAGATAATGGTCGATCGCGCCGGCAGGAAATCTGTTTGGGGCAATAGGCGTTTCAGGAATTCCACCTGCCTTTACATGGAAAGCAATCAGTTTGTTGTTTTCATCCAAGGCTGCACGGTAAGTGGCAGAGTAGGTAGGACGGTAAACCCCTGAAGTCATGTCATCTTCCCGCGTGTAAACCATCTTTACCGGAGCATTTACTTTCTGGGAAATCAAGGCAGCTTCTACCATGTGGTGGCTATAGGCCCGTCTACCAAAACCTCCACCCATTCTCGCCAAATTGATCTGAATGTTTTCTTTGGGAATCCCCAAAGCCTGAACCAAAGTACCCATGATCGATTCAGGTGCTTGGGTAGGTCCATAAACCACAGCTTTGCCACCGCTGACATCAGCAAAGCAGTTCATGGGTTCCATGGTATTGTGTGCCAAAAAAGGAGCCGAATAGGTGCGCTCGAGCACTTTTGCAGCTTTTTTAAACTGTGCTTCCGGATCTCCGTCACGTCTGAGAATATTTCCGGGCTTGGTCGTATATTCAGCCATTTTGGCTTTGTGGTCGGCAGAGTTTTCCAGGCCTGCCGGAATTGTACCTGTGGATTTATTTCCTCCGAAATCGGTCATGGCGAAGCTGGACTGTGGCGCATTTTCCCATTCGACTTTCAATGCTTTTTTGGCCTGAAGCACTTCCCAGGTGGAATTGCCGACGATCGCCACCATCTCGGGGAAAGTGGCAGTATCGAAAAAGTTGCGTTCGTAGTCTTCACTGAATACTTTAACAGAAAAAATATCCTTGATTCCCTGCATGGACTTCACCGAAGAAGCGTCAAAGGATTTCAGCTTAATCCCAAAAGCCGGTGGGTGGACGATCGAACTGTACAGCATCCCATCCACTTTATGGTCAATCGAGAAAAGGGGTTGACCGGTGACAATCTTTAGCCCGTCCACGTTCTTTTTGGAAGTTCCGATGATTTTGAAATCCTTGATCTCTTTCAATTTCACTTCTTCCGGTACTGGCAGGGTGGCTGCCAAAGATGCCATTTCCCCATAGCCAGCTTTTTTGTTGCTGGATTTATGGTGGATTGTTCCGGCTCCCGTGGTGATTTCACTTGCGGACACTTTCCAGGTTTGGGCTGCTGCGTTGACAAGCATCATTCGGGCTGTTGCTCCGGCAGTTCGCAAGGGCGTCCAGCCTTGACGAATGCCCTGGCTTCCTCCTGTAAACTGGCGATCGTATCGCTCAGGATAGAAATCTGCCTGCTCGACAAATACATTTTTCCAGTCAATGTCCAATTCATCTGCCAAGATCATCGGCATGGAGGTTTTGACATTGGAGCCAAATTCCGGATTGGGAGAGAAAAGTGTGACGGCTCCGTTTTCTCCGATTTTGATATAGCTATTGAGTTCAAACCATTCCTTGGGCATGCTCAACACTTCTTTTGGTGTGGGTTTACAACCCGCCAGCCAACTAAAGCTAAGGACCATTCCTCCACCTGCAAGGGCAGAAACCTTCAGGAAAGAGCGTCTGTTTATGGATGTTTTTTCGATTGACATGTCTTTGTGGGTTAAATGTGCTTAAGAATTTGCAGCTGTTTTGACAGCAGCTTTGATACGGAGATAAGTGCCGCAGCGGCAAATATTTCCGTTCATCGCATTCTCGATTTCTGGATCACTCGGATTTGGGTTTTCTTTCAAAAAAGCGACAGCAGTCATGATCTGCCCAGATTGACAATATCCGCATTGCGGTACGTCATGTTCCAACCAGGCTTTCTGAACCGGATGGTCTCCATTTTCAGAGAGTCCTTCGATCGTTGTGATTTTTTGATTTTCTATGTTTGATACCGGCATTTGGCAGGAGCGCACGGCCACCCCATCTAAATGAACGGTGCATGCACCGCAAGCTGCTATCCCGCAGCCATATTTGGTTCCAGTTAAATTTAAATGGTCCCGCAACACCCATAAAAGGGGAGTAGCGGCATCTACCTCTACCTCTTTGGATTTACCGTTGATATTCAGATTGAATTTTGCCATGGTATTGTCTATTTTTAAGAATGGGTAAAAGACGGTTTTTTTAAAGTAATTTCATTACTGCTTTCAAACAATGTGTTACGAAAATCAAACACATTGTCTTAGAGGTAATCCCTTCTCGTTGTTTTTTTAATCGCATCGATCTTTCTTTTCCATGAAGAAATCAATTTTCGATTTTGAAATCAAGAAATACTTCGGGTTGTAGTATTCTGAAATGAAATTTCTTACGAAATTCAATCTTTCGGTTTTGAATTAGGATAGGTCATCAATCCGTAGTTGATTTTTCAATTTAATACTTTACAGATTTACAATCTGTTACAACTTGATATTATTTCAAAATCCTGAATTTTATTGCCAATATTCCACTTTTGAAGGTGTCAGTTTTTTTAATTTAAAACTTTTGTCCAGGTAAACTTATATTTTTTCTCTTTCCATGGTTTGTTTCCCCACTGACCATTTCCTTTCCCATCAAACTAATCCTTCAAAGATTTAAAGTGATTTAAAAGCCGATTTTTTTTAGCCATTGCCTTACTTCCGCGATGGTCTGGTTTTTCTTTTCTCCATCCATTACAAAAATTACCCCGTCTCTTTCTACACCGCCTTTGGTGGAATACCCTTCAAAGACAATGCTCTTCGGACAACTTTTTTTAATCAATTCAAAACTGCTTCCTATCCCATATCCACCGTGCGTATTGAAAGGAATGACGGTTTTCCCAGTCAAATCGTATTGCTTCAGAAAGCTTTTCATGGGCGGCGGCAATTGCATGGATTATGATCTTGGGATCTAATATTATTTTGATACCTTTTGTAGAAATTAAAGAGTTGAATCACCCAAATAATACCCGGTAATTTTTGATTAGGGCCAACCTTTTGTTACGCGACAAAATTCTTGGCGTAATAAATGTGAGTTTAACCTGAAGGAGGGGATGTTCTCCTGATTTTTGGAGAGAATTGTTTGTGTTTTAATTTCTGTTGATGTGTGGAAAACGTATGGATATAATGAATCTTAAGAATGTGTATTATGATAAAAACTCAGTTTTTCAATTTAGTGAACTGAATGAATCCCAATACCTTCTCAAGCTGTTCCAGAATTTTGAAAAAATTTCGGATGGAATATTGGAAAACTATGAATTTTATATTTTTGCCAATGATGACGAAAAAATTCTTCCAGATTGTTTAAACCATCTGTCCCAAAAGAAAATAATTTTATACTATCTGGCTGATGCTGGTGGTTCCATTGATCCTCGGCCCATTTCCTCTAATTTTGAATTGATTTTCAAGACCCATCTGGAGGAGGCTTTTATTTCAGATAATGTCTTGCCGATTTCTTTGGGATATGTAAATGATGTACCGGAATTACCTGTAAAACCAATCCATGATCGGAATTACAATGTTTTCTTTAGAGGGGATCTTAATAGAAATAGATTTGATTTGTATAGAAGTTTTTTTAGTCAGAAAAAATTTTTTCCCAGAAGGGGTCTGCCCACGACCATATTCCGAGATATGGCGATCGGATTCAAAAATGATTTCAGTAATTATTTTCCGGATTCTTTAATAATTTTCAATAAAGGATTCAATACAGGTTTTAGCGCACAAGAGTTCGGTAAAGTATTAGCTGACAGTAAGATAATCCTGTCCCCAATGGGTTTTGGTAATGCAGAATGCTTTAGGGATTTCGAGGGGATGAGGGCTGGATGCGTTATAATTTCTGATAAATTGCCCAAAACAGAATTTTATGATGGATCCCCGATTATTCAAGTAGAAAACTGGAAAGAGGGATTGTTATGGGCAAAAAAATTAATAGATGATTCAGAGATGTTGATGGACTACCATTTGAAAACAGTTGATTGGTGGAACAACAAATGCTCAGAAAAAGCGGTAGCCATTTACATGAAGGATAAGATCCTTCTAAATTCAGATAATAAAAAAATAATAGGTACAGTACTTTCAGAGGAATAATGAAGGCCTTTTCAGGTTATAATTTTTCATAGGACTTGTGCTCCTATGTTGTAGTCTTCAATTGTAAAAAAATCAAAATTGGCGCATTCAACAGAGAAAATTTTTTACATCAATTTGCAATATTGGATCTATTGAGTTCATCGGCAAATTTAGATCTTAAAAAATATATAGCAAGAATAGACAGAGATTTGCGCTTTACGAAAGATAAGTATTCTCATAAGTTCCCACTTGTGATAGTCTGAAACAAAAATGGTTTTTACCAGTGAATTTGACAAGTTGAAACTGGTCTTTTCCCCTTTGTTCAAAATCTAAAATGCCAGACCATTAGTGACCCCATTGTTGTAGTATTTGAAACCTCTGCCAATGACCACTACCAAACGACATACCCTTCGACCCTGAACGTTATCGAACGCATTTTCATAGGGGATAGATCGGCCCTAAAAAACCGTAAAAATCAACCCAATTCTATTTCCATTCCTTCCCGCGCAAATTCAAAGTTCAAATCTCCGGAATGGGTTTCCTTCAAGCCGATCATGATTTCCTTAAGTTGGGCATCGGTACGTGAGGGGTCATGGTGGGTAAATAGAAGTTTTTTTACGCCTGCAAACGTTGCAAGTTTGATCACGTCTTCCATGCCGGAATGGCCCCATCCAATCTTGCCCTTATATTCCTCTGCGGTGAACTGGGCATCGTGGATCAATAAATCCGCTTGGTCCACCAAGTCAAATCCTGAAATCCATTTTTTGTCCATGATCATCCCAGCGGGACCCAAGGCAGGTTCATGGTCAGGAATGTAAGCCAACACAGAATTTTTGCTCTTGATCCGTAATCCAACAGTCGGTCCTGGATGGATGACATACAGGGAGTCAATTTGAAATGGACCGATTTCAAAACTACTGTTTGAAATTTCATGCAAAGTGAGTTGGCATGGGAGATCGCGCATCAATACCGGAAACAAAGGTGGAGAGAGGAACTTGCTAAGTCTTGACAGTAAAGATTGTGTGGTACTGACCGGCGCCCAAATATGCACCTCTTTCGATGCCTCAAACAATGGGTTAAAAAATCCAAGCCCTTGAATGTGATCAAAATGCAGATGAGTCAATAAAATATCAACACGGTTTGTTGACTCATCCGGAAGGATAATTTTCTGCATTCCAGAACCACCATCCAAAATAAGCAAGCAATTATCTTCCACGACGGTTACGCATGAAGTATTCCCTCCAAAATAGGAGGTTTCTGGACTGGATGTGGGAATAGATCCCCGAACGCCTTTGATGGAAACCTTCATGTGTCTTTTGTTTCCCAGAAAATAGCCACTCCACCAAGAAATTTTCCCATGCGGCCGATAATAGGATAGGAGGTTACCGAAATTTTTTCAAGTTTTCCTTTCAAATTCTCAATCCAGAATACTTTGTGGTGCGGATGTTGGTCCTGCAAAGTCTTCACCAGAGGGAGACCTTCCGGAGGCAAAGGTTTTCTTTTTTCATCAAGGGGTTTGAAAATTGTTGACCAGGTTTCAACTTTCATTTCGCCGGTCTCGCCGAACCGTGTACCCAGGATTTCCTCAGCGGGCTCATTGTAGAAAATAAGGTTCCCGGAAATATCCGTGATAAAAACCGGGATGGAAAGGCAATCTGCCAATTGCCGATTGAGAATGATTTCGATTTCGTATGAGGCCATTTTGGGAGTTGATTGTATTGCTTATATAAATATAAGCAATACAATCAATATAAATGAGCGCTTTAATATGCAATTATTGATCGAAAACCAAGTTCCTTGATTCCAGATTTTCAGTTTGCGAATCATGACCTGATCCAATTTTCCGCCGCATTTCTCTAGCTACACTTTGCAGAAAAATCCATCCTGAATGGATCGAACCTTTAAACCCGTAGTATGCATTTAGTTTAAAAAAAAAAGGGTTCAACTACAAGAAAATCAGACTATTAGGAGATTAATTTCTGACACCAATAATGTGAAGTTAAAATGATCAACATCTAATTGATTATCAATCAATTACAATCTTGAATTGGGTTCGTAATGCAAAACACGGGTTAAATGACCAAGTGCTCATACCTTGGTTTGCCTATATCCTCAGAAAATCTTCTTGGCCCAAAATGATCAAACATTTGACAAGCCAACAGAAATTTTCACATAAGAATACCTTGCCGAAAAATCAATTCTCAACACGTTTTTGCTCAACAGGTGTATACCGATCTCCATAAATTATGATTTTGGATACTCCATCATTAATTTCACGCACTTCTTCGGCAGAAAACTGAATATCGGCAACAGCCATATTTTCCTGCAAATGCGCGATTTTGGTTGTTCCCGGGATCGGTACTATCCAAGGTTTTTGATGCATCAGCCATGCCAAGGCTACCTGAGTAGGCGTGAGGCCTCTTTCATGACCAAAATTGGATATAAATTCCAAAATGGGCCAGTTGGCTATCATGGCCTCTTTTTGAAATCTAGGCAATCCTGCTCGGTTGTCGTTGGCGGCATAGAAATTGGTTTGCCCGTTGAGCATTCCTGTCAGGTAGCCTCTATTCATTGGACTGTAGGGCACAAAGCCGATTCCCAACTCCTCGCAAGCAGCCAAAACACCCTCTTCAGGCTTTTTCCACATCAAGTGGTATTCACTTTGAATGGCTGTAAGGGGTTGTACCAAATGTGCTTTTCGGATAGTCTCCACGTTGACCTCACTCAAGCCAAAGTTTTTTACTTTGCCTTCCTGTATCAAGTCTTTGACAGTACCGGCAACCTCTTCGACAGGAACGTCAGGATCTTGTCTATGTTGATAGAAAAGGTCAATCACATCGATTTTCAACCTTTTCAGGGACTCATCGGCTACTTTTCGGATTTGCTCTGGTCGGCTGTTGAGTCCAGCCATCGTTCCATTTTCGATATTGAACCCAAACTTGGTGGTAATGGAGATTTCATTTTTAAATTGGGAAATCGCCTCACCAACCAATATTTCATTGGTATAGGCTCCATACACTTCTGCTGTATCAAACAAGGTTACACCCATTTCTACCGCTTTGCGCATCAAGGCTATGCTTGCATTTTTATTGGGGATATGGCCTCTATGGTAACTCATACCCATACAACCCAGACCAAGGGCAGTCACTTCAAGACTGTGTTTTCCTGTACCGAGTGTACGGAATTTTGTGATGTTGGCATTTTCAGGGTTTTTCTGTTTTGTACCTCCATCAAATGCATGTGCAATCGAAGGAGCGCCAAGCAAAGAAGCACTTAACGTTGCACCGACTTTTAAAAAGCTGCGTCTGCCCGATTCCGGTTCGTTGTTTTTTAGTTTTGTCATGATGTAAGTTATTTTAGCATCCCAAATTTAAGGTTATGCGATTAGAACCAATAACGGCAAGCAAATAATGAATTACGAAAATCAAACAAGTTTTTTTTTCAAAATTGAATTTAACCTGAATTCTAAGAGACCGAAAAAGTAATGTAAAGGGGTTGACTTAAAGAAAGTTATATGGAAATTTGCATATGATTTTCCAAATGGGATCCAAACTGCAAGAAAATCAGACTATATGTGAGACTAATTCCTGACACCAAAAGGGTGAAGTCAAAACAATCAACAGCTAATTGAACATCAGTTAATTTTACTGTTGAATTGAGTTCGTGATGCATAAAACGGGTTAAATCATGTGTTTCATTCACCTTTTGTTTTGAGAAAAGGAACCAAACTGTACCATACCGCAGGGAAATTTTCTAAAAACACGCCATGCGATCCATTAGGAATGATACTAAGCTGACTGTTTGGGATCATTCGATAGGCATTGATGACAGTTTCCATGGATGCATTCCGATCTTTTTCACCTGCCATAACCAAGACCGGACACTGAATTTTCTCCAACATGTCTTTACTTATCGAAGTAGAATTGTAAAAATCCGCAATTTGATTCCCCAATTCCATCAATCGGTTTGGTTCAGGCATCAAAGCCAATTGTTGCTCCATGTAGGCGGGATCATTTTGAAACAATTCAACAGCATTAAATTCCATTTTTCTTAATTTGGGGGTTTGCTCACCTGCTCCGATGACAATCAGTTTCTTCACCCGCTCAGGATATAGGCTCGCAAACATATATCCACCAAAACCGCCATCACTGAAACCAATGATGCTTACGCACTCATCGGTCACAGCATTTACAACAGCCATAATATCTCCTGCTTTTTGTTCCACGCTCAATGGTTGGGTTCCAAGCTCAGATTTTCCATGACCTCGGGTTGAAATAGCGATCACCTGGAAACTTTGGGAAAGGCTGTCGATGAACTGATGCATTTCGAAAGTAGAACCCAATAGTCCCCCATGCAGGATCAGGATTGGATCTCCTGTTCCATAAACCTCATAGTAAATCTGGGCATCCCCAACATTGACATACCTTCCTGCTGAGGGGTTGTTACCATATGATATGGCTCCTGCTGAAGATGGATTCTGCTGCATAAAATGCCGCATTGGTTTTGCTATTGGCGTTTGGCCAAAACTGCTGAAGCTGATCAGGAGCCCAAGGGAAAACAGAAGATGTTTCATTCTAAATAATTAATTTCTTGAATTTCAATTCCAACCCTATTTCAAGCCGAAATATGCAAAAGGTTTCCAAATGGGGTCGAAACTGCATGAAAATCAGGCTCTTGGGAGAATAATTCCCGGCACCAATAGGGTGAAGTTAAAAACAGTCAACACCTAATGATTATCAGTGAATTATACTATTGCATTGGGTTCGTAATGCATAATAAGGGTTCATTCTAAAGCCAAAATCGTCCTTAGATACTGTTTTCCAATAGTGGAGATGAATAATTGGACCTGAATGAATACATGGGATTTGAACCTAACAATAATTTTCCGAGGGCAATTCATCATTTTTTATAAAACAATCCCGCTCCAAGTTCGCTGCCCAACGATCCCGGCTTTAAATGAAGGTAGTATTTACTTGTTGGATCCTTGACAATCTCCAGACTCCCTTCTCTCTGAAAAATTACGTTCTTGCCTGATTTCAGTTTGGTAGGATCTGAAGTTTCCCCCAAATTAGCGGGACCTCCTCCATTGTTGACCAAATGATTATATCCCACTACAAGGGAGTTTTCTAAGTTGAAGCTGCTTTTCTCATCTTTATTCAATATCCAGAACGCCTCTGCTTGGGTCACTACATTGTTATAATATTTGAAATCCTCCGCCAATGACCAAGACCAAACTGCTGCGCCATAAATATTGACGATCAGATTGTGGTGCATTTCGGAGCGTTCAGAAGGTCGATCGGAATGCCAAAAAACCACAGCATCCTTTACTCCATAAAAGACACAATGATCAACAACCACTCCTTGTCCACTCGCCAAAACAGGAAGGTGATTTGGTGCCGCATGAATATCTCCCAAAAACAAGCATTGCGTCACCCGAAGGTCATCCAAATCTCTCCCTTCCCGGATAATGGGATAGTTTCTGATCACCATGCCTTCTTCGGGCCGCTCATGGACCGGTGAACCCAACATCCTCAAACCCTGTATCGTTACATGGCTGGTCTCTATTTGTATCCCATTGGAGGCGCCTCCCAATTTGTCGTCTGGAATATTGTTAAAAGCCATGGTTGAAATAAAAACGGGCATTTTTCCATGATCCCAATTAGGATCATCCGGTAGGATCTCAGCCCGAATGGTCAACCGGGCATCCTTGGTGAATTTCCAGTTTTCAGGTTGAAACCGAACAGTGGTGTCAAGTGCATAAATTCCCTCAGAAAGGAAAATTGTCATTGCTCCATTCCCTTTGGCAACATTGATACGACGGCCAGCTTCATATAAAGACTGAAGTGGACTTCCTTTTTCACCGGAATTGTCGTCTCTCCCGGATTGAGGATTGATATAGAGGCTTCCTTTTTCAATTTGTCCCATTGATGGGAATTGGGAAAAGAAAATCAAACTAAGTATTGCAAGTAACTTTTTCATGTTAGGTCAATTTTGAGTATTCCCCAATTTAGGGATTGTTTTATCGCGGTTTTTAGAATAATTTTTCATTTGGAGGAACAACTCCAGCCAATCTCAAATAGAGAGTGGTCTGACCCCTATGGTGGGTTTGGTGTTCAAATAGTTTGTCGAAAGCCGTTCTTTTTGGCATTTCAAAGCTCCCAAACAATGTGGTCTTTTCATTTAATTGGTCAACAGTCACTTTCTTTAGATTTGCGATAACAAAGTCATATCCTGCCAGAACCAATTTGGTGACATTTTCTTTTGAGATGTCCTCAGTTTTATCTGATTTCCCAAATGCCACCGGGCTTTCTATACTCAAGGCTCCGGCTGTAAACCCATAATTCGCATCTGTCAAATGCAGCATTACTTCTGCGAATGACCTGATTTCAGGTGTGGGTTTTAGAGAATAGCCTGATTCAGGCATGGCGTCCAAGTATTCTTTGGTATAGTTTTTGGCTCTTTCCCAATCTTGGATTGATTCATCCACTGACTTTTGGGCAAAAGAAAACAGCACAGCCCCAATAAAAAGGGCAATGCTTAGGAGTGTTTTTTTGGTATTCATGGTGTTGGACTTTTAATTTATGCAAAGCTACATCAAGTAACCGCTGCAGTCCAATGACCTAGTTTAAGAAAAAATATTGATCTGTATTAAGATTAACGCTCACCCTTTGCCATACGGCTTCTAATCCTGCTCAAAAATTCGGGAGTAATCCCAAGATAAGAAGCGATCTGCACTTGGGGAATTCTGTTGAGAAGATGGGGATAGGTTTTTAGAAATAATTCATACCGCTCTTCGGCAGTAGAACTGAACAATTGTCCGATCCGCTCTTGTTGTTGCATGAAATGGTTTTCCAAGAGCACCCTGAATATCTTGTCAAATTTTGGGGCTTTGTCATATAGGTCCAAAAGATCATGGTGGGTGATCCGCAATACTACAGTATCCTCCAAGGCATCAATATTCAAAACCGCCGGAATTATTTTGTGAAAACTGGTCAAATCCAGGATCCAGGAATTCTCAGTGGCAAATTGAAGGATATGATAAACTCCTTTATCATCCAGTTTATAAAGCCTGAGGCATCCCTGCACTACAAAATCAAAATATTCACAAACCCCACCATGTTGCAAAACGAATTGTTTTTTTAAAAACAAATGCGGATGGAATTTTGTCATGAACATGTCTTTTTCTTTCTGGTTCAATGGAATCAGATTTACAAAATAGTCGAGCAAGGGTTGACAGGAAGTTGTTTTTGAGTTTTTGTTCATTGCTGAAATTTATCACTATTCTCCAACTTTATTTATAATTTTCCACAGACACCGCAATTTGCTTCGCCGGTCAGATATCCATTCTTATCTATTTTAAACTTACAACAATTTAAAAAATTCATTTTTAGAAGAGCTTTACCTCTTCTTATTCTGGCTTTCAAATTTGACAGACCTATACCCAAAATATCTGCGGCCTCTTTTTTCTTTTTACCTATTAAATAGACAATCTCGATTGGACTTTTGTAAATTAAAGGAAGATCATTCATAAATCTATCGAAACAGCAATAGTCCTGAAATAGGTTTTGGTTGGCTGGATGAAATTCCAATCCGGAAATTTGTTTTTGTTGTTGTATATTATTGTAATAATCGGAAATTTCATTTCTCACGATTTGATAAACCCAAGCTTTAGCATGTTTTGTATTTTTGAGGGAATGGCGATGCAGGTGCACTTTGAGAAATGAATTTTGAAGTATATCACTTGTGGCCTCTAAATCCCCAACACGTTTCAGGCCAAAAAATACAAGGATTGATGGTATTCCTTCCAAAATCTCTCAGTTTTCATAATTCTTCAGAAAATACGCGGGTTGGCATTGTTGCCAACCCGCGTGGTTAACAAGTTTTATGCATTACGAACTCAATTCAAGATTGTAATTCACGGGTAATCAATTAGGTGTTGATTGTTTTTGACTTCACCCTATTGGATTCAGGAATTAGTCTCCCAATCATCTGATTTTCTTGCAGTTTCGATTCCATTTGGAAACCCAATTCATATTTCTGGTTTAACAACACTCACATTTCGTACACGTACATTTTTCACAAGGGCAGTCATTTTCTTTGCAATTTTTACATTCGCATTGCTGGCATTCGCAGTTTGTGCAGATACATTTTTCCATATCAAAATAAGTTTTAATTCAATATGGAGACTTACAAATGGTGTGAAGGATACAATAAAATGGATTTAATTTTCAAATGAACTCCTAGTGCGCATTTAGTGATTTTTAAGGTTTATTTTCTCTTTTTTTATTATAAGGTGTTGGTCAATTCTTCCTTTTCTTTTAAAACCGCTTCAAAGCCAAGGCACTCACTGTGCCACCGATAGCCAAAGAACTCGTTGCGGCAGGGGAGGGGGCATTCAGCACATTGATGGCAAACTCGGATTCTTTGATGCTGAAATCATCCAAAAGTCCGCCGGTTCGGTCACAGGCCTGCGCACGGACTCCCGCACCTCCTTCTACCAGATCCGATTCTTGAATATCCGGGATGAGTTCTTGTAGTGCTTTGGTGAAGGCTGCTTTTGAAAAGGACCTGTAAATTTCACCCATTCCCGTTTTCCAGTATTTTGCGGCCACTTTTTGGAATCCAGGCCAAGCCAAGGTTTCGGCAAGTTCCTTCAAATTGACATCGGAGCGTTTATATCCTTCTCTTTTAAAGGCCAAAACCGCATTGGGACCTGCCTCAACGCCCCCTTTCATCATACGGGTAAAATGTACCCCCAAAAATGGAAAATTTGGATCTGGAACAGGGTAAATCAGGTTTTTTACCAGGTATTCCCTTTCTTTTTTTAGCTTAAAATATTCACCTCTGAAAGGGATGATTTTGACATCCGATTCTTCCGTTTGGTTCATTTGTGCCACCTTGTCGGAATAAAGCCCCGCGCAATTAATAACCAGTTTTCCGGCAAACTCCTCTTTTGACGTTTCAACATAGGAAATGGCATTCAATGTTTTGATTTTCAACACGCGGTGGGATAAAAATACCTCTCCTCCAAGGGATTTGAATTTCTCACTGTACCCAATCGCTACTTTTTTATAATCCACGATTCCAGTTTGGGGAACATGAATGGCCGCTACACCGCTGCAATAGGGCTCAAGGTGCTTGAGCTCATCCAGGGAAATCGAGCGGATGCCTGTCAGTCCATTTTGCAATCCCCTTTCCAAAAGCCCATTTAACAAGGGTACTTGTTCTTGGTTGGTGGCCACAACAACTTTCCCCGTCAATTCAAACGGAATGTTCTCTTCCTGGCAAAACCGGATCAGTTCATGGTATCCATCAATACAATTGGTCGCTTTGAGAGAACCTGGTTTGTAATACAATCCTGAATGGATCACGCCACTATTGTTTCCGGTCTGATGCATCGCTACATCGGATTCCTTTTCCAAAAGAGCAACCGTCAATTCAGGTTTTTGCTGTTTGATTTTTAAACCAGTGGCCAGTCCTACTATTCCACCCCCAACGATGATGATGTCGTATATCATATTGATTTTTTATTCCAAGGCAAATATAAGGATGTATCGATTAAACCCGAATTCTAAGACATTGGAAAAGTAACGTTAATGCGCTAACTTTTGGTTGCAGCATGAAAGCCTATGCATCGAATGGTGATTTTATCCCTTCCCGAATTCTGGTAGAAATGTTCAACCCCAATCTTTAAGGTCAGGGTTTTTGAAACGTTAATTGGTGACCATGTTTTGTTATGGATCCCGTATGGAATAATCAAATCAAATATACATTTCTCTTGCTGCTTTTAATCAAAACCAAAAATAAGATGAAGCAGAAAAAGTTTGAAAGTATGGCTGTTGTCAATCCTTTTGCCGCTGGAATTGATGTAGGCTCTAAAAGCCATTTTGTTGCGGTGGGGCAAGATCCA
>NZ_KB906691.1 GCF_000381545.1 Rhodonellum psychrophilum GCM71 = DSM 17998 | reverse complement strand
ATCTTTTCCACTCTTCGTTTTCAAGCGGGTTGCAAAGGTAAACAATTTGTCTGAACTTGTTGATGTTTTTTTGAAAAAATTTCCAGGCCCGAAAACCCGATCCTTCCTCCAAAAAACCAGCTCCAGCAATCCAAAACCAATCGTTTTCCAAAATTTCAATCTCAAATTAAACCCTTCCTTGCGAAGCGGGTTGTAAAGGTAAACAAATTGTTTTAATATTTAGAATTTTATTTCTTAATAATTAAAAATAAAATATTTTCTTCTTGAATCCGGCAACTTACCAATTGTAAACGAAACAATCTTATGTTTTTAGCTTTTGATCCCCTCTTTTGGGAATGCAAAGATGCAACTCTTTTCTTAAATCACAATTCACACATTGAAAATAATCTAAAAAAAAGCCAAACTACCCTGATTATCAACCGCAAAAAACGAATGGGGTTACCAAATCCGCAATTCAATACTTGAAACTTGGCAGTACCGACCGGGATTTACCTGCAGGATCGGCAAAATTGAAAGAATACCTCATGGAAATTTCATGTGCCCCTCCTGAATTCCTCCATCCCAACTTGGATAGGGTGTAATCATAACTATAGCCCATATCCAACCCATTCGGAAGGGAAAAGCCCAGCACTGCTATCAAGGCCTCGTTATTGGGCAGCATATTCTTTGTGGGAATGCCTCTGTACCACAACCCTAATATAAGCGGCTCGAAATACAACTCCGTTCCAAAATCCAATTGGTTGAAGATTCCCTGTTGTTTGTAATTAAAAGCAACAGAAAATGTCCGCTCCTGACGGGAATTATTGAAATAATCATTGATAAAGCCAGATGGGAGCTTAAATTGAACCCCTCCATGCAATGAATACTTAATGGGAAGCCTATTGAGATCATTTCCGAGATAGGAAATATTGGGTTGGGTAAGATGATGGGCAGAAGCCCCCAACCAGAACCTGTCTTGATAATATAACAAGCCGGCATTGAAGTCTGCAAACCGTTTGTTACCATCCTCAGGAGCCCAGGTTCCATTCCCCCCATCGATCGTGCCCCTATCGATATCCAACTGACTACTAAAAACAACTTCTTCAAAATTTGCCGATCTGGAGACAAAGCTCCCCTGTGTGCCAAAATGGAGATATCTGGATTGCCCCAAGCGAAGCCTATAGGAATACAACAATCCAACCTCCATGCTTTGAAGATTTGAAAGGCTCTCCCTACTTCCGTTCACCACAATTCCAACTCCACTGTTTTTTCCAGCAATAAAATGATCTAGATACGCAGAATAGGAAATGAAGGACCTGTCGAGACCCGGCCATTGGTTTCTGAAATTCACCCCTACCCTAGTCAATTCGGAACTCCCAGCAAAGGCGGGATTCAAATACAAAGGAGAAGCATAGAACTGGGAAAACTGGAGATCCTGGGAAAAACAGGGAAATCCAATAACCACAAGGCAAATAATCAAAATCCTTTTCCGAACCATTATCTTATCAAAGTGAATTTTCCGCTTTCCGTAATCTTCTCCCCATCGATGGATTCAAGGTTAACGCGGTAAACATAGTTTCCCACCGGTGCCAATTCTCCATTCTTACGCCCATCCCATCCAAGGGAATTCAAGTCTTCGGATTTGAAAATCAATTCTCCCCAAAGATTGAATACCAACAATTCCATTTTGACAATGCCTTTGGTCTTTGGACGAAAAAATTGGTTTTCCATGCTTGCAGGGGTAAAACCGGTTGGGAACATGATTCTATATGATTTGGTAATAGGCAAGTCCAATTCAAAAACATCTTCACAACCAAATGCATTGGTAATCGTCAGGGACACTTGAAAAACTCCTTTTTTACCATATACATGAACCGGGGAAGGTTCCGTGCTGGCATTTCCATCACCAAAATCCCAAAACCATTGAACGGGGTCACCGATTGATTGCGAATTGAACCGAATGGGATCATCCATAAAAATCCCACCACCCGCATCATCCTTGATTCCCAAACCCTCAATTTCATAGTCAAATGTGGTGACCAATTTCTCTTTCAGCAAAATAACCTCAAAAGCAATCGGTGCTGACCAGCAGGAAAGATCCTTGTTTTTGATCCGCAGAGAGTAGGTCCCCGAAAGTAGAATTTGACCCATTTCTTCATTGATCAGTTTTTCTCCTTCCTGTGTTTCCAATTCATAGTCAAACAATTCATCATTGTATCCTTCTATTCCACTCCTTATATCCAATGGTATTCCGGGCACACAACCTACCATGGGATCCATCAGGGAAAGAGGAGGCAGGGGTGGATTGATCAATTTCATTATTCCCGAATCTGTAGGGCAGCCTTTTGAATTATAAGCAATCACCTGATAATTGCCAGCAACATCAATCGCGAGCAAAGCAGCGTCCGAACCCGGAATCAATTCATCATCCTTGAACCATTCGTATTTCACATAGGCTTCATTGCCCACAGCCAACAATTCCAAAACCTCGCTTTCGCAAAACCTGACCTCTGAAACCCCTTCCGGAAAACCCTTCACCTGAATCCGCACCGGTTCTGGGGATTCCTGAATCAAGAGCTTGATGGAATTGCCCGCAGAAGTTTTTCCATAACTATCGGTAATGGTATAATAAACGATGACTTCCTCGTCCCTGAACCCGAAATTTGGGAAAAACGTGAATTTACCTCCCTCATCCGATGCCCTGAAGGTTCCCTGAGGCAAAACCAATTCCCTATTCTCTTGTTTGCATTTCCCCTGCGAACAGAAATCTTCTTCTTCAGAGATGATGTCCTCGAAGGATGCAAAAAGCTGGAGACACCCGATTGTTGAATTTTCATTGGGTAAATTCACATCCGACGATTTTATTTCATACGTGTTTTCCTGTCCTTCACAAGATGCCTTGTCTGCAATATTTTCCCCAATGGGATTTAAGAGATTTTCATCGTTGGCCACTTGAACGACTATGTTCCTGATTTCATGGAAATTTGTCATGCCGCCTGTAGAGGCGGAAAAACCAATTTTAAGATCTTTGGGTGCATCAAACAAATAGGGTACGTTTTCAAAAATGGTCATCATCCTCGGAGTATCCGGAGAAGTAGTCACTTCCATTTGAACTGTCAAAAAAAATCCTGGACCATTCGGATTGGGATCAAGACTCATGATCACCTTCCTATACCCGGGGACATTTGGATCCGTCACTCTCGTGGTGCCTATTCCACCCGAACTCAACTCAAACAATTCACCAGCCCCAAATCCAAACGGTCCAACACTATTGGTTTTCTTCCCATTTATAAATGCATAGCCCAATGAACCACTTCCGGGACCTCTGATCACAACACTGTTGGGATGAAGCAAACCAGAACCACCCGGAAATCCTCCATTTTTATTTTCGGATGAATTGCCATAATTCCCAAAACTATCAAACCCGACTCCCAGGTAGGCCCTTGTCAATCCGGCATCTTGGTTCCTTTGTGCATATCCCAAGGAACCACCAAATCCACCGGGTGCAAAATTCGGCGTATTTGCATCAAATAAGAATACCGTGAGCCCATCTGCTCCAGAACCACCATAACTAAAATACTCAAAGGAAGTTTTGATTCCGAAGACGGATGAAAAAGGGATGTCTATATAGACGTATCCATTTTGGTCCATCTGATTGTTTGTCAATCTCAAAACACCTGAGGTGAGGCTTGCATCTCCCCCAAAAACAGTTGTGGACTGGGCCGAATTGTCCTGGAAGGATTCACAATAGGGAAATCCTATTTGGGCCTTGGTCTGGGACAGAAAGCATGAAAATAAAAGCGTGAACAATAAAAAAAACCTGCTTTTGACTCTCGGAAATAACATTTAGGTCTATCGTAAAATAGTTATGGGATGAAAATAAAACATCCCAAAGTAACCAAATTCCCTAAAAATAAAAAAAGGCCCCAATTCAACTCAATTGGGGCCTTTAAAAGAGATATAATTTATCTTAAAATCGTTTGCTTTCTATCAGGTCCGACGGAAACCATTTTGATGGGCACGCCGAGTTCTGCCTCTAGGAAGAAAACATAATCCTTCAGTTCCTTTGGGAATTCCTCAAAAGTAGTGGCATTGGCAAGGGAAGTGTACCATCCTTTTACAGTGGTATAGATTGGCGTGACGTCCTGCTCGTTCAGTTCGTAAGTCAATTTATCAGCTCTAGTCCCATCAGCCAATTCATAATGGGTACAAATTTTAATTTCCTCGAAGATGTTGAGCACATCGCCCTTCATCATAAAGAGTTGGGTGACCCCGTTGATCATGATGGAATAGCGAAGCGCAGGCAAATCTATCCAACCACATCTTCTTGGCCTTCCAGTGGTGGAGCCAAATTCATTTCCTTCCTTGCGCATGGCTTCTCCATCCGCATCGAAAAGTTCCGTTGGGAACGGACCGCTGCCTACGCGGGTACAATATGCTTTGAAAATCCCGTAGACTTCACCAATTCGGGAAGGGGCTACTCCAAGTCCGGTGCAAGCACCTGCTGCCATGGTAGAACTGCTGGTCACGAATGGATAACTCCCGAAATCCACATCCAACAAAGATCCTTGGGCACCTTCGGCAAGCACTTTTTTTCCACTGGAAAGAAATTCATTGACGACGTATTCGCTATCGATAAGATTCAGTTTTTTGAAAAACTCAATCGCATCAAAAAACGTGGTTTCCAATTCCGGAAGTTGGCTGATGTCAAAATCATAAAATGAAAGCGTGGTTTTGTGCTTTGCGACCAAGGCATCGTATTTGGCCCTGAAATCACCGGAAAGGATATCTCCAACCCGCAAAGCTACCCTTCCGATTTTGTCTTGGTAAGTCGGACCTATCCCTTTCAATGTGGAACCTATTTTTTTATCTCCTTTGGACTTTTCGTATGCCGCGTCCAGAAGTTTATGGGTAGGAATAATAATAGTGGCTTTCTTGGATACGAAAAGGTTTTCCTGAAAAACGATATTGAATTTATCAAGTCCTTCGATCTCCTTTTTCAGGACCACGGGATCCAGCACCACACCATTTCCGATGATATTGATCAACTTTTGTCTGAAAATACCTGAGGGTATCTGATGCAGTACATGCTTGATTCCATCAAATTCCAATGTGTGTCCAGCATTTGGACCTCCCTGAAACCTTGCGACTACGTCATATTTTGGGGCAAGTACATCCACAACCTTGCCTTTACCTTCATCACCCCATTGCAGTCCTAAAAGAATATCCATTTTCATTTCCTATAAAATAAACTTGTTCATTAATGCCTTTTTGAGGCGTAAAAGTTGGAAGAAGGTTAATTAATTGCAAGGAAAACAGGGGATTTATTATTCCAATTGCCTATGGCTTGCCCAAAGCGATGCTTTTCCGGTTAAAATGCAATCAAAAATCAATTTTCCGGAATAGTAATAAATCCTGTTTTAATTACTTGTTTCTTTACCTTAAAAAATAGCCTTTCTTTCATCCTAAAATTAGAAAGTGCTTAAGTCTGGCTCAATGTCTGTCAGATTACCCTCTCCCACTTTATCCAATTGAATGTAAAACATCTCTAAATATCAAATGGTGTGATTTATACTTCGCCAATTAAAAGTTTCATATAGATCTGCAGAAAGTGCTTGATTAAGGCAACCTTTCCAAAGCCCCGACACTTAAACAAAATCCTACTCAACCAGCGCCCCTGTGACTTCCCAACTTATACTAGGTCATCCTTGATCCAGCACGCCATTTATTGAGACAACGGTAATGTTTCTTTTGCTTAAGTGTATGGATTATGAAATCAGAGTAGCCCTAACTTCTCCCATTGAGTCGAATACAGTGAAAATATTGTTCAATTTGGTGATGATGAGCAGTTTTTTAACATGTTCTGAAGGCGAGACGAGAAAAACTTCCCCTCCTGCATTTCGCATTTTTGTAAGCATCGTGATCAGCACACCGATTCCACTTGAACTGATGTACCTTACTTCACTTAGGTCGACGACAAAATTCATAACCTTCTCATTGACTGCATCGGAAACCAGTTCCACCAATTTCGGTCCTATCTCGTCCCCGATCAAGTCGCCCTGAAGATGTAAGTAATAGGTTTTATCCTCCTTTTCAATTTGATACGCTAGCTTCATATATCTTTTCTGTTTTCACAAATTTCTTTAATACAATTACCATAAAGTATAAGGGAGTGGTGAATGACCTTGAATTCAAGGATTTCTCCGACTGTATTTTGAATGTTTTGAATCCTGGGATCGCAAAACTCCATCACTTGGTGGCAAGTGGTGCAAATCAGGTGATCATGTTGCTTGTATCCGTAGGATTTCTCGTATTGGGCAAGATTTTTTCCAAACTGATGCTTGGTGACAAGATCACACTCCACCAGAAGATCAAGGGTATTGTACACGGTCGCACGGCTTACGCGGTAATTCTTGTTCTTCATGCTGATGTAAAGCGATTCGACATCAAAATGCCCCCCTCTGCCATAAATCTCCTCCAAGATGGCATATCTTTCAGGTGTTTTTCGGAGTTTTTTGTTCTCGAGATAAGCTGTAAAAATGATTATTACCTCTTCAAACAAGGTTTCGTTTAAGGCCATGTATTGTTGTTTTTCCAAATATAACTGTTCCCAATGGAAATTGATTCATCCCTTTCTGCATGGAAATCTGTTCACTGTTAAGGAGTGGGGATTAAAGATTCACTCATCGGTTTTGCTATTTATACTGATTTTAATCAAATCTTGTTATTTTTATTATCCCTTCCACTTTCGATAGATTCTGCATCAAATCCTCAAGATGCTGGGTACTATGGACATACAATTTTATCGTTCCCTCAAAAATCCCACTGTCCGAATCCACCGTGATCGAGCGCATGTTCACTTTCAATTCATTTGAGATCACTTTGGTCACATCATTGATCAAGCCTACCCTGTCCGTACCGATAATTCTCAATCCGGCCAAAAACGCTATTTTTTGCTGGCTGGTCCAGCGGGCTTTGATTACCCGATTGCCGTGGTTGGACAGCAATTCCAGCGCATTGGGACAGGAGGTACGATGGATTTTGATGCCTTCATTGATGGTGACAAAACCAAAAACATCATCTCCGGGAATCGGGTTGCAACATTTGGCAAGGACATAATCGACCACATCCATGTCTTCACCAATCAGCAACTGCTCATGATCAGAACCTTTTAGGTTTTTGATTTCCTTGGTAAAGCTTGATTCGTCCCTCATTTTTTCTAAGGAGGGCTTACTTTTCTGTTTCTTTATTTCTTTGAATTCCTTAAAACTTTTGATGGAAGTGGGCTCGATAATACCCTTACCCACCTTATGGTAAAATTCATTCGCTGTTTTGGTTTCAAAATAAGCCCTCAATTGTTCGATGACTTCGGAAGTGACTTCCATCTTCATCTGTTTCAATTTTCTTTGGACAATTTCTTTCCCATCCAAGATTGAGGATTTTTTTTCTTCTCGTAGGGCCTCCTTGATTTTCGCTTTGGCCCTGGAAGTGATCACATAGCCCAGCCAATCTTCGGCAGGTTTTCGCTTGTTGGAAGTTAAAATCTCAACCTGATCACCGTTTTTCAGTTTGTGGTTAATGGGAACCAGCTTTTGGTTCACTTTTGCGCCAATGCACTTGGTCCCGACTTCGGTATGGATTTCGAACGCAAAGTCCAAGGCGGTCGCTCCAAAGGGAAGGACTTTCAGATCCCCTTTTGGTGTAAAAATAAAAACCTCATCATGGAAAAGGTTTCCCCTAAAGTCATCCATGAATTCAATCGCAGAGCCATTGTTTGACTCCAAAAGGCTTCTTACTTGGGTAATCCATGAATCAAGTCCCCTATTGTGTTTGCCTGTGACGGAATCCCTTTCTTTATATTTCCAGTGGGCAGCGTAGCCCCTTTCTGCAATTTCATCCATCCTTTCGGTTCGCACTTGAACTTCCACCCATTGGCCACTGCTGCTCATCACGGTACAATGCAAGGATTCATATCCATTTGCCCTTGGCGTACTGACCCAATCCCTCAACCGATCAGGGTTTGGTCTATAAAAATCGGTGACAATGGAATACACCTGCCAACAATCCGCTTTTTCGTTTTCAAGCTTGCTGTCAATGATGATCCTGACGGCAAAAAGATCATAAACCTCCTCAAAGGGAATGTTTTGTTTCTTCATCTTGGTGTAGATGGAGAAAACCGATTTTGGTCTGCCTTTTATGGTGAATTTAAAATCCTGGCTTTCCAATTCCTCTTCGATGGGAGCAATAAAGCTTTTGATGAATTTGTTCCTGGAAATCCGCGTCTCATTGATTTTATTGATAATAAACTGATAGGTTTCCGTATCTGTATATTTCAGGTACAAGTCTTCTAGCTCTGATTTTATGGCATAAAGGCCCAATCTGTGGGCCAACGGCGCATATAAATACATGGTTTCGGAGGCGATCTTCAGCTGTTTGTGCCTTGGCATACTGTCCAAGGTCCGCATGTTGTTCAGCCTGTCGGCCAACTTGATCAAAATCACACGGACATCATCCGAAAGGGTAAGCAACATTTTTCGGAAATTCTCTGCCTGCTGGGAAGATCCATAATCAAAAACCCCAGAGATCTTGGTCAGGCCATCAATGATCTGCATCACCTTGGGCCCAAACTCACGCTCGATGTCTTCAAGTTCCCAATCCGTATCTTCAACCACGTCATGCAAAAGCGCCGAAACAATACTGGTAGTCCCCAGACCAATCTCCTCTACACAAATCAGCGCCACTTCCAAGGGATGATAGATATAAGGCTCTCCAGACTTCCTCCTCATTTCCTTGTGGGCATCATTGGAGGCATTGAAGGCCTTTTTGATGATTTTGGCGTCACCGGATTTGAGGACTGGCTTTGCCATCTTCAACAGCCTTCTGTAACGTTTCAAAATCTCTTTCCTCTCTTCTTCCAAATCTACTTGTATCATATACTCTAATGTAAAACAATTCCAAAACTAATATAACGGAGGCCGATAAATTTATTTTTCTTTTATTTTAAGAATTATTCTTGCTGAAATTTGAAATCATGGAATTCATTCTTACATTTGCATCCACGTTACACAAGCGGATGTGGCGAAATTGGTAGACGCACTAGACTTAGGATCTAGCGCCGTAAGGCATGGGGGTTCGAGTCCCTCTATCCGCACATTAAAAGACCCTCAATCACGATTCCGATTCAGATCGAAGCCGAAAGGCAAGACGAATTGAGACTAGAGATTGAGGGTTTTTAGTTCAATACACATTAAATCATACCACCTTGGAAATCACACTAGACAAGCAATCAGCAAATCAGGCTTCAGTTAAAATTAAGCTAAATGAGGCAGATTATCAACCACAAGTTGACGCTAAAGTTAAAGACTACGCCAGAAAAGCCAGCATCAAAGGTTTCAGGCCTGGTAAAGCGCCTATTTCCATGGTGCAAAAACTTTATGGTACTTCGGTTTTGGTGGATGAAATCAACGACATCCTTACCAAATCCCTGAACGAATTCATCAAAGCCCAAGATTTCAAAATCTTAGGCGATCCTTTGCCTCTTATAGAGGAAGCAGAACAAATCGACTGGAAAAGCCAGAAAGACTTTGAATTCAAATATAAAATCGGTTTTGTAGAAGATATCAAAATCAGTTTGGACAAAAAAATACATGCCACTGCCTATACTGTGGAGATGGATGACAAAGTTGTTCAGGATGCCATTGAAAACATGAGCCGTCAATACGGTAAAATGACCAATCCAGAGATCAGCCAGGAGAATGATTTCCTTTACGGCGATCTGAAAGCTGTGGATGGATCTTTTGAAAAAACTCTTTCCCTTCCCCTTTCCAAAATTGACAGCAAGTCTTTAGGCGATTTTATCGGCGTCCAAAAAGGAGCTGTAATCGAATTTGAGCCAGCAAAAGCCATCAAGGAAGAATTATCCAGTACTCTGGACATTACGGAAGAGGAAGTTGAGCAAATCACCGGGAAATTCACGTTTGCCGTTCAGAACATCAACCGAACTGAAAATGCTGAACTCAATCAAGAATTGTTCGACAAGGTCTTTGGCCCGGACGTAGTAGATTCTGAAACTGCTTTCAGGGAAAAAATAAAAAGCGTTCTTTTTGACAATTACAACAAGGAAACAAAGGTATTCAACGACGAAAAAATCAAAGAAGCTTTGGTTGCTAGTACTTCAGTTGAACTTCCTGACACCTTCTTAAAGGAATGGTTACTCAAAGCCAACGAAGGCAAGGTTACCGAAGAGCAAGTCGAAGAAGAATTTCCGATTTACGCAAAACAATTGACATGGTCCTTGATCTCCAATCAGATTGCCAAAGACAATGAAATCAAAGCGGAACATGAGGATGTGATCGAAAAAACGAAGGAAATGATCAGGCAACAATTCTCTGCATCAGGACTTGGAGCACAAATGGAAGACAGCATGGATATGTTTGTCAACAATTACCTTCAAGGCAACGAAGGCCAGAACTACATGCAATTGATGACTTCGGTCCAAAACGATAAGGTTTTGGATTTCGCTAGAGAAAAGATAGACTTAACTGAAGAAGTTGTCTCCATTGACAAGTTCAAAGAACTTTTGGAAAACTAATTTCCAAATAAAATCGTTAACAAAAAGTCCTTCATTTAGGACTTTTTTTATTTTTGCAAACGACAAAAGAAAACAAGATGATCAACAGAGACGAATTCAGAAAATACGCAGTTCACCATCAAGGCATCAGCGGAAACGCGTTTGACCAATATGAAACCCACATCAATGGAATGACCCGATCGGTAATCGAGGAAAGACCAACGAATTTCAGGGAAATCGATGTGTTTTCCAGATTGATCATGGACCGTATCATTTTCTTGGGAACCCAAGTGGACGATTTTATAGCCAATATCATCACCGCTCAATTGTTGTTTTTGGAGTCTACGGATTCAAAAAAAGATGTATTGCTTTATGTCAACAGCCCAGGTGGTTCAGTTACTGCTGGATTGGGGATTTATGACACCATGCAATATATCAACCCTGAAGTAGCAACGATCTGTACAGGTATTGCAGCTTCGATGGGTGCGGTTTTGTTGGCTGGTGGTGCCAAGGACAAGAGATCGGCATTGAAGCACTCCAGGGTGATGATCCATCAGCCCTCAGGCGGCATGCAAGGCCAATCCAAGGACATGGAAATTTCCTTGAAACTTATCCTTTCCATGAAACAGGAATTATACGATATCCTCGCAACCCACACAGGCAAAACCTATGAGGAGATAGAGCGGGATTCAGATAGAGATTATTGGATGAAAGCTCCAGAAGCCAAGGAATATGGCTTGATAGATGAAGTATTGATCAAAAAAATATAAATAATGGCGCAAGTAACCTGCTCCTTCTGTGGCAGAAACAAGAAAGACGTAGATCTTATGGTTTCTGGAATCTCCGCGCACATCTGCAATGTCTGTATCGACCAGGCCTACCAGATTTTGGGCGAAGAGGAAAAGACCAAAAAACCAACCAAAAATTCCAAATTCAAGCTCAAAAAGCCCAAGGAACTGACAGAATACCTGAATCAGTATGTTATTGGGCAGTTTGATGCCAAAAAAGTCCTGACTGTAGCGGTATACAACCATTATAAAAGATTGGGACAGAAGCAAAACGACGAGGAGGAAATCAAGATTGAAAAATCCAATATCATCATGGTTGGAGAAACTGGCACTGGAAAAACCTACTTGGCAAAAACTTTGGCCAGAACCCTTGAGGTGCCCTTCTGCATCGCTGATGCCACTGTCCTGACTGAAGCGGGTTATGTTGGTGAAGATGTGGAAAGCATTCTGACTAGACTTCTTCAAGCGGCTGACTACAATGTGGAAGCTGCCGAAAAAGGCATCGTTTATATCGATGAGATCGACAAGATTGCCAGGAAATCAGACAACCCATCGATCACTCGAGATGTAAGCGGTGAAGGTGTTCAACAAGCGTTGTTAAAGCTTTTGGAAGGAACCGTTGTCAATGTACCACCTCAAGGAGGCAGAAAGCATCCCGATCAAAAAATGATTGCCGTCAATACGGAAAACATCCTGTTTATCTGTGGCGGTGCATTTGATGGAATCACCAGACATATTGCCAAGAGGCTAAACACCCAACCCCTCGGCTTCAATAAACCCACGGAACAGAAAACAGTAGACAAAGAAAATCTTCTGCAATATGTGACTGCACAGGATTTGAAAGGCTTTGGTTTGATTCCCGAATTGATAGGGCGTCTTCCGGTCGTGACACACCTAGACCCATTGGATAGGGCGACACTAAAAAGCATCCTTACAGAGCCTAAAAATGCACTTGTCAAGCAGTATCAAAAGTTGATGCAAATGGAAGGTGTGAAATTGGTTTTCGAGGAATCCGGAATCGACTATATTGTGGACAGGGCTGTGGAATATAATCTTGGAGCAAGAGGTTTAAGATCGATCTGCGAAGCCATCATCACGGATGCAATGTATGAATTGCCTTCTGATGACACAATCACTGAACTCACCATCGATGAAAAATACGCTGCGGAGCAATTCGACAAATCCAAGTTCAAAAAACTCCAGGTAGCCTAAAAAATCCAGTATAAATTTACATCCACGGATGTTGTCAAAAACAGATGTATGAACCCATTTTCATACCTGTCAAAGGACAACATTCGTGGATTTATGTTTTATGGAATCATAGATCAATCCCGCTGTGGTTTCCGAAGCTTTAAAGTCCCCTAGTGTGTTTTTTACTTCGCTATAGCCCTGTAAAATCTTTCCATTGTGGACAGAATCCGCCAAAACCAGACTTAATTCCTTGGATAGGCTATCCACATTGAAATCGTCCTGAATCAATTCTTTCACTATCTCTTTCTCGGCAATCAAATTTACCAAAGAAATGAAAGGTATTTTGATGACCCTCTTGGCTATTTCATAGCTGATAAAACTGGTTTTGTAAACTACAACCTGAGGAACATTAAAAAGGGCTGTTTCCAGAGTAGCTGTTCCAGAGGTGACGATGGCAGCAGAGGCATGATGCAATAGATCATACGTCTGGTCAAAAACAATCCTTATTCCAGCCATGACCGCAGGAGCATAGAGGTCAATCCCAAGATTATCCACACCAGCGATTACAAACTGAAAATTTGGGAATTTCGGCACCACTTTAAGCATTACAGAAAGCATATTGTTCAATTCTTGCTTCCTGCTACCTGGTAAGAGGGCAATAATGGGTTGGTATTTCAACTCATTCTTTTGATGGAAAAAAGGATGGGGTTGGTATTTTGATATTTCATCAAATAATGGATTCCCAACATAATGTACATCCAAACCAAATTTTTTGAAAAATTCTGCTTCAAAGGGAAGGATGCAATATACTTGGTCGGTTGTTTCTTTTAATTTATAAGCTCTCTTCTGATTCCAAGCCCAAATCTTAGGAGGGATATAATAATGAACAGGGATTCCAAGATTTTTGGCAAAAGCAGCCATTTTCATATTAAAACCTCCAAAATCAATCAGGATGAGTGCATCTGGCTTGAATTTCAGAATGTCTTTCTTCAAGAGCCTTAGGTATTTTAAAATTTTCCTGAATCCAAAAACAACTTCAAGGAAACCCATCAAAGAAACCTCATCATAGTGGGTACAAAGGGACATCCCTTGTTCAGCGGATAATTCGCCCCCCATCCCCCTAAAATCAGCCTCTTCATCTACATGTTTGAGGGATTGGATTAAATTCGCAGCGTGTAAATCTCCGGATCTTTCACCTGAGATGATATAGTATTTCATTTTATTTCTTGATGGAAGCTGCTTATTAATTAGAAAAATAACCGTACAATCTATTCCTTAACGCTATTATTTGGGA
Organism: Rhodonellum psychrophilum GCM71 = DSM 17998; assembly: GCF_000381545.1. Lineage (GTDB taxonomy): Bacteria > Bacteroidota > Bacteroidia > Cytophagales > Cyclobacteriaceae > Rhodonellum > Rhodonellum psychrophilum. Next base: position 97,615 of record NZ_KB906691.1, on the reverse strand, counting down.
TTTGATCTCTCCATTCGAAAATCAAAACTTATTATATTCAATCGGTATTTATTCAACAAGCATCATTCCCCAAAATACTCCACAAAATTTCTCGGCGTTTCGTAAAGCGTCAGCTTGTAAAGTTTACCATGGGGAACAATTTGATTCACTGCTGGTGCCAATATTTTCCAAAATTCCATCACTAGATTTTCGCAACTGGCCATTTTCCCAAACATGAAATCAACATCCAAATTCAGGTTTTTGTGGTCCACTTTTTCTATTACCAAAGTTTGGATCAATGTGCTCAGATGCTTCAGGTCCACGACGAAACCAGTTTCAGGATCAGGAAGCCCTTTCACAGTGACAATCAATTCAAAATTGTGACCATGCCAATTGACATTGGAACAGGGCCCAAATATTTGAAAGTTTTTTTCTTCTGTCCAGTTTGGGTTCCAAAGTTTGTGCGCAGCATTAAAATGCTCTTTTCTGCAAACGTGTATCATTGAATAGTGAAATTGAAAGGGCAAAATTAATGAAAAAGATGGTTATATGGCAAAAGGATTCATCCAATCAAAAGAAAGAATGCAAATCTCCTCATATAATCCCTCTATCATCAAAAAAGGGAAGCAAAATGCTTCCCTTTTCAATTCTTAAAGATTCAATCCCTTTATCAATCGTGTGACATCGGAGAGATTACTCAAATCAAGACTCCAATCCTTTTCCAAGCTCAAAACCTTTTCATAATCCGGCCCAAAAATACTTGCCAAATTTTTCTTTTTGGCTTTCCACAACTTCACTTCTCCATCCTTGACAACATACAGTTGTTCACGGCCTTCAAATACCTTCGCTCTCTGAGAGCCATAAGAGGCGCCTGAATCATCCATTATCACTTTGAATTTGTGATTGATCAGCGTGTACTCCCCATCAACCAATATCTCGACAAAACGATTCGGACCTACGGAAGGAATCGCATATCCTGATCTGTAAACCGATGGGTTGGATTTTTCATTCAACACAAACCCAAAAATTTTATTGGCGTCCAATGCCAACAATTCCCCCTCAATTCGATATTCCAGCTTGTTGGTGAAAGCATTGAAGTTAACCATCAAATTTTCTGCTGTATCCCTCTCGGAAAAAATGATTTTACCCAATTCAAAATCTCCAACATAAGGCGAGCCTTTCATGTCTGGATAGGGATTGGCCAACACTGGCATACCTGTGGTGCCATCCTTCAATAAATTAAGTTGAGCAAAAACAGTATTCGTAGAGAAGAATACCAAAAACGCGAACAATCCTAAACTAACTATCTTCATGTTTTAAAAATAAAAAAAAAGGCCGATAAAATCGGCCTTTTTTCAAACTAAATTTTGCAATAATTAAGCACCTGGCGCTGGTGGCGCTGGACGCGTAATTCTCAATTGAACTCTCTTGTGGTTCTCGCTTGGCGCAAGGTTAGCATTGCCAACCAGCTCTAAAAGCACGTCAACAGAACCGCCGATCGCTCCAGTGTTGGGGATGGTTACCGCAACTGTAGCAAAACTGGAATTGGCAGGAATGACAGCAGTGCCCGACACCGTGAAATCAGTCCCTGAAACACCTGTGGTTCCTTCTGGAACTACTGTGTAGGTAATGGTTTCATCACTTGTTCTATGAGCTCCCACAAGGTTTACCTGTAGGTTTACTGTACCAACTGTATTCGCTACAGTTATTCTTGGATAAGTAACTCCAGCTGCTGGGCCTCTTACCACTGCATCCTGAAATTCCACCACTGCGCCTGACCACAAAGGGTAGTTTTGTTCAATGCATGATGAAAATGCAAAGACTAAGACCAGTGAAAATATTGAAAGTATTTTTTTCATAGTTGTATCAATTTTAGTAACCTCTGTTTTGGTTTAGGTTAGGATTACCATCCACCTCTCTTTGAGGAATTGGAGGAAGGAATTTGAAATCATCAAAAGGAAGAAGCACGTTTGGTGTTGTCTTCACAATGTCTTTTCCATACCTCTTCAAATCGAAGAAACGATGCCCTTCGAAAGCGAATTCTTTAAATCTTTCCAATAGGATTTCGTCCAGTAGCGCTTGACCTGTAAGCTCAACCGGCTGTAAACCTCTTAGCCCTTTGAAAGCATTAAGTTCCGCCAAAGCATCAGCCGCATTGTTCAATTGATAATTGGCTTCCGCTCTGTTCAAATGCATCTCGGACTTTCTGATTACAGGGATATTGTCACCATAAGCAAATCCATTTTTACTGAGGAACTTGATGCTTTCGATTTGACGACCTGCACCTCTCACAGTGTTACCTGTTGTATAAAGAAAACCTCTGATATCATCGTTTCTGGTCACGTCATAATTGTTGTTGTCTGTAGCAGAACCACCAACTAAAAGCGGAGTCAGTCCAAAGAAACCTCTAACCCTAGCATTTGGGATAAAATCTCCCCATCCTCCCTGCGAATTTTTGTTTGTCAAATTTAAAAGAGTGGAATAAGTAGATTGAAGAGATTCGTTAACACCAATACTTTCGCCAGCGATAGAAAATCTAACTTCGAACATGGATTCAGGATTGATGTCTGTTTTCCAGCCATTCACATAACCTGTACCACTTTGGACAGACCCTACAGCACTCGCCAAGGCGGCTGTGGATTCAGCTACTGATTTTGCCCAATCCCCTCTGTACAAGGCAACTCTTGACAACAAAGCCGAAGCTGCCCCTGAAGAAGCAAATTGTGTTCCTCTTGAAGTCAACAACGTTTTAGCGGATTCCAAATCAGCGTAGATCTGATCATAAACAGCTGGTATGGTCGCTCTTGAAGATTTCCTGTTAAAAGCAGCATCAGAAGTGATTACACCTTCCAAAACCAAAGGAATACCACCCTCATCAATCACACCAGGCTGATAAATCGCGGTGGGGATATAGGAATAAACCTTAACCAAGTCAAAGTAATACAAAGCACGGAGGAATTTTGCCTCACCTTCCCACCTTGCCAATTGGGCTGGGGAAGCACCTTGCACATTGGAAAGTCCATCTAAAATCAAATTCGCTTCATTGATGGCGAAATAACTGTTTTGCCATAACCCTGCTCCGAAGTGTGAATTGGGTTGGTTGTTGTTTTCACCGATCAAACGTCCACTGTTGCTGGTGGTTTGTCCAACGTCAGCCAAAGCATCTGAAAGAGCCAACAAGTCTCTTCCATAATTGGAAACGGGTCTCAACCTGGCATAGACCGAGTTGATGGCTGCATCAACAGCATCTGGGGTATTGAGTGCTCCACTGGCGTCTATTGATTGCCGGGGATCCACCTGTAGCAGATCATCACAAGAAGTCATTACCAAGGAAGCGGCAAAGAACAGTGACAACGCTACTTTATTTATTAATCTTATTTTTTTCATCTTTATTCTTTTTTTAGAATCCAATTTTAATACCTACAGTATAGTTTTTGGTCAATGGAATCTGACCTGTACCTGCTCCAGTGAATTCAGGATCATATCCCGGATAATCCGCGTAAGTCCACAAATTTAATCCCTGTGCATAGATTCTTGCACTGGAAAGACCAAGGCTTCTTAGTGTCTGTGGTTTAAAATTGTAAGCAAATGTCAACTGGGACAATCTCACAAAGTCTGCCTTCAAAAGACCTGCTGTACCACTGTTTCTTCCAGCACCCCTAACTTCGTTACCTGCATTGGTGGTAAGGTTTCTTGGGATATCCGTGATTTGACCTGGCTCCATCCATCTTCTGTCATGTACTTCGCTCAAAGCGTTAAGTGCCAAACGCGTTCCGTTCTCCCTAAGGAAGCTATACTGTCCATCTCCTACAACTGCTCCATATTCATAAGTGAAAAAAGCCGTTAATTCAAATCCTTTGTAGGAAATAGTATTGTTCAAACCACCATAATAAGGAGACAAGTTAGAACCATTGTAAATTCTATCGGCAGCCAAAGGAAGGTACGTGATGTTTCTATTGATATCATACCACATTGGGCGTCCGGTGGCAGGGTTTACACCTGCATATTCAGCTGCAAAGAAAGAACCTGGTGCTGGTGCACCTGCAAAAGGAGGATTACCAACAGGTTGACCCACTGCGATTCCTGGATTGGCTGGTAATGCCTGAAGGCCATCATATAGGCTGATCACTTGATTTTTGATATACGTGAAGTTGAAGGAAGTATTCCATCTGAAACCACCTCGGTCAATATTCACAGTGGAGATTTCAACCTCTATACCTTTGTTCTGAAGCTCTCCAACATTGTTGGCGATTGATCCGAAACCATTGGTCCAAAGGATTGGCTGATCCAACAAAAGGTCTTTTGATCTTCTGTCAAACACATCGATCGCTCCAGAAACTCGGTTGTTGAAGAAACCGTAATCTAAACCTAAGTTGAAAGTTAGATTAGATTCCCAACCCAAATTCAAATTGGCCAAAGAACCTGGACGAATACCTGCTAAACCTGAATAGTTTCCGGCTCCACCATATAAACCTCTTGCACCAAAGTTATCAATTTGATCATTACCTGTTTTACCATAAGATGCTCTTATTTTCAAATCAGATACTGCTTCTGAATCCTTCAAGAAACTTTCTTCTTTCAAATACCAACCCACTCTAATGGAAGGGAAAAGACCATATCGGTTGTTTTCTCCGAATCGTGAGGAACCATCATAACGTGCCGTTACCGTGGCCAGATATTTTTTATTGTAATCATAGTTTGCAGATATAAATCCACCCACTCTTCTGTATCCAGTCCAAAATCCTGAGATGGATTCAGGCGTAGCTGCAGACTGAATTGTTCTGAATTGGAAAGTTGGGAAACCAATACCTGCTCCAGAAATTCCTTCTCTTGTTTCAGACAAATATTCCAAACCTAGGATGGCAGAAACATTGTGAACATTAGAAAACGATTTGTTCCAGTTCAAGGTCTGTGTGGTGATGAAACGTGTTCTCCAATCGGATTGAACAGAACTTCTACCTCTCACACCGGCTCCATCTGGAGTCCTTGGATCGCGGTAACTGTCTCCTTGAAGCAATCTATAGTCAATACCTACCAAAGACCTGAAGGTAAGGTTGTCTGCTATTTTGTAAGTACCAATGAGGTTACCAACAAGCGTATTGGTTCTTTGTAGACCTGAATTGTAATCATTAACCAAGACAACGTTTTGTCCCAAAACACCTCTAATGGCTGTATTGTAAGTACCATCTTCATTGTAGATCGCATTGTGTGGCAATACTGCAGAAGCTGAAAATGCAGGACTTCCCAAGAATGCACCATCAATAGCGAAAGGAACGTTTTGTTGGAAAGTAGAAAGGTTTACTGTTGTTTCAATTTTCAACCTCGCATTCGCCTGATGGGCCATAGCCAATCTGATGGTTCCTCTTTCAAAATCCACTGGCTTGAAAGAAGACTCTTGGTAGTTGTATGAACCGGAAACAAAGAATGTAGTCTTCTCATCTCCACCTGAAACAGACAACTCATAATTTTGAAGTTGACCAGTTCCCATCACTTCTCTCTGCCAATCATAGGTAGGCAATCCCGTTCCTATTGCCTCAAGCTCTGCTTGAGAAAGCGTTTGCCAGTTCGCAGGAAGCACGCCCATGTTATTCAAAGCATTCGCTTCGGCTGAAGCATTTCCTGAGTTTTGGAAAGCTTCTCTTCTCATTTGGTACCATTCAGAGCCCCCGAGGACGTCCAAATATTTCATTGGTTCAGTCTGACCAGCAAAAGCATTGAATTCAAATCTAGCTTTTCCTTGCTTTCCTTTTTTGGTTGTGATGATCACTACACCATTTGCTGCTTGTGAACCATAGATGGCTGCAGAAGCTGCATCTTTCAAGATCTCCATTGACTCGATGTCATTTGGATTCAAAAAGGCAAGTGGATTGGATTGGGTAAAATTGGAGTTGGATGCGTTGTTCAACTGCACTCCATCAATGATGAAAAGCGGCTCGTTACCTGCGTTGATAGAACCAACACCCCTAATACGGATGTTTACTGCTCCACCTGGAAGACCATTGGATGATCTTACCTGTACACCTGCAGCACGACCTTGCAAAGCTCTGTCAAATGACTGCATCGGAAGGTTTTCGATCAATTCACCTTTCACGGATGAAACCGCTCCGGTAACCTCTCTTTTCAATTGCGTACCGTAACCAGTTACAATCACCTCGCTCAAGCTGGTGATATCCGGCTGCAATACAATGTTGATCTGCGTACGGTTGCCAATAGTGGCCTCCTGCGCTGTCGATCCTACAAAACTGAACACAAGAACATTGTTGCCCTGTGGTACATTGATTGAAAACTTACCATCTAAATCGGTAGCTGTACCGGTAGTGGTTCCTTTCACAATGACTGATGCACCTGGAATCGGCTGTCCATCCTCAGCGGACGTAACCGTTCCAGTCACTACACGACTTTGCGCAAATGCAACAGCACTGGCGAAAAGAAGCATAAGTCCAAGAAGTAAAACTTTCCTCATTTTATTTTTTTTTAGTTTAACGATATCTCAATTTTATCCAATCTCTTCTAATAATCCAAAATTTTACAAAAAGTTTATATCTGTTCGGATGTTTTAGACATTGTATAACCTGACGTTTTATCACCTTTAAAAGAACAATATTTTGTAAAAAAGAATATAAACAGTCAAAAAAAATAAAATACAGGTCATTAAGTATGGGCAAACAAAATAATATTTTTTTTAACTTTCATTAACAATTAAATACCGCCAGAAAAATAAATCAATTTTTTTTAAACAATTTTAAAAAATAATCCAATCATTATTATTGTACTTTTTTGAAATGAAAAATCAAATAAATTATATTTATTTTTTTTAAAATATAATTAAATAAAGAGTCAGAAAACTCAAAACTCAAAGAAATGAAAAGTCTAAACATAGCGATTAAACGCCATTTTCCCTTTATTTCAATTGAACAATTCATAAATTGCAGAATTTTAATAAAGCGTTGTAATAATTTTAAAAATAATGTATAGACATGGTTATTTTTGACACAAAGGGGTGAGCCATATTACTGAACCATGATCGTAATCCTCCTATTGAAACTGCGGCCCTCTGCGGTATCATTGGGTCTAATGGGCTGCTTGTCTCCTTTACCCAATGTATATATCCTTCCATAATGGATCCCTTTGCCCAATAGGTACTTCTTGACACTTTCGGCTCTTCGCAAACTGAGATTTTCATTATAGCTCACATTCCCAACATTGTCGGTATGGCCGATGATGGTAATGTTGACATTGTGGTTTTGAAGCAAAAAATCGTTGAGCCGCTTGAGTGAACTCATCGACTGGGATTGCAATTCGTCTTTGTCAAAATCAAAAAATATGTTTTCGAACACAAATTCTTCACCCGACGCGATCGGGGTCATTTCTATATTGAGATTATCCCTATCCTGCAAATTGTCCCTTTCTACATTATAAATTTTCGGCAAATACCCTTCCTTTTCCACATAAAGGCCAGAAAAGGATTTGTCTGGATAGAGCATCATAAATTCACCGGTTTTTCCATCGGACCGAAATTCATACAAAGTACTGTCATTGACGAGACTGACCAAAGACAGCCTGGCTTCAATCGGCTCACCTGTCTTGATATTGAGCACCCTTCCTTCGGTGACCATAAGTTTCTCACCCAAGTCAATCTCTTCCGGAAACTGAAAACGATGCAAAAAAGACCTTTCCACACCACCAGACAATTTACTTTCGGTATAATAGGCATAATCCCTTTGGGCTGTGATGAAGAGTGAAAACTGGTCCAAATGGTCGTTGATGGGATAGCCCAGGTTTTCGGGCTCCATAAACTCACCATTCTCTACCCTGGACATGAACAAATCCATTCCCCCAAAGCCGCGATGACCATTGGAAGCAAAGAAGATGATTTCATTGTTAAAGTAAATAAAAGGAGAAACCTCATCCTTGGAAGAGTTGACCTTCGCCCCAAGGTTTTTGGCCTCAGACCAGGATCCATCTGGCTTCCTGAGCGTGTACCAAATGTCATTGCCCCCGAAACCTCCACGTCTGTTGGAGGAAAAAAACAAAATCCGGCCATCCGCAGAAAGGGAGGGCTGCGAATCCCAAGAACGGGAATTGACATTTTTGCCCATGTTGCTGGGTCTTTGCCAGTGGTTGTTCACCCGATACGCTATATAAAGATCGCAACTCCCAAAGGAATCCGGCGCATCACAGGAGGTATAAATCAGGATCTTCCCATCTGCCGAAATGGTACAGGTACCTTCATTATAAGGTGTATTGATATTGTCAGCAATCCCCACCGGCTTGGTCCAACTTTCCCCATCGTCTCCCAGATAGGAAACAAAAATGTCCTCATGCTGGGAGGAATGGGTTCCATCTCGTTTTGTAAAAAGAATTTTTCTGCTGTCGGCAGTCAAGACCGGGAAATATTGAAGAGAAAATTGATTGAGGGGTTCGGGAAGTACTTCTTTTTTGATCACCAGGGCCTTGTCCAGCTGCTCTTGGATAAAGGCCATTTGGGTTGCGATTTCTCTGTAATGGAAGCTTTTCTTGAATTCAACGGAATGAAGGCCGTCTACATTTTCAAACTCCGCCAAGGATTTTGAAAATTCCCCCATCTGAAGATAACAATGGGCCTTGAGCCATCCAAAATCAGCCTTGATTTGGCTGGAAGCTTTGGCCGCTCGTCCCAGTCCTTTTTCGGCCACTTCGAGCGCAGCTTCCGGGCTTCCTTTTGTCAACAAAATCCTACCCCATTTGATATAGGACTCAAAAAAATTGGCTTCTCTGGCAATAGAGGCTTTATATTTCTCTATAGCCTCATTGTACATGCGCTTCGATACCAGCTCATCCCCTTCCTGATGCATTTTGATTGCCCTTCCATCAATAATGGAATAACCCTGCGAGAAACCCACATGGCAAATCAACATCAACAACAATAACAGGCTGGTTAGCTTCATGGGCTTATGGGATTTCCATAAATTTATGCGTTTGGAGCGAAACTTTCCAATTTGGATGAGATTTTACGTAATCTATTATGGAATTGATGAACAAATCGGACTTACTCCACTCCGGCTGGAGCAATTTTCGGCAATTTTCCCTTACCAAGACTGCATGCTTCTCTGCAAAATCGAAATCTGACTTGTGAAAAACCACCACTTTCAATTCATCCGCTACTGCATATATACTTGGATGTGGTGTCTTGAATTTTTTTGGGGAAAAACATACCCAATCGAAATCCCCAGAAAAGGGATGGGCGCCCGAAGTCTCTATATTGGTAGTGAACCCATTTTCCTTCAGCAAACGTGTTAAGGGATCAAGGTTATACATCAAAGGTTCTCCGCCGGTGATCACCACCAGCCTTCCCGGATACTGAAGTGCGCCTTCCACGATTTCTTCAATCGGCAGGACCGGCCATTTGGCAGCCTCCCAAGATGCTTTCACATCGCACCAAACACAGCCCACATCACAACCTCCCAGGCGGATAAAATAAGCGGGGGTACCTGAAAAAGTTCCTTCTCCCTGAATCGTGTAAAACGCCTCCATCAAGGGAAGCATTGTTCCTGCTGCTACTGCTGTCTTTTTTTCCATATCAATTTTTGATGAAGCGGGTGATCGAACCGCTGGACTCTTTTTTTTGGACTGCAAAGGTACTGGATTGCCCAACAACTCTACCATTGAGGGGAGATAATCTTTTGGCACTTGCCTTGGCCTTTGGCAATGAAAACGAAAAAAGTGAGTAGAAGTTGTTGGGGAATGCGGCTTGAAAAAACAGCCATCTGGTCAAGAGCAAAAGCTAGCTCAAAGTTCGATCTCCATTTTGATGTCACAGCGAAGGTATTTGCCACACTCAGGCACGAGCTCACGGAACCCAAATTTCCTATAGATGTTGAGTGCCGCCTCCAATTTGGAATTGCTGTAAAGCACTACTTTTTTAGCCCCCATCTCCTTGGCTTTTTCCAGAATGGCCTTCACGAGCATTTGCCCTACTTTCTTGCCTTGGGCTTTGGGCCTGACGCCCATCTTGATCATTTCATAAACACCTTCTTCCATTTTGACCAAACCAACTGTTCCGATGATTTCCTTTCCCTCCTTGGCAAAAAGAATGGCTCCGCCCTTGGAGAGGATATGCTTTTCTGGATTTTCGAGTTGCATGACATCAAAGGGTTCAAGTGAAAAATGTTGGATGACCCATTCTTTGTTGATCTGCTCAAAGGCAGGCTGCAATTCGGGAGAATAGGGGATGATTTCAATGGTTTCCATGATCGGTTCTGGATTTTTCAATGAAGATAAACAGGGACTATTGAAATTCCAGCAAAAAATAAAAAGGAGTTTAAAAAATCAAGATACTCCGAAGAGCCATGAGTTTTCGGCAATCAAAAACTTAGGCTCACCTGCTTGCCGATTTGGTCTTTTTTTTCAAGATCAAGGAGTTCGGATTTCCGCCAAAGTCCTCCGGCATAACCGGTCAACTGTCCCGATTTTCCAATTACCCTGTGACAGGGGAGCATGATCAGGATGGGATTGGCGCCTATCGCCGAGCCTACGGCCCTTTCCGCTCCGGGTTTCCCCAATTTGAGCGCTATTTTTTCGTAGGTACTTGTTTCACTAAAGGGGATTTTATTGATCTCCAGCCATACTTTTCGCTGAAAATCCGTCCCGCCCAAGGCGACGGGAATGTCAAATGTTTTCTGTTTGCCTTGGAAATACAAACCGAGTTGTATCCGCACATCCATCAACACACCGTCGAGGAATTTATCCGGAGCGATTTCGTCCGTAAACTGTAAAGAAATGAGATATCCGTCAAAAACTTCCACTTTGACGTTGCCCAAAGGCGTCTCCATCACCGCATAATCTCTCATATTTATCTCTCTTTTTAAGGTTCAGACTCACTTTGATCAATAAATACTCTCACTACAATATAAGGATAACGGAATTAAAGGGATTTTGTCTTTAAAGTAATCAAAATCTTTAGGTAGGCACTGTTAATTTATGATAAAAAAAGAATATTAAAAAGATAAGCTTTACAAGATACTCGAATCTCGACGAAGCCCTACCCTTTTTCATCTTGAGGAGCGACATTCACCACCTAAACCATCATCAGTCTGTACCGCCATACTTCTCTTAGGTCGGAGACTGCCACTTCAAAGGGTTTGTAGAGGGGATTACCCGAACAGAGGAGTAGTTTTTCGTTTTCCCGGATCTGATTGTAGGCGATCTTGAAGGTGACACCGTCCTGTTCGGTGACGATCACGTACTTTTCGCCATCCTTGATGGCCGTCCAATCATCCATGTATTCGCAGACAATCCATGCCCCGTCGGGGATCGGCAACATCGAATCCCCATCCACTTGGAATACCCTGTGTTTTTTGTCCATGGGCAAAAAAGGAAGGGAGAATCTCGGCAAGTCTCCGATGTAATCCGGATCCGCAAAACCGGCGAGATAACTGGCTTTTGCCCTTTGGGAAACCACCTCGATCAGCTCCCTTCCGGTAGCATCCACCGTGGTGGTCAGGATGCGGAGATTGCGGCCACGGAGAAACTGATCCGTTTCCAAAAGCTCCCGAAGCTTAAATTCCGAATATTTCTCCAGCTCTTCCCGCAGCAGCATGTCTACCGACACTCCAAAATAGTCCGCAATGGACAATAAGGTCTCCAATGTGGGGTTGATATTGAGCTCATACCCGGCCAACTTGGACCTGCTGATCCCAATGGAATCTGCCATGGTCGCCTGAGTGACATTTTTCCGTTTTCGGAGGAATTTGATGTTGGAATGAAGAATCATAATCAAATTGAAATTAATGTAACAGTAAATAGATGGAATACTTGGAGCCTAATATTTTTATAGAATTTCGGAGGCTGTTTTGAAATGCATCCAAAACGGCCTCCGACAGGGGAATTGTCTCAATGTATGTCTTCCTTAATTTTATGAAATGACATTTCATTTATTTTAAGGACACCAACCGTCGCGATATCTCTTCTTTCCTTTCCCAAATATAAAAACTTTTGCTTAAATTATAAACATTACAATGTCAATTTAATTGTCAAATAGTCATGGAGGGGAGAAGAAGTATTGTGCATATGGATCTGGATTCGTTTTTTGTGTCGGTGGAGCGCCTGTATGACAGTCGGCTGGATGGGAAACCGATCCTTATCGGTGGATCGGGCGACCGGGGCGTCGTGGCTTCCTGCAGCTACGAGGCGCGTAAATTTGGCGTGCACTCGGCCATGCCCATGCGGACGGCCCGGCAGCTTTGTCCCGAGGCATTGATCATCCGGGGGGATTTTGAGAAGTACAGCCAAAAATCCCACGAAATCACCGAGATCATCCGGGAAGATGTGCCCCTGTTTGAAAAGTCCTCGATCGATGAGTTTTACATCGATTACACCGGCATGGATCGGTTTTTTGGTTGCTTCAAGATGGCACAGGAACTCCGCCAAAGGATCATCAAGGAAAGTGGGCTGCCGATTTCGCTGGGGCTTTCGGAAAACAAAACCGTCTCCAAAGTCGCCACCGGAGAGGCTAAACCCAACAATGCTAGGGAAATTCCCTACGGCTTGGAAAAACCTTTTCTGGCTCCCCTATCCGTCCGCAAGATTCCCATGATCGGGGAAAAAACCTCGCACATCCTGTACAATATGGGGGTCAAAAAAGTGCAGACCCTCCAGGTCATGCCCTCCGAACTGCTCGAAGCCACTTTCGGCAAAAACGGCACCATGATCTGGGAAAAGGCCAATGGCATAGACAACTCACTGGTCACGCCCCACTCCGAGGCCAAATCCATCTCTACGGAGAACACCTTTGAGCAGGACACCATTGATATCAAAATGCTTGAGGCCAATCTCATCGCCATGACCGAGCAGCTGGGCACCAAGCTGCGGCAGAAGCATCAGCTGACCGCCTGCATCAGCATCAAGATCCGATACTCTGATTTTGACACCCATACCGTGCAGCAGCGCATTCCGTACACCTCGGCCGATCATGTGCTGATCCCGATGGTCAAGGCACTATTCAAAAAACTCTACAACCGCCGGATGCTCATCCGGCTGATCGGCGTGCGTTTCAGCAATCTGGTCCATGGCAATTACCAGATCAAACTTTTCGAAGACACCCAAGAACAGATCAACCTCTACCAAGCCCTGGACCGGCTCAACACCAAATACGGCGATAAAACCGTCTGCCGCGCCATCGGCATGTCCGTAGGCAGAAGGCGGTTCAATCCGTTCAATGGGGTGGCGATGTGAAATGGGATATGCGTGCGTTTCGATTCATGTAAACCTGAGATTCGGGTTCAAATGAAAGCCTTGAAAAAATGTCAGGTGAAAATCAGGTTCCGGTATGTCCTAAAGACAAACCGGAACCAAAAAGTGGGTCACGACCACAAATTTTAATGCTCCACCACAAACGATATTTTCGCATTCACCCCAAAAGAAACAATTTCATTGTTGCCAACCTTTGCCGTCATTTCTTTGATGTAGATTGATTTGATGTTTTTGATACTTTTTGAAGCCTCCTTCAAGGCGTTTTTTGTGGCATCATCGAAACCTATCGTTGACGTTGCGATCACTTCAATTACTTTTACAATGCTCATGGCTTTTTGGTTTAGGTTAAATAATTTTTTACAACTCCTTTAAAGTTAGCCTTATTGTATCAAGAATCCATCCTTTAGAAGCTTGATTATTTGGGATTTACACCAACACATCGATTTTTTTTACAATAAAGCCACCCTTCATAAAACCATGCATCGATAGTGCATGTAGGATTTGGATATATCTCCCCTCAGAGGGATCAAATCCGTGTTGTGCAATACCACAACTCTATTCCAATATGAAATCGCCCAATAATCAGTCTTTGTTTGCAATTTTTGACTTCACCATATCGGAAATACCTCTTGCTGTTCAAATAGTCTGATTTTTTTCAGTGATACCCCTATTAGGAAACGGAATGCATATTTCGAATTAAAATGCTGCTTCTCACGGTATCATTTCAGGCAAAGCCCTATTTATAAAAAACCTTATAAAAGACCATCAAACCATCGGGCCAGTATGCGCCAAATAAGGACATGTTCGTTCCTATGGTATTTCTCCTGTTTTTAGCATCCTTCCAATCAAACGCCACCAGCGTAACGTGCCCCAGCCAGTTGAATACAGTAACAATTATTTTCTCAACCCTGCTTTCCTCAAAAAAATGGCTTTCCCTCCACAGCTGTTCAAATTATTCTCTGCAAGCCCTTGCTTTACATCTTTTTTTATGTTTAAATTATAAACAATAAAATGTCCATTTAATAAACAATTTGAACAGCATCTGCTCTCCAGAAATAGAAAAATAAGGTGAAAACATGCTTGCGCAAAACAAAGGAAATATGCTCCGAAAAACCACTTTGCATAAGAGCGGTGATTGATTTCCACTCCTGATAACATCCATGCTTTATAACCAATAAAAGTGGTGGAGCCTTCCTCCTATCTGACCTGATTACCCCATTATCAATACTTACATTCACAAACCATGCTCCTCAACTGTCACTCACACTTCAGCTTCAAATACGGGACGATGTCTGTGGAAACGCTGATCGCTGAAGCGAAGGGCAAGAAACTCGATGCCCTGGCACTGACAGACATCAACTCCACCGCGGGTGTTTTTCCTTTTATCCGGGAAGCGCAAAAAAACGGCATCCATCCCGTCATCGGCATCGACTTCCGCAATGGCATCCGCCAGCAATATATCGGCTTGGCCGGCAATCAGGAAGGATTTTTCGAACTGAACAAGCATCTATCCCAACACCGCATCAAAGGAATCGCCTTTGACCAAAGAGCACCCGCCTTCGGCAACAGCTTTGTCATCTACCCCATGACGGAGAAGCACTTTGCCCTACGGGAAAATGAGTTTATCGGCATCCATCCCAGTCAGATCAAGAAACTGAAATATTCCGCCTGGGCAAATCACAAGGACAAGCTCGTCCTGCTCCAACCCGCGACCTTCACCTCCAAGCTGACCTTCAATGCCCATCGGCTCCTCCGCGCGATCGATGGCAACACACTCCTGAGCAAACTCGACCCTGAAGAACAGGGCGACATCGGCGATATGCTCTACAGCTATGCCGACATGGTGGCCCGCTGCGAGGGTCACAGCTACCTGCTTTACAATGCGCAAAAGCTGCTGGAACGCTGCCAGTTTTCCTTTTACTTCCAAGCCGTCAAAAACCGTCGGGATGTCCGTGGATCGGATTGGGAAGACTACGACTACCTCCGGCAGGAGACTTTCAAGGGCGTGATCAGACGCTACGGAGAACTGGATGACAAAATAGAGGCCCGCATCGAAAAAGAGCTCGAACTCATCCAACAAAAAGGATTTGTCTCCTACTTCCTGATCAATTATGATCTCGTGAACTATGCGTACAGCAAAGGATACTACCATGTCGGCCGGGGCAGCGGCGCCAACAGCATCGTGGCCTATTGCCTGTGCATCACCGATGTGGACCCGATTGAACTGGACCTGTACTTTGAGCGGTTTATCAACCTGTATCGGGAAAATCCGCCGGACTTTGACATCGATTTTTCGTGGAAGGACCGGGATGACGTGATTGACTATATTTTCAAAAAATACAATACTCCCGAGGACGAACACGTCTGTCTGTTGGCCACCCATTCCACTTTCCAGTACAATTCCGTCCTGCGCGAACTCGGCAAAGTCTTCGGCCTGCCCAAGACGGAAATCGAATCCCTGATCTTCCATGCCAACAAACCCGGCTACGCACCCGACCAATACGGCAAACTCATCCTGCGCTACTCTGAGGTACTCAAAGACATGCCCGCCCACCTCAGCATCCATGCAGGCGGCATCTTGATCGCACACAAACCCATCCACTACTACACCGCCACCGAAATGCCGCCCAAAGGCTTTCCCATTTCCCATTTCGACATGCACGTGGCAGAGGACATTGGCCTGCACAAGTTTGACATCCTCAGCCAAAGGGGATTAGGACATATCAAAAGCGCCATCCAGATCATCCAGCAAAACCAAAACATCTCCGTCGACATCCGACAGGTAGCCCAATTCAAAAAAGATCCCAAGATCAAGCAGCATCTTCGGGATGGCCACACCATCGGTGCCTTTTATGTGGAGTCACCCGCCATGCGCATGTTGCTTGCCAAGATGAAGGCAGACGAGTATCTGGAGCTGGTTGCCGCCAGCTCCATCATCCGTCCCGGCGTGGCCCGATCGGGGATGATGCGGGAGTATATTTTGAGACATGTGG
This sequence comes from Rhodonellum psychrophilum GCM71 = DSM 17998, assembly GCF_000381545.1. Lineage (GTDB taxonomy): Bacteria > Bacteroidota > Bacteroidia > Cytophagales > Cyclobacteriaceae > Rhodonellum > Rhodonellum psychrophilum. The sequence continues at coordinate 81,413 of NZ_KB906691.1, read as the reverse complement.
ACAAGGGAAGAAGAAAAATGGCCCATCCTGTTCTCCATGACATCATGCCGGAAACCTACGGCATTATGGTCTACCAAGAAGATGTGATCAAGGTGGCGCATTATTTTGCAGATCTTTCACTGAGTGAGGCGGATATCCTTCGTCGGGGGATGAGCGGAAAATCCCGCTCCAAAGACGAATTCCAGCGTGTGGAGAAACAGTTTTTTCTCAACTGCCAAAAAAAAGGCCATGACCCCAAGATCACCGATGAAGTCTGGCATCAGATCGAGAGCTTTGCAGGGTATTCATTTGCCAAGGGACACTCGGCCTCCTTTGCGGTGGAAAGCTATCAAAGCCTCTACCTCAAGGCCTACTTTCCGCTGGAATTCATGGTGGGCGTGATCAACAACTTCGGGGGATTTTACCACACCGAATTCTACATCCACGAACTCCGCATGAACGGCGCCGACATCCAGGCCCCCCACGTCAACGAAAGCGATTACCTAACCAACATCAAGGGAGAAACCGTCTATCTGGGATTTGTCCATCTGAAATTTGTGGAGAAAAACAGTGTGGAAAAGCTGCTTCGGGAAAGGCTGGCCAATGGCTTTTTTCTCGGGTTGGCAGACTTCGTGGACCGGGTGGAGATCAGTCTGGAGCAAGTCCTGATCCTGATCCGGATCGGTTGCTTCCGGTTTACCGGCAAGACCAAGCAGGCGCTGCTTTGGGAAGCCCATTTCATCCTGAACAAGCGCCGACCTGTAAGCGGCGGCCAAGGGCTTTTCAAAGAGCCCGGCTTCCGCGAACTTCAAATCCCCACTCTGGAACCGGCCGACATCCGGCAGGAGATTGTGGATCAACTGGAAATCCTGGAGTTCCCGCTGGACTCCCCTTTCCTGCTGCTCAAAAACCAAAGTGTCCCCAGTATCAAAGCCAGGGACATGAAAATGCACCTCGGCAAGCGCGTGCAGGTTATCGGCTATCTCGTCACGATCAAGTACACCCGCACCGTGAAGGGTGACGTAATGAACTTCGGTACCTTTGTCGACCGGGACGGCCACTGGATCGACACGGTCCACTTCCCTCCCGTGGTCAAAAAGCACCCTTTCAAAGGCCGCGGCATCTACCTGATCAAGGGTAAAGTGACCGAAGAATTTGATTTCTACAGCATCGAGGTCACAAGCTGCGAAAGGATGGAATACTGGAATGCCGGGGATTAGATACATGGTTGAAGTCTTCGGACTTGGACCGATTGTGTTCAAATTGGCAAGCAGGCCATATTATTTCTTGTTATATTTAGGTTATGAAAGATTTGGCTATCAATTCTCAGAAAATTGAGAAACTGTGTAAACAACATCATGTAGAAAGGCTTCACCTTTTTGGTTCCGCACTTGGGGATAGTTTTAACCAAGATTCGGACGTGGATTTTTTGGTGAAGTTTGAAGACATGGAGCCTTCCGGGTATTTTGAGAATTTTTTGACCCTCAAAGAAAAACTCAGTGAATTGGTGAATAGGGATATTGACTTAGTGGAAGAACAAACCCTTAAGAACCCCATTCTAATCGCTTCTATAAACAAGAATAAAAAACTGATTTATGGGCAACAGGATCAATAAATGACTTTTTGATATCCTCGTCTCCATTGAAGAAATTCAACAATTTTTAAAATCAACGGAAGTTGAGGACTTTATCGATTACCAAAAGAATAAAATGCTGAAAAGGGCTATCGAAAGAAATCTTGAAATCATCGGCGAGGCGATGAACCGAATAATCAAACGTGATCCAAAATTTATCAATCATCTTCCTGAATCCAAATCTATCATTGGCCTGAGAAACCAAGTCATTCATGCCTACGACAATATTTCTGATGAGAATATTTGGTCGATTTTAATCCGCCATCTGCCAGAGTTGGAAAAAGAAATAAAGGCTTTGATCACAGATTCTTGATTAGGGAAATTTACAGTCTGAAGACTGCGATATGATGATCCAAGTCTGAAGACTTGAACCAGATCTGACTTGGACCCTTCCCTATTCGGTTTCCCCCATAAAATCAAGCATCCATCGGTAAGCCTTGTTCGGGGTGTAGAGAAACTGGGCAATCATCGGGACATGCCTTTTTCTTTTTTGAAGATGGAAATTCGGCTCAGATACGTATTTTTTGTATTCCTCCAAAAAGCTCTCGGTGGATTTTTCTATACTCGGAAGCGTCTTCTCTCCCATCAGGATCAACAGTGGTGGCATTTCCTCATCTAAGTGGTACATTGGTGAAACATCCTTCCAAACCTGGGGGTCATCCGTGAATGCCTTGAGATAAGAAGTCCCGGGAGCATAATCCTTCTGCATCAGAAATCCATACATATCCAATCCTGCGCCATCGATGAGAACAGCACCTTTGATTGGGTTTTTGATACCCAAAGTATCAAAATAATCATCTCTGATAGTAATCAAACTGGCCAAATGCCCGCCGGCAGAATGTCCGGAGACAAAAATCTTTTCTGGATCTCCCCCATACTCACCGATATTTTCCTGAATCCACTGAACCGCCTTCGCGGAAGCCTTGGCCATATCGTGTACTTGGTAATCCGGACTCAATGGATAATCCATCACCACAGCCACCACATCTTTCCTTGCCAATCTGTTGCCGAAAAAATCATAAATATCCTTGTTTCCGGAATTCCAACTCCCTCCATGAATAAACAAAAGGACACTCTTTTCCCCCTTGGCTTTCTTGGGTGCAAAAACGTTTAGCTTTTTTTCGGGAAGGTTGCCGGCAAAACCCTCCTCCATGTACGTGATGTTTTTGGAGCGGGTCACGCCATTGAAGGAGCAGGAGGAACCAATGGCAAGAATTGAAAACAAACTGATAATCGGTAAAAAGGAATTTTTGAACATGTACCCAAGGATTTTAAACACAACCGAAATTCTTAAGAACATGTTCATTTACCGCAACCCCTCATTTTATTCCTCTTGCCTCCATGATTCTAAAAAATAGAATATGCGCCATCTTGCGCGCATGTTCCTTGGCATAGTCTGCCACTTCTCCCTGGAAATGGGAATCCAATGTGGAAAACCACAGCTCCAGCCAATTGCCGAAATGGGCCTGCTGGATCTGGCTATGGGTAGCCTGATCCACTTCCTTGTGGACTTTTACGGGATTGAATTGGCCGGCTCCGGGACCGGATTGGAGCAAGACCATTTCCCAAAAATCCGTCAAATGCTCCAAATGAGCCGGCCAATCCTTTACCACCGAATTGAAAATCGGCCCCAGACTTTCATGCTTTCTGACTTTGTCGTAAAACGTATTCACCAGAAAAGATACTTCTTGTCTGTTCACTATTTCTTTCCTATCCATTATTTTTCTTTCAAAATCGGTTCAAGTATTTCAAGATTCCCATCTATGTCAGCCGGAATCGGCAATCCCAGGATAGTCGCCAACAAGGGATATATATGAATATTTTCAAATGGTGAAATCAACAACCCTTCCTTGACCATCGGCCCACTGGCGAAAAAGATGCCATGCATGTCCTTAAACTCAGGGCTGAATCCATGCTCCCCAAAGACATCTGTTTTGAACATGGCGGACCTGTTTTGATAAGAAACCATGCCTTGGGTCGTGGCCAAATAATACCCTAAATCCGGAAGGATGATCAGATCCCCAAATCGGTTTCTATACTTTTCAATATTCTTATAATATTCCCTGTCCGATACTTTGACCACTTTGAAATGATTTTCAGATTTTTTCAACCGCTGATAAACATCCTCCAATTCCTCGGTATTTTCCAAATGAAGGTGGGCCAAAGCACCGTTGTTGACGACTCTTGCTGCAAAACCGTCGGTGATAGAATCAAGGTTGAGCAAATTCTCTTTGGGAATATTGGTCATCCCATGGTCGGAAACGATGAAAATGTTGATGTCCAGGTCAAAACTCTTCAGCCCTTCAAACAAAGCGCCCAATTCATGGTCCAATTTCTCCAGTCTTCCACCGATTTGTTCGTCATTATCCGGGCCATATCGGTGTCCTACATTATCCATATCAGAAAAATACAGTGAAATCATTCTCGGCCTTTCATCCTCCGGAAACTGTAGCCATTCAAATACCTTGGACACTCGAGTAAGATTGGGGACGCTAGCATCAAAATTGAAATAATAGCTTGGATGGATTCCCTGAACGGGTGCCTCCGACCCTACAAAAAAATAACTTGCGGCTTTCAACCCATTTTGTTCTGCCAATACCCAGATAGGTGTGCCTCCATACCAATACCCATCTTCGACGATATCCCTGCTTCCCATAGAATAGACAAGGTCTTTTTCGGGTTCATAAAAGGAATTGTCTACCAATCCATGGTTTTCGGGTTTCATCCCCGTGGCAATGGTATAGTGGTTGGGGAAAGTCTTGCTGGGAAAAGAGGGAATCAGCGCCTCAGCGGAAGTTCCACTTTGGATAAATTTCGAAAGGTTTTCTGGTTTGAACCTTTCTACGTAATCATGTCTAAAACCATCAAGAGAAATCAGAATCACATATTGTTCTCTATCCTGTGAAAAAGCCTGGGTATGAATGAGAATCGAAAAAATAAATACAGCCAAAATGAATTTCACATAATTCATTGCTTTCGGTTTTAATTTGAACTCAAAAGTAACGAAAGAAAATTTGGTAGCCAATCTGGTTTTATTCCGGGGTGAAAATAATGGTTATCCGAAAGTATCCAAACTGAGAAAATCCTTCGTTCCTTAGTCCCTCACAAAAAACCATGAAGAACCCTTTCTAATATCCCAAAGTTTTTATTCTTCCCAAGCAATTTTTTTTTAAATTTAGTAATATGAAAGATTTTGAGACCAAAGCGCCAGATCATCATAAAACCGAGGAGCCATTTACCGAATATGGTATTTATTCCTATGCAGATTATTTGACTTGGGAGATGGATGAAATGGTGGAAATCATCAAAGGAAAAGTCTTCAAATCGGCTGCAGCTGCCCCAAGAAGAGTTCATCAAAAGATATTCGGGAATGTTTTTACAAAACTGCACAACTTCCTAAACAATAAACCCTGTGAAGCTTATGGTGCGCCATTTGACGTAAGGCTTCCTGGCAAGTCAAAAAAGAATACAGCTATTTTCACCGTAGTCCAACCTGATATCTGTGTGGTTTGCGACAAAACCAAGTTGGATGAATTCGGGTGTATCGGTGCTCCTGATCTGATTGTTGAGATACTTTCTCCGGGAAACAACAAAAAAGAACTCCAAAACAAATATGAAGTGTATGAAGAAAGTGGGGTAAAAGAATATTGGATCATTCATCCAAACGAATTGACACTTTTGATCTATACGCTGCTTGAAGGGAAATATGTACCCTCCAAACTTTTTACAATAGGTGATATTGTGAAATCAATTTGCATCCCGGGATTCGAACTTGACCTGGAGGATATTTTTTCAAATCTGGAATAATAAAATCCCAAGCATTTTACCTGGGATTTTATTATTCTAAAACTTTTTACTCACATTCACACCAAAGGTTCCTGCTGACTCAGGCAATGGAAAGATCCCAATCCCCATATCAAATCCAAAGAATCCACACCCACCACTTTCCTGTCCGAGAAGCATCCACTGAGGATATCCAATGCCTTGTCATCATTGTCATCCCTGAAGGTTGGAACGATCACATATTTATTGGAAACATAGAAATTTGCATAGGAAGCCGGCAATCTCATGTCTTCGAACACGATCGGCGCAGGCATCGGTAGCTCAATGATATTGAGCTGCTTGCCATCTTCCAACCGGAGTTTTTGAAGCAAATCTAGATTTTCTTTCAAGGGCGCATAATTTTCGTCGGAGGCATTCTGCTCCACCACGGTCACCACGGTATCCGCATTGACAAAACGGGTCAAGTCATCGATATGCCCATCGGTATCATCTCCCAAAATGCCGTCTTTCAGCCAGAGTACGTTGCTGACACCGTAATAATCGATGAGATATTGCTCGATCTGCCCTTTGGAAAGGTGGGGGTTTCGGTTGGGGTTAAGCAGACAGGCTTCCGAGGTCAGCACGGTCCCCTTGCCGTTGAATTCCACGGAGCCACCTTCCATGACGATGCCCGGCGTAAAACAGGGAATATTCAGGTATTCTGCAATCTTGATGGGAATCTGGTTGTCCAGGTCATAGGGAGGATATTTTTCACCCCAGGCATTGTAGTTCCATTTGACCAAGGCCTTTTTGCACTCCGCTTCCGGATTGATCAAAAAAGCCGGCCCATGATCCCTGCACCAGGCATCATTGGTAGGGAAAAAATGAAACTGGATATTGCTCAGGTCCGCATTTGCCAACACCAAATGTGCCGTAGCAAATTGTTTCATGGCCTCATTGGCGACGTTGATGTGGACCAATTCTCCCTCAGCGACCAGTTTGATGAATTCTGCATAGGCTGAAAATATCGTATCGATCTTTCCTGGCCAAGAAGCTTCCTTGTGCGGCCAGCTCAGCCATGTACTGGCGTGCGGGCCAAATTCAGCGGGAAATATATAGCCAAGGGAGGCGGGCGTGACCTTTCCCGATTGGGCAAGGCTAAAAATTTCAGAGACGATGGGATTAATCTTCATCGATAAAGCGCTTTAAAATGGGTGAGTAGCTATCAATCCTTCTGTCCCTGAGGAATGGCCAATGGGTTCTGTACCGCTCGGATTTGTCCAAATCGATTTCCTCTACATGGACTTCCTCGGCGATATGGTCCGCTTGGTAAATCACTTTTCCGAAGGCATTGGAAAAAAAAGAACCACCCCAGAACCTCATATTTCCTTCTTCACCGACTCGATTCACCGAAATCACGGGAATACCGTTGGCTACGGAATGCGAACGCTGGATGGTTTGCCAAGCCTGGTATTGTTCTTCATTCGTTTCGGCATCCTGCTCCACGTGCCAGCCGATCGCCGTTGGATAAAACAACATTTCGGCACCCATCAGGGCAGTGATCCTGGCCGCCTCCGGATACCATTGATCCCAACAAATCAAGACACCGATAGTGGCAAACTTGGTTTTGAAAACCTTGTAACCCAAATCACCGGGAGTGAAATAAAACTTCTCATAATAGCCCGGATCATCCGGAATATGCATTTTTCGGTATTTTCCGAGGTAAGTTCCATCCGCATCCAATACGGCGGTGGTGTTGTGGTAAAGTCCACTGGCCCTTTTTTCAAACAGCGAGGCAATGATCACCACACCCAATTCTGCGGCAAGCCCTGATAAAATATCGGTGGATGGGCCGGGAACGCTCTCGGCCAATTTGAAATTTTCGTATTCCTCCACATCGCAAAAATACAGCGATCGAAACAATTCCTGAAGGCAAACAATCTTTGCACCTTTTGCGGCGGCATCTCTGACGCCTGCGATGGTTTTTTGCAAATTGGATGCTGGGTCATTGGAGCAGCTGAGCTGAACAATTCCTACATTTACAGTTCTATTTGACACCTTGAATTCCTTTTTTGATATACAATTTCTTGATTATGGGCAAATATAAGCCCCTTGATTTGGTAAACAAAGATATTTTTCAGCACCATAGCCGGTTTCCAATCTAGATCCCAAATGCGCCACAACTTCCTGTGTTTTGACAAAAAACCCTTTTATCAAACTTGGAATATTGGAAAAAATCGATTGGCTCAGAGATTCTTAGCCATTCCCAAGAGCCAACATTCGCTGCAAATCATTTTTGGGCAAGAAAAACAGGTCTTTTGACCGCTTCTCACGGATCCACCTGCCTTGTTTTCTCCCCAATGAATTCTCTTTATATTTGCAGCAACTCAAATATAATGTATCATGAATAAAACCATCATTGCTTTGGTTGCAGCAGGAGCCACGCTCTACGGCTGCAGCAAAGCGGAAGAAAAAACAGCGGATATGAATCCTTTCTTTGAAGCGTACAATACGCCTTTTGAAGTCCCTCCTTTTGATCTCATCAAAAACGAGCACTTCGTCCCGGCACTCCAAGACGGCATCAAAAAGCAGCAAGAGGAGATTGATGCAATCGTCAACAATCCCGATGCGCCCACCTTTGAAAACACCATCGAGGCGATGGAATATTCCGGGGAATTGCTCAATAAAGTCAACACTGTATTTGGCAACCTGAATGGAGCCAACACCAACGACACGCTTCAGGGAATCGCAAGGGACATGGCGCCCGAACTTTCCAAGCATAGCGACAACATCAACCTCAACGAGAAGCTTTTTGCGAGAGTAAAATCCATCTGGGACAACCAGGAAAGCTTGGGGCTCAATCCAGAACAGGCCAAACTGTTGGAGAAAAAATACAAATCCTTTGTCAGGAACGGCGCAAACCTGAACGAAACCGACAAAGTAAAATTAAGAGAAATCAACAGCAAACTCTCCACCCTTGGCCTTGAGTTTGGTCAGAATATCCTGGCCGAAACCAATGCCTACAAATTATGGATCGATCAGGAATCTGATTTGGCTGGACTACCTGCGGGCTTGATCGAAGGTGCTGCCGGCGATGCCAAAGCAGCAGGGGAAGAAGGCAAGTGGCTTTTCACGCTTCAGAACCCAAGTGTAATGCCCTTTTTGCAATATGCCGACAACCGTGAACTCCGGAAACAAATCTGGGAGGCTTACAAAAACCGTGGAGACCAAGGCAACGACAAGGACAACAAAAAGAACGCCATCGATATTGCCAATTTGAGGATGGAAAAAGCCCAACTCTTGGGTTACAAATCCCATGCAGACTATGTCTTGGAAGAAACCATGGCCAAGAATGCGGAGAATGTCTATAAACTATTGAACCAACTCTGGACGCCGGCTTTGGCCAAGGCCAAGGATGAAGCGGCGGACATGCAGAAAATGATCACTGCCTCAGGTGGGGATTTTCAACTGGAACCTTATGACTGGAGATATTATGAAGAGAAAATCCGTCAGGAGCGTTTTGAATTGGACGAGCAAGAGGTGAAGCCTTATTTCAGCTTGGACAAAGTTCAGGAAGGTGTCTTTATGGTCACCAACAAACTTTTCGGACTGCAATTTGAAGAGATCAAAAATATCCCCGTGTATCATCCCGATGCGAAGGCTTATGAAGTAAAAGAGGCCGACGGATCACATGTAGGCGTATTGTATATGGATTTCCACCCTAGGGCTTCCAAAAGAGGTGGCGCATGGATGACTTCCTACCGACCACAGCAAACCCTGAACGGCGAGCGAAAAGCACCCGTGATTTCCATCGTTTGCAATTTCACCAAGCCTACGGGCAATGCTCCGGCCTTGTTGACCTTCGACGAGGTGACCACCTTCTTCCATGAATTTGGACATGCCTTGCACGGATTGCTTTCCAATGTGCAGTACAGAAGCCTTGCAGGCACTTCAGTGCCAAGGGATTTTGTGGAGCTTCCTTCACAAATCATGGAAAATTGGGCAACTGACCCAGCTGTATTGAAACAATATGCAGTGCATTATAGCACAGGAGAAGTGATTCCAGATGCGTTGATCGAGAAGCTGAGCAAAAGCGGGACATTTGGTCAAGGTTTTGGAACCACGGAATATTTGGCTGCTTCCCTTTTGGATTTGGATTACCATACCCAGGAAACGGCCATCACGGCCAATGCTGGAGATTTTGAGACTGCATCCATGGAAAAGATCGGCTTGACTGACAATATCATTCCAAGATACAGAAGCACCTACTTCAATCACATCTTCTCAGGAGGCTATTCCGCAGGTTATTACAGTTATATCTGGTCAGGTGTATTGGATACGGATGCTTTCCAAGCCTTTAAGGAAACGGAATTGTTCAACCAAGAAAAAGCCCAGGCTTTCAGAAAAGAAATCCTGGAAAGAGGTGGAACGGATGATCCGATGAAAATGTATGTGAAGTTCAGAGGCGCTGAACCCAAGATCGATGCCCTTTTGAAAAAAAGAGGATTGGATCAGGTCAGTGTTGAAAGAACGAATTAAGTTATTTCAAAGCGCTTAAAAAAAACCCAGACTGGATTTCAGTCTGGGTTTTTTTTGTGACTTTATGGTTTAACCCGTGTTTTCGGGTTTTAATCCGTATTCTTTCAGCTTTAACTAATGGTCTGTGAGGACACAGACCATGGCAATAGAGTTTCAGCCCGTTTTTCCGGGTTTCAGCGAGTATTCTATCAGATATTAACACCTGTCCATTCGCGATGCTACTTCGGGCTGAAAATGGTCAAAACCAATCCTAATGGTCTGTGAGGACACAGACCATGGCAATAGAGTTTCAGCCCGCGTTTCCGGGTTTTAACCCGTATTTTCGGGTTTCAGCCCGATTCTATCAGGTATTAACACCTATCCATTCGCGATTCTACTTCGGACTGAAATTGGCCAAAACCTATCCCTTCGTCCCTGTATTCGACTTCACCTTGGCGGTGCTTTGCCTTTGACTGCAAAGGCGCTGTTTTCCTTGCAAGGTCCACTTCCTTCACGAAACCCTTACATCCGTCGAATTTAAATCTAATCAATCTTCCGGAGCGGCTGGTATTTTTCGGAGGACAAAATTCAGATTCTCCTTGTAATCCCCATCTGCCAAAGCAAGGATTTCAAACTCAAGAACCCCAGGCTCGGAATCAGACTGCATAAACTCCAGCTGCTTGGGATCTATCCTAAGTGTATACTTCCCCGGCAAAAGCCCATACGCATAAAAGCCACCATCGGAAAAAGTCCTCAAGACTTCCTTGGATTCGACTTCTTCTCCATCCTTCTCAAGGATAAGGCGAAATCCTCCCAGCCCTTGCAAACTGCCATTCTGTTCTGAATAAACAAATCCCTCGATGATGCCGGTTTGGTAAAGGGGAATATCGATGCTCCTGAACCTGTTGGGCTCCGCAATAAAGGAGAATTTCTTAATCTTGGGCGCCAGGTTTGGATTGGGAAGGGCATTGATATCCACTTCCATTTCGTACTTCCAATAGCTCTGGAGTTGGGTGATGCGCAGAATGCCATCGGAACCCAGCAGCATGTTTGCGGAGCGATCCAGCCTCACCGCTTTGGCAGGAACAACCTCCTCTCCTTCGTCAAAAGCCCCGTTTTCATTCTTGTCTATAAACATCCTGACGGACACCCCTGACCGAGTGACCTGATCCCTGTTGGTTGGCAACATAAGCCCTGAAGGGTCAATCCCAATGGAACCACTGAACGTTTGCTGTGCCACATAGCTGTCTTTTCTTGCACTGAACTGGGTGGAAGACCGTATCGCGGTGAAATCATAGAGAAAGCCAACTTGGAGTTGCCCGGCTTTCCTGACCATATCTTGTTCATATCCCAGTGTAAACCTTCCGGTTTTCAATAGCGTCTGCGAAAGCAGCACACTGTAAGACTGTGGCTGCCTGATATCGGTATCGTAGCGAAACTGCCCTCTCAAGAACATGCCACGGACAAAAACAGGCACACTTGGACTTCTACGAACCGTATAGGTCATGGAGCCGGTGAGCAATGCCAAAGAAAATGCTCCGGGTTGCCCCAATCCAGTTCCCCCTTCGGTGATGTCGTTGATTCCATTGATTCTTTCCCGATAATTGACACGCGTGACTACCCTTCCGATTTGTGTATTGATATCCGCCTGATAATTGGTCCTGACACCATTTTCAAACCAGAGTCTTTCGCCTGCGATCCTAAAACCTGAAAATTTACCAAATACCTTAAAGGGATAGAATAGGTTCAGGTTGGCATCTCGGACTTGGCCCAAAAAATTGAATTCAGAACCCGGAACATGTTCTGTGTATTGGGCATTGATGCTGGTATTGTTGGCATAGAAAACCGATCCGGAAGCTTGATAGTAGCGGTTGGGCAAAATGTCCACATTCACCAAATATTGTTGAAGCAATCTTGCTGAAAGCCCAAATACACCGTAGGTATTGTTTACCCCAAATAAAGATCCTTGGTCAACTCCAGCACGTACGGTCAGCGCATTGGTAATGCCGTAAGCAATGTCTGCGTGACCAATGGTTTCTGTACCCAGGCTATCCAAGCCGAATTGTGGCAAGCCTGCCTGTATGTTGTAGGTCACAAAGCCTTTCGGCAAAAAGGTAAAGGGAATCTGCAGCTGTCTGTCTTCTGTGATCACCTCTCCCTGTGGGGTATAAATCCGAATACCCAGCCGGATGGTTCCAAAAGTGATGGGGGCATTGAATCGATAATATCCTACCTCATCCGCCCTTAGAAAATCGACCAATTGGCCACCGATCAGCAATTCCACTTCAGAATCGGGGGCTGTATAACCATCAATGACAAAAACGTCAAGTTTCAGTCTGGGGATCACGGGATTGTTGGTGACACCCACTCCCAAGAGTCGGGTAGAATTGTTGAACCCGGAAGTATTGATCTGGCCAACACTGATACTGGTGATCGCCACATTGTCATCCGGCCGCATGCCACCCGGCAATACATAGCGCCATCGGACTCCGGAAGTGTTTGCAAAAAGATTGCCGTTTTGCAGGTTTCCTGCGAAAACCCCTTGCAAATCCCCTCCCAAAAATTCCATTCCCCCATTCAGCAAAAGCCCTAGACTGCGTCCACTTTCCGTTTGGGTGGTATTCAGGTTGTAATCCAACATCCCGGGAGCGATCAGTTTTCTTTCCCGGTCATACAGTAAAGGTGCATCCGAGGCCTGCCCGGATTGGCGCTGTTGAAGTCTTTTGCGGAGTGCTTCTCTTTTTTGTTTGTCATCCACCGGCAAAGCGCCTTCAGCGACCAGGCTAATGGATAGCGCATAGATATTGGTCGAAAAATTCAATCCGAAAATCCTCGAGAAATAATCCGGATGCAGGTAAAGATCCATTTCTCCCAGGTAAAAGTTTTCGGCAGACAAAACCTCTGTTTTGCCCTTGATTACTGCAGTCCCCAAAAGAGGATCAATGCCCCATTGGTCATTCTTCCCGGGAAAAGTCCCTTTGAGGCCTTTTCCATTTTCGGTACGCTCTGAGGGAATGTAAAGCAAGCTCAATACTTCTCCCATCGGAAGAAAAGGGATATCGCCAAAAAAAACAGCATTCAGGTAAACCTGCCCAAGAGCCGGATAGGTAAAAGTCAGCAAAGCTTCTCCATCAGGTTCTTGCTGGGCAAGCAAGTCCTTAGGAAAAAAACTCAAGGCGAGAATGCAAAGTGCCACCGGCAGTTTCCGCAATTTTCTTAAGAATCGAAAAAACCCGATGAAATTCAAGTTGACTTTGTCTTAAAAGATGGCATAGATTTTCCAGGGATAAGGCAATTGGCCAGTATCCATTTTTTCAATTTGGGTGAAATGCTTTTTTTTACTGGATGCGCACAGCAACTGTTTTGGTGATCGGTGTGGCCTGAACCAAATCCGAGGAAGGAATGTCTGCGCGTTTGGTTTCGTATTGAAGTTCCACGGTATAATCTCCTGCAGGCAGGTTTTCTGGAAGGGCGATTTCTACTTTTCGTTTTCCACTGAAATAAAGGGCAACAGTCTGCTGCTGTTGTGCGACGGTTTGTTGGGCTGCATTTTTAAGGCTGGCAGAGACGCTTCCCAAGAAAGGGGAATTTCCGGTGGTGGTGAATTCTGGGATCACATTCAGTTTGCCTTCAGACTGGATGGTTTCCACATTTCCGATTTCAAGACCTGTGGTGGTCTGTCCGTTTTTGTAGAATGCAGCAATCACTTGATCAAAACGGAAGTTTACCTGGGTGGAAACCCCTTCTGTGGCGCTTTCCTCGATGTCCGGAGTCTGGGCACTGGAGGTCACTTTGATCCTGGTGAATTGCATTCCTGGGGGGAGAGATCGGTCGGGACGTACCTGAAGCCTTACGGTCTGCTGCTGAAAAGGGGCCAAGATGAAGGTTCTAGGAAAAGAACGCAATCTGTCTCCCATACCCACTTGTCCTGCGCGTACAGAATCTCCATAGACCATGATCAAACTCCCGTTTTCATCATTTCCGGGATAGCCAAAGACAAAGCTGACGCTTATTTCCTGGGCAGTCTCAGAAGGATTGGTGATGTAAAGGGAGGCAATTCCATTGGCATCCATAAAGACCGAAGTCGGCGCGATTGAAACCTGGGCAAGACTTGGCAAGGCAAATGCCATTGACAAGAATAAATTAAGTGCAATCCGGTATTTTTTCATTCGGGAAAGATAAAAAAGTCGGCGGTATATCCGCCGACTTTTAGGGTTTTAAGATTAATTATATTCTACATTGATGTTGAAGGTTCCAGCGTAAATATCTACGTTCTGACCTGCTAGTGCTGGGAACGAGCCACCAACCCATAGGAAATACTCACCTCTTGTTCCACCTTGATTCAAAACAAGGCTTACGGTATCACCAATTTCTACTATGCCTGCAGCACTTTGTTCAGCAGCTAAAGCAGTACCTACAACTTGTGAGGTCATTGTCATTGTATTTGAAGCATTATTAGTTCCTTCCAAAAGTACTTCCTCATCAAAACTAACTGTAACTTCACTACCATCAGCTCCACCCAAATCGAATCTCGCAACGTTAGTCGATGTACCCGTGTTTGAATTTGCTAATCCATTTGCATCCAAGATAACTGGACCAGTTGTGCTTGCGGATAGATTTCCAAATGCAATTTCATTCTGAGTTCCATCCAATTCAATGGTCAAATCGGCAAGAATTGTAGCAGAAGCTGGTGCCGTTGCGGTTTTTTGCGCGTAAGCAGTACTTCCAAGGCCTGCGAAAAATGCGGCCATCATGAGTGATTTTAAAATTGTTTTCATTGTTTGATTTGTTTGTTTGTGAATTTTGTTTTTAAATCTTCTTAAAAATCTAGGTGAATCTCCCTGATTCTTCCCAGTAATCTTGTCTTAAATGTTACATAAGCGATTCTTTTTTTGGTTGACAATAAATTTCACAGCTATGGGTATTCTATTTTTGCAACAATCCCCTTTGTTGCCGGCAGTCCCAGCCAGGCATGCAGGCTATTCGCAAAGGGTTCTAAATTCCGGATTAGCATTCCCCTATTGTCGAGTTGTAGGGTTTGGTTTCCTTGGGACACTATTTCTGCCTGGGCGAAATTGACCGTGCCGTCATTGAGGAAATAGACCAAGCCATCATAGAATTTGCCCGAGTCCACTTCCCGAAGATCGAGCAGGACCGTCAGGTTTTCATTTGCGACCATCTCTATCCAAATCATTTGCTGATCGGGATTTTCCGGATTGGGACCGATCACCTTGGACTTAAAACTCACCCCTGCCGGGAGTTCCAACCGGAAACTCACAAACTGCCCCATGACTGTTCCACTGCTCGAAAGCAGCAGTATCAGCACGAAGAGGATGAAATGTCTTTTATCAATCATAACTGGAAAAAGAAACGTTGATATTGATATTTCCTTCATAAACCCCGGGAAGAACGGCTCCTATGGGGCCTAAGGTGGCATAGAGATAAAGATAGGCCTTGGCTTTTGGCCGGGTGTACCCCCCGTGCTCCGGAGTTGGCGGTGGTCCGGGGGCGCCTGACATCCTTCTGTTTACCGGAAAGACGATCGTATTGAACCCCAGGGGAAGTTCGATGGCACTGCCTTTTCCGGAAAGATGATCCGCTGCACTTTGGTTGTTGTATGCGATCCGCAGCTGGAAAGGGACCGTTTCCTCCGCATTCCCTTCAAGGGCCAAAACATTTGGTGCATCCACCTCCACCACAAGATCAAAGCCTTCCGGGGCTTCGATCTCATAAATAACCGTTTGCCCATCGGTGATCCCAATGACAACAGCCTCGCTGGAAGCGGTGATTGCCGCCTGCTTTTGATTGAAATTCAAGCCTGGCATTGCTCCTTGGGGCGATGTCAATATGATATCATCACTCCCCGTCCAGGTACTGAAACTGATCCGCTGCGCCCACGAAACCTCCATTCCTGAAAAAATCAGGAATACAAAGACCAGCAGTCCTTTGTTCATTGCGGTATGGGAGCGTTTCAAATTCATTTGTTCATTTAGATATATTCCAACTCAATCGTAAATTCAGATAAATAAAGCCCCGGGGTGGCTTTGGACAAGTCAAGGTTTGCGCCCAGCCAAACATACAATTCCCCAGTGGCACCGATTGGCACTACTGCTTCCCCCACGTCCAACAAGGCACTTTGGAACTGTATGTCATCCCTTGCCGCACTCAGGGAATACTGTGCGAAAACCGTCCCTCTCCCCCCATTTTGTTCTTCCAGCAACTCTGTTTGGAGGAAGGTTATCCTTACCCTAGCCCCTCTGTTTCCGGTGATCTTAAACATCCCTGCATAGCTGCTTGTTATCGGAGATACAAGGATCTGATTTTCCACCACGATCGGGTTGATCAGGTCCAGGTTCCGGATGGTCAGCATCTGGAGATTGTCGGTGACTGTTGCTGTTGCATTGACCGTAAGGGTTGCCCTTCTGGTATCCTGTGCGTAGGAATACTGCGACACCAAGAGCCCAATCATAAGGATATATAGAAGTTTCTTGATCATACCTTAATTCTTAATCAATTTTTGAGTCAGCAACTGCCCTTCGCTAATGAGCTGAACGATGTACATTCCAGCAGCAAGCGATTCTCCCACCATTTCGATTTCCTGTATTCCTGCATTGTATTTCTTGTAGGGGTAAAATGCTTTTTCCACCCCATTCATATCCAAAACCCGTAGCTCCGCCTCCGTTTCGATCGGGAAGTAAAACTTGATCTTGACATTGGTTCTGAATGGATTGGGGACAGGGGCAAACAACTTTGGGAAGTCCGGTCTGTAGGTGATTTCTCCGCCAAGGTATTCTCCCCCCACCAAAATGGAAAAAGGACGCTTTGGCGTGGATGGATTTACCCGCTGATTGGGCTCACCGGTCTCATAAGGGCTTCGGAAAACCACCGCACTTGGTGCCTTCATCCCACCGTTCATCAATTTTGAATTGTTGGTACCCACGATTTCCGGTGCTTTGAAGTTGAAGTCGTATCCGTTTTGAACGGTCATGTCAACTGCCTTCTGCTGGAGATGGTCCATCAGGACCAATGAAACCTCCGAAGGCCAATCGGTTGGCAGTTCCCAGTAGAGACTGTAGTTTCCATTGAGTGCCTTGCCACCCTTTGCCGCTGCGATATGCAATGGGATGGATCTTTCCTGCTGGTCGAGCGCCGGAAGATGATTGATCACCAAAGGGCTGTTGGTTCTCAGCGATCCGTAGGTATAGAGCAGCAGCCAATTGTCGGAAAGGGACTCGAGCTGATAGGCATCATAGCGGTCCTGTCCTTCTTTTCCAAACTCGGAGAAGCTGATATAGGAATCCGCCTGCATGCCCTCCCCTTGCAGTTGCAACTGGATGTTCAAAGGATCCTGTGTCAATTTTCTTCCCACATAGTCCCTTGACAGGAAGGACTTGGCCGTGTTGCCAAAAGTCAATACTGGGGAACTTGCATTCGTTTTTACCCAGAATCCTTGAAAAGGGGCCAACCTTCCTGAATTGAGGTTGCCCGTGTTCCCGTTATAGGTCAGAAAACTGCCCTGTCCGCTGTTGGCATTGGGATCCCAGACATAGATCGTCTCATCCACGTTGGTTTTAACCCAACCTGACCCAAAATAATCGATCACACTGGCAGAAGGATTGGCCAGAAGGTTGAAGCCCTCATCCGAGACATTGACCTCGAGCAATCCATCCCCTGACACGATCAGACTGGTATCCCTTCTGGTGAATGAAACACCAAAATTAAAGGGTGTACTTCTTATATTCGGCTCGATGCCGGTTGATTTCAGGGTAATCGGAAGATTGTCTCCATAGGGCAATCCATCGGAGGGTTTGGTCGCACCATTAAAAACAAAGGCATAATGTCCTTTTCCCGGGCTGACCATTTCGCTGCTGTTGCTGGGTCTTCTCCAGCCCTGTAAACTCGTTCCCTTGTCGGTTTCGCTCCACCACAAGAGATTGGGCTGCAATGTGGAGAAATTGGATCCAGGAAATCCCTGGGTCACCATCCCTTCAAGAAAATCCGCATAAGTCGTCATGACAGGACTACCCAACATCCGCCATCCTTTGACACCATCCAGTAACTGCTGAACTTCCAATACCGGCGTACCCAACCCAAGATTATTATATTTTGACCCCGACTCCAGGACCAACATCGCATTGGTCTCGGTCATGATCTCAGAATTTGTATTGAGGGTGAAAGTTGATCCCGGTTTCAGTATCAACTTGGCCCCCTCCCGGATGATGACTTCACCACTAAGACTGATAGAAACAGTTCCTAAAATGATCGGGTCGTTGGCTGTCTGGGGAATCAGGATAGTTTCTGTCTCTCCCAAAAGCGGGACCTGATTTCCACACCAGTTATTAGGATCGTTCCAATCTGAAGTCAAACCCAGCCATTCAAAACGGAAAGTACATCCTTCACCCAAGGCAAATTCCCCGAAACTGCTCAAACTGATTACTTCTGTACTGGAGGCTGTTCGGACCCCAACCTGCTCATCAGTCCAATTCCCAAGTAGCAATCTCCTGGCAAAAAGTGAATTTGGGTTTGCGTTCCCCAGAACATCAGTGGCGACAAAATTTAGAACAGCACTATAGTCCGTAAACCCGCCAACTCCTGAATTGCTTAATTTCCACCTTCTTCTGATCACTTTTTCAGCAGACAAACCCGCTCCAAGGGGCAAATCGCCTGCCGCTGGCACGAGCGCGGCCGAAGAGGCCTCCAAAAAGCCCGAGCCGGAAGTGGTTCCGCTGAAGTTAAGGTTTATCGGCGTATAAGCTGTGTCATCTCCTATGGGGAAATCTAGGTTCAGATTTTCTACATTGGAGACATATCTTTTCAAAACACCATAGATAAACCGACTGCTGCCCGCACCTGTGACCTCTCCCGCAAAGCCGGGCGTGCCCAGTGTCAGTTTATTGTCATTGGTATCGATGATTCCCTGGCTCAACGTGAGCGTATTGGCAACACTTATGCCTGAGTCCAGAGAAATCCCCAATCCATTGTCAAGGGTCAGGTTGTAAAAAGGGGTTTCGGAAATACCCGAAAGGATTTGCCGTTCTGCCCCTTTGAAGGTAATAGTGGTGTTGTTTGGCAAAACCGTTCCTGTCCCGTTGTTTTTGAAATCATTATAGATGTCGAAATTTCCGCCAAAGGTTTTGTTCCCTTCCCCACTTATCCTCAGATTGGAATAGCCGGAAACAGGGCCATTCGGGTTGACCAGTGTTTGCGAAATATCTCCGTTATAATCAACTGTATTGGGGAAAGTGGTCGCGTCGAAGATTCCCTGGTTGGTAAATACCCCGCCAATGCCCAGTACTGCATTTGCCTGCGGTACCAGCACCGTTCCCGTGGAATTGATAAGATTATAGAAATTCGTAGCTCCCGATCCGGATACCGTACTCGTTTCGATCTGGCTGGTTCGTGGATAATCAAAGACCACGGTGCTGGTTCCGGGCAGGAATTTCCCGTTGTTGGTCCAGGAGCCCACGCCACCGTTGTTTTTAATTCCCCCCTTGATCAACAAATAACCATCCGAACCGTCCAATTCACCCTCGGGATCAATGGTAACGGATTTTACGGTTGCCCCGGGACTGGACAGATTGCCTTGCGGCACTATCGCCACCCTTGGCGACTCCGTGATGGAAGGGATAATCACGTTGGTCGTATCCGTAGGCACGGAACCGGCAGACCAATTGGGCGTTGCGTTCCAACCCGTGGTCGCTGCTCCGAGCCATCTGTTTCCTTCAATGAAGGTGTTTCGGATCATCCAGTATTTGGTCTGTCCTCCCACTACTTCACCTGTCTGGAGGTATTGGATCCCATGTCCGGTCAACTGCACCCAGTTGTCGGAAAAACTTTGCGTGGTTTTTCCATGCTCATGGGGGGTATTGGCAGATACGTAGGGGATATGGTGGTCCCAAAGCACCAAGCCATTGTCGGTATTCCCATTTATCTCAGCGGCTGCATAATTCAACTTGATGGCATAGGTCGTCGGTGCCGTTCCTCCCGTCCGGATCACTTGATAAAGCCGCTGAACCGCCTGCGGCATGTTGGCATGAACACCTCTGTCGGGTCCTTTGGTGATGATGAACAGGATTGCCGAAGGAAGTACACCCGCTCCGTTGGATGAAAAGATAAGGGAGGTATTCGGATTGCCGAAAGTGTATTCTGTGTTGTTCACAAATGTCGTCCGTCTCACTTTCCCTGTGACCTCGCCCGAACCCAAGGTGGAGGCAGTCGCGCCCATGTTGAGTATTTTGGAATCCAAAATATCATGGGACTGCGTCATGGTGGTGGTCAGATTTTCCGAGGCGGTGATGATATTGGAATAATCACCGTAGTTGGCCACCATGTCCAGACTTCCATCCCTGGCATTTGGACTTAGGGAAACAAGATTCAGAATGCCGTTGACCGTCAGGTCGGTATTTGCCTTGACACCCGCAGGGTTGTTCACGGTGAGATTGTAAAAATTAAGGTTTGCGGTTCCTGCCAAGGTTTGTCTGGCCGTTCCGGATAGCAAGAAGGTGCTGGTATTGGGGATCAATTGCCCGTTCGAGGTCAAATCCCCGAAAAGGGAAACCGATTCCGAAGCTGGAACGGTGAAATTCGCCCCGGAGCTGATGTTGAAAGTATTGAAAGTACCCGAACCGATAAAGGTCCCTGACAATACCTCGGTCAGGCCGGGAACAGTCAATGTGCTTCCCGTGGCATTGACTGTTCCGGAACCGCTGTGGGAAATCCGAAGGTTTCCAAAGGTATTGGTTCCGGTGATGGTTTGGGTGTTGTTGGCACCGTTGAAAACGAGTGTACTTAGATTGGTATTTGCCGTCCCGTTTTTTATCCAACTTCCTCCCACCTGATGCGTAAAGGCACCCGCAGAAAATGTCGTTCCTGGATCTATTGTGACAGTTCCACCAATTCCAAGTCCACGGACTGCAGTGGTGCTGGCCGTTCCTAAGAGCATGAAGTCACCGCCAATCGAAGCCGTATTGGCTTGGAGTGTTTTGATTCCGCTACCACTCAATCTCAGATTGAAGTAATTGGTATTGAATACTGTTTGGGCAGAGCCATTGAAATTCACCGTATTGCCAATTGCGGTGGCATTAAGTGTCGATATCGTGGACGAACCACTTATTCTAAGCGTGGCACCTGGGCCTTGTGAGAGCGAACCAGAGCCAGAAAGGGCTGTCGGAACAGCCAATATTCCATTGTTGGTGTAAGTTCCCGAGATTGTTGTATTGGGAATGGTGATGACTCTACTTCCACCAAAAGTGGATGCTGTTCCAGAAAAAGTATGGACTTCGGCATTGGCAGTAAAAGTCCCATTGATGGTCAGGCTTCCACCAAAAAAAATGGGGACAATCCCGGTTTCGTTCCAGACCGCGCCATTGTTGACCAGCACGTTTCCGGAGAATGTTTTTGCGCCCGTTCCTCCCAAGATAAATGTCCCGCTGGTTCCGCCGCCAATCGTGGTGGATCCTGAGACTGTCAAGGGAAAATTGCTGCCCACTGTGAAAGTAGCCCCGTTTCCGATAGCCAACTCCCCATCTACGGTCAATCCCGCCACCGTGGTGGCTGAGGCAGTTCCACCCATCGTGAAATCGCCGGAAATATTTGTCGTTCCTGTCTGAAGCGTTTTGGTCCCGCTCCCGGACAGGATCAGGTTGTGGTAATTGTCGTCGTAAACGTTCTGGTTTGCTCCAAGATATTCCACCGTGGAGGCGGGGCCAATGGTGAAGGTATTCCAACCTGTATCGGGTATTGCATCTCCAGGTCCCGAAAGTTTGAGTGTCCCATTGATTGTTACATTTTTTGATCGGGTTCCAGCATTAATTAAATTTGTACCGATAACCGTTGCTCCCTGATTAATTATCAAAGAAATTCCACGTGATGAACTGCTACCTCCTGGAGAAGTAGCAGTCACAGTTAAAGTAGAAAAGGTGGCTGTTCCTGTTCCAGCTATCGTTGCATTTTGAGTATTGTTTGTAAAAATATTTTGGACAGTCAGTGTTCCGAAAGCCTTTGGGACATCCATATTCAAGACGGACCTTTCATTCAAAACAATATTCTCGCCAGCTGGTATATCTGAAGCATCTCTAATTTCATTACGTGGAATGGTAAAAGTCTGTCCCCATACGCCTAAGGCAGAAAACAAAAAAAGTAGGGTAAAAAAAACAAACTTGCTTGTCGCTGAAAGAAGCTGGAAACAAAATGGAAAAGCGTTCGGTAAACGAAAGGGATAATTGTAATCGTTTCGGAAAAACCAAAATCCACTTTGTATTTTCATTAATGTTATTTTAGTTAAATCATTATTTAAAACTTAAACCACCAAGAATTGTTTGACCAAAAACCAAAACATATAGTAGCCTAACAGATATGTATTGTTTTTTATAAAGGGTGATTCACAATCAAACAAAACAACATAATGACTCCTGGAAAAAGGGGGAAATCCATTAATCCAATTCATTCAGGAAAATAATTTATTTTACTTTTGGGTGATTTCAACTGCATATTTCAACCACAATAATACATTATAATTCGTAATAAACACATGAAAACTATATTATCTGTGTTTATTTATGGTTTATTTAGTTAAAAAAAATTTTCCCGGTTATTCCATGATCTAAATCACCTCATTTTTTACACAAACGGTATCAATTTATTTTTTAATGGTTTGTGCTGCAATTCAAAAACCCAATCCTTCAGCTAAATCCCTTCGTAAAAACCGGATCTCTCTATCCGGATTGAAATTTGGAAACGTGCCTCCAAAGATTTTTCGGAATCGATCCCCCAAGATTCTTCCTTTGGGAAATTCGTTGTGGTTTGCTTAAGTTTACAATGCCCCCAGAAAAATTTAAAAGATGGGCAGGATCTGTTATGATAAGATGCATATCCTCAAAAAAACTAAATTAAACTCCTCTCATTTTTCCAGAATCCCAACAGTCTTATGAAAATCGCCTTCTATAGCACCAAGTCTTACGACCGGGAATATTTTGAAGAGTACCTCCCGAAAACCGCGCACAAAATCACCTATTTCAAGAATGGACTGGAGCTCAACACGGTGTCATTGGCCGCTGGTTTTGATGCTGTATGCGTATTTGTGAATGACAAAATCACCAAAGCGTTGATCAAAAAGCTCCATGAAATCGGCATCAAAGCCATTGCATTGCGGTGTGCAGGTTTCAACAACGTGGATCTGGAAGCGGCAAAAGAATTTGGGATCCGGGTTTTTAGGGTTCCCGCTTATTCCCCCGAAGCGGTGGCCGAGCACACCATCGCGCTGATCCAAACACTGAACAGGAAGACGCACAAAGCTTACAACAGGGTTCGGGAAAACAATTTTTCCATAGAAGGCCTCACCGGTATGAATCTCCACCGCAAAAAGGTAGGCGTCATCGGTACCGGCGCCATAGGCAAGGCACTTTGTAGGATTCTTTTGGGGTTTGGCTGCGAAGTCATCGCCCATGATCCTTTCGAAAATCCCGAAATCAGGGCGATGGGCATTCGGTACGTGGACTTGCAGGAGCTATTAAAGGAGAGTGATATCATTTCGCTCCATTGTCCTTTGACCCCCGAATCCAAACACCTGATCAACCAAAAAACAATTGGCCTGATGAAAAAGGGAGTGAAGCTGATCAATACCAGCAGGGGTGCATTGATCGACACCAAGGCGGTTATCAAGGGATTGAAAAACGGTCAGATTGGTTTCTTGGGGATTGACGTGTACGAACAGGAAGAAAAGCTGTTCTTCAAGGACCTTTCCGAAATGGTCATCCATGACGATGTCATCATGAGGCTGATGACATTTCCAAACGTATTGATCACTGGACATCAAGCCTTTTTGACAACCGAGGCCCTGCAGGAAATCAGCAAGATCACCTTGGACAACCTGAGCGATTTTGAACTGGGGAAAGAAGTGAAAAACGAAGTCGAATTCCAAAATGTTTAATAATTCCTGAAATTTAAGAGTTCATTCCAAAATTTGACAGCCTTTCTTTACTTCTGTTCATTCCACTGGATCCTGTAATTCAAGATCATATCGAGGTGCAGTAAATTGACTTTGTTGTAAATCCATCCCGGCTGGAGACCGCTTTGGTCCAATGCTTTTTTTGTCATCAGGATCAAATGGAAATCCAGGCCTTTCCCCCAGTTTTTGGGGGCATATTTGGCTGCCAGATTCATTTGGGCATAGGAAGGAAACGCGTATTTGTTGATTAAAAAATTGGTGGGAGAAGGAAGAAAATGAAGCCCCACATGACTGGAAAGTTGAAGGGACCGCTCAGGAAATGACCGTTGAATGAAAAGCGTCAAGGCATCCACTTTGCTGAAGCCCTCGTTTCTTTCCCTTGGGATAAACGTGAAAAAGGGATCTTTCCCCCATTCCCTGGGGCTCAGAAAGCGGCCGCTGCCTTTGATGCTTGTATAATTCAAATGCAAAACCATCTTGTCGTTTTTCAGCCCAATCCTGGCTCCCCAGATATAATTGATATCCTCGGGGTTTTTGTACCGCAATGCGGGATCTTGGTTCCCACCCTCTCCAATCCCATGTTGGACAACCCCTTGAAAACCCGAAATGATGCTGTTTTTCCATACTTTGGCTTTCCATTCTTTTTGAAACTCGGCCAAATAGGTGCTTGAAATGTTTTGAACCAAGGTATGGTTCAGCTGAAGGCTTGCTTCTTCTGGCAACCTGTACCGCAGGTCGGTGACACTGACAAAATCACTGAAGGTATTGCCAAAGTAGGCCGAAGGGGCGCCAAATTCATTCCTACCTATCGGATAAACCCCAATGGTCTCTCCAATCCTAAACCAACCGGAAGTGGATCTGGGTGACATCCGCCAGATCAGGTCCCCGCCGAATTGCAATCGGGAGTTTGGTTTATAATTCAGCCTCAGCCCCTCCACAAAGGTAGGTTCCAATCTTCCATCCTGAGGATTGATAAAAGGAGTATTGATCCCCATTCTACCGACATTGGCAGTGAGTTTTTTGCTTTGGAAGGTCAAATGAAGATCCTCCACTTTTCCGAAAAAGTTGTTTCCCGCGTCGAGCACATCAAAAAGACCGATCTCATATCGGTTTGTGGCGCCCGTCCGGGGTTCTCTTGCAGAGAGATCAGAACTCAGTATTTTTCCAAAAACCGCATAACTTGCCGTAAGGGAAAACCCATGAAAAGACTGGGTTTTGACCCGCAAGAATGCACTTTGGCCCCAAGCATGATCCCCTTTAAAATCTTGCCAATAACCGGTGGACATAAAATAAGAGCGCAATCCCAATTCAATATTAGGTTTTTTCGATCGCTCATTATTCAAGGAATCTTCCTGTGCATTCGCTTTTGGCACCATGGAAACCAGCAGTAAGATAGCCAGAAAGTTCTTGACCATTATTGGCTTGCTCTGGCAGCTTTGATCGGCGTGAATGGACCAAACTTATGTTGCTCCTCAGGAAAGGTATCCGAAAAAGGCCCAAAAGGATGGTCGATGGGTTTTTTGGAAATGTCCGGCCAATCCTTGGAAAGATCTTTTTGAGGTCTTGGGAGACTGTTGACATAAGCGGCTACGTCCCAAGCCTCTTCATCCGTCAGCATGGGTCTTTCATAGGTAGCACCTAGTGGCATATTTGCCTTCACATAGCCTGCAAATCGGGACATCCTGAAAAGTCCAGCTCCATGGTTGTAACTATTCTCCCCCCAAAGCGGTGGATAGGTATAACCGAATTTGTCGGCCCGCATCATACCTTGCCCATCTTCCATGTGACAACTTTGACAAAGATTTTCGTAAGCCACTTTTCCTTTGATCGGGTCTGCGGCCCTATCCAGGAATGGCACCTCATAAATCCCGGCACCTTTCGGCGTTTCTCCTTTTGGCACATCTCGGCCAAGCCATTCGATGTAGGCAACCATGGATTTCATTTCCCTGCTGTTGGGCGCCAAAACATTCCCATTTAGACTTCTTTCAAAACAGTCATTTATCCTTTTTGGAATATCCTCCATCTGGCCTGACCTTCCCCTTATTTTGGGATAGGTGGCAAACACTGCACTGTAATTGTTCCCGAGGGGAGCTGTGCCGGCATCCAGATGGCAATTTTGGCAATTCATGCCATTTGAGATTTTCTTCACTTTTCCATTTGGCCCCAAATATTCAGAGGTATTGGCGATCAATTCCTTTCCATATTTGATATCCTCGGCATTGGGTTCGTTTTCTACGGAGGACCATTCCGGAGCTTTCCACATGCCTTCTTTGGGTATCAGTCCAAGGTAAACCGCTTCAAGGGGTTTCAATAGGGCCATTTCGGTTTTGTCGGGGCTTAGATCCGGGAGGGAACCGCCACGCAGGACAAAAAAAACAATTCCTATCAAAAAGGCGGATAGGGCTGTCACAACGACCAGCAGCCCTACCACCAAAGCAATCAGTTTTATAAACGGTTCAAATGCATCCTTCATGTTATAGTTCTTTTGGGCAACTTCAAAAATAGGGAATTTCAAGGATTCGTTGCAGTGACAAAAATCACACTGTCAATATATAGATGAAAACCCAAAAACCCGAGGAAAGCACAAGCAAACCCCTATATCACCAAATTATGGGATGCCAAACATGTTGGAGAAAAAATGATATTCTATAACAAACTCCCCTTACTTGATCACCACCTCCCCGGTATTGAAAACCTTGAGCCGCACACTCAAAAGAAGAGTAATGCCCAAGCCCGTGAATGCAATCAATGCAAATGAAACCTTCAGGCTGAAAAGATCCGCGATAAATCCAATCAAGGGTGGGCCAATGAGAAAGCCAAAGAAAGAAATGGTGGATACCAAAGCCAACGCAATACCAGGTGAATACAATTTGGATCTTCCTGCGATACTATAAGCCACCGGAATGATCGAGGCCACTCCAAAACCTACCAATAAAAACCCGAGTGTTGCTACCTGTATGACTGGGAAGGCGACGGAAAGGCTTAACCCAGTAAATATCAACAATCCGCTTATCCTCAAAATAATGATTTTCCCAAACCTATTGGTCAGTTTATCGGAAACAAACCTGCCCGTGGCCATCGCCCCCATAAAAGCCACGTAGCCCAATGCCACAAAGCGGGGCTCTATTTCGACTACCTTTTTGAAATACACCCCACTCCAATCAAACATGCAGCCTTCACACATCATCCCCAAAAAAGCGATCGCACCAATCCTGAGCAGCAGATCATCCGGCCTTCTCAAAACCATTCCACTGCCTTCAGAAGATTTGGCGTCTTTGAAGACATACCGCTGGCCTAGAAACAACAAAACCAAGGCAAGTCCCGCCACCACCAAATAATGCACGACAGGGATTACCTCAAAATAAATCATCACCGCCCCTATTCCAGCACCTGAAAATCCGGCAAGACTCCAAAGTCCATGAAAGGAACCCAGGATACTTCTCCCATAATTGTCCTCCAACTCAAGCGCTTTGGTATTGAGCGAAATGTTCATGAGATTCCCGATCATCCCGAAAACGATCACGGTGGGAACCAACATGAGAACCGAGGAGCTAAAACCGATCAAGGGCAGAAAAATCGCATACCCGATACCCCCCAGGATGATCACGATCCTGCTTCCAAACCTGTGCACTGCCCAACCTGCCAGCGGCAATGCCACCAAGGAACCCAATGGAAGCCCCAGCAATAAAGTCCCCAATTGGGCTTCAGAAAGCGAAAATTTAAATTGAATGTCCGGAATTCGGGCTGCCCAGGAAGAAAAACACAATCCTGCCATAAAAAACAAACTGCCCAAGGCAATCCTTCTTTTTTGGAGTAGGGTCATTGATTTGATTGGATTAATAGGTTTGAAGCCGCAATTTAACAGAGATTGGCCAATTAAACCCGTGTAATGCATCAGCATTTCTATTCCAGCCTGAAATTGTTTAATAATCAGTCTTTGATCACTCTTTTTGACCTCAACCGATCAGCAATACGACTTATTCTCCCAATATTCCGATTTTCTTTTGGCTTCAAGCCCATTAGGAATCCTATTGCGTATTTCGGGTCAAAGATCGTTGTCCATTTCTTTTTGTGGATTATCAGAATCAATTTGACCCAAAAAAGAGAAATAAAAATCGGCCTCCAGAGAAACTTTTCATTTTGACAGGGGTTATACCAAAAAGTCAACGCTTATGGAATTCGTCATAGCAGGATCTGTCATCCTTTGTGCCATCTTTATGATCAGAGTCATTATCAAGAAGGTGTTTGATTGAATCAAACCTCCCCAACTTAAGCAAAACCATTGCTCCATTTTTAAGTGACCGTTCTCTGCGATCATGGACTATTTTGGTTGACGCAGAAGAAAACCCAATCCTAATTTTCATTTAAGCCATTTTATGCCCTAGATGAAGTGGTGAGGGCTGAAATTGATTCATCATCAGCCGACTGTTTATTATTGACTTTACCGTAACGGGACATTGCCGTATTCACCAAATTTTCTGGTAGTTACAGCCGTAATTGAAAACGGAATGCATATTTCGGGTTTAAGCTAACCCTGAAGAAGAATCAATGCCAACAAAAAAGCCACTTTCTTAAGAAAAGAAAGTGGCTTTTACGCTGTGTTAAAGATTTGGAATTCGTCCTTAATTTGGAAGCTTGTCGGAAAATTTTCCGTAAACCCAAGTCCCTGCAATGGCACTTACCAAAGTGACCAGAATCACTGTGAATCCACTCCCTATCTGTGCAAACAAAGGTCCCGGACATGCGCCAGTCAAAGCCCAGCCCAATCCGAAGATAAACCCTCCAATAATCTGCCCTTTTCGGAATTCTTTTTTCCCGATTTTGATGGTTTCACCATTCATTGCCTTGACGTTGAATTTTTTGATCAGTTGGATCGAGATCAAGCCCACCAAGATGGCGGAACCAATCACACCGTACATAAAGAAGGATTGCAATCTGAACATCTCCTGAATCCTGAACCAGGATACTACTTCTGCTTTGACAAAGATCAACCCGAAAAACATCCCCACAATAAGGTATTTTACAAGTTTCAATCCTTTCTCCTCCTGAACCTGAAGATTCGGTGCCTCGCATTCAATCGGGCTTTGAGCCGCTATATTTTTTTCTATTGTCTTCATGTTTTCTTATTTTAGAATCCTACCAAAGCCATCAATGGTCCCAAGAGAAAATGTGTCATCACAAAACCACCCAGCATAAAGAAGATGGTCGCCACTAGGGATGGCCATTGCAAGGAACTTATACCCATGATGGCATGTCCGGAAGTACATCCACCGGCATATCTAGTTCCAAATCCAACCAAGAAACCACCCACAACAAAGAACAAAAGGCCCTTTGCGGTGAACAAATTGTCCCAAGTGAAAATTTCAGCTGGAAGGAGGCTCGAGTAATCCGTAATCCCGAGGGCTGCCAAATCTGCCTGCGTGGACGCCGCCACTACAATTACATCTGGATTAGCAAAGAAAGTCGTCGCAATAAAGCCCCCAATCAAAATCCCTATGACAAAGACTATATTCCACATTTCCTTTCTCCAGTTGTAGGTGAAAAAGGGGATTCCAGCAGGAATACAGGCTGCACAGGCATGTCTCAATGAAGAAGAAATCCCAAAGGACTTATTCCCGATGAGCAAGAGGATCGGTACCGTCAGTCCAATCAATGGCCCGGCAATGTACCATGGCCATGGCTGACTTATCCATTCAATAAATTGTTCCATATTATTCGTTTTTAATTTGTTACGTTTTGATTTTAAAATCTATAATCGAGTGTTACATTCAAATTCCAAAGGTCCACTCGGTTGATCCTGTAGGCATCTGAGACTGCTGCAAAATCTTGTGCCGTCTTGTTGACAATCAGAATTTGTCCATCCAACCCATCCAAATACCCCCTAAATTTATAATTCAATGCGCCCGTAAAATGGTAGTAGGAGGGGATGCCATATTTATTTGCTGCATACTTTTCGATGTCACTGTGATTCACCTTTGATGCGCCAAATTCAAGCTTGGTACCTTTCATAGGCAGTTCCGTTTTGTATTTCAATGTCCATGCCTTCACATCTCCACTTCCTTCAAAGCGCTCCCTGGGAAGACTTACATAAAACTGCTCTCTCCCCCATTCCCTTGGAAAAAGGAATCTCCCCTGTCCCATGAATCCCAAGAAATTAATGGAAACTTCTTGTTTTCCTGATTGCAACCCCAGTTTGGCGCCCAATCCCGAGGGTTTTTCATTGGGAAGGATGTACGCTTTTTTGGGATCCTGATTTCCACCTTGGTTGACGGCTGTCTGATAAAAACCCTGAAGGCCTACAAGCAGCTTTTTCTCACCCAAATCATGGGCATAATCCCCTTGGACAAAGTTTAAATTAAACACATTTTCCGCAAAATAATTCCATCCCTGAAGACTGAGCCCATTGTTGTTGTATTTTACACCGGCCATAGCCAAACCCTTCGTTGTTATGTTTCCTTTGTACCCAGAGGGTTCGCCAAAAGGATTTCTTCCAAATGAATACACGCCGAAGGAATCATCCATTTTATACCAGTCCACTGTACCTCTAATGGCCACCGAAGTGAGCCAAGCGCCCATACTTTCCCATTTTTTACTTTTGTGGTAGATGCTCAAGCCGCTGAATATATTGGGACGCATCCTGTTGTCTTGTTCATTGAGCATTGGACTATTGACCTTTTGTCTCCCAAATATTGCTTTAAAATTTTTCTTTTGGTAGGAGATGAAAAACTCCTCCAACCTGTCCAAATCCCTGGCGTTTTCGGGATCATGCATGTCATACAGCACAACTTCGTACCTGTTGCCGGCCCCAGTGGTGGGGTCAGCGATGGTCAGGTTGTTTTCAAACAACTGAAACACAAAGAATCCGCTGAATCCAACTTGAAACCCTTTCCATGCCGGACTCAAGTACCCTAACCCTGCTCCAACCGCCAATGTGGAATAATCCGTCAATGCGCCTTGGTTTATGGTTTGCATGTAAAACGACCTGAAATGGATATCAAACTTTCCTTTTTCAAGATCATGTGACAGACTTTTTCCGGACCTTTCATCCAATTCTGTTGTATCGGAATGTGCTTCTTGGGCTTTCAAAGTCCAAGGCAAAAGCATCAACAACATCAGGAAAATTACTTTCATATCAGCTTTCAAAATTGGGTGTTCTTTGTTTATGTAACAGTGACATTTATCACTTTGATATTTCTCAAATTAAAAATGGCAAGAATTGATTCTTGCCATTTTTTTTATTTATTCGGTGTTAAACCCGTGTGATGCATTCCCAAATTCATTCCAGCTTGAAATTGCTTGATAGTCCGTCTATGTTCATTATTATTGACTTCCGCATATCGGTTTTAAGCCTTGTTCTTCAAATAGTCTGACTTTCTTGCAGCTTCAACCCAATTGGGAAACGGAATTCATATTGCGGATTCAACTCTTTTTAAAGCAGGGTAGATGGACAAACGTATTCACTTACCTTGAATTTTTCTGATTCCTTGATGGCTTTAAATCCACCTTTCACATCGATGAGATTGTCAAAACCCCTTGCTCTCAAGATAGAGTTGAAAACCATGGATCGGTATCCCCCTTCACAGTGTACATAATAGGTTTTGTCTTTATCAATTTTGGCCATGCTGTCATTGATATAATCCAATGGCGCATTTTCTGCATCGATGACATGCTCACTTAGGTACTCACTGTTTTTCCTGACATCGAGGATATTCAATGGGCCTTCTTTTTTCTGGATCTCAGCAAGTTCCGCTGCGGTGATAGAAACAATGGTATCAAGCTCTCTTCCTTCCGCTCTCCAAGCTTCGATGCCCCCTTTGAGGTAACCCAAAGAATGATCATAACCTACCCTTGCCAATCTCGTGATGACTTCTTCTTCATTTCCCTCATCTGTGATCAAGAGTATTTCCTGTTTCAAATCAGGGATCATGGCTCCTACCCAGACGGCGAAGCTTCCTTCGATTCCGATATTCACGGAATTGGGCACAAATCCTTTGGCAAAGACGGTAGCCTCACGGGTATCCAAAAGGATCGCACCGGTTTCGTTGGCTGCTGCTTCGAACTCTCTAGGTGTGAGCGGTCTTATTCCCCTTTCCAAAACCGTGTCAATGCTTTCATATCCTTGGATATTCATCATTACGTTTTGGGGAAAATAAGCAGGAGGAGGAGTCAGTCCAGTAATCACTTCTTTGATAAACTGTTCCTTGGTCATTTCCTGAAGCGCATAGTTGGTTTTCTTTTGATTGCCAAGCGTATCGGAATTTTCCTTACTCATGTTTTTGCCACAGGCTGAACCTGCACCGTGGGCAGGATATACAATGATATCGTCTGCAAGCGTCATGATTTTATCTCTCAAAGAATCATACAAGTGCGCTGCGAGTTTGTCCTGAGTCAATTCAGCAATCACTTTCTGTGCGAGATCCGGTCTTCCTACGTCACCGATGAAAAGGGTATCTCCTGAAAACAATGCTTCTTCTTTCCCCTCTTCATTGATCAACAGATAACAAGAACTTTCCATGGTGTGCCCTGGAGTATGGATGATCCTGATTTTTGCTTTTCCCAGAGGGAATTCTTGTCCGTCTTCAGCAACAAGGGCATCAAATCCCATTTTCATGCCCGTGGGACCAAAAACTATCGGCGCTCCGGTTTTCGCAGAGAGATCCTGATGTCCAGACACGAAGTCAGCATGGAAGTGGGTTTCAAATACATATTTGATTTTAGCACCTCTTCTTTCGGCTTTTTCGATGTAGGGCTGTACCTCTCGCAGAGGATCAATGATCGCCGCTTCCCCATTTGACTCAATGTAATAGGCTCCTTGAGCCAAGCATCCTGTGTATATCTGTTCGATTATCATATGTTTTCTTTTGTTTTTTTGCTTGATTGATGTTACAAAGTTATATCCGTATCCATTTGAATTAAATGACAATTGTCACAAAGTCAAAATTTTTTAAATTAAGCTTTTGAGGCAATGTTGTCCTCTATTACTTTGACCAATTGATGGGTTGGAACCACGCCTGATTGCCTCCAAATGGTTTTTCCCTTTTGGAAAAGGATAAGCGTAGGAACCCCCCTTACCTGGAAATTACTTGCCGCCAAGGGGTTTTTGTCTATATCAACTTTTATGATTTTCACCTTATCACCAACTTTTTTGGAGGTTTCTTCAAGGATGGGTTGCATCATTTTACAAGGACCGCACCAAGTAGCAAAGAAATCTACCAATACGGGTTGATCACCTGAAATCAATTCATTGAATGTTTTGGGCTGGTTGCTCATGATCTTGCGTTTTTATTTTATGTTACAAAATTAGGGAAGGATTAAATGCATGACAGTAATTTTTATCACAAACCTTTAAAAGCTGTTAAAATGGCAAAGATTTGGTGATTTATTGTTTATTTTCGCCGTTCACAATTCTTTAAGAACAATGCTTAATTACAAAAAGGTCAATAACTTGACCGGCTGGTTGGTTTTTCTTGTCGCCACTTTGGTGTATGTTTTGACGGTCGAGCAAACGGCAAGTTTTTGGGATCCCGGGGAATTCATCGCCGTGGCCTACAAGCTTCAAGTGCCCCACCCTCCTGGCGCCCCGTTTTTTCTACTGATTTACAGGATGTTCGGCTTTCTTGCTTTTGGGGATGGATTGCAGGTCGCCTATTGGATGAACATTGGAAGTGCCTTGTTTTCAGGCTTCACGATTTTGTTTCTGTTCTGGTCGATCACCCTTTTGGGCAGAAAACTTTTTCAGATGAAAAATGGTCAGGAAACCAAAGGACATACCATCACCGTCTTGGGGGCTGGTATCATTGGATCCCTGGTCTACACATTCTCTGACAGTTTTTGGTTTTCAGCAGTGGAAGCCGAGGTTTACGCCATGTCTTCCTTCTTTACGGCCATCGTGATCTGGGCACTCCTGAAATGGGATGTGATCGAGGATCCAAGGGAAGAAAACCGCTGGATGATTTTCATTGCCTATCTGGTAGGCCTTTCCATAGGCGTCCATTTACTCAATCTGGTTGCTTTGCCAGCACTTGCACTTATTTATTATTTCAAAAAATATCCAAACCCAAACCTGAAAGGTGGCATCATCGCCATGGCTTTGGGTGGCGCAGCATTGATCATCATCAACAACATCATTATTCCTGGGCTTCCAAGTCTGGCTGGCTCCATGGAAATCTTCTTTGTGAACAGTATCGGCTTGCCATTCGGCTCAGGGATCATCGTTTTTTCAGCCTTGTTTTTGGGATCTCTGATTCTGGGGATTTTGTATTCCATCAAAAAACAAAAAGTAATCCTCAACACGATCTTGCTTTCGCTCACATTCATTTTGATCGGATATGGATCCTATGCATTGATTGTGATCAGGGCTAACCAAGATCCTGTCATCAATGAAAATGCACCAAAGGATATCATCAGCTATATTTCCTATCTGAAAAGGGAGCAATATGGCTACCGTCCTCTTTTACACGGTCAGTATTTCACGGCAGATCTAGTGGAGCAGACAGAAGGCGCTCCTGTTTACCTCAAGGGGAAAGACAAGTATGAAATCGTCGATTACAATTTGGTCAACAAATATGATCCGAACAAAACAACGATTCTGCCCCGGATATATTCCACCCAAGAAAGGCACAAGCAGATCTATCGATCCAAACTGGGCTTGAGCGAAGGGCAGGAACCAACCTTTGGTGACAATCTTTATTTCATGTTCAGCCACCAGTTGGGACACATGTACTGGCGCTATTTCATGTGGAATTTCTCGGGAAGGGAAAGTGATTTTTCCGATGCCCCTTGGCTGGGAATCGCCGATGCCTTCAGTGACAAATTCCCGGATTATATCAAAGAAAACAAAGCACACAACAATTACCTGATGCTGCCCCTTATCCTGGGCATTATAGGCTTGTTTTTCCAGGCGAAATATGACCCGAGATCATTCTATGTCACTTTGATGCTCTTCCTGATGATGGGAGTCATATTGGTACTTTACCTGAATTCCCCGCCAGTCGAACCAAGGGAAAGGGATTATATTTATGTGGGGTCCTTCTATGCATTTGCCATCTGGGTAGGACTTGGCGTGATGGCATTGGCCCATTTGATTGGGAAACTCAACAAAAATCTGGCAGTAGCTGGGGTGATCGCCACATTGGTATCCTTCCCGGTTCCGGTATTGATGGCCCAGCAAAACTGGAATGACCATAACCGTCAGGGCAGGTATTTTTCTGTGGATTCTGCGAGGAATTTTCTGGCCTCATGCGCCCCCAATGCCATACTCTTTACCGGAGGTGACAATGACACCTTCCCGCTTTGGTATGTCCAGGAGGTCGAAGGTTTCAGGACGGACGTCAGGGTGATTGTACTCAGCTATTTCGACACAGACTGGTATGTGGGACAAATGACCCGAAAAGTAAATGAGTCTGAAGCGATTCCTTTTTCCCTGGAATACAAAAATTATAAAAAAGGCACCAATGATGTCCTTTATGTAATGGAAAGGGAAGGATTGGAAGCCATATCCGCGAAGGAATACCTGAAATTGATCAAAAACGAAAGTGATCTTTTGAAACTGAGCTCTTCAAACAGGACCTCGATCAACATGGTCCCGGCAAGAAATCTGATCCTTGACGTGGATACCCAAAAGGTATTCAATGATGGCCTGATTCCCGAAGGCATGGAAGACCTCATGGTCAATCAAATCAACATGCGGGTAAAAGGCAATTACATGACCAAGGGAAGCCTCATGCTGGTTGACTTGATCACCACCAACAATTGGGAAAGGCCGATTTACTTCAACAATACCTCTTTGGCCACGATCGGTCTGGATCTAGAGGATTATGTGGTAATGGAGGGTCTTACCTACCGGTTGTTGCCTGTGAGAAAACCTCAGAAAGCAAGAACAGAATTGGTAAACACCGATTTGGCCTACAAAAATATAATGGAAGACTTCGCCTTTAGAGGCATGGACAATCCAAACAATTACTTTGACGATGAATACAGAAGGTTCGTTTCCAACCATAGAAGCGCCATCAACAGCGTGGCCATCGCCTTGCTGGACGAAGGTGACATGGAAAAGGCGGCGGGTATTCTCAAGCATGGCTTGACCGTCATGCCCGACAAAGCGATCGCCTACGACTTGGCCAATGGACAATCCGTCCCCCTCCTTTTTGAAGTCGGAGAAGATGATTTGGCATTGGACATCGTAGAGAAAATATCCGTCAAATCCGTACAGATGCTTGATTTCTATATCAGGACAGGAAGGGACTTTGACAGGGAAGCCATGATTTCGATGGAAATGCTGCGCTACTTTGTGCCTTTGTTGGAAGAAAGGGGATATACGGAACTATCCGCCCAATTGAAAAAAGACCTCGAAAGATTCTTGGGACCAGATGGCGGAATGAATATGAACAGAAGATAAATAAAAACACAATGCATAAAAAAAGCCCGGGATTTATTTCGGGCTTTTTTTATGCATTATATAGAAAAGGTCGAGGCCTTTGTCTGGATGGTCGACCAGCAGGTAATCCTCATGGCTGATTTCCACCACAGATTTGCCTTGTTGCTGGTGGAGCTTGTTGCGGTTCATTCGGTTCAGAATCTCAAATGGCATTTTCAAAACCGAAGCTGGCAGCCTGTACTGGAGATTGAAAATATCAAATCGCATGATCTTATTTACAGAAATGCGGTTGGCGGCATGGTAATCCCAAACTTTTTGGTTGCCACCAATGCCCATGGATTCCACTTTGTCAAAAATCCCTTCAGAAAGTGTTGTCAATTCCTGACCTGTGTATTCCCTGATATGCCAGGGATTACGGGAGAGGGTATGGCGAATATTTGGGGTGGAGATGATGGCTTTTCCGCCTGGCTTCAACACCCTGTGGATTTCTTCCAAAAAAAGTTTGTCATTCTGGATGTGTTCGATAACCTGAAAACTCACGACAGTATCAAAAGAATTGTCTCCAAAACCTGAAAAGGGAGGGATGAAAGCTTGTTGAAAAGCTTCTTTGGGAAATTTGATTTTTAAGGAATCGATGACTTCCTGGATTTTGTCAATACCCAAATAATTATCCACTGCATCCAGAAGCACTTCCACTCCTCGGCCTTCCCCACAGCCCACTTCCAGCAAATTGCCCGCTACCAGTGGTTTGGCGGCGATGTAGGCTTTCAAAAGGCGCTGATGAATTGGATTGTCGCTGACCAACTTATCAGACGCAATCTCCGTTGTATAGGTACCCATTTAAAATTTTATTAATTTGAGCAAAAATAAGGTTAATTTTTAAATCAAATGACAACAACATCCATCTCCAGTAAATTTAAACTGTTCATTGGGCTTTTGATCCTTTTTATTGGTATTCCCGAGTACAGCCACTCCCAACAAAATTTAGCCTCCGTCAACCAAGCCCTCCGGTATTCCCGTTATTCCAGGCTTTCTTTGAAAATCATTCCGATCCAAGAGAGCGACCGCTCCTTTTTACTCCAAATGCCCATTGAAAAAATTGAAGAGAATCCGGATTTTGACGACTACATATTTTCCTACACGGTTGTCTCCTCCTATCAGGAAGCTATAACGGACGAAAAAATGATGGTGCTCACCGAAGAGGATTTGAAGTATGACACCCAAAACCATTTTTTCTTCGAGAAAAAAGTCGAAATCCCAATGGGACAGGAATTCGCCATTGCCTTGCTGAAGGTTTCCGACAGGCGGCAGGGAGATGAATATTTCTACCACATTGACCTTATCAGTCCATTTATATTCGGACATCCGGATTTTGGCGCCTATTATGGAAACAACATTCCCTTTGACCAGAGTTTTCTTGTTCAAAATGAAGCTCTTTTGTTCAAAAGCAATTCAGTCATCAACTTGAACCGGTTTTATTATCCCGCCAAATTCGAGGCGCCATTTCCTGCCATGGAAATCAAATCTCCACCTGTGTCCCGACAAGTGGAAGTGGAATATGAAGGGGATTTTTTGATCAATACCCCAAGATCCTTTGAGAAAGAAGGTTATTATTTCATCCAATCTGACACCAACTCCACCAAGGGCTTGATGATCAAAACGGCACCAGAATCCTTTCCAAGAGTTGGCAATTGGGAGGAAATGACCCAGATGGTCGTTTATATTTCCACACGAAAGGAGCATGAGAGCCTCTTGGAAGCGGCGGACAAAAAAATTGCTTTGGACCAATACTGGATCGGTCTTACCAAAAACGAGGAGGCTTCCAAAGACCTGATCCGAGAGTATTTCAGACAAGTCGAATTTGCCAATATCTTGTTTACAGATTTCAAGGAAGGCTGGAAGACCGACCGCGGCATGGTCTATATTGTCATGGGGCCTCCCAATGAAGTCCGGTTTGGACTCGATGACGAAGTATGGAGTTATGGCTCCATGGACTCAAATTCAAAAATTAACTTTACCTTTACACGCGTCAAAAATATTTTGACACCAAATTATTACACACTCAACAGATCCAGAGCCCTTCAACCGGCTTGGTTCAAAAATATCACAGTATGGAGAAGCGGAAAGATGGATTTCTGATAGAAAAAGAAGAAAACGAAAAGGATTATATATTCGGTACCCGGGCAGTGATGGAAGCCATCCATGCCCAAAAAGACATCGATAAAATCCTTGTCAACAAAGACCTCACCAACGAACTCATCAAGGAATTGCTTTCCTTGGCCAAATCGGAGTCTATCCACGTGGTGAGGGTTCCGGAAGCCAAGCTTAACCGCGTGACGCGGAAGAATCACCAAGGCGTGGTGGCCCACATGTCGGCCATTCAATATGCTTCCTTGGACAATGTGATTGAGGAGTGTTTTTCCAAGGGTGTTGCACCTTTGATCTTAATCTTGGATCGAATCACAGATGTGAGGAATTTTGGCGCTATCGCCAGGACCGCTGACTGTGCCGGAGTACACGCCATCGTCATCCCTGAAAAAGGAAGTGCACAGATCAATTCCGATGCGGTGAAAACTTCAGCTGGGGCATTGAATTTCATTCCTGTGTGTAGGGTATCCAACCTGTATTACACCGTCAAAGAGTTGAAAAAAATGGGATTGAACGTGGTCAGCGTCACCGAAAAGACCGAAAGAAAAATGTACGATGCAGACTTCACCATTCCTACAGCCTTGGTAATGGGCTCTGAGGAGGATGGTATCTCTCCGGAATTGATGGGCATCAGTGACGAGTTTGTCAAGATTCCTTTGTCAGGAAACATCGAAAGTCTCAACGTCTCCGTAGCCGCAGGAGTCATGATCTACGAAGCGATCAGACAAAGATCAATTTAGAAATAAAATTTAAAGCGTATTTTTTAAAGACCGAAGGATTTTTATTCTTCGGTCTTTTCATTTGTACCTCCACCCTGTCCTTCCGGTATTTCTTCCTCGATTTCTTTTATCGTCTTTACATTTTCCCTAATCGTTGCAGGCAGGTTTTTGAGGTGAAGGTCTCTTTGTGGAAAGGGAATTTCGATCCCCTGTTCCTTGAAGGCTTTAAAAATCCCAAACATCACTTGATTCCTGATCTCAATCCAAAGATCATAGTTGTCCACCCAAAAAAGCACTCTGAAATCCACCGAACTGTCACCGAAAGTCTGAAGGTAGACTCTTGGTTCAGGTTTTTTCAGGATTTCTTCTTGGTCCAGCTGTTTTCTGAGCACATCCCGCACCAGCTCCATGTCGGAATCATACCCCACTCCAATCAGCAATTCAACCCTCCGCTTTTTGTCCGACAAGGTCCAATTGATCAGGTGTTGGGACAAAAGATCACCATTGGGAATGATGATTTCCGAACCGTCGTAGGCTTGCAATTTGCTGGAACGGATACCGACATCTTTTACCTTACCTGATTTCCCACCCACTTCGATATCATCCCCGATTTGGATAGGTCTTTCGAAGGCCAAGATGATTCCCGAAACCAAATTATTGACGATGGTCTGAAGACCAAAGCCAATTCCCAGGGACAATGCACCAAGAATGATGGTGATCTTATCGATGGGGATCCCAGATGCCCCAATGGCGATCAACATACCCAAAGACAGCACGCCCAACCGGATCAGAAGGATGGATGAGCCCAGCCTTTTGTCCCTTTGATTTGGTTTTTGCTGGTCTTTGATGGAGGCAAAGTAGGCAATATTGTTTGCCAAAATAGATGCCAGGTAAACCACCAAGAAAAAGATGGCTACACTCCCGAAAGTAAAGGTGCCGCTGAACAGGCTCCATGGAGTGGTCAGGAATAATTTTGCTTCGCCCAGAAGAAAGTTGAAAATGGAAAGATTATCCAAAAAATAATATCCCCAAATAATAAAGGCCAAGCCCGAAAAAACCTTTTTTAATCTTTCCTGGATTCCCTGAAAGTCCCAATAGGAAGTATATTCATTGCCCTGTTTTTTACTGACTTCAAATTGAAGATAAATCATCTCCATGATGACCGTGACAAAGATATAAAGGCTAACCGCTTGCACAAAACTCATAGTGGAAGCCACTCCAAGCATTTTGGCCAAGCTGAATCTTCCAAAAACATTGGCTAAGATGGATCCTACTTGCAGGGCGATGTAAAATTTAGCCAAATAACTCAGGTAAATGGGTAATTTCAATTCACTTTTCTTTTGCAAAACCACCAATCTGTTTGCCAAAAAAACACCAATAAAACTCAATGCCAACAGGTGCCATCTTTCTTGAAAAGCGATTTCCCAATACAAATTACTGGCGGTATAGAAAAGAAAAACAAAAATGAACAAGATCCAATTCCAGTACACTTTCCAAGGCTTGTCTTTTTTCAATAAAATGCTTGTCACCAAAACCAAAGCAATCAAGATAACTGTTTCAAATGAAATCGGAGGCTTTGGATAGAAAAACGGCGCCAAAGGCAACACAAAAATCAAGGCGCTCAAAAACTGGAAGGAATTGACAAATTTGACTCTTTCCAGAATGATCGCCGAAAAATCCTTTTCCTGTGTGATTCTTTTGAGGTTGTACCGTATCCAAGCATATAGGGCAAGGGAAATCCCAAACAAAAACAGGCTTATCGGAATATGGTTTTTGAAATATCTGGAAAAAATCACCTCGTTTAAGCGCAATGAATCCCTGAAAATCTCCCCCAATTTCTCAACGTTGGTGAATTCCCTGGGCTCCCAGATATAATTGTTTTCTTTATTGAAGAGTTCTTTTTCCAGTTTCCGTGTTTCAAAGTCAATTACGCTGGACAATTCCTCTATTTTAATGGTCATCGAAGAAATCCGGCTTTGGAAAGATGCGGCCAGCAACCTCTGGGAGGTCAGCACACTGTCCGTTCGGACCATCCTGTTTTTGAGTAGGGTGATGGCCAATTGGTATTCAGGAAGCACGGTAGAGTCTCGAAGACTGTATTGAAAAAGATCATCCTTTTTGACTGCATCCAATTCATCCCGAATAGCGATGAGCTCATTCCCTCTTTTGGTGATTGGCTTTTCCAGATCCAAAACTTGGTTTTTGATACTTGCGAGGAAGTTTTCCAGGGCGGAGAGGTACCTTAGGTTCACTTTTGAACCCCGCACCTCCAGTCTTTCATTGACTGTATTGACCAACCTTTCGAAAAAGGGGATCGATTGCATGATCTCGACTGTATCCAGTTCTTTTTCCAGTTCATTGTTGATCCTGTTCAAAGTGATGGTAAACTCAAGGTTCTTGCGGATACTGCTTTCCACGGAAGCCTTCGGCTGTGCTATGGAGTCCGTTGGTTTTTGACCAGAACTGACCAAGATGCTGTCCGAGGAAGTAGAAACATCAATATTGTCCTGAGCGGAGGCCACATGGGAGCCAATCCATAAGGAGAACAAGAATAAATTCCGGAAAAGGAAGGATACCTTCATCATTTTTAATTGGAAATAAACAGGAATATCAATAGATCAAGTAGAGGAAGTTCAACCCAAAACTTTCGCAAATATGGGCAAAAATTGCTCCAATAGTCTGCCAATACGTCATTATTTTTAAAGAATTAACCAGCTATTTTCTGCCTCAATGTCTTGCTTACTAGGATGGTATAGAATTTTCAATTGTTGAAACATCAGGTTAATTTTATCATTTAAAAAAACAATACGATGAAACTGGTAAACTACAATCAAATGGTGGCGGGCAATCCCCCTACATTCAGCAGCCTTTTGGATAGGCTGTTTCAAGAATCGATAGAAAAAAAACAGAAGACCTTTATCCCCAAGGCAGACATTGCCGAGCGGAAAGAAGCGTTTGAAATCAATGTGTGCGTACCAGGGGTGAAAAAATCAGATTTCAAAATCGAAATCACAGAAGGCAAACTCAGTATTTCAGGGGAAAGGAAAATGGAGGAAAACCTCGGTGAAAAAAATCTCCTCCGCATCGAAACACCCTATGGACAGTTCCAAAGATCCTTTTTACTTCCGGAAGACATCCTTCATGACAAAATAGAGGCTCTTTATGCCGATGGTCTTTTGAAAATCAAAATACCGAAAGCTGAAAAAACAACCTATAAATCAACCATTCCGGTAAATTAATTGATGCGTGGGGAAACCCACACCACTTCTTTTTGTTATAAAAGTACGAACCAAGTTGCCAAAAAACCTGACCTTGTTAAACGTTGTTAATTTAGGTCAATTTCAATCAATTAATGCTTGATTATTGTCAACCAATACTCGTAAATTTCGTGAACCATCCAATAACATAAACTTATCTAGAGATGAATAATAAGCAGTTTTTCTTGGGAATCATTTTGGCTTCTCTCATAGGGGGTGTGATTGCCTTGGCGGGGGCAAGTTATCTGGCCAAGCAGAACTCCGCCACCAATTTCACCGACAAGCAAAATACCAGTTTGGTCAATTGGCTTGCGGATGACAAATTCAGCATTCCCGATGGAATCAACTTTGTGGCCTCTGCCGAAATGGTAACACCGGCGGTTGTCCATGTAAAAAGCAGCATTTCGGTCACCCAAGAAACACAAAGGGGAAGAGATCCATTTGAAGAATTCTTTGGGTTTCCCTCTCCCGAAAGATCGCCACAATCCCGAGAAGGAATGAGTTCAGGCTCGGGAGTCATCATTTCTGAGGATGGTTACATTGTGACGAATAACCACGTGATCCAAAATGCCACGAAGGTGGACATTTCTTTGGAAGACAACACCCGCTATACAGCCAGAGTCATTGGCACCGATCCTACAACGGATTTGGCTTTGTTGAAAATCGAGGCAAAAGGGCTCACTTTCATCAAATTCGGAGATTCTGATATTACAAGAATCGGCGAATGGGTTCTTGCCGTAGGAAATCCATTTGACCTGACCTCAACAGTCACTGCGGGAATCATCAGTGCAAAAGCCAGAAACATTGGCATTTTAAGAAACCCAGACAATAACTTACAGATTGAGTCCTTCCTTCAAACGGACGCAGTGGTCAATCCTGGCAATTCAGGAGGCGCCTTGGTCAATTTGGCGGGAGAGCTGATCGGTATCAATACTGCCATCGCCTCCAGAACCGGCACTTTCAACGGATATGCTTTTGCCATTCCAAGTTCCATTGTCAAAAAAGTGATGGATGATTTATTGGAATTCGGAACAGTCCAAAGAGGTTTGTTGGGTGTACAGATCCAAGACATCAGTCCAGAATTGGAAGAATACCTGAACGAAAAAATCAGTGTTTCCAGAGGCGTCTATGTGATGGATGTGAATGAAGGCAGTGGCGGGAAAGAAGCAGGACTTCAAAAAGGGGATGTGATCG
The DNA here is from genome assembly GCF_000381545.1 of Rhodonellum psychrophilum GCM71 = DSM 17998. Classification (GTDB taxonomy): domain Bacteria; phylum Bacteroidota; class Bacteroidia; order Cytophagales; family Cyclobacteriaceae; genus Rhodonellum; species Rhodonellum psychrophilum. The sequence continues at coordinate 37,882 of NZ_KB906691.1, read as the reverse complement.
TCGGAATAGATGGCACTACCACTTTCAACGTCGCTAAACTTCAGGAAATGGTCGCCCGAAAAAGGCCTGGCGACAAAGTGGAAGTAAAATACCTTAGAAATGGAAAGGAATTTACCGCCAACGCTTTGCTGAAAAACCTTTCCGGAGATACCAAGATTGTAAAAAAGGAATTGCCCAAGGTAGCGACATTTGCAGGGATCACCTTTGAAGACGTAAACCAAAGCTTGAAAACACGTCTGAAATTGGAGGGCGGTGCTACCATCATCACCCTGAACAATGAAACCTGGAAAAAGTCAGGTGCAAAAACCGGATTCGTCATCACCTCGGTAATCGGAGCGGATGGCAGATACAAAATAACTGGTGCCGATGACCTGATCAGCGTACTCAACAACAATAAGGGACAAGAAGTCGTGGTCCTGGGGCGCTATCCAAACGGACAGGAATATTATTTCGAAGTAATATTAGAATAAAGATTTTCAAAATTTGAGATGTAGGCAGGAAACAGCCGGTCAGTTGACCGGCTGTTTTTTTTGTGATGACAATTCGGATTCATTTTTATTCCCCAAGTAAAACCACAAATTTTCCCTTTTTATTGAATAATGATTTATCTTCATTGATAAGAAAATAAATCCTGAGATTCCAGAAATTTCCTGAGTCAATTCAGTAAAATGGGTTGGAAATAAGACCCCCAATTGACAATTGCCATCAAAATATTATTTTTGAATCAAAAAAAATACGACAAAAGTACTCAGCCATCTCCATATGAAAAGATTCTCCATCGCATTGGCACTTTCCTGCTGCGGCTTCTTCGCATCTGCCCAAACCCCTTCCATCAAAAGCTCCCCACTCCTTACAGCGGCTTCTCCCAAAAGTGTTGGGATTTCACCGGATAGATTGAAGAAACTGGATGCCATGCTAGAGGATGCGATCAAGAACGAAGAAGTTCCAGGCTTGGTAGCATTGATCGCCAAAAACGGAAAAATCATTTACCATGCGGCGAAGGGCTTTTCATCCGTAGAGAATGACAAAGCAATGCCAAAAGACGCCATCTTCCGCATTGCCTCTCAGACCAAAGCCATTACCGCCACCGCGGTGATGATGCTATGGGAAGAAGGCAGGTTCCGTTTGGACGACCCGATTTCCAAATTCATACCGGAATTCAAAAGCCCCATGGTACTTCAGAAATTCCGGTATGCAGACACTACCTTTATCGCTGCGCCTGCAAACAAAGAAATCACCATCAGACATCTTTTGACCCATACGTCTGGCTTGGGTTATGGTGTCATCGACGCAGACGAGAGAATGAAAATGATCTATCAAAAGGCTGGTATTGTGGATCTGTACACCACAGAAAACATCAGTATTGGAGAAAACACGAAAAAATTGGCGGCACTTCCCCTCCACCATCAACCTGGGGAGAAATATGTTTACAGTGAGGGATTGGATGTACTGGGCTATTTGATAGAAATCATATCCGGAAAACCTTATGATGATTTTTTAAGGGAGAGGATTTTTGATCCATTGGAAATGAAGGATACCTGGTTTTACCTGCCTGAAGAAAAATCATCGAGACTGGTCAGCATTCACACCAAAAAAGATGGGAATTGGTCCTCGTTTCCCACCACTTTCTATGATCCAAATTATCCCATTGCTGGGGCAAAAAGGTTTTTCTCAGGAGGGGCCGGCTTGTCGAGCACCGTTCTGGATTATGCCAATTTCCTGCAAATGTTTTTGAATGGCGGTGAACTCAACGGCAAGAGGATCTTGAGCCGAAAAACCATTGACACCATGATGGCCAACCAAGTCGGTGACCTTTGGGGAGGTGGAAACAAACATTACGGATTGGCATTTGGCGTTCTTACCGAAAAAGGAATGGCTGAAGGTGGAAACGGTAGTGCTGGCACTTTCGATTGGGGAGGTTATTTCAACACCCAGTACTTCGCTGATCCAGAGGAACAATTGATCGGGATTTTGCTGAAGCAAACCCAAAACATCAGTGGTGATCAGACCGCCTGGAAATTCAGGCAAATGGTATTTACGCTTGTGGATGAATAGAAAGGATCTTTGGGATTTACGAAAAAAAATTCAGCTCGCTTTCAGCAATTGACCTAAGAATGGATGCTGAGCTTGATTTGGTCAAACATTTGTGCATTGTTGGACATGATTTGTGCCTTTAGATTTTCGATTTGGAGGAGTTCACCCGGCTTGATTTTTCCAGAATTCATGGCTGCCTCCAAACGATTGAGGATTACCTGTCCATCATTCCACTTTCCCAACATGTCGGATAAATCATCCGTAATCGAAACGGTTTTTTTTCCTCCGCCCTTTGAAACCAGCACCCTGTTGTACAGAAGTTTCTTGATGCGCTTGCGTAAAAAATGAAGGTTTTCGGAAAGCAGGTTTTCTTGTTCAAGTATTTTCTCGATTTTCTTCCAGGCAAACTCCATGTATGCCGCCATTTTTTTCCTGTTTATTTTTTTCAGAAAAGGAATGGTTTTTAAGATTTTATCTTGAAGCAAGTCTTGCTTTTTTTGATCATTAATTGAAAAAAAAGATTCTTTTTCCTTCTCTAATGCACGACTCAATTCCAGTCTATAATCCTGCAACGAATTTTCCATAAAAAAAGCGCTCAGCATCTCCTCCTCCACCTGCAGTTCCCTCACTCTCCCTGCCTGTTTAAAAATCAGTCTGAATGGTTTGTATTTTTTTCCCCTTTTAAAACCTGAGACACAAAAATCCACCATTTCGAAAAACGCATTTAGTTTTTTGATTTCAACTCTAAGCTTATGAAAGTCATTTACCGTGAAGTCCTCCTTGGCCTTTCTCAAGAGAAAAAGGATCTCGGCCTCTCTTTTTTTCAAATATTTAACCAATGATTTCATCGATAGGAGAACAAGTCAGTAGGTTCATTTACCAAACCTATATCATTTAAACATAAAAATCCGGGCAAAAAACAGAATGCATTTCTTCCGTTTTTTTGCTCCGATTTTAAAGATAACGATAAGTGAAACGGACTCAAACCTTTACCTGAAAAACAATGGATACGGCCATCCAGTTAGAGGAAATCTCAAGGCGAGAAAATCATCGGCATTCCCAGGTTTTCAAAAATATAAATTGAAAATCAACAACTCTATGTACTTTTCCCACAGACAAAAAAAAAGTCCGCTGAAATCAGCGGACTTTTTAAAGCCATCCTTTGCAGGACATTATTTCATTTTCAACTCGGTTTTCATTTCTTCAATATTCAAAATTTTAGAAATCTGGGTTTTTTCGATCTCTTTGAATTTGGTCAATTGGATATTGATCTGCCGGGTGATTTCTACCCTCACTTCCTCTGCTGAATCGGTAGGCTTAAATTCCCCGGTTCCTGCGATCACATTCAAGTGAGCAAGCTTATTATTGAGTCGGATAGGATAGTTTAAGGGATCCTGGCCACTGCTGTTTTGTGTCTGGTAAAGTTCCTTTTCGATATCAGAAATCGTTTTGACAATCGGATCGATCCTTCTTTTTTGTTTCGGATCTTTTTCTAAAATGGTATGGAGCTCCTCTTTGTATTTTCTGATCAGAATGATGGCCTCATGGGTTTCGGTCAATTTATCCCTAACACTGAGCAAGAAATCAAATTTTGCTTGAAGATCTTCCTGAGTTGTCGGATACCTTTTGTCCGGCAAGACTTTGAAACCATGCTCCTGAGCCTGACCGTCCACAATCAGGCGAACTGAATAATCTCCTGGCACCACCTTAGGACCTCTCAAAGGACCCGACCACATGATCATTCCTTCAAACTTCCTTGCATCAGGAATCCTGAGATTCCAATTGAATTCATTGGATCCGGTTTTGTATTTCAAAGTATCCCCTTCAATGCCCTTTGAGGAAAACTGATGGACAAGTTTTTTTTGTTTGTCGTAAAACTCCAACCTGACTTCCTCCTTTGGTTCGTCTTTTAAATGATAATAGACCAATACTCCTCCAGGTCTGTTTGTCCCAGCCGTAGTGGATTCCTTTCTTACACCATCTAAACTATAAGAATCCTGGGGTTGAAAAAGGTGAAAAGGTTTGCTCCCCACATTTTCTGCCAACTGATGAAAGACGGTCAAGTCATCGATGATCCAGAAACTTCTCCCCTGTGTCGCCGCAATCAAATTGTTTTCTTTGATCGTCAAATCCGTGATGGGCACGATCGGAAGATTCATTTGGAAGCTTTGCCAGTTGGCACCGTCATCAAAGGAAATATACATCCCTGTTTCGGTACCCGCATAAAGGATTCCTTTTTTGGCAGGATCTGCTCTCACTACCCTGGTGAAATGTTGGGCATCGATTCCCTTTACTATTTTTGTCCAGGTTTTGCCGTAGTCGGTGGTTTTGTAAAGGTAAGGTGCAAAATCACCGTTTTTGTAGGCAGTCGCTGCAAAGTACAATCCACCTTCCTCAAAAGGATGACCCTCCATGCTGTTGACTTGGGTCCATTCCGGCAAATCTTTTGGCGTTACATTTTCCCAAGTTTTACCGTTGTCCTGCGTGACATGGACAAGTCCATCATCGGATCCTGCCCAGATCACTCCTTTTTTCAGAGGGGATTCTGCGGCCGTAAAGATTGTGCTGTAATACTCTACGGAAGTGTTGTCCTTGGTGATCGGCCCGCCTGAAGGACCGAGTTTGTCTTTTGCGTTCCTGGTCAAATCAGGAGAGAATGTTTCCCAACTCTGCCCCTTGTTGCTCGATCTGTGAAATTGATTGGATGTGGTATAAAGCACATTGGAATCGTGGGGGGAAAAGAAAATCGGGAAATTCCACTGGAATCGAAACTTCATCCCCTCGGCACCGTGGCCCATCGGATTGTCGGGATAGACATTGACGTTCCTTTTTGCGCCTGACTTGTGGTCTAGGTATTGAAGCAGTCCACCATAATTCCCTCCAAAGACGATGTCATTGTCATTTGGATCTACGGCCAACCAGCCACTTTCACTGCCGGCACTTACTTCCCAATCTTTTTCCGTAATGGCTGCCCCTTCGTTTCTATGGTTGATGCGCATGGTAGAATTGTCCTGCTGTGCACCATAAATCCGGTAGGGGAAATGATTGTCCGTGGTGACTCTGTAAAACTGAGCGGTGGGTTGGTTCATGTACGTGGACCAAGAAGTGCCCCCGTCATAGGAAACCTGGGCACCGCCATCATCGGCGATGACCATTCGCTGATTGTCATTGGGGTCTATCCAAAGATCGTGATGGTCACCGTGTGGCGCACTAGAGGATTTAAATGTCTTTCCTCCGTCGGTTGATTTGTGGTAATCGACATTGACAACGTAGACAATGTTTTCATCCTGCGTGTCGGCATAGATTCGGGTATAATACCAAGCTCTTTGTCTTAGGCTTCTGTCTTCATTGGTTTTCTCCCAAGTTTCCCCGCCATCATCAGAGCGAAAAACTCCCCCTTCGAGGTTTTCCACAATAGCCCAAAGCCTGTTCGAATTCAAAGGAGACACTGTAATGCCCATGATACCCAATAAACCTGCGGGCAATCCTTTGTTTCTGGAGATTTCGGTCCAGTTTTCCCCGCCATCTGTACTTTTGAAGATTTTGGAATTCGGCCCACCACTTTCCAAACTGTAAGGTGTCCTTTTTACATCCCATGTAGTGGCGTATAGGGTTTCTGGGTTGTTTGGATCCAATATCAGATCCACCGCTCCTGCCACATCGCCTACATACAGTTTCCTCTCCCAGGTTTTGCCACCATCCATGGTTTTGTAAACCCCACGCATTTCGGTAGGCTTAAAAATATCCCCCAATAGCGCTGCATAAACAACATCGGGATTGGTTGGGTGGATTCTCACTCTGGAGATAAAACGGGATTCCTCCAAACCTGTTTGGGCCCAGGTTTTGCCGGCATCTGTACTTTTCCACATGCCATAACCGTAAGAAACATTTCCGCGGACGGTTTTTTCTCCACCACCCACATAGATGATGTTTGGGTCTGATTCGGCAACGGTGACCGCGCCTATCGAGCCCCCAAAGTATCCGTCAGAAATATTGCCCCAATTCCTGCCTCCATCTGTGGTTTTCCAGACACCGCCACCCGTGGCGCCAAAATAATAGGTGTTTTTTTCGGAAGCTACTCCCGCGACTGCCGCAGATCGGCCTCCTCTGTGTGGTCCCACCAACCGCCATTGGACGGCATCGTATACTTTTTCATCATAGGTTTGGGCCTTGGTCTCATTTGGCAAGCCAAAAGATAACATCAGGCCACAGACCAAGATCAGCTGTAAAATCTTTCTCATCATTTGAATGGTTTTGTTACCATCTAAATTAGGTTATTAAAACATAAAAAAATTTGAAAAATGACGGTCGGTAAAAAACCACCGAAATTTTCGCAAGTCTGTTTCACAAAAGGAGTTGGGTGATTTGGGTTGAAACTACATTGGCAGCATTTACCGCTGCGTCCATATAACCGCCGTAAGGTTTACCGCTCTCCGCTCCCGCAAAAAACAATTTGTTCCCCCAATGCCCTTGTTGCAAAATGGGATGTCCATTGTTTTGGTGGGGGAGGAGAAAACCGTCATCCTTTGATTTGATAAACTTTCCATCCCAGATATTGTCCTGGTAACTTAGAAATTGTGTTGCTTCCTGACCATAATAATGTTCCAGTTGTTGGATCACCCTGATTTTTCGCTGTTCTATAGTTAAAGAGGATGCACTTCCGTTCAGAAAGCCCTTCAGTGCAAATTTTGAGCCCTCAAAGTTGGTATGGTCGTAGATTTCCGTTGCCAAACCCGATTGGCTGTACACAGATCCCGAATAACCCTTTTGGGTCCAAAACGGAGAGGAATACTCCACGGAGAATTTCACCGATCCGCTCATCCAAGTCTGCACGTTTTGCATCACTTCCAGTACTTCTTTGGGAAATTTTGGCGTGATTTCCACATTGCCCAAAAGCACGCGTGGTGGCATTGCGATGACCAGAATTTTGCACAAGTATTCCTGTCCATTATTGTCCATCAATCTGATGAACTCCCCTTCCTCTCTGATTTGGGTGATTTCAGTTTCCAATTGGATATTTTCGACCCCAATCTTTTCAGCCAAAACCTCGATGATCCGATAGGTACCGTCTTTGATGCGCAAAGAGGATGATCCCGACTCAGGTACAAAATACTGATGGGGAGGCTCGAAGGACATCGTCTCGAAAATGGCGATCCCGGATTCTTTTTGTTTGAAATATCCAAGATCCAACTCTTCCAATAATTTCAGGAGATTTTGATGGACTCCTCCAAACCAGGTTGCGCCCATTTCCATAGGCGTGTTGGCCTTTCCATAGACAGTCTGAATCCTTCCCCCCATTCTATTTTGGGATTCGAGGACTTTGCAGTTTATCCCTTTCTTTTTGAGATTATGGGCAAGGGTCAATCCGCTGAGTCCTGCGCCAATGATAAGGATATCGTTCATTTAATTTTGCTTGTCTTTTTTGTGTGTCAGTGAAAAATTGGTTTCCCTGAAATAAATATTGCGCTTTTATTCCAAAGGGAACTGAGTGGATGCGAATTGGTTCGGTTTTAATTGAAATCCTTTTTTGATCAAGCCCAATATTGTTTACCCCAAAAGATGCATTAGGCTTCCCAAATAGGACTGTAACAACAAAAAAACCGGACTAATTGAATACTCATGTATAGTCCAATAGGGAGAAATCAAAAAGGGTAAACAACCGACTGATTATAAAACAATTTCAGGCCGGAATAAAATTGACAATGCATAAAACGGGTTTAAGGTTTTGCCTTATGAGGAGTCCACAAAAAACCTCTTCGTTGGTTTCGCTCCACTCATGATGACAGGTATTTGCGAGGCAGAAACGTGTCCTTGTGAGTGGAGCGAAACCGATCATTACTTTATTTTCGTAGTATTACGATTTTTTCGTAGGTTTTTTGAAAAAGAAATTTTACATTTAAATTATGGAAGCAATAACCCCCAATGAAGAACAAGTCATGCAACTGCTTTGGCAGCTGGAAAAGGCCTTGATCAGAGACATCCTGAATCTTTTACCTGATCCAAAACCACCGTATACCACCTTGGCTTCCATCATCAAGCAATTGGAAAACAAAGGGTATGTGAATCACAAGTCTTATGGAAAAACCAATGAATACTTTCCTTTGATTTCCAAGAGCCAATATCAGAGCAAAAGCTTAAACAAATTGGTCAAAAACTACTTTGATGGCTCTGCCCAAAACATGTTGTCTTTTATGGTCAAGGAAAATAAAATCTCCGATCAGGATATTCAGGAATTACAAAAACTCATCGAAAACTTCAACAAACCCGAGGAATCATGAATCCAGTTTTGAACTACTTATGGGAAGGCAGCATCTGTTTGGTTGTGCTGTATGGCTTTTACCACATCTTTTTGACAAAGCATACTTTTTTCGGGTGGAACCGCGCGTACTTGCTCGCCTCTCTCGGACTGGCTCTGATCATTCCGCTGCTTTCCTTTGAAGGTGGGTTTTCGATGGAATCGAATCTTCTGTCCACCAATCCAATTTATTTCCTGCCCGAATTTGAGTTTTCGACCAATGCAGAAAGCCAAACCTCCCCACTTTTAAGTTTGCCCCAAATCTTGATGGGAATTTATGGGGTCGGATTCCTCACTGTATTTGTTCGCTTCTCCATCGGGCTGTTCCAGATATTCAGACGGATTCAAGCTTCCGAAAAACATTACCAAGACGGTTACACCATCGTAATCAACCCCAGTTTTCAACCTTCTTCTTTCTTCCATTATGTCTTTTTGCCTCAATACAATCCTGGCGACCATGACCATCAATTGATCCTTGCGCACGAATTCCTCCATGGAAGCCATTACCATACATTGGACCTTATGTTTTTTCAGTTGATGAAAATGGTTTTTTGGTTCCACCCTGTACTCAAGTTTGTGGAGTCAAGTCTCTGCGAAGTGCACGAATACCAAGTAGATGATGAAGTCACCAAATCACATGCAAAAGATGAATACGCTTACCTCCTTCTGAAGCTGGTCATTGCCGAAAGGGGAAAGCAACTCATGAACAATTTCAACCAATTTCAAACCAAAAAAAGAATCCTTATGATGAAAAAAAACAAATCCAATTTACTGCAAAAAACGAGGTTCATGTTCGCCATTCCCTTGATGGCCTTGTTGGTGATTGCCTTCTCCTGTGAAGAATCCAAAGAGGAAGCACTACCTCTAATGATTGATATCCCCATCGATGAAACTGTCCTCGAATCGGTTGGGGGAGAAATATTCGATGTCGTTGAAGTTCCACCAAATCCTCCCGGAGGAATGGAGGGCTGGAGCAAATACCTGGGCGAAAATTTAAAATACCCAACAGAGGCGCGGAATATGGGCATTGAAGGGACTGTTTATGTTGTTTTCGTGATCAATTCCGATGGATCCATCACGAATCCCGAAATCCTCAGAGGAATCGGAGGAGGATGCGATGAAGAAGCGCTGAGAGTCGTCAAAAACTCACCCAATTGGGATGCAGGGACGCAAAGAGCACGCAAGGTGAATGTGCGCATGCGATTGCCGATACGATTTAAGCTTAGCTAATACTCCGATTTTCCTATCCAAAATCGTAAAAGGTGGGCGCTCCGATAAGGAGGGCCTACCTTTTTTAATTAAGAAAAAACCATAAAACAAACAAAACTGTTTTCCGCCAAAATTTGATTTTTTGAACCGGGTTAAAAATGCCTACGCATTCTTTAATTAAGTAAGAAAACACCTGTTTCTTAGGTTTAAATAACGCCCAAATGGAAACCCAAAAGACAATATCGGTTCAATAAATCACAGGAAATAAAATGGTTTTAATTGATTTTCAAAAAGAAATAACTAATTCAAAATTAGAATAAACTACCTTTTTTTATTAGAATTGCAGGAGAAATTGAGACTAAATATGGGATTTGAGGTTCGGGCTATTAACCTTCTTATTGATTCAACTGTTTTTTTAATTTTTGTTTTCGCTTCGGCATTCATCCTTAGGGATTTTGTAGAAATAGAAGACTTCAGAGTGTTAATGATTTTAATTTATTACCTATATTATTTTATATCTGAAACAATCACAGGCCAAACTGTTGGAAAAATGTTTACCAAGACAAAAGTTGTTGGATTGACAACCAATGAAAAACCCAAAGTTTTAAATATTCTTTTACGAACTGCATTGCGATTGGTCCCTCTAGAATTTATATCCTTTCTTTTTTATCAGAATGGATTCCACGATAGATTTTCAAAAACCAAACTTGTTTACAAATAAATTAACCTAACCTTTTAAATTTAAACAAATGAAAAAACTCCTTCATTTCACATTGATTGTTTTGTTATCCGCAAGTGTAACTGGCTGTGCGACAGTTTTTGGTGGTCCAGTTAGTGAATACCAAAGAACAAAGCCACAACCAGGTGAACCACAAAGAGAAGTAAGAGTAGGTGCTTTAATTGCTGACATACTTTTATTTATGCCTGGCTTAATTGTTGATTTTGCTACAGGTGCCATTTACAAGCCACAGCCTACCGCAAATTAGTTTTAGAAGGAAGCCCTCAAATGGGCCTCATAAAAAAATTTGAGGCCCATTTGATGGATTCTTTTAATTGAACCCACTATTTTTTCCCTCTAGAGCAACCGGAATTCATACAAGTCCATTTTTCGAGTAGAAAGATATCATTATCAGAACATCGAAGCTCAAGCACTCGACCCAAAAGAACACAACTAAGCAAACGGTTGAAAAAAAAATTGATAAACCCTATACATCAACAAATACAAAAAGCGGCTTTATTGAACGGTTTCTAAAAAAATGCTGGCAATGACAATTAAAGGCCGAAAAATATTGGCAGGTGGTCCACCAAACATTTCTTGACAAAAGCCATTAAAGCCGAAACACACCTCAGGTTTCCCTATGAGCTTGAAACTATAAAAACCCCAGACTATTAGGAGAATTAGACGTATTGTCGACATGGAGAAGTCTAAAAAAGTAATCAATTGACTGATTATAATGAGATTTAAGGATGGAATGGAATTGGTAATGCTTGACATAGCCTTAACCACTGAATCCGTAATATCCAAGAAATTATTATCTTTCCATTTCAAGCGACCTAAACCTTTTATTGACCATGAAAAGCCTGCTGTTTTTATCACTTTTCTTTCTTTGCTCCTTCTCTTTCGCCCAATCAGACAAAGAAGTGCAAACCGCCATCGAAAGCCTTCGCATTGCCATGATTGATCCTTCCACCGAAGTATTGACACAACTCACAGCATCGAATCTCAGCTATGGTCATTCCAGTGGCAAAATTGAAAACCGAGAGGAATTCATAGAAGCCTTGGTTTCGGGAACATCGGATTTTAAAACAATCATATTGACAGACCAAACGATTTCTTTTTCGGGCAAAAAAACTGCGATTGTCAGACACAAACTCTCTGGCGAAACGCTAGATGGCGGAAGGTCAAACACGGTAAACCTAGGCGTATTGTTGGTGTGGGTAAAGGAAAAAGGAGACTGGAAACTTGCGGCAAGACAGGCTTTCAGACTTTGATTTAAACTCCAATCCTTCAAAAAAATTTGATTGTCTCACATTTCAACAATTTAATTGTGGGGTTTTATTGAAAAGAACCAGTTCCCAAACTTGTTTTTGGGAATTTCCTACACTAGAAAGAAAAAAGAGCTTCTTTTCTGCAGCGATCCACCCCGCTACTCATTTACCATTGGTTTTTGATAGTCTTTATTCCCACACTTGCCTGCGCTTCCATATCAACCCAATTCCCTTCTATCGATAATTTCCCTTGGTATCCCACATGTTGCAAGGCTTGATAATACGGGTGGATATCCTCCCCATGGGTTCCTGGCACAGCTCGACCTTCTTTCTCAGCCACGTGTGCATGCTTGACAAAGCGTCCATACAGTAGGATACTTTCCGGACCCTCTCCCTCCATTTTCATGTGGTAGATATCGACCAGCAACTGGAAATTGGGATGGTTGACTTCTTCCACGATTTCTCCCGCTTCCAGGACTGAATTGATAAAGTTGCACTCTTTTTTATTCAAAGGCTCAAGGACCAAGACCACATCATGTCTTGCTGCGATGGGCCCCAAGGCAATGCCAAGTTGGATAAATTGCTTTCTTGCCTCTTCTTTTGAAAAGCCCTCAGGAACAGACCTTGATCCGCTGCTTCCAAAAACAACGATTCCAACGCCCGCCTTTCTTGCCCTTCGAAAAACAATTTCTGCGTAGTCCAATATTTCTGCATGAACTGCGTCAGGCCCCACACTTTTTAAATTTCCCGGCAAAAAAATGATAAATGACTTGATCGGAAGGGCCGCATTCTTTGCGTCCTCTAAGATTTTCTCGAACTCCTCTTCGCTTTTGGTAGGAACCAAAAAACTTTGGACATTTTCTTCGATAAAAGAGTATCCTGCCTTGGCCAGCACATCCGCATTGGTATAACTTGTACAGACGCCAATTTCGGGTTGGGGAAGTGGCTTGAATACTGAATCAAATGAAAATGACAGCATCGCCAATACCAAAATAGCTGACATACAGGTTGGTTTTTTCAAAAGCAAGTTTCTTTTCGATGCCATATTGAACGTATCTTCTTTACTAAAGCGGGTTTCGCCCTGAATTTTATTTTCAAAAGGATCCTTCTTGATCCAAGAAAGTTACCCATCGGTAAAGACGGAAAGCACAAAAACCCCCCAAAGCCTTTGCATGGCCTTAGGGGTGAATTTAACTGAATTTAATCCTCAACTTCCAACCTGATCACAAGAATCGATTGGTTAGAAGTTGGGACCCTTGTACTGTAAAATATAAACCCCATTCAGGATGGAATCCTTTCACGGGTTATTTCATCAGACTTTGAATCCTTCTCTGTAGGTTCTGCCGACGAATTGGTTTGCATCCTCAAGGTTGGTGATTCTCATGTTTTCCCCATCCCAGAGTAATTTTCTGCGGCCATAGAATTCCATCTGTCCGTTGCTGTTTTCTCTCCTGAGCATGTAGCTTCGGATGGCAAGATTGCCCATCAATACGGTTTCGGTCATCGGGCCGGCATAGTCAAAAGAAGAAGTCAATCCTTTGTGTTCGGTACTGTTGAAACCGGCTTTGCAGGCATCTACCCACTTGCGTTGATGACCATATTCCGGCTCTTGGTTATCAAGTTTATCCGGCCCAAAATCAGTTGTTCCATCATTGAGGTACAACTTGGGCATCATGGGAGAGCTATCATTGATATTGGTCGTAATGATTCCCTTTTCACCTATGATCATGACGCCATTGGCGCTGTTTGTTCCTCCGATGTCGTGGTCGGCAGGGATGATATCCGGATGGGATGGTCTTATCCCACCATCGCTCCAGGTCATTTCTATCGGTGACTTGCTTTTTTCGGTAGCTGCAAAATGTAAGGTTGTAAACGAAGAGGCTGGACATCCTTCAGGGTGGTAATCCGCCGTCCACATTCCCGAATAGACGGAGCCCACACTGCACTCCGCATCGGTGGGATAGCGAAGCCCCAGTGTCCGAAAAGGGATATCGATCAAATGGCAGCCAACATCGCCGAGCGCTCCTGTACCATAATCCCACCACCCTCTCCAATTGAAGGGATGAAGATTGGGTGTGTAGGGTCTGTAGCTGGCCGGACCTAACCATAAGTCCCAATTTAGATCCTTTGGTTTTAGGCTTTCGTCAGGCTTAGGCATGGGACCGCCCTGTGGCCATACGGGACGATTGGTCCAAATCTGCACTTTGGATATTTTGCCTATTTGACCGGAATCCACCCATTTTTTCACCATATCCAGCAAGGGATTCGAGGCCCCTTGGTTTCCCATTTGGGTGACGATTTTATTGTTCCTTGCCATTTCTGTAAGCAGTCTCGCTTCCCGTATATTGTGGGTCATGGGTTTTTGGACATATACGTGTTTCCCCCTTTCCATGGCAAAGGCCGCTGCAGGACCGTGGACGTGGTCCGGAGTGGAAATAGTCACTGCATCAATGTCTTTTTCTTTTTCCAACATTTCCCTGTAATCCGCATATAGCTTTGCCTTGGGAAAATTCTCGATTGATTTTTTTGCCGTGCCGGAAAAATCCACATCGCAAAGAGCAACTACCCTTTCGCGCCCGTTGACGGAGGCGTTCAGGATATCGCTGGTGCCCTTACCCCCTGCTCCGATAGCCGCAAGGTTCAGCTGATCACTGGGCGCTATAAATCCCACCCCACCCAACACGTGCCTCGGCACGATAAAGATGGAAGAAGCAATGGCCGCATTTTTCAAGAATGTTCTACGGGAATTCTCCGAGATTTCTTTTTTGGGTCGTTTCATGGTTTTTGTCAATTGTGTTTAAAGGGTCTTCAAAAATTCGGATCAATCTATGTCCAAGTCAAAATAAAGGTGCGTTGGCAATCTGGAATAAGGGAAAATGAATTCCTTACCGTCTTTTCCCACCCTCCATTGACTTCCCAAGAGAGATAAATCCACAAATATGAAGATAACAATTCTTATCAAAACCGCTTCTTTTAATTATTTACAATTGGTCTATCCTTGTTTAAATGGTATTTAATTTGGTTTTAAGCTCATTTTTCAAATTCTAAAACTGCTTGAAGAAGTAATTAAGGATTTTTCAGCATGACATGTAAGAATCATGAAAATCCTTAAACAGGTTTCATCACAATATCTTTATTTTTTTTATTCTTTTTTATATATTTATTTTTTTATATAATTATTAATATATAAATTTGATTCTATCAAGTAAGAGATAAAAGGTCGAAAGTAAAATTTCGGGCCAGGGTTTAGAACTTGCGATAAAGATATAAAGGGGCTTATACCTTTGGGTAAAAGTCTGAAACGGTTCACCGCAGACATTCCTGAATCAAGCTTCAATTTCGAAAGATTGCGAATGCTAGAGTTTGAAAACCTAAAGTCATGAACCTGGGAAACTGGGCGAAAAGCCATAATAACTGTAGCTTGGCATAATTTGAAGGCTCTGGCCTTCAGGTAATGGAGCGGAAAATCATTCGAAAGGGTTTTTTTCCGCTTTTGTTTTTTCTGCGGGGTTGCTCGGTCAATAGAAAAACTTCACGGCTATTACACCCAATCAACTCAACACCCATAGTTAATCCTTTTCCGTTCCCTCGAACAAAATCTCGGCAAACTTTGCCCCTACCTCCCTTTCCAAATGGTCTTGGTCCCTGAAAAATGCATCTTGCCCCAAATACAAGGAATCATAATCCTGTACCAACAACCCTTCTTTATAAAAAATCTCGTCCGCCCGATAACTTTTTGATCCGATGACTTTGTGAAAAGATTGACTCAATGGAAACCTCACCCCGATTAATTCAATTCCATTTTCTTTACAGAGGGAAATGATGTTTTTCAAGGATGTGGTAAGAGCCATTGACCTGCGATGGCCCGGAAAAAAATCATTTGCACGCGAAATACTTTTTTGGTCTTGGGCCTCCTTCGAAAGTTCAATCCACCTGGTCTTCTTTTGACTTTTCCATTTGGAAAAGTCAAACAACTCCTTTTCCAGAAAATTCCTGATCACCAAACTGTATTTATCATGGAGAAACACGACATAGTAATCCATGTACTTTTCCTCCAAAAAATCAAATAGACCTTGGTGATCCTCCAACTCCGTATAATAGGCTGAACGATCGACATTGTTGAAATCTTCTCGATAAGGGGACAAAGTGTGGTCATCCACGCTGATATACACCTTGGAAACATCCGTATTGGCAATAAGGTATTTGAGCTTCCTTTCCATATCCAAATAGGAATCCCCATGGTCGGAAAAATTGTGTACGTCAAAATCCTCGGTAAAGTCGCCTAAAGGCATTCCGTGAGAATCCGCAAGCAAATAGGTGGGATAGTTCAAATCGACTTCTTCATACCCCCTGATATAAAAAAGCTTGACCAAAATAAAAAGCAATGCATTCACCGCAAGCATAACACCCAAGAAAAACAATGTTTTTGCAATAAATCCTTTCATCTCGTCTTTGGTTAAAATTGAAAATAAATAAATTCGATATCAGCGGAATTATTCCCAAAAATATTGATGACCAAAATAAAGCCCACATACATTGACCATCTGAGTACACGTGTCGATCGAGCCCCCAATTCACTGATCGCGTACTCATTTTCTCTACCCCTCCATTCCAAAATCAAGAAAAGGAAGATGAATACCAAAAGCGTAACTGAGCCTTCCATCGCATAAAGATTGGGTACCGTAAAAAACGAGGTTGAAAATATCCCGCCAACAAACCGAAAAGCATGATCGATGTTTTCGGCACGAAAAAATACCCATGCAAAAGTGGTGAAGGAGAAGGTTGCCAACATGGACAAGAACTCCCTGAAGCTGGGCAAAACCCTCCCTTGGGCCACAATTTCGAGATGCTTCCGATTGCTCCCAAGAAAAAGAGAGGGTAGAAAATAAACAGCATTAAGTGCCCCCCAAACGATAAAAGTCCAATTGGCCCCATGCCAAAAACCACTGACCAAAAAGATGATGAAAATGTTCCTCACTTTTGGCCAAATCTCCACCTGACTTCCACCCAGCGGAATATAGACATAATCCCTAAACCAAGTGGAGAGCGATATATGCCAACGCCTCCAAAACTCAGCTATGTTTCTAGAGAAATAAGGGGTAGCGAAATTTTTCATCAAATCAAACCCAAAAAGTCTGGAGGTTCCGATGGCAATATCGGAATACCCTGAAAAATCCCCATAAATCTGAAAAGCAAAAAAGAAAGCCCCCATTGCCAACATGGAACCAGAAGCAATTTCAGAATTATTGAAAATGGTATTGGCATATTGGGCGCAGTTATCGGCAATCACCATTTTTTTGAATAAACCCCACAGAATCTGTTTCAAACCATCCACGGCCTTTTTTTGGTCAAAGACCCTTTCCTTAAAAAACTGAGGAAGCAGGTTGGATGCCCTCTCAATAGGCCCAGCCACCAGTTGGGGAAAGAAACTCACAAAAGCACTAAAAGCAATAAAATCCCGGGTTGGCTGCAACTTTTTCCTGTAGACATCAATCGTATAACTCATCGTTTGAAAGGTGTAGAAACTGATCCCTACAGGCAATATAATATTCAGGGAGTTGGCCTGTATGGGACTGCCAAGCAAGGAAAAGGTATCCAGGAAATTATCGAGGAAAAAATTATAGTATTTGAAAAATCCAAGGAAGCCAAGATTGACACCTACACTCATCCAGAGCAATAATTTTCGCCGATGTATCTTTTCAGTTTGGGCAAGCCCCAATCCGACACCAAAATCAACAAGCGTACTGAAGAGTATGAGAGCCAAAAATCGCCAATCCCACATTCCATAAAAAAAACAACTGGCCATAACGATCAATAGGTTTTGCGCCCTCAAATTCCGCTTGGCCACAAACCAATACAGAATAAAAACGATAGGCAAAAACACAGCAAAATCAATCGAATTAAAGGCCATAAATGGTGATTTCCACAGGATGATTAGAGAGGTGAATGCAATTAATTATTTATTTGGGGCAGTGATTTAACCCCAAACTTAACGATAAAGGATTAATTTTTTCAAGGAAATTTTAAGACAGAAAGTCTCTCGCCAAAAAAGAAAATGTTTAAAAGACAATATTCTTAATCTTGAGGAGAAAAGTTTAAGGTTTACCAATCCAAATATAAAAGACCTGGTCAATGGGACGAGATAAAAGCAAGCGAGTTTAAAAATTTTAATATAACCACCATAGCCAAATCTTATTCCTACACTGACTACCCAGATGCATTACATATCTCTTTCTTTTTGACATGTTCCACTAATCTCCCCGATTGATTATTAAAAAATTAGCCAATTAGAATCTCTCCCTAAGATCAGTGAAAAGTATCTAATTTAGATCAATTGAATAAATGTTTAAAAAAACAAAATAACCAGAAAATGGTTTTAAAAGAGTAAAACTAAAATTTTAACAAAATTAATTTTAAAGTATATATCCAGCGAATTGAGTGTAAATAAATAAAACCAATTGGATTTAAACTTCTCAAATTAAGGACGCGCTGTTTTGAAAAATTAAAAAACAGAAGCTATAAATATTTGAGTCCAAGAAAAGAAAATATGGAATAAAACCTCAAAGTCTAAAACCACATAACACAAAATATTTTTTGGGGATAAATCAAAACTACCCTTTCGAAATTTCCATAAATCACATTACGAAAAATTGCTTCAAAAACCGGCAAGAAAAAAAAAGCTTCTTCCCTAGCTGTTCATTGATACATAAGATATAGAATGGGAAAGAGATCCAAATCCATTCCTAATTCTTTTACTAAAGAATAAATTCTGGATAGACAATAACTCAAAACTAATCGGGAAAAACCAACTCGTTTTCCCCAATTGAATCTAAGACTGGAAATATATTTATTGAATGTCTGAAAAATGACGCACTTAAATTTTTCGATAACACAATGGGTTAATTAAGATCTTAAGAATAGCGTATCTAAAAATCAAACCCAGAAACCCCACTTCCAAAACAAAGAAGAAACATATTCTAAACAACACAATAATCCTTAATAAATTTTAATCGTCTCCCATTATTAAATCTCCCTTCATTCGTTTTCAAGAAATCATAACCCACTTTACAAATAAAGGAGAGTAGTCAAAATCATTGTTTTTTAACGTTTAAAAAACACACAGTTCAAATCGTTATAATTACTATCAGAATAATCACATCATAAGTCAGCATTTAAGGCGAGCTCTTCAATCCAAAGGAAAAAACAATGATGCTGAAAATTTAAAACACATAAAACCAAAAGGGGAATCCGACCTTGAAAATTGGAAATTCAAAAATTAATCACGAGAATATTTTTGCACACCGAGAAAAATAAATTTCGTTTCAAATTAAATAAAACCATAAAAAGAATCAAAACCCGACAACTCATAAGAACATAAAAAAGGGAAAAACCCTCAAGTTCTTAAGTTAATTCTTTTAGAGGCATTGAATTAAATCTTTATTTTTAAACTATTTTAAATGAAAGTATAAATTGATCCAAAATACATTAAATACACTGATTTACAACAAATTAAATATATATTAAAATTCATATAAAAAGAATTTATTTTTTACCATAAATAGGCTTTTTTTAATATTAGTCGGTTTTTCGAATAGTTTTCATTCAATTTTCAATAAACAAAATCTAGAATTTTCATTCATAACTTAAAGCATAATCCGGAAAATGGTTTCATAAAAAAGAGCGGGAATTATAAATCAATGAACAACTTACACTAAATACGATTTGAATATGAATTATTAATACTTACATTTATAAAAAATAATCAAAAAAATCAAAAAACATGAAAGACTTAATAAAGAGTGTTCTCTCAGAATTAAAGAAGAAAGATGCATTTGTTTTCGTTACTGAAGATGGGCAAGAAATAAGCCTTCAAGAAGCTTCCAAAAAAGGACTTAGTGTTACTCCAAAAAACCCAAAGATAGAAGCGCAAAACAAACTTGCTAAAGCAGGATTGGACTTGACGGACCTTTCATTGGTTAAAGACATCATGGAAGCAATTGAATTGATCAATGGTGGAAAATCAGGTGGCACTAAAAAAGCTTCAAGAACAAGCTACAGCGAAAATGACAAGATCAATTATGTAAGGGAATTCAGAAATGAAGAATCCAAAAACAGCAGCATGAATACTTCAAAATTTGCAAGAGCCAAAGGTTTGAATTATCAAACCTTGAATAGCTGGGTAAAGAAATACGAAGACAAGGTCTAATAAGACTTTATTCAATAAAAAAAGGGCGCCAAAATTGGCGCCCTTTTTTTTTGTGAAAAATTTCCAGAAAAATACTATCCAAAAACTAATTATAAGGAATTGAAATTTTACTAAAAAACAGAATCAATCCCGATTTATGAAAAGCTATTTTTTGAAGTATTGGAGTTTGTTTGCTTTAAAAACCCATAATTGAGTTCATCTGTATTGAGTCAAAATTCAATACCCTTGAGTATAGGAATTCAAAATAACTCCCTGAAATCGATATCTATTTACAAGAAATCAACAAAATTTAAATGTTGATTCATTCTGGCAAAAATAACGAATGGAAGCATCTATCATTCGTTTTTCGCACATAAAAAATACTCTAGAAAAAAAGCTACACCACCTCCATCTTCATCATCAACTATCTTTAATGGTATTTCTAACGATTTTTTTTTATTCAATTAAAATCGACCAACAAAATATAATCGATCTGTCTTGGAAATCTTCTTAAAAGAAAGGTGTTCCGCTTGGATCGGCTGAATAAAATTTAATCAATCGGCAAATACCAAAATTAAATTATTGAACCATCGGAAATTCCGGACACCTATCCATAGAAAAAAATACCACTTGGATTATAGGGACGCTTAAAAATGAAAACTTGAAGAAGAAAATAATGAGGATGGAAATTAATATTATTGAAAATATCTGTTTAGGATAAGAAGGAATACATGTCAAAATAAATCTTTATGCATCAGGAAATAAACTTATCCTCCCCACCAAATCATATTTAACAATTGTCCTCCACTACCACCTACAACAGCATTATATAATGCCAGGCCAAATCCCAATGTCTTGGACCTTATCCTTTAGGAGATAGTTAAGTTGGATAGATCCCCAAGTCAATGCTCTCCTGCTCCAGCACTGGGATTCTCCCTACTATAAAATCAACATTCATTTCCCTGTTCCATGGTCTAAAAACGCAAAAAAAAATCCCTGCATCTCCGCAAGGCTTTTGCTCCTCCTCTTGGGCTTCCCGATCCGTTCGTCTCTCGGGATTCAAGAACCAAGGACCCTTCCCGTTCAAACGGGATCAGATGCAATTCCAGCCTCCCGCTAATAGCTTTTCTATAAATATTCTTGATTCCTGATTTTTGATGAATTTTTCCGCTTTTAAGGATTCAGTTTTTGATTCATATCCAAAAACGATTTTCAGTTCCCAAGGAATGCCCCGCCTTGTCCAGATTTTATTTCTTGCACCATCATTGTGGAATGCTATCCTATTCGCCACATTTTCGCTTTGACCAACGTAATATTTATCGATGGAAGACGAATACAAAAAATTGTTCCATTGTCCAAAAATGCAAAAAGCCCTGCATCTCTGCAAAGCTTTGGCTCCTCCTCTTGGGCTCGAACCAAGGACCCTTCCCGTTCAAACGGGATCAGATGCAATTCCAGCCTCCCGCTAATAGCTTTTCTATAAATATTCTTGATTTCTGATTTTTGATGAATTTTTCCGCTTTTAAGGATTCAGTTTTTGATTCAAATCCAAAAACGGTTTTCAGTTCCCAAGGAATGCCCCGCCTTGTCCAGATTTTATTTCTTACACCATCGTTGTGGAATGCTATCCTATTCGCCACATTTTCGCTTTGACCAACGTAATATTTATCGATGGAAGACGAATACAAAATATAAACAAAAAATTGTTCCATAGTCTAAAAACGCAAAAAGCCCTGCATTTCTGCAAGGCTTTCGCTCCTCCTCTTGGGCTCGAACCAAGGACCCTCTGATTAACAGTCAGATGCTCTAACCAGCTGAGCTACTGTGAATCAATAAGTTGCAGAAGAAATGCCTCATTATGTGCACGCTTTTCGCACGCCTCAGCCTGTGAAAGATCATTTTGTGGGTGAAACAGGGCAAGGAATACATCCTGACCTGCTATCCCACCAGTTGTTTTACAATACTCTCCCTTCGTCAGCAAAGCTGAAGTAGTTCCCGTCGGGGGACAGGATGAGGTGGTCCAACAGCTCGATATCCATTTCCTTGCAGGCGTTCTTTATCTTTCGTGTCAGCGTAATGTCCGCTTCTGAAGGACTCATATTTCCTGAAGGATGGTTATGCGCAAGGATCAACCCTGAGCTGAGAGATTTGAGCGCTACCCCCAAGACGATCTTGGGGTCACATATCACAGAAGAAACCCCACCTTGGAATGCCTTGTGATAACCGATTACTTGTCCGGCCCGGTTGAGGTACAAGACGACGAATTCTTCTCTGGCGGCTATTAAATCTTGGTCAAAGATAGTTTGTAGCAGCCGAAATGCTTCCGCGGAACCCTGGATTTTTTGAAGTTTACTTCCGCATCCTTTTGCTTTGTAACTGAGCTGAAGCTCGTAAATCAAGTTTGTCATGTCTGTCTAAAATGTGAAAAGCCCGCCTTTTTAGGGGCGAGCTCTTCGGGTTCAACGCAAATACCAGAAATTGTGTGAAGGAGATTCCAATGCTCCCTGTACCTGCCGGGTGAAGTCAAAACTGTTGACTCCACGCTCAAGGTACTTGTCAATATAGGAATGCTTGGTTGCACCTGTCATCAGGTTGTAAAACTTCCAAAGGTCGATGCTGCCATTGTCCTGTCGCTGGAAATTCGGGTCTGAGTAATAACATTCAGCTATCCGGGACACCTGCGTGTCGTTGATCAGCAACTCAGGCACCTCCACCTTCAACTCTCGTGGAAGAAATTGGTACAGTCTGGCACGTCCAATGATTTGTGCAAACTGCCGTTCCTCCAGAAAGTATCCTGTGAACTGATTCATCTGACTGAGTTGCTTCACTGCATCATACTCCTGAAAGAGCAGAAATACCTGCTGGTACAGATCTTCAAGGCTCTTGGCACGAATGTCCAACTTGGCCCCATCTGTAGAAACACAAAGATTGGTGCAGACGAAATTTCTGAAGCCCACAAATACCTTGAAATGTTCAGGTGAACCCTTGACACTGTTTAGGTTGTCCAGATTGTAGGCTTTGACACCACCCACTGACAGTTCCAATGTGTTGCCTCCGATCTCGTCGGTGATCCCCGGAATGGTCAGCATAAATGCCATCCGCTCATTATAGATCGTCTTTTCGTGAGGAAGCAGATCCTGGGCTTTTTTGTGTCTAGCATCGAAGGTCCTTCCCTTAATAGGATGCGAAACCCTCACTGTAGGGATGGGTGTAGTGCCAAGGCCGAAGACATCTCTGGCAGCTTCTGCGACAACCTCCACGAACTCAACTTGTGAAATGGTCGGTTCGTTGTCTTTCAGGAACACTGGAATCACATGCCTTTCCCGGATTTCCCTTAGAGAGACTTCTGAGGTGTTGGCTTCCAGAAAAGGTGAAGTAGACACCTCCACATGGGAGATGTCCATTACTTCCATGTGGTTGTTAATGCGCAGTAGTTCCATTGGATCTGAAGTTTTGCGGAGTTAACAACTTACTTTTCTGAGTAACAAACTCTTCCTTGTGGAGTTCCTGCAGGCTTGGGTTCTCATTGTACAGACGGTACAACTGGTCAAGACTCTTGCAGGACTGAATGGCTTCAAGGAAATCTTTGGGATCTGCTTCCACGGATGGCTCTGAGGAAAGACACCAGTTTTTGATCATTTCTCCCGTCTCTGCAGTAATCCTAAAATCAGGAAGACTACCGAAAATCCCTGTCCTGTCCTTGGAGGCCGATGCGAAGTGCTTGATGTTGATGTCAAAGACAATTGTAAAATCGTACTCCAACCCATCGCGCTGCACACCTTTCATACCCACTTTTTCAGGCACCTGCTTCCCGTTTTTCTCAGTCAGCACATAGTCCTGTTTACTTCGGACTGTTGTAATGATGTGCGCTGTGGAGGAAAGGATTTTGTTGATCAGGTGGTTGTGTCTGGGAGTGATCTTGCTCCAATTGGTAAAACTGTTGCCTGGCATGTTGCTGTGGATGTCCAGCAGGGTTTCCCATTCATGAGAAAGACTATCGATGACGATGGCCTCCATACCTGCGTTCTCACAGCACTGGATTGCTTCCATATATTTCTCAGGTGTGTAAGGAAGACCCGGAGAAATGACATTGTAGTCGCCAAGGTTGGCATACAGGTCGGCACTTTGATTCTCGGTATCGATGACGGCTATTTTTGACCAGTCACCCACCAAGCCATAAGCAAGCAGTAGGGAAGAGTAAGTCTTTCCTGAACCACTTGGACCCTGCAACGCAATTCGTATGCGAGCTTGGGAACGTTTTGAAATACGTAAATGCATATTGCTCTAATGTTTATAGGTTGAACACTAGAGCAATTGGGGGGTAGGAAGATGAAAAAGTATAAGATGTAATTAAAAAGTGGGGGGTACCAGTGGATTTGAAGTGATCCGGGGGGATGTTAAGGGGGTGGTAGCATCACGGTCGCACGCTCTGTAAGGGAACTGTCATAATGTGGAAATTTTTTTTGGGAAAAATTTATGCTAACGTCGGTTGTTCTGACAACAGGAAATCCCTGATGTGTTCGTAGGAAGATTCAAAGTCGATATCTTCAAAACGCACCAGCACAATTCCCTTGTAAGCGTTATCCTCCACAACCTGAAAGGTGTAGTCCAGATCCCGGTACACCAGCCCGGCATCATCCTGATTGATCAGGCCGTTTCTTATGCCTTCCATTCGGGTGATGACTTCATCGAGGAAGGTGGCTGCATCATCGATGTCCCTAAATTCCGGGCTGATGATATGGTTTTCTGAATGGTCGTTGTTTCTGAGAAGTGTGACGAAAAATGCGCTGTTCATGCTGTAAAAATTTGAGTCTCGGAGCAAATGCCCCTTACTATAATATACAGAAAAACAGGCGCATTTCCCGTCTCAAATCACACTTATTGGGCTTATTTCAGTCTTTTTTGAAGAGCGATATGATGATGGTGATCACCACAATTACAGCGAAAACCCAGATGCTGATTTTGTAAAGTTCGTACAGCATCCTTTCTATTTGGTCCAGTACTTCCGTCACAATGAAAAGGGCCGCTATGCCCAGAACAACAGTGATTACTTTGACGAGAATATTTTGCAGGCTCCACCAACTGTTCTTTTCTGGTTCATTTGATTTGTGATCACCTCCTTGATGTGGAGATGTTGGGGTGCCACTCAGATGCTTCAAGTCTTTGGAATCTTGATTTTCTAACATGTGCTGGGTCTTGGTTTATTGGTGGTCTAATTAACTGAATCTTCTGATCTTAGGGGTTTTTTTAAGGTGCCAAATCGGGAGCTTTTTGGGTAATCCTAAATCTGATGGTGGCATCATGTCATTTTTGAAGGTCTTTTTTTTCTACATCGATGTCCATTACCGCAGAATGATTGCGTTGGTCTGAGATGGGACGACCCTGAAAATCCAAAACTTTTGACCCGTGGGGCTGTGGTTTCAGATTTTGAAGGTAATGCGGTCATGTTCCACCTGTGGTTGCTTCTCTAACATATCCACGAGGTTCAAGCACTCGGGAGGAGACGGTTGATCCCTCCTTAGAGAGAAGGTTCGAAATGCCTTTTCCATGGCATGCTGTGAAAAGCAGCGATAGCGTTATAGTACAAAGGAAGAAGGTGGAGGCTAGCTTTTTCATCGGGCTACAAAAGTAACGCAAGATGCCGTTTTACCTGCTCTTTTCAAATAACCCAAAGTAAGTTCTGAGAAGCTGTGACGGTTTTGTCTCTTTAGGGGAATTCATCACTTCTGAGAACTATCTTTCCGGTTTGTTGGAAGACATTCTGATACGTGGTAACACATCTCTTTCACACAAGCCATTTTTCGAACTGCTCAGCTGCTGGAAGTTTTGATTTCATGCAAAGACGTATAATGTCGTCTCTGCCGATGATTTGCATGCTTTGGATTCCTTTTGAAGTAAGGGTGTCCTGTTTTAGGACACCCTTGCAATGTGCTGCAATGGCCGTCCTAGTGTTCTTATACCCTAATATTTCGGCCACATCTTTGGCCACAAACCAAGGTTTGTTCTCTTCGTCAACAAGCTCTTTCACGTTGTGCGTGTCGAAATGATGACAGTGAGTCTCAGAGTTAGCTATCAAGAGTATAAGGAACGCTCTGTTTTCTCTTTAAGGAGACGGTGTAGAAATAGGTATCAGGTCGGAGGAGCATTCTCAGAAGTGAACACACAAATTTCTTGACGAAATTATAACACTCAAACTGTCGGCTAGATAGAGACTTCCTTATAGAGAGTTTTCAGCTTTGGGAAAAGCTTTTCTTGAATCACACCTCCCAACTTTTCGTTCTTGATTTCCTTTTCGATGATGCTGTCAGTGAATTTTGAGAACATTTGGGTGGTCAAATTTTCAGGAGTTGAGACTATCATGGGGTTACACATGTATTTTTTGCCCCCTATAAACCTAACCAAGTTCTGGGATGCCAATAATTTCATCGCATCCTTTGCGGTGCTTAAGCTTGGTTTTGATCCAAACAGGTTACAGAAGTCAAGAAAATCTCCCTGATCTTTTTTGTTCCAGGAGAACTCCAACGTTTCAGGTTTCATTTTTGTCGCAACACAGAATAGGAAAAGGTTCTTTGCAGTTTTGTCAATTTCAAACAGAAACAAAATCGCTTCGGCTCTCAGAGGAATATTGCTGGTCAGGAGACTGAGATCCCCTTTTTCCGGTATGATTACCCCATCTGACAAAACCCCATCGGGCACTCTGTATAATGCGAGCGGAACTGAGATTTTTTTTCGACGATTCGTACCCTTTACTTTTTCAACGAAGTTATGATACATTTGCAGCAACCCACGTGGGTTCTCAAACAGGTTAGCGAGGAATACAGGCATCCGACAGTCTACTATTTATTAGGCTCTTAAATATAGGTTAACACTCTGTTTTTCAGAGGTTTGATTTTGATAAAAGGGGTGAAAAACACCCCCGTTTTTCGTAAATATGACAACAAAACAAGGCTCTCTTGTGCTTAAAACAGATTTATACCAAGATGGCACAAGAACAACTATATCTGTGAAGTTTTCAACTGTTGGGCTCAAAATATTTTTCAATGCCAGACATATCTATCTGTCGATTTCCGCAAAAGAAAGATGTTGGTTTGAGTTTTTGTGTGAAGATGTTGGAAGACATGGTATAGTGTATATTGGGAAAGAGCAAGAGGAGGCTTTTGTTCAACATGCTTCCCAAATCTCAGGTGGAAGCATTAAGATCAATGTCAAAACCATGAACAACTTCACCAGAAAGCTTGTGGGGAAGGGGCTTCTCCTTAAGACAAATGACTCAGGGGTCTTTTACATCAACCCAAAGTACGTACAGCTTACAACAGCCCAGAAGAGAGAAGAAGACCTTAAGTTTCTTTTTCATCAAGCTGAGATAGGAAACATAGATGTCCGGAAGTTGATTGACCGTCCTTTGGAGGAAATCCTCGAACCTGTCAAAACAACTTGAATCTACTTCACCCTAAGCCGCCTCCATGATCCCGTTGATAAAGGTCTCCACAAAACCGAGGATTTTGGACTTGATTCTTTCTGCGATGGTTTTCCTCTCTTTAAGGGAAGGTTTGTCCTTCATTAACCCAATGATGTCATCTCTGAGAGGTTCCTTCTCGGTGTAGATGAAATCTCCGATCACTTTTTCCAAGGCTTCATCATCCAGGTTTTCCTCCTTGCTGAGCTGGTGGAGGGCTCTGAGACGTTCCTTAGTCCAGAAGCTGGTGAATTCCTCTGGGATATCATCGGCATCTTTTATCTCAGGAAGGTTTTCGCGGATAAATTTCTCGATCAACTCTCTCTTGCTCCTGAGTTGGGCTTCCCCTACGATGAGTTCTACAATCGCTTTCTTCTGTTTCTCCTGTTCTTCTGGGCTGGCATCTTTCAGTTTGCCCAGGAGTTTCAGGATATAGCCCACATTGATCTCGTCACGGTGGATCAGTTCAAGTTCAAAATCCACATCGTTGAGGATAGAGATTTTTTCTTTTTGGCTGTTGTTTTTGGTTCTGTCGTAGAGGTCAAGATATTTGCTCTTGTAATCTTCAAAGGTCTGCTCCGGCATGGAGAGGTCTTCGAAGTCAAATTCCGTGAACGTCACCAATACATTTTTCAGACGCATCAATTCCCGGAAGGCTTTGATGAAAACCAATTGTGCATCTTCATCCTGCAGATCATTCACACTGTTGACAGTTGGGGTGATTTGGAGCAGGTCTTTAAATGCCTGATTGAATTTCTCCACGTAATCCTCATAGGGTTCAATAATGATCTCTCCCTTCGCCTCCAAGTTGGAGAAAAGTGAAATGGCCTGATCGGTGGCACCTTTTAGATTCCTGAAGCTGACGACATTCCCCTGTGATTTCAATTCGTTGAGAATCCGGTTGGTCCGTGAATAGGCCTGTATCAATCCATGGTATTTCAGGTTTTTGTCCACGTAGATGGTGTTCAGCCATTTGCTGTCAAATCCAGTGAGAAACATGTTTACCACAAGCAGAATATCCACCTGCTGGTTTTTCACCCGCTTGGCGATGTCGTTGTAATAGTTGTAGAAAGACTTGGAGTCCTGTGTGCTGAAGTTGGTGCCAAAGAGCTTGTTGTAGTCTGCGATGAAATCATCCAGATACTCTCGGGGGTGTTTTTTGGTGGCGCTGCCATAGGGTGCCATGTACTTTTCCTCCGCTGCCAAGGAAAACCCCGGTTCTTTCGCCAAGCCCAGCTCTTCCACAGTTCCAAGTTCATCAATATCATCATTGATCAGGTCCACATTTGCCCCGTAGGAAAATATGGTGCCTACTTTCAATTTGTGTTCCCCGGCTTTATACTTGGTCTGGAAGAGCTTGTAGTACTCGATCAGGATGGCTACACTCGGTACACAGAAGATGGCTGTGAAAGATTTGTTGTGGGTTTTCCTCCCATGGTTGGTGACGATGTAGTCCACGATGTTGTTCAGCCTTTGTGGGGCATTCATCACCTCCTCTTCATCAATGGCCTCCACGTTGATGTCAAAGATGTGGTCTCTTTTCTTGAAAGTGGAGATGTACTCTACTGAGAATTTCAGGACGTTTTCATCCCGGATGGCATCGGTGATCACATATTTGTGGAGGCAGTCTCCGAAAAGCATCTGCGTGGTCCGTTTGCCCCATTCGTTGGTGCCTGCATTATCTTTAAAGATCGGTGTGCCCGTGAACCCGAACATCTGGGAATTTTCGAAAAACTCCTTGATGTCGGAATGGGTCTTCCCAAACTGACTCCGGTGGCATTCATCAAAGATGAAGACGATGCGCTTGTCTTTGAGGACAGCCATCTTTTCCACATAGTGGGCTTTGTTGACAGCGGTGGAAAGTTTCTGGATGGTGGTAACGATCAGCTTGTCATCTCCTGTCAGTTGCTTGACAAGCTTGTTGGTATTGTTGGTGCCATCAATGCTGCCTTTGCTGAAGCTGTTGAATTCCTGTGAGGTCTGGGTATCCAAGTCCTTTCTGTCCACCACAAAGACCACTTTATACACCTGTGGCAGGTTGGTGAGAATCTGGGCGGTCTTGAATGAAGTAAGGGTCTTGCCAGAACCTGTGGTGTGCCAGATGTAGCCGTATTTGGTGGTGGTTTTCACACGCTCCACGATAGCTTCCGTGGCATAGAACTGATAGGGGCGGAGTACCATCAGGGTCTTCTCGGTATCGTTCAATACCACGTACTTGGTGATCATTTTGGAGATATGGCAGGGCTCCAGGAAAATATCCGCAAATGTTGAAAGCTGCGTGATCTGTTTGTTTTTGACATCTGACCAGTAGAAGGTCTGTTTGAAACTTCGGTTTCTCAAAGGACCGTTGGCGTAGTACTTGGAGTTGACGCCATTGCTGATGACGAAGATTTGGATAAACTGAAAAAGTCCCTGTCCCGCATCAAAGGAGTGGATGCCATATCGGGAGGTTTGTTTGAAAGCTTCTTTGAGTTCCAGACCTCGTCGTTTGAGTTCTATCTGTACCAGTGGGAGTCCATTTACCAAGATGGTGACATCATAGCGGTTTTTGTAGATTCCCTTTATAGAGATCTGTTGGGCGACCTGAAACTCGTTTTGACACCAGTGGATCTGGTTGATCAGTTCTACGGTGCGGTGTTCACCAGAATCATCCGTGAACTCAACCCTGTCCCTGAGGATCTTTGCCCGCTCAAATACATTTCCCTTGTTGATCGCATTGAGGATCTGGGCAAACTCAATTTCACTGAATTGGGTTTTGTTGTGTTTTTCGAGCTGAGATTTCAAATTGATCAGCAGGGCCTTCTCGTCTGGGATCAGTACCTTTTTGTAACCCAGCTGTTGTAGTTGGGAAATCAGGTTGTTTTCAAGGGTCTGTTCGGGTTGGGTGGTCATGATCGGCGTAAAAATGACCCATGAATAAGTTTTTGGGCCAACAGACTTCAAGATGTGGATTTAGTTTTAGCTAAGCAAGTAGTGATACCACTGTTCGTGAAAAGTTTGAATAAGAAACGCTCAGCATTTAAACTGCGGAGGTTAAAATCCTAGAAGTTTGTTTCTTCCGGAAAGTAAAAGACACGCCCTGGGACATCTTTTCCATAACCTTTTGTTTAGGCCTTCGCTTATTCGGATGTAGGTTTATCAGATCTCTCTTTTGCCTTTATTGGAAAAAGCTTTCTAAACACAATAAATTTGTCAGTCCATGGCTTCATCAAAGATTTCTTTTCGATTAAGGCTTCGAAGGCGAGAAATGCCGCAAAGGACTGGAGTGTCAAATACAAGAAGTTTTGTTCTGATGAATCCTTAAAAACCTCTGCGAGGTCAAATACTGTGGCGGAAATGATTACTAAAAAGTAAGCAAGGTAAATGAAGAATCGGATTTGTTTCTCGCCAAGGTAGGTGTTGATTAACTCGAGCTCACGCTGGATCTTTTCCTTATCCCTTCCTCTCCAAAAGATAGTTATTCGGTTTATGATGGCATTTCCCTTGTAGGAGAAAGCGATACTTGAAAACGTGAATGACAGAAATATGGCAATTTCAGATGAGTTTTTTATATCAAGCAGGTCTAAGCCAACTTTGATTGGTGCCACAACAAACATAAAAACTAGTATCACCGACACGTAAACGGATCCCACCGAAACTGAGATGAATAAAACCACCAATGCGATAATGAGTAAACCCTGAACCAATTTTAGGAGGACTCGTGTAAGGAGAAACTTTTTTAGTATTCTTTCAAAAGGACTGACTGCTATGTTCAAGCCAATTAACCAAAACAGCATTCCTATCACTCGACTTGGAAAATAGTCTTTGCCAAGGAATGAGTAGAACAGCCACCCCACCAAACCTACAAAAATACTTAGTATCGGGACTAAATATCTGTCCCGCTTTCTTTTTTCTTCTTCTGCGGAACCCGAGTTTGCTTCAAATTCATCCATAAGCTCACAGTTTAAAGTAATACTCTCTCATCTTCTCAGCCATCAGTTTTCGTCTGAGATTCGAAAACTCAGGGTAGTTGTCGAGGTTCATATCCATGATCTCGACCGGGACACAGTTCATCCGTAAATTTTGATGAAGTTCCTCCACGGTGTTTAACCCGCTGTTCTCAGTCGATCAACACCTTTTTCCCCTCACTAAGCGACCCATCTTTCAACTTAACGTTTCGGTTTTTCCAGGCGATGATGTAACCTACAGGGTATCCTTGGTAGAGGCAGTCCATCAGGTCACAGACCTTGGAACTACTATCCCATACGTATGGTCGCTGGATCTTAGGAATCCAGATCTCACCGGACTTAACCCAGGAGAGAATCGTTTCGATAAGGTGTTGGTTGACGGAGTATTTCTGCATATATCTACAAAAGTGATTTTGGCAAGATTGATATAAAGAGTTTTTTCTTGTGGGGCGTTTGTACAGTAAAAAGGGGTGAAATCACGCGTCATGAAATAAGTCTATAGGCAATATGTGGAAATCTTTTCAACAAAACAAGACTTAGGTGACAGGATCTTATAATTACAAGTTTCAAGTCTCAGGAAATTCTGATTTCCCCTAAAAAGCAAAAGACACGCCCTGGGACGCTGTTCTGATGGGTAGCGTGGCGTGTACTGTCGATGCAAAGGTAATGAATAAAAATGACCCGAGAGCAGATCTTACGGTATGCGACTCAGATTCTGTTGAAACAAATTTACGTAAATAATTACGAAAAATAAAGATATGTTTACACATTTGCGAAAACACTTTCTCTTCACCGAAGGCCTGCGTGCTATGCAGGAGTGTAATTAGGTGAGGAGGGCGTGCTTTTATTTAAGAGTTTATCCTACCGTTCGGAGGAAGGAAATCGGAAAACGCAAGTGCAGTGATCGCTTGCGTTTTCTGCATATTAGTTTGCTGTTTTTTCTTGAAAAGGCCTACTGAGCTTTGAAAAGGTTTTTCGAATTTCACGAATGTTTCCTGTAGACATGCTAGAGGGTTATAACATACAGAACTAGTGCGCCAATTACAGCAGTGATGAACAGACATCCAAGTTTACCTAAAAATGGGAAAAACCCGGCTTCTTGCTCTCCTTGCTTTAGACCCCTTTTTTTCTGGTCGGCACTCTCCCAAGATTCCATGAATGCTAAGGCTATCAAGGCTAATCCAACAATGATTGCTAAAAGTATCATAATATTAGTTAATTGATTATATAGGTGTTATATTTTTTACGGTTGATCGGATAGACTAGTCAGGTGATGTATTGGTAATTGTTGGTACCACCTTAGTCCTTTTGCAAACAATTCTCTCACACAAACATCTGCTGCAACAGCCCCTTCTTCCAAGTGCGCAAGCCCTGGATCTGCCTGTCAAGCGTTTCAAGGTTTTCGTCTATGCTGTTCAGGAAAGCTGCGATTTTTTTCTGTTCTTCTTTTGAAGGGCTTGGGATTTTTAAACTTTTCAAATCTTCTAGTATGACACCCTTGATTGAAGTGCCTTGGCTCAGATTTATAATCTTCGACCGAAGGCAAAGCAAACAATATGCGAGGTAAATAGGGTTGTACTGGTTATTTGGAGCTATTGATGCAAAGTCCTGACTCGTGCATAAGCTTTCATCACTGAAAGCGACTTTTCCGACTCCTACCCGTGTCACAATCAAGACAGAACCAGGAGGTACTTTTTTTGTAGCAGATTGAACTATCGCTTCTTCGGATATAAACCTTGTTTTTGAAACTTTGAAAATTGAATTATCTGTGAGGTTAGAGCTTGAAATCCAAGGTACTTTACCCTTCCAAAAGTGCTCTTTTGTGCTCTCAGGTGTCCCACCACCATAGAAGTCACCAACCTCCCCCAACTTCCTCTCCTCCCAATCCGGAAACTCAGACCCATCATCCTGCTTAAACCGGATCTTCTGAGAAAATATCTGCTGCATCACCCCCTTTTTGTACACTTCCAGCTTTTCCTTCTTCCGCTCCAGCAAGTCAATCCGCTCGTCCACCGAAGACAGAAAGGAGGCGATTTTTTGCTGTTCGGGGAGGGAGGGAACTAGAACCTTTATTCTATGAACATTATTTCGGTTAAGTGTTGGAATCGAAGATGCAGCATCAAACCTCTCCAGTTTAAAATTTACAAGTAACCAATACACAAATTTCACATCATTCCCGTGAAAATTTTTCACCCAAAGTGTTGTGTCGTGTGGCCAATGAGGGCCAAGAATGAAAAATACCTTCCCTAGAACCCCTTTTCTACCGGTTACAATTCCAGGCCCTTTTACCTTATATTGATTATGGAAGTAGGAGATGCCTGAAGAGGAGTATACAGGGAAATCGCCATGGATCCTTGATTTTGCTGTGATATCAAAACCTCTCTGAAGAGTACAAATATCCTCGAGATTTTTCTCTTGCCAATTCTCCTTGAAATCCGAAAATCTAAGCTTAGGTAACATGCTTTTTTCGCTCATTTCAAAACGGTGTTTTAATCCCCAATTCTTCACAAAAGTCCTTCAACACCGCCTCATTACTTTTCAGAGAAATATCAAGTTGCTGAATTTCTTCTGCGGTGGTATCCAAGTCCACAATTTCCTCTTCCTCAAAGGTGTCCACATAGCGTGGGATATTGAGGTTGTGGTCATTTTCAGCGATCTCTGCTAAGGAGGCCACATAGCTGTACTTGTCCAAGGTCTCCCGATTACGGTAGGTCTCTATGATCTTCTCCACATCACTGTCTCGAAGCTCGTTTTGGTTACCCACCTTGATGTAGTTGTCATCACCACTGGCATCGATAAAGACCACATTGTCATCATGCTCTCGACATTTTTTCAGCACCACAATGCAGGTTGGGATAGTAGTTCCATAGAAGATATTGGCAGGCAGACCGATCACGGCATCCAGCACATTCATCTCCTTGATCATATACTCCCGGATCTGTCCTTCTGCTCCTCCACGGAAGAGTACCCCATGGGGAAATACACTGGCCATAATTCCATTGTCAGCCAGCTGATAGAGCATGTGTTGCATAAAAGCGAAGTCTGCCTTGGTTTTGGGTGCCAGTCTACCATATTGGCTGAAGCGCTCGTCAGAATTGAAAAGTGAGTGGTCATCCCCTTTCCAGTGGGCGGAGAAAGGTGGGTTGGCCACCACCGCTTCGAACTTGTAGTCCAAGTGCTGGGGGTGCATCAGGGTATCTTCCTGCGCGATGTTGAACCTTCGGTAATGGATGCCGTGCAGGATCATGTTCATTCGTGCCAAGTTGTAGGTGGTACGGGTAAGTTCCTGCCCGAAGAACTCACTGACTTCCGCTTCTTTGGCAACCCGCAGCAAGAGCGATCCCGATCCAGTTGTTGGGTCATATGCGGATTTCAGTTTTGTCTTTCCGGTGGTGACGATCTTTGCCAGTATTTTTGATACCTGCTGTGGGGTATAAAATTCCCCAGCCGTCTTTCCTGCCCCCGCTGCAAACTTCCCGATCAGGTACTCATAGGCATCTCCCAGAACATCCGACTCGATGTCTTCCAGTCGGAAGTCGATGGAATTGAGATGGTTCAGGATCTGTACCACCACCTCGTTTCGCGCTTTGACAGTACGCCCAATCTTATTTGAACTCAAGTCAATATCGCTGAAAAGGTCGTTGAAGTCCTCTTCAGAATCCGTGCCCATGGTGCTTTGCTCGATGTGGTTGAGTACGGCTTTGAGGTCTTCCAGAATATAATTGCTGTCCGTCTCTGTGGAGGCATTGCCCTTGGCGGTGATAGAGGCGAAGAGTTCTTCGGGTTTGAGAAAGTACCCAAGCGACTGTAGGGATTCATCCTTGATGGCTTCCAGCAAGTCGGGGTCTTTGAGTGTCAAGTAGTCTTTGGAACTTTCGGTTTCCAGCAGTCCGTTGGCATAGAGGTGTTGACGTTCGCTGAGGTATTTGTAGAAAATAAAGCCCAGGATATAGTCTCTGTAATCGTCTGCACTGATTTTGCCGCGTAAAAGATTGGCGATACCCCAGAGTTTGCTTTCCAGCTGGCGTTTTTGTTCTTCGGACATGTAGGTTTATATGGGTTGCAGGTTCTCAGAACTGTGTTGACAGCCTGTGGAACCAGGGTAAATCATTTAAAGTATCAAACTCTCAAAAGGGACTTGATCGGGAAATGTTCCAGCGTGGTTGGAACGAGGTAACACAGTATTGTAACCTTCTTTTATCACCGGGAACTTTCACCAATCTGGTGAAGGTCATTTGAGTTTTCCCCAAAGGTTTGCCCCTTTCGAACCAGATTTTGTTGAGCGAATATAAGGTATTAGAAAATACCCGTGCGTGAAAGTACAGATTTACACAAAATTTGACAGCACAATAACCATGATAAATACAAGAGCGGCCGCTAGGAGTAAGTACAACTTGTTCCATCCTGCTTCTAAATAAGTAACAGAACCAACAGTGCAATCACTATCGATTTCAATCAGGAAACTTCCGGAAAAGTTTTTTATCGTAATTTGTTTAGCCTCTGGTAGAGCCTCTTTGTTGTTGATAGACATCAATTGAGCCCCTTCGTGAATAACGTCAGGGATAGCGGTAAGAAAAATCAAATCATCTCCGGTGTCTGATTTCTCCTTTATATTGTATCGATTAACCTTAACTGGAATCCCTTCCGCCTCAGCACCAAAGACTTCCCCCTGTTGTGGAGGATCAATTTTTTGAGAACTTGTTGATGGATTCTTTTGAGGTTCAGGCTCTTCTTTCTCTATTTCCCCTTGAAGATCGGCAATATTTGCAAGGTATGCCTTATAGAGGAGATCCGGGATTTTTTTCTGATTTACGAGTGCCATGGTAGGTTCAGTACTCCCGCTTTTGGTGACTAACATAACCGCTTCGTCCACAAAGGTCGTGTGTAACAGAAGTAATTTGTCCCCATATTCCAAAATCAACCTGCTGGAAGGAGTTTGTTCCCATCTGCCCCAAGCTGCATTTCCTCCACGGGAGACCAGTAGCCTGCCGTCTCTGAAGAACTCATATTCCAGAAGTTCATCTGTTGCCTCATCAATCAAAACCCATGGCTTCTCTACGAAGAGCTCAATATGTTTCAGTTTTTCGCCTTTGTTCTGAATCCTCGGTAGGATGGACTGGAAGAATTCTTTCATATGGTTTCCACAGAAGTGTTTGTTGTTGTCTGAAGCAACGTGTTTTCCATAAAGGACTTTAATGAATTCTTATAATTATGTAAGTGACTATGGCTTGAAAACAGTCTATGGGAGGCGGATGTTGGCAGTTTAGCCGAAACTAAAGCTTCTACAAACTTCTGGTGGTCACCTATCTTCTCAGAGGGAAGGGATCTTTTTTCAGCGAAGGTTAGATAGAGCTCAATTTGTCTTCTGTTTAGATTTGGCTGTTTTTTGTTGACCTCGTTAAGCTCTTGGATTAACTCCGGGTTCTCTTCAGGATTGAAAATCAAGCTCTCTGAATCAGGTCCATGCACAAGGAGATGTTGGTGGCTGTCTTTCAGCTGGGATATGGAGATTTTTGTTTTTCGCAACTCTTCAGTTAGGTGGGTTTTTCTAGTTTCAGTTTCGGAAATCAATTTCAGTAGGTTTATTAGTTTTTTTGTTTCTTGGTCAAGCTTCCTTTTTGAAATCTTCAGTTGATCAAGTGAAAGTTTATTTTCCGCTTCATTTTCTGGAGAAGAAAGCTCGATTTTTTTATCGTGATTTTTTTTAACTTCAGGGTGCTCATTTTTAACCTCGGGGTGGTTTAAGTGGGTCATGTCAAAATACTCCTGAAAGTTCAAGTTTGGAACTTCTATCCTGTTCATGAAGACGTAAAAATCATCAGACGTTCCGCTTTTTTTTAGGATCATTACAGATTTATCAATGAACACGGTCTCAAGTAAAAGCTCCACTTCAAAATTTTTCAAGATTAGCCTCTGGGATGATGGAGTTAGACTCCAAGTGCCCCAGGACACATTACCTCCTACTGATATTAGAGTTTTGTTATCCCGATAAAATTCATACTCAAACAGGGGACTAATAAGAGGCTCTTGTATGAGAACCCATGGTTTTTCCACAAAGATTTCTATATGGTCAAGCTTTTTACTATGGTTTCGAATTCTTGGCAGCAAGTTTTTGATGTGTTTTATCATCGGGCAGTTCAGCATTTCGATCCGCTCAAACAGTTGAAGATGAATGTCATAAATGACAGAAACCTTGAATCATTTGAACAACGTGGTTTTTAGGGTGGTTCTTATCCGTTGAAAAATCGGGTGTTCCACAAATATAAAATTTTCGTGTAAATATGCTAGCCACACTTAGAGAAAAGAGAAAAGCCCCACCGATTGGTGAGGCTTCTTAACACTCAGACTATGTAACTCTGTTGTTGTTAAACAGAAGAAAGTTAGCTTGGGATGATGATATTTACAGTTTGCAAATAACCGTCCTTACACTGGACTTGCTACATTTGAATGAACAATAAGTTAAGCTCTTTTCTTAAATTTGAAACAATGAGTAAAAGAGAAAGAAGAAAATTTGACAAGGCCTTCAAGACCATGGCCGTAGAGTTACAATTAAGCGGTAAAACCAGTACGGAAATCGGCAGTGAATTAGGCATCGGGCCTGATCTTGTACGCAGGTGGACAAGGGAATTTAAGTCTGACGGTGTGAAGAGTTTCCCTGGGAACGGGAACATGAATCACTCATCGGAACAAAAGGAAATCCTTGCCTTGAAGAAAGCTCTTAAAGAATCCGAGATAGAAAGGGAAATCCTAAAAAAGGCAGTAGGCAT
>NZ_KB906690.1 GCF_000381545.1 Rhodonellum psychrophilum GCM71 = DSM 17998 | reverse complement strand
GGGCGCTGACCGGAATACATTGTACTTGTTACTTTGTACATGGTACAGCAAAGCATAGGCGGCCTGGCGCAGGGGTCCCACCTCTTCCCATCCCGAACAGAGAAGTTAAGCCCTGCAGCGCCGATGGTACTGGGGTTACTCCCGGGAGAGTAGGCCGCCGCCTTATTGTCATTCAGCTCCCACCCTAAACAGGTGGGAGCTTTTTGCGTTTTGAGGCTTTTGGATTATTGACAACCGATAGAATTTACCCAAAAACCAAGTGACCACTATATTTTTAATTCCCTGTCTCTACCGGTTGATGGATACATGCTAAATTTAAATGGATAAATAGGTCTAGGTCTTTTTTAACAATAAGAATTCAAACCTTAAATTTCTTCAATATTTTTGTTGAGATTGTTTTGAAAAGAAACAATCTCTCTCAAATCCTTATTTTGAAATTCTGAGTGGTCTTATTATTTCCTTTTTTATGATTATTGTTGCAGTTTTGCACAAACATTTTCGGCTATGGCTATTTTATTCAAATCACTCCGGTTAATTGATGCAGAGACAATTCATCCCCCAAAAGACTATATGTATGATGGGGAGCAAATTCAAGTCTTGAACCCAAAGATTGATAAGGAATTTGACGAAGAGTTTGATTGTGCAGATCTATTGGCATCAAAAGGTTGGATAGACCTTCGCTGTATGTGTGGTGAACCTGGCTTGGAATTCAAGGAGTCCATTGAAAGTCTTGGAGCAGTACTTCAAGAAAGTGGATTTTGCAAAGGGGTATTGATGCCGAACACAGAACCTTCCATCCAATCCAAAAATGAAGTCCAATTTTTGAAAAACAGGTCGCAAAACCTTTTTTCAGACTTTCTCATTCAAGGTGCTGCCACCAAAAACAATGAAGGAGAAGATTTCACCGAAATACTCGATTTGCACAATGAAGGGGTCACTATTTTTGGAGATGGGATAAAACCCTTGTCAAATCCGGATCGCTTGCTCAAGGTTCTTCAATACCTTCAGAAGTTTGATGGAACCTTGTTTGACCAATCTTATGATCCTTTGATCGCATTGTTTGGTCATGTCCATGAGGGAACTACATCCACAATCATCGGTGTAAAGGGGATCCCCAGTTTGTCTGAGGAATTGGCTGTGAGAAGGAATGTGGAAATCTTAAGGTATACCGGTGGGAGAATGCATTTTCAAACCATAAGTACCAAAGGTGCCGTCGACATCATTCGCGAAGCAAAGAAAGATGGATTGAATGTCACTGCCGACATTTCGATTTTTCAATTGATGTTTTCAGATGAAGACTTGATCGATTTTGACACCAACCTAAAAGTAATGCCTCCTTTCAGAAGTAAGTCTGATAGAGAAGCCCTAATAGGAGGGTTAAAAGACGGGACGATTGACGCCATTGTTTCCAATCATCAGCCACAGGATAAGGATTCCAAACATATGGAGTTTGACTTGGCCTCTTTTGGGATGATTGGTCTTCAAACCTTTTTGCCAGCGATGGTGAAACTTTCACTGGAGTTGACTTGGCCCCTTTTGATCCAAAAAATCACTTCCGGTCCTGAACGTGTATTGAGATCGAAAGAAACCAAATTCAATACATTGACTGTTTTTGATCCCGAATTGGATTGGGATTATAACCTTTCCAGCAATAAATCCAATTCAAGCAACTCCCCTTGGTTCGATCAAAAACTCACCGGTAAAGTAAAATATGTGGTAAACGGTGCAAAATTTGTAAAAATTCATGAATAGATACCTCCAGTCTTCTTATCGTTTTGGCTTAATAGGCGGAGCTTTCTGCATACTCGCATTTTTGCTGTTCAAGTGGATGGGAATTGATCCCACCAACTTTAGTATGGTATTCGGGTATGTGTTGCTTCCCATTTTCATTTTTCTGGGAATCCGCTTCTTCCGGGACCAAATGAATCAGGGAGAGCTCAGTTTTTCCCATGGAATGTCCATTGGGTTTCTTATTTACTCCATTATTGCCACTGTATCGGGATTGGGTATTTACTTGATTCTCTTGCTTTATCCAGGTCTTTTTGAAGAAATAAAATCCTCAAAAATTACCGTCATAGAAGAAAACAGGGAGTTGATCATCAGTCAATTGAATGAAGAATCTTACCAAATCACCTATGCTAGTCTTTTGGAAATGAGCCCTGCAGATATTGCTTTTAATGATTTTATTTGGAAAATTATCCCAGGTTTGTTTTTTACAATAATAATTTCTATAATTTTAAGGAAAACTAAAT
This sequence comes from Rhodonellum psychrophilum GCM71 = DSM 17998, assembly GCF_000381545.1. Lineage (GTDB taxonomy): Bacteria > Bacteroidota > Bacteroidia > Cytophagales > Cyclobacteriaceae > Rhodonellum > Rhodonellum psychrophilum. Next base: position 111,229 of record NZ_KB906690.1, on the reverse strand, counting down.
TTTAACGACTTATGGAAAACGAGAACACTCCTTTTAAAGCTGGACTGAATTCAGGGTTGATCCTTGGGCTTATTTCAGTGGTATTGACTTATGTCATCTACTTTGTTGACTCAAGTCTTTTGGCGGCATGGTATGTAGGGATCGGTATTTTTGTCCTTTTTATTGGCTTAATCATTTATTTTGGGATTCAGTACAGAAATTCAATCGGGGGTTATATGCCTTTTGGTGCAGCCTTCAATTTTTCATTTATCACCTTGGTGGTGGCAGGGATTATCGGTGTTCTTGCCAATATCCTATTGTTTACGGTTGTGGACCCAGCCTTGCCAAATGTGCTTGTCGATGCTCAAATGGAAACCCAAATAGCCATGTTGGATAAGTTTGGTGCAGGTGATTCCATTTCCTCTGAGCAATTAGACGAAATGAGAACAAATCTACAAAATGCTTATACTCCTTTCGGTCAATTGAAAGGTTTTGGGTTTTTATTGATAGGATATGCTATTTTTGCATTGATCCTTGGGGCGATTTTGAAAAAAAGAGATAAATCCCTGGATTTTTAACATCAAAAATGCTTCAAATTTCCGTTATTATTCCAGTCTTCAATGAAGAGGAATCCTTACCTGAATTGTCAAACTGGATTAGCCGTGTTATGGAAGAACACGGCTTTTCCTATGAAATTATTTTTGTCAACGATGGAAGTACGGATGGTTCTTGGAAGATGATAGCGAAATTGAGTCAAATCAATCCAAATGTCAAAGGAATAAGTTTCACCCGAAACTACGGCAAATCGGCTGCTTTGGACATGGGATTCAGTAAGGCCAAAGGGAAAGTGGTCATTACGATGGATGCGGACTTGCAGGATAGCCCCGAGGAGATACCGGATCTTTATGATATGATTGTTAAAGATGGCTATGATATTGTCTCCGGTTGGAAGAAAAAGAGGTTTGATCCGATTACCAAAACAATTCCTTCAAGGTTTTTTAATTTCATCACCCGGATGATTTCAGGTATCCATCTCAATGATTTTAATTGTGGGTTAAAGGCCTACGATCAAAAGGTGGTTAAAAATATCCATATTTATGGAGAGATGCACCGGTACATCCCCTTGATAGCCAAGTGGAGTGGTTTTTCCAAAATCGGTGAAAAGGTAGTAGAGCACCGCGCAAGGAAATACGGAGAGACCAAATTTGGGATTGAAAGATTCCTAAATGGTTTTCTGGATCTTATTTCGGTTTCCTTTGTCAATCGGTACCGGAAAAAACCCATGCATTTTTTCGGCACATTAGGATCCGTATCATTTCTGGCGGGCTTTTTCATTACTTGCTGGCTGATAGGCCAGAAAATATTCGGATTGTATAAAGGGCTTCAGGTGCGGGAAATTACCGATCAACCCCTGTTCTTCCTTGCGCTTGTCGCTTTGATTGTAGGGATGCAACTGTTTTTGACAGGGTTTTTGGCTGAAATGATGACATCGCACAGTTCAAGAAAAACCGACTACAATATAGAGCAGGAACTGAATTTCAATGATTGATGTATTTTTCTGTAATTGTCCCTGTTTATAACCGTCCCCAGGAAATCAAGGATTTGCTTTCGAGTCTTGAGGGACAAGAATTCAGAGACTTCGAGGTGATTGTCGTAGAAGATGGGTCCAAGATTTCTTCGGAAGAGATTGTAAAAGAATTTACCTCATCGCTCGCGATCAGCTATTATTTTATTGAGAATATCGGTCAGGGATTTGCCCGAAATTATGGGATGGAAAAAGCCAAAGGTCAATACTTCGTACTTTTTGATTCGGATTGCATTATTCCTTCCCAATACTTAAGAATACTGCATGCAGCAATAGCAGACAGGAATCTAGACGCTCACGGTGGTCCCGATGGTGCGGATGTGGATTTTTCCCCATTCCAAAAAGCAATCAACTACAGCATGACCTCGCTTTTGACTACTGGCGGTATTCGGGGAAAATTGAAGAATCCCGGAAGCTACCAAGCCAGAGGGTACAATATGGGGCTTTCCAGAAAAGCCTTTGAGGTTTCCAAGGGTTTTATTGACCCCAATAAAGCCGAAGACATCGAATTGAGTCTAAGATTGAAAAAATTGGGATTCAAACTGGAGCTTGTAGAAGCCGCTTTTGTCTACCACAAAAGGAAAAATAATTGGAGTAGTTTTTTTGCCCAGAGTTTTTCATTCGGAAGAAATAGAATCAATGTGAGTCGCTATCATCCGGAAGCTGTCAAATTTATCCATCTGCTACCCGCCTTTTTTCTCCTGTTTTGTTTGGGGATTTTGTTGGCCGCAATCTTGGGGATTCAACAATATAAACTTGGCTTAGGACTGCTGGGTTTATGGCTTGCCGCAATCCTCGTCCATGCATCTGTGCTTAACAAGTCCCTAATTGTAGGAGGGCTATCTATTTTCACCTCTTTCGGGCAACTGTGTTCCTACGGTGCGGGGCTGCTTTTTGAGTATGCGATAAAATCAGTAAAGGGTTGATTCAATTTCCCTTCTGACAATAAAAAATAATCTCATTTTCCGGCAAAGCGTGTTTCTTAACCAATGTCGGATCAATTTCCTTCACATAATGATCCTCGGTCATTTTTAAACCGGATTGACTCAATCTTTGGGCGTAATCCCTTCCATACTTTCGGACGTGGTCCCGCTGACCGAAAAGTCTTTCGCGCTCGCTTGGATCGGTGATGCTTGCATCTTCTAAGGTGTTCTCCATGTTGTACACCGGAGATTGTATAATTCCCCAGCCTGAGGGTTTCAATACGCGATTGATCTCCCGACAGGCCTGAAGATCATCGGTGACATGCTCCATGACATGGTTGCAAAATACCACGTCAAAGCTGTTGGCCTCGAAGGGGATTTGATGGACATCCATCTTGACTTTTGCCAATGGAGATTCCAAATCTGCGGTGATGTATTCCAAATTGCCCAATTTCTCCATTCGGTCGATAAAGCAAATTTCAGGGGCAATATGAAGGACTTTCAATGTAGCGGTGAAAAAATTGGTTTTTTCCTTCAAAAAAAGCCACATCAATCGGTGCCTTTCTAAGGCCAAACAGTTTGGGCAAAGTGCATTTTCCCTCGCCTTTCGACCATAGGGAAGGAATTTTCGAAAGGAATGAGCACAAACATTGCAGGTGACATTTTTTCCTTTGTAAAAAACAGCCAAAACCCTCAGGAAAAAATGAGAGACAAGTTGTAGGTATTTTCTTGGGACAAAACGGATAACAAAGCTAATGATGGATTTCATGTTTCTTCAAATCAGGCCGCAAATTAATAAATCCCCTACGGTTTAACCCTAAATATGTATTAGATTTCCTAGTGAGGTTATAACTTTTAGAAAATCAGACTATTGAGAGAATATGGTCTATTTCCGTTGTGGTGAATTCATAAACAGGAAACAACCAGCTGATTATGAAGCATTTTTAGGCTAGAATTAAATTGGTAATGCATAAAATGGGTTTAATGGAGAAAGAGCCAATAATTAAAAGTCCAAATCCAGTTCTAAGGTATTTTTTGTATGAGACAATCTGGGTTGGATTTTGTAGAATATTCGCTGATGTTCAATTTTGTTTCTTTTTTTAACCCGTTTTATGCATTATGGACTCAAATCAATAATATAATTAACTGACATTCAATTTGATGCTGATTATTTTTGATTTCACCCTTTTGGTGTCAGGAATTATTATCCCAATACTTTGATTTTCTTTCAGTATCAATCCCATTTGGAAACCTATTCCATATTTCGGGTTTAACTGTAAAGAATTCTATTTCTTCCCCGAAACAAAAGGACCAAGCCCTAATTCGGGTCTTGGTCTTTTTGTTTCGGCAAGCGGCCGGATTTCCTGAGTGCTTCATAGATGATCCACTCGAGTTGGCCATTTGTACTTCGGAATTCGTCCGCAGCCCATTTTTCTACGGCCTTGATAAGCTTTTCGTCTATTCGCAAGGCAAAAGGTTTTTTAGCTGACATGATGGTTTCCCTCCTTCCAATTGGCAATCATTTCTTCCACTTCCTTTGGTTTTTTTGTACTGAAAACCAATTTTTTCCTGTTCAGTTGGACTTCGATCACGTGGTCCGCAGGGAATACATAAGCAGTCTGTTTCCTAGAAAGCCTCCAGCCAATACCCCCATATTCAAATATCCCATCCAATTGTTTAACATTTATCGATTGAACATCCTCTTTCATGATTTTCTTCCATTTGTTGCCAAAAGGAGGAAAGCGAAAGGCTAAGGATTTTTCATCCATTCTCAAGTCAAGTTTTATACTCATAAGTAGAATAAATGTCAAAAGCATTAGTCCTGCAACAATACCCACAGTCATGGGACCATCTTTCCCCAAGTTTCCGGTTTGCCAAAGCACGATTATCAATATCAATGTTGGTGTTTCCAACATGATCATTCCGTACATCAGAAAACTCCCCCGAAAACTTTGCGAATCATTGACCACCATCGGCTATTGGTTCAAAGTGCCTACATTCAAAACTGGGGTTGCCGCTCTATCGGAACATAAAACCACCATCAAATTGCTGACCATGGCCGCCTTTTTTTCATCATCGAATTCAATGATTTCTTTGGTCTTCAGGTCTTCCAATGCCATTTCCACCATTCCAACAGCGCCATCCACGATCTTTCTTCTTGCGGCAACGATGGCCGTTGCCTGCTGACGTTGGAGCATGGCAGAGGCAATTTCCTGGGAATAAGCCAAATGTGATATCCTTGCCTCAATGACTTTGATCCCGGCGTGATGCAAACGCTCTGAAATCTCAGCTTCTAAGGAATGGTTGACATCTTCCACACCAGAGCGTAAAGTGACTTCTGCATTTTCCGCTTCAAAATCATCATAAGGATATTTTCCTGCCATTTTTCGCACCGCGGCATCAGACTGTAAGTGAATGAAGTTTTCATAATCCTCTACTTCAAAAGTAGCTTTGAAAGTATCTTCTACTTGCCACACGACAATGGTTCCTACCATAACAGGATTACCGATTTTGTCATTAACTTTTAATGGCTTGTTTTCAAAATTTCTTACCCGAAGGGAGATTTTGTTTTTGGTCATAAAGGGGTTCACCCAAAAGAAACCATTTGCTTTTACGGTGCCTTTGTAAGCCCCGAATAAAATAAGCACCATTGCCTTGTTAGGCTGAAGCGTGAAAAATCCAGGAAGAATCAGAATAAATCCCAAACCAAGAACAAGTCCCAGAATGTGAATCTCGTTGATAAATGAAAATGCAGTGGCCGGAATCAGGGCTATCGCCACCAAAACCATGAAATAGCCCGAGAAAGGTTTTACGATTTTTTCCATATTGATATGATGTTATAATGATATCATATCAATGTACGAAATAATTTTGAAAAGGATATCCTGGGAGTGTTTTTTTTGAACCGTTTGGGCAGCACTTCCAATAATTGTCTTTTTGGAGTGCTGATTTGACCAAAATCAAAAAATAGCCCCACCAAGAATCTCTCAGCAGGGCAATCTTTGTACAATAGACTTAGTACTTGGGGCTTTTAAGTCAGCATTCCGCCATCCACCTGGAGCACCTGTCCGGAGATGTAAGAACTCATATCGGATCCCAAGAATACGCAGGCATTCGCCACTTCTTCCGGTTGGCCTCCTCTTTTCAAGGGAATGCCATCTCTCCAGCTTTGCACCGTTTTTTCATCCAGTACAGCCGTCATTTCTGTTTCTATAAATCCCGGAGCCACTGCATTGGAACGAATGTTTCTGGATCCCAACTCAAGCGCAATCGATTTGGTAAAACCAATGATTCCCGCTTTGGAGGCGGCATAATTTGCCTGCCCCGCATTTCCTTTGATTCCAACCACTGAGGTGATGTTGATGATAGAGCCTTTTCTTGCCTTCATCATGGTTTTGGAGGCCGCTTTGACGGTGTTGAAGCAAGACTTGAGGTTGATGGTGATCACTTCATCCCAAGCCTCTTCCGTCATTCTCATCAAAAGATTGTCGCGGGTAATGCCAGCATTGTTGACCAATACATCCAAAGCGCCAAACTCAGCCACGACACTGCTGATCAGTTCCTCCGCCGCCTTGAAGTCAGAAGCGTCTGATCGAAAACCTTTTGCTTTGATCCCAAATTCGGCAAGTTCCTTTTCCAAGGCAGCTCCTTTTTCCACACTGGACAAAAAAGTAAAGGCCACATTGGCACCTTCTTGTGCATATCTGATGGCAATGGCTCTACCGATGCCTTTGGAGGCCCCGGTGATCAGTGCGGTTTTGCCGCTTAATAATCCCATATCGTTTTTTGGTTGGTTTTAAATTAAAATCAAAAATAGGGATTAATATTAAAAAGTAAACCTTCCGGAGGATCTGGCCAAGAAAACAACTTATTTCAATGGGCTTTCAAACTACGGGCAAATAAAATTCAACCGATTGGTTGTCATTGAATTCTCTAAATATCTGATGCGTCCTGTAAAGGTCTTCCCAAACCATTCCTCTGATCCAAGTGACAATTGACCAAAATCTAAAGACTGGGTGATGTGTGGTTTAAAATGCATGGAAAGGATTGCGTAGAACTTCGGAGTCAAATTTTTTTCTGTGACCAAAAAGCTTATTTTTGCATAGTTTAATTGAGAAAATAAAATCTAAGAATAAGAATATGTCTTCAACTAAATTTGATCTAATTGTACTCGGTAGTGGTCCAGGTGGATATGTCGCGGCTATCCGTGCATCCCAATTGGGCTTGAAAGCCGCTGTGGTGGAAGCTGCTGAAGTAGGTGGTATTTGCCTAAACTGGGGTTGTATCCCAACCAAAGCCTTGTTAAAGAGTGCTCAGGTTTTTGAATATATCAATCATGCTGCTGATTATGGAATCACGGTAAAAGATGCCAAAGCGGATTTTTCCGGGATGGTCAAAAGAAGTAGGGATGTTGCCGCCAGCATGAGTAAAGGTGTGCAGTTCTTATTGAAAAAAAATAAAATCGAACAGCTGTTGGGTTGGGGCAAAATTCTTCCCGGCAAAAAGGTTGAGGTGGTGGACAAGGACGGCAACAAGACCATCTACTCCGCAGACAACATTATCGTTGCAACTGGCGGTAGAGCCAGAGAGCTTCCCGCCATCAAAATAGATGACGAGAAAATCATCGGCTACCGAAAAGCGATGACCTTGGAAAAACAACCCAAGAAAATGGTCGTGGTTGGTTCAGGTGCGATAGGAGTGGAATTTGCCTATTTCTACGCCGCTATCGGAACTGAGATTACCATTGTGGAATTTATGGACAGAATCGTCCCTAATGAGGATGAAGAGGTCTCCAAAGCCCTTGAGAAGATCTACAAAAAAGCAGGCATGACGATATTGACCAGTACTGAGGTGACTTCCGTAGACACCAAAGGAGCGGGATGTAAAGTGACTTACAAAAACAAAAAGGGTGAAGAAGCCACCATTGAATGCGATGTTGTCCTCTCCGCTGTAGGCGTGATCTCCAACCTTGAAAACATTGGTTTGGAGGATGTTGGGATTTTGGTAGACAAGGGCAAGATCAAGGTGGATGAATTCTACAAAACCAATATGCCAGGCTATTATGCCATCGGTGATGTGGTCAGTGGACCCGCTTTGGCCCACGTAGCCTCCGCTGAGGGGATTATTTGTGTAGAAAAAATTGCTGGACATACTCCTGAGCCTTTGGATTACAATAATATTCCAGGTTGTACCTATTGTTCGCCGGAGATTGCTTCCGTTGGATACACAGAGGCCAAAGCAAAAGAAGCAGGTTATGAAGTCAAAGTGGGGAAATTCCCTTTCTCTGCTTCAGGGAAGGCATCAGCTGCCGGAGCCAAAGATGGTTTCGTGAAATTGGTGTTTGATGCGAAATATGGGGAATTACTCGGAGCTCACATGTTGGGAGCCAACGTGACCGAAATGATTGCGGAAATCGTAGCCATCCGAAAATTGGAAATAACAGGTCATGAATTGATCAAAACTGTCCACCCACATCCAACCATGTCGGAAGCGATCATGGAAGCTGCAGCTGTGGCTTATGGTGAAGTCATCCATTTGTAATTTACCATAAGATGTTTTAATATTATAGGCACAAGATCAAACATTGGTCTTGTGCTTTCTATTTATAGAGATTAAACCAACAAATCGCGGACTTTTGGAAGAAGAACAATTGATTGCCGGACTTAGGGTCCAAGATCGAAAAACGATCGAGTACTTGTATGACAAGTACTCCCGCGCCCTATTCGCCGTCATTTCCAGGATAATTATTGATAAGGATATTGCGGAAGAAGTCTTTCATGATGCCTTTGTGAAAATTACCCGGAAAATAGAGGGCTATGATGAATCGAAGGGAAGGCTATATACCTGGATGGCAAACATTTGTCGCAATTCAGCAATAGACAAAACCAGGTCCAAGGAATTTTCCAAAAGCAATAAGACCAATACGATAGACGACTACGTATATGGACTTGAAAGTGAATCGGGGACTTCAGAATTGGTGGATGGGATAGGAGTAAAAGAACTGCTCAACAACCTGAAGGACGATCAAAAATTTGTGATGGACTGCATCTATTTTAAGGGATACACACATACCGAAGTCTCGGAAGAGTTTGATATCCCTTTGGGTACAGTAAAGTCACGGATCCGTGCAGCGATAAATATTTTGAAAAAGAACTTAGATAAAATTTAGTGGATATTCAAGCATTCATATCGTCGGGAAAACTCGAACTCTTCTTATTGGGAGAGTTGAGTGAAAGGGAGCGTGAGGAGGTAATCAAGCTATCCGAGCAGCATCCTGAAATCAGAAGGGAGCTGGATTTAATTGAAGAAGCAATGTTTGCTTTTGATGACAATAGTGGAGCAACACCTTCCATGGATGTCAAACAAAGGATTTTTGACACCTTGGACAATGAGCGCAAGCCTCAAGGTCACCTGGGTTCGAAAATCGAGCAAACAGCAAAAATTATACCGCTTCAGCCATGGAAAACGTATGCCGCAGCCGCCTCTTTGGTGGCCGTGATCGCTTCTGTTTTTGCTGTCTATTTTGCAACGCAGTATTATGACGTGGATGAAAAGCTTACGGCCATGGTTCAGGAAAAATCAGTGTTGGCACAGGATCTGAATCAATACAAAGTGAATTATGAGCAAACCGATGCACAATTGGAAACCCTTTTGTCAGGAAACTTTGAAAGAATCCAAATGACAGGAGAAGGCTTCGAAATGCAGAAAGATGCGGTAGTGGATGTTTGGTGGGACAAAACCGCTGCATCTGTTTACGTATCTGTCAACAATCTTTCCGGTTTGGAAGAACAATATGATTACCAACTTTGGGCGATTGGAGATCAAGGTCCAGTGGGGATTGGGTTGGTGAATGCGGATCAAAAATTCAGCCTTCAACAGATGAAAACAGTTGCAGCTGCGGGAGCTTTCGCCATTACGATTGAACCCAAGGGAGGCAGTGAAAGCCCGACTTTGGAAAAGCTGGTGGTTTTGAGAGAGGTGGTTTAGAACCATTCATCCCAAGTTTTTAATGATCAAGCCCGGCGGAAACGTAGGGCTTTTTTTGTGAAGCTTACAAAGTCAGGGGAAACGAATGGCCAATTCTTATTTGAACAAAAGGGGATAGTCAATTTTTGAGAATTATTCTGAAAGGAAATCATGAGGATCTGAGACATAGATTTTAATATCCTCTTTTTTATTCTCAAATTGGGCCTTTCAAATCTCCAAGTCAATGGAACTCGAACTCTCCACACCCGCCCTGTTGTTTTCCGCCATCACATTGATGATGCTGGCGTTTACCAACAGGTTTTTAGCAATCGCCAATCTCATCCGTGGCTTGCATAAAAAATTCCTAGAAAATCCTGAAAAAGCCATCATCGTGGAACAAATCCATAATCTAAAGCAGAGGCTGAACATGATCAAAAATATGCAGCTGTGTGGGGTTTTGAGCTTTTTGCTCTGTGTCATTTGCATGTATTTGATATTTAAAGGCTTTACTGTGGCTGCCAATTATGTTTTTATCGGAAGTATGCTTTCACTTCTCATTTCATTGGGTATTTCCTTTGTGGAAATTCAGATTTCCACAAAAGCGCTAAACCTTGAGCTTGCCGATATGGAGGAGATTTTCAAAAAAAGGGCAAGTAGCCTTGATTTCATTTTCAAAAAAGATCAAAAACACAATGAATCTTAATTTCACAAAAAACGGATTGCTATTTTCTTTCGCCCTTCTGTTCCTTGGCTGTCAATCCGTCACCCAACTATCCAGCCCAACAATTGAAATAAGTGATGTCCAAGCAGCACAGGATTTTTACTCCTGGACAGAAGATAGAATCCCCATGGTCAGCGCACATCGCGGTGGTCCATATCCAGGATTTCCTGAAAATTCGATAGAGGCATTTGAAAATGTAAGTAAGCAGACCCCCGCTGTCATTGAGTTTGACGTGGCCATTTCCAAGGATTCAGTTTTGGTCCTGATGCATGACAACACCCTGGACAGAACAACCACCGGCTCTGGGAAAGTAATTGACCACACTTATGCGGAATTAAAGGAGTTGTTTCTGGTGGACAATCAGGGAACCACCACCTCTTTTAGGATTCCCACTTTGGCAGAAGCCCTCCGATGGTCAAAGGGTAAGGTGCTTTTGACTGTTGACGTGAAGCGGGAAGTGCCATTTGAAATGGTGGTGGAAGAAATTGAGAAACAACAGTCAGTACCTTATGCTGCCGTGATCACCTATTCCATTGAGGATGCCAAAAAAGTGTACCAGCTCAATCCCGACCTGATGCTGTCCGTTACGATAAGAAATGAAGAGGAACTCGAAAGATTTGAGGACTCCGGGATCCCATTGAAGAATGCCATCGCTTTTACCGGGACCTCGGAAAGGCCTAAAGCTTTTAATCAATTGCTTCATGACAAAGGGATTTTCACCATTTTGGGGGTTTTGGGTAACCTTGACAAAAGTGCAGCATCCAGAGGGGATCAACTGTATGTTGGTTTTGTCCAAAACGGCGCCGATATTTTGGCCACTGACAGGCCATTGGAAGCAGCCAAAGCCATCCAGGAATTAGTCCCAGAAACGAGTTCAAAATCAAAGTATTTCAAAAAATGATCCTAGACCTAAGAAGTGATACGCTTACCCAACCCACTCAAGAGATGTTGGAGGCCATGTTTACCGCAAAAGTGGGAGACGATGTTTTTGGAGAAGACCCGACGGTGAATGCCTTGGAACAAAAATTGGCTGATCTTTTTGGGATGGAGGCAGGATTGTTTTGTCCTTCCGGTACCATGACCAACCAGATTGCCATCAGGCTCCACACCCGCATTCAGTCGGAAATCATCTGTCATAAATATTCCCATATCTATCTGTATGAAGGCGGTGGCATCATGTCCAATTCCCATGCTTCGGTAAAGCTTCTGGACGGAGAATACGGAAAAATCAGTCCTGGGGATATTGTGGACGCCATCAACGCTGATGATGTTCACGCTCCTGAGACCACCTTGGTTTCTCTAGAAAACACCATGAACAAGGGTGGAGGAAGCATTTATACCTTGGAAGAGATCAAACCCATTAAAGCCATTTGTGATCAAAATGGTTTGAAATTGCATTTGGATGGTGCACGGATATTCAATGCTTTGGCGGTGACAGGCGAAAGTCCCAAGGAATGGGGAGCCTTGTTTGATACCATTTCGATTTGCCTGAGCAAAGGCCTGGGTTGTCCCGTCGGATCGGTTTTGTTGGGGACAAAAGAAGACATCAAAAGGGCCAAAAAGGTCAGGAAATCTTTTGGCGGTGGCATGCGACAGGCGGGATTTTTGGCTGCTGCGGGTATATATGCTTTGGATCACCAAGTGGAAAGATTGAAGGAGGATCACGCAAGGGCCAAAAAGATAGGGGAAATGTTGACAGACCATCCCTTGGTTGCGGAAGTGTTTCCAGTGGTGACCAATATTGTCATTGCAAGACTCAAAGGGATATCGCCCGCAGATATGCTCCAGAAACTGGATGCTTCTGGAATCAAAGCTGTCCGATTCGGAAAAGACCAGATCAGGTTTGTTACCCACCTGGATTTTGAAGAAAATGGATTGACAGAATTTGAAAAAAGGTTAAAGGTGATCAAGTAGAGAAAGAAGGATTGAAGTAAATGGGAAGAGTTTATTCTTTGCCTTGAAATGAACCCTTCGCCAATGAAAACCTGTTCTGAATTGTCCTGGTTTTCCGGGATCCATTATTTTTTTCAAAAACCATATCAAAATGAATCAAACCCCACTTGCCGAAAGGATGCGTCCATCCAAACTGGAAGACTTGATCGGTCAGGAGCATCTTTCCAGTCCCAATTCATTTCTTTTTAGGGCCATCAAAAGTGGAAATGTGCCCTCATTGATTCTTTGGGGGCCTCCGGGAGTTGGGAAGACCACAATTGCCAACATCATTGCCAATGAGATCAAGGCGCCTTTTTATATCATCAGTGCGGTCAGTGCAGGCGTGAAAGATATCCGGGAGGTGATCGAAAAAGCCAAGTTTCAGATGGGAGTAGTGCTTTTTATCGATGAAATCCACAGGTTCAACAAATCCCAACAGGATGCACTCCTGGGCGCGGTGGAAAAAGGAGTGATCCGGTTGATAGGCGCGACTACAGAGAACCCTTCTTTTGAGGTCAATGCGGCATTGCTCTCCAGATGCCAGGTTTTTACGCTCAATTCACTTGGCAAATCAGAATTGGAAGCCATGCTGCGTCAAGCCTTGGAAAAGGATGTTTTCCTGAAGAAACGGGACGTGGTATTGGAAGAGACAGAGGCGCTGTTGCGCATTTCAGGCGGAGATGGAAGGAAGTTGCTCAACCTGCTTGAAATCGTGGTCGAAGGGATTGACGAGGATCCATGCGTCATCACGAATGAGAAAGTCACCGAAATCGCCCAACAGAAAATTGCCCTTTACGATAAATCCGGTGAGCAGCATTATGATATTATCTCGGCTTTTATCAAATCTATTCGGGGTTCCGATCCCAACGCCGCTGTTTACTGGTTGGCCAGGATGATAGAAGGAGGGGAAGATGTGAAATTTATCGCCAGGAGATTGGTGATCCTTGCGTCTGAAGATATCGGGAATGCCAATCCGAATGCCTTGCTGCTCGCCACCAACTGTTTTGAGGCGGTTAAAATCATTGGTTATCCTGAATCCAGGATTATCCTTTCCCAATGTGTGACCTATTTGGCTTCCTCCGCCAAAAGCAACGCCGCCTATATGGCAATCAACAAAGCCCAAGCCTTGGTGAGGGAAAAAGGAGACTTATCCGTCCCACTAGCGCTGCGCAATGCTCCAACCAAGCTGATGAAGGATCTGAATTATGGAAAGGCCTATAAATATGCCCATGATTATCCCGGTAATTTCGTCGCTCAGGAATTTTTGCCTGACGAAATCAAGAACACAAAACTCTACGAGCCCGGAAACAATGCCCGGGAAAATGAACTCCGCAGATACCTGAAGGATAAGTGGCAGGGGAAATATGGGTATTGAAGCCGCGTTATGCCTTAACATTTCCATTACAGGCTAAAATAGCCTTGAAATCAGTAAGTTGTTTATTGTTTCCGACTTCAACCCTATCGGTAAAATGCACTCTTTTCCAAATAGGCTGATTTGATTGCAGTTCCAACCTCGGTTGGAGACTTATTGCATATTTCCATCTAAACCACATCGGGATTCAGCTTGGAGACGGCGGGCATTCCGAGACGCTCTCTTCCAACCTACTCCAATCTTCTTAAAGGGAGTAAACTTTCTATTTACCCTAAACCGCTCCCTGTATCCAAGGTGATGTGTGTGCCTTGAATGGTAGATATAGTTCATTTAAATGAACGTTTCAACGGGTGAAATGCCTGTGCCGATTTTTCGGCATCCCTTACGTGCAGGGCTAATCCCGTTTTGACGGGACAGGCTGTCCCCGAAGCGAAGCAAGTGACATCCTCCATGAACCCCACATTCAGGATGGTGCGCTGGCATACCCTGTTTCCCGCATTACGGTAACTTTCCACCAGACGGTAATAAGCGCTCAGTTTTTCCGACTGTGGATGTTTGCGTAAGGAGAATTTGAAATACATTGGGTAAAGTTCTGTCCTTAACAGCCAAAAAGCAATACCCTCTGTGTACTACAAACCAAACCAAGACCTAATGGCTGAATGCTATAAATTCCCCCATAGGGGGATACAGGTAATCAAAGGGATTTTAACAGAAAATTAATTGAAATTTTTAATTTGACCCCAAAAAGCTGCAATCTGGGTTAAGTGGCTCAGGCAAGTAACGGTTTCATTTCCAAACCTGTTCTATCATTGGGAGTTGGGCTACAAGTTAGTCTAATGGACTAAAACCGAAGCATAATAAGAGCCGTATGCATCGAGAGGTTCACAGCCTGTCCCGAGAATCGGGATACGGTTCTGTGAGAGGTTTAGGGGTGGAATTCCCCTTTACCTACTCGACTAGAGTGTGTTATTCCTTTCGAGTCCTTATAGGAATGTTAACCCAATTCTTTTATTCAATCCTTGTTCAAAAATCCGGATCAATGTCGATAATTGGATATTTCCTTTCCCATTTTCTAGCTTGGAGATATAACTTTTCTTTGTTCCTGCCTTTTCCGCCAATTGCTCCTGGGTAAGATTTGCTTCCTTCCTAGCTTCTTTTAGCATTTCGCTGATGATGAACATCTGGGCATTCTCTTCATACTTATTCCTGCTTTCAGCTCCAATTTTGCCGTGTTCCAGTTCAATCAGTTCATCGAATGTTTTGACTTTGCTATAATCTTTCATAATCTTATTTCTTTGTTTGAAAATATTCCTTCATTAATCTTTCTGCTTTCTCTATTTCCTTCTTCGGGGTCTTCTGAGTCTTCTTTTGAAATCCGTTGAAAAGGACTACTAACTTTCCTTCATCAAAACAGCAGAATATTCTGTAAATATTTGATTGGTATTCCACCCTCACTTCAAATAACCCTTCAGTTCCTTCAAGATGCTTGAGAAACTTCCCGGGTACCCTTTCCACTTGCTTGATCAGTTCAAAAACATACTGAATCTTACTCTTGACCTTTTCATTCTGGCTTTGGTAAAACTCTATAAAGTGGTTTTCATAAAAAATTATCTTTCTTACCATATTTACAAAGTTATCTCAAAAGATAACATTTTCCAAAAGTGAGACGTTCTTTTAATGCACTCTAACAAGTTAGCTGCTTTACGTTACTTATCCGCTGTCTTAGAATTCGGGTTGAATTGAGAAAGAATCAAGTTTTTCACCTCTCAAAAATCACGTCTTTATTCGGAACCCTAAATCTTTCCCCATACACACCTTCAGGCAATCTTTTTCCACAACCAATAATCATGGAAATCTCGGCTGCATCGGGTAGATCGAGCAATTTCTTGACTCTTTTGGAGTCCAAGCCTTCCATGGGGCAGGTGTCATAACCTTCCGCGGTCATGGCATACATAAAAGTCATCGCTGCCAAAGCCACGCTTTTGTGGACGCTGATCCGCACATCCGTCTCTGACACTTCCCGCACCATGGGCTTCTTTAGACCTACAAACCAAGCGAAGACCTGCTTTCCGATCGACCACAATGGATATGTTGCATAAAGTTTTGGGATGAGTTTTCCATAATAGGCTAAGGCTTGTTTTTGTTTTTTGGATGGCGCGTCTTCATAAACAGCCTGGATATGGTTGTAATTTGCAGCAATGCGGCTTTTCCATTTGTCCCGACGGGCCACGACCACCACCAAATTTCGGGATGTAGTTGCCGCCTTTTGCCCCATACAAAGTTTGGCTAAGCGGTCCTTGAGAGGGGACGTTTCGGGGATCTGATAAAACTCCCATAATTGCAGGTTGCTGCTGTTAGGGGCCAAGGTAGCCGTCTCCAAGCATTTCCTGACGACCCCATGGTCAAAAGGTTCGGTTTGATCGAAAATCCTCACAGATCTCCTGTTTTCGACGACATCAAAAAAATCCAGGGAATATTTATTTTCTTTCATTTGGGGATTTTTTCCGAAACTGGTTTTATTATTCAAAACAATATTGGTTTATTTAAGGCCTAATTTATAAAGTTTTTGCCAAATCTAGGTCTTATGGTTGTTGAGTTTATCCGGCTGGAGCTGCTGAAAAGTATCCGCTCCACTTCTTTTGCAAAAAGCGTGATGGTGGGGGTTTTTTTAGCATTCCTTGCCGTTTTACTTCTTGGCTACCTTTTTCTTTTGGGTTTGGTTCTCAAGGACATCATCGTCAAGTACATGGGGATGCCCGATGCCTATGAAGTGGTGAGCGGCAGCTTGATTTACTTTTTTCTTATTGAATTTATGTACCGGTATTTTGTCCAAAAATTACCTGTCATTGATCTGGAGAGTTTCCTTCACCTTCCGATCAAAAAAAGCAGTATCATTCATTTTCTCTTGATCAGGTCCTTTATTTCTCCACTCACACTTGTGGCTTTGCTGGTATTTGGGCCTTTTTCCTATCAGGAAGTTGCCTTCCGATTTGGGAATGCGGCAGGTTTGATGTGGCTGGGTTCCCTGCTCTTGAGCAGTTGGTCATTGCATTGGCTGATGCTGTGGTTCAAGCAGCGTTTTGAGGACAGCCTGATCGGTATCGGAGTGGTCTTTTTGGTGATGTTGCTCGGGCTAGGCTCCAATTACTATGGTTGGTTCAACCTTGGCGATTTGATGAAACCGCTTTTCGATGCTTCCCTCACAAGCCCGATTCCAGTCATTGGGCTCTTGGTCCTTTTTTTTACATGTTATGGCCTGGCCTTTACATATTATCGGAACAATGCCTATATCGAGGATTTGACCTCGGAAGAAAATGTACGTTTTGTCAATCAATCTTTAGGGATTTTCTCCCGGTTTGGCTTGGCTGGCGAATTGGCCGACCTTGAATGGAAATTGATTATCAGACACAAAAAGAGCAGAACCTATCTCATGCTGGCTTCTTTTTTCCTGCTGTATGGATTGATATTTTATACGAATCCCATGTATAAAACCGAAGGTGGGGGATTCAACCACATGTTTGTTTTTGTGGGTTCATTTATCACCGGGATTTTCATGCTGCAATATGGCCAACTGTTTCTCAGCTGGAATTCCTCCAATTTCGATTTTTTCTTGGCAAAAAGGGATGGCCTTGCCTCCTTGGTGAAGGGAAAATACCTGTTGTTTATGGCCATTTCCTTTCTTTGCTTCCTGCTTTCCGTTCCCTATGCCTATTTTGGATGGGATATTTTATTGATACACTTGGCCACCTTTATTTTCAATATGGGCGTCATTATCCATTTGGTCATCTATCTTTCCCTATGGAAACCCAAACCGATGGACTTGAACAAAGGTGCGATGTTCAATTATGAGGGCGTCGGAATTGCCCAATTTCTGATGATCATTCCCATGATGGGCGCGCCCTATGTCGTGTATTTGCCATTTGCCATATTGGTTAACCAATATGCTGGGCTCTTGGCATTGGGGGTGATTGGAGGAATCGGGATATTGGCCTTCCCAAAATTGGCCAAATTTTCCATTGATAGAGTCATTGACAACAGACACGAAATCTCAGCATCTTTTAGACAGGAATTATGATCAGCATACAAGGACTCAAAAAACAATACAAGGAAGCCATCGTGTTGGATGTGGAATCGCTTGACATCTCCAAGAACCAGTGCTTTGGGCTGGTAGGCAACAATGGTGCGGGAAAGACGACCCTTTTCAGGATCATGCTGGATTTGGTCAGGGCCAGTGCCGGGGCTGTGATGGTGGATGGAGAAGATGTGAGCAAGGGAGAGGCCTGGAAATCCAAAGTCGGCGCTTTTCTGGATGAGCACATGTTGCTTTCCTACTTGACCCCGGATGAATATTTCGAAACTCTGCGAAAAATTTACGGTCTTTCCAAGGAGGATCTCATGCTGCATTTGGACAAATTCACAGAATTTTTCAATGGGGAGATTCTGGGCAAGAAAAAATACATCCGGGATTTGTCAAAAGGAAATCTGAAAAAAGTCGGGATAGTCGCCGCCATGATGGGCAATCCCGATGTGGTGATGCTGGATGAGCCCTTTGAAAACCTTGATCCCAGTTCCCAAAACCGCTTAAAAAAACTGGTGGTGCAGGAAAGTCCAAATACCACATTTTTGATTTCAAGCCATGATCTTGTCCATGTTACAGAAATCTGCGACAGGATTGTGCTTTTGGAAAAGGGAAAAGTAATCAAAGACCTCCAAGAAAAGGAGTTGATGGTGGAGGAATTGAATACTTATTTTGGGACCTAAATCAGGTTTTTCAGAATTGTTTTCAGAAAAAAAATTAAATCATATCTTAAAAAAAGAGATTTACCGGAATGGTAGATCTCTTTTTGATTGTACAATACTGAAACTTTTTGAGCTGTGTTGAAGGGTAGTTTTCGTAAAATAGAGAATGATTTCTTTAAGGGGAATCCAATTTTGGGTACAGATGCACCTTGAATAGCCACTGAAATTTCTTCCTCGTTGCTAAAAACATCGATTTTGAAGTTGTCTCCTTCAATATGCAGATCAGAAATCAGCTGTATTTGTTTCATTATTTTTCGGTTGTTGAAATTTTCAATTTTCCGCTAATTCTCCAATTGGTGACGTCATCTGACCCTACTTCTCGGGGAACTCCGATCACAAAATTTTCAAATTCATAGGAGATCACCGCTCCTTTACCTGTGAGTTGTTCGTAAAGACCAATGGCCAAATCTGGCCAAGACTGAATGTTTCCGTTTGATTCTGCCATAATTAAGTTTTTTATTGTTAATGATAATTAAGTAACAGGATCAATGCCTCTTTGTTTTTTTATCTTGGATGTTAGCCGGGATTTGGGATTTGAAAAATAAAAATGGTACTGAGATTTGGACTCAGTTGTAGAAAACCATTTAAAAAAACTGTGACGCTGCCTAATTGGAGATCAAAAACTGGGCATTCTTCGGGAGAAAGCTACTTGATCTTAATGGGTTATTTCTTTTGATATGTTAGGTCCCAGCCTGCAGAAATTCATATTTCCCCATTAGTCCCATTAAAATCCATGTCCATTTTAATGGTATCCCTGGGATATGCAATTACTTTGGCCCCATCTTCAGTAATCAGGATAGGTGTTCTTAAGGCGGATTTTTCTTTGACCAGAATTGTAAGAAGATCTGTTTCTGCTATATCCTTTCCTTCAATGTTGTCTTTGAAATACTCGGATTTCTTGTCGAATAAATCGATTATGCTAACGTCTAACCTTCTCGCCAATTCTGAGAACTGTGTGGGGGTCATTTCGTTTTTAGCAATATCGAGCTCATTGACAATATGTTTATGCAAGGTCAAAACATAGGCATAAGCTTCCCGATCCTCCAATTTAGTACTGTTGTAAAGAAATTTGATTTCATTTTTTCCAAGTTCAAACATGGTCGGAGAGGTTTAGAGGTGTAGAAAATCAAGTAAAATATACCCAATTTTGCCCATAAATTATTCCAGTCGGCTTTTTTGTTTTAGCCGAAAAACAAAAATTGGACTCAAATATTTTTCAACATCATCAAAAAAAGGCAATGATTTGGTGAATTCTACTTTTACTTGTTGATTTAGTTGAAACAGGGGGGGGTAAACGAAGGTTTTAAAAATATTATTCTGTTTCGGCTATTTGGATAATGCAATTGTCTGTAAAACTGTAGGTTGGCGCACAAACTATTTTAAGATTTAATAAAATTAATTTTTAGGTTTGACAACGTAAGTAATCTTTTTAAAGAGATTGTTTCAGATGAATAGGCTTTTTTAACCAATGTTTTTTATGGAGAATCATTATTTGATCGTAAAGAAAATCCTACACTCGATGGATGTTCCTTTTACGAAAGGTTTTTTGAAGGAAAAAGTGGAATCCCACCCTGAACCGCAAAGTCTGCTTTCTCTTTCGGACATCTTGAAACAATATAAGATAGATAGCCTTGGGCTGAAACTTTCGGAAATTGACCTTTAGATCATATTTGTACCGGGTGGAGGGGATGCGCTCCATCTGAAAACAGTCAGGCATATTATGGCCATAGCGGACAAAGGGAATCCTGAAGAAACCAAGAAGGCTCTGGACGATTGGTATCTCGCCGAAAAGAAGGATTATGCTGCCTTTGCTTCAAAGTATCCTATGAATGGGGAACTGAAAGCACAGGAAGCCAATATTCAGTCCATGCTTTCTTGGAGCGAATTAGAAAATATTACCTATACGCCCACCATTTTCATCGATGGCCATGAGTTGCCCAAAGCTTATGCTGTGGAGGATTTGAAATATGTTTTGGAATAGAAACAGGCAAACGGGCCCTAAAAATCTTCAGTCGCTATGAATGGTCACAAATATCGGGTGACTTAAATGTCCGGAGATTTTAACATTCAATAAAATCTAAAATTATGAAAAAATTTAATTTAGAAATGCTAAGACTTACTTCTGAGGAAGTGCTTGGAAGAAGTCAGATGAAGAAAATTACTGGAGGAGACATAAGCTTTACTATGTGTGACTGTTCAAGATCTGGAGGAGGTTCTAGTATAGCTACTTGTTCAGATGACTTGGTAGAACAAGGAGGGAACCGGTGTTGCACTGCTAGTTATGGGTCGGGATCAGTACAATCAAATTGTTAAATTTTAGAATCTGATAAAATCTTAAGAAGGCTGATATTTTCGGCCTTCTTTTTTAAAATTTCCAGAACGTTTTTAAGTCTATTGCAAAATTATCAAAAAAACAAAATACTTATGGTGGACATTTCTTTCTCAAACTTCCAAAGATGGATCAAATTCCACTCAGCAGCTCGCCATATTTTCAGGGGTTTATTTTTTTTAATTTTTTTGATTTCAATTCCCATCTTTTTTTCTTCATGCAAAAATACCGATCGAATAGACGAAATAAAAAAAGGTTACTTTTTTGAATTGGTAGATTCAGTCAAAGTAGATATACCCTATGAATTTGGATTAGTTTCCCCTAAAATGATAGATGGCCATTTGTTGGCGTACAGTTATCTTGATCAAACCTTTCATCTACTTGATTCAATGGGCAAGATTCAAAAATCCATTAAACAGCAAGGAGAGGGACCAAAAGAGTACAGCGAAATTTTGTTTTTTGTTACCATCCACGATGGTCATATAATATTCATGGATGACAAAAAACTAACGTACATCAATTTTCTCGGGGAATGGGTGAAAAGCATTCCATATAATGATCCGAATTTTAGCCGCAGAGGGGGAATTCCATATAATGACATTTATTTTATCGATAAAAATAGTTTTGTGGTCCCTAGCGTACACTTAGATGATCTTGGTTTTAGGGAAGACTACCATGCCGTTTTGGATACGATTCCCATTTGGTTTCATTACAGATATTCTTCTGTTACTGATGAATTTGAAATTGATTCACACGGCCGGTTGGATACGTCAAGCATGTTGTTTTCTCAATTAAAGTTTAATAATTATAAGCCAAGAATTTTTTTGGATAAGGGAGTTGTAAGCACTTATTTCCACTTATTTCCAACGATTTATAAATATAAGATTGGTGAATCTAATTTTCCAATCAGTAAAAAAAAGGTTCTTATTCAAGATTTTAAAAAACCTATTGGTTTGGATTATAAATCTATAACGTTTGAAAACCATATGGAATTTAATAGAGCAGCTGAGATAAACAGCACTTTAAGTTATGTGGTTTCGCTAGAGGATAATCGACTGTTTTTCATATATGGTCAAGGAAAAAACATCAATATGTATGATAGTGATGCAGATGAGGCTCAGGAATCATTGTTTTTTGGATTTATAGAAGATTTTGAAGACGGTAATGAAAGTCGGATTGAATTACCCAAGCACCATGGACATCCTTCATTTGGGCGTGGGATATCCTATTTAGGCGAAAATAGATTTCTTTTTATTTATGAAAATGAGGTAGAAAGAGATTTTTACTGTGGAAAGATTTTTGAATTAAAACCTATCAGCAAATAAGCTACATGTATTTTATAATTAACTTTTATATGAAAGGCTATTAAATATGTTAAATACATTTAAAAATATTTTGTCGCGACGAATGGTCACGTGCTCTTGTTGACCTTAAATATCAGGAGTAAAATTGGAGTTGATTAACGATTTGTTCACTGTTCAACAAGTAAAAAAAAAAAACTATGAAAAAGTTAAGTATTGAAATGTTAAGGCTTACTTCGGAAGAAGTACTGGAGAGAAGTCAGATGAAAAAGATAACTGGCGGCTATGGGGGGGGGAGGTATAAATGTTGCACAACAGGAGGTTGTAGTGCCTGTGTACCATGTCAAACAGATTGCAAGTGTTCTTTTGGAACTCGAACGGCTTGTTAAAATTAATCTTATCATAAAACTGCGCTGTTTATTAAATCAGTGCGGTTTTGTGTTCTTATTATTTGTTATGCTAAAACCTTAGTGATATTAAATGATTACCAAAAAAATTTTTACTATGGTCAAAATTCTCTTTTATTTTTTTTTAATATTTTCTTTTAGTGCTTGCGGAACGGGGCAGAACGGTAATAATATTACTTCTTATGAAGTTAGAGTTGAATTTGAGTTTTTGGATTCCCTCATGGTAGAATCATTATTTGAACTTTATTTAGCTGACAAAAATGAGAATACTGAGCAACTCCTTTTCAATGAGAAGCAGATGAAAGAGTTGATTCTTACAGATCTGGAGGGGAAAATAATTTCACGTTGTGAACCTAATGGAGAAGGCCCGGATAAAGTAGATTCTCCTTTAGAAGTGGCTTTTTGGCAGGATGGAATCGTAATAAAGGAAATATCTTCAGAGCATAAGTTTAATTTTTTTAATCAGAATTTTAAAAAAATAGGCCAAAGTCCCGCGCTCACAAAGAATTTAAATTTTCTTACTATTTACAATTCACATAGGAGTTTCTCAATCTTTGAAAAAGATGGAAAGACCTTAATTGTAGGTCAGGATCTAAATTTGATTGACGAACAGCTTCTAACCGAAAATCCTGAAAATTGTAGTTTATATGAAAGTACAGAAATTGGGTATATTTATGATGTAGATTCAGAATATTATATCCCGAAACTTGGAAGCCAAGACTTGAGCAAAAGTGGGTGGGATTAAAAAATTCCTATGTGCAGGTTTCTAAAACTGATCAAATAGTTGCCGTACTTCCAAGTGTTGGCAATCAGCTGTTTTTTTATGAGTTAAATGGCACAAGTCTTTCTCCAATTTCTCAGATTTCACTTTTCCACCCGGAGCGAAATGAGAATTTAATCTTCAACGCCAATAATGAATATTTTTTATATCCGCTTTTCACACAGCTATTTAGCGGGGGGGATTACTTTTTGGTAGAATTTCACACTGAAGTGCCTCAGGATATTTATGATTCATTTCGGGCAAAAGGAGAGGATTTCCAAAATGATCCTAAATACTGGGAAGCACTGCAAAAGCATTGGAAATCCAAATATATTCTGACGGATAAAAATGGCAATCAAGGAGGCATTTCAGAACTTCCTGTTCCGGGTGTACTACATTTTATAGATGCAGATGATATTTTATATATCAAGCCTAATCAAAATAAAGAATTGGATTACAATGTTTTTTATCGTTATAAAGTGACCTTAAAATAATTTTTCTATAAAATCAAAAATATGAAAAAATTTAATTTAGAAATGCTAAGGCTAACTTCCGATGAGGTACTGGAGAGAAGTCAAATGAAGAAGATTACTGGCGGGTATGGGGGTAGCTGTGGGTATAGACACCCAAGTGGTCAGGTTTGGTGCGGAATGTCATCTTCACAGGCACAAGGTGCATATGCAAATGGAGGGGGCAATTGGTGCTGTGGCAGCTGTCTTTCAAATGGTGGATCTGCCAGTTATTGTTGATTTTCCTTGGGGTTAGGTTTACTCCTAACCCCTTGAAATGGCTTTTTATAGAATTGTATAAATTCAAGAATTTTGTACTGTATATTTAATAATCCTTAAAGTTTTATGAAATTTAAGTGTTTAGTATTTTTGCTCTTATTTTCTCTGTATTCATGTAACCTTAAAACGTCGAAAATAGAAGTTGTTGAATCATTAATTGTTATATCGCTTGAAAAGCTGGACAGTATTCGTATTGATTATATTGGAAACCCCACTGTTCACGATGTGGATCCGAAATCTGGAACAGTACTTTTTATGGAGCACAAAGAGTTTTCTGAAGAGATCTTTATAGCAGATTTTGAGGGGGATATTCGTTCGTCTTTTTCCAAATTTGGGGAAATGCCGGATACTTATGGGGGATTAATGAGTACCATAAAAATTAATGGAACTAATTCATTTTTAGTATATGGATATCGTGGTTTTTTGACTTATGATTTTGACGGAAATCTTTTGTCTTTAATAAAATACGATGATTTTAAAGTGCCAAGCGAATCAAGGATTGCAATGGGGTTTGGAATGGAAAAAATTTCCGATTTTTACCTTTATGTTAACCAAGAATCAAGGCCTTCCGAGACCGCGCAATATGAAGGCCATAAATTATTGTCTTTATTTGACACTGAGGTGGGTAAAAGAACTCCAATCATTGGGTTCCCTGAAAATAGTATTTTTTTGAATGGCAATTATTTTTTTTCTGCTTCGTGGTTTCCTGTGTTCACTCATTATGATGATTATATTTATGTTGCGTTCGGTTCTGAGCCTAAAATTTATGTCTATGAGGCCAATGAACCTTTTAAGGTAAAACATTCTATTTCCCTAAAATTACCCAATTATTATTTTGGAAAAGGTTCTGATGATCCAAATGACTTCAAATATATCGGAATGGTATTTACATCTGGGAGGATTGAGAATATTAAGCGTCTAGGTGAATATTTCATACTGGGATATTTTCCTGGATATGATGCATTAGACACAGAAAAGAGTTTTGAAAATAAGTCACCTGAAGAAGCAATCCATTTTCGGGAAAAGATGCTAAAAAAGTATCCCTCTCGTCTTGCCATTTTAGATTCACTTGGAAATGTCCTCAACGATTTTGTTCCCGATGGACTTGAGCCAAGCAGTATGCTACTACGAAATGGCGAGCTTTGGATGATGGAAATACCCAACGAAGAAGTGGAGGAGGATTATTTTAGATTGTTTAGAGTGGGCATAAAAGAGGAAAGTATCTAACTGCAATAATCGAATTTAGGCCTAAACTATTATCAATTAATCTATTCATCTTATTTCTTCAACTGATTTGAAAACCACCTTCCCCTTCTACAAACAACCTGACTCAAAAGATTGTGGCCCCACCTGCCTGCGCATCATTGCCAAGCACTATGGCAAGCTTATCTCCTTCAAAGAAATCCGGGAGATAACGGAAACGACCAGGGAAGGAAGTAGCTTATTGAAGCTAAGCGATGCTGCCGAAGCTATGGGGTTCAAAACCATTGGGGCCAAGCTGAATTACGAAAAACTCAAACATGCACCCTTGCCCTTTATCGTCCATTGGGACAAGCAGCACTTCGTGGTAGTGTATAAAATCAGAAAAGATATTGTTTATATTTCTGATCCTGCTTATGGGTTGATCCGGTATTCTAAGGAAGAGTTTATTCCCAGATGGATCGGTAATAATGCAAACGAACAGACCAAAGAAGGAATAACACTTTTGCTTGAACCTACCCCAGACTTTAGGAAAATGAAATGGGAGGATAATGAGAAGCGCTCATTGGGATTTCTTTTCAGGTACTTATTCAACTACAAAAATCTTATTGTACAGCTATGTATAGGGCTTTTGGTGGGTAGCCTTTTGCAGTTGATTTTTCCCTTTCTGACCCAGAGTATTGTGGATGTGGGGATCCAGAATCAGGACATCGGATTTATTTATCTGGTTCTTTTCGCCCAGATCATGCTGTTTTTGGGACGGATGAGTGTGGAAGTGCTGAGAAGCTGGATATTGCTCCACCTGACTACACGGATCAATATTTCCCTGGTCTCCGATTTTTTCATCAAACTGATGAACCTGCCCATTTCTTATTTCGATACCCGGATGACGGGGGATATTATGCAGCGTATCGGTGACCACCGCAGGATAGAAAACCTGCTGACCGGTACCACACTCAATACGCTCTTCTCTTTTTTCAATCTTATCGTCTTTGGTGCCGTGCTGATCTACTACAGCCTACAATTTTCCTTATTTTTCTTGGCGGAAGCGTGCTTTATCTTATTTGGGTATTGTTCTTTTTGAAGCGGCGCAGGGAACTGGACTACAAGCGTTTTGCCCAAATGAGCCAGGAACAGAGTACGGTGATCGAGCTGATCAACGGCATGCAGGAAATCAAGATGCACAATGCCGAAAAGCAAAAGCGGTGGAGCTGGGAATTTGTACAGGCCCGGTTGTTCCACGTTTCCATCCAGTCACTATCCCTGGAACAGACCCAGGAAGTCGGCTCGTCCGTCATCAATGAACTTAAAAATATCCTTATCACTTTTACCTCCGCCGTGTTGGTGATTGAAGGAAACCTGACCCTTGGAATGATGCTTGCCCTCCAATACATCATCGGGCAACTCAACGGCCCGATTACAGAACTGGTCGGATTTATCAGGGCCTATCAGGATGCAAGTATCAGTCTGGAAAGGCTAAACGAAATCCATGACAAGGAAGATGAGGAAAGTGCTGAAAAGCAATTTGTCAGGACATTACAGGCCGGCGGCGAACTGATAGCCAAAGACCTTTCCTTTCGGTATGTTGGAGCGGAAGATGCTGTCTTGAACGGAATAAATTTAAGCATTCTGCCCCATAAAGTCACCGCCGTAGTGGGTGCCAGCGGAAGTGGGAAGACAACATTGATGAAGCTGTTGTTGAAGTTTTACGACCCCACAGCAGGGGAAATCGGCTATGGGAAGCATAATCTAAAAACAATCAGTGCCAAAAGTTGGCGGGACCAATGCGGCGTGGTGATGCAGGAAGGCTATGTGTTCAATAATGATACCATTGCGGCCAATATTGCCGTAGGACAGGATCATATTGACCAGGAGAGGTTGGTAGAAGCATCCCGTATCGCCAATATCCTCGATTTTATCCAGTCCCTTCCTTTGGGCTTCAATACCAAAATAGGCAATGAGGGCATCGGCATGAGCACGGGACAAAAGCAACGGTTGTTTATTGCCAGAGCAGTCTATAAAAATCCCGATATTTTGTTTTTTGATGAAGCCACCTCGGCCCTTGATGCCAGAAATGAACGGGAAGTCATGGAAAATCTCCAGCGCTTTATGGAGGGGAAAACGGTATTTATCATTGCCCATAGGTTGAGTACCGTCAAAAACGCCGACCAAATTGTCGTCATTGACCAAGGAAAGATCGTGGAGCAGGGAACCCATGTAGAATTGCTTTATTCCAAAGGTGTCTATTACGATCTGGTAAAAAACCAACTTGAACTTGAAAAGATAAACGGAAGCTGAACATGCCATCAGAACCTATACATAGCGGCAACCTTCACCTTCGTTCCGAGGAAGTACAGGAGATCATATCCAGGCCACCGGCTTGGCTGATACGATGGGGTATTACCCTGGTTTTTATCCTTATCTCACTGGTTCTTGGATTATCTTTTCTGATCAGGTATCCTGACTTTGTGGAGGCAAAGGTATTGGTGACCACCACAGATCCCACAGAGCGGATAGCCGCCCGCATTTCCGGACAGATAGAGACATTGTTTGTAAAAAATGGAGAAAAGGTCGGAATTGGACAGCCTTTGGCAGGCATTAAGAGTACTGCACAACTCGAAGATGTTCTTTACCTAAAAACGACTTTGGAAAACGAGGCCTTTGCCAAGGAGTATGATTATTCTTTTCCAATTGAATCACTTTCTGAATTGGTTCTTGGAGAGATTGGTCTTCCTTTTTTGGATTTCGAAAGAAGTTACATGGAGTATCGACTGTTGAGTGAATTACAGCCCTATGATGGGCAATTGGATGGCAACAGAACTTCTATCGAAGAAATCAAAAAAAGGATACAAAGCCAGACTGCGCAAAAGGACTTGCTGGACCGAAGGCTAAACCTGGCCAAAATTGATTATGAGAGAAATAAAAATCTCCATCAAGATGGCATCATCGCAGACAAGGATTTTGAGTCCAAAGAGATGGAATACCTTCAGATGGAAGAACTGGTCAATCAAATGGCCATATCTATTTCACAATTACAGGAAGCACTTAGCTCTGCCAATCAGACCGTTCGGAATACCGGCATCAATAAGGAAGAACAGGAAGCCCGCTCACTTAAAAACCTGATACAATCCTACCAGAGTTTAAAGCGCAGTTTGAGGGATTGGGAATATACTTATTTGATGAAATCCTCCATCACTGGGGTGGTCAGTTTCCAGAAAATATGGGGAGCCAACCAACAGGTCAATTCCGGTGAGTTGGTATTCACCGTACTTCCGAAAAATACAACGGAGCTCTTGGGAGCCATGAAAATATCCGCTCAGAATGCAGGAAAAGTCAGTGTGGGTCAAAAGGTATTGATCAAATTAGATAACTACCCCTTCCAGGAATTTGGGGCTTTGATCGGTAAAATTACCAACATCTCTGTTTCCCCTGATGATGAATTCAACTATTTGGTTTATGCCTCATTACCCAATGGGACGACAACTTCTTTCAATAGGGAAATTCGTTTTAATCAAGAACTGTTGGGAAATGCGGAAATCATCACCGAGGAGTTGAGTGTTGCGGAGAGGCTGTTTTTCAAGTTCAGGTCATTAATGGTTTACTGATATGAAGTTTGTTCACACATTTTGGATAGATGAAGGCAAAGACCCGTTGGAGGCTGCTTTTGGATGGTGCAGTGCCAAATACCATTTGATGAGTTGGGCACTCAGCAGTTTACAACTCCATAAATTCTATGACAATGTGGAATTGATCACCGACACCAAGGGGAAAGAGTTATTGATTGACCAATTGAAATTACCTTACAAAAAAGTAAGAATTGAACTGGATAATTTAGTCCTAGGAGGTATCCCCGGATTATGGGTAATGAAAAAAATCTATTCTTATACTCTGCATAAAGAACCTTTTTTGAATATTGATGGAGATGTTTTTATTTTTAAGCCTTTTCCCGAAGACCTCCTGTCCGGTCAGCTGATTGCCCAGAACATAGAACAGGATTTTGACTACTACAAGGAACTGGTTGGTCTTGTAGGCAAAACTTTTGGATACGTTCCGTTTCCCATCAAAAGCCAGATTAAAGAATCATTGCCGATAAAGGCCAGTAATGCCGGCATATTGGGAGGAAAAGATTTTCGGTTTTTCGAGGATTATTATAAGCTTGTCCGAAAGTTTGTCACTGAGAACAAACTAGAAATAAGTGAATTGACCCCTGCCCAAATGGTGAACTTTAATGCAGTGGTAGAGCAGTATATTTTTCACTGTTTGAGCAGTGACATGGGGATAGAAGTAAATTACCTATTGGATACCGTTTACGATCCATCCTTTTTTGAATCATTTGCCAATTTCCATCATTTGCCCTTCAAAATCCCATTTATGCACGCATTGGGGGATTACAAGAAAAATGGTTGGGTTTGCGATCAACTGGCAAATAGGCTGAGGCTGGATTATCCTGAGTATTATTATCGTATCATCGAACTTTTTGAATCTCAAGGGGGAGATGACAAGGTACATGGAGCTCATGAGGGTTTCTCTAATTCCCAAAAACTCGTTTCAAGTTTTTCAATAAAATACAGCGGCAAATCTGAAGATGAAAAATTCAGCAGGACCAAAGGAATCATTTCGTCAATTTGTAATCAAGAAGAAATCCCAACCGATATAAGTAAGTTTTCCATTTTTCAAGCAATTGAGTGGCTTGAAAAAGAATTGACTGACGGCAGATCAATGGCAATTTTGAATGATGTCTTTGATTTTGAAAAAGAGAAAATCAGATTAACACAATCCTTGCCTAATGACGACATTATTTGGGATAATGAACAAGAAGCTATTGATAGGGTCAACCTTTCGTTTGCGACGGACCAATGGAAAGAAAAGGTAATGTTGAAATTATCCCCGCTGTCAATGACCATAGAATCCGAATGGGACTGGTCTCAAAATCATGTATTTTTTACCCGGGTAAAACACAATAATATCGAAAACAACCTGACTCTTGAACCTTATTATTACCGGACCTTATTGTTGCCCGATAAACACCATGGCGAGATCATAGAATATTTGTTGAATCCCATGGAAACTTACCTCATATCCCTGCTCTCCAAGGAAGCGCATATTTCAATTACAGTGGTTAAGGAACAAGTGATTTTGTTCTTCGAAAATGTAAATGAGGAAAAGGTTCTGGTATATCTGGAAGAAGCGATCAGGTTTCTGGCATATAGTGGGGTGATTTTCTTAAAGATGGATTAGTTATACTTTAAATGATTTTGGTATAGGTACAAAAATGACATTCTCAACAAGAAAAATATTCACTCGCGATGAATGGTCAGATGCTTCGGCTGACCTTAATGCCCGGGGAATTTAACATTTAATAAAATCAAAAATATGAAAAAATTTAATTTAGAAATGCTAAGGCTAACATCAGATGAAGTATTGGAGAGAAGTCAAATGAGGAAGATTACTGGAGGGTATGCAGGGGGTTGCAGTAATACAGCTTGTGGGGGGCAGGCTATGGTTCAATGTTGTTCTTCTCAAGACTATTGTAGTGGTCCATCAGGTCAATGTATTAGTAGGCCTATTAGGTAGGAATAGTAGTTGAATAATTAATTTCTCAAATAATAAAGGAGCCAAAATTAATTTTGGCTCCTTATTTAAAAAATAAAAAATGAAGTATTTAACACCACTACTGGTTTTATTGATAATATCCTTCTCTTGTGGAAATAAACAACATCATATTGAGAATAAAAATGAACTACAATATTATATTGATAGCATTAAAATAGATCAACAAGGAAGGATTTTGGATATAAGAAGGGGTATTGAAAACTCCGATTTAGATGCTAAAAATAAATCTCTTTTTTTATACAATGGCTTTGATCATTCAATAGATGAAGTGGATCTGGATTGTTTAAAAGTTGTCAATAATTACCCATTTGAATCGGAAGGACCAAATGGAACTGGAACTTACGTGAACAGCATTGAACTGTTGAATGATAGTTTGATTTTTATCAAGTCTTTCGGTAAGTCAGCGGTCTTTCAAAAAGACGGTCATTTAATTGAAAGAATTGATTGGGAAAACTCAAAAGATTCAAATGGTTTGAAATATTTAGGCCTTCCAAAATTCGAACTTGCTTTATTCTCAGAACAACTGATTATTTTTGGCCTAAGTTATAATGAATCTGAACGAGATGTATTTTTGGATATATTATCATTTTCAAAAAATAAATTTATAAGATTTGATATAGATACTAAAAAGTCGTACCGAAATTTTGTTTTGACTATTGACGATCCCCTTGACTATACATATTTGGATCCCTTAGTTTATATGAGGCATGAAAATGACTTGGTAATGGTTAGTCACGAATTTTCAAATGAGGTAGACCTGTTCAACACTAATGGGGACCATTATAAAACCATTAATTATGAACCTAAAATGACTGCCAAACGTGCCAAAGACCTCAGCGGAAAAAGTATTGCATCATCTCAACAGTTAAAAAAGGAGTATCAATATTTAGTAGAACAGGTCAGGTTTGGTCCACCGGTATGGGACAAGGTAAAAGAGCGTTACTTGCGGTTATCTGCATCAAGGACTTTCAGCGATGTAATGACAGAAGAAAATTCATTTTTGCCAGAAGTAAATGAAGTTAAGGTGTATATATCTGTTTTTGATGAAGATTTTAATTTGATTTCAGAGGTTCATATTCCCGAATTGACCACAGAGTTTGTGAAGTATTTCGCTAAAGATGGGAAGCTTTGGGTTTATCAGAATTTCTCAGATGAGTTGGGTTTTCTTGTACTTGATATTTAAACCGTGTCGGTCCGATGTAAATATACATCCCTCACCATATTCATCAACGGCCATGAGTTGCCGAAAGCTTATGCTGTGGAGGATTTGAAATATGTTTTGGAATAGAAACAGGCAAGCAGGCCTTAAAAATATTCAGTCGCGATGAATGGTCACAAACTTCGGGTGACTTAAATGTCCGGAGATTTTAACATTCAATAAAATCAAAAAAAAATGAAAAAGTTTAATTTTGAAATTGCCCAAGCGTCACTCTCCCGTGAGGAGATGAGAAATATTACAGGTGGAAATGGACGAAATGCTATAGGATGTCTCTCAAGGAAATGTGGTTCAGATCACCCAGGTGTATCCTGCTGCGCACAAAGCACATGTAGTGACCTTACAAATGGGTATTGTAGGACAAACTGAAACAATTAAAAAGGCATGAAGTCACAGTAATTGTGGCTTCATTTTTATTCCTTCATAAGAAATACTAATGAAATATTTTATTATTTTAATTTTACTATTATCTGCCTGTACGGCAAGAGAAACTGAACTCGAAAATCCATCAGTGTCTTATTCAATAGATACAGTGAGAATTAATTCTAAGAATGAAATTTTGGATTTGTGGGGATTTGCATCATTTTCTGATTTAGATTATAATAAAAAATCAATTTTTTATTATAATTCTTTTAACCATTCATTGGATAATATAGATCTGGATAAGTTAGAATTTATAAAAAGGATAGCATTTGAAAAAGATGGTCCAAATGGAACTGGCGAAATTTTCGTTGGTTTCGATGTGTTGAAGAATGATCATTTTTTTATTAAATCATATGTGGAATCTGCAATTTTTGATGGTACTGGAAGCTTAATTCAAAAATTAGATTGGAGAAATTCATTAAATGCAAATGGGGAAATATATAACGATTATCCTGTGAGACAAATTATCGTAGAATCAGAAGATTTACTTGTTTTTGGTCTATCATACGATTATGAAAATATTAGAGTTAATCTTGATGCCTTGTCCATAGGAAAAAATAAGGTAGACCGATTAGACCTCAATTCAAAAAAATCATATGGCGACTTAAGCATTAGGAGTGCTCAGTCCGGTAATATTGTTGATCCTAGTATTGAATTAACACATCAAAATAACAAGATCATTATAAGTTATGAATTTTCAAATGATATCGTATATTACGATTACAAAGTTAAAGCCTTGAAATTTGTAAACTATAACCCTACACTGACTCCCCAAAGTGTAAAACCCCCAAATATTAGTGTGGGATCCATGAACGAAATAATTAAAGAAATAAAACATTTCTATGAACAAGTTAAGTATTATCGGCCAGTATGGGATTCTGAAAGTAAGCAGTATTATCGATTGTCAACGAAAACAATTTTTGTGGAGGAAAACAAAGCAAATTCAAAGGCTACTTATGGTGAAACTCAAGAAATAAAGGTTTTTCTAACTGTTTTCGATGCTGAATTTAATCTACTTTCTGAACTTGAGATAGAGGAATTGTCAGACTTTGATAATGATTATTTCATTAAAGATGGGAAGCTTTGGCTATTCATTAACTTAGACGATGAAATGGGGTTTGTCAGAATCAATTTAAATAATGTTATAAGTAACTCAAATTAGGTAATTCAAAAATTAAAAAAATAATTTTTGAAACGCAATTTCTCTTTTTACAAACAACCTGACTCAAAAGATTGCGGCCCTACCTGCTTGAGGATTATAGCCAAGCACTATGGCAAGCTAATCTCCCTAAAAGAAATTAGGGAGATCTCTGAAACGACCAGGGAAGGAAGCAGCTTATTGAAACTGAGTGATGCTGCCGAAGCTATGGGGTTCAAAAACCATTGGGGCCAAGCTGTCTTGGACAGATGCAGAAAATATTACCTACCCACCCACCATATTCATCCATGGCCATGAGCTGCCTAAAGCTTATGCTGTGGAGGATTTAAAATATGTTTTGGAATAGAAACAGGCAAACAGGCCCTGAAAATATTCAGTCGCGATGAATGGTCAGAGGCTTCGGCTAACCTTAATGTCCGGAGAGTCTAATATTCATGAAATTCAAAAATCATGAAAAATTTAAGTTTAAAAATGCTGAGACGTACTTTCGATGAGGTATTGGAAAGAAGTCAGATGAAGAAGATTACAGGGGGTAATGCTTGTAGCCATACACTAACCTGCGAGGATGGTGCGCAGTTTGGCGGTTCGGGTAATTGTCCAATTGACGCTTCCCTCGAATGTGCAAACAACGGAGGCGCAGCTTACTCTGTTGAAACGGGTTGCTCGTGACAGCCTAGGGGTTAGGTCCCACTAGGACCTAACCCCATTTTCACAATTTAGGTGTTGCATTCATTCAAATAAAATAATATTTAGCTATTCTGAACACAATACCATGACTCTAAAAAACTTAATAAATGGGCGGAATGAAGTGTTTTGGAAATTTCTCCCAGTGATTGTAGTGATGTTTTTTTCCTGTCAGGCAAAAGACAGAGAATCCGCAAGCTTGGATATCGATTTGGTAAAGGTTGACTCTTTTGTTGTCAAAAGAGACACGCGTTTTAGGATTTTGGATCATCATTCAAAAAATGGAAATTATCTTGGATATGATCCTATTACCAAGAGTTTTATATTGATTGATGCCCAGGGTGAGATCATTCGGGAAGTATTGAGAATTGGGGAAGGGCCAAACGAATATAACAGTAACCTAAGCTCCGCCGCATTCAATGAGGATGGTGGAGGAGTATTTCTCCAAAGCTCAAATGAACTTATATGGTATGACCAAAATTGGGAAATAAAAAAGAGATGGAAATATGGGCCAAACTTTGGTTTAACAGTATATGGCGGGCCAAGATATAGGACACCTTATTACTTCGGGGAGGATACATCGAGACCTTTTGTTTTTACCTCGTTTTTTCCAAATACCAAAATACCATTTAATGAAATACAAACGAAGTTAGGAAATGGGCATATTGTTGAGCTCTTTGATTCTTCCAATGACACTTTGATTTGGAAACTGCCAATTGATTTTAGTCTGTACAGTGAGTACAACCCAAAAGACAAAGAATTTGACTTGGCGCCAATCTATTACCTCGACACCGAAAACAAATTGTTGCTTCTATCTTTTGACAACTCAATCGCCATAGGAGTGTACGATTTGAATGCGGATTTTAATTTCACGCGGCAGATCAATCTTGAAAAGAGTAATTTGATGGACAATGGGAAGGGTAAGACCGTGAAATTGTTTCCCGTTTATAACCGAGATCTTATGATTCTTCGGTATTCCGGGATGAGCGAGTTGGAGTTGGCAACGAAAAAAGAGGCGAACAGCACGTATTCTCCAATACAGGACTCCAAATTATACCGATTTTACTACGCCAGTGAAGACAAAAACGTCCTTAAAGAGCTGCCTTTTCCGGAAGGTATTGAACCCAATTCTGAACTCATCATTTTGGCAAGTGGAAAATTCTTAATGAGAGACAAAGATGAAGAAGGTGCTGAGATGAACTATTCCAGCTATTCTATTTATGAATTAAGAATGTGATTCAATGCAAAATCCCCTGCAAATCAAGAATTTACAGGGGATTTTTTACATTGAATTGTGGAGCTGGCGAGATTCGAACTCGCGTCCAGATAGGGAAACACTGTACCGTCTACATGTTTAGTCACCTGTTGGGTTTTCGACTCCACACTGCTGGATGACACACCCATGTGAAGCTTATCCACTGAATTTCGCACCTGTCTAGTAGCGTCCCAGGCACTAGTTCTGTCTTATCGACACCCCAGAATCAACCCCAACAGAACGAAGGGTCGCGGGATGTGGCCAGGGAATTTCTATCGAAACTCAACCTTTTAAGCGTTATCTAATCCCCGAAGGGTTAAATTATGCAGCCATGGCGTAATTAGATTCGCCAGCTATGGTTTGTATGAATTATTTGCGGGCGTACATACTCCACCCGACATGCGAGCCCAGTCCTTACACCTCCTGTCAAAACCGGTCAGCCCCATTTGTTTCCAAAATGGATTACAAATATACAACAATTAAAGTTCCTACCGTCTGTCATTTTGATATTGACCAGAATTTTCGCCCTCAGCTACAAGCAATCAACCCACAATATGCATTGCACTGGCGAGTGGGTTTGTAAAGGAAAGAAAATTAGAGCATATTGGGAATAAGGCCTATTCCCAATATGCTGAAGTCAAAAAATACTGGCAACTGACCCATTGGTAAACCATTAGACTGGAATTCAAGTGCTGATGCATCACACGGATGCATTGGATATAGATTGCTTTAAACTCATTTTTTTGAAATTTCTTTGTATTCCTTTCCATAATTTGAAACCTTTGTCCTTTCATCAACCCTCTTTTGTTTTGAGAAAATTAATTTTGTTGCTCCTGATATTTTCCCCTTTTGTATTGCAGGGCCAAATTTTGAATATTGAAAGGGCACGCCTTGAAAAAGATACCAGTAAAGTGTTTTTGGTGAAAGTTGGTGCAGGATTGAGTGTTTATAACCGCAGTGCAGCAGCAGATGAGCCGGTCAACCTGTTCGGTTATAATTTTGACATGAATGCACTTTATTATCCTGGAAAGCATGGGTATATGTTTATTTCCAAATTTGATTACCTGCGCATCAACGATTCCGACTTCTTGAATTTTGGTTTTCTTCACGGCAGGGTCAATTTCCTCAGGGACCGAAAGGTGAATTTTGAGACCTACGTCCAATATTCCTTTGACAATTTCAGGGGGCTGGATCCAAGATGGGTGGCGGGTGGAGCCGTCAGACACAACATCGTCAAAACGGACCGGTTTTCTTTTATATTCGGCGTAGGTGGGCTGTATGAGTTTGAAAAATGGAAACACCCTTCAACTGAGGAAATCGTAGAAGTCAGCTTAATCAAGAGCTCCAATTACATCAGCCTAAGGGCTACCCTAAATGAATTTGTGGACATCAACATGGTCAATTATTATCAAGTCGGTTATGACAAAGAGATCGGGGCATTGAGAAACCGCATCAGCAATTCCACCATACTGAATACCAAACTGACGGATAAATTTTCCCTGACCAATACATTTGAATTGTCCTATGAAGACAAGCCCATCGTGCCCATCACCAAAGTGATCTATTCCTTCAAGACGAGTCTCTCCATCAATTTCTAAACGTCAGGCTTTTAGGTCTCCACATTTGAATTGATATTTTCAGCTTTCGCTCGGCACAAAGGGGATGGTGTAGAAGGAGAATTAAAGTGTAGGCGTATTGATATTTTAATTTCGAAGACAATCAGGGGATTGGGTAAATATTCTCCTTTAAAATCATAAACACCAAGGTCTAAATTCCAATTATTTTATATCTTGCGGTGATGGAAAATTTCGTTGTTTCAGCAAGAAAATACAGACCTTCTGATTTTAAGAGTGTAGTAGGGCAGCAGCACATAACCACTACTTTGAAAAATGCGATTAAAAACAACCACTTGGCGCAGGCATTTCTTTTTTGCGGTCCTAGGGGAGTGGGTAAAACCACCTGTGCCAGAATTCTGGCCAAAACCATCAATTGCCAAAATCAAACCGCAGATTACGAGGCCTGCAACACCTGTGATTCTTGCCTTGCTTTCAACAACAACAATTCCTTCAATGTCCATGAACTGGATGCTGCCTCTAACAATTCGGTGGATGATATCCGCAACTTGGTGGAGCAGGTCCGATATCCGCCCCAGCAAGGGCAATACAAGGTCTATATCATTGATGAGGTGCACATGTTATCCTCCAATGCTTTCAATGCCTTCTTGAAGACCTTGGAGGAGCCGCCGAAGTACGCGATTTTTATCTTGGCGACTACTGAAAAACACAAGATCATCCCTACCATTCTGTCCCGTTGTCAGATCTTTGACTTCAACAGGATTCAGATCAAGGACATTGGCGAGCACCTGAAATACATCGCCTCTGAAGAAAAAATTGAATTTGAAGAAGAAGCCTTGCGGCTGATCGCTTCCAAGGCGGACGGTGCATTGAGGGATGCGCTTTCCATGTTTGATCTGATCGTGACCTATTCGGCAGGAAATAAACTTACCTACCTCGATACGATCAACAATCTCCACATTCTGGATTACGACTATTATTTTAAGGTGGTCGATGCCTTGTTGGAGGAAAGTATTGCGAAGACCTTGTTGATTTTTGACGAAATTCTCAAAAAAGGATTTGATGGGCAGAACTTTGTGACAGGATTGAGCGAGCATTTCAGAGATTTGATGGTTTGTAAAGATCCTCAGATGATCTCATTGTTGGAAGTCTCAGAGTCGGCCAAAGAGCGCTATGTTGCCCAATCGAAGCAAGCGTCATTATCCTTTATTCTTTCGGCATTGAACATTTGCAATTACTCGGAGATCCATTACAAGGCCAGTAAAAACCAAAGACTTCATGTAGAATTGGCCTTGATGAAATTGGCGAAATTGCCTCAGGCGATTTCCCTCGCGGCATTGGCACAAGAGGATTCAAAAAAAAAAGCCTGATTGAGCAACCTTCTGTAGAAGAAAAAGCTCCATCCCTTTTCAAGGATGCCAATCCGTTTGCAGCCAAAAAATCCCCTGTTCAAAAAACCATCTCCATTCCCTCCAATATAAGGGAGGCCCAAAATACGGTAAAGGATGCCCCTTTGGCCTCTCCTGAACAGCCCATAACAGATGATCATCCTGAAGTGATGATATCTGCCCAATCAGCGAAGACTTCAGATACTTTTGACTTGACCAGGGTAAAGGAAGTGGTGGCCGAAATCCTGCTGGAGTTCAAAGCCGATCACAAAAACCTTGAAATGACTGTATTGAAACAGCCCTTTGAGATTGTGGACAACACGATTTTGTTTATCCTAAACGGGGAAATCCAGAAAGATGTGTTTTTAAAAATCAAACCGGAGTTTGTTGGGCTTTTGAGACAAAAACTCAACAATACCCAAGTGAGATTGGACCTGGAGTTGAGGGAAAATATTGCAGACGACACACCAAAACTCTACACTTCCACAGATAAACTGAATTTTCTCAAGGGGAAATCAGGTGCTTTTCGGGATCTCCAGAATAGATTTGGGCTGGAGACCGACTTTTGATATAAATAATCTAGCCGGAAAATTTTAGTCCGGACTCATTTCAAAAATCCACTCCAATTCCAAAATTGATAAGGTTCTGCAGTTGGATTGCCCGTTTTGGAGGGCCATCATTTTGGGAAATAAAAACGCTTTCATCGTAAATCAAGACCGTTTCTATTCGGGTGGTGATGTATTTATTGATCTTCATGTTGATGATGGAGTTAAAATTCACCACCATGTTTCCCAGCCTTTCATAATTGGAAAAAAGATTCAGATCGGCTTTCCACCTGATATTTTCCAAGAGTTGGATGTCTGTAGAGGAGGAGAGGGAAACACCCGCTTCCGGTCTGATATTTTCTCCCGGCATCACGCCAAAAGCCCCGGCATTTTTCAATGAATCGTCCATTACTATCGTGAACCTACCAGTAAAGGGAGAGCCAATGATGGAGATTTTATCCTTGTTCTTGAATTCTCTTCTGTAGTTCAAACCGGTGGAAGACTGAATATAGGCAGGTGCCAGCAAATCCGATATTTTTGCTCTGGATTCTCTTTCTGATCCAGGGGGTCTGAAATAACGATAACCTGACAATAACTGTGTCCGGGCATCTACTTGTGTCGACAGGAACCAAAAATCAGTTAACTCTCGGCCATATTTGCTCAGAAAGATAAAGTTGTCATTGGTTTTTCTGGAAGCAAATCTCCTTTCACTTTGTCTGTTAAATCCAAAATTAACGGTCAGCTTGCTGTCCCATATTTTTTCATCCTTGGCAAAATTGGCAAAAAGGTTTAATCCGGTGTTCAAAGCAAAATTACTGGCGCCACCAGCCGACCAATTCGTCAGGCTGACCTGCTGGATGCTTAAATTGAAATTGCCCCCCTTTTTCCAATAAATGGGCACTTCCGCCTTCTTGATGATGACCGAATCTCCCAGCATGATGATGGTGTCCCCATTGATCAAAAGGGTATCCGCCAACATCGTTCTGTCTTGGGATTTGGCGATTTGCAGTCCTGCAAATACGCATATAAAAAACAGGATCAACTTTTTTATCATTCTTCTGCTGGATGGGGCGATCAAATCATTAGGGTTTTAAAATAGTCAATTTCTGACCAATTCGGATGTTATTGTCGGGCAGATTGTTCCATTTTTTTATTTCATCCACACTTACACCATATCTTTGACTGATCCTGAACAGGTTTTCGCCTTGGCCAACCGTGTGCGCGATGCTGCCGTTTCCATTGCTGGCGGATCTTACAGGTGGACTTGCTGGTGCGGGCTGATAAACGGGTTGGCTCACGCTTGGTTGTGGCGTTTGTTGGGCTGGGGGAGTACTTGCCTGAATCGATCTCGGCGGTGTACTCAATGGGACGATCCTGATCTCCTCATTTCGTTTGCGGTGGTCAACAAGGTTCAGCACCATGCCTGACTTTAAATCCTTGTCTCTTCTGATTCTGTTTTTGGCTTTCAGTGAAGAAAGTTTGATTCCGTACATCTGTGAGATGGCCCAAAGGGTTTCTCCCGGTTGGACGATATGGGTTTGTACATCCGCTTTTGATTTTTTGGGATCGGTATAGTAATATTGTCCCGCTTCTATTTTCTCATTTCTATCCAGGTCATTTACTCTTCTGAATTTCCTTTCCCTGATGCCGATATCTTCTGCAAAAGCCTCCTGACTGGTCGTGGCCGTAGCCATGACACCATCGATGTTGTTGACCTTTATCTGGTTGGGTTGGGTTGCCTTCTGCTGGTTTCCGGTTACTCTCGGGTAGCTTGAAGTTCCTTTGGTATTGGCGGCTTGAGAATTTGGTTGGGTGCCAAAATTCTCCTGATTTGTAATCACTGCTGGTTTTACGGGAACGCTGCCTTCTTTCAGATAAACAACGGTGTAGGTTTTATCGCCGGGAATCTGACCATTTGAAGTCCATTTGTTGTATTCTTTCAAATGAGCTTCGGTGACCCCAAGTTTGGGGGCGATCGCTTTTAAAGTAGTGGGGCCTTGCACCCTGAGTTCATTCAAATACCTGCCATTGCTGACCAATAATGCGCTTTGACCTTCAAAAGCAATTTTGTGGGCCAAGAATTTTTTGAAGTACCAATGGGAATTCCGATCCAAGACGATGATTCTTTTCCCGTTTAGCTCGGTTCCAAAATAGGCTTTTGCCCCACCAAGACCCATTTGGTAGGAGACGAGTGCGCACATCCAATTGTCAAATTGGGCATTGTGTTTCTTGAGGTACAGCGCTGCACCTTTCGTGGAGGAAACGATGTTTTTTCTTTCATCCACTACATTGTCAACCCTCAAAAAAACTTCCTCGGCAGTGCCTTTTTTGAACTGCCAAAAGCCGACAGCATTGGAGGTAGAAACAGCATCTGCGATCAGGCTGCTTTCTTGGATGACCAAGTATTTGAGATCCAGTGGAACGCCCGCTTCACGGAGTTCTTTTTCCACGATGGGCAAATAAAGGTTGATCCGATCGGCCTTGATGTTGAAATAGGTTTTGTTTCTGTACAGGGCATCCACATCCAATTGGATTTCTCTCCGGGCATGCTCATGGATTCTGATGGTAAGGTCCGCAAATTCGATTTCGGAGGGAACCTGTGGGGTCTGTGCATGTGCAAGCGTGCTCAGACACACAAAAATCAGGGATAAAAAGAAAGGAATGTTTTTCGAACTCATATTTTTACTCATAATTTTCTGGCCATCATAATCCCATCGCGGATGGGCAAAAGTATATTTTCCACTCTTGGATCATTCTGTACCATTTGATTGTAATCCAAAAGTGCCTGCGTGTCCTTGTCTGTTTTTTTTCCAGGCTCCACCAATATTTTTCCCGACCATAAAACATTGTCTGCCAGGATAATGCCGCCTGTGTTGACCCTGTCAACGACCAAGTTGTAATAATTGATATAGTTGAATTTGTCGGCATCGATGAAAACCATGTCAAAATTTCCTTCCAGCTGGGGAATGGTTTCCAGGGCATTGCCAAGTCTATAGTCAATTTTGGTGCTGAGTCCTGATCGCTCAAAAAAGCCTCTCACCATCGGTTCCAATTCATCGTTGATGTCGAGCGTGATGAGTTTTCCCTTTTCGCCCAGTCCCCTCGCCATACAGATCCCCGAATAACCCGTATATGTCCCGATTTCGAGGATTACCTGTGGATTGAGCATCTTGGTGAACAATTCCAACAGCTTTCCCTGGAGTTTACCGGAAAGCATTCGTGGCATCAGCACTTTGGCATGGGTTTCCCGGGTGATGTGCTTCAATAAATCATCTTCTTCGGAAGTATGGCTTTCACAATAAGCCAACAATTCCGCTGGGATAAATTCCATTTTATTTTGGTAAATAGGTAAGGAAACTCAATTCATCCTGCGCGAAGACTTCGTTGGAGATTTCCAAAAGTTCTTCGGCGGTGGTGTTCCTGATAATTCCAAAGATAATATCCAAAGCATCAATATATCCCTTATCAATGAGATTTTTCCCGAAAATCAGCATCAAAGAGGCATAATTCTCTTCCGCCATGGCCATTTGTCCAATCACCTGCTCTTTGGCCATGTGGAGCTGCATGGTCCCGAGTTTTTGCGTTCTCAGTTTATGCATTTCATTCAGCACGATTTTCAGGGCTTTTTTGGAGGTGTTTTCCTCCGTCCCATAAAAAATCCCGAAAAAACCGGTGTCCGAGTAAGCCGAATAGGTAGATTCCACACTGTACACATAGCCGTGTTTTTCTCGCAGCGCAAGGTTCAATCGGGAATTCATACTTGGTCCGCCCAATATGTTGTTGAGCAAAAACAGTTTGAACCTCCGGGGATCGTAAAGTGAAAAAGTGGGCTTTCCCATCGCAAACAAGGCTTGGGAAATTTCTTTTTCGATCACTTTGGATTTGGGCTGGTAAGTGGTGAAACCATTCCGGACATAAAGGCTTCTTTTTTCCGGAATTGCGGACAAATAACCCTCGACCTGCTGCAGGACTTTTTTGAAGCTGATATTGCCCACCACCGAAAATACAATCTTGTGCGTGTCCAATCGAGAGGAGACAAAGTCGAACAAATGCGCCTGTTCAAAATTTTTGACGGTTTCCTCACGGCCTAAGATGTTTCTCCCCAGTGCATGCCCTTCAAAAACCATCGCGTCAAAATCATCTTGGATGGAGTC
The DNA here is from genome assembly GCF_000381545.1 of Rhodonellum psychrophilum GCM71 = DSM 17998. Taxonomy (GTDB): domain Bacteria; phylum Bacteroidota; class Bacteroidia; order Cytophagales; family Cyclobacteriaceae; genus Rhodonellum; species Rhodonellum psychrophilum. The sequence continues at coordinate 68,155 of NZ_KB906690.1, read as the reverse complement.
TTCCGGAGAATCGCTGTACATGGACATTTCCTCCAGGATCACTTGCCTTTCCTTCTCCAACTGCTTTTGTGGAAAGGTGCTGTTGAAGGTGATGTCGCACAGCAATTCGGCTGCTTTGTCAAAGTGAACACCAAGAACGCTGGCATAAAAACAGATTTTTTCTTTCGTCGTGTAGGCATTGAGCTCGCCACCCAAAGATTCCAGTCGGTTGAGGATGTGAAAGGATTTCCTTTTTTTGGTCCCTTTAAAAACCATGTGTTCCCAAAAATGGGCCAATCCTTCTTCCTCCTTGGATTCATCCCGGCTACCGATATTCATGATGAATCCGGAATGGACCAATCGCGTATGGGTGATTTCTTGATGAACGATTCTGATGCCGTTGGGTAATTCTTTTAAGTTGTACTGCATGTGAAATAGTTTCCGGCCATTAATTTACAAATATATCAGACTTTGGGCTGAAATTTTTTAGATGAAAGATAAATGGTATTTTTGGTTGGCAAGTATTAACGTAAATTTCAATTTACAAATTCCAAATTGCTTTTATAATCCTCCTTGAATGCCCACAAAGGACGACCGGGAGATTTTACAGTTGTCAACTATCCAATCGAAAAAATGAAATACAATCCACTTCCCCAAAGCTTCTATGTCAACAACAGGAAAAAGCTAAGGGATAAATTGCCCGAAAAATCCATTGCCGTTTTTAATTCAAACGATATCCTTCCCACCAATGCGGACGGAACGGTAAAGTTCAGACAAAACAACGATCTGTTTTACCTTTCCGGGATTGACCAGGAAGAATCCATTTTGGTGCTTTGCCCGGATTTCGCGAATCCAGAAATGAGGGAAATCCTGTTTTTGAGGGAAACCAATGCGCACATTGCCATTTGGGAAGGCCATAAATACACCAAGGAAGAGGCTTTTGCGGTCTCGGGGATAGAAAATATCCAATGGGTTGCCAATTTCGAGGGCGTATTGAATACCCTGATGGCACTCAGCGAGCAGGTATTTCTCAATAGCAATGAGCACCTCAGGGCTGATGTCCAAGTGGAATCCCGGGATTCAAGGTTTATCAAGTCCTGCAAGCGGAAATATCCGCTCCATCATTACAACAGGGTAGCGCCCCTTATGCATCAGTTGAGGGCGGTCAAGGATCAGCCTGAAATCGATCAGATGCAAATCGCCTGTGATATCACGGAGAAAGGTTTTCGAAGAATTCTGTCTTTTGTGAAACCAGGAATCACCGAATATGAAATCGAGGCCGAATACATCCATGAATTTATCCGAAACAGAAGCAAGGGATTTGCCTACGAACCGATCATCGCTTCCGGTGCCAATGCCTGCGTGCTCCATTATATCGAAAACAAGGAAGTCTGCAAAGATGGAGATCTGATACTCTTTGATGTGGGAGCAGAATATGGGAATTACAATGCAGACATGAGCAGGACGATCCCCGTCAACGGTAAATTTACCACAAGACAGCGGGCCGTTTATGACGCGGTGTTAAGGGTCCAAAGAGGAGCCATGAATATATTGAGGCCTGGCGTAAATATCCAGGACTATCACAAAGAAGTCGGGTTGATCATGCAATCAGAATTGGTGGGCTTGGGCTTGATCGACCAAACCGACATCAAAAATCAGGATCCGAAGTGGCCTGCTTTCAAAAAATATTTCATGCATGGAACTTCCCATCATTTGGGATTGGATGTGCATGATGTGGGCACCATGTACGAGCCGATTACTCCCGGTATGGTCTTCACTGTCGAGCCAGGGATTTATATACAGGAAGAAGGCTTGGGTATCCGATTGGAAAACAACATTGTGATTCAGGACAATGGCTATTTGGACCTGATGGGAAATATCCCGATTGAGGCCGAGGAGATTGAGACGTTGATGCATTCCTGATGGAGCGGATTTTTCTTGTTTTCCGTTTTGGAAATAAATTTGGATTGAATCAAACCTAAGACCATGCCTTATACCTATTCCTTTCCATGTCCGGCGCTTACTGCTGATGCGGTAGTGTTCTCCGAAAGTGATCAATGCATCCTGCTGATCAAGCGGGCCAATGAACCTTTCCGGGGCATGTGGGCTTTGCCGGGAGGATTTGTAGATCCCGACGAAGAGCCTTTGGTGGCTTGCCTCAGGGAGTTGCGTGAGGAAACCGATTTACAGCTGGTAAATGGGAATTTGATTGGCATTTTCGGGGAAAAGGGGAGGGATCCTCGGGGCTGGACGGTGAGTGTCGCCTACTTTTTCAAAGTGGATTCTGCGGAGAATTCAAAGGCAAAAGCAGGGTCGGACAGTTCGGAACTGAATTGGTTTTCCCTCAAAAAATTACCGCTCTTGGCCTTTGACCACCAAAAAATCATTGAGGAGGCATTGGCAAAGTTCATGTAAAGACAAAAAGGCTGATTCGTAAGAATCAGCCTTTTTTAATATGGATTTCAGTTTTAGAATTATCCGATGGATATTCTTTTGAATTCAGATACCGTCAAACCTTTGCTGACACTGTCAAGGTATTGGGCGATGGTCAAGCCATTGTCTTTTACAAATGCTTGGCTCAACAAAGTGTTTTCTTTGTAGAACTTGTTCAATTTTCCCAAAGCGATTTTCTCAAGCATTTCCTCAGGCTTGCCTTCTTGTCTTGCTTGGTCTTTGCCTACTTCGATTTCTCTTTCGATCACGGAAGCATCCACACCGTCTTTGTCCACTGCTACAGGGTTCATGGCAGCAATTTGCATCGCTACATCTTTCCCAGCTTCTTCCACGTTGTTGCCTGAAGTATTGACCAATCCAACCAATACACCCAATTTACCATTGGAGTGAATGTAGGAAACAACAGTTTCGGCTTTGATGACTTCGTAATGGGAAATTTCCAATTTCTCACCGATTTTACCGGTCATTTCCACGATTTTTTCGCTGACGGTAAGGTCTTCGAAAGGCAAGCCAAGGATTTCTTCTTTGGAAGAAACATTGTTCTCAACGGCAACCTTGTGCAATGCGTTTGCGAAAGTCACAAAGCCTTCGTTTTTCGCTACAAAATCAGTTTCACAAGTCAAGGAAAGCAAAGTCCCAACAGTTCCGTCAGCGTTTACCTGGGTGATGACAACACCTTCTTTGGTTTCACGGTCTGCTCTGGAAGCGGATACTTTCTGGCCTTTTTTTCTAAGGATGTCGATCGCTTTTTCAAAATCTCCTTCAGCTTCGGTGAGGGCTTTTTTACAATCCATCATACCGGCACCGGTCATTTGTCTGAGTTTGTTTACTTCTTGTGCAGTAATAGCCATTTTTCTATCTATTAAATTGATGTTTTGGATAAAATCTTAATCTGCTTCGAAGTGAAAATTCATTTCGAAGTATTCAGGCCTCAAGAGTTTTATAAAAATAACCTGGTTTTTATTCCTGAATCCGGGGTAATTATAGACTTCAAGGTTTTGATATTAAATGAAAAATTGAACACAGGCATAAAGCTTGTGTTCAATTTTCTATTGTTGAGGAATCATAAATGACTACTCTTTTGTTTCTACGTCAACAGCTTTTTTAGCTTCTTCTTCCTCTACAAGTTTAGCATCATCTTTATCTCTCTTTCTTTCGGAAAGTCCTTCTTCGATGGCTTCGCCAAACGCTTTGATCAATAGGGAAATAGATTTGTATGCATCGTCATTGGATGGGATAGGGAAATCCACCTCGTTCGGGTTGGAATTTGTATCCACCAATGCAAAAACGGGGATGCCAAGATTTTTCGCTTCTGAGATCGCGATGTGTTCTCTTTTGATGTCAACGACAAACAAGGCTGCTGGAAGTCTGGTAAGGTCAGCGATACCGCCCAATACGAGATCCAGTTTTTCTCTTTGTCTTGTGATCATCAATCTTTCCTTTTTCGCAAGGTTCTTGTAAGCTTCTTCTTTCATCAGTTTGTCGATGGAAGTCATCTTTTTCAAGGATTTGCGAATGGTCGCAAAGTTGGTCAACATACCACCCAACCATCTTTCGGTTACGTAAGGCATATTGAGTCTTCTTGCTTCTTCGGCTACTAGGTCTTTCGCTTGCTTTTTAGTGGCTACGAACATGACTTTTTTTCCTGAGCGTACTACTTGCTTGATTGCGTTAGATGCTTCTTCAAGGCATACAAGCGTTTTGTTTAGGTCGATGATATGGATTCCATTCTTCTCCATGAAGATATATGGTGCCATTCTTGGATCCCACTTTCTTGTTAAGTGACCGAAATGGACACCAGCATCTAGTAAGTCTTTATATTCTATATTTGCCATTAATAAATTGATTGAATCTATATAAAATGTTAAACCTGTACTATTAACGTTTAGAGAACTGGAATTTCCTTCTCGCTTTCTTACGTCCTGGTTTCTTACGTTCCACCATCCTTGGATCACGGGTAAGAAAACCTTCTTTTTTCAATGCGGGTCTGTGCTCCTCATTGATTTCGCACAAGGCTCTGGCGATGGCCATTCTTGCTGCTTCTGCCTGACCTGTGATACCGCCACCGTCTACATTGATCTTGATGTCATAAGTACCGTTCTCTTTTACGAGTTCCAACGGCTGTCTTACCACGATCCTGTGTAAATCGAATGGGAAATAGGTTTCAATCGTTCTGCTGTTCACAGTGATTTCGCCATTTCCTGGTGTCATGTAGATCCTTGCAACAGATGTTTTTCTTCTACCGATTGTATTGATAACTTCCATAGACTGCTTAGATTAGAATTTAACTTCTTTAGGTTGTTGTGCAGAGTGAGGGTGTTCAGCACCTTCATAAACAAACAGGTTTCTGTACATTTGTCTTCCCAATCTGTTTTTAGGGAGCATACCTCTTACAGCTTTTTCCACCAAAATGTTTGCTGACTTTTCTTTCAACATCCTTGGGGTAGAAATTCGCTGTCCACCTGGATAGCCCGTGTGACGAACGTAAACCTTTTCGGTCCACTTCTTACCTGTTAATCTTACTTTTTCTGCATTGATGACAATTACATTGTCTCCGCAGTCTACATGAGGGGTAAAAGATGGTTTGTGCTTTCCTCTCAAGATTTTCGCTACCTCACTTGCAAACCTTCCTAGAATGGCAGATTGGGCATCCACTACTACCCAATTCTTTTCTACAGAAGCGGCATTTGCTGACTTGGTTTTATAGCTTAATGTATCCACTGTGTAACTGTTTAATTATTAGCTGATTATATATACTTCACCCTCAAAAAGGGACACAAAGATAGAAGTAATTTCTTTTTATTGCAAAACAAACTTAATTATTCCCCACATTTTCTTTGAGTTACCTGTTTTTCTCAAGCTGTTTGATCAAAACTTCGAAATCTTTTGGGTAAGGTGACGTGACTTCGATCTTTTCCCCTTGGTTGCCCAGGAAGGCAATTGAGTAGGCGTGGAGCGAAACGCGCTGCATGATCGGAAGTTCATCCGTACCCATTTTCAGGTTGAACCTTCTTTTGAGCGCCGAAAGATAAAGCGGTTTTCCGCCATAGAGTTCATCCCCGCAGATCGGTGATTTCAGATAGGAAAGATGGATCCTGATCTGGTGCATTCTCCCGGAGATCGGCTTGCATTCAAGTAGGGTATGGGAATAGTAGGTTTTCAAAGAGGAGAAATAAGTCTGTGCAGATTTCCCTTCCTTATTGACCTTGGCCACTCCCTTGTTGGTGACCGCAAGACTGCGGTCCACGAGAAAATTCTCATACTCGTGGATACCGTCCACTACGGCATGATAGACCTTGTCCACTTTCCTGCTTTCAAACTGCATGGCAATGTTTCGATAGGCTTCCGGATTCTTGGCGATGACAAGGCAACCCGAAGTTTCTTTGTCCAATCGATGACACATTTGGGCGTCCGTGGTGTAAAGCCTGGCCAGGTCCAGAATGTTCTGGGCCTCATGCCTGTCCTTCAACGTCGATAGATAAGGTGGTTTGTTGACCACGATATAATCGTTGTTTTCAAACAGAATAAGACTTTTAAAATCAATTTTTTTCATGCGGCTTGTTTCCCAATGGGCCGCAAAAGTATGGAATTTAATAAAGCAGATGAAATTTTCAGGAAACAAAATTTTAAAACCACCTCTTAATCTCCCTAAAGTATAGGGAAACCCTGACTTATGTCTGTTATGCTCGGAAATTGACTTGGTCGGAATTGAGTACAGCATCTAAGCAGAAAGATGCATTAAGTCCCCAAATGTGGTTGAAACTACTAGAAGAACACAGGTTGAATTCAATTCTTCAATTGTCCCGTTTTGAGTTCTCTGGGTTTCTGGATGGAAGTACTAGGCAAAGGCACCGCTCCATTTTTGCACATTTCTAGGAATGATCATCTGCAATCAAACTGCTTTTGGAGCAGCTGCATTATTGGGTTTTTTTTGGTTTTTCGGGAAGCACTTGATCCAGCGGAAGCTCGAAACTGAAAATTGAGCCTTTGCCAACGGTGCTGCTTACGGAAATTTTGCTTTTGTGGCCTTCCAAGATGTGTTTGACGATGGCCAAACCGAGACCTGTCCCGCCTTTTTCCCGTGATCGGCTTTTTTCAACTCGATAAAACCTTTCAAAAATCCGTTTCAAATCCTCCGGAGGAATGCCTTTTCCGTTGTCTTTCACTTCCACGGTGATTTGATTTTTGTGCGATTTTAGCCTGACTTCCACTTCTCCGCCATCATTGTTGTATTTGATGGCATTTGAAATCAGGTTCTGGCAAACCCTGAAAATCTTGTCCTTATCGGCGATTGTTTTGAAGGTTTTATCCTTGTCATAAAAAAATCGAATCAAGATATCCCTTTTCTCAGCCTTGTGTTCCAGCTCCTCTATCAATTCCTGGAGGAGTTCTCTAAGGTCAAAGGATTCAAAGTGGAATTTGTTGACTCCACTTTCCATTTGACTCAGCGTAAGCAGGTCATGGACCAATTTATCCAAGGCATTGAGGCTTTTGGCGGCCCTTTTGAGGAATTTGTACCGAACCTCCTTGTCATCAACGGCTCCGTCGAGCAAGGTATGGACATACCCCTGGGCGGCAAAAATCGGCGTTTTCAACTCATGCGAGATGTCCGCAATAAACTCTCGGCGGAATTCGGCGTTCTTTTGGAGGGTTTCTATTTCCTTGTTTTTGGCTAAGGCATAGGAATTGATGGTTTTGTTGATTTTTCGAAGGGGAGAAATGGAAGTCCTATTCGATCCATCTGCAATTCCCGTAAGGTCCTTTTTCTGGATTTTTCCCAATACCGTGTAGATATGGCCGATTTCCTTGAAAATCAAAAACTCCAAAGTAACATTGATCAAAATATAGGAAACCGAAAAAGAAATGCCGCCCGCTACGATCAACAAGGTAGGGGTGGCATCATCCATCAGCATCAAGAAAGCCACTGTCAGGGCAGAAATGGCAACGGCCAGAATCAATGAAATACCCCTCGAAGTGGTCAGCATATTTTAATTTAAATCAAATTTGTACCCAACCCCTTTGACGGTCGTGATGTAATCTTCCCCTATTTTTTCCCGTACCTTTCTGATATGGACATCCACCGTTCTTGCCAGGACGAAGACATCCGCCCCCCAGATATTTTGCAATAACTCGTCTCTACTGAAGACCACATTGGGGTTTTTGGCCAAAAAATACAAAAGCTCAAATTCCTTTTTGGGAAGGGTGATGGTTTTCCCACTCTTGTCAATGGTATAACTCGTCCTGTCCACGATGAGATCCTTGATCTTGATTTGGGCCAATTCCTGTTCTTTTTTGGATTCCCTTCTGAACAACGCGGCGATTCTGCTCATCAGAGCGCGAGGCTTGATCGGTTTGTTGATGTAGTCATCCGCGCCCACATCAAATGCGGCCACCTCTGAGTATTCTTCGGACCTTGCCGTAAGAAAAATTATGAATGTGCTTTTCAACTCGGGGATTTCACGGATCTGTCGACAGGTTTCCACGCCGTCCTGATTGGGCATCATGATGTCCAGCAGAATGACATCGGGATGGAATTTTTTGGCCAGTTTGACAGCTTGAATTCCATCCTCGGCAGATTCCACTTCGTAGCCCTCTTTTTTGAGATTATAGGTGAGAATTTCTACTATATCCGGTTCGTCATCCACCACTAGGATTTTGACTTTTTGTTTTTCGCTCATACGGTTAGCGGGAAGATTTTCGCTTTTCTAAACGCTAATTTAAAGAAAGCCTTCACAAAATCGTTTTTTCATGAAGTTTACCTGTGCCAAAACAACATAAAATTCTTTTTGTATCCTCGCATGTTGCTTAATTGTTAACAAAAATTGAATTAATTGTTACGCAATCCTTTTGCTTCAGTGATTTCCATATTCAGTGAGCCCACCATCAAGCGGGCATTTATCCTTACCGGAATTTTGTTTTCGTCATTGGAAACCCAGATTTTGACTGGATGATCCCCCCTGAAGAGTTTGTTTTTCGGCATAATGGGCGAAAAAATCAAGGTTTCAAATTTCCCGAGTGCGGTCGTGATGATTTGCTTTCCCTCATATATTAACTTTAGGTTATGTATTTCCTTGTCGAAGAATCCGACGATCTTGACGGTGTCACCGGGCTTGTATTTTTTCATATCCAAAGTCCGAAGGTGGTAAAATCCGCTGACGAGGTCTTGGACATTGTGGGGGATGGGATAGTCTTTGGTGTCTACCAGCATGCTGTTGTTTCTGTCATAAAGCCTGACGATTGCATTGCGGTTTTGGTGATTAAAGAGGACTTGCTCATGTTTCCGGTACTTGCCCTCTTCAATATGACGGTAAGATTGGTGGGGGATGATCTTGGCGGTGTCGAGGTAAGTTCCCCAGTTGTCATTGACCTTGAAAAGTTTGAAAATCCCCAAGGTTTTACCATAAACGTCGATTTTGTAAGCAGGATTGTCATTGAACCGAGTGAGGTTCGAGCCGATGATCATTTTCGCTTCTGCCGCATCCAAAAAACCATAAGACACCTTGAATGTCAATTCCTCACCTTTTTTGAATGCTGTATTTTTCTGACCATAAAGAGAAAAACTCCCCAGCAGTTGAAATACTATGACAATTACTGACAATACTAAATTTTTTTTCATTAATTCCTCTTTAAGCAAAAAGCTTTCCAATTCTTATTCCAATATTTACGAAGGAATTCACTAATCTGATTAAAATATTACGATTAGCCAATACATTACCCTTAGGAGTTGTAAAACTAATTTGACACTCCAATAATCAATTAATAATTTCATATATTCAAATCAAAGATTTTTAAAACCTTTATATGGACGTAAATACAGAAAAACTTAAAGCCCTTCAGTTGACCATAGATAAACTTGAAAAAAGCTATGGAAAAGGGACAGTGATGAAACTGAGTGACAATAAGGTGCAGGATATTCCGGCCATATCCACGGGTTCTCTGGGCTTGGACATGGCTTTGGGCATTGGCGGGATTCCACGCGGCAGGGTGATTGAGATTTATGGACCGGAATCCTCCGGAAAAACTACCCTCGCGATGCATTGCATCGCAGAGGCCCAAAAAGCAGGCGGCTTGGCTGCCTTCATCGATGCGGAACACGCATTTGACAAATCCTATGCAGAGAAATTGGGGATTCAAACAGAAAACCTTTTGATTTCACAACCGGATAACGGCGAGCAGGCTTTGGAAATTGCCGAACACCTTATCCGTTCTGGAGCCATTGACATTATCGTAATAGATTCTGTAGCAGCATTGGTTCCCAAAGCGGAACTTGAAGGAGACATGGGAGACAGCAAAATGGGACTTCAGGCACGTTTGATGTCCCAAGCCCTCCGTAAACTCACCGGGGCCATCAATAAAACAGGCTGTGCCTGTATTTTCATCAACCAACTTAGAGACAAAATCGGAGTGATGTTCGGTAGTCCAGAAACTACCACCGGTGGAAATGCATTGAAATTCTATGCCTCTGTTCGTCTCGATATCAGAAGGATCGGTCAGATCAAGGAAGGGACTGACAATGTGATCGGAAATAGAACCAAAGTGAAAGTCGTGAAAAACAAAGTTGCGCCACCTTTTAAAGTGATCGAGTTTGATATCATGTATGGACTGGGGATTTCTAAGGTAGGTGAAATCATCGATATTGGTGTCGAACTGGAAATCATCAAAAAGGCTGGTTCTTGGTTCTCTTACGAAACCACCAAATTGGGACAGGGAAGGGATGCCGTCAAAGCATTGCTTTTGGATAATCCGGAATTGATGGAGGAATTGGAAAGCAAGATCAAGGAAAAAGCCGGCTTGGAAGCTCCAGCAAAGCCAGCGAAAGCGAAAAAAGAAAAAGAGGAAAAGGCTTAAATCAATTCCGATAATCTTAAAAATCAATTATAAAAAAGCGTGGCCGATAGCGATATCGGCCACGCTTTTTTTATTAGACAGATCTGATGGCTTCCACGGGGTCCAATCTGGCGGCAAGCGTTGCCGGGACGATTCCCGATACGACCCCGATCGCAGAAGACACACCCAGTCCCAAGATGATGTTTTTCAGAGAGAGGGTAAGGTCAAGCGTGCCCACCGGAATAAAAGTGATCAAAAAGACGATCAGGATTCCTGCGATTCCACCGATCAAACTCAGGAAAATAGCTTCAAAAAGGAATTGGGAAAGAATGAAATAATTTTTTGCCCCCAATGACTTTTGGATGCCGATGATATTGGTACGCTCCTTGACGGAGACAAACATGATGTTGGCGATGCCAAAACCTCCGACCAAAATGGAAAATCCTCCGATTACCCAACCCGCAATTCCGATGACATCGAAAATGGATCCGATCGTGTTCATGATGAATTCCGACTTGTTCAGTGAAAAATTATCCTCTTGAGTAGGTTTCAACCCCCTCTTCACCCTTAACAGGCCGATCAATTCATTTTCCAAAGCGATCATCCCAATGTCCTCTTCTTTTCCCTTCACGGCGATGCTCGGTTCTATTCCATTGTTGCCCACATAATATAACTTGGTGAAGGATCCATAGGGGATAAGGCAGGATTGATCTTTGGATGCGATGTCAAAAATGCCTTCCCCCTCTTCTTCAAATAAACCAATCACTACAAATTTCCCCCCCTTCATCTTGATCTCTTTCCCAAGTGGGCTTTGACCCGGAAATAAAGTCTCGGAAATTTTTGTGCCGATGATGGCCACATTTCGGGATGAGTTGACCTCAAGTTCCGTGAAAAACCGACCTTCTTGCAAGGGGAGGTCATAAACGTCTTGGTAGGTAAAGGAAACTCCCTGGATATTGCTGCCCTGATAGGAGTTGCTGGCATGTTGAATGACGGTGTTGGCACCGGCAAAAAAAGCGACCGCTTCCGCATTCTTTAATTTGTCCTTCAGGAAAACATATTCAGAGTAGTTGTTGTACGGTCTTCGGAAATATTTCCACCAGGGATAATCAGGCCCACCTCCGCCGAAGGAAAAGCGATTTACCGTTACCACATTGCTGCCAAGGAAGCTAAAGCTGGACTTGATGTTTTTCTCCAGGGAGTCCACTAATGTGAAAACCGCAATAATGGCAAAAATACCAACTGTCACGCCCAAAAGGGAAAGAATTGTGCGGGTAAGGTTGGCTTTTAGGGCCTGCATGGCGAATCTGAGGCTCTCCCAAATCTGTTTGACAAAATGTATCATTTATTTTGGATTAAAAACTAATTCACAATATAAGTACAATTTGGTATTTTTCTTGCTAACTTTGCACTTTTTACGAAGTATCGTAAACCAAATCATAAAGCAATCTACATTCATTATATATGAAGTTATCCGATTTCAAATTCGACGTCCCCAGAAAACTTATTTCCTTGTATCCTGCAGAAAACAGAGACGAATCCCGTCTAATGGTTGTGCACAGGAAAACCGGAGAAATAGAACACCGCATTTTCAAGGATATCATTGAGTACTTTGACGAGGGTGATGTATTTGTAATGAACAACACCAAAGTTTTTCCTGCAAGATTGTATGGCAACAAAGAAAAAACCGGTGCCAAAATCGAGGTTTTCTTGTTGAGGGAACTGAACCAAGAATTGAGGCTTTGGGATGTGTTGGTGGATCCAGCAAGGAAAATCAGGGTTGGAAACAAGCTTTATTTTGGGGACAGTGATTTGGTGGCCGAGGTCATCGACAACACGACTTCAAGAGGAAGAACCATCAGGTTCCTTTTTGACGGAACGGATGAGGAGTTTTACAAAACCGTCGACACATTGGGAGAAACGCCTATCTTGAAGGAATTCATCGAAAGAAGCGTAGAAGCCGAGGATAGGGAAAGATACCAAACCATTTTTGCCAAGCATGTGGGAGCTGTGGCCGCACCAACGGCAGGACTTCACTTTACTCCCCATTTGCTCAAAAGATTGGAGTTGAAAGGTGTCGATGTGACGCCGATCACCCTTCATGTGGGTTTGGGTACTTTCAGACAAGTGGATGTGGAAGACCTGACCAAGCATAAAATGGATTCAGAGAATTTTGATATTCCAGAAGAAACCGTCAACCTTGTCAACCGTGCCTTGGATAGCAAAAAGAGAGTGGTGTCAGTAGGTACTACAACCTTGAAAACCATCGAATCTTCGGTTACTGCCAACGGCAGGTTGAAAGAAGATCGAGGATGGACGGACAAATTTATCACACCTCCTTACGAGTTTAAAATTGCAAATGCCTTGATCACCAACTTCCACCTTCCAGAGTCAACATTGTTGATGACGGCTTCGGCATTTGGAGGATATGACCTGATCATGAAAGCCTATCAAATCGCCATAAAGGAAAAATACAGGTTCTTCTCCTATGGAGATGCCATGTTGATTTTATAATTCATCAAAAAAAGAGCTCCAAAAGAGCTCTTTTTTTCTTTGATTTTTCGATTTTTGTGGGAAAAGGGTTTTTATTTTTTAGATCCGCCAATTACTGAAACATGAAAAAATTCGGGATTATCGTCGCAGGAGGAAATGGAACAAGAATGGGCGCCTCCATTCCAAAGCAATATTTGGAAATTGGAGGGGAACCCATATTGATGCACACCATGAAGGCGTTTTTTCAATATGACCCCACTATCAACTTGATTTTGGTGATTCCCGTAAGCGATTTCCCATTATGGAATTCCCTCTGTGACAAATTCGATTTTAAGATTCCTCATCAATTGGTGAAGGGAGGCCAAAGCCGGTTTCAATCCGTGAGGAACGGGCTGAATTCCATTTTGTCAACAGCCGGATTGGTTGCCATTCACGATGGTGTGCGGCCATTTGTAAATCAGTCGGTGATTTCAAGAAGTTATGAGGAAGCAGCAAAAAAGGGGAGTGCCATCGCGGTCATCAACCTAAAGGATTCCATTAGGAAAATATCAGGGGACGGAAAATCCAATTTTCAGGATCGGCAAGACTTTAGACTGGTCCAGACGCCCCAAACCTTTCAGCTGGAAAAAATCAAAAAAGCATTTGAGGTCCCGGAATCTAAGCAATTCACCGATGATGCCACTGTTTACGAGCAGCAAGGTTGGCAAGTAAACCTTATCGAGGGCAATCCTGAAAACATCAAGATCACAAGTCCAGAGGACATGGACTATGCCGAGTTTTTGGTCAATAGAAACAACAAGGCATAAATGAAGCTTGGGAGTGAGGGATAAGTTTCTCCAATTTATCGAAACCTCAACCAAAGAATCCCACTTGCTTGTCACTTTTTAAGAAATGTTGATTTTTTCTGCGTGATTTAACCCGTAATATGCAATAGGTTTCCAGATGGGGTTGGAACCAAAAAAATCAGATACTTGGAATAAAAATTTATGACACCAAAAGAGTGGAGACATAAAGAGTCAAAACTAAATAATTATGTGTCAATCACAATATTGAATTGAGTCCGTATTGCAAAAAACGGATTTAACCGACAAAATCCTTTATTTCACCGAATTTTCTCATGGGCTAGCCTATTTGGATGGCGTTAGGCAGAAGGTGATGCATTAGATTTGGTTTATTATCTACATCCATCACAATAAATGACAAAGACATGAATAGAAAGAAAGCGCAAAATGACAATGGGAATCTCACGATAGGGTTGATCATTCTCGTAATTGGAGCAGTTTTGTTGTTCAGGAAAATGGGGGTTTTTATTCCTGGCTGGATTCTTTCCTGGCCGATGATCTTCATTGCCATTGGGGTGATCACTTTGATCAAACATAATTTCAAAAGTGGGTTTGGGATATTCATGTTGCTTTTTGGCTCCTTCTTTTTGGTGAAAAGGGAATTGAATCTTCCTGTCGAGATCGAGCAATACATCCTTCCTGTAGGTCTTATCTTTTTGGGGCTTTTTATCATCCTTAGCCGAAGAACCAACAGTATGACGAACTGGAAGGAATGGAATGGGTTGGAGCAATCTCTTGAAAAGAATGCATTCAACTCCGCGGGAATTTTAACCCCAGATGATCCAAATGCGATCAATTCATTGGACTTAGACGTTGATGGCGGTGATGTCGTCAATTCGCAGGCGATGTTTTGTGGTATCCAAAAAAGGGTGCTTTCCAAAAAATTCAAAGGCGGAAAATTATCTGCGATCTTTGGTGGAACTGATATTGATCTCAGTCAGGCGGATTTGACTGGGCCAGCGGTTTTGGATGTTGAAGTGGCATTTGGAGGCATCAAGCTGATCGTCCCGCCACACTGGGATATCCAGATCAATGTGACCAATATGTTTGCCGGGGTGGAGGACAAAAGAATGTATCCTCAGACCAAAACGGATGGGACCAAGATTCTGAGAATCAAAGGGACGATCTTTTTTGGTGGGCTTGAAATCAAATCATTTTAAACTTCACGAAGAATGGGGATCACAGGACTCTTCAAAAGGGAAGGTGGGAGTTGGTTGAAATCCATCCTTGTTTTGGTCTTGTGGATCTTAGCCTCCGCAAAACTGATCCAATCGTATGGGCCAAATTTCAATTTGGCTCTTTTGGACAGTGCTGTGCAGACGACCCTGATAGTTGGAGGTTTGTTTTTGCTGGAGAATGTGTTTAGGTTTTACTTGCCACAACGCTCCAATGCTTGGCTTGCCATCGTTTTGCCACTCGTGATGAGTATCTTGGTTTTGTACCTGGGCCATTTTGGCCTCAAGCAACTCTTCTCCGATCAAACCGAGTACCTTTTGTTTTTGGAAAAGTCATTTGCGGTTAGGGGAGCGATCGTTTCGATTTTGTTCTCGGCATGCGCGCTCTTGTTGGTTATTGCGGGGAGATTGGAAGATCAGCTAAAAACCCGGCAGCGGGAAGAAATGATCATGAAGATGTCCAAGGAGGCAGAACTTCACCAATTGCGCCAGCAGCTGCAACCCCATTTTCTTTTCAATAGTCTCAATTCCATCAGTGCCTTGATTGCGAGCAATCCGGAGAAGGCAAGGGAAATGATTTTCCAGCTATCCGGATTCCTCAGGGGGACCATTCGGAAGGATGAAAAAAAGTGGGTGACAGTTCAGGAAGAGGTTTCTTACCTTCAGCTGTTTTTGGATATTGAGCGGGTGCGTTTTGGCCACAGGTTAAAAGCGGATTTCCAAGTGGAGGAAAACACCCAATCGATAAAAATCCCCCAAATGTTGCTTCAGCCGCTTATGGAAAATGCTGTCAAGCATGGCTTGTATGGCACCATGGGTGACGTGGATATCCAATTAAATATCCGGGATGTTGGTGTTTACTTGGAAATGACCATTACCAATCCATTTGATCCTAAAGCTGGAGTATCGGCCGATGGGCTGGGATTTGGCTTGGATGCCGTAAAAAGGCGCCTTTATTTATTGTTCGGACGGCACGATCTTTTAAATTGTGTAGTCAATCAAAGTCAGTTTTCAGTTGTGTTAAAGATTCCCTATGCCCATGATTCCAATCCTCATAATTGATGATGAGCCTTTGGCTGCACAGATTGTCAAGGAATACCTTTCGGATTATCCCGATTTTGAAGTGTTGAAAATCTGCGTGGATGGCTTCGAAGGGATCAAGGCAATTCAGGAGTACCAGCCCGAATTGATATTTTTGGATGTACAAATGCCCAAGATCAATGGCTTCGAGATGTTGGAGTTGCTTGACGAACCTCCATCCGTCATTTTCACCACGGCTTTTGACGAGTATGCGCTCAAGGCTTTCGATGCACATGCCGTGGATTATTTGTTGAAGCCTTTTCCGAAGGAAAGATTTTCTAAGGCGATCGCCAAATTCCTCCAGTTGGAATCCAAATCCTCCTTAAAAGAATTGATGGAATCCAATGCGCTGCCTTCCGAAGGGTATTCCAGTAGGGTAGTATTGAAGGTCAAAAACGAAATCAAAATCATTCCTGTCCAAGACATTAAATATTTTGAGGGCAATGATGACTATGTGAATGTCCATACCCAGGAAGGGAAGTTTCTGAAAAATAAAACGATGAGATTTTTTGAATCCACACTCAATCCCGATGTTTTCGTGAGGGTCCACCGTTCCTACATTGTCAAAATAGCTGAGATCACGAAAATAGAGAGTTATGAAAAAGACGGTTATCTCTTGATTCTCAGGGACGGCAAACAAATCCCGGTTAGCAAGACTGGGTTCCCGAAATTGAAGGCGGTGTTGGGGATTTAGGGAAGAGGGAAGTTATCGATACCCTTAAAAGGTGTTGGGAAAAAGCGGTGATTTCTTGGCTTGAATCCGTGTGATGCATTGCCAGCCCATTCTGACCTAAAAATGCTTAATACTCAGTCTTTATTTACTTTATCAATTCGGTGATATTCCTTATTCTCCCAATAGCCTGATTTACTTTCAGCTTCCACCCCCATTGGGAAATCCAATGCGTATTTGGGATTGTACTTCAGGATAGGGTACAATAAAAAATGACCCCAATGTGTTTGGGGTCATTTTTTATTTAATATTCATCCTCATTGAAAAAGAAATCGTCTTTGGTAGGATAATCTGGCCAAATCTCTTCTATATTCTCATATGGCTCACCATCATCTTCCAGTTCCTGAAGGTTTTCTACAACCTCCAAAGGAGCCCCGGAGCGGATCGCAAAATCTATCAATTCGTCCTTGGTAGCAGGCCAGGGTGCATCTTCTAGATAAGACGCAAGTTCTAATGTCCAATACATAGTGTCTTTATTTATTGTTTACCGGCTTTACGGGTTGCAAAAATAGAAATTGTTTTTAATTATCAATCTTTAACTGATTATTTGTTTGAAAGTTCCTTCAATATAAAATTTTTTACATCAACCTTTCTTTTATAAGCACTTAACTTTCTTTTCATCATGATTTCAAAATCGCTTTCCTGTGATTTGAAATTTTCCGCGTTCCCTTTGATGGTTTCCAGTTCGGTTTGGTCCCGATGAATGAGGTCTTTCAGGATGGTAGATTTGATCTGTTTTTGTTCAGCAATTGGCTTTTTGTCGAAGTCTGAATTTTTGGAGGTGGCCAATTTGTCCAAAAAGGCTTTTTCAAATACTACTTCGGTGGAGAAGATGAAGGAGCGCATGACCAGATTGGCTTCCTTGGGTTTGCTCGGCGGCAAATTCCTCCATTCCGCCTGAATTTTTTTTGCGGCAGCCTGTACCGATGGCGTTGCTTCCTGAAGGGATAATTTTTTCATCTCTTCGTTCATCGACTCCAGTTTTCGCATGAAGTCCCTGGGACTGAGCTGCGGCATGGACTGGATGGTCCTTTTGTACCTGCTGAAGATTCTGTTGTTTATTTTGGAAAACTCATCCCAAAGTGGCTGTCTTTTGTCAGCGGGAACCTTTCCGGATTCCTTCCATTGTTTTTGAATTTTCTTGCTGATCTCAAAGGCCCGCTTTGCATCCGCCATGTTAAAAGCATCTTGGGCTTGCGCCACAAGGGATTCGTAGACCTTTATGTTTTCCTCGGCTTGCAGAGCCAGTCCTTCGAAAAATTGTTTTCTGTTGTCAAAAAAGGAATCAATGATGTCATTAAATGTGGTTTCAAGATCCTCTTCGTATTCCTTTTCTACAGATCCTGTTTTGATCCAGCGGGTCTTGAGGCTTTTGAATTCCTCAGTGGTTTTCTTCCAGTCGGTATCGTCCTTGATTGCCTCAGCTTCCAAGATCAGTCCTTTTTTGATTTCGAGATTGCGCTCCCTGTTTTTTTTGATGATGTCCTCCAGGAAGGATTCGAGTTGGTTGAGGTCCTCGATCATGGGCACAAAGTCTCCCAGTGCGTCATATTGCAACAAGGATTCCTTCAGATGAATCAGTTTCATCAGGAAAGAGCCTTTGTTTTGATTTTCCTCGATGTCTTTTTTGAGATTGTCAACCTTACTCTTTATGGTTGAAAATCTTTCTTCGAAGTACTTGAGGGTAGAGGTTTCATCCTCTTTTACTTCCCCGATGACCCTATCGGGTTGGTTTAGAAATCCCTTCAAAAATACTTTGTTGTCCTTAATGTATCCGTACGGATGCTCCATTGCGATTTAATAGGTAGTGGCTGTTCTTTAGTTTTTTGCAAATTAATTAATTCAAAAGGATTAATCCTAAGAAAGGGGTTTTTTTGCCATCTTTGTTTTTGCAATTTTGTGAGTTGAAAAACAATAATTTATGAGCGCTGAGAAAATCATATTTTCAATGTCGGGGGTTTCAAAAATCTACCCTCCACAGAAGAAAGTTTTAAAAGACATTTATCTATCATTTTTTTATGGAGCCAAAATTGGTGTTTTGGGTCTAAACGGGTCTGGTAAAAGTTCCTTGCTGAAGATCATTGCAGGGATGGACAAGGAATTCCAAGGCGATGTGGTCTGGTCACCGGGCTATACCGTGGGCATGCTCGAGCAGGAGCCCAAGCTGGATCCCACCAAGACCGTCAAGGAGATTGTGGAGGAAGCCGTTTCGGCAACCATCGCTTTGCTCAAGGAGTTTGAGGAAATCAACGAGAAATTCATGGATCCTGCCTTGATGGATGATCCCGATGCCATGGACAAGCTTATCGACAAGCAAGGAGAAGTCCAAGCCAAGATCGATGCAGCCAATGCCTGGGAACTGGATCTTGTCTTGGAAAAGGCCATGGACGCCTTGCGTCTCCCGCCAAGCGATGCTCTTGTGGGCAATCTTTCGGGAGGAGAAAAAAGAAGGGTGGCCTTATGCAGACTTTTGCTGCAGGAACCTGATGTGTTGCTTCTGGATGAACCCACCAACCATCTTGATGCAGAATCCGTGCTTTGGCTGGAGCAGCATTTGCAACAATACAAAGGAACCGTGATCGCCGTGACCCACGACAGGTACTTTTTGGACAATGTGGCCGGTTGGATTTTGGAGTTGGACAGGGGCGAAGGGATTCCCTGGAAAGGAAATTACTCCTCTTGGTTGGACCAAAAGCAGCAACGCTTAAAGCAGGAAGAGAAAACGGAATCCAAGCGTCAGAAAACTTTGGAACGTGAACTCGAGTGGATTCGGATGACTCCGAAAGCCCGTCAAGCCAAAGGAAAGGCGAGATTGAGCGCTTATGACAAACTCGTCAGCGACGAAGGGAAAGAGAAAGAAGCCAAGTTGGAACTGTACATCCCGCCTGGACCAAGGTTGGGTTCCAAAGTGATCGAGGTCAACGGAGTTTCCAAAGCCTATGGAGACAAACTGCTGTTCGACAATCTTTCCTTCAATCTTCCCCAAGGTGGAATCGTCGGGATCATCGGGCCCAATGGAGCAGGTAAGTCAACCCTGTTTAAGTTGATCACCGGAAAAGAAAAAGCAGACGCAGGACATTTCGAAGTAGGAGAGACCGTCCAATTGGCCTATGTGGACCAGGAACATGACAATCTCGACCCCAACAAGTCGGTGTACGAGAGTATCTCCGGAGGCAACGAGATCATCAAACTGGGCAACAAGGAAATGAATTCCAGAGCCTATGTGAGCAAATTCAATTTCGGAGGAGCTGATCAGGAGAAAAAAGTAGGTAGCCTTTCCGGTGGCGAAAGAAACCGTGTGCACCTGGCCATGACGCTTAAGGAAGGTGGTAATTTACTCCTTCTGGATGAGCCAACCAATGATTTGGATGTGAACACGTTGAGAGCCCTTGAAGAGGCCCTTGAGAATTTCGGCGGCTGTGCAGTGGTGATTTCCCACGACAGATGGTTCTTGGATAGGATTTGTACACACATCCTCGCTTTTGAGGGAGATTCTCAGGTATATTGGTTTGAAGGAAACTTCTCCGATTACGAAGAAAACAAGAAAAAACGATTGGGTGACGTGACGCCAAAGCGGATTAAGTACAAAAAGCTGAAGTAACACTAGGTTCAAGTCTTCGGAATGGTTCAAGTCTTCAGACTTGGACCAAGTGTAATATTGCGATAATTCAAGTCTTCAGACTTTGACTTCCTTTTGAAATTTCAATTTGATGAACAAGAGAGTCTTACATATAGCCATAGCGATACATGCAGCCATCTTGGCGCCACACTACTTAGGTTATCCCTATCTGGGCAGCATCAAGGGAGCGATATGGGTATCTATGATTTTCATGCTTTTGGCTAATTTCCTCTTTTTAGTTTGGGAGTTTAAAAAGAAAGAGAAGGAAATGAAGTCGAAATGATTTTCATGAATTTCAATTCTCGGATTGGTTCAAGTCTTCAGAATGGTTCAAGTCTTCAGACTTGGACCATTTTTTATTAGATCCAACACTAAGCATGCCCCGGCAATTTTTCAAATAACAAATTGCTCGATTTAATGCGAAATATGCATTAGATAATCTTATGGGGATTAAGCCGCAAGAAAACCAGACTCTTTGAGGAATAAGGCAAATAAGCGACTTGGTAGAGTCAAAAAAATAAGCAAAGTCTGATTATCAAGAAATTTCAGGCTGAATAGGGAATGTATAGCACAGCTTTGGAATAAAAACTCAAAAGCATATGATTAAAACACGATCCTTTTAGTTTTAACCTTTTCTCCGACAAGCCTGGCCATACACACTTTTTGATTTGTCACAAACCAAAAGTAAAATATTGATTTTATTGTCCCAAAAAAAAGGATTTCTTATCGATCTGTTTCGTTCAAGTCTTCGGGCTTTGACCTAAGCCCTTTCCCGATATTCCAATCAAATCGTATCTTTTTTAAAGAATCAACAATCATTCCCTGCCTTTTTTGTTTATTTGCTTCATAATCCAAAACATCAGGTGTATGAGACAATTGCTATTGAGACCGGGAGCAGAAGAGTTGAATTATGAGATCAGGGGCATCGTAAAAAAAGCCCGGATGATCGAACAACTCGGCTATGAAATCACCTGGGAAAATATCGGCGATCCCATCCAAAAACACAATGTGGTGCCCGTTTGGATGAAGGAAATTGTTTCTGACCTTGTTGGCCAGGACAAATCCTACGGCTATGCAGATTCCAAGGGCGTCCTTGAAACCAGGCAATTTCTAGCGGGACTGAACAACCAAAAGCAAGGCGTTCAAATCTCCGCCGAAGATATTCTCTTCTTTAATGGCTTGGGTGATGCCATCGCCAAATTGTATCAATTCTTGATTCCGACGGCCAGGATCATAGGCCCTTCACCGGCTTACAGCACGCACAGCTCCGCCGAAGCCGCCCACGCCAATACTGCTCCGATCACTTATAAACTCGATCCGGATAACCAATGGCTTCCCGATATGGAGGATCTTTATAATAAGGTGAAATACAACCCCTCCATCGTTGGGATCCTGATCATCAATCCGGATAACCCGACTGGCATGGTATATCCCAAGGAGGTCTTGGAGGACTTCGTTAAAATTGCGCGTGAATTTCGTTTGCTGCTGATTGCGGATGAAATCTATCAAAACATCACTTATAATGGTATAAAAGCAGTTTCCCTTGCAGAAGTTGCGGGTGACTTGCCTTCTATTTCGCTGAAGGGTATTTCCAAGGAGTTTCCTTGGCCAGGTTCCCGATGTGGCTGGATGGAATTTTACAACAGAGGGGCTTCTTTGGAATTCAACAAGCTCTGTCAGACCTTGGAAAATGCCAAAATGATTGAGGTCTGCTCAACGATTCTGCCACAGCTTGCCATTCCCAGGATTATGACCCATCCGGATTATGCAGCTTACCGGCAGGATGCCAACGAGCGGATCGGCAGGCGAAGCCAAATCATGAAGGAGGTCCTGGGTGATATTCCCGGGATCAAGTTCAATCCCACACAAGGGGCGTTTTACAATACCATCGTATTCGATGAAAGCTTTTTAGATCCCAACCAATATTTGCCCATCACCGACTCAAAGGTGCAAGGGCTTTTGAGTGAGTGGTTGAAAGATACAGCCATGCCACTGGACAAGCGTTTTGTGTATTACCTTTTGGCTGCCACCAAGATTTGCGTGGTGCCGATCAGTTCTTTTTGTTCCGATTTGAGAGGATTTAGAGTGACCTTGCTTGAGGAGGATGAGGAAGTTTTTAGGGATACCTTCCATCAACTGTCCAAGGCCATCCAATTTTATCTGCAGTCGCACAAAAAGCAGATGGCCTAATTTTATTCTGTTGTTTTTGGGGGTGAAGCGCTCCACATGGACCTGACGAATGATCTTCGGGTTTCATTTTGAGGATCGGTTGAGGACAATCCTTCGTGCTCCCGGATTTCCAATTGTTCTTTTGGGTCGAAAGTCTCCTTCATGCCCTCGATGGGCGATTTCAGAAGGGAGTTCAAATCGGGTTGTCCGGCGTCAACCCAAGCGGTGTACCAAAAATCAGCAATCATCTTGATGGAGTTTTGCATTTGCCTTTCGATCTGTCCGTTGAGCATCTCGTTGTAAGCAATCGTGAAGGGCTTTGAATACACTCTGGTGTTGATTCCACCCCTCTCTTCGAAGCTGTATTTTTTGTCATCGGGAAATTTCTCGCTCAGGATTCTTTCAAAATTGAGAACGCTGTCCAGTGCGGCATGTGCGTTGATCACTGCTTGCCAAGCGGTGAGTTGGGGAGAGGGAAGATATTCGGCTTGTCCCACAAAAAAATCAAAATCATCGGAGAGCAGTTCCGGAACCCGGCTTTCCCAAAAGGCATGGATACCATTTTGGCCGGTTAGCTGTCCGTTGTAGTTCTTGGTGGTGTGAAGGGGTACATTGATGTCGGCGATATAATGGCCCAAGTCGGCGGCAAGCCGCAGGATTGCCTTGGTGTCTTTTTTCTTAAAAGCCTCCGTCAACTGTATTTTGACATGGTAAGCGTTCCAGGGGCCGATTCCATGTTGCCTCAATTCCTCTTTGGTGAAGGATTCGAGCGCCTGAGGCCAATATCTGGGCAGTTTGTACACGGCGCTGTCTCCATAATTATCGGCATCGATAAAATGTTTTTCGGCTTCACCCATGACAGCATACCGGCGTCTGTCCGGGTTGATGGCATTCTCGGTGATAAATTGAATATTGGCCTTGAAGAAGCCTATCATTTCTGGGGGAAGTGAAAAAATGGCGAGCCGATTGATCCTCCGATGAGCAAAAAATCCCCAAGCGCAAATGTCGGAGCCTGAAATGAAAAAAATCAGAAGCAAAGCTAAAAATCGATTCATATTTAAATTTAATGAAAAAAAGGATTTTAAAAAACTAAAATATAGTTATCTTTGTGGCACCCAAGGAGGGATGAGGTGAAAAAAATCTGTTGATTTTGAGACTTTATCTGGTTTAGTTTCGAAAACCGTTTGTGTTTAAGAATTAATCTGCTAAATTTGCACTCCGTTTAGGGCAAAGGAGATTGTAAAGACATTAAGTAAAATAAGATATGGCAAATCACAAATCGGCACTTAAAAGAATTCGTTCAAACGAAGCCAAGCGTTTGAGAAATAGATATCAGGCCAAAACTACAAGAACATTTATCAAAAGATTAAAGGCAACTACCGACAAGGTAGAGGCGCAAGATCTCTTGAACAAAGTGACTTCAATGATTGACAAATTGGCTAAGAAAAGCATTATTCACAAGAATAACGCAGCCAACAAAAAATCCAAATTGACCAAATTGGTCAATTCTTTGGCATAGTCTTTCGACAAAGTCAACTTAAAATGCATTTATTAAGCCTTAGTTTAAACTAAGGCTTTTTTTGTTGCCTATTATTTTCTATTTTTCACTCGCTTTTGGGAAAAGATCCTTTCAGCAAAGCACAGCAGAAAATCAGTGCAATGTTCAAATCCTTTGGCAATCGAAGGGAGGTTTTTAAGTTGATTTTTTATGGAGAAATACGAATCAATCAAAATTTCTGCTCTGGCAGAGGAGGATCGTCCAAGGGAAAAACTACTGCTCAAAGGGCGAGCTTCCCTTTCCGATGCCGAACTCGTCGCAATCCTGATCGGTTCAGGAACAAAATTTCTAAGCGCCGTTGATCTTGCCAAGCACATCCTCTCTTCGGTCAACAATGACTTGGGGGAGTTGGCAAAGTTGAGTGTGAAGGATTTGCAGCGGTTCAAGGGTATCGGCGAAGCCAAGGCGATTAGCATCGTTAGCGCCATGGAACTCGGGAGGAGAAGGAAAGTTTTTGAGCCCCAAAAGCGGATAAAAGTCACCTCCTCCTCGGATATTTATAATTACATGAAATCAGACTTGATGGATGAGACCACGGAGAGTTTTTATATTGTGTTGCTCAACCGCGCTAATTTCGTGATCCGGAAACAGCTCATCAGCAAAGGGGGTAGCAATTCAACACTTGCGGATCCAAAGATGATTTTCAAGCATGCGCTTGACCACATGGCAAGTTCCATGATCTTGGTCCATAACCATCCCTCGGGAAATCTAAGCCCCTCCGATGCCGACAGAAAACTGACCAATAAATTGGTGGAGGTTGGTAAAAATCTGGAGGTTTTGGTCCTCGATCATGTGATTTTCACAGATGTTGGCTATTTTAGCTTCGCAGATGAAGCATTGATTTGAATTTATGAAGAGCCAAAATATTTTCCTGATTATAGTAGTTTTCGTTGTCTCTGTTTCGGTTGTTTATATGCTGACCAATTCCGAAACTACGGAAGATTATATTGAAAAAATAGAAAAAGAAAGAGAGCGTCAATTTAAGTTTATCCGCTTCAACATCGATTCTCCCCTGACAGCGGAGCAGAAGCAAGGGTTTCAGGCGCTGAGTTTTTACCCCATAGATCCCGAGTTTCGAATCAAAGCCAAAATGGTACCCGTGGAGGATCGAAAAATGATCGAGGTACCACTCACGGACGGCTCAGTCGAAAAATACCTAAGGCATTCCTACGCCGAATTTGAGCTGAAGGGGAAACCCCACCGTTTGCTTCTTCTTCAGTCGGTAAAAGAGGTAGACATGAGAAATTTCTTTCTGGCCTTTGCCGATGCCACGAGTGGAGAAGAGACATATGGCGGAGGACGTTACATCAATCTTCGGCAGGATGGGAAAAACAGCATCACCATTGATTTCAATTTGGCATACAATCCCTACTGTGCCTATAATCCCGATTTTGCCTGTCCTTTGCCTCCGAAAGAGAATATTTTGGAAGTGGGTATTTTGGCCGGGGAAAAGGATTACAAAAAAGAGTAGGGAGGTTTAATGACCAAATCTGCACTTTCCACAAACCATTTGACTCCCAAATTTGAATGAGATGTTTGTGTTGGCGATTTATCCAAAGGGAAAACCAAAATTAACTCACCCAAACCTTCCTCCCTCCATCATTTCCATTAAATTTGTGCCTTATTCTGAAATAACCCAGCATTCATGAAAATCTCCATAAATAGACTCAAAGATTTTATTGCGATCGATCAAACCCCTGAAGAAATAGCGGCCTTGCTGACCGGTTCAGGCTTGGAAGTGGAGGGGATTTCGCTTTTTGAGTCTATTCCCGGAGGTTTGGAAGGAGTGGTCATCGGGGAGGTGTTGTCTTGCGAAAGACATCCCAATGCCGACAAGTTAAGTGTGACTACCGTGGATATTGGGACTGGAATTGTCCCGATTGTATGTGGAGCATCCAATGTTGCCAAGGGACAAAAAGTGGTCGTCGCCACGGAGGGGGCAACTTTATATCCAGTTTCGGGCGAACCTTTTGTAATCAAAAAAGCCAAAATCAGGGGGGAAGTTTCTCAGGGAATGATTTGTGCCGAGGATGAAATCGGTTTGGGCGAAAGCCACGAAGGCATCCTGGTGCTGGACACTCAATTGCCGAATGGCACGCCTGCATCCAAGTATTTCGATGTGGCTAGGGATCATGTATTGGAAATCGGTTTGACTCCCAATAGGGCTGATGCAGCCTCTCATTTGGGTGTTGCCAGGGACTTGAAGGCATTATTGAACAGCCCGATCTGTCTTCCTTCCGTGGATGGATTTAAAGTGGACAACCAAAATCTTTCCATATCCGTCGAGGTGGAGGACCCAAAAGACTGCCCAAGATATGCAGGATTGACGGTGTCAAACATAAAAGTTGGACCCTCTCCTGAATGGTTGCAAAACTATCTCAAGGCCCTGGACTTGGAACCGATCAACAATATCGTGGATATCACCAATTTCATCCTGCATGATCTTGGTCAACCGCTGCACGCTTTTGATGCAGACAAGATCAAAGGGAATAAAATTATCGTGAAGACACTCCCGAAAGACACTGTGTTCTTCACCCTTGACGATAAGGAAAGGAAACTTTCCGGTGCTGAACTGATGATTTGCGATGCGTCAGAGGGCTTGTGTATCGCAGGTGTTTTTGGGGGAAAAGGATCTGGGGTTTCTTCAAGCACCCAGAGTATTTTCTTGGAAAGTGCCTGTTTTTCACCGGATATTATCCGGAAAGGAGGGCAGTTTCATGGTCTAAAGACCGACGCCTCTTTTAGGTTTGAAAGAGGGACGGATCCCAATATGCCTGTTTATGCACTGAAAAGGGCCGCAATGCTCATTCAGGAATTGGCAGGAGGCGAGATATCTTCCGAGATTATCGATGTCTATCCCAATCCCGTGGAGGACTTCAAAATACCCGTTGCCTTCAAAAACATTGATCGTCTGATCGGAAAGCAAATTGCCAAGGAGGAAATCAAAGCGATCCTGCATGGATTGGAAATAGAGGTAAGTGCTGAAACCGAAATTGGTTTTTTGGCAACGGTAAAACCCTATCGGGTGGATGTGACCCGCGAGGCGGATGTCATTGAAGAAATCCTGAGAATCTATGGCTTTGAAAATGTAGCCTTGTCAGAAAACCTGAAATCAGACTTCCTTGCCGAACATCCCGGCAAAGACCTCAACAAGCTTCAGTACCGACTCAGTGAAGCTTTGGCGGCATTAGGGTTTTATGAAATCATCACCAATTCCCTCACAAAACCTGCTTATGTGGAAAAATCAGGTTTTTTGGAAACTTCCGAAAACGTGAACATCCTGAATCAACTCAGCGAGGATTTGAGCGTCATGCGTCAATCCCTTTTGTTCTCGGGATTGGAAGTGTTGGCCCACAATATCAATCGGCGGCAGAAGGATTTGAAAGTCTTTGAATTTGGCACCGTCTATTTCAAGGAGCAAGTTGGGTATAGGGAAGAAAAAAGACTTGGTCTTTTCATGACTGGAGACAAGGCTTCTGAAAGTTGGCTGGCACCTTCGCGAGCGGTTGGGTTTTCCGATTTGCATGCGGTGGCGGAGTTGATTTTGGAGAAGCTGAACATCGAGGGTTATGGAATGGAGATTCTCCACGATGCGCCATTTGAATATGCCTTGAAACTGACCTTGGGAGAAAAGGAACTTGGGAAAGTGGGCATGCTTCGCCAGGAAGCCTGCAAACTAGCTGGGGTGAAACAAGAAGTTCTTTTTGCCGAACTGAACTGGGATTTACTCGGTAAGAAAGCAAAAGGCTTGAAGAAGTTTCAGGAAATCTCCAAATTTCCTGAGGTACGAAGGGATTTATCTTTGGTAATCGATAAAAATGTTACATTTGACAACATTAAAAAGATTGCTTTAAAAGCCGGCGGGAAACTGTTGCAAAGAATCAACGTATTTGACTTATATCAAGGGGATAAAATAGGTGCAGATAAAAAAGCCTATGCATTGAGTTTTTATCTTCAAGATTCAGAAAACACGCTGATCGACAAAGTGATTGACAAAACAATGGATCGGCTGATCCAAAATTTCGAAACCGAGGCAGGGGCATTCATCCGAAAATAACAAAATGATTCACGAAGAACTTCAACGACTGGAAAGGCTTGCAAGTCAAGTCGGTAAAAAGCTTCAACAGATAGAACTGGAAAACATTTCGCTAAAGGAGGATTTGGCAAAGGCTGTAAAAGCGGTTGCGGAAAAGGATCAGGTATTGGAGGATTTTAAAAATCAAATTAAAATTACTAAACTTGTAAACAGCATACCGGTGGAAAACATTGAGTCTGCCGAATTAAGAGAAAAAATTAATAATTATATAAAAGAAATCGATAATATAATTGCCTATTTGTCTGAATGATATGGAAGCACTTTCAGTAAAAATAAAGATCGGAGACCGCGAATACCCTATGAAGGTAAAAGTGGAGGATGAAGCAAAAATCAGACATGCAGGTAAATTGATTAATGATAAAATAAAAAGATATAGAGACGAATTTGGTTTGGATGATCGTCAGGATTTGTTGGCTATGGTGGCTTTTGACAGCATGGTCGAATCCATGGAGCAAAACAAAATCAACACTGATGACAGTGAATTGGTGGAATCCAGTATTGTCCGAGTCAATGCCCAATTGAAATCCCTGTTATAATTATTGAAATTCGATCTGATTTGGGACTTTTTGGTGTCCGGTAGGTATATATAAACGCTAAATAACCTATGGGAATATCATTATACATTATCGTCGCAGGCCTTTTGGGGTTGGCGATAGGGGCCTTGGTGGTCGGCTTTTTTCTGAAAAACAACAACAAAAAACTGGAAGAAGAAGCCCGGGAAAAGTCCAAAATACTCATCAAAGAAGCGGAATTGACCGCTGAATCCATCAAAAAAACGAAGATTCTTGAGGCAAAGGAAAATTACCTGAAACTCAAATCAGAATTTGAGGAGGATGTCAACAAGAAGAAAGGAATCCTCCTGACCAATGAAAATAAGCTGAAGCAAAAAGAGCAGTTTTTGTCAAAGGAACTTGAGCAGATCAAGCGAAAAGAGGCCGAGCTTGACAGCAAAAAAGAAGTCCTATCCGCACAGCTCCATTCTGTGCAGGTGAAAAAAGAAGAGCTGGAAAAAGTAACCAGTCAAAGGATTTCCGACTTGGAGAAAATTGCCAACCTTTCCAAAGAAGACGCAAGGGAACAACTTGTGGAAATGCTCAAGGATGAAGCGCAGACCAAAGCTTCCTCCCATATCAAGGATATTCTTGATCAAGCCAAATTGACGGCAACCAAGCAAGCCAAAAAGATTGTTTTGGATACAATCCAAAGGACAGCGACGGAACATGCCATCGAGAATTGTGTTTCTGTTTTCAACATCGAGAGTGATGATGTCAAAGGAAAAATTATTGGTAGGGAAGGAAGGAATATCCGAGCACTGGAAGCGGCCACTGGCGTGGAAATCGTCGTGGACGACACCCCTGAAGCCATCATTATCTCGGGCTTTGATCCGGTAAGAAGAGAGATTGCAAGGCTTTCTCTACACCGCTTGGTCCAGGACGGAAGAATTCATCCCGCCAGAATCGAGGAGGTAGTCGCCAAAACTGAGAAAAACATAGAAGAGGAAATCATCGAAATCGGTGAAAGAACCTGTATCGAATTGGGAATTCACGGATTGCACCCAGAATTGATCAGAATGGTCGGGAGATTAAGATTCAGATCCTCTTACGGTCAAAATTTGTTGCAACATTCCAAGGAAGTTGCCAAGCTTTGTGCTACAATGGCTGCCGAAATGGGCTTGAACGCCAAACTTGCCAAAAGAGCGGGATTGCTTCATGATATCGGAAAGGTTTATCCAGAAGAAGCTGAACTTCCCCATGCTATCCTTGGGATGGAGCTAGCCAAAAAATATAAGGAAAACCCAGAAGTCTGCAATGCCATTGGAGCCCATCACGATGAGATCGAGATGACTTCCATGATCTCTCCTATCGTACAGGCTTCAGATGCGATATCTGGCTCCAGACCAGGTGCAAGGAGGGAAATCATGGACAGCTATATCAAAAGACTCAAAGACCTCGAAGAACTTGCGCTGGGATTTGAAGGAGTCAACAAGTGTTTTGCCATGCAGGCAGGACGTGAGTTGAGGGTAATGGTCGATGCAGACAATGTGGATGATCAAACCGCCAGTCAACTTTCCTTTGACCTTTCCCAAAAGATAGAAAAGGAAATGCAGTATCCAGGTCAGATCAAAATCACGGTTATCCGTGAAATGAGAGCTGTGAACTATGCGAAGTAATTAAACCCGTTTAATGCATTACGAACACAATTCAATATTATATTTAATTGATGTTCAATTATCTCTTGATTGCTTTTGAATTCACACTATTGGTGTCAGGAATTAGTTTTCCAATAGTCTGATTTTCTTTCAGTTAAGATCTCATTTGGAAACGTAATGCATATTCTGGGTAAATGATCCCATTGGTCATTTTTAAAAGGTGTAGGAGAAATTCTACACCTTTTTTAGTTTAATTTCTTTTTCTACTTTTATCCAAAACTTAAAAATCAACAATTCCCTAACCCAACTTCTGGATGTTTTTATTTACACATTTATTCATTGGCATCGGGGAGCTTTTTTATGGTTCCTACAAAGATTTACGGATTCGTTTGGCCAAGAAAACGTTGTCTGGCCAAGACAAAGCCCTCCTGTCCAATTTGTTTCCCTATTATGCGAAACTGAACCCAAAACATAAACAGGAATTCATCGAAAAAATGGAATGGTTCATTGCTGAAAAGGCTTTTGTCCCAAGGGGTGATTTGACGAAGATCACCCAAGAAATGAAACTTCTGATTTCAG
The DNA here is from genome assembly GCF_000381545.1 of Rhodonellum psychrophilum GCM71 = DSM 17998. Lineage (GTDB taxonomy): Bacteria > Bacteroidota > Bacteroidia > Cytophagales > Cyclobacteriaceae > Rhodonellum > Rhodonellum psychrophilum. The sequence continues at coordinate 37,405 of NZ_KB906690.1, read as the reverse complement.
CCACTGCGGTAATGGTGACTTTCGGGTTTCGAGGAGTGACTTTAAAGCATTTTAGGAAGATATTGATCTATCCGGACGCTTATTATTCAACGGTCAATCAGCAATACCACAAAGGTGAGGTCAATCCTAAACTTGGAATCATTGTATTGTCTTGGGAAAATTTCGTGAAAGGATTTATCGATCAGCAGGATGGGGTGAACTTGGGGATCCACGAAATGGCCCATGCCATGAAGCTTGAAAATCAGATTCATTACAACAACGAAAGCAATTTTTTCAACCCGACACTTTGGGTAAGATATTCGGAAATCGCTGCCGTAGAAATGAGGAAAATCCTGAAAAGAGAAAAGTCAATGTTTCGGTCAGCTGCAGCAAATAATGAGCACGAATTTTTTGCTGTGGCTTTGGAGGTTTTCTTTGAAAAATCAGCGGAGCTCAAGATTTACAATGAATCTCTTTATCAATCCTTGGTTTATTTACTTAAACAAGACCCGATAGTCCTGTCCAGAGTCAATTAAAATTATTTGTTTACAAGCGGTATTGTCATTTTTTTGGATTTTAGTGATTTTTGAAGCCAAAACAATTCACTTATGAAATTAATCAAAAACGCTCTGGCATTCGCTTTTTCAGTCCTACTATTCCTTCAGGTTTCTGCACAGGATATCAAAGTGGTCTACAAGACAGAGGTAGAAAAATTGGCAAAGAATAAAGAGGTTCAAGATGCCTTTGCTTATATTCTTGATATAGACGGTCAAACGATATCGGACATGATTACCTTGACAGAGATTCCCGCGCCGTCCTTTGAGGAAGCTGCAAAGGGTCTGGTATTCGCAGAGATGCTTCGAAAAGCTGGTGCGGATTCGGTTTGGATAGATGAAGCAGGCAATGTCATTGCTTTGAGAAAAGGGAAAAAATCTACCAAAACCATTGTAATCGATGCACACTTGGATACTGTATTTCCCATTGAGACCGATGTGACTGTAAAACAAAAAGGTGATACTTTGTATGCCCCGGGAATAGCGGATGCAAATCGATCCTTGGCCATGGTTGTGGCTTTGGTAAAAACTTTAGAGCAAAAGAAAATCAGAACAGATCACGATTTATGGTTTGTGGGCTCGGTTGGTGAGGAAGGCCTTGGTGATTTAAAAGGAATGAAGCACTTGTTTCGAGAAGGTGGAAACAAGATCGATGCATTTATCGCGATTGATGGGGGTGATATTGAAGGTATTGTCAATGGTGGAATAGGCTCTCTCCGTTATAGAGTGACATTCAAAGGTTCAGGTGGGCATTCCTATGGGGCTTTTGGAATAGGAAACCCACACAATGCTTTGGCAAATACGATAGCGGGTTTTGTCCCTAAAGCCGATAGTTTCTCCAAGGAAGGAATCCGGACCACGTATAGTGTGTCTGTTCTCGGTGGTGGCACCTCGGTAAATTCCATACCTTATGAATCGTGGATGCTGGTGGACATGCGTTCCGAAAGCCAGGAAAGGCTTCAGGGGATCAATAAATTGTTTTTGGAGTCCATTGAAGAGGGATTGCAAAAAGAAAATTTAATTGTCAAAAGAGGAGAACCTTTGACTGTAGAAATCGAAAATGTTGGAGACAGACCAAGTGGTTTGCTTGATGCTGATCATCCCTTGATTCAGCAATCGATGGCAGTTGCAAATTATCTTACGGGTAAGCAGCCCAGATTAAGTTCGAGTTCCACCAATAGCAACGTGCCCTTTTCCTTGGGAATTCCGGCAGTGACAATAGGAAGAGGAGGGCAAGCAGGTGGCGGACATAGCCTAGACGAATGGTTTCTGAACAAGGACGGACATCTCGGACTTCAGCATGCTTTGTTGCTGATCTTGTCGCAAGGAGGGATGTAAAATAGAGGGGGATTTATCCAGAAATCTTGAAGTGTCCCGGAAGAGGAGAATTTAACACGAAACATGCACTAGGTTTCCCATTGGGTGTTGATACCGCAAGAAAATCAGGCTATTGGGAGAATAAGGCATAGCGCCGATTCGGTAAAGTCACAAACAGTTTAAAATTGACTGATTATTAAGCAGTTTCATGTTGGAACAGAATTGGTCTTAAAAAAGGTTTAAATCAAAACGGCTCAGAATCGAAAGATCTGAGCCGTTTTTTTTCCTTATCAAGTTTTTCCGCAAAAGTGGAAATTAATGCAGAATGAAACAAAGTGGGGTTTCTTACCGCTCCACTTCCTTCAGGTTCTCCAGTTTTTTGTTTCTAAGGAATCCATTGATGTCCTCAAAATGTTCCTTCACCCTTTTATTCCCAAACTCAAAAACCTTTGTCACCAAACCGTCCAAAAAGTCCCTGTCGTGGGAAACGATGATCAATGTACCGTCAAAAGCTTTCAAGGCATCTTTGATGATGTCCTTGGTCTTCATGTCGAGGTGATTGGTAGGTTCATCGAGAATCAAGAGATTGACGGGTTCCAGAAGAAGTTTGATCATGGCCAATCTTGTTTTTTCCCCACCAGAGAGTACTTTGACCTTTTTCATGGAATCTTCCCCGCCAAACATAAATGCGCCAAGCATATCCTTGATTTTTTTACGTATTTCGCCCACAGCGATTCCGTCTACGGTGTCGAAAACCGTCTGGCTTTCATCGAGCAGTGAGGCTTGGTTTTGGGCGAAATACCCGATCATGGTATTGTGGGCCAATTCACATTTGCCTTCAAAATCTATTTCAGCCATGATGGCTTTGATCATGGTGGATTTTCCTTCTCCGTTTTTCCCCACAAAAGCGACTTTTTCGCCTCTTTCGATGGTCATCGTGGCATTTTTGAAAACCACATGGTCCCCGTAGGATTTGGATAAATCCTCTGCCAACACGGGATATTTGCCCGATTTGGGTGATGGGGGAAAGCGCAATTTCAATGCGGAGCTGTCCACTTCATCGATTTCCACGATGTCCAGTTTCTCCAGCATTTTCACACGGGATTGTACTTGTAGGGTTTTGGAATAAGTACCCTTGAAGCGATCGATGAACTGCTGTACGTCCGCCATCATCTTCTGTTGTTCGTCAAAGGCTTTTTGCTGGTGCTCCCTTCGCTCCCTGCGGAGTTCCAGGTAATGGCTGTATTTTGCTTTGTAATCGTATATTCTGCCCATCGTCACTTCGATGGTCCTGGTGGTGATCTTGTCCACAAATGCCCTGTCGTGGGAAATCACCACTACGGCTTTTGCCTTTTGGGTCAAAAATTCCTCCAGCCATTGGATGGACTCAATGTCCAAATGGTTGGTAGGCTCATCCAGCAAGACCAAATCGGGTTTTTGCAGAAGGATCTTGGCCAGTTCCAGCCGCATTCTCCATCCCCCCGAAAACTCGGAAGTCTGTCTCTTGAAATCTTCTCTGACAAATCCCAGTCCCAACAAAACCTTCTCAATTTCGGCTTCATAGTTGATTTCTTCGATTGCATAAAAACTCTCGCTGAGTTCGGACACCTTCTCGATAATTTTGTAGTATTCATCGGATTCATAATCCGTCCGGACCGTCAATTCTTCATTCAATGCTTCGATTTCGGTTTTCATGCTCAGGTAGGAGGCAAAAGCCTTGGCCGTCTCTTCAAATACCGAACAGTCATCCGAAGTCAAAAGATGCTGGGGCAAATAGGCAATGATCGCATCCTTGGGGGCGGAAATGCCTCCGGAACTTGGTTTTGCTGCGCCTGCGATGATTTTGAGCATGGTGGATTTACCTGCGCCATTTTTGCCCATCAGGGCGATTTTGTCATTTTCATTGATGGCGAAGGATACGTTACTGAAAAGCGGCGTACCTCCATGTATTACGGTAAGGGCATCTACTGAAATCATAAATTGGGATTTTGAAGCGGCAAAGATAGTGTAATTTTAAATTACCCGGAAAGAATCAAGAGTGGTTCAGGCTCGAATTAAGCCTGGCTGGAATATCTCACCAATAGGCTGAAAAAAAACCGCTGAAGAAAATTTTTCCTTCAGCGGTTTTCATTTCCATTAAATGAATATGGATTATGCTTCGATTCCCATGGCTTTCGCCATTACGGATCCGATCTCGGCAGGAGATTCGGCCACAAGGATACCGTTTGCTTTCAAAATTCTGATTTTGGCATCGGCCGTATCATCCGCACCACCGATAATAGCACCTGCATGGCCCATCCTTCTTCCGGCTGGAGCAGTCTTGCCTGCGATGAAGCCCACAACTGGCTTTCTGTTTCCGTTTTCACGCACCCAGATGGCTGCTTCGGCTTCATAGTTTCCACCGATTTCGCCGATCATTACGATTGCATCTGTTTCAGGATCGTTCATCAGCATTTCCACGGCTTCCTTTGTAGAGGTTCCGATGATCGGATCTCCACCGATTCCGATGGCTGTTGAGATTCCCAATCCAGCCTTTGTTACTTGGTCAGCGGCTTCGTAAGTAAGTGTTCCGGATTTAGAGACAATACCGATTCTTCCTGGCTTGAAAACGAAACCAGGCATGATTCCAACTTTTGCTTCACCAGGTGTGATTACACCAGGGCAGTTTGGGCCGATAAGGATGGTCCCTCTTTCCTTGATGTAAGGTTTTGCTTTCATCATGTCCGCAACAGGAATTCCTTCGGTGATTGCAATCACAACCTTGATGCCTGCGTCAGCAGCTTCCATGATGGCATCTGCTGCAAAAGCTGGTGGAACAAAAATGATGGAGGTATCCGCTCCAGTCTTTTGAACAGCTTCTTCGACAGAGTTGAAAACAGGTTTTTCAAGATGTGTAGAACCGCCTTTGCCTGGAGTTACTCCTCCTACAACGTTCGTTCCATATTCTATCATTTGCTGTGCATGGAAGGAACCTTCCGAGCCTGTAAACCCTTGCACGATCACTTTCGAATTCTTATTGACTAAAACACTCATTCTGCGATTTTTATAGTTTGCTACAAAATTAAAAGAATAAGCCCTTACTCAAAAAGAAATGGCAAACAATATCGATTTAATTTACACTAACCATATCTTTTTCTAAATTAGAGGGTGCATTGGTCGGTCTATGAAGAAAAACCTACTCTTTTTTTTATGCCTTATTTGCCTCCATCAGGCATTTTCGCAATCCTATCAGTTCAATCGACAGATTAGAGGGGTAGAATTGCCATCCAATAATATTTCCGGGATTTTGCAGGACGATATGGGTTTGATGTGGTTCACTACTGCATCAGGAATTTTTTATTCCGATGGATTCAATACTTACCCCCTGCCGGACACCATTCAAAGCCAGCTTTCCGCAAAAAGTAATTTTTTCAAAGATGAGAACGGTTTCATTTGGGTATACAGCACATTTGGGGCTCCCAAGGCATTTTATTTTAGCCAAAACCAATGGTTTGAATTCTTTTTCCCAAAATCGTTTGATGAAAAAAAGCTCAACAGAATTAAGTTTGCTGTAGGGGGGGAGGGAGCCGAAAAGGTGTTTTTTCTCGTTTCTGATGGGGAAACTTCCTTTACCGATATTCATTCAAAAAACTGGGTCACAATAAAAAATAATCTAAGCCGGGACGGTTCCTTTGTTGGCCTTTTCAATGATAAGGGAAGCATTTACCTTTTCTTTGAAAAAGCCATCTTTCGATTTTCGGATAACGCCCTCCTACCATTTGAATTCGAAGGAATAAAGCTCCCCGCTCCAGTTGTTTCTGTCAGGAGTGATGAAGAGACTGGCGGATACTTTTTTTTGGGTGAAAATTATTTGGCGTATGGAAAAAGCTTTTCAATTCCCGAGAAAATCGTCCATCAGAATTTTTCAAAGGATATCTACAGTCCAATCGACCATTTCTACCTACAAGTGGACCAAGGGAAGGTTTTTTATTTTTATAATTCCCATTTATATAAATATGATCCAAATCAAGGGTCTGCATTTGAAATAAATTCTGGTGATACCACAAAATCATTTTATATAACCACAGCTTATGTGGGAAGGGAGGGTGTTATTTGGATTGGTTCTCTTCGAGGACTGTTGAATATAAACTCCTTGAAGATTTTGAATTATAACTCTGGGGTTTTGCTGGACGATGAAGTAACGGCTATTATAAAAATCGGGCCTGCCGAGTATCTTCTTGGGTTTAACAATGGTTTGGAGATTTGGGAAAATGGTAAGAAAAAAGTCCTTCAGGAGGATAAATCATTGGTTGGCCAACCTCGGAATAGGATAACCAATTTTTCCATGGACAAAAATGGAATTGTGTGGTTTTCCTCCAATCTCGCAGGTATAGGAAGATTTGACCCGAAAAATTTAAAACTTGACTATACATCCAGTCCGTTGAACGAGAATATTAATTCGATAAAAGCGATTGGCGACAGTCTTTTTTTTGTGAGTTGGGGAAAAATATACCTTTCCTCTATCCATCATTCCGGACCAAAGCATTTTGAGCATGAGATTAATAACCAGTTTTTGGGAAAGTTGAATCAGGATTTCTTTTTTTTTAGAAAAATAGACGTTCTCAGTGACGGAAGGTTGATTTTTGTCCAAGCAGGCGATACAAGAGCGCAGGATTTGGTGGTTGAAACGGATTCATTCATCAACGTTATCGGGTACAATTACTTGGAATCGGGAGACACACTCTTGCTGGGCACTGAGCTGGGCTTGATGTATCACCATAAGGGGAAGGTCGATTTTATGTCTTGGAATGGTGTGGTGATAAACAGGCCTGTTTATGCGCTGCTAAAAGATGCAAACAGCAATCTTTGGGTTGGGACGGATCAGGGGATTTTCATGGTCAATAACGGAATAGTCAGGCAATTTGAGGAATCCAATGGCTTGGCGGGTTCGGAAATCAACCGCGGGGCCTTGGTGGAAGGAGAAGACGGGAAAATCTTGATCGGGACGCAAAATGGACTTTCAGTTTATGACCCCAAAGAAGATGAAACAAAACCCCATTCGCCGATTGTGGATATTTTGAGTGTGGAGATCCTAGATCCAAATTTCAAAAAAACGGATTTGAATAAAATTCCTTACAACACCAATTCTGTGGAGATCAAATACAGAGCCGTTAGCTTTCTCCAGCTTTCACATTTGGAGATAAAGTACATGTTGGAAGGCTATCAAGATGATTGGGTCACATTGGAGAACCCAAGGTCCAATTTATTGGTATTCAATAATTTGCCGCCAGGGGAATACAGGTTGATGTTGCAGGCGGGAATCGGTGGTCATGGGTATTCGGAGATCATCACTTCTCCCACCTTCCTGATTTTAAAGCCCTTTTATTTGCAAAATTGGTTCGTGGGATTGATCCTCCTGTTTTTTTTGGGGATCGGTTTTCTGTTGAACAGGTTTTTGGACCAATTGCGAAAACAAGGGATTTTGAAAAAGACGATTGATCAAAAAACAATGGAAGCATTAATCACAGAAGATCATTTCAAAAATGTTTGGAACAGTTCCAAAGATGGACTGATGCTTACTTTGACAGGTGGTAAAATCCTTACGGTCAACCCTAGTTTTTCCAAATTGGTAGGCTTGTCTGAAAAGGAGCTTGAATCTTTAAGTCTCCCTGAACTCTTTAGTGATCCTGACTTTTATCTCACCCAAAAACCCGCATTTCTCAATCAAATAATTGCCTCAGAAGGGAAAGGTTTTGCGTTAGAGATGACAATGCCCTTCAAAAACGGGCCAAAGGAAGTGGAACTTTATGCCACGATTCTTAAGTCCGATTTAGAAGGAAACTCTGTTTTTCTTTGGGTCATCAGGGATATAGGAGAGAAAAAAAGCTATGAAAGAGGCTTGAAGGTTGCTAAAGAAAAGGCCGAAGAAGCCAGTGAGTTGAAATCCAATTTCCTTTCCAACATGAGCCATGAGATCCGGACCCCTTTGAATGGGATTTTGGGAACCACCGAAAATATCATGCAGGACCGTCGGGGGGATCAAGCTTTGATTTCTCAGCTCGAAATCATCCTTGAATCCGGAGAAAGATTGCTGAATACGATCAACGGTATTTTAGATTTATCCAAAATCGAAGCCAAAAAAATGCAGATTGTATACAAGCAAACCAATATTAATGATTTTCTAGGAAAAATTCTTTTACCTTTAAAATCCCTTGCGATCAAAAAAGGTTTGCTGCTGTCAGCAAAGTTCGAGGCCAAATCATTGATAGGGATGATTGACCGAAGGTACTTCGAAATGATTGTCAACAACCTTGTAGGAAATGCCATCAAATATTCCAAAAATGGTTTAATCACCGTAAAACTAAAGGAATTGGACCAGCAGATTTGCCTAGAAGTCAGGGATAATGGGATTGGGATGAGCGAAGAATTCATGTCAAAGTTGTTCAATCCATTTGAGCAGGAAAGCCAAGGATACGGAAGGACTTTTGAAGGTTCTGGTTTAGGATTGACCATTACAAAAAACCTGGTGGAATTACTTGGCGGCACCATCCACATAGAAAGTGCCCAATCCAAAGGGACAACCGTCAAGGTGTTTTTGCCTTTTAAAAAAACCGATAACATAATTAAATGAAAATTACCCAGCTTTAACTATCATTGTATATGTTTCCACTTAGGATTTTGATTACAGAAGATGATCATGTGTCAGCGCTATTGCTTAAAAAAGCACTTGAAAAAAACAATCACCAAATCATAGGGATATCGGATTCTGGTGATAGAGCGCTGGAAATCTTGGCCGAAAACCCAGCAGACATTGTCATGATGGACATCAATCTCGCAGGGGAGCTTGATGGCATCAAGACCACTGAAATCATCAATGAAAAATATGATATCCCAGTAGTGTACTTGAGTGCAAGTTCGGATGCGGAAACACTCACCAAAGTGGTGGGTACCAATCCAAGTGCCTACGTGATCAAGCCCTTCAATATCCGGGAGTTGAACATGGTGATCGAGTTGGCCATTTTTAAGGACCGGAAGGAAAAAGAACTTCAAAAGCTCAACAATGAGTTGGAGGAAAAAGTAAGACAGCGGACGGCCGACTTGCATGAAGCCAACAAAGAATTGACCAGAGCATTGGAGAAGGAAAGGGAAATCGGTGAGTTAAAATCAAGAATCGTGTTGAACGTTTCGCATGGTTTCAAAACTCCTTTGACCTCCATCTTGAGCTCTGCCCAATTGCTTCAAATGTATGCAGAAAAGGACCATCCCTTCAAAATAAAAATTGCCAAACATGCCCAGAAAATAGAGAATTCAGTAAGAAGTCTCAACAATCTGTTGACCTCTGTCCTGTTTTTTGGCAAGGCAGATGCCAACAAGATTGATTACAAACCGAAGAAGATGTTTACAGGGGCCTTTATCAATGAAATTATCGATGTGGTCAAAGCCGGATCTGAACATGATGTTAAAATCAATTTGATGATGGGTAAAATTCCCAAAACCATCGTTTCAGATGTGGAATTGCTTTACCAAATATTCGAGAATCTGCTATCGAATGCATTGAAATATTCCAAGGATGGCCAGGAAGTCGATTTTTCGATCTGGGCCGAAGAGGGACATCTCAAGGCCATTGTCAAAGACAGAGGGATTGGGATACCAAAATCAGAACAAGACCAGTTGTACGACCGTTTTTTCAGGGCAAAAAACGTCGGGATAATCGAGGGATCTGGATTGGGACTTTCCATTGTCAAAAAAAGCGTCGATGTTTTACAAGGCGAAATATCCTTTTTAAGTGAACAAGGCAAAGGGACGACATTTACCCTTTCCATACCCATAAACAATTAATTTGATTATGCTTGCAGCAAAAAACATTGAATTCAATTACGACAAAGTCCGAAAATTTGAGTTTCCCGATATCCAAATGAAAGAAGGGGATGAACTTTTGATTTTGGGCAAATCGGGAAGTGGGAAAACCACCATCCTCAATATCCTTGGAGGGCTGTTGAAACCGCTTTCAGGGGAAGTCATCATTGGAGGCTCTTCCTTGTATCAACTCAAAGGAGCGAGTTTGGATAAATTCCGAGGAAAAAACATTGGCATCATCTTTCAAAAACCCCACATCTTAGCTCCTTTAACGGTGGAGGAAAATTTACGCTTGGCGAATTTTTTTGTGGGGGAGAGGGGGAAACAAAATGAGGCTCTATTGAGGGAATTGGGGATCTTCGAAAAGAGGAAATCAAAAATCAGCACCCTAAGCGAAGGGGAAGCCCAAAGGGTATCCATCGCAAGAGCACTGGCAAACAGCCCCAAACTCATCTTAGCGGATGAACCCACTTCCAGCCTCGATGATGAAAATGCCACCATCGTCATCAAACTTTTGCAGGAGCAGGCCAAAAAATTCCAAGCGGCCCTGATAATCGTCACACACGACCAAAGGGTCAAGAATTTTATTTCCAATCAAGTAATCGTGGGAGGTACATTATGAACATGTTGAAGTTAAGTTGGAAATACCTGATATTCAAACCTCTGAATACCGGCCTCAATATCCTGTTGCTGGCATTGGGACTGGCCATCATCACCGTGCTGATTTTGATTCAGGATCAATTTGAAAATAAAATGACCCAAGATGCCAAGGGAATCGACTTGGTGGTTGGGGCGAAAGGAAGTCCTTTACAATTGATCCTTTCCAGTATTTACCACATTGATTATCCCACTGGGAATATTGATTTGAAAGATGCTCAGTCCATTTCTAAAAACAGACTGATTAAAAATGTGATTCCTTTAGGAATGGGGGACAATTATGAAGGTTTTAGAATCGTCGGTACCAATCATGATTATCTGGAATTGTATACAGTGGCTTTTCAAGGTGGAAGCGCTTGGGAAAAACCTTTTGATGTGGTTCTGGGAAGTGAAGTTGCCAAAAAATTAAAGTTGAATTTGGGGGATAATTTCATAGGTTCCCATGGGATTGGAAGCAGCAGTCATGAACATGATGCCCATCCTTATCGCGTCACCGGGATTTTACAACCCAAAGGGAATGTGGTGGATAATTTGATACTGACAAGCATTGAATCCGTTTGGTACACCCATGATGAAGAACATGACCACGCCAAAATGGAAGCTTCGGTCAGCAAAACGGGATTCCCGTTAACGGAGGAAGATCGGGAAGTGACCTCATTGCTCCTCCAATACCGTAACCCAATCGCAGCGGTGCAACTCCCCCGAATGATCAATAGCAAAAGTGCATTGCAGGCTGCCTCACCTTCCTTTGAAATCTCAAGATTGTTTGAATTGCTGGGGGTAGGGGTGAAGGTGATTCAAGGACTGGCGATTGTCATCATTGTGATTGCCGGGCTTGGTATTTTCATTGCGCTCTTCAATTCCCTTAAAGAAAGGAAATATGATTTGGCAGTCATGAGAACTTTAGGAGCATCGAGTGGACAGCTGTTTTTGCATATTGTTTTGGAAGGAGTGATTTTGACTTTCCTTGGGGCTTTACTGGGAATTGCCATTGGGCACCTTTTCCTAGCCATACTCGTTATGCAAAATGAACAAGGCGTTTTGGGAGGACTTACGGCAGCTGTATTCCTTAAGGAAGAATTCCTGATATTGGCATTTGCGATAGGTGTGGGCTTTATTGCCTCTTTGATCCCTGCATGGACCGCTTATCAAACAGATATTGCCAAACAACTTACAAAATCGTAATTACGTGGCCTTATTATTACCCTAAAATTGAAAGAATAACCCAATATGTAATCAATACATTCTAAATCAGACAGTAAGAGATGAGTTTTAAGAGAAATTTAATAGTATTTATCCTGATATTTTCTTCGGGACTTGTCTGGGGACAGGCGACACCCAGCGTTTGGAAAGACCTATCGGAGGTTACCTATAAAATAGGGCAGGATGAATTTGGCGAGCTTTATCTTCCTGTTTTTGGGGATAAAATCAAAAAACTGGAAGGAAAAATGGTTGAGGCTGATGGATACATTATCCCCTTTGAAGGGATGTTTAAGCCTGAGCATATTATACTTTCTTCACTTCCATTGGCAGAGTGTTTCTTTTGCGGTTCTGGAGGGCCAGAGACGGTGATGGAGGTCATGTTGAACTCACCTATCAAATACACCTCTAAGCGGGTTAAAGTGAGGGGCAGGCTTACCCTCAACGACCGAGACCCCGAAAAATTAATGTATATTCTCAATGATGCGGTATTGCTGACGAATTAAAAAAAAAACTCCGGATTATCCGGAGTTTTTTTGTTCCATTTCCTGGAAAGCCTGGATCAGCTCCTTGGTGATCTTCCCCGGTTTTCCATTTCCTATTTGTCGATCATCGATTCGGGTGACAGGAAGTATTTTTTTGGTGGTACTCGTCATGAAGACCTCGTCTGCAGCCAATGTTTCGTCAAAGCCAATCGGCTGGATTTTGATGGATCCGCTCAATTCCAGGACTCTTTTTCTGGTAATTCCATGCAATACATTTTGGTCCGGGGTGAAGATTTCCCCGTTTTTAATCACAAAGATATTGCTCCTGGAACTTTCCGAAATCAAACCATTGTGATGGTAAATCACGTCTTCTGCACCTTCTTTTTTCCAATTGGAACTTAACCAAACAGGGAAGGTGTAATTTGTCGTCTTGATTTCTGCAAGTGCACGGACGTGTTCAATGCTGGAAAGCTTGACTCCATTGGTGTATTTCTGTTCCCCTGGAAACATCAAGTCCTCACAGAAAATGAACAAATCCCCTTTGGCAGGAGAAAAGTGATTGTCGGACATCCCTCCAGACAAGAGCATTCTGATACCTCCTTGTCGAAGATCGTTCTTTTCTATAAGTTCAAGGATGATGTTTCGGAGTGTTTCCTTGTTGAAGTCCAAAGGAAGATAGGTCTTTTGAGCCGAGCCAATAAACCTGTCCAAATAATCAGTCAGAAATAAAGGGACAAAATTTTCAGTCCTGAAAAAATCAAAGATTCCATACCCCCTGATCAACCCAATATCCATGGGATGAAGAGTGGCTTCGGAAGAGGGGATTATTTGGTTTCGGGCAAAGCAAAGTGGTTTCATAAAAATATTTAATGGTTTGAGGCTTATTATTTGAAGAAAACTATATATTTGCAATTATGTTGCAAGTAATTAAAAGATTATCCGCGCAATCTGCAGATGTATTGGGAATTTCAGCGTCCTTGTTATGCATGGTCCATTGTTTGGCATTTCCCTTGTTCATTTCCGTAGGCTATATTTTTCAACACGGCGAAGAACCGGGTCATGATCATTGGCATTTTGTGGATTATTTGTTTATTGGGCTTGCTTTGTGGGCTGTTTTCCATGCATCCAAAAATACACAATCCAAAGGGATTAAAATAGCACTTTGGATTGCTGTAGTTGTTTTTTCCATCTCAGTCTCATTGCATGATTTAGCCCCTTGGATGGTGTTTGTTTCAGTGGCCTCCTCCTTGGCATTGGTTATTTTTCATATTCTTAACTGGAAATTTCATCGAAAATGTAACGTTATAATAAAATAAATTCCTTTTTTAATTTAATTAATTCTAAATTGCAAGAGTTAATTAAATTGTATATGAATTCAAGTTTAAAATATTTGTTTTTTTATTTTTTATTTATTCTTTTTTCGTCTTGCAGTCCAAATGGTGAAGAATCCAATGACTTGCTTAAAGAAGAAGTCATCGCCATACATGATGAAGTGATGCCCAAAATGGGAGAGCTGAAATCCCTCCACAAAGAGATTTTGCTGAAGATAGATTTGCTCAAATCAGACTCATCAAAAAATGCGGCAGATATCCAAGAGTTACAGGTCTTGGCAAATAATCTTGATGCATCCTTTGAGGGTATGTTTATTTGGATGCGTCAGTTTAAATCCACCTATGAAGGAATGAACGAGGAAGAGATTACCCAATACCTACTCGAACAGAAAAAAATGGTCGAAAAAGTGAATCTCGACATCAAAAAGAATTTGGCTGAGGCCAAGTCGGAATTGGATAAATCCTGATTGTATCGTTTCGGTTTTATTTTTTCAAAAAAACCTCCACTTGTGGGATGCTGATTAATCCTTTTTCGTTTCCCCAAATATTGTACAAATAAGTGCTGATTTGTGCGATTTCAATGTTTGTCAGCTTGGGATTTGCAGGCATGGCCTGGTTGTATGAATTGCCATTTACCATGATTTCACCCTCCATTCCATTTTTTATCAATCGTACGGTTCTACCGATATCTTCAACCATGTAATCCGATGGATTCAATGGGGGGATCAATTTACCCAAACCTTTGCCATCATCTTTGTGACAATTGGCGCAGTGCTGTCCGTAAAGGAGCTTGCCTTCCAAGGCATATTGCATTACTTTAGTGTCTGAAATATGGGCAAGTGAATTTCCACTTCTGTCTGCCTCGGGTTTGCACCCACTTGACAAAACAAGCATTATTCCGATAATCAAAGCAAACTTTTCGTGTTTCATTCCTTTTTGGGCAATAGTTTTGGAATGTCATTCATCAATCGATTGACTTGATCTTCCTTGGTGCCGTCATAGATTCCCCTGATCCTCCCATTCTGATCAACGAGTACAAAGGCTCCCGAGTGAAGAAATCCCCCAGGTTCTTGTTGGTCTTCCATGGCTGTAGTCAGGTAACTGGTCTGTCCGATTTCAAAGATCTTCTCTTGGTCTCCAGTGAGGAAATGCCAGGTGGAGGCGTCTTCAATGCCCAATCTTTGAGAATAATCCTTTAGCAATGCCACAGTATCGTGTTTGGGATCTATGGTGTGGCTTAGGATTTTGAAGTCTGGATTGTCCTTGAATTTTTCATGTACCCGAAGCATCTGCGTCTTCATAACCGGACAGATGGTTGGGCAAGTAGTGAAAAAGAAGTCTGCCACATACACTTTTCCTTCCAAATCCGCATTGGTAATTGATATGCTGTCTTGGTTGAGAAAGGAGAATGCTGCGATTTTGTGATATACCGTATCGGTAACCGTCTTGCCTTCCATTTCAAATGAATCGACATGCCAATTGCCCAATATAGGGAGGGGTGTGCCTTTCTCGTTTTCTTTCTCCGTACAATTTGAGAAAAGGAAAAGGATTCCAAGAAGGCTGAATAAAAGCTGTTTGTTGTAGATCATGTAATTTTTTTCAAGAGTGTTTCAGGGATTCTTTTCCCTGATTCTTCTGTATAATTTTATGCCAAGCATCAATAGAATACCCAACCCGATCAATCCGACCAAGGCCCAAATCATATCCACCGTGTTTTTCAGGACAATTAGAAATACGATTGCAAAGAGCAGGAGGGTTGCGGCTTCATTCCATATACGTAACTGATTTGAGGTCCATTTGGCTATTCCTTTTTGCAATTCTTTGTATTGATAATGACATTTGATATGATACAGATAGAGTAAAAACACAAAAGCCAGCTTGGCCTGCATAAATCCCAACTGCATGTATCCCCATCGGTAGGTCAACACCCATATTCCAAAAACCAAAGTAAGAATCGCGGAGGGCCACGTTATACCAAGCCACAATCTTTTTGCCATCAGGTTGAACTGGGGGACCAATACCTTTCGTTCTTCTTCTGGTTTTTCCAAGGCCTCGGTCTGGTAGATGAAAAGTCTCACGATGTAAAATAATCCTGCAAACCAGGTAACTATAAAAATGATATGGAGTGCTTTAATGTATTCGAAAGCCATTGTGGTAATTTTCAGCTAAATTATGGCTTAATCTTCAAAGTACCTGAAAAACATGTCAAATAGATATCCTTTTTATGTAATTATATTAATAGTTGTTGCGCTCCTTTTCTGGATTGGTAAGGAATCCCTTACCCAACCTGGAGTGGGGGATCTGGAACTTGATTTTGAGGAAATGGCGAGCTTTCGAAATGAGAACAATACCGGACCTGTTCTTCGGGTGTATGCTGTATTTGCTCCTGATACTCTCTGGGATGTGATGCGCAAATATGGAGAATTTATGCCCCACACCAAGTACGGAAATACAAAGGTGTTTTTCTTTGGTCAAAAAAATGCAACACCCACAAAGGTGGGGCCTGATGAACCGTTTTTCGATATTTCTTATCAGGAGCATTGTATAGGGGTTTACGAAAAATCGGCGATGGGTCAAGAGCGTTTCAGGAGGTATCCTTTTCAATAAAATACTTACCTTCACATTCAAAACGAACAGGAATCAATCAACTTTTAAATTTTGAAACGAAAAGAAAGGCTTTCGGAAAGCGCCTATATTCAGGGGGTTTTGTCAGGTGATAGGGTTGTCCTGAGCAGAGCCATTACTTTGGTGGAAAGTACCCTTCCAGCAGATCAGGAATTGGCCGAGGCGGTGGTTTCAGGAATATTGTCCCACACAGGAAATTCCATCCGGATCGGCATCACCGGTGTCCCCGGCGTGGGAAAGAGTACGTTTATCGAGACTTTTGGGAAGATTGTTGTAGACAAAGGGTTGAAATTGGCGGTACTGGCCATAGACCCCAGCAGCCAAAAGACAGGGGGGAGCATTTTGGGAGACAAAACAAGGATGGAAACCCTAGCTGCCGACAAGCGGGCATATATCCGGCCCAGCCCGACAGGGAGCACCTTGGGCGGAGTGAGTGCAAGAACCAGGGAAGCCATGTTGCTTTGTGAAGCAGCGGGATTTGATGTCATTTTTATTGAAACAGTTGGTGTCGGACAGTCAGAAATCGCGGTCAGGGGGATGGTAGATTTTTTCCTGCTGTTGATGTTGGCGGGAGCAGGGGATGAGCTTCAGGGGATCAAAAAGGGGATCATCGAAATCTGTGATGCTTTGGTGATCAATAAGGCAGATGGGGACAACTTGCCAATGGCCAAAAGGGCCCAAAGGGAATATGCCAACGCTTTGCATCTTTTCCCCATACGGGAGAGCGGCTGGTTGCCCAAGGTGAAAATTTGCTCCGCAGTGGAAAAAACGGGTCTGGTGGAAATTTGGGAGATGATCTCTGAATATCGGGACTTGACCAAGGCCAATGGCTTTTATGATGCCAATAGAGCCGAACAAAGAGGGAACTGGATGCATGAGCACATTGGGTATTTGCTGAAAAACCAATTCTACCAGGATTCTCTGATCCAAGAAAAACTAAAAAAGAACCTACCCGCAGTCAAGTCAGGTGCGCTTTCCGCTATTGCAATCGCAAAGGAGTTGGTTGAGCTTTTTATGGAAGGGAAGGCAAAAAAATAAGTTGTTTATGCCTTAAGGTTTTCAATTGCCAATAAGGGTTTGCAATCAACTCCCTAACATCAATAAGACCTCATTTTGAATTTTTTCTTCAATTCTTCAACTGCATTTCTTAAGGTGGTATCGGTTTCGATCATGTCGTTTACAGTTTGAACGGCATGGATGACGGTGCTGTGGTCTCTTCCTCCAAAATGGTATCCTATGGATTTCAAGGAATGGTTGGTGAACTCCTTGGAAAAATACATCGCCACCTGTCTGGCGGTTACGATTTCCTTTTTTCTTGTTTTTGCCTTCAAGTCGTCCAGCTTGATGTCAAAATAATCCGAAACTGTCTTTTGGATAAAATCTATCCCGACTTCTGTTTCAATGTCCTTGACAATGTTTTTCATGATCGTCTTCGCCAGGGAAAGGTCAATCTCCACTCGGTTGAGTGAGGCATGTGCCAAAAGCGAAATCATGACACCTTCTAATTCCCTAACATTGGTATCGACGGTATAGGCCAAATATTCAATCACATCGTCGGGGATGAAAATCCCTTCTGATTGCATCTTTCTTTTGATGATGGCCACCCTGGTTTCAAAATCAGGCATTTGCAAATCCGCTGTCAATCCCCACTTGAATCGGGAAAGCAACCTTTCTTCCAATCCCTTAAGATCCCTTGGCGGACGATCCGAGGTCATGATGATTTGTTTTTTATTTTGATGAAGATGGTTGAAAATGTGGAAAAACATTTCTTGGGTTCGGTCTTTTCCTGCCAAAAATTGGATATCGTCAATGATTAAGACATCCACCTGCATGTAAAAATTGGTGAAACTTTTCACGTTACCATCCTTGATGGAATCCATAAATTGGTTCACGAATTTTTCAGAGGATACATAGAGCACAAATTTATCCTCAGGACCGTTTTTGATCTCATTTCCGATCGCTTGTACCAAATGGGTCTTTCCAAGTCCAACTCCTCCATATACCATCAAGGGGTTGAAAGAGGTGATTCCCGGTTTGGTCGCCACGGCAAATCCCGCCGATCTCGCAAGCCTATTACAATCCCCCTCTATATAGGTGTTGAAACTGTAATTTGGGTTCAGATTGGATTGAAGAAGCGTATCGCTGTGGAGGGATTGCATGTCAAATGGACTTCTGCTCTCCACCGAAAGTGGTGTTTTTTTGGTTGCATTGGAGGTGGTCCCTTGTGGAAAACTCACCACATATGGTTGGTTTTGGGAATTCCCTTTGTCCACGACCACTGCATATTCCAAACGGCCGTTACCGCCAAGGACGGATTTGATGGCCAATTTCAATACTTGCACATAATTGTCTTCCAACCATTCGTAAAAAAATTGACTTGGAACTTGGATCGTAAGGCTGCTTCCGTCTAATCTTACCGGATTAATGGGTCTAAACCAAGTTGAAAAGCTCTGCTCATTTACATGTGGTTCGATCACACGCAAACATTCATTCCATACTGCATTGGCCTCTGAACTCATTTAAACCGATAAAATTGTGTTGTGAAAAGTAATGATGAAACTCCCTGTTTTTCTTCAAGGGGATCAAATTTGGGGAAAATATATTTAAATAAAAAATCAATTTCTGCTTGACTTTCTAATAAATAGGCAGGTTTTGGCTGCTCGCATAATTTATTCTATTTTCTTTGGTAAACTCAAAATCCACTTTGCCCAATCGCAATGCTCCGGTTCCGGATTGATTTACCACCGTAGTAAAGCCCTGTGGTCCAATTATCAATTTTGGTTCATCCAAAAATGTATGTGTATGTCCTCCAATGATTAGGTCAATTCCCTCCACTTGAGCGGCCAACTTTAGATCATCTATTTTTTTGCTTTGGTAAGAATGGCCCAAATGAGACAGACAAATGATCAGATCACAATTTTTCGATTTCAATTCCTGAACCATTTCTCGGGAAACAGTCACTGGGTCAAGATATTTGGTGTCTCCATAATTTTTTGATGCCACCAATCCCTGCAATTCAATGCCCACACCAAAAACACCGATTTTTATCCCGTTTTTTCTAAAAATTTTGTAGGGTAAAAAAACATTGTTGAGGATGGTTTGGCTGAAATCATAATTCGAGGAAATAAAACCGAATCCTGCATTCGGGATTTGATCCAGAATTCCTTTCATGCCATTGTCAAACTCATGGTTTCCCAAGGTGGAAGCGTCATATCCCATCTCGTTCATGAGCCGAAGCTCAAGTTCTCCCCCATAAAAATTGAAATAGGGGGTTCCCTGAAAGATGTCGCCGGCATCCAAAAGCAGTATGTTGTCTTCTTCCCGACGGATCTTTTGAATGACAGAAGCTAGTTTGGTCATCCCTCCTTGATTTGCATTTCGTCCACCATCATTGGGGAAAGGCTCAATCCTTGAATGGATGTCGTTGGTATGCAGAATGGTTATTTTCCTGCTTCTTGCTGGAGAAGGAATCGCCGCCGCCATCAAACTGCCACCAAGGCTGATACTAGCCCCGGTTAAAATGCTTCTTTTAAGAAAATCTCTCCTTTCCATTTATTTGAATTTTTGCCTGCCTTCGATTTCAGCATCGAGCTTGATTCCCTTTGCCGTTTTTTCTTTTATTTTTTCCAGAATAAAATCCCGCAGTAAGATCGCGGAAGTTTCTTTTCTTGGCAAATCAATCAAAAATTCCATCTGGTCCCCGCCGTTGGCAAGGTAATCATTGATGGCCAGCAAGTAGTTTCTTCCCTCTTCCACAGGTTTCCCCTGCACGGTGAATTCGGTGAGGAGATCGTTTTCCGTAGCTATTGTCATCCCGTTGATGCCTAAAATCTTTTTTTCTGCAGCGAATTTTGCCAGCTTTTTGACATCATCTGCTTTGAGCTCCAGGATGTATAAGTAGTTGTCAAACGGAGAAAGCTCAAAGACATTTCGAAGTGTGATATTTCCTTCCGGGAGGATGTTTCTCATCCCGCCGTTGTTGATGATCGACATGTCCACCGGGTAGCCAAATGTTTCCTCCGCGTATTCTTTCTGGATATCCGCCACAAAGTTTCCCAACGTCGTTTCGCCTTTGCCCGCTTTGTTGAGTTCTTTTACGGTTTGACCAATCACGGTATTCATTTCAAGGTCAAGCCTTTCCTTGTAGGGGAGGATGATTTTGTCAAATTGGGGATGGTTTTCTACAGCGGCACTGATTGCGAAAAAGTCTGATTGATGGTTTTTGGTTAGCTTTGGGCTGCATTGGGATAGGCTGACAACAGCCAATATCAAAAATAATTGAAGGAAAAGAGGATGGATTCTCATGTCTTAATATGCTTTGAAATAATCGGTTTTGAATGTTCAAAACCTTATTTTTGACTTTGCAAATATAAGCCATCATCTTTTAAATCAAGGAAAATTCTACATCAATGGTGTTTGGATATTTTTCAACCCAAATATAAACCCGAAAATGAAAGACAAATTATTCAGTGATTTCCCTGTCACAACCAAGCAGGATTGGATCAATCAGGCAATTCAGGAATTGAAAGGAAAAGACTTCGAGAAAACACTTGTGACCAAAACCAGGGAAGGCTTTTCTTTGGATCCTTTTTATACGCCAGAAGATTTTAAATCCCATGAATGGACCAAGAAGTATCAAAATCAAGTGAATCCCAAACCGGAAATTCCAGGTATTTCACCCAGAGTTTGGTCCAATGTGGTTCGAATAGATGTAGTGGATGAAAAATCCGCAAATATCGAGATATTGGAAGTCTTACAACATGGAGCAGATGGCCTCCTGCTGGTTTTGGAAGGAAACGAGAACATGGACGTTCTTCTGCAAAATGTGCTGCCACAATACATACAGGTTTTTTTGTGTCCCAAAAACAATCCCGATCAAGCCTTATCGGCATTTTTTGATTGGGCGAATGACAATGGGTTTGAAAAGAAGGAAATCCATGGAGGATTGCTTTGGGATGGCTTTGCACAGGCCTTGAATGCATCAAATGATAAGGAAAGCATACTGGATATTGTTGAGAACCTATTGGAACTTGGTCTTCCTTTCACAAGATTCAAAGTGTTTTCATTGAATTCGGCCATCTACCACGATGCTGGCGGATCAGCCGTTCAAGAAATGGCTTTTTGTATTTCAGCTTTTATCGAGTTGATGGATGGCCTGACGGAAAGAGGAAGAAATCCTCAGGAGATTTTCCAAAAACTGTTGGTGGAATGTTCCGTGGGATCGGACTATTTTATGGAAATCGCCAAAGTGAGGACGCTGAGGGTCCTGATCCACCAATTGGCTGCATTGTATCAGGTGAATCTTGCACCTGAATCCATCTTCATTTTCGCCAACACCAGTTTCTGGACGAAAACAACACAGGATGTCCAATCCAACATTTTGCGAAACACCACCGAAGCAATGGCTGCGATTTTGGGCGGAAGCAATGCCCTGCATGTCCTCGCACATGATGTGGCTTTGGGTGCACCTAATGAGTTTTCCAAAAGAATGGCCAGGAACGTTTCTTCCATTCTCAAGGAGGAAAGTTACCTGGACAAGGTTTTGGACCCTGTTTCGGGCAGTTATTATTTGGCTTCCCTGATGTCTTCCCTGTTTTATAAAGCAAAAGATAAAATTGAGCTTTTGGAACAAAAAGGGGGTTGGTGGATGGCATACCAAAATTTAACCCTTCAGAAAGAAATCAAAGCAATGCGGAGTGAAAGAATGCTGGCACTGGTGACGAAGGAAGAAACCAAAATCGGGGTGAACAAATATGTCAATCGGGAGGATTCTGATGCTGTGCCGGGGATAAATAGGATGCCCGAAGATGAAAATCAATTGAAGTCCACCAGACAGAGTCTTTTGGCAGAAAACAAAAACCAAAATCAAGGATGAGACCGGATATCAGCAAAATGTCACCTTTTTCAACTCGAGATTTTCAGTCGGATGAATGGAAGGACATCGATTGGCAGACCCCAGAAAAGATCAGCGTTCCCGCCGCATTTGAGGAAAAAGACCTTAAGGGAATGGAGCATTTGAGATTTGGAGCTGGAATAAGCCCTTTTCTTCGAGGCCCCTATGGGACCATGTATATCCTGAGACCTTGGACGATTCGCCAATATGCAGGCTTTTCGACAGCTGAAGCTTCCAATGCCTTTTATAGAAGAAATTTGGAGGCAGGCCAAAAAGGACTTTCTGTTGCTTTCGATCTTGCCACGCACAGGGGATATGATTCTGACCATCCAAGAGTAGTGGGAGATGTGGGGAAAGCGGGTGTGGCCATTGATTCGGTTCTGGATATGAAAATTTTGTTTGACCAGATTCCCTTGGATCAAATGTCGGTTTCCATGACCATGAATGGGGCAGTCATTCCAATATTGGCCTTTTATATCGTAGCGGCAGAAGAGCAGGGCGTGAAGCCCCAGCAACTGACGGGGACGATACAGAATGATATTTTGAAGGAATTTATGGTAAGGAATACCTACATCTATCCGCCGTTGGCCTCCATGAAAATCATTGCCGATATTTTCGAATATACGTCGAAGTACATGCCCAAATTCAACTCCATCTCCATTTCTGGCTACCACATGCAGGAGGCTGGCGCTACGGCAGACCTGGAATTGGCCTATACGCTGGCGGATGGCTTGGAATATTTGAGAACGGGAATTTCCACTGGTTTGGATATCGATGACTTTGCGCCGAGACTGTCTTTCTTTTGGGCCATCGGCATGAATCATTTCATGGAGATTGCAAAATTGCGTGCGGGAAGATTGCTCTGGGCAAAAATCGTCAAGCAATTCAATCCCAAAGATCCAAAATCCTCTATGCTCAGGACCCATTGTCAAACTTCGGGATGGTCATTGACAGAGCAGGATGCATTCAATAATGTGGCTAGGACCACAGTAGAGGCCTTGGCAGCTGCATTGGGGCATACACAGTCCCTGCATACCAATTCCTTCGATGAAGCCATTGCACTGCCGACGGATTTTTCGGCACGGATTGCCAGGAATACGCAGCTATTCCTTCAGGAAGAAACCGGCATCTGCAAAGTGGTGGATCCATGGGGCGGCTCTTATTATTTGGAATATCTGACTGACCAGTTGGTTGATAAAGCATGGGGATTAATCCAGGAAGTGGAGGAATTGGGAGGAATGGCCAAAGCTATAGAAGCAGGGATTCCAAAGATGAGAATTGAAGAAGCGGCAGCGAGAAAGCAGGCAAGAATCGACAGTGGCAAGGATGTCATCGTAGGAGTAAACCGATACCAAACTGAGCATTCATCAGAATTTGAAATCTTGGAGGTGGACAACGATTCCGTGAGGAGTTCCCAGATTGAAAGACTTCAGGAATTGAAAAAAGAAAGGAATGCGGAAGCAGTCACCTTGGCATTGGATGCCATCAGGCTTGCCGCAAAATCCGGAGAGGGCAACTTGCTTTCTGCGGCAGTGCACGCTGCCAGAAAAAGAGCTACTTTAGGAGAAATCTCAGACGCCATGGAAGATGCATTTGGAAGGCACAAAGCTACGATAAAATCTATTTCAGGAGTTTATTCAAGTGAAGCCAAAGAGGATAAAAGTTTTAAGGAAGCCCAGGAGTTGGCTGATAAATTTGCGAGCTTGGAGGGGAGAAGACCAAGGATCATGGTTGCCAAAATGGGACAGGATGGACACGACCGTGGGGCAAAAGTGATTGCCACAGGATTTGCGGACATGGGGTTTGATGTGGATATCGGGCCATTGTTTCAGACACCAGAAGAGGTAGCGGTACAGGCAGTGGAAAATGATGTTCACATGGTAGGAGCTTCTTCATTGGCAGCAGGCCACAAAACCTTGATCCCCCAATTGATTTCGGAATTGAAAAAACTGGGCAGGGAGGACATCATGGTGATTGCCGGAGGAGTGATCCCTCCCAAGGATTATGCATTTCTTCATGAGGCAGGAGTTGCAGCTATTTTTGGCCCGGGAACTGTCCTCACCAAAGCAGCGATCGAGATATTGAATAAACTTATGGCGGAATAAAGCTTGCGTAAGATAATATTCCCTATCATTTCAATGATGTCAGGCAATTTTAAAAAACCTTTACCCAATTGGAAAACCTTGATTTTTCCCTTAATACCTGTTTTTTATGAAAAGGATAATTTTGATCTATGATGATCAATTGGAAAATGAAGTCCGGGAGGGAGTAATCCCTTTATTCGGCAGTCAACTGAAATCAGGCATTGCTTATAAAAATTTCAAATCATTTGGCTTCAGTGAAGAGGATTTTTTGGTATGTTATCTATCGGATGACCAACTCAAGGAATTCCTGCCATTTGTAACCGAAAGCCATTATAAGATCGGGTTTTTACCCCATCCAAAAATGAAGCATGCCCGACAGGGATTTGGGATTTCCGAAAAATTGGAGGAAGCAGTGGACAACATTTTGAAAACCGAGGAGGTCTTGGATGTGGATGTTTTATATGCCAATGGAATCCCTGTTTTCAATACTTTGGTTATCGGGAATACATTGAGTCTCATGTATGGATCGCTTACCGAAAATACCTTCAAACGTTTCTTTGAAAAAATCGGGAATTTTTTCAAGATGTTTAAAAGAGTGCGTTTGCATCGGTATTTTTTGGATTGGTCCAATGAAAAGGGAGAATTGAGGGGAAAGCCATTGGAAACCGCAGCGCTGGGTATTCTCACCGTCCAACATGGGAAAAGCACTTTGCTGTCCAGGAGGATTTTGGAAGATTCTTTCGTGAATGATGGCTTGATGCACAATTTGGTCTTGTCCCCGAGAAGTGTCGGGGAAATGATTCAGTTTTCTGTGATCGGCCTTTTCCAAATTTCAAAGAGTGAGAGCATGCCGCCTTTTGCCTCTTTGATCAAAACGGACAGGATGCTTATTTCCAGTCCAGAACCGATAAATTTTTCTTTGGATGATACCTTGATGTCGGCTAAAGAGATTGAGTTGATGGTCGTACCAAAGGTTTTGTCCATCGTGCCTGGTATTCATTTGAAAACGGATGAATTGGTCAATAGTGCCAAAGTTTTCAAGACAAAAAGTTTGCCTCAAGGAGAATTGAGAGAGGGGCTTTTGGGGAGATACCTGCCTTTGACCAATCATGCAACGACCGAGGAGTTTAAATGGCTTTTTTCCATTCTCCGAGAAAATTCAAAGACCACATCAAGTTTTCTGGTGTTGATGGCGCTCTCTACGCTGATTGCCACATTTGGGCTTTTCGGGAATTCCTCCCCTGTCATCATCGGTGCCATGATTTTGGCGCCATTGATGTCTCCTATTGTTTCCTTGTCCATGGGGGTTTTAAGGCAAGATGAGCAATTGATTAAAGACAGCTTAAAAGCAATTGGTTTTGGGATGCTGATTGGATATGTGTTTGCGGTTTTGATCACCTGGCTGACGCCTTTAAACAGCATGAACTCCGAGATTGTGGCCAGAATACGGCCAAATCTATTGGATTTGGGAGTGGCTGCTGGATCTGGGATCGCAGGAGCTTATGCACATGCCAAAAAAGAAATAGCCAAAACGCTGGCAGGTGTGGCAATCGCTGTGGCTTTGGTCCCGCCCCTTGCAGTTTCAGGAATAGGTTTGGGTTGGGGAGAATGGTCGGTATTCTGGGGAGCACTTTTGCTTTTGGGGACCAACTTGGCCGGAATGGTACTTGCCGGAGCGGTTACCTTCCTGTTTTTGGGATTCAGTCCATTCAGGTTGGCGCGAAAAGGATTGTTTATTTCTTTGATGTTTGTGGCCATGATCAGTGCTCCCTTGGCTTTTGGTTTTTCCAAAATGGTAAAAGAAAATAGGATCATCCAAAATTTAAGTGGGAAGGAACTTACGCAAGGGGTCTTGAGGGATATTAGAATTATCCAGTTAAATCCATTAAGACTTTCCCTAACTTTGGTGTCCGAAAAACCCTTGGACCAAGACGAACTTCAAAAAATAAAAATGCAAATCAACCAACTCCTCGGAGAAGATGTGGGACTTGAACTTTCGGTAGGGCTAAAATTATAAAAGCCTTATTTCGGACCTGAATTTTTTCTTTGTGAATGTACAAGGAGAATCAATTATATTTACCCAATTTGATTCTATTATCCTTGACTAAAATTAAAATCGGTAAATCCGTAAAACCTTTATAAAACCAATATGATATTAGGTGCCGATTTAAATTTCTCCTTGCCTTGGGGTAATCCTGTTCTGATTTTTACGAGCATCCTGTTCATTATTCTTTTTGCTCCCATTTTATTGAATAAAGTTAAAATCCCTCAGCTGATCGGATTGATTATCGCTGGCGCTATTATTGGTCCAAATGGATTTAATTTATTGGAGCGGGACAGTAGTGTTATCTTGTTTGGAACAGTAGGGCTCTTGTACATCATGTTCTTGGCTGGTCTGGAAATTGATCTTGCGGATTTTAAAAAGAATAGCAGGAAAAGCATTGTTTTTGGATTGTATACCTTCTTGATACCCATGACGCTTGGGATTCTTGCGGGGATTTATATCTTGGATTTCAGTTTGATCACCTCCGTTTTGCTGGCAAGTATGTTTGCCTCCCATACCCTTATCGCCTATCCAATCATCAGTAAAATGGGAGTAGCCAAAAATAAGGCTGTAAATATCACTGTGGGTGGGACGATGATCACAGACACACTTGCCCTTTTGGTATTGGCCGTAATAGCGGGGATGTCAAAGGGTGAATTGACAAATGATTTTTGGATCAGGTTGGTGATCTCGGTGATCGTGTTCGCCTCAATAGTGATTTTTATTTTTCCATTGTTGGGAAGATGGTTTTTCAAAAGGGTGGATGACAATGTTTCCCAATATGTTTTTGTTTTGGGATTGGTGTTTTTGGGTGCCTTTTTGGCCGAAGCTGCAGGGATCGAAGCGATCATCGGCGCTTTCCTTGCAGGATTGGCATTGAACAGATTGATTCCACATACTTCCCCGCTGATGAATCGGATTGAGTTTGTCGGGAATGCCTTGTTTATCCCTTTTTTCCTGATTGGGGTGGGCATGCTGATTGACTATAGGGTCTTTTTCAACGACCTCAATACCATCTATGTAGCCGTCACCATGACGATCATCGCCACAGTGTCGAAATTCCTTGCTGCATATTTTACGCAAAAGACCTTTAAATTTTCTTCAGCCCAGCGAGATGTGATTTTTGGATTGAGCAATGCACAAGCTGCAGCTACCTTGGCGGCAGTCTTGGTGGGGTACAATATTATTGTCGGGGAAACAGAAACAGGAGAACCTATCCGTTTGCTTGGGGAAAGTGTCCTTAACGGTACTATATTGATGATTTTGGTAACTTGCACGCATGCGTCCTTTGTGGCTCAAAAAGGGGCTGCCAAATTGGCATTGGAGGAAGAAAGTGCTGCCGGTGAGCAGGATGAAAATGTCGATCCTCAGGATAAAATTCTTATTCCACTCAGTTATCCCGAGAATATTGAGGAATTGATCCAACTGGGGGTGACCATCAAAAGCAAGTCTACCAAGAATTCCCTAATCGCCTTAAATATTGTCCCTTCTGATTCCAAGGATGAAAGCAAGGAGAAGTTTGCCAAGAAACTCCTTCAAAAAGCCAGCGTTAGTGCTGCGGCTACGGACAATATTCTTACAGAACTCATACGGTATGATTCCGACATTGTCAATGGAATAACCAACGTAGTGAAGGAAAACAAAGCGACAGACATCATACTTGGTCTTCACAAGCAGGGTGGGATTTCTGATTCTTACCTTGGCAATCTTACTGAAGGGATTCTTCGAAAATGCAATGTAACGACCCTTATTTACAAGAATCTTCAACCCATTAATACCATTGAGAGATACTTGGTTGTCATTCCTGAAAATGGCGAACGGGAAATGGGCTTCCCTTTCTGGCTCTTGCGGATGTGGAATATCGGAAGAAATACAGGTGCAAAACTGGTTTTTTATGGGTCTGCCGAGACCCTTGATTATATTCAGCAAATCAATAAAAAATTCACCATTGAAGCTGCTTTTATTGAGTTTTCAGATTGGGAGGAGATTCTCATCATCTCCAGGGATCTTAAGGAAAACAATGCTTTGGTCATGATTTTGAGTAGAAAGAACGGGGTTTCTTTTACACCCGTCATGAACAAGTTGCCAAAATATTTGAATAAGTATTTCAATAAAAACAATTATATATTGGTTTATCCCATGCAGCTTGAAAGCGAGGATAGCGGGATAGTCTCTTATGGAGGAAGTTCAATTTTGAATCCGTTGATCAATAGTGTGGAACGTATCGACGAATTTGGTAAAATCGTAGCGAAACTTTTCAGGAAAAAATAAAAAAATAATCCCTGGACAATTTCGATCAGTAAGATTTTTTACCGAGATCTACCTTGTCCAGGGAAGAATTGTATTGAATAAATTTAATTGTCTTCTCCTCTTAATTTGATGACAGCACCTTCCAATATCGGTCCGATCCTGACTTGACAAGCCAACCTGCTCGTAGGAAAGTATTCAGGAAGATTTTCCAATTGGTCCAATTCAACATCGGAGGCTTCTCCAAGTTCAGCCTGTCCTTCCATTATCTCCACATGACAGGTTGCACAAAGTGCCATTCCGCCACAAGTAGCCAAAACTGGATATTCTGAGGCTTTCAAGATTTCCATCAGGCTCAAGCCCATGTCATCTGGAGCTTCTATTGTCTCACGATTTCCATCGTGGTCTTCTACAGTAAATTTCACCATACCACAAATGTAATATTAAAATGCATTAACGCCATTTACAGTTGTGTATTTGAAGCTCAATTTTTGATCTGGGTATACGAATTTGAAAGCCGAATGCATCATGATCGCTGCTTCGTGAAATCCACAAAGAATCAATTTAAGTTTTCCTGGATAGGTGTTGATATCCCCGATGGCGTATATCCGCTCGATATTCGTAGAATAATCACGGGTATCCACTTCGATGGCATTTTTGTCCACACTGAGTCCCCATTCCCCAATTGGTCCAAGCTTTGGGCTCAACCCAAACAGGGCAATCAAATAATCTGTATCTATCTTAATCTCTTCTTTGCCTTTTCCTTCCAGTGTGATTTGGTTCAAATGACCATTTCCACCGAGTTCTTTCAAATTTGCAGAAAGAATCAAGTCGATTTTACCACGGTTGGCGAGGTCAAAGACCTTTGCCGCGGAATCAGGTGCACCTCTAAATGTTTCGTTTCTGTGTACAAGGGTAACTTTTTCAGCTACGTTGGAAAGAAAGATGGCCCAATCCAAAGCAGAATCGCCCCCACCTGCCAAGACAACTTTCTTGTCTCTGAAAGTCTCGGGGTTTTTCACCATGTAGGTCACTCCTTTGCCCTCAAAGCGCTCAAGGTTTTCCAAAACCGGTTTGCGTGGTTCGAAGCAACCCAAGCCTCCGGCAATTACGATCACCTGGGCATGAATCTGGTTTTTGTCACTGGTAGTCAGGATATAGGAGCCATCAGATTGTTTTGCAAGATGATCTACCCGCTCTCCCAGACTGAATGTTGGAGTGAATGGCTTGATCTGTTTCATGAGATTGTCCACCAATTCCTGTGCTTTAACTTCAGGATATCCCGGGATATCGTAAATGGGCTTTTGCGGATAAATTTCTGAAAGTTGTCCGCCTACTTGGGGCAAGGCATCGATCAGATGGCAACGCATCTTCAACAATCCAGCTTCAAATACTGCAAATAATCCAACAGGACCGGCTCCGATAATACAAATGTCAGTTGTAATCATGATCTATCAGTGTTTAATTGGTTAAACCAATGTTTTTTTCAATTGTTTGTGCAAATATAATTCGTGTGGCAACTATTTTTTTTAACCTCTAGGGATTCTTTTCAAGGTTGGAATAAATCGTGTTCAAGATCCGCTTGAATTCTTCAAAATCGGAACTGTTTAAATTTTCCCAAGCTTTTTCCCGAATTGTCGCCACTTGGGGTTTGAGTTGGGAAACTTTTCGGATGCCCGTTTCGGTCAGATGGAGATGGAAACTTCTCCTGTCTTGTGGATGTGGGATCCTCTCTACATATCCCTTTTTGCAAAGAATGTCAATTATTCTTGTCAATGTTGGTTGGTCTTTGAAAACCAATTGTGCCAATTCTGTCTGGCTAAGCAGCTCATTTTCTGAAAGATTTTTCAGAATCAACCATTGATCCACTGTCACATCAAAATCCCCATTCTTGAATTTTTGTTGTGCATATTGTTTCACTTTTCGCGCTGTCCTATCCAAAAGAAAAGAATACTTACCAAACTGTTCCTGTGTCATACAAATAATTAGTATGACAAATATAAAAAAAAATTCAGTTTTTCACTCAATTGTCTATTAAAATTATAGGGTTTGTATGATACATGATTGCAATAAAAAAAATATGAAAATGGATAAGTACTGATAAAAGCAATGCACATTATTCGTTTTGACGCTCATTTCTGTAGACAAGGTTTCCCTCCTTGTCCCATTCCGCCCTGATGAAAGGTCTATAATTTTTCGTCAAAGGTCGCTCTTGGTACACAATTTCCCTTTTGCGAATTGCCTTGGTGTTTTTGGTATCCCAATATTCCGTCCACAACCCAATTTTTTCACCAAATCGAAATTCGCCTGTCACCGCAATTTGCCCATTTTCATAAAAATGGAAAAAATTCCCTTCAAATAAGGAGTATTCCACTGGGATGATTTTCTCGATTTTTTTATTGTCTCCTGTATAATAAGTCACTCGGGAATCTTTTGGCCAGCCTTCAGAATAGTGGCCTTTGTCCACAAGAATGCTTTTGTTGTCATACACCAACCAAGTCCCATGTTTGGTACCGTAATAGAACATTCCCTTTTCAACTACATGTTCATCAATGATCTTTTCGTAAGGACCGTGAAGCAAATAACCTTTTGTTGGATCAAAATCCTTGTTTTTGATGGTTTTTTCTTTGGTTTCAAACCAGAAAATATCCCTGATATAGGGATCCACGATCCTTTTTTGTGTAGTGAAATGGAAAAATTGATATTGGGTTTGATTTCTTATGGTTTGTTTGGTGAATCCTTTTGTCGTTCGTTCGCCAAAAAAAATATTTTTCTTGATTTTTTTCTTCCCAGCTTTCTTTTTTTCCTCTTTCGCTTTGTCATCAAAGAGGAGTAGGGGTAAGGAAGAAGGCAAAAGTCGGTCTTGAACGATCCCTGAAGAGTCTGGATCGGTATTTTCCTGAATTTGTTTTTCCTGGCCAAAAACAGCTGAGCTTCCGAAAATAGCCAAACACAAAAGTAGAAAAGGGGTCTTCATGTATTTCATAACGAAGAATAAATGCCAATTATTTCTAAAGCGAAATTAGCAATTTGAAATCTATTCGGCTGATAAGTTTAGAATTAATAATTCTAATCCTTAATTTTGGCCACATTAAAAAAATAACCACTATAATGAATTCTATTCTATCCGACCGTATTATCAATATGGAAGAGTCAGCTACGCTGGCCATGGCAAAAAAATCCCGTGAACTCAAAATGCAGGGTATTGATATCATCAGTTTGAGTCTTGGAGAGCCAGATTTTAAAACCCCGCAGCATATTCAGGATGCAGCGAAAGCAGCCATCGATGAGGGGAAATATTTTTCCTACTCACCAGTAGCCGGGTATCAGGACCTGAGGGAAGCCATCGCCAAAAAGCTGAGGGAAGAGAATGGGATTTCAGAAGCCAAAGCAGAAAATATCGTTGTTTCTACCGGAGCCAAGCATTCCATAGCCAATGTGTTCATGTGTATGCTCAATGATGGGGATGAAGTTGTGATTTTCTCGCCGTATTGGGTAAGTTATGCAGAAATCATCAAGCTTGCAGGTGGAGTTCCTGTGTTGATAGAAGGGACTTTGGAAAACAATTTCAAAGCCACAGCTGCCCAGTTGGAAGCTGCGCTGACTGACAGGACCAAGGCTGTGATCTATTCCTCCCCCTGCAATCCGACAGGATCGGTGTTCAGCAAGGAAGAATTGGAAGCCATTGCCGAAGTGGTCAAAAAGAAAAAAGATCTTTTCGTGATAGCGGATGAGATTTATGAACTGATTAATTTCACTGGAAAGCATTCCAGCATAGGGTCATTTCCGGGCATGTTTGAGAGGACCATTACTGTAAATGGTTTTTCAAAGGGATATGCCATGACAGGCTGGAGAGTAGGTTATATTTGTGCTCCTTTGTTCATCGCAAAAGCGTGTGAAAAAATGCAGGGGCAGTTTACCTCGGGCGGCACTGGTATTGCCCAAAGGGCAGCATTGGCGGCCATTACAGGAGACCAATTGCCATCCCGAAAAATGGAGGAAGCCTATTTAAGCCGAAGAGATCTTGTTTTGGGCTTATTGAGAGGGATTCCTGGAATCAAAACGCATGTTCCGGAAGGCGCATTTTACTTCTTTCCGGATGTTTCAGCATTCTTTGGCAAAAGTGCCGAGGGGTATCTGGTCAAAGATGCCGATGATTTTTGTCTGTATCTGTTGGAGAAAGCAAATGTATCCCTAGTGACTGGGGCTGCCTTTGGTGCACCCAATTGTGTCAGAATATCCTATGCCGCATCTGAGGAAGAATTGAAAGAAGCTTTGACCAGAATGAAAAATGCACTGGCCAAATTTTCATAAAATAAATTGATCTGAAAAGCCCTGTTGCCAAAAGCTCCAGGGCTTTTTTTCTTGACATCAAATAAATATCTTTCTGTATCTGAATTTCGATTTGTTGAAAACGCCTAAAATCCTAGTCATTACACCGGTTAAAAACTCCATTGAAACAACTTTGGAGACTTCCAGAGCAATTTCTGGTTCTAATGTAGCCCTGACCCATAAAATTTTCAATGATTTTAGCTCGGCGGAGACCAAGCTGGCTTTGGAGGAAAATAGGGAATCGATCGGATATGAATTGGTCAATTTGGAAGAGATCACCCAGACACCTTCCCCAAATTATAAATTGGTGCTTCATTTGGCTCAACAGGAGGCTTTGCTCGCCGGTGTTCCCCTTCTGGTGGTGGAGTCTGATGTGGTGGTTCGGTATGATACGATTAAAACATTATTGGATTTTTTGAATGGACATCCAAAAACCGGATTGGTAGGTTCTGTGACAGTGGACGAAGAAGGTGTCGTGAATTTCCCTTACTTGAAGTTCAAGGGCGTGAAGAAAGACATTATCAAGACCAAGAGGAGTTTGAGCTTTTGCTGTACACTTTTTTCTCTTGAATTATTGAAGAGATTCGATTTTCGGGATTTGGACGAATCGAAAAACTGGTATGATACCTTTATTTCAAAAAAAGCAATTGAACTGGGTTTTGAGAATTATGTGTTGATGGATGCCCCTGTTTTGCACAAGCCTCATGGGAGCAGGCCTTGGAAGCAGCTGAAATATAAAAATCCGTTGAAGTATTACTTTTTGAAATTTTGGAAAGGATTGGATAAGATATGATCTTTTAGGTGTGTTGGTCCAAAAGGAATCTGACAAGCGATAATTTTTTTCGGCTTTTCTGATTGTTTGGGTTTAAAGAAGGGGTGCTCGGTCAAGAGAAGGCAACCTCGTATTGCCGCTCCAAAAATTAAAAAGCCTGAAATGGAGTATGTGACTGTAAGTGAAGGTGTTGGTAGGGATTATGTTATTTTTCTAATTTTATTCTAAAATCTAGACCAACAGTCCGGCTGGTATTGAGCTACTTTTGGGTCAAAGGCTAAATAAATTTTGGGCTTAAATTATTTTTTTTTTGATCACACCGTCGATATATCTTTGCGAGATTTTTTGAATTTGTTTTTCCTGTAATTTAAATACAATAAAATGTTTTCTGAATAAATAAAAATGCATAAATGAAATATAATTATTTAAAGAAAAAATATATAATAGTTTCAAGATTTTAGGCCGTGATTTCCCATGTTGCTTGGGTGTCTGTAAGAATTACATAATCAAAATAATAACGAAATATTTTCTTTGATTTAAGATTTTTAAATCAAAAACAGCTAAATATTACTTTAAATGCCTTTTTTTCAACTTATCTCAAAAATATTTTTCATGTCCGATCACTTGATTTTTTTGTCAAAAACAAGGGTTTAAATGATTAGGCCGTGGTTTTTCTTGAACTTTGTTAAAGGGATATAAATTCATTTTATTAATATTTGATTAAATAATCAAAAAATACCGTGAAAAAATTTGTTTTATATTCAATATTTACCCTATATTTACATCGGGTGATTAAGCAACTTTTTCTGCTACAAACTTTTAGTATAAATTTAAATAGAGGTTATTTCGAGAATCATTTTTTCTAGCCTCTATTACTCTTTTTTTTGAAATCAATTTTTCCGCGGATGCGGATTTTTTTTTGTCAAAACCCAAAGGAATTCATATAAGGATCTAAAATTTGCTTAGGTTCGGGTAAATTTTGATTTGCCGAATATGGTTAAGAGTGAGGGTGTGTTTTTAGCCAATTTTTTTTTGAAAAAATGCCGTTTTGAGTGGCAGATACTTTCAATGTTTTCCTTCTTTTTTGGGGTTGGGTCATCGGATGTACTCGCGCAGGTTGAAGAAGATTCTGCGTACTACACTACTTTTCAGGAAAAGTTAACCACGAGGATTTATACTTCCAGAAAATTCACAAGCTTTTTGATAAAAGACAAGGTTGCCAACCAGGACTATAGGTTTGACCCGAATTCCACCCTTAATTTAGGCTTAGGCTTGACCTATCAAGGCTTGACCTTGAATCTGGCATATGGATTCAGGTTTTTGAATCCGGAGATCGGTAAAGGCTCTTCAAAATACATGGACTTACAAACCCATATCTATCCAAAAAATTGGGTCATGGATGTTTTTCTCCAATTTTACAAAGGGTATCACCTCGCTGAAAAGGGCTTGGGCGCCTCCAATCCGGAGCTGTATTACCAGCTGCCAGAAATGAGGGTGCGTAAGGTCGGTGCAAATGTCCAATACTTGTTCAATGGGGATCAGATTTCCCTCCGAGCAGCATTTTTGCAAAGTGAGTGGCAGCAGAAATCAGCAGGAAGCTTTTTGGCTGGAATGGAAGTTTATGGCGGGGGTGCGTCCAATTCAGAGGGGATTCTTCCGGATGACTTGGTTAGTCCCGGACGAAATTTCAATGAATTCCGGTTTTTTCAATTTGGGCCAAATGCCGGATACGTGCATACACTGGTAATTAAAAAGCATTTTTTTATTACTGGGTCTGCTTCCACGAATCTGAACTTGGCTTACAACAGCATCCAGTACCCAGATCAGAAATCCCATTCTTGGGGAGTGAATTCCAATTTGTTTTTGAGGGGATATGTGGGGTACAATTCTGAAAAATGGTCCATCAATACGAATTATGTCCACAATAGTGTGAAATTGCTGGGAGTGGAGGATTTTAACAATAGGTTCAATACAGGGAATTATAGAATCAATTTCATCTATCGATTTACCGTAGGCCCAAAGCTGAAGCCCTATCTGGATTACCTTGACCTCAAAAGATATTTGTAATCGGTGGTGAAACCCACAAAAAAAATCAAGTTCTTTTATCTGCTGACAAACCCGAAGCCTAGATTTTTTTTTGTTAGTTTTACCTATATTATTTCACAAAAGAATAAACCCAATGATGATGTCAAATCAATACGGAATCAAGAAGGCCCTTGAAAGACTGGGGGTTCAAGAAGAGAATAAAGGTGCTTCAACTGGTAATATTTGGATTGTATCTGAGGAGAAATATATCGGTTCCTTTTCACCCGCCGATGGCGCTTTAATAGGGAAAGTACAATTGACGGATTCAAAATCCTATGAAGAAGTAGTCTTGAAAGCGCAGGAAGCCTTTGCGAAATGGAGAGTATTGCCAGCCCCCCAAAGAGGTGAAATAGTAAGGCAAATCGGAAATGCGATAAGGGAGGTGAAAGAGGATCTTGGCAAGCTGGTCTCCTATGAAATGGGTAAATCCTATCAAGAAGGATTGGGAGAGGTGCAGGAAATGATTGATATCTGTGATTTTGCCGTTGGTCTTTCCAGACAACTTTACGGGCTGACCATGCATTCCGAGCGTCCTGGGCACAGGATGTATGAGCAATGGCACTCACTGGGTATAGTTGGGATCATTTCTGCATTCAATTTCCCCGTTGCGGTTTGGGCATGGAACAGCATGTTGGCCTGGGTTTGCGGAGATGTTTGTATCTGGAAACCCTCCGAAAAAGCCCCACTTTCTGGAGTAGCCTGTCAGCATATCGTTGCCAAAGTTTTTAAAGAAAATGGACTGCCAGAAGGGATTTCTTCCCTGATCGTCGGGGATTATAAGGTTGGCGAAATGATGAGCCAGGACAAAAGAATTCCATTGATATCGGCCACAGGTTCTACTAGGATGGGTAAGATAGTCGGGCAGGCAGTCGCTGCCCGATTGGGAAGATCATTGTTGGAGCTTGGGGGAAACAATGCCATCATCATCACCCAAAATGCGGACATGGAAATCGCTATTCGTGGCGCCTTGTTTGGCGCAGTGGGTACCGCTGGTCAGCGATGTACCACGACGAGGAGATTGATCATCCATGAATCCATGTATGAATCCGTAAAGGAAAGATTGGCATTGGCCTACTCTAAATTGGTGATTGGAAATCCTTTGGATGAGAAGAACCATGTAGGGCCTTTGATAGACAAGGAGGCCGTTAATATGTACCTCAATACAATCAAAAAGGTAAAAGAAGAAGGTGGTGTAGCGGTAGTCGAGGGAGGTGTTCTGGAAGGAGAAGGGTATGAATCCGGCTGTTATGTAAAACCCTGCATTATCGAAGCGGAAAACCATTTTGAAATGGTGCAACATGAAACTTTTGCGCCTATCCTTTACATCATGAAATACAATACATTGGAAGAAGCCATTGGCATGCACAATAATGTTCCGCAGGGATTGTCGTCGGCAATTATGACACTGAACATGAGAGAGGCGGAAGCGTTCCTTTCTTCAGCAGGATCGGATTGCGGAATTGCCAATGTAAATATAGGTACTTCAGGAGCCGAGATTGGCGGAGCATTCGGCGGTGAAAAAGAAACTGGAGGAGGAAGGGAATCCGGTTCCGATGCTTGGAAAGCCTATATGCGTCGGCAGACCAACACGATCAATTACAGTGATTCTTTGCCTTTGGCACAAGGAATCAAGTTTGATATTTGAAATTTTGACTGTCGGGAAAGCTTCTGAGTTTTCCCGACAGTCATTTTTGGGTTGAATATTTGAGTTGTTTGGAGGAGAGGACGTTTCATCCTTTGTTTTTTTTCTTATTCATTTTCAACATGTTATTTCAAGTAGGAATAATTTTCAGGGATAATAGTTGTGTCTGAATAAATAAAATCTACCTTTGCATTCCGTTTAATTCGTGAACGGAAGTAAATAATGAAAGTTTAGCTCAGTTGGTTCAGAGCATTCCGTCCAAAACGGAAGGGTCGAGGTTTCTAATATCTCAACTAAAGTCTCATTATCCTAACCAAAAGTG
>NZ_KB906689.1 GCF_000381545.1 Rhodonellum psychrophilum GCM71 = DSM 17998 | reverse complement strand
TAACTGCAACTCAATTTCCTTGTGATTCTCCATTTTTTTCCTCAAAAAAGTGATCTGTGTCACCTTCAACTGTTTTCCAATTCGTAATTCCAACCATTGCCAAAAGGAATAAATTTCAAATAGGGTCAAATTAGATGGAAAATTCTCCAGTTAAATGGTTTTTCTTGCTTTCACTCTCGCTCATGATCATTTTCAGAGTCGTTTCGAAACTCGATATCATGCCTGAAATCATCTCAGGATTCGACAGCAACAAAATCTTAAAAGTTATATTTCTAGGAGTTTTTATCTTCTTCACCTTTATCATTTACAGAAAATACTCCAAAAAAAAGAAGACAATGAAATGAAATCAAGAATAAGGCCCTCATTTACAATCATGTTTGGCATCTCTTTTTTACCACCGTCAAGTTGAAGATTTTAATAAAGTAGAATCAGTACGTAAGATAGTGGCTGAAAAAGATTGGACTAGATTGAATGGTGTTTATTAAGGTAGTCACAAGACTTACACTCTTTGCTTCATTTCTCCTCATCCTGAAAGATTTCTTTTTTCAAAAGTGGATCTTACTGCTTGACTTTCATTTCTACTTGTGTGACTCACTATCAATCTCAATCCAATCTGAAATTGCTTAACATCCAGTCTTTGTTTGCTGTTTTTGACTTCACCTAGTCTGAACTTCTTGCATTTTCAACGCCTAACAGTTAACCCAAAGTATATTTCGGGATTTACAACTAAGCGAAGTCGTTTATTGATGATTCAGCTATAAATTACATTAACCTTGATATTATCGGGACTTATAGGTCCTTACTGTTCATGTTGATCGTAGCAACCGGAGAGATGTTGGGATTATTCAAAAGGTCCACTCCAGGTGCAGTGGCTGGATTGTTTCTGTAAGATTCGAAATTCGGTGTGCGCACATTGGCACTGGTGACATATACTGCTACTATTTTGGTACCGTCAACTTGCAAATTGTTGACATCCGTATAGTTATTGAGTGCCGATCCAAAAACACCTCCACCAACTCTGATGATATCAGTCTGTCGCTCATTGATGTCCCAAGTAAACTGCACTCTAGGTTGGATCTGAAATCCGCCTGTTTTAATATCTGTTTTTAAACCCAGTTCTTTTAAAACGGTATGATTGAAGTTAGGTGAATTTTTATAAGTGGTGTAATCCCCTCTAACCCCAACAATCAAATTCATTCCCCTGCCCAATTCAGAATCTGCCTGTGTATAAATACCGCCTCCGAAAATCGTCTGCCTAACCGTAGGATCGGTTTTAGCGACCTCTCTTGCATAACGATAGGGTTTGAGGTTCTCAATATTATCCAGACCACAACGGCACCCCTAAGCTTGGTAGAATTACCCACCTGACGTTTTGGAGGTGCCCAGCGACCAGATCTCACTTCAATCTTTTAAAACAAATTTCAAGACCACTAAGAAACAGATGCTTTTCTTGGTCAAAAGATTAAAAAAACCTAAGTCCGAACAAAGGTTATTCCTTTTTTCTGGTGTTTGTGTTAAAGGATGTATAAATTTTTCGATAATCCTGTTGTCATTGGGAAAAATCATAAAAATAAATTCAAAATCTCTTAACATGTATGAAATTTTGAGATCGTAGCTTTTCAGGATGAAAAGAAAGAAGAATCGAGGACTCGAATTTCTATGGGGAGCCATTGTACTTTTACTACTTTGCTCCATTCCGGTTTTTGCCACCCCAAAAGGGTTTTTAGAACTACAATTTAACCAGTTTCACAATTCTTTTTCCGATATCGTGTTTCTGGCCCTTACCCAGTTAGGTGACGGTATAATCTTCGTTCCTTTTGTTATTTTGTTCTTGTTTTGGAAAACTTCATTTTCAATCTTCCTGATTCTTTGTGGGCTTTTTAATACGATATTGGTCAGTCTTGGTAAGAAATTATTGTTTCCCGGTTTTCCCAGGCCAGCAGAGTTTTTTAAGGGAGTGGATTTTTACCAAGTCCCCGGAGTTAACTTATACCACTGGAACAGTTTTCCCTCGGGTCATACCACTACGGCATTTTCCATATGTTTTGCCTTTTCAATCATCTTTTCAAAACATCCCAAAATCCAACGGATGATGCTGATACTTGCGATCGGGATCGGGTTAAGCAGAGTGTATCTCATGCAGCATTTCTTCGGTGATATCTGGATGGGTGCTGCCTTGGGTTTGGTCGCCACTCTGGCTGCAAGAGAAGTTACCCTGAGGTATTTTTCAGGTAAAAAATTAAAAAAACCGTTTATCAAGACCAAACCTGCCTCCATACTTTCCCTTAGGAAAAGGATCATTCTTCAGCAGAAGTTGGCTGGATGATCATTGTTTCAGTTTTCTCAAAAAGATCTTTGGATTGGAACAAAACCTGATAAGGAACCGGAAGTGGGTTTTGCTTTAAGGCCCGATCAGTCGTAACGATCAAGTCTTGATTTCCGCTTTCAACCTCCCATTCCAGTAGAATCTGTTGCGTTGCAAAAGGAAAAGCAGGATTGAATTCCCCCCAATAGTATAGCTTTTTCCCAGCCCAAATATCCCGGGAAACACGCACCGGATTATGCTCGTTGATTGCAGGTATGTAAAAGTGGAACACAATAAAATTTAAGGCCAAAAACGATAGGCACAAGGCAAATAAGGAGGTAAAATTTTTTTTGAAACTTATAGCCACCAAAGAAATTATAGCTAATCCAACAGGGGATATCAAAAAGAAGGAGTATTTTTCTATTCCTTCAAGCTCAGGTAGGATTGGAAGCTTTGTAAAGGTTAATCCAAAGGCTGCAATTGGAACGATTGCAGCCAAGCCAAAAGAGAAATATCTGGTCCAGGAATTAATTCCCCTGACATCTAAAGTATAGGCAAAAATGACTGCAAGAAAAGGATAAACAGGTGCGGCATAGTTGGGTAGCTTGGTGCTGGACAGTGAGAAAAAAACCATTGTCACCAGGGTGAAAATACAAGAAAGGGCCAATAATGGATCTTTTAGGAGGTCCTTTAGCCGATAGGAAAAAATTCGGATCAAAAATAAACTACCAGGCAAAAAACCGACAATAACCATAAGCAGAATGAGATAAAAAGGTCCCCCGTGGCCTTCCATTGGCTTAGAAAATCGATTCAAATTATGGTGAAAGATAAACTCCTGTAACCAAGCACCCTCGGTAACCCAGGATATTGCGATATACCAGGGAAGGGTTACGACCAAAAAAATCACTATTGAATAAGGTTCAAATATCCGAAGCCAAGAAATCTTAAAACGATTAGGGGCAAGCAATAAATAGGTGACCAAGGTAGCCGCTAGCAGTAGTGGTGCAATTGGGCCCTTGCTCATGGTGGCAAAAGCCAGAAAGAAACACGCCCATCTAAGGTGTTTTTTTGCCTGCATTTCTGATTTGATCCAAGATTCAAAAGAAAAAATGGACAAAGCCAAAAAACAGATCAGAAATGGGTCTGGAACCGAGAGTTTGAATTGAAGCTGGACATGCAAAGAACTGATAAAAAGCAATGTGGACCAAAAGGCTTTGCGTTCACCCATTCTGGATTTTATTTTAAAGAATACCGAAAATGCAAGCAAACATCCCATTGCTGCGGGAAAAAGCCTTGCAGTGAAAGAATTGACCTCAAAAAACCAAAAAGATAGCGCAATGAAATAGTAATGTAGTGGGGGCTTGTCGTACCTTAATTCTCCATTGAATCTGGGTACGATCCAATCTTTTGTTTGCAGCATTTCACGTGCAGCTTCGGCATTTTTGGCCTCATCCAATATGTAAACATCCCAATTGTCATTTCCGAAGACAAATACCCATAATATTAAAATAAAAAGTATCCATGATGCAGGTGATAGCGAAGGGAATTTCATCTCGAAATTTAGAATTAGAATTTCGCCAACCCGATTTCTTTCCGTTAACAATTTGTTAGAAAATCATGAAATATTGAATCCATACAAATAACTTGGTTCATCTCAAGGAAGAGGATTCCGGAGGGGCCTCCAAGGGTCAGTATGGTACTTACTCAGAAAGTGGCTGAATAATCACTCTTGGAATGATTGTGATTTAAATGTTGTATGTAGGGGAGTTGCTTGGAGATAAAACAAACGGAGTGAGCGTCATTAAATTTAAGATTTTCTAGAACAAAATTGGCTGAAATCTAAGAAGATTTCAGCATTGAAAATAAATTATTCACAGAACAATAAGGTGACAAAAACTTAACCGGGATATTTCTTATATCCATTATAAAGGTGTGTCCTTTGTGAAACATAGCGGCGGTTGAAAAGATATTTTTAATAGTAGAGGATGATATTTTTGAGGACATAATCAGATTTAGCTTTCAAGAATCGATATTATTTATAAAAATACTAAGTCCTGGTCACGGGCTTAATTTTTTTCTGCAAAGAAAATGAAATAGGCAAGTACCAGGCACAAATTTTTATCATTAAATTAAATATACTCCCTTTTGAGACAATTAAATTATAGCCGGATTCTCTGATATAAGAATCCGGCTATAATTTTTGTGCTTTAGGGATTTGTGCAGAACAAAATTGCCAGCCAATGCCTTTTTCTTTTTCCAGAGTTTCCCCATAAAAAGAATGGTGCGAGTAGTTCAAAGAAGCCAAGTCCTGAATTCCAGTGAAAACAGCATCGCAGAGATAAACCAGGAGAAGGTCAGCTAGGCAGTACTTGAAATTTCCAAAAACCCTGAGATAAGTGAAACAGACAATGGGTTCAATTTTCTGTACGAGTAGTCAAAAGGCGACAGTTTGTTTCTGAAAGACGGCTGACGCAAATCTCTTTCTTGAGGGAATTCGTAAAGGATTCAAGTTCCTGTTCGATAGAAGCTTTCTTGGGTCTCTATTTTTTCAAAACCGACACCAACGGTTTCGTTCAGAAACTTTTTCCATTCTTGGAAGGATACCAAGAATGGGTTTTTAAACAATTTCGGAAGTTTTTATGGGTTTATACAAAACTGACTTTTAGATTTTTATGTCCCAATCGGGATATTGTCTCTGAACTTCTATAGGGCGTCAATACCTCCAAAACGTCAATTCGTGGATTAATTCTGTGTTAAGATTAGTTAAATGTATACGCAATTCTTAACAAATTGAAAATTTTGATTGGAGGCCTTTGTATTATATCCCCTCTACATTTGTCCCATCATAATTTAAATCATTTAGGAATTAAAAAGAGGAAAATGAAAAAATCATTACTGAAATGCTTTTTGATGATTGCAATGTTTGTGACAAGTACAGGAGCATTGTTCTCACAAGGAG
This sequence comes from Rhodonellum psychrophilum GCM71 = DSM 17998, assembly GCF_000381545.1. Classification (GTDB taxonomy): domain Bacteria; phylum Bacteroidota; class Bacteroidia; order Cytophagales; family Cyclobacteriaceae; genus Rhodonellum; species Rhodonellum psychrophilum. The sequence goes on along the minus strand of NZ_KB906689.1, from coordinate 116,625 downwards.
TAACCACGGCAAGCATGCAGGGAATAGTAACCGATGACTTGGGTGCTACACTTCCTGGTGCAAATGTATTGGCCATACACGGACCATCAGGGTCTCGGTACGGTGCAGTAACCAATAATGAAGGTAGGTTTGTGCTGCCAAATTTGCGTGTAGGTGGGCCTTACCAAGTCACGATTACCTATGTAGGTTTCGAAAACAGGCTTTTCGAAGAAATAAATCTTTCACTGGGTCAAAATTACACCATCAACACCCAATTGACGGATGGATTGGAATTGGATGTGGTAGAGGTGGTCGCAGGAAGAGACGGCATCATGAATGCAGATCGGACTGGTGCTTCACTTAATCTTTCTAAAGAAAAAATAGCATCGCTTCCAACGATCAGTAGAAATATCAGTGATTTCACAAGGTTGACTCCTCAATCAAATGGAAATTCCTTTGCTGGTACAAGCTCTAATTTCAACAATTTTACTGTTGATGGAAATATTTATAACAACAATTTTGGATTGGGATCAGGTCAGTTTGCAGGTGGAAATCCTATTTCCCTTGACGCAATCGAAGAGGTTCAGGTAAACTTGGCCCCTTATGATGTCAGACAGGGAGGTTTTACCGGAGCGGGTGTGAATGCCATTACCAAATCAGGTAACAATGAATTTACAGGTACAGCTTATTATTTTTTGAGAAATGACCAAATGATAGGCACCAAAATCGGCAATGAATTTGTGCCCCAGAATGACAGCAAAAATGAAATTGCTGGATTTAGTGTTGGAGGCCCAATCATCAAAAACAAATTGTTTTTCTTTGTCAATTATGAAAAAGAAGCGTCTGCTACCCCCTCCATCATTAGAAGGGCAGCAAGGGAAGGAGAGATTCCAGATGGCCAGTTTATATCAAGAGTTCCTTTCGAGCAAGCCAATAGCGTAAGGGAAAGAATAATAGATCGTTATGGCTATGATCCAGGTGCAGTGGATTCCTATCCTTTTGCTTCGGAGCAGGAAAGATTAAATGTCAGACTGGATTACAACATCAACATGAATCACAAAGTATCTGTAAGGTACAATAACTATACTGCCTTCACAGATGTGCAGACCAATGGGAACTCCAACCGATATCTTCAATCCCGAATCAACGGAAGTAGAACAGGAATAGAAGGAATCAATTTCAGGAATTCCAATTATACAAATGATAGAAACGTAAAATCTGTGGTTGCAGAATTGAGTTCCAGGATTGGAAACTCGATGTCAAACCAACTCAATATTGGTTATACATCCATCACAGATCCCAAAAGAGGGATTCCTGGCGGACAGGAGTTTCCTTTTATTGAAGTGTTGGAGCCTGATGCAGGAGGAAATTTACAATACTACATGACCTTGGGAAATGAGCTTTTCACGGTGGGTAACCTTCTTGAAAACAATGTATTGAATATCACCAATAATTTCTCGTTGTATAAAGGAAGGCATACCTATACATTTGGAGGTAATTTTGAGTACATGACCTTTGACAATGCCTTTAATCCTGTTTTCAACGGTTTTTACAGATTCAACAGTTTTGAAAATTTTGAAGAGGCCGTGTTGAATGGAAATCCAAATGTGTATCCTGATGCTTTCGCCAAAGGATATGCCCTAGATGGATCCAACACGCCTCCCACAGATGCGACTCGATTTGGTCAGTTAGGGCTCTACGTTCAGGATGAATTCCAGATCACGCCTCAGTTAAAGGTAACAGGTGGACTTCGGGTGGATTTGCCTTTCTACCCAACGGAAATTCCACGAAATCCTTTGTTGGATGCACAAAACAAAACATTTTCCGATGTAAACGGCAATGCGTTTACTCCTGATGTTTCCCAGTTTCCAACAGTGAATCCTTTATTTTCCCCCAGAGTAGGGTTTAACTGGGATGTCTATGGAAACAGAACCACTCAGTTCAGAGGAGGTACAGGTGTGTTCTCAGGCCGTGTTCCATTTGTTTGGATGTCAAATCAGGTCAATGGTTCGGGTGTGATCAGAGGTGGTTACGGTTTTGAAGGCCAAGATGTGGAAGCCAATAATATCGTATTCAATCCATCAGTAACTGCTTATAATCCTGAAAACCCAGGTTTGGCTCCCTCAAACGAATTGAACTTGACAGATCCAAACTTCAAATTGCCACAAGTTTGGAGAACAAATTTGGCTGTGGATCAGGTTCTCCCTTTTGGAATCATCGGTACGTTGGAGTTTATATATTCAAAGGATGTCACTTCACCGATAGCAAACAATGTTATCCTTAGAGAAGCTGACGGATTACTTAGTGGACCTGACAACAGACCTTTTTGGGGTCCTAGAAATGTAGTGACGGGTCAAAGACCTGATGGTACAAATATCACGAGAAATACCACCTATTCTGGAGATAACGACTACAACAACGTCTTTTATTTCACAAATTCAGATGAAACACCTGAATATTATTCATTGACCTTATCGCTTGCAAAATCTTTTGACAATGGCCTGTTTACTTCAGTGGCCTATACAAAATCCAGAGCTAGGGATTTAGGAGCGACAGGTGGTTCTCAGGCTGGATCCTTATGGCCAAGTGTAGTTCAATCTGATAGAAATAATCCTGAATTGAGTTATGCTGGATTTGATCAACCCAATAGGCTAATCGCAAACATCTCCTACAGATCAAATAACACCACTCTTGGGTTGTTCTATGACGGGGGAGAAGCAGGAAGATACAGTTATACCTATTCTGGAAGCGGAATCCGATTTGGAGATGCTGCAAACAGATTACTCTATGTACCCAATGCCGCAAGTGAATTGACCTTTGAAGAATTCACACTTGATGGTGTCAGATACACCGCTGCGGATCAAGCAAGGATTTTTGACGAGTTTATTGACCAAGATCCCTATTTAAGTCAGATGAGAGGTAAGGTGTCCGAAAGAAATGGGGCAGTAAGACCTTGGGTACACCGTTTTGACCTGAGAATATTGCAGGACATCAATCTCTCCAAAAACTCAAAAAACAAACTCCAGCTATCATTGGATTTTACCAACGTCGGGAATATGTTCAATTCAAATTGGGGCATCCCACAGGTAGAATGGCAAAACAATCCGCTTAACCTGAGAAGGATTGGTGATAATGGAGTTCCAGTTTATAGAGTAAACTCAAATCCAGGAACAAATGAACTGATCAATGAAACCTTCAGAACTTCAAATTCCTTGGGGAATCTCTGGAGAATGCAGGTTGGTGTCAGGTATATTTTTAACTAAAAACCATCAATACTTTAAAAGCGCCTTTTCGGAGGCGCTTTTTTATTTTAAAACCATCCCACAATAAAAAAACGCGATGAATAAGCTGTCTGTATTATTGGTATTGTTGATGATGTCCTGCATAGGTACCAAATCCACTCCCAAATCCACTCAAAATGACATTTCCAAAGATGTTTTTACCGTCATCCCCCATGATTTTGCATATTCATCTGATTCCACCTTTAAAATTCTCTCTTGGAATGTTGAGCATTTTGTAGATCAATTTGACGATCCCTATATTGATAACGATAGAGAAAACAGCCCACCGGAAAATATGAAGCTGCGACTTGACCTCTTCTTGAAAGCCTTGAAAACAGCAGATGCGGATATTGTTGTGCTCCAGGAATTTGAAAGTGCGAAGTACTTAAAGCAACTCGCATTGGATTCATTACCGGAAATGGAATATCGGTATTTTGCCGATATCCCCAGTCATAACTGGTATATGAATGTAGTCGTCATGAGCAAGTTTCCCATGGGAATCATGTATGGCTATGGAAATGTAACGACTCCATTGCCCGATTATGTAACGGAAACAGGTGAGCAGGAAAGCCAAAACCAGATCAACACCCGAATGTGGTCCATGGAAATATTTCCTTCTGCAGATTATGAGATTTTACTCACAGGGGTACATCTCAAGGCAGGGAGAAGTGAACGCGATGTCGCGATGAGAAAGGGGCAGTTAAATTTTTTGGTAAGCCAGTTCAACCGGATGTTAACAGAAAACTTAGATAAAAATATGGTGTTGGTGGGTGATTTGAACGCAGTTCCTACAAGTGAGGAATTACGCATATTGACAGCGAATAATAAATTAAAAAATAACTTCATTGATCCGATAGATACCGCAGTCCATTCACATCCCGCAAATGCACCAAGGTGGAGACTGGACTATATGCTGGTCAATAAGAATATGTTTAGCGAGATGATCGACAATACGGTTAAAGTTGATGCTTTTTTCTCTGCCGATACCATGCGAATGATCAGTGATCATTTACCAGTAACTGGAAGTTTTCTGAGAAAGGACAGATGATAGTTATTTAATCGCGGATATTCCTTTGGTTTTGACGCAAAGGAATATGAAGATATATTTCTTCCGCCTCTCATGCATGCTGATCCCGATGGGGATTCTGATCTTTGAGTATTGATTTTCAGAAGAACAGAAGAGACAGACTTAGTTCTGTCTCTTCTGTCTCTGAGACTCAGGTATCCAAAATGAATGCTTTACTCATTTAAGTGATAGATTGGGGTAGGGGATTGATTCTTATGAATTGGGGATATTTTGAACTATGGGATCCTGCCATGGTTTTAATCGTCAAATGCTCAGGGTTGTCTCAGACATTGGTGCCACAGCAGGAAGCCTTGAATGTGCGGTTATGGTGGTTGAGGGTTTTGATATCTTACCACAGATTACTGGATTTGGCCATTTACCGTTGTATAGATATTCTAGCGAAAATTACGGATACACAATGCTCTAAAGAGGAAGTTTTAGGGTTGTTTGTTTAGACAATCCGATCTTTTAAACACCTTAAAGGTTTTTTTTAAGATTTCAAAAGATCAAAGCCCTATGAAAAATTTCTAACTTCTTTCATTCTAAATTTTCGGATTGGATTTTGAGCTTAGGGCATCACTATCCAAAAGGTTCTCATTTCATGACACATTCTTAATATCAGCTTCATCAATCTTCATTTGGTTTGTTTTAGTTTTACTAAACATAAAAGCACTTCTGATGACTCTGATCCTATTGATGTTTACAATTTTTACACAGATGTTTGCCTATAATCCCGTTCAGGATAGCATTTCTGTGCCAGCCGAAGAGTATTGGTTTTGGAATCAAAGGGATTTGCCAAGAAAAGCCCAAACCCGTACGGAGTCCCAAAATGTTCTTCTGGAAGATTTTAGACTTTATCAGCATCAGGAAACACCTGTTTCCAACAAAACCAACCGCAAAATTTCTGGTATTTACCAACCCTTTAAGGATATTGAAATAGACTTTTCAAAACCCTTTGCCCTGGAATTCTTGATTTTGGATCATGTCAATCAACCCGTTGGATTTGAACTTTTGTTAACTCATGGAAATCGGGTTTCAATGACTTTGGAGGTATTTGGGAAAGAGATCTTGTTGGGGAAAAAAGATACTGAAGAATGGGGATATGAGATTCATGGAAGTAAACCTTGGAAAGGATATTGGAAGCATATTGTCCTCAGTTATACCGGTGAAACCTTCGAAATCTTTCATCAAGGGATGAAATTGACGGAGGTCGATGGGAAAATTGATAATCCTGTACAACAGCTTTACCTGAAATCCTTGCTGGATGCTGAACCTTATATGCTGTTGCATGATTTGGTTAAGCAGATGGCTATCTATGAACATGCCTTTGATGCCGGTGTGGCCTTTAAGAGGTTTGAACAAATCAAGCAGCAGATTGAATCCGGTAAGTTGTACCCTGACAAATTCCATTTGATGGCCGGACCTTATCTAAACCATATAGAAGAAAATTCCGCACAACTGGTTTGGGAAACAGACCAACCTTCCGAAGCCAAAATTTCCTTTGGGGAAAAAGTCCCTCTGGACCGGAGCCAAACTTTGAAAACCGATTCCAGTACCATTCGAAAAATACTATTGGAAAAGCTTAAACCATCCACGACCTATTATTATCAGTTGGAGTGGAAATCCAATAGGGGAGAGCTGTTGCAGTCCCCCGTTCTGACTTTTCAGACGGCAAAGCCGAAAGGTGATCCGTTTATGTTTGGTATTATCAGTGATACGGAAAGCCGGCCACAAATCAATCATCGTGTAGGAGAAATGCTTTGGGATGAAAGGCCTGATTTTTTGATTCACCTCGGAGATTTGACAGATGGTGGGGATCGGGACAAGAAATTCCAATGGACAATGGAATATTTTCAGGGTATCGGTCCGCTTAATTCAAGAATTCCAGTTGCTACTGTTCCGGGAAACGGGGATGAGGATCTCTTTTGGTACAATCAATATCATCCCCAAACCGGAAATCAGGGATTCTATAGGTTTGATTATGGAGATGCCTCTTTTTGGATGTTGAACAGCAACCTCAAAAATGATCTTCAGAAAGGCGGAGAGCAGTATAATTGGCTTTGCGAGGAGATGGAAAAAAGTGAGGCCGAGTGGAAGTTTGTGGTGCTTCACCATGCGCCTTATTCTGCAGATGAGGATGATTATGGAAATACGTGGGCTGGTCAGGGAAATCAGGGAGACCCTGAACTTAAGGATCTGATCAAACTGATGGAAAATTCAGGTGTGAAAATGGTGTTTTTTGGACACCTACATAGCTACATGCGATCACTTCCGCTCAAAAACAGAAAAGTTGATCTGAAAAATGGGATAACTTATGTGCAAGCAGGTGGAACAGGAGGGAATCTGGAAGACAATGCTCCCACCCGGACCTGGTTCACTTCTAAAATCTTTCGGGGGTTTCATTACTGCACTGTCCAAATTGCTGGTCAAACGATAGAATTTAGAGCCTATGATTTAGGCGGGAAATTGCTGGATTTTTATCGAATCGGGGATTGATACAGAAATATGTTTGAGACATCGGGTTTTTCTCAGAAAAACCAAAATGGGGAAAGGCAATAAACATGGAAATTGCATACCTATAAATTTCCGGGATTATTATAAATATCGCATAGAAAGTACATTTATCCTTCATATAAATACCTTTTAAATATCATTTGAAGAATAATAGATCCAATCATCACTCATTCCTTATTTTCGAAAAAATAAACGACCAACATTTTCACTGGATTTGTCCCCTCATTGACGGGGTTGTGCTCAAGTCGACCGTCAAAAAGCATGGAGTCTCCTTCATGCAGTTCTACGGTTTGTTTCCGGAATACATACTTCACGGATCCATTAAGGATATACTTGAATTCAAATGCATCCGTGGTCACAAATTCCCTTTCCGCACCTGGTTGGATTTCAAGAAGAACAAAGTCCACTATACCTGATTTGATCTTCCGGGTAAATATCCTTTCGTATTGATAACCCGAAGCGAGTTCTTTTTCAAATTTTTCATATTCTTCCTTCCTTAGGACAAGGATTGGCGCTTCCTTACCATCCAAACTCAGGTTGTTGAAAAAGTAATTCAGATCCACCTCCAAACTTTTGATGATTTGCATCAGTACCAGAAGCGAAGGAATGGTTCTTGAATTTTCAATTTGGGAAATCAAACCTTTGGAAACCCCTGCCCGGTCAGCAATTTCTTGGATGGTCAGGTTCTTGTCTTTTCTTATGAGTTTGATTTTTTGGCTGATCTGAACCAAGATTTCATTTTCCATGCGGGAAATTAGCGGTAAAAAACTATTTAAACTTAAAGTTCATTAAATTCTTTCCACAACTTCTTCCCCCAAACCAAAAGATAAGGTCATTCCGGCACCGCCGAGTCCATTGACAATCCAAGTTCCATCGGCTACATGATGGACAAATTCTGTTTCTCCGTTTTTCATTTTCGGATAAATACCCTGCCAGGAAGATTCAAGATCCCAGGTTTTGAATGCAGCAAAGGTTTTTAGGAAATCAAGGATTTTTATGTTGATGTCCTGTCTGTCAAATGGGTCAAGGTGCAATCCGTACTCATGACTATCTCCAATTGTAAGCTGACCCGAACCGTTTTGGGAAACCATCACATGGATGCCCATTTTCAATAAATCCGGATATTGGGATTCATAAAATGCTTTCAATTTACCAAGTGAGGGGGCCACTTCAAAACCCTTATAATGGATAAAGCTCAAACCCGCACAAAGTGGCGGTCCGATCCGCCAGTTATCGGGTTGTTTGACAAGACGCATCATCTGAAGTTTGCATTTGGTAATATCAGTCCGGGTAAATATTTCCGGATATAAGGTTTCAAAATCCGCACCGCTACAGACCATAATTAGATCAGCCTCCCAGCTTTCTTTTCCGGAAAACACTCTATTTCCTTCAATTTGGCTCACAACCTTATTATAGACAAAGGAAATATTGGGCAACGATTCAAGATAGGATGCAGTTTGCCAAACCGCTTCACGGGGATCTATAATAATTTCTTCTTGGGTCCAAAGAGCACCCTTTAGGCTTTTTCCGATTGCGGCAGGACTTTTTTGGAGGGTTTGTTGGGGATTAAGGTGATGTGCGGATTTGATGCCTCTCATTGCAGAGACAAATTCCCTGACCACTTCATTTTCAAGATCGGTATAGGCCAAATGCAATGCACCGGTTTCTTCCGCCCAAAAACCAGCCTTTTTGCTCATTTCTTGCCAGATTTCTCTTGATCTGATTGCCCTTTCATAACTTGCTCCCTGTGGCTGACCTACGGGCCAGATCATCCCAAAATTGCGGATAGAAGCACCTATAGGCTTGGGGTTTCGCTCGATGACTTTGACGTGCCAACCTTTATTGGAAAGTGCCCTTGTGATGGCGAGTCCGACTATACCTGCACCGATAACTATTGCTGATTTTTTCATTTAATTTCTCTCTGTATTTTTTAAACTGAATGGTTAAAAACCAGCTGGGGAGTTGGTTTTTTGGAAAAATTTGTGGCTTTTCTTTTGAAATAACCTAAGGTGAACAGCATCATTCCCATTCCAATGCTGAGTAAAATCAGGATTCCCTGTGTATAAAACAGATGCCAGCTCATGTCCTGAAGCATACCAAACTGCTTTATGGCAACTATACTGACAGAGCCCAGGTAGCCGAAACTGTCTGCCAGATACATCAGAAAACCCACATTTCCGGCTGATTTGTAAGAGGCAATCAACCTGTCAAAAAGCAGGCAATTGAACGGGATGTAACCCATATAAATGCCTGTTCCGGTCAATACCACCCAGAGGAAAGGTGGAATAATGTTGAGTTGCATCAAAACCGTGGATCCGATTGCCAAGCACATGCCTGCAATGATGATCCAATGGTAAAGATAAAGCGCTTTTTTATTGTTTTTGATCAGGACCAAAAGCCCCATCATGATCAACAAAATCAAGGTAATGGGGATTTCAGTCTCTGTCAGCAGTTCGGGATGGACCGGAATCTTCATGGCTTCCCATATTTCCACGGCAAAATTATCCCGGATATCGCGGAGTGCTGTGAGGACCACATAAACCAAGACTAATAGAATAATACCAGGTGTAAACTCTTTAAAAAACAGCTTCCTTTCTTTTTTGGACATGGGAGTCCTGAGGGATCGCAATGCGATATCCTTTTTATTGGGTGGAGGAATCTGATTCAGCAGGATGACAGTGATCACCAACAACGGAACAAACAATCCACCGGTAAAAAACGGCATCCAAAGTTCGGTAACCTGCCATTCATCCATCAGGTATTTCCCCATGGATTTGACAAATCCGGATGAAAAAACAAAACTCACCGCCAGAATGCTTCCCATCATCTCGGTAAACCGTCTGCCTTCAAGATAATGAAAAACCAAACCCCAAATCAGGCCAAGAGGAAAGCCATTGATCAGAATGCAAAGTATATTGATCGGGGTGGGAAGAACAGCAAACCCAAATAAGCCCAACCATGAAATCCCGATCAGTGCCAGAATCGAAACCGATCTTTTTTCAGGTTTAAGTTCCGAAATTACTTTGATTCCATAAAACTTGCTGGCCATATATCCAAAAGTCTGGGCTAATATCAGCCAAACCTTCAGATCCAAACCCCAAAATATCTCCCCCTCAAACGTGGCTGCCGCAAACGGTTTCCTGAAGGCATACATGCTGCTGTAGGTCAGAAAAGCCATCGTTGCAGCAAAAAGACTCATGGTAAAATCGCTGCATTTGCTAAGTTTTGTTTGCAGAAATGGAATCTGTACCATAAGAATTAAATTATGGATCCAGGATTTTTCTGATTACTTTCTGCTACTGCTAAAATATGAGCTTTGACCAAAGGCAAAATCTCCTTCAATGAATTGATGATATGGGTGGGATGATGTTTTGACAATTCTTCTCTTTTAAATGCTCCGGTGGTCACTGCAATACTCATCAGGCATCCTGTATTAAGGCCCTGATTGACATCTACCTCTGTATCTCCGATCTTGATGACCTCCTGGGGATCCACGATATCAAACATCTCCATCATGGTATGGATCATGTCGGGATAAGGCCGACCATTTTCTACCTCATTGCTACAAACTGTGATGTCCAACAGCGGCGTGTTTTTCCACCCGACCCGCTCAAGGATAACATCTGTAATATCCCTGCTGAAACCCGTGTCCAAACCGATAATGATTCCTAATTCCTGAAGTTCCCTGAATACCTCCTCTGCGTCTTCCATCGGAGCAATTCCTTCAGCATCCCGATAATAGGCCATCATGCTGCTGACAAAACTGGTATGAATCGCATCCACCAATTCATCTCTAATCTCAAATCTATTGGAAATATGTTTTCCCAATATCTCCCGAATAGCCATTGGTTTGGGATACCCCATTTTTTCCTGGGCTTCTTCCAAGGTCACCTGCCCAAATCCATGGATGAGAAAGGCTTCCTGAAAGGCTTCCGCAACATTGCTATTGTCTTTGATGGTGGTGCCTGCCATATCAAAAACGGCAAGCTTTATGGTTTTATTAATCTGGATCATAGTGGGAGGGATATGGGTCCTTTGCGCAGGATTTTAAGATACTCTTCGCGGTGATTTAATAATGTTTAGTAAAAATAAACTTTTTTACTTTTCAGGTTGTCATGGTTTTGGTTATGCTTCTGTTAATTATATTTTATTAATGTTAATTTAAGCTACTATTATTCATATTTATGAATCTTGAAAGTTATTAAAAAGGTGCTGACCAAAAGATGAGTGGTTAATTATTTGTTAACATATTTTTTTCATGACATTGATAAGTTTGCCCTATATTCGTCATGATTATAAAAAGGAAATTAATATGGAGACAGTATGGCAAAGGGTAGAGAAGATTTTTTCTCTTTACGAGCGGCATGGGCAGGAGGATTATATAGGGGAGCCTGTATCACAAATCGAGCATATGAGCCAGGCTGCCCAGATTGCCGAAAATCAGGGGTACGATGAGGAGGTTATTTTGGCGGCATTTTTTCATGATATCGGCCATCTTTTTGCCTTGGAAAAGAATCTTGACAATATGGGTGGATATGGCGTATTGCGCCATGAAAAAATAGGGGCGGATTTTTTGCGGGCTATGGGTTTTCCTGAAAAAATATCTAAACTCGTTGAAAATCATGTACAGGCCAAAAGATACCTTACTTTTAAATATCCAGAATATTTGAGTAAGCTTTCTGATGCCAGTCATCAAACACTTGAATATCAGGGTGGGATAATGAGCTTAAAAGAAGCTGAAGATTTTGAAAATGATGAACTGTTTGAGCTTTCGCTGAAGATGCGTAACTGGGATGAAATGGCGAAGGAAGAAAAAAAGCCTTTGGCTGATCTGGATCGATATAAAAAGATGGCTTACACACTTATTTCAAAAGTGTAAAACCATCAACACGGTTCCCTTCTAAATCCATCGCATGAAACTCTAAACGCTCTTCTCCCGCCTTTATCCATCCAAAATGGTGTGTTCTTAGCACTGTGTCCATCTCTGGTAAAGATTCAAGCAGATCATCGGACTCAAATCCTCCTCCCGCACCTCCGACGATTACGAAGGCTGTTTTTCCTTTTTCATGAGGAATTATCAATCTTTCATAATCATGGGTATGACCTGAAATGACCAGATCAATCAATCCCGATTCCCAAAAAGGCTTTAATAGCTCCCGGATACTTTTTTCACCTTGATAATCTATCCAGCCTTGGCTGTATGGAGGTTGATGAACCAGTACTATTTTCCATGGTGCACTTTTCCAACTTTCTGATTGGATGGTTTTGGTGAACCAATTAAACTGGGAAGAGGATTCCGGAATCGAAACCGGGAAATGGGCATTGGGATCAAGCGCAATAAAGGCACAGGGTCCTTCTCGCCAGAAAGAATAGGTTTTCTCGTTTTTCGTCTTGAGGTATCGGTTAAAATGAATGGGGTTCCAATCATCATAACTTCCGTCATAATCATGGTTTCCTGCAAAAAGACGATGAGGAACGTGTATCTTAGACAAATAGTCAAGTAATCTGATATACTGCCAGGGTTGAGCCCCATTGCCTACTAAATCCCCAACACCTATGGTGAAGTCCGGATTGTTGATTTTCATTTGGTTTATGATCCTGCTAAATGTTTCCCATCCTCCCTGACTGTCAGCCCAAACCGAAAAGGAAATCTCTTTTTGGGAAATGTTTTTTTTCATTGTAAAAAGCGGGGATTGTGTTTTGTCCATTTCAAAATAATAGTAGCTGCAATTCTGGCGGGGAACAACTGCGGTGTAAATCCCATCTTTCTCAAGGGCTTTGGCCGATTGTAAAATCAAACCGGGTTCACGGCCATAATGTATCTTAGAAATAGCGTTTTTCTCTCCAAGCCACCGAATGGTTAAGCTGTCCTTTTTTGTATGGGGCAATAATACAGGGTCAGTCAGCCAAATTGGATAGTCTTTCCAATCCGTTGGAAAATCACTTTCTAGCCATAGAGCTTTTTTTGCTTCATGGACGGCAGAATCATAAGCTGATTTTTTTCTTTTGGATAAGTCCTCCAATGAACCCCGGCTCACCCAAGTGACTTGCTTCAAACCACCTGAAACGGCATTGTTGATCACCCTGATGCTCAGTTTTATACTTTGTTCAGAAATTTTCCCAACTGGATAAAGCTGATTCTCATTTTGGTAAATCCTTTCTCCATCACACCAAAGTTGGGTACCGTCATCTCCGTTTATCTTCAAATATCCTTCCGCAAGATCAAACACGCCGGAATACCAAATATTGCTGTTGGGCTGGGTGATCCTATGCGGGAGTTTCACTGGATTTCCTACTAAGAAATCAGGAAATGCCTGTTCTTTTCCTGCTAGTGTGTCCCAACCATGGAATTGCCATCCCTCAGCTAAATCCAATTTTTCCCCATCTGAAAATTCATTCAATAAAATGGTTTTCATCACCTGGTTCAGGTATTGGAATGCCGGGGCGGAATAGGAAGGCTTGAATTCTATTTTATGGCAGGAAACCAAGAGGGTCATAAACAAAACAGCTGATATGGTTTTGGTAAAAGCAGGAGGAATATGCAAAGTAAAATGGAAGGACTTAGGCATTCCCATTTTCTTCTTCGATCGATATATTCCCCATTTGGGGGTCGGTTTTCGAGGGTAATCCGGTTTCGATTCTACCGGCCATCCTTCTTTCAAAGGTGTGGCTCCCTTTAATCCTCAACGCAAAATCATACCAACCAAAGCTCTTTTCAGTATCAAGAGCAATCGTTTTCTCCTCCATGGATTTTAATCCGATTTCGGATTGGGGTTTTCCATAAGCTTGATCTTCCAACTCACAAATTATGGTGCTGGAATTTATATTTTGGATCCGAAGAAGTAACTGTGGCTTTTTTGGATCCGTCATCTCATAACTTGTTTTAACCGACAAGGTCAGCTCCTCTTTTTGTCCTTTAAACCCCCGATAAAAACCATTGGGTCCATAGGCATCCAAATGGTAAAGGCCATTTTCAAAGTTAGCTATAGGCCATTGGTAATCAAGTTCAGTACCTGCCTCCAAGGCGAAATCCCATGATTTCAAAGTTTTCCAAATACCGTTTTCAAGATATTTTTTTGGGCAATAAACCTGGAAAGGAACCCCTGCAGTTTTGGATCCGAATTTCTTTTGACTGTTATGAAAGACCATTTCAAAGCTTTGCCGGTTTCCGTTAAGATTTCCTTCAAGGTAAAGTTCATAAGGGAGCGCAGATGAGTTTCTGATCCCAGCTTCCTGTTTGGGTAATATGGAGGATTTAACACCTCTTTTTTTGATTGTTTTGAGCTGTTGGGAAGTCAAGGGAGTGAAATTGTTGGGAAGATCTTTAAAACTTGCCTGATGGATCATGGACATAAATGCTTTTTGCTGTACGGGTTGTGGGAAAGTGGTTTCCTCCCCATCATTCTGCCGGAATGCAGAAGTGAGATCCCCACAGACTGTCCTTCTCCAGCTACTGATATTTTCTTCCCTGATATCCTTTCCGGTTTTGTGTTTTAGGAATTTTTCCAAAAACATCAGGGATGAGGTCAGGTCACAGACCTCTGAATTGACCCAGCCTCCTTTTGTCCATGGTGATGCAATGATGAGGGGAACCCTGTAGCCAAGGCCTACCGGACTTTGTCTGGCATTTTCCGGTTTCATTCCAGGTTTGGAAAGCTCTTCTTCCCGGGTGACAAACTCATCCTTGGTATTGATTCCCGAAGTGAATTTACCTGATTGGGTATCTGTTGGATGGGGTGCTACAAAAGGGGGTACATGATCAAAATATCCGTCATTTTCATCGTAATTCAATATGAAAATTGTCTTTTTCCAGACTTCCGGGTTTTCGGTCAGGATATTCATCACCTCTGAAAGATACCAAGCCCCATACCAGGGAGCGGAAGGATGGTCCGAAAATTTCTGGGGAGGGACCAGCCAGGATACGGTAGGCAGTTTACCTTCCTTGATATCGCTCCTGAATTTATGAAGGATATCCCCCTTGGGAATTTTGGTCTGAAAATTTTCACCGTTTTTTTCATAATCCAACCACTCGGTTTCATGAAAATCCGTATCCGCATCATTGACAGTAAATGCCTTTTGATGAAGGTTTTTTTCATTATCCGGAAGTTTATCAAAATTATCCGGGTGGTAGGTGATGAGCGAATCCTGGACTGCTTTCAATTTGGCAATGCTCTCTTGCAGTGCATTTTCCTTTCCCGGATTGGCAGGCTGTGTTTTTTCATTTTCCAGGTCGGAAATGGTCTGAATCAACTGTTTTTCCATTTTTTCCAAATAAGGATAATGGCCCTTTGCAAAGCGGACATGGTATTGCTTGAACCACTCTAGGTTGTTGTCGGTAAAGTTACCCAGAAGACTTTCATCCTCACCCTCTAATCCGGTGGGCAGGCTGATTTCGTTTTGGTACACTCTCCAGGAAACCCCGTTTTCTTCCAATCTTTCGGGATAGGTTTTCCAATCTACTTCCTTACTGTAGGTCGCTTCCGAGTTTCTGACAACAGAATGTCCTGTTTTGGGGTCCCTGCTCTTTCCGGTCCAAAAAAACATCCGGTTGGTGGTGGTTCCTGTTAGGGCTGAACAAAAATGCTGGTCACAAACTGTGAATGCATCAGCCATGGCATAATAAAACGGGATATCGGATCTGTCATAATACCCCATGGTAAGCGGAACGTGCTTAATGTCCTTGTTTCCGGGTCTTTTGGCTTCAATCCAGCCGTCATATTGGCCGCCATTGCGCGCATCTACCTGATTTTCCCAGGAATGTGGAATATCCCCCAACCAAGTGGCTTTTGTATTTTGGATATCCAGGTGAAAGGGTTTGAAGGTATTTCCTTGCTTGTCTTTCTGAAGCCAAACAGGCAACCCATCCTTGAGCTTGATTGCTCTTGGATCATTGAATCCCCTGACTCCCTGCAATGCACCCAGAGCATGATCAAAGGATCTGTTTTCCTGCATCAGAAAAACGACATGGTCTGCATCATAAAAAGTGCTTCCGGGAGCAGGGATGATGGCCATGGCTTTTTGTATGGCTTGGGGAATACCGCCCCAAAGAGCCATTCCGCCGGAAAAAATTGTTGCTTGCTTGAGAAATTCTCTTCTGTTGCTCATCTTCATAAAGTTTAAAACCTGCCCATCTCCTTGTGGCAGACAGGCAGGGTAATTTATTGATTTAGATCGGCTATTTCGGCAAATCCCACCATACTCTGGTGGATATCCTATCCGGACCCTGACGGGTAATGGCTGCCCTGTAATTATCTTCATTCAGGGCTTGTACACTGGATGGGTACATAAACCTTCTGGGAACATTCGGTTCAAATGCAGCAGGACCTGGGTTTATTTTGGGAAATCCCGTCCTTCTCCAATCATACCAGTTTTCCAAGCCGGAGAAAAATAGTGACAACCATTTTTGCGTCCCGATCTTCGCCAACTTTTCCTCCTGACCTCCGGTATAGGCTACATTAGTCTGTTGAAAATAGTCATTTCCCACAATTAATTTATCGGCAATCTGCGGGAGATTGATCAACCGATATCTGCTTTCATAGTAACTAAAGGAGGCCTTTATGCCATTGAGGTAATATTCTTCAGTATTCCCAGTGGTGATATACCCTCTTTCCCGGGCTTCTGCCAGGATAAACTGCAACTCTGAATAATTCATCAGGATCGTTTGATAACCTATCGGATTTGCCAGGGAAGTGCAGGCAGAACAGGACCAAAGAAAACCTATCCTAGAGATGAAATTTGACCCCCCTTTTGCGGCCTGCCCCGTTGGAGAATATTGAAGTGCCTCCTCATCGGATAAGCCATTGGGCACCCCTTGATAAGCATTGATCCCTCCGATAATCCCGGCACCTGAATCATTGGTAGGTTGGGCATAGGCAAACAGCCTCGGATCGTTGAGGTCTTTTAATGTCACCTCCATGTTTTTGCTTAGTCGGTATTCATCAAATGATCCGGAACGGGTGGTATAAAGATCATGTTGGTTGGGAATATCTGATAAATGCTGAAGTAAAGCATGGTCGTTGTTTCCGGTAAAAATCGGGAACTGATTTGGATTGGAAAGGATCTGCTGCATTTCTGATGAAGGATCTTTTCTCAAAGAGATCCGCATCAAAGCCCTTAGGCGAAGGGAATTGGCAAATTTTTTCCATTTGGAAATATCCCCATCAAACAGAATATCTCCTCTTACAGCTTCATTGCTGGATCCAAGTAGCTCATTGGCTTCTCTCAACTCTCTTAAAATACCCTCATAAATGGCTTCCTGGGAATCAAAAACAGGATAGTTTATACCTGTTTTTGCCATTATGGCCTCAGAAAAAGGCAGTTCCCCATAAGCATCGGTCATAAAAGAGACCTGGAAGGCACGGATTACTTTGGCAATACCCACATAATTGTTTTGTCCCTGTGGTTCAGAAATCAAAATGATGTTGTTGATGTCCCTGAGTGAATTGTAAAATGTACCATACGGGTTTCCAAAAGGACCCCAGTTGTATCTGTCCTCATTTGTAAACTGGATTTTGGCAGTATACTGCATGACCACATTGCCTATTCCCCAAGCCTGCCCGGCAACTTGATTGGCAGTGCTTCTCAAAACAGTGGGTAGCAAAAGTGATGAGGGGACTACTTCAGGAGAGTTGGGGTTTGAATTGAGATCTTCAAAATCTCCCGTACAGGCTACAAACCATCCCACCTGTATGGAAAGCAGAGTGATGAATAATTTTTTGATATGGATTTTCATGATTTAGAAATTTTAGGAGTAGGAGTTAAAACTTGAGGTTGACATTGAATCCGATGCTTCTTGTAGAAGGGAAAGCCATGTTTTCCACTCCTGGTTGTAAAGTTCCACCGGACATGGAAAGCGTCTCAGGATCAAAATGCGGATTTTCTGTCCATAAAGCAAGATTTCTTCCTACCAGTGACACCCTTACATCTTCAAATGGAACCCTGCTCAACCAATTTTTGGGCAGATTATACCCCAAAGTGACCTCTCTCAGTTTGACATAGGAAGCATCATATTTTGCCGCCTCAACATTATTGCGCTCATAATACCTGTTGTGCCAGTTTCTGGAGGTGATTTTAACATCGTTGGGCCTAAAAGTTCCGTCCCCATTGGCGATAACACCCGGGCTGATAATCCCATTTCCTTCCAGTGTCATATCATAGCCGTTTGCTCTACCGAATAAGGTTTCTTCGAGTTGGCCGGATGTGGATCCGATAGTTTTGGTCCGTGATACCACAATGCCCCCATAGCGAATGTCGAATAAGAATCCCAATGTGAAGTTCTTGTATGCCAAACTGTTTTGGATACCCAGCATCCAATCGGGATTGTAATTTCCCTGAAATACCAATTCAGAATCTCTTAACGGCGTTCCAGTGCTATTGTGAATGATTTCTCCAAAGTAGGGACTGTTGGGATCGTTTACCCTTGCAAAACCGACTCCATACATATTGCCCATTCTTTCACCTATTCTTGCTTGAATAAATGCTCCGTTTCTTTCAGTTAGGGTGTAGGTGTCAAGACCCTCGGTCAACTCAATGACTTTTCCACGGTTCCGGGTGAAATTGGCTACTATGTCCCATCTAAATCCGTTGTCTCTCCGGATTGGGTTGGCTAAGGCCACTATTTCAATTCCCTGATTTTGGATTTTTCCTGCATTGATGATCCGACTGTTGTAACCTGTGGCGATATCAAGGGTAATGGGGATGATCTGATCCCTGGTAATATTGTTGTAATAGGTGAAATCCAATCCCAACCTTCCCTGAAAGAACCTTAAATCCAAGCCAAACTCTGTAGAGGCAGTTCTTTCGGGTCTTAATTCAGCATTGGACAATACTGAGGATTCAGATTTTGCCTGATCGCTTCCCCAAGCAATCTGGTTGTTGAAGACATTCGTCAGGCTAAATGGAGAGGTATCATTGCCCACTTCTGCGTAAGCTGCCCTGGCCTTGATCAAGGAAATGTTTCTCGGAAGATCGACCATGTCAGAAATGATCGCGCTGAAAGTTGCGGAAGGGTAGAAGTAGGAGTTGTTGTCCACAGGAAGTGTCGAGGACCAGTCATTTCTACCAGTAATATCTAAGAACAGGATGTTTTTGTAACCTATTTGCCCAAATCCATACAGGGAATTGATTTTCTTCTTACTGTTGAATTGTTCGGTTTGAAGGGCAACCGCGGTATTGGTGAAATTATAGATGTTTGGGATCAATAATTCTGGAGCCACCAATTGCAGGAATTTGTTTTCCTGAAACATCAGGTTTCCCCCCAATGCCAAATTGTAAGACCAATTTTGCTTTGATGTTTCTGAATACGTGAGCAAAAAGTCCGTATTTCTTTCATTGAAATTGACATTGTCTTCTCTATAATTACCTCTGGGGAATCGCTGTGTAGAAAATGCCCTTTTTCTATCCCTGAGTTCATTGTAATTATCCATACCCGTCCTTACCATCAGATTGAGCTTATTGTTGAACTTATAGTTTAACAGAAGATTCCCGAATATCCTGTTTTTCTGTTGACCGTTGGTGTTTTCATAAACACTGAAATAAGGATTGTCATGGTAATTGTAATTGTAGTTAAACTGTTGGGTTCCTTCCAAACCAGGCATCCAATAATCACGAAGGTTTCGGGTGTTTATCTGTCTTCCATACCAAATCCACAGATACATAAGATTTTCCGTGCCATAGCTAATATTGGGCCGGTTTCCTGAGCTGCTGTTTTGGTAGTTGACAGTTGTGGTCAGGGATAATTTCTCTGGAATGATATTGATGGTTGAGTTCAAAGCCAGGGTATTCCTTTTCAGGTCAGTATTGGGTACGATTCCTTTCTGATCAAGATTTGTCCAGGAAAATCTGACATTTGCCTTTTCATTGTCCCCTGAAATAGAAACATTATTGGCCAAAGTGACACCCGTTCTGAAAAAGTCATTGATATTGTTGGGTTGAGAAACCCAAGGAGTAGGGGTGATGGTACTTCCTGAGGGCGCATTCAAATCGCCTCCTCTAAATCCGGGAACATTTCTTGGAGAATCAAACTGTGGGGTCAGGAACCCCGTGTTCAGTTCCGGTCCCCAGCTTTCATCTACTCCATCTGCATTTCCAGCGCCTGCACCATTCACAAATCCAAATTGACCATTATTGCCCTGCCCATATTTGTTTTGCCATTGGGGCATGACGAGGGGATTTTCAAAAGTGGTGTTTGAATTTACAGTAACTCCAATACCTCTTTTACCTTTTCCTGATTTGGTGGTAATCAAAATTGCGCCATTGGCAGCACGTGATCCATAAAGTGCCGCAGCCGCGGGGCCTTTTAAGACAGTCATGGAAGCAATATCATCCGGATTTATCTCTCCGGCTGCATTTCCATAATCCACTTCCTGTCCGCCACTTCCTGAGGATCCAATGATATTGTTGCTGATGGGGATTCCATCCACTACAAATAAAGGCTGGTTGGCATTGATGTTTAGAGAGGACTCTCCACGGATGGTGACCCGCGTAGAACCTCCCAAAGTACTTGCTCCATTGGTGATTTGTACTCCGGCAACCCGACCACTTAGGGAATTCAAGACATTGGTTTCACGCGCTTCGGTAAATCTGTCACCACTCACTGTTTGTACAGAATAGCCCAGCGCTTTGACATCTCTTTCCATCCCAAGTGCAGTAATGACAACTTCAGCGATTTCGATTCCCTCTTTAAGGATGACATCTATTTTATTGAAATTTCCCACGGGCCGATCCAGTTTTTCGAAACCTATATAAGAATAAGATAAAGTGTCACCTGAATTGACCATAATACTATAAACACCATCCAAATCCGTAACTGTTCCTTTGTTACTTCCTTTGACCAGGATACTGGTTCCAGGAAGAGGTTGCCCACTGGAATCGGAGACTTTTCCTTCCACCCTTCTTTCCTGGGCAAAAGCAGACAGACTAATCCCCAAAAGCAAGGAGAGCAACCATCCAAATTT
Source organism: Rhodonellum psychrophilum GCM71 = DSM 17998 (assembly GCF_000381545.1). Classification (GTDB taxonomy): domain Bacteria; phylum Bacteroidota; class Bacteroidia; order Cytophagales; family Cyclobacteriaceae; genus Rhodonellum; species Rhodonellum psychrophilum. Next base: position 95,830 of record NZ_KB906689.1, on the reverse strand, counting down.
TTTTGTTGTAGAAATTTTCATTTGTTTGTTGGACTAAGTAAAAACCTTTTAAAAATATTTAACAAAACTAAACTTCAGATTTTTATTTTCAGTTAAGCAAAAGTTAATTTACAATTAATTAATTTCCTGTTAATTTTCTAAAAAACTTTAATTTAAGCGTAAAATGCTATTTTAATGCTTGGTGTGTTTGAATAAAAATATCCTAGGGTTTAGGAAAGGTTAGGTGTTTGTTAAGTAAAAAAGTATATAAATAGTAAACATATTGGAAAAATTAAACACCCTACTAAGCCGCCGTTCAGACTGCGGCATGCGTACCTGAAATCCACATGTTTTTATCCCATAAACGAGGTTATCCTCCAGAATACATTTACGCCAATATTTAATCAAAATTTTTACCAGGAAGCGACTCTTTAATTCTTTTATCCATAAAGTTTGATGTTGTTTTTCCTCCAAGGAAAAATCCGTGTTCAGCATATTTGATAACCGATGAAAATATCCGTTGATTCCTTATTGCTGTAGCTACTTACTCCTTGCATCTGCTGAAAATGGGGAAATTAGAAAAATCACCATTTGTTGGACCAAAAGTCTCAGTGGGTAATTTGGAAAAAACCAGGATTAGGAACATAAAGAACGATAGGAGGTTGCCTGCGGAATCAGAAAAGATAAATGAAAAGAGGATTTTAAGGTTGAATTCATGATCAGAGTTATCAAGAATCAAATGGGTTGAGATGACATAGGGGAAAAAACTTAACCAATAAGCCATAGATAAAGTAGAGAAATTCCCGAATTCGATACTCCTGAATTACCTTGAAAAATAAACAAATTGAATTAAGTTTTTTTTTTCAATGATCAGATTGGTTTGAATGAGGTAAGGATGCATGGAGAATTGACATCCGAAATATCATTGGAAGGAGGATGCTGAGAAATGAATCAAAGCCAGCTGAAAAAAAGTCATTAATGTTAAAGGGCGGTTAAGGTGGTTATTTGAATGTTTTTGCCCAGCATCGGTGTTTATTTGGATTACCTATGACTAAGTATAGAGTGGCCAGAGCTTGATAATATTTGCTCACTCCTAAAGGTATTTGCCACCAAGGTCAATGGATACAATAACATTTATAAGAGATTGGTATTTCGAATATAAAAAATGGCACTGCCAAAAGCAGTGCCTATTTTGCCGAGGAGCCTAAAAGTACCTATGATTATGAATTACAAATTTACTGCTCATTTTTATAAATCTTCCATCTTTAAGGTTACCAAATTGCAGTCTTTTTGTGCTGTGCAATACTACATTTTAACAGTTCATTAATCAAAAAAAGCATGCCTCAATAAGCTTTTGTTTTTTTTAAATAAAATCACTTAACATTGGACTTTGGCTTTTTGATTTTGGGTAATTTCGTAAAAAAAAAGATAAATAATGAAAATGAAGAAATATGCCCTTCTAAAAGAACGTACGGATTCTAAATTAAGATATGCTCAGCTTTACCTTGATGAGCTAAAAAACCCAAAAACATCAGGGTCAGACAGTGAAAAAGCCCATCAGGAATCCTTTCTTTTTCATTTGAATGGTGTTTCAGATGCTTTTTTAGCCGAAATCAATGAAATATATGGCTTGGGAATCAAGGCTAAAAACCTCAGCATTAAAAGCTTGAAGGCGGCAAAATCCAATTCCAAGAAACCGATTGAGGAGGCCAAAAAACTGAGCAAATTGATGGATAAAAAGAACTGGCTATCTGAATTGAAATCTTTCAATCCGCATCTCGTTCCAAAAAGCAAAAATGGCAAGAAAACCAAAAGTAAGGACAAAGCGGAAACTGCAAACCTTATGGATCAGATCAGCCAAATCCCTGCAAATCCAGTTTTGGAGAAGTTTGAAGAATGGCAAGCAAAAATGAGCAAATTGATACTCGAGCTTAGAGAATCGGCGATTCATGCTTCTGAAAAAGCTTCCAAAAAATAACAATCCCTCCTTACCCAAAACATACAGCTTTCAGGTCTTCGGCCTGAAAGTTTTTTCTGTTTTTGTGTCTTTTAACCCGAATTCTAAGACAGCGGAAAAGTAACGTAAAGCATCGAACTTGACGCAAATTAGATGGAAATATGCAGTAGATTTCCTAAAAAGGTTTGAAATTTCAAGAAAATAAGGCTTTTTGGGGAATAAGGCATATCACCTATGTGGTGAAGTCAAAAATATTATACAAACACATCATTATTAAGAAATTACACCCAAAAAACGTATTGGTAATGCATAACACGGGTTGAAACAGTAATTTTTTCTCAATTCACGATCTCCATTTTTTCCAATGAATGTTGTGTTTACTGACTGGTTAGCCCCTAGACACAATGGGCCAGTTGAAAAACCAATTAAAATTCAAAATTTTGGATTTCTTCGTTATTCAGATCTCAAGGCCGATAATTTGAAAACCCTGGTCTACAGCCAGAAAAGTGCAGGATCATGTGTTTTTTCTAGACCTAGAAATCCAAGATTAACCCAATTGAGACAAGCCCAGGATTTGACGTAATCATTAATAAAAAGTTTTATATCTCAAGTGAACCTCAATTTGAATCCGGTCATCACCTCCGGAGAATTTTAATGTGATTTTCTATATATATGGTTTTTGGCAAACACAATGTCGGATGGTTCCCAACGCATTATATTCTTAACAATTTCCTAATTATGGATTTTAAGAACTCTATGGGATTCACTTTACCTTCGGAAAAAAGCATAACATATTACCTCAACATTTATCCAATGAAAAGACGGGATTTCTTTAAAAATGGACTACTGACTACAGTAGGTTTAAGCGTTCTGGGCTCGAGACCTATTCTCGCCAATTCTCATAAATCTGAAAAAGCAAAAAACATTATATTCCTTGTATCAGACGGTATGAGTTCGGGAACCTTGAATATGACGGATATATTGATGCGGCAGAAATTGGGGAGAGCATCAAATTGGATATCACTTTACGAATCAGGCACTGCAAAAAGAGCATTAATGGATACAGCTTCTGCAAATTCTTATGTAACTGACTCAGCAGCGGCGGGTTCCGCATGGGGTGGAGGACATAGAGTCAATAATGGTTCACTCAATATCGGGCCAGAGGGTGAAGTTCACAAACCGATCTTTCAAAAATTCAAAGATGAAGGCAAAGCCGTTGGCTGTATTACATCAGTTCAGATTACACATGCTACCCCGGCTTCTTTTTGTGTAAATCAGAGTAGCAGAAATGCAATGCCACGTATTGCCGAAGATTATCTCAAGCTGAAATTTGATGTGATGATGGGTGGGGGGAAAGAATTCTTTGATCCTTCCAAACGGACCGATGGAAGAGATTTATTTTTGGAATTTGAACAGAATGGTTTTCAAGTGGTGAAAGACAAAGCTGAAATGCTCCTTGTTTCCGGTACAAAACCTGTAATTGCGGTTTTCTCAGAGGATGGATTACCATATGCAATAGACAGGGAAAACAACCTTGAGCTGAAAAACACCATTCCAAGCCTTGCGGAAATGACCAAGAAAGGGATTGAAATATTGAACAAAAGTCAAAATGGATTTGTGATGCAGGTGGAAGGAGGGAAGGTTGATTGGGCAGCACATGGCAACGATGCAACTGCTTTGTTATATGATCAGGTTGATTTTGACGAGGCCGTGGGTGTAGCAATTGATTTCGCACTCAAGGATGGAAATACGCTTGTCATCATTACCACTGATCACGGAAATTCAAATCCAGGCATTTTTAACCCCGGACCAAAGAATATAAAATTTGAAAGTGTTTTTGAGTCAAAAGCATCCAATCAATGGCTATTGAGCCAAATGAAAATAGATACCACTACCTCTCAAGCGATCGATATGATCAATCATTATCAAAATGTGACCTTGGACAATGAAGAAGCAAATCTATTGCTGAAAAGCTTTTTTCTGGGCGAAAATGGGCTGTACGATTATGATAAACTGCCAATGGAAGTGTATGGAAAAATACTGTCAAGACACAATGCAGTCAGTTGGGCACACTCAAATCACTCTGCAGACTTTGTGGAGCTTGCTGCATTCGGTCCCGGAAGTGAAACTTTGCCTGGTTTTTTGAAAAATCACGAATTACACAATTTCATGCTTGAGGCAGCTGGAGTCAATAGAAATGAGTTTGTGGCAGTTTAATCCGATTGCGTACTGAGACTCACTATGGATGTTGAAACGGCAAGAAATTCAGACGATTTGAAAAATAAGACATGTAACCGATAGGATGAAGTCAAAAACGCTTAACAACTGAAGGTTATTCCCCAATTTCAGGCTGATAGAGAATGGGCAATGTAAAACAGGGATTTAGGTAAAAAATTTTCCGGAAACAGACCAAAAAAGCCAAAGAGTTGAATAAAAACAAGCTCTTTGGCTTTTTTGGTAAATTTTTTATGCTCGGGTAGGTTCCGATTAGTGTCAAAATGGGAGCGTCATCTCTTTATTTGACTTTTAAGGATTTTTTTTCTGACAAAAAAATTCCAGAGAGGACCCCACACCGGTAGTTGGAAATTCTAGTTTTCTGGGTTTTTGTGCAATCCCAATATTTTGAAAGCAAGTTCTTCACTCTGCTTCAGATGTTCTTTTTGCTCTGTATCTGTATCCAACATGTTGATAAAGTAATAGGTCCCATCCAAGAGAGAAAAGATCAGGTTGGAGGTTTGGTCGGGTTCTTTACAATTAATATGACCGAACGCATCACACTCCTTCAAAAGACTGCTGAATTTTGCCCTGAGTGTCTTGTGTATTTTGTTGAATTTTTCTTTTACCTGTGGTTCACGGTAAACCAATGCGTAAGCACTGTAATATACCCCGTCGTCGAAAAGATCATTCCAATCCTTGGAAAACATTCTTTGAACCAAGGCATAAAGCACATCAGATGAGTTTCTCCTATGCGTGTAGGCTTTTTCAAAAATCCGAAGGTAAAGCTCCAAACAATGATCTATTAATGCAGTTACAAGCTCCTCCTTAGATTTAAAGTAATGAATAATCAAACTAGGCTGTATGTCCAAGGATTTAGCGATTTTGGCAATTGAGGTGCTTTCCAAACCCTCCTTGATAGCTGTATTGTAGAAGGCTTCGACAATTTCTTTTTTCCTTATCGCTGAAATGTTTGATAGTCCCATGCCTGCAAATTAACAAAAAAACACTTTGAAATTTATTGAATAACCGTTCAATAAGTTGAATTAACATTAAATTAACTGATTGTACGTTTAATTAATAAAAACGTAAAAATCGCTTCCTTATAAAGTAATATCTGTACGGTTAATTTGTCCTGAATTTAAATCAAAACAAAGGGCATATGAAAATTATTTACAAAGGTGTTTTAATTCTATGGATTATGGCAGCTTGGGCCATCATCCAGCCTAAATTCCTATTGGCGCAGACCAAAGTGGTTTCAGGTCAAGTTTCTGACGACATGGGGGAGCCCATACCAGGCGTGACAGTTTTGGTAAAAAATACTGCAACTGGCGTCGTATCTGATATAAATGGGAAATATAGCATTTCAATCCCTGATGCATTCAATATATTGAGATTTTCTTATGTCGGATACTTAAGTATTGAAGAAACAGTCGGTTCTAGATCCCAAATTGACATTCAACTTTTTCCGGATGTTACAGACTTGGAAAGTGTTGTCGTGACTGCTCTTGGAGTTGAAAAGAATGTTAAATCCCTTGGTTATGCTGTTCAAAAGGTAGACGGAGAAAAATTCACCAAAGCAAGGGAGCCCAACCTTATCAACTCACTCACAGGCCAGATTGCTGGATTGCAAGTTAACAATACCACTGCACTGTTTCAAGATCCCGTCATTAGACTCAGGGGAGCGGTTCCTTTGATTGTAATTGATGGGATACCAAGTACAGAAAATGATTTTTGGAAGATCAATGCCGATGATGTTGAAAGCATCAATGTTCTGAAAGGAGCAACCGCTTCTGCTTTGTATGGTGCAATCGGCAGGAACGGTGCACTGATGATCACTACAAAGAGAGGAGATAAAGGGACAAAAGTCGAGGTAAATTCATCGACGATGTTTCAGCCAAGTTACTTGGTGATTCCCGAAGTCCAGACCGCATATGGCAACGGGGACAATGGCCAATACGCTTATATTGATGGATCCGGAAGAGGTACTGAAGGGTTTGGTTGGATTTGGGGTCCTAGGTTGGACGTTGCTGATCCAAATACTGCAAGTGGATATGTAGAAAGACCCCAATACAACAGTCCCATCGATCCTGCAACTGGGCAAAGAATCCCCATTCCTTTTATTTCAAGAGGGGGGAATAATATCCGCAACTTTTTCCAAAGGGGAATGATATCCTCTAACAATGTGAATGTGACTTCCGGAAATGATCAGGGAAATTTCAGGATTTCAGCCTCCCATATTTATCAGAAAGGGCTTGTTCCCAATACCGATTTAAACAATACTTCATTTTCAGTGGCAGGAGGCTACAAGCTTTCCGAAAAACTGAACATAGATGCTTCTTTGAATTACAACAGACAATACACAGACAATTTCCCGGAAACACCCTATGGGCCAGAGAATTATCTTTACAATCTTGTGCTGTGGACTGGGCCCGACGTAGACGTAAGGGATCTAAGAGACTATTGGGTTAGAGGTCAAGAAGGCTTTCAACAGAAGCATTTCAATAATTCATATTACAACAATCCCTATTTTCAAGCCTATGAATATCAGAGAGGTTACTACAAAGACAACACTTTCGGGCAGGTTAAGCTCGATTACAAAGTAAGTGATGATTTGATGGTTACGATCAGAAGTGGTATGAATCTCTATGCCCTGGATCGGACAGATAAAGAACCCAAAAGCTATGTGAAATATGGTCGGGTTTCAAGAGGTAACTTTTACATCTACAATTCAGCCCAGATCAACATGAATACTGATCTGATTATAAATTATAAGAAACAGATCAGTCCAAATTTCGCCATCAATGCCAATGCAGGAGGATCAAGTCGCTTCATAAGGTTTAGAAGTGAAAGCTTGAATACAGATGGACTTGCAATACCCAATTTCTACAATGTTGCTAATTCGGAACAACCTCTGAGCGGAACAAACCGACTTACCAGAGAACAGATTCAATCTGTTTTCGGAACAGTTGATTTTGAGTTTTTCAATTCGGTATTTCTTACGGCATCGGGAAGAAATGACTGGGTTTCCACTTTGCCGGTCAATAACAATTCTTTCTTTTATCCTTCATTGACCTTGGCGGGAATCCTTTCGGATATGATCTCTATGCCAAAACCAATCGATTTTGTCAAAGTAAGGGCGGGTTGGTCAAGAGTATCTGATGGAAGAATCAGTTCAAATCCTTATAGCCATATTCAGGCATACAGCCCCGGAGTCAACTGGGGAGGAAGCCCCTCTTTGGTTTTTCCGGCGGCTTTGATTAATCCTGACATCAAACCTGAAACCTCTGATAGCTATGAGATCGGTTTGGATACCAGGTTTTTTGGAGGAAAACTGGGTTTAGACCTTACCTATTTTCAAATAAAGGATTTCAACAATTTGATTTCAGTCCCTGTTTCCCAAGCTTCTGGTTTTACTTCAAGATTGGAAAATGGGGCGGAATTTACTAGGAAAGGCTGGGAGTTGATGTTGAATACAAAACCAGTCAGCAGAAAGGATTTTAGCTGGAATATTGGATTAAACCTTAGTACTTATAAAAGAATCCTTACCGAAAGTTTTGACGGTTCGGATAGATTTGGAAATATCCAAGTTGGTGAAAGAACAGATCAATTATTCTCCAATAGCCAGTACCAGAGAAATTCGGAAGGAAGGTTGATCATCGGTCAAAATGGATTTCCAATAAGAGATCCGTATCAGAGATCGATGGGATTCCAAAATCCAGACTACATCTTCGGGATTCAAAACACTTTTAATCACAAACAATTCCAGCTTGGTTTTTCATTCGACGGTAGGATAGGAGGAACGATTTACTCCCAAACACACGAGAAAATGTGGTGGGGCGGTACACATCCAGGGACCGTCAACCAATTCAGAGATGACGCAAACAATGGACTGAGGACCTATGTCGCTGATGGTGTGGTCGTGACTGGTGGTAGTGTAAACTATGATGACTTTGGGAATATCTCGGAAGACACCAGAACATTTGCTGAAAATGAAACAGCAGTAAATTATATAGCATGGAATAAAACCACGCTCAATGCCGAATACACACATTATTTTGACGCCTCCTTTATCAAACTGAGAGAAATAAGCCTTACGTATCAATTGCCGAATAAATTTCTAAATAAGATCTCTGTGGATGCGGCTTCGGTCTCTCTGGTGGGTAGGAATTTGATGCTTTGGTCAAATGTGGAAAATATCGATCCGGATTCGGGAGTGGACAATCTTCAGGCTCCTTCGGTAAGAAATATAGGATTCAATATCAATGTTACCTTTTAAACCTAAATAAGATGAAACTAAACAATATAATTCCAATACTTCTTACAGGTTTCTTTCTGGTATCTTGCCAGTCTTTTGAAGATCTTCAGCTGGATCCCAACAGACCTGTACAAGCGGAGCCAAGCCTTATCTTGACCGCTGTGGAGGCAAATGCATTCTCCACGGTAAATGCCGGAGCAGCATTGGCATCTAGGCAGCTGATTTACACCAACTCGGCAACAGACAATCAGTACTACGGTTGGCAGAGATCTGGATTTGGTGATTATGACCAACTCCGACAAATTCTGAAGTTGAAAGACGAGGCGGATAGAACAGAAAACAATAGTTATCGGGCATTAGCCTTGTTCTTTCAATCCTATTATATCATTAAATTGACCAATACTTTTGGAGATATTCCCTTCAGCACTGCTGTCAAAGGAATTGAAGGTGACTTTTCACCCATTTATGACACGCAGGAAAGTATATTTGTTCGGGTGCTACAAGATCTACGAGAAGCCAATACATTGATTGGACCAGATAGCGGCGAAATTTTGGGTGATATCATATTTAATGGAGATCAGGACAAGTGGAAAAGATTGATTAATTCATTTACTCTCCGGGTTTTGATGAGCTTGTCAATCAAGGAAAATGACACAAACCTCAATATCAAATCCAAGTTTGGTGAAATCTTAAACAATCCTTCCATTTACCCAATCATGCGAAACAATGCAGATAATGGCGCACTCAGGTTTTTGGATTTGGAAGGGAACAGATACCCTTTCTTCAATTCAAATGAACTGAGAACGGCATATTATATGGAAATGTCTTTTGTTGATAGATTGAAACAGAATAGAGACCCAAGACTTTTTATATATGCAGACAAAACTTCAAATGGAAGGGCATTGGCGGATAATAATTTTGACGCATACCTCGGACTTGGAGGAGCAGAACCTTTGGCGGATAACACAAATCAGATTTTGCTCGGAAATGGTTCACCGATTGACAGCAGATATCACAGTGACCCCGAAAATCAACCTTCTCTTTTGATGGGGTATTCGGAACTTGCATTTACAATAGCCGAAGCTGCGGCCAGAGGTTGGGTCAATGTAGATCCGGAGGTTTATTATAAAGAAGGAATCAGGGCTTCCATGTTGTTCAATGAGCTCACAGATTCAGATGTTGACAATTATTTGAACCGCGAATCTGTTCAATTGCAAGCGGGTAACGCGATGAGACAGATTTTGGAAGAAAAGCATACCTCATTTTTTATGAATACCGGATGGGAGGCTTTTTACAACCAAAGAAGAACAGGGATTCCTGCATTCAGCTTATCAAATCAAATCATCAACCCAGAGGGGATTCCCAAAAGATGGATGTATCCTCAAAATGAAATACAGCTCAATTTGAAAAACATGAATGAGGCGCTGCAAAGGCAGTTCGGAGGAGAGGATGATGTGAATGCGGTGATGTGGCTTCTGAAACCTTAATAATTAAATAAAATGGGCGGTTGAAATATACCGCCCAAAATACTTAAAAAAATGAAAAGAATAATTTTACTGAGTTTAGGGGTTTTAATTGCTGCAGTTCCTTTGTTTGCACAAGATTCTCCAAAGAAGGTAGTGTTTATCATCTTGGATGGAATTGCATATGATGTCATCAAGCAGGTTGAGACACCAAATATAGATCGGATATCGGATGCCGGAGGCTTCTCAAGAGCTTATGTTGGAGGGGAGAAAGGTTCCTATTCCCAAACACCGACCATATCAGCAGTTGGATACAACAGCCTACTTACGGGTACTTGGGTCAATAAACACAACGTCCATGGGAACAACATCCGAAGACCAAATTATAATTATTGGACCATTTTCAGATATTTGAGGGAGGCTCGCCCTGAAGCCAAATTGGCGGTTTTTTCTTCCTGGTTGGACAACAGAACCAAACTGGTAGGCGAAGGATTGGAAGCCACTGGAGGCCTAAAGATCGATTATGCCTTTGATGGTTTTGAATTGGACAGTATTGCATTTCCACATGACTCCAAAAAACAATACATTTCTGACATTGATGAACATGTTTCTCAGGAAGCGGCCAGGTATATCCACGATAACGGTCCTGACCTCAGCTGGGTTTATCTAGAGTATCCCGATGACATGGGACATCAATATGGAGATAGTCCCCAACTGTTTGATGCCGTCAAAGAGGCAGATAGACAAACAGGCTTAATTTATGACGCTGTCTTGAGCAGGATCAGAATGGGAGAGGATTGGCTCATTATAGTCACCACAGACCATGGCCGTGAGCCGGAAACAGGCCTCCATCATGGAGGACAATCTGAAAGGGAAAGGGATATATGGATTTCTACCAACTCCCCACATCTCAATGCTTATTTCCATCTGCAGACAGTGGCTATAACTGACATTTTACCAACTTTGATCAGGCATTTGGAGATACCCGTTCCTGAAAAAAATCTTCAGGAAGTTGATGGAGTGCCTTTGATTGGTCTTCTTTCAGTTTACCATCCCGAGGTAAAAAGAAATATCCAGAATATTGTGTTTTCTTGGGAGTTTATGGGAGAGGACGATGATGAAATTGAAATTTGGGCTTCAGCTTCCAATAAATTCAGGACCACCGGAAAGGCTGATCGATATAAACTTCTAGCAACTGTAAAGGGAAATCAAAAAAGTTGGTCTGAAAGTCCTTTAAAATTTAAAGCGCCACAAATGAAAGTTGTTTTTAAAGGGAAGCACAATACCGTAAATAAATGGCTTGTAATGCCAAAAAATAATGAGTGATTTAAAATTCTGGATGGATGGGTTGGGTTGGCTGGGAGCAGTATGCTTTCTGGCATCTTACTACCTTTTAATAACCAAAAAGTGGAAATCAAGCAGTTTTAAGTATCATCTTGCCAATCTCCTTGGAGCCCTGTTTTTGGTGGTGAATACCCTGTATGACACCTCATTTCCCAGTGTGTTTATCAATCTATGTTGGGCGGCAATGGCTGTCCTTGGAATGGTAGTGGATAGAAAATCAGGTTTGGAAAAGAATAATTAACTGTGCCTATGAATCCGGTTGAACATGTTCACCAAGCCACTTCACCTGAATATTGTACTTCGGCTGGTCAATGGATTTTTTTATGGAAAATTCTTGAGCGGTTTTCGAACCACCACAATCACTGAATTGGAAACTGAGGCAAAATGGGTTTGTCATATTTCCCTTTCAAATGTGGCAAGTCCATCCAGTGTAAGATTTTCAGAAACGTGTTCATACATGTATTTGAACCATAAGTGCTTCAAAAGCTAGCTAATTTATAAATGATCTCCTTCACTATCCCATTGATTCCCAAAATTATTTTTCAATTCCTAAAAAAGGAATACTGCTCCAAATACCAATGCCATTTTCAGATTTGTGGTGTTTTACTGGAGAACAAAGCAGTCAAAATTATCCAACTTAAACTTGATGCATCCACATATGTGCCTACATTTATGTGTGGAAAACCGTTTATACAAATACCTACATATATAGCCATCCAGAACCACCAAAAAAGCCCCGAAGGGCCTTTTCTTTTTTTGAACATCCTATTTCCTGGCCATTTTCTTTTTTGGGGCAGGGACTTTTTTGCTGATGTAGGCTGTATGGGTCTTTCCGTAGGTGTCTGCTTCTTTGAGAGCGGCCACTTCGAAGACGAAGTATTCATTTCCTTCAAAATCCACCATTTGGCTTTTCAGGATCCCTTCCAGGGTTTCTCTTGCGATGGATACCCTGATGATATCAAGGCCGTTTACTTTGCTTCCTTTTCCGATGTAGGTTTTTTCAAATTGTGACATGACTGTATTGTTTAGAGGTTTAAAATTTGATTATGCCGGAGAACTGAGGGGTGAAATAGGCCACTTGAGACAAGGGCATAAAAGAAAAATCGTGGAAGGCTTCCTTTAGGAAAACCCTATTTTTTTGTCAGGGCAGGGTGCACCCTTGGCATGTGGACCGAACCCCCATCTTTGCATAGATCATAATTATAACCGGGAACGGAACAGGTATGACTCTGAAATAATTTCATCGGATTGGGGTGCATTTAGAGTATTAATATCGATAAGCCTGAGCGTTTGAACGGGATGGGATTTTAAAAGGGGAGGAGTGGAGCAGATGGATAGTCATTGAGTTGGTCGTTCAGGTTAACGGTTTTTGGAAAATCCCAAAGACCGATAAAAAAGTAGGGTTCCAAAAAATATGCAATAAAAAAAGGGGGGGGAGAAAGGTGTTTTTGTGTTATTAGAAAGGTCTACTTATCAATGTGAAATTTATCCCATGGTAGACGTTTAATTTTTGACAAATCATCAAAGTCCTGGCTTTGGGCCTTAAACCCGAATTCTAAAACAAAGGAAAAGTAATGTAAAGCTGCTGACTTGATACAAGTTTGATGGAAACATACACTAGAATTCCCAATGGGTTAGAAACTGCATGAAAATCAGGCTATTTGGAGAAAAAGGAAAAGTACCGATCTGCTGAAGTCAAAAACAAATAACAAAGACTGATTATGAAGTATTTTTATGCTAGAATGGAATATTTTATGCTCAATTTGGGTTTAAGTTATTATAATATTGTCTGCTGAGAAAATAATACCCAAGGTTAATTTTATTGAATGTTTAAGATTTAAGTGTCACATTATCATTACTTCTTTTGCTTGATTTATCCGTAAATAGAGCCATCGGAAATAATCCGATGGCTCTATATGTTGTATTGGAATTCAATTGTTTCAGTAATTTGTTTTATATATTTTGTTGTAAGAATTAATTTCCTCCTGGCTTAATTTTTCCAATCTACCGGCTGGCAACTCATTTTTTTCCGGGCCCATATGGTCATGTAATTCAAATTTGTTATCCCCTGGATTTTTTGAGAGATCAAAACCATCATATTTTTTTCCATCAGTCGTGAAGCTTTCGTAACTTAATCTATCTCCTTTAACTGAAATCAGTTGATACAGCTGAATATTTGCTCCTGATCTTTCCGTCCATCGGTCCAAGGTTGGTGTATACATCTTTGGTCCTGCTACGGAAACTATATACATGGGGCCTTTAGAAGTTCCGGGGTCTGGCATGGGCTTAAACCCCCTTCCATAGGTGTGATCGTGTCCCTGAAGGACCAAATCAACATCATGTTTTTCAAAGATGGGTTGAAAAAGATCTCTAAGGATGGGGTTGTCCCGGTTGTGGCTAACCGAATATACAGGATGGTGCATCAGGATTATCTTCCATTTATTTTCAGTGGTTTTTAATACCTGGTCCAGCCATTCTTTTTGAATCTGTCTGGAAATTGAATCCAGCATAATCAATTGCGTATCCAGGCTGATGATTCTCATGTTTCCATAATCCTGATAATATACGGAGGATTGGTATGGCGCCGGCCCGTTTTTTTGAAAGCTAAACTGCTTATCCCAATGGTTATCCAATTGAAGGTTTCTTTCCTCATCTCTTGTGTATTCATGATTGCCAGGAGTAGCCAAAACAGGAACTTGGCTGTTAATCCAACCACCTGCTTCATACCACTCACCCCATTCTTGGTCATTATGAGTCCTATTGATTAAGTCCCCAGAATAGAGTATAAAGGATGCATTTGGGAGGTGTGAATAACTTTTTCTGATCACTCTTGAAGCCAGAGATTTGATGTTATTCTGGATATCCCCAAGGTAAATAAAAGAGAATGTATCTAAGTTACTGGAGGCAGTTGTTACCTGGTTCCATTCGCTCCAGGAGTCATCGTTTCCGATACGGTAAACATATAGCGTTTCAGGATCCAAACCATCCACACTTACAGTAAAATAATTAGCCAAACTACCATCGGAATCAAGCACCTTTTTATCCGCTTTTTTGGTAATCAGGTACTTTTCCAAGTCAGGGCTGCTATTTTCCAAACTGACCTGAATGTAGGATTCCTCCATTTCAGAAGAAGTTCTATAGTTTATAGAGAAGGATGTTGCCGGATTTTCTCCAAGATGTAGGGTAATTCTATCGGGCGTTTGCTTTGGAGCATAGTCTTGAGCATTTACATACTGGATACTAAGGAATCCTGAGAAAGGAATTAGGATATAGAAAAGGTATTTCTTCATAATTTGATATGTTAGTAAGTTTTAAATCTTAATCCTAAATTTCCCCATCTTGAATAATAGGCGTCATTTTGAGGCCGTCCATCTCTGAATACATCAGAGATGGGTTGGTTGGTGATGTTATTGACACCAACAAAAAGACTTAACCTGCCGGTTAATTTCTGGGATGCTGAAAAATCCAACTGGTGACGTCCTTTTTCTAAAAGGTCATTGTTAGGGTCTTCACTGAGTTCCGAGTTGAAAGTGCCATAGAAGTACATGGATAGCCTTCCTGAAAATCCATATTTTTCATAAGATAGGGACATGTTACCCACGTGTGGCCTCATATCAGGAAGACTTGCAGTCCTAGGTGAGTTTTCTCCGGGAACCTCAAATTTGCTTAGAACATATGTGAAATTGGCATACACCCCTAAACCGTTCCATGCACCGGGAAGAAAGGTCAACTGCTGCTGCCAGGCAAACTCAAAACCTCTAACCAGTGCATCTGCACCATTGATGGTCTGCCGAACCAAATAACCATCATAAGTTCCACCTTCCTGCGTAAAAGAAGTGTTATAGAGGTAGTTTCGGAGGTTTTTCTGAAATACCCCACCTGAAAGTAGGCCAACAGACTTGAAATAATGTTCAAACAGTAAATCGTAATTGACAGAAGTCGCCTGAACCAAATCAGGGTTTCCCTTTGATATCCGCAATCTGTTGGTCTCTATTTCTTCCCATGGAACCAAATCATAATAGCTTGGCCTTGCCAAAGAACGGGTTATTGCTGCCCTAAAATTGGTATGAGGCGTCATGGCAACCTTTAAGTTTATTGATGGAAAAAATCCATTAAAGGATTTATCGGTATTTACCGGAACCGTATTGACATATTGGCCTCTGTCGTCAAAGTTCACTTGGTTTCCATTGTATTTAAAACCTGTAGTTTCATATCTTAACCCACCGATTATTTTCAGTTTTTTGTAGTTTAATTCAGACATGGCATAATAGGCAAGCAAATACTCATTTCCAGTGAAAGAATCCGGATCTGTGTTTTGCCTGGTGTATGTGTCGTTGACTGAAAACAATCCTTTGTTTTCCTGATAATATCTTTCCAAGGATTTTGCCTCAGGAAAATTAAACATCTGATAAGCCCCTTGGTAATGGTCGTCCTTTTGGTAAGAAGAAAGGTGGTCGGAAAGTAAGAATTGACCTGATTTCAGATCGTGCAGGAAATAATTCCTAAAACGGTCATTATATTTATATTTTCCCCTACTGCCAAATTTTAAGTTGCCAATGATTTCTCCGATTCTGATACCTTTTTGAAGGTTAATGGAGTATTGGCCATCTCTATCCGTTGAGGTGTCATGTCTGTTGATATATCGATTTGTGGTATAAAGTGAAGGATCGAAGGGGTTTTCCTGTTCGAAATTAAATTGGGGAGCCCTGGGGTCGTTCAAATCAAGTGTTCCTTGTAAACCATTTCTTACAAAAGCAGCACTGTAATATGTAGGTTGGTCATATTTCCCCAATGAATAAGTCAAATCGTAATCCAGTTTCCAGTCCTTAAAGAACTGCAACCCTCCTATAGAGGCCTGAAAAAGATCCCGGTGATAATCTCTCCAGTTTCCCGATTGCGTGATCCTCACATCTTTCAACTGGCTTTCGTTTTCGTAGGATCGGATGTTAATGATGCGTTCCAATCTATTCTGGATCTCATAATATTTGTTGTAAGAGGCTCTGAAATAAAAAGAGGAGCGTTCGGAAGCATAGTATTTCAGTTCCCCATTCAGCGCAAGATTATCTCTTTTGATTTCATATCCATCCAGGTCAAGATTGCTTAGCATCAACCTGTTTTCCCCATTGATGGAATAGTTAGAATAGCTTTTGTCAACACGGTCTTCTGCTCTCCAGTTTCTTGAATAGCTGGCGCCAACCAGGTAGCTCCACTTGCTTTTTCTATCTCCAAAAGTCAATCCCAAATCATAGGTTCCTTTTCCAAGAAGCCCATTGTAGCCCCCAGCAAGTTTAGCATCAATCATCTTTTCGTTCATTTTTGGCGATTTTGTGACGATGTTCACTGCCCCTCCGGTACCGTCCGCATCCCTGTCGGGAGTGAGGGTTTTTATGACTTCTATACTTTCTATGGAATTTGCCAATATCCCGTTGAGGTCGGTTGACCTACTGCCGGCACCGGTTGAGGGAAGCCTGTTGCCATTCATTGTCACACTGCTTAATCCCTGTCCCAAACCCCTGATGATTACATCTCTGGGAAGTCCATAGCTATAACCGACGGCAACTCCCGGAACTCTTTGCAATGACTCACCAACGGTAAGATCAGGGAAACGCTCAATCTGCTCCTGAGACATTACATATTTAATGTTCTCTGCATTTTGCATCTGGCTAAGTGCCTTTACCTCTCCCAACCTGATACCCGTTATGGTAACTCCTTCCAGTTCACTCAAACTGGATTCAAGTTGAATCCTTAATGGCGGATTGTTTCCTTCACTGACTAAATAGCGCAAGTTAACAGGTACATAACCCATACATGTCACCTGAATTGTGATTTCTCCGGCATCTAGGTCTCCAAAATAGAAACTACCATCTTCTTTTGAAAGAACACTCTTTTTTTGTTCCGGAAGATTTACCACCACAAAACCTAAAGGGATGTTTTCAGGCATCCCTAATAATAATCCGGAAATGCTCCCTTTTGCTGCTTTTTCTGACGGTGGCTTGGATTCGGTAATGATAAGTTGGTTTGAGACTATCCGAAAGGTGAGTCCATTGGGAAGAAGAACTTCATCCAAAATAGCTTTTACAGGTCGATGACTTGAGTTCAAGGATATTGTTTGCTGGAGTTTTGGCTTCAATGCATTATCGTAGGAAAAACCAATAGCCAATTTTTCTGTCAATTGCGAAATGACCCTTTCCAAGGGTTGGTTGTTGGACGCAAATGATATGGTTTTGTCTAATGGATTCACTGGATTGGTGGCTACCTGACCAAACGACTGACTTTGATGCATTCCAAAAATCAAAGTGGTGCAACAAAGAAAAATTATTCTTGTAACGGGTTTTGTAAATAAAATCATATTTTTGATTGTTTTTAAATGGTAACATTTAGAAAATGGGATTTGAATAATTCCATCCTCCGGGTGTGCTCCAACACACCCGGTTTTTTAATTGGTTGTTATTACATAGGCATTTTTGTTTTACAGGAATTTCCTTCAATGAAAATATTGCGATGTACAATGTTGTATTTCAATGCCATGGTACTGCTGATGACATCCATGACTTCGGAGATATTCATTTTACCAAGTTTGCCTGAAATACTGCAGGACTTTAATAAGGGATCTTTAAAAATGATTTTAACGGCATAAGTTCTTTCCAATAGTAAAGCAAGTTCCCCTAAGGACATGTTATCCATGAAAATCTCCCCACTTATCCAAGCAAGCGCTTTTTTTAGATCTGCCGGTTTTTTCCTTAGTATTCCTTTTTCGAAATCAAGTGAAACAGTTTCCTCTGCATAAAGAATTTGTTCTGATACTCCTTCATTATTGTTGTCATTCCGATTTTGAACCAATACCTTTCCCGACTTCACAGATACCGATCTGGCCTCATTGGCGAAGGATTTAACAAGAAATTCAGTTCCAAGAACCTGAGTCGTTAATTGATCGCTGACTACAATAAATGGACGTCCGCTGTCATGGGTTATTTCAAAATAAGCTTCTCCCTCCAAGACCACCTGACGGTTATTTCCATTGAAATTCTTGGAATAGGAAAGCTTACTCATCGAGTTGAGAATAACCGTACTTCCGTCGGGTAATATGATCGTGGATCGCTGACCAGCAACAGTATGGTATTCTTTCCCGTTACCAGAACCTGTTTCCAATTGATTCCCAACATTTATCCAACTGTATAAGCCTGCCACTATCATCAGCATGAATACAGCTGCAAATTCCAAAGGAATTCTTTTAAAGGATTTGTTTTTTGGTTTTTCCTTTTGTGATACTTTTAAAGAAGACCATATCCTGGTAGAGACCTCATCCTTTTTACCCATTGACTTTTCGTCCCACTCCTTTGTCCGAAATGATTCTTTTTCAAAAAATAGATCCAGTCTCTTCCGTTCTGAATCTGAAAGTAGGTTTTTAGAGTACCTGTAAAATGGATTTTTTTTGTCCATGCTTCTTTTGCTGTATTTACAGTTAAGAGCATTATCGGACGGCGATCACTCACATAAAAAAAGTAGAATCCTTTGATTTAACAATATGATAAAACTGGACCCGAAACCATAACCTGAGAGGTACTAAAAATGAACATGAAATACATGGATAGCATTTGTGGATACAATGTTTTGAGGGATTTCATCGCCCTGTAAATTTGGTTTTCGACTGTTTTGGTACTAATGCCAAGTTGCAGCGCGATTTCTTTGTTACCCAGATTTTCAAATCTGCTCAAGTAAAAAATTTCTTTACAACGGCCTGGTAGGCGATCGAGGTGGTTTAAAATCATCTGTTCCATTTCATGGGTATCCATACTGGCTTCGGCCTGTATAAGTAAATCTATAGCACTGATTGATTGAAGGTGTCTATCCGATATTTTTTGCTTTTGAAGAATCTTAAAAACAGCATGCTTGACACAGGTGAAAAGGTAATGGCTTGGTTTTTCGATTTTCAATCCGTTCCTTTTGTTCCATAATTCTAAAAAAATATCCTGAACAATATCCTCCGAAACATCCGAATCCTGCAAAATTGAAAAAGCTTTTAAGTATAGATGCTCCCAATGCCTTTGATAAAATGCATGGAATGCTAAATGATTAGATTCTTTGATCAATTCAATCAACACATTGTCTTGTAAATTTTTCATCCATTTCATCTATTTACCTTATACAATCCTAAGGCTTTTAAAAAACAGTAAAAAATTAAATCGATTATTAAAATATTAAGTAATTCAATGTAGTATTTATATTTCAGAAAACTCCCAAAGTCCCTCATGAGCGCCTTGCCAAAGGAATTGAACTGGCGGAATTGGTAGAAATTGCCATCCAACATTGAGGAAAGCTTGAGTTAAAAAAGTGTTTGAAAAAGCTTGAAGAGCAGGGAATCGTCATCAAAAACAGGCTGGAATAACTCCTCCTACAATGGACAAAGTATTATAGCTGTGAAATCACAAAAATTGGTTTTGTCCTCGAAATGAATCTTTTATCCGTGAAATTGAAATATCCGGATTCTGGAAACATTACATGGTTCAGGATAGGGGTATCCAAGGATCTTTCCTCATTGTTGAAAATTTAATGAAACGTATTAACGGATTCCTTTACCTATGATCTTGCTATTCCCAAACGCTTGTTTTCCTTGATCTAAGTAAGGGCGATTTTTAAAATTCACTTTACTATTGCATCTCTGTTAATGTACTACAAACAGAATCAATGAAGAAATCTGCTATCGGATGTGTTTGAGGGCAGGCAAAAGCAAGTGTAGCCCACTATGGAATGCAGCAGGGCGGAATGGAATAGTGGGTTACTCTTGCAGTGCGGTGCCGGAAGGTGGTGAATGAGTGAGGCACAAGCGAACGGAATGAACCTTCTGGAGGCACATGGGAGGGTGAGGGGAGATACAAACCGAATAGAGAATTTTGGTTTTTGGATTTTTAGGTGGTTACCCAATTTGTTACAATGACAAATTCAGGTTTTCGTTTCCAGAAAAGCTTTTGATTCACCCACCTTATGTTTCACTGGCTGATTTCCGACAAAATCGTTTCCAAACCCCAATTCCTTTCCGTTTTCAGTATTGAATTTACTCCTCAATTCTTACTCTACGGTCACTGTATTAAATGTCTATTCAAATTTCTCCATTATCCTTTACTCATTGTTTCATATTTGAAAAAAGAGCTAACCTATATGTCCTTTCAAATGTAGCAAGTCCATCCGCAGAATTTTAAATATCAGGGACTAAACGTTAAATACCTAACAGTGTACCCCATAAAAAGTCATGAATTGCCCATCAGATTTAGGGGGGTACTGCGGAAGTGGATTAGAAATCAAGAAGTAATTGACCTGCATTCATATTGTTTTTAGCAAATAAATAAATTTTTCACGAATGATTGTTTTTTGCCTTACACTAGTTCCCTCTCCAACCTCTCCTTCCACTTCTTCCAATCTGGCATGATGATGTCCTGAAGCTCGTAAAAAGTTTTTGTGTGGTTGTGGTGGATGAGGTGGCAGAGTTCATGAATAATGACATATTCGATACTTCCTTTGGGGGCTTTTATTAATTCAGGGTTAAGGATTATTTTTCCTTTGGGTGTACAGCTTCCCCACCTGGTTGCCATTTTGTGAAGGGAAAGTTTGCAGTTGGAAATGGCCAACTGATGTTTTTGAGAAAATTTTTCCTGACAGATCGGTAATAGCTTTTCAAACCACTCCTGTGCTTTGATGCGGTACCATTTTTCCAATATTACTTCCAGATGGTCTTTAGTCTGATTTGATGTATAAATTACCATGCGACCTCTTTTCAGCTTTACAACATCTTCCTTTTCCTCTTCCTCTGTAGTTATAGTCAATCTGTATTGTCTTCCTAAGTACAAATGCGTTTCGCCATTCACATATCTGCGGGGAGGGGTAAGGGGATGGTAGGATAGAAACTCGTTCTGCTGCTTAAGGATCCATGGGGCTTTGCTTTTCAACTTAATTGCCAATGTTGATTCTGAGGTTTGTGAAGGAGCTATTACCTGAACCTTACAATCCGGATAAACCCTGATCCCAAGAGACTTTCTGTCCTTATAAATCAGTTCATAGGTAATTTCCCTCGAACCAAATGTAAATATCCTTTCCTCTTTAACTTTAGACATATTTCACTTTCGCTATCTTCAATCCCTCTTCCACCAACTGGTCTATTTTATCAAAGGGTAAATCGATTCCCTCCTTTGCTTTTATATCAAATAGATAATCATCTATATCAATTCTGATCTGGCCTTCAATATCAGTTTTGTTCGCCCAATCAATGATTGGTGTACCATTTTCAAACACACCTAAACGGATACGTTTATCGATTCCTTCTGCTATGGTGGCTGATAAACTCTCATCTAAAATGTGCTTACCCATTATTTCCTGTACCAGATTATATATGGCAATCGCTGTGTCATTACCTTTTAGATTATCCGGAACGTTATCTTTCTGCCCATTGTGAAACTGGCCTTCGTAATCCTTTGCTCTGTTTAGGAACTCTACTTCGGAAATCCTCTTTTGGTGATAATCTTCTATGGTATCCCTGATCAGTCGGGAAAGCTTCTTGAAGAAGACGGGATCCTCATTCATCTTTATATTGATAGCCTTGATCGTCCTGCTGGCAATATGGTCAGCCTTGGCAGCTTTGCTGGTCAGTTTTTCAACTTCCTTTTCCCTAAGTTCCTTGTCAAAAATATTTACCTGATCAGTAATTCTAAGCACATCCCCTTCTGTTGTGATGTGCTTGTCAATTAGCTTTTGTACTTGGGATTCATATTCTTTGTATTCCAGATCATCAAAATACCTACGCTTTACCGATATTCTCAATCCCAGGAAAAACTTGATGTCATCTTTATACTTCTTAATATGTTTTTCTGTATAATTATTAATGAACTCGATACTTGAAAGTGCAAGCTTTAATAATCGGGCAAAAACGGAAACCTTCTCATAAAACTGATGTCTGATAGCCTCATCCCGAAGTAGCTCTTCGTAAGCCGCTTCATCATATTTGTTCTTAACGGTTTTGAAAATATCCCACACTTCTGAATGGGCCTGTGGCAATTTCTTAATTTCTTCAGCAATATTGGTCATCGTGCCTTCCAAGTCCGTTTTGTCAAAATTCAGATCTCCCGAATAGGTTTTGAGTGCCAGATCAAGGTTTTCCAAATTTCCGTAGTAATCAATTATAAGGCCGTGCTCTTTTCCGGGAGCCAATCTATTGACCCTAGCAATGGCTTGTAATAATGTATGTTCTTTTAGAGGTCGTGTCAGGTACAGGACGTAGTTGTTTGGTGCATCAAAACCTGTCAGCAATTTATCCACTACGATGATGATCTCCGGATCATTTTGCTTCTTAAATCCATTGATCAGAGACTTTTCATAGGTTTCTGTTTTACCATATTTGTCGATCATACTTTTCCAGAACTTCAAGACAAGATCATCACTCTCCTCAAAAGCATCATCATGGTTTTCCCTTACATCAGGTGCAGAGATCAGTACTTCACAGGAAACCTTATTGATTTCCTTCAAATATTGTCGGTAACGTATAGCTGTAGTTTTATTAGGGGCCACCAGCTGCCCTTTTGCTTTCAGGGTGCCAAAAGTAATTCCTTGAACATGTTGCTCATAGTGATCAGAAATATCCCAGGCCCTGGCATAGATTACCTGATCTGCTTTATTAAGCTGATTGGTGGAACTGAATTTTCGTTTTAAAGAAGCCTTGCCGTAGGGAGTGAGCGGTTCCGATACCTTTTCAAAATAATTGTCCAAGGGTTTTTCATTAACCTCAATAAGGTTATGTCTCCCTTCATATAAAAGAGGTACTACGGCACCATCTGCAACAGCATCAGTAATGGAATAGACATCTATGAGTCCACCAAATTTATTGGCGGTACTCTTTTCTTTTTTCATCAATGGCGTACCTGTGAAGGCGAGGAAGCAGGCATTTGGAAAGACCTTTTGCATCTTGATGTTAAAAGTGCCGTATTGGCTTCTATGGCCTTCATCTACCAGGACAAAAATTTCAGAAGATGTAAAAGGTTTTTTACTCTGTTTGACTGCCGCCTCAAATTTGTGTATCAAGGTAGTGATGACAGTATCAGCGCTGCTTGATAAAAGATCGACGAGGTCAGTTCCGGTAGAAGCGTTTTCTACTGGCAATTGACACTTTTGAAAGGTTTGGGTAATCTGGTCATCCAGATCCACCCTATCCGTTACCAGCACAATCTTAGGGTTTTTGATAAGGGGATGGGTCGCTATGAGTTGTGCCAGCATGACCATGGTCAGGGATTTACCGCTTCCTTGGGTGTGCCAGATGACTCCGCCTTCTCTTTTTCCCTGAGGACCTTTTTGGGCTATTTTATTAAGGGTATTTCTTACAGCAAAATACTGCTGGTATCGGGTGACTTTCTTTATCCCATCGTCAAAGAGGGTAAAATTGTACATGATGTCCAATAGCCGATCTTGATTGCAAAGGTTGAATAGGAGCTTATCCTGTTCTGTAATGAATTGCTCTTCTTTTTCAAGATTTTCAAATAAAGTCCATACATTTTTAAAACGCTCCTTAAATAGTACGGTCCGCTCATCGTTTGGCAAAGGTTTATTCTTGGTGGATTTTAATTCTTCCAACCAGGCTGTCTCTTTAGTTTGATTAGAAAACAATTCCTTCCATACACTCCAAAACTCTTTTGGAGTGGCGGTAGTGGCATAGCTTGCTGTATTACAGGCAAGGCCCATTACCATATTGGAATACTGATATAGTGCCCTGATGCCATCTTCCTGCTGATTACGCAGGTGCTGTTCGATGGATTTATCCAATGGCTGCTTTATTTTGGGGCTTTTGCATTCGATTACCACCACAGGTATCCCATTGATGAAAAGCACGATGTCGGGACGGTAATGACTACTTGGAGAGGATTCGCTTTTTCCGCTGCGAAGGACGCTGTACTCCTCGGTTACATGATAAACATTATTATCAGAATTTTTCCAGTCTATATAATGAAACGAAAAACTTTTCTTGTCCCCCAAAACCGATTGTTCAAAGCTTTTGCCCAAAGTGATGAGTTCATAAAAAGTCTTATTGGCTACCAAAAAACCATCCTGTATCGGCAGATCTCGTAAAGCCAATATGGAATTATTGATATTGTTTTCAGAAAAAGAAAATTCTTTTTGCTTGTATTCGATCTTGTTAATTTCCTGGAGCTGATTTTTTAGGATGGTTTCCATCAAAACATTGGAAGTCCTTCCTCCCCGAGCTTCCAATGCCTGTTCTGGACTGAGGTATTTCCAGCCCATGTTCATCAGTAGTTTTAGCGCTGAAAGTTGGCTAATGTGATCTTCTTTAAATGATGGTGCTTCCATTGATTTATCTTTAATCTAATATTATTTCACAATATCCAGTTCTATCTCCCTCTTTTCGGGTTATAATCCCTTTCCCTTTTAACTTTTAATATTTTTTCCTTTGCCTTTTCCTGTAGAGGAACAAACCGATTGTTTTAGGTCATATCCAAAATTTTCGTTGCATTCTTGCCAATTTTTGAGGGTACTATTTTTTCACCTCCTAATTATCAGAAAATCTATCTCTGAACTTTTCCATCCCACTTGCATCAGCAGCTTGAGGTTTGGATTTGGCTAATGCGATCTTCTGTAAATGAAGGTATATCCATTGTGGCTTTTTTTATTCCCTAGTTTATTCCTTTATTTTCCAAGCCTCTGTTTTTTTGGAACCTTCTCAAACCGATGTGTTTTAAGACCTTTTGCATGTTAAATGAATTAAAATGTATTAATTAGTCTTTAAATCGTTGCCAATTGTTTTTTGTATTTGGTAATAATATTATTACTTTTGTAAAGTCATTGCCCAAAGGGTAAAGGACGTGGCTAGTGACATGTTCACTACATCGCAATGCCTTAAGTTGCGTTCCTCGCTTTCGAAGCGAGGTTTTTTATTTTTTATTCGATTCCTCATACCATTTTCTGAATTTATTCTTTTCATACTTATCAACTGAAAATGATGTAATAAGCATTAAGTTAGAATTTATCTCCCGTAAAATAACTATAAACGATTTTTCCTCATACCAATAAAAATGTTGGTTTTCTCTTTTGTCATTTATTTTTTCAAAACATTTAATTCTGGAATCGGTAACATTTGACAGAATTGGTCTAATCCAATGGAGCTTGTTGGATCTTTCTCTGTCAAAATTTCTCCTCCCTGCAATTTTACTCTCACGTGTAATGATATGCTCAAAGCACTGAAACTTACCTTTACATAGCGGGTGATTGGACCTATTTCTGTTGAAAGTAAGCTGTTTGCCTTTAATTATTAGAGGCTTTTGGTCAAAGTCTCGGAGAAATATGCCATATATTTTATAAAGCTGATCTGGGGTTGGCCCGTCAATATCAAGATCATCAAATAGGTCTTCTAACTCATCCAACTCCAACATTATTTTGCTTTTGGTTGATGATCGAAAATATTGAATTTTTCCTCCCAGGGCTCGGTACCTTCGTCCAATTGATAGCCTGATCTTCCCTCCAGGTAGTTTAGGATCTGGTTTTTGACTTCGGAGGCACCAGGTTTTAGGTGTTCTTTTCTGGACTTATAGGTAATGGCACCGATAAACATATCCGTCAACTGAAGGAATTCATTTTCTTCGGACCGGATATGCTGAAAATGGGTGAAAGGAGAATTCCCTTTATATTTAGAGTTGAATACCTTCTTAATCTGCGCTAATCTTTCTTGACCCCTGGTATCCTTAATATCCATATAACTCCGATAAAATATGTCTGGCGGATTGGTTGCTGATTTAAGTAAAAAGTAAACGAGTTTATAATAAAAGCTGTCATGATCCCCTTTGTTGAAGGCCTCGTGATCTAACCTCTCCTTGTATTTCACAAGGATACATCTGAACTGGATAGGCTGCTTGAAGAAGAAATCAATGAGTTCAAAGTATAAAGGAATCCTAGACTTTGAAACCTTGTTCCATTTAATCTCAGTAGGAGAATGGTGTTTTAATTTAATGGCCTTGATTCCTTCTTTTAAAACTTCATAAGACGCGGTATTAATTTTGGTATATCCCAGGCACATTACTGGCATTCCGTCATGTTCCAAATGGCAGCTTTCGTCAATATAAATATTCCTACACCTCATATAGCTAAAATTTAATTGTCTCCTTGCAAGTCTGTTTTTACTCTCATTTTTCCCGTCAACAACTGCTGCATCAACCCTTTTTTCTGGTCTTTTAAAGTGGCCAATTTGATTTCAAAAGATTTTTGCTCCTGATAAGCACTTCCAAGTACTTTGGTGATTTTTTCTTGCTCTTCAAGATTTGGGAGATTTAATTTTAAGTTTAGGAAGTCTTGGATTCCAATATTCAAAAGACCATGGGCTCTCCCCCCTTCTTGAGCTATTCGCATCAAGCCAGGAATCATTAATCCTGCTTCGAAACAATAAGTCATATAATCTGAATTGACATTTGTTCGCAATTTGAAACAAATATACAGAGTGGTCACGACGGCTTTATCAAATTTATCAAGACGCTTAAATGCTCCCATCGGATATCCTTTTGAATAGCTTTTATTGTAAGCAAATTCACCTTTATGGATTAGATAGTAGTTTGAGAGTGTTTCACTAGCTACCCGTTTTTTGAAAAAATCCTCTTGAAGTACAAGCCCCCTTTGTGCGGAAATTGTAACGACGGTATCATCTAATTCTTCATTTTTCCTAGTGA
Source organism: Rhodonellum psychrophilum GCM71 = DSM 17998 (assembly GCF_000381545.1). GTDB lineage: Bacteria > Bacteroidota > Bacteroidia > Cytophagales > Cyclobacteriaceae > Rhodonellum > Rhodonellum psychrophilum. Next base: position 68,911 of record NZ_KB906689.1, on the reverse strand, counting down.
CCCGTTGAGCTATGGAGTCTAGAGTGCTTTCATTCCACTCCCCCTCAAACCCCTTCAGCCTTTTCTTCCCAGTCAGCAACTGCTGGGCAAGACCCTTGTTCCTGACCTTCAATTGGTCGATTATCCCTTGGGTATGCTCGATTGCCCTGTCCCAGGTGCTGAGGATTTCCGCTATCTTTTGCTGCTGGGGAAGGGGGGGAAGAGGGATTTTCAAATCTTTTAGACCACTGGCATAAATATGTACAACCGAATGCCCTTGACCTAATCGATATTTTTGTCTATTTACAATTTGATGGTTTAAAAAGTACCCTAAAAAGTGTGGATTATTCTTTACTTGTCTTAATATTATTATGTCTCCTCCTGCATATGCTTCATGATCATTAACAAATGCTACACTTTTACCAATCTCTTTTAAAGTTTCACCTGATCCTGCAAATAGAATATCTCCATAATGTAAACCCCTGCTGTTTTTTGAAGATTGCGTGTTTATATAGGAATTAAATTTTTGTATTATATCATGGTGCTTTGTGTAAAGTTCACCGTAAGTTAAACACGGCAGACCATTGTCGATAATCTCACTTTTTGGAACTCCTTTTCCCTTTAAAAAGCTTCCAATTTGATCCAATTTGACAACCTCCCATTCCTTCGGGATAATTCCAACAGAAGATTTCTTATATCCAGCCGGAACCTTTTCTTTTTCTTCCATCAATCCACTCTGACTTATACTCATGGTTTCTTCTTTTTAAGCTTTTTCGCTTCCTTGTCAAAATCGCTTTCGTAATGCTTATCCTGTGTAACGCGGTACTCGTCAAATTCCTTGTTGGCCAGTTTTAATGCCACCTTGTGGGACATCTTGCCTGCATCTGTGAGCAGGTTGTATTCGTTGAACTGTAAAAATGCGTCCAACTTACCAATCCAATCGGTCATTTTCATTGGGACCTGCCGAGCTGCCTGATTTTCCGCATAATCCAGATACATGGTCACCACCCTGTTCAGTTCTGAAATTTCTTTTTCAGAAAGGTAGTTTTTGGCTATGGCTATATCCGATTTTATGATCTTTCCCTCAGGGGAGTTTTTCCAGTTGGTTAAACCCATCTTCGGTTTGGAAGCATCTGACCGCTGCGCGATCAGTTCAGCTGCTGTATGGCCCGTGATGGCCCAGTGAAGCTTATTCTGCACAGTCTGATAAAATTCTCTAGTGACCTCTGATTTAGGATTATAATCGATGCTGCACTGTGCATAGATGTCGGTAATTTTTTGATAAAAACGCCTTTCACTTGCCCGGATCTCCCTGATCCTTTCAAGAAGCTCATCAAAGTAATCTTTACCGAAACGGCTTCCCTGTTTTAGCCTTTCATCGTCCATCACAAAACCCTTGATGATATATTCTTTTAAGGTCTTGGTCGCCCAGATTCTAAATTGTGTAGCCTGAAAACTATTGACCCGATAACCCACCGAGATGACAGCATCCAAATTGTAGAAGTCTACTTCCCTGGAAACTTCTCTGTTTCCTTCGTTTTGAACTATCCGGAATTTCCGGATAGTTGGATCAGGATTCAGCTCACCACTATCAAATATATTTTTTAGGTGCTCATTGATTGTGCGTACATCCTTACCAAATAATTCTGCCATCCGCTTTTGTGACAGCCAAAAACTCTCCTCCTCAAAATAGACCTCGACCTTGACATGGCCATCCGGATCTGAGTAAAATATAATGTCTGAAGTGTTCATCCTAAAACCCCAAATCTTTTAAATAATTTTCCATTTGCTTTTCTACATCTGACAGCTCTCCCTTGAGCCTATTGATTTCAGTCTGCGTAGCGGTAATGTCAACTGGCTCCTCTTCCTCAAAAGTATCCACATAGCGGGGAACGTTCAGGTTGTATTCATTTTCCTCCAGTTCCTGAATGGTGGCCCGATAGGCGTATTTTTCTTCCAGTACCTTGCCTTCTGTGGCTGTAAGTGGAGCGTCGTTTCTGAAACTCTGGTAGGTGTTGACGATTTTTTTAATATGGGTATCGCTAAGACGGTTCTGGTTTTTTCCTGAATCGTAGCCTTTATTAGCATCGATAAAAAGTATATCTCTATTTTCCCCTTTGGCCCGGTTGAATATCATGATACAAGCCGGAATTCCCGTGCCGAAGAAAAGGTTTGCCGGCAGGCCAATCACAGCTTCTAATAGGTTTTCTTCAATCAATTGCTTTCTGATTTTGCCTTCGCTGCTGCCACGAAACAAAGCACCGTGCGGCAGTATCACCCCTACTTTACCTATATCCTCATAAGTGGATTCGATCATATGGGTAACGAAGGCATAATCTCCCTTGCTCTTTGGCGGAATACCCCTGTGGAAACGGTTGAACTGGTCAGCAGCGGCATTGTCTGCTCCCCACTTGTCCAGGGAAAAGGGAGGATTGGCCACCACGATATGGGCTTTCAGTAAACTGTCTCCCTCCAATAACTTAGGGTTGTTTAAGGTATCCCCCCATTCTATATTGGCGTTATCCATTTCATGCAGGAACATATTCATTCTTGCCAGTGCCCAAGTACTGCCGTTGATTTCCTGTCCGTAAAGTGAAAAGTTATTGCTCCCCACTTCCCTTGCTGTTTTGATCAATAAAGAGCCTGATCCGCAAGTGGGGTCGATGATCCGATTTCCAGGTTGTGGATCTATTAACTTGGCTAAAAGCGTGGATACTCCGGAAGGTGTATAAAATTCTCCTGCTTTCTTGCCTGCATCACTGGCAAAACGTTCAATAAGATACTCATAAGCATCTCCAATTATATCATTGCCCGCCAGATGGGAAGGCTGAAGATCCAGTGCGGAAAAATCTACCAGTAAATTCTTCAGTCTTCTATTACGGTCTTTGGTCTGGCCAAGATTGGCTTCTGAATTGAAATCAATATTACGAAACACCCTTTCCAGTTTGCTTCTGTTAGCGTCCTCCAGGTCTTCCAAAGCTGTGTTGATCAGTTCACCAAGGTTTGCCTCGTTCCTGTTTTCAAACAAATGCTCGAAGGTACAGGAAGCCGGTACCTGAAACCGCTCATTACGTAAAGCACGGTCAACTCGGATTTCATCCTGATTGTACTTTTCCATATACACGTTCTGCTTGTCTTTCCATACATCTGAAACATATTTGACGAAAAGCATGGTTAGGATATAGTCCTTATATTGGGAGGGGTCTATGACGCCACGGAAAGTATCACAGGCTTTCCAAACAATATTGTTGATTTCGCTCTGGGTGATTGGTTTAGTAGACATGATGCTGTATGTATATTTATTTAATTTCTTCGTTGATTAATTTATTAATTACTGCACTGTTGCGCTTTTCTTTTTCGGCTATAATTATTTTGCATAGCTGCAGTTCTTTGTTCTGTAACCTTTTGATGCCTACAATTTTTTCCTGTAGCGCCAAAGGAGGGAGGATAAAAGTAAATGCCTCTAGTTCGGACTTCCTGATGGAGGGAATAGAACTTCCTGCTCCCAATGCTTGGAAATAGGTTTGAGTTTGTATGGTATTGAATATAATGGTAAGATATTCAGGAAGCACTTTTTTTTGATTGGGCCTGATAACAAAAAAAATGGAAGACGCTATCGCAGGGCCAAACTCGTTTTTATAAACCCAAGCTGAATTTTTATTTCCTTTTCCAATCAATAAAATGTCTCCTTCATTTAAAAGATGCAATCGATTTTTCGGGTCCGGATCTAAAAAATTATCTAAATCCTGCTTAGAGTTTCCTACTTCATCAAAATTTTTTGCCTGTAAATAGGCGATTTCCCCTTTTTCCTTTGGTTTGGTGTAATAGCCAAAGCGTAAATCTGATATTTCCTCAAGTCTTACCGTCATTATATTTTGATTCATAGCCTCCGCAAGATAAGACTAATAAATTAATAACACAATTTTTTCTTTGTAGAGTTTTTCAAAAATTATAAATGGAAGAATTATATTATTCTTTAATTCAAGGCATGTAGTCAACAAATGTAATTCATCACCTTATTTCCCATTGGTCATCCCTTTCGAATTCAAGTGCTGATTGATAATTTGACAGGAAAGCTTTTCTCTTTCTAATACCTGAATCATGTAGTCGCTTATTTCTTCTGCAAGTTGATCAAGTTCAATTGATCCATTCAAGTGGGTTGCTAGTTTAGTATATCTTCCTGAAGAATATGTCATCCAGCTGTTTGTTCTCTTGCTCATTTTGAACTTCTTAGCAAGGTCTCTTTTAATTTGATTTTTATCATGTTTGTCTGATGAAAAGAGAATCCCATGTCCAATTCCGTCAACAAATCGACTTGTTCCCTCAAAGGAAACACTAAGTCCTTCAATCCAATCTTGCCTGAAAGAGAACTGATGCCACTCATTTTCAAGAATTTCCAGGCTCATGTTCATGATCCAACCTGCAGGGAGTTTCTGCTTGACTTTTTCCTTGATGAGGCCGTAAAGTTCTATGAGCTTCCTGTTTTGCAGTTTTCCGATATGACTGGCAACAAGGTGGGCTTCATCATAATATTCATTGAGCAGTAAAATAAGGTCTTTTTCCATTTGTTGGGTAGTCAAAAGTTTGGAGAGAGATTTTAAATTGATTAAGTATTGTTTAATGGTTTCCCGAAGGATAGGTGAGTCATTTGCGATTGCCTGACAATCCATAATCCATTTACCAATAAGATTTTCATAGGATATGCAATGGTAATCTTCATTGATTCTTAATTCACTTGATTTGGGCAATCTTCCATCAAGGGTTAGGTAAAGTAGTAGAGTTCTGGAGTTTAAAAAGGTCGTCATAAATTTCTTGTACCTTTCAAGCTGAAGGTAACCATCTCCGGCGTAGATCTTATTTTCAATACCAATGACAAATTTGTCTGTTTGGATGAGAATATCTAACCGACCTCCATCTGCAGAATCGAAATTGATAGGGCTAATGTATTTTTCAGTCTTTACTCCGTCGCCAACAACTAAAAAGGTGCTAGGCAGATCTTGCCCAATTTCTTCATTCAACTGTTTTATAAAAGCTTTTAGAAAAAGATCCCCATGTCCATGAGACCCATTTGGGTCAAGAAGTTCTGCTATAAATTTTGAATGGAAGTTTTCAGACCATCCAAGATTCAAAAGTTTAAAAATATTAAAATTCTCTCCTTTAAGTTTGCACAGTTCCTCTGATTTTTTTTTTATTTCTCGAATTCCCGATAATAATGATTTGATTTTGTAAATGTTCATATAAATATAGAGTGATAATTAGGGTAAAAATTTTGGAGGTTTATAACAAGCCATTATGGATTCAACTTTTTATTCTGTTTTTTGGGAAGTGATGGAGTTGATGAAGAAAGTTTGAAATAGCATTATTTATTTTTCGTTCTTTTCCATTGTTGTCTCAATGAAGTAAGTTAATCTAAAAAAGGAAAGGAATAGAAATAATGACAAAAGTTGTCTGACAATGTTTTAAAAAGGATCCTATGTTTACCTAATTGTTTAAAGATACTTTTTTCTATTCCTCATTCAAAATAAAAGTAGTTGAAATGCTTAATTCCTGGCCCTCATTTGTGAAGACGCGAAAGCTCGTTGGTGGATTTTAAAATGAATTAAATTCCCCAAATTTTCATGCATTTCCTTGATCTTTGAGGTTATTAACCAAGTAAATAGGTCGATATCTATTCCTGTGAAATCTCCATCAGGCATAGTTGAAATACTACGACTTCGGTATTAACCCAATATATTTGAAATTAATTTTTGCTATGATTAGGGTGTTTAGATATAAATACCCCCACCACTCAAAACCTCACCACTTCACTTATCGGCACCGAAACCTCCCCAATCGGTCTTGCCTGAAAATTGTAGCGTTTCACCTCGGTATTGTTTCCAAATAACCTAATGGATGCTTTTAATACCTGGAAATTTGTGTCGGGAATTCCTCCTTTATATGTGGCATTGAAAATAAAACCGACGGTATGGGCGGGCTGGTCGGATGTGACGATCAGGTTTCCGATGCTCCCATCGCTGGTGAGGTTGTAACCATTTGCTTGCGGGATGATCTGGGTCCATTGCAAGTTGGCGGGTTGCGTGATGATGGGGGTGACAAATCCGTTGATGCCCCTGTTCAGGGTATGAATACCAAAAGTGATGAGGTACTTGTCTGCGCTGCCTTCAAAATCTATTTCAATCCGAACGTCTTTTTCAACAAGGGTAGGCTCATCAGCGTCTTCGCCACATGAAAACAGGAGGAGCGTAAATGCAAGCACGAATAAAGGAGTTAGGTTTTTCATGGTTAAAAAAGGTTTTAGGTTAAAAATATGATGACAAAGGGGGTGTAGTTTAAATTTCCATCTTGCAAAAACTGGTTAAGATTCAGGTAGTCAAAACCCTAGCTTGTTAAACTGTATATTTTTATATACATAAAAATAGCAAAACCGTTTTATTTATGTAAATTTTTATTCCCTTTTTTATAGATTTATTTCCCAATAATTTTCCAAACTTGATTTCCCGGGCTTATATGTGGACAGGCTTTGTCTTACCGAAAGCTGTCGCAAATGATTCCGCAATGAAAATTCCTTTATTGGAAGGCTATACTCCCGGTTTAGGTATTGCGCGATCACCTTTTCACCATCAATCCTGAATGAACAATCTTTCCCCTGAATCCAATGTTGGATCTTGCAGTCCCTGACTTTTCCGAAAAGGGAGTTTCCGAAAATGGAATGGAATTTATTCGCAAATGGATAATGATTTAGGGTTTTCAAGAACATGTTTTTGTCCGGAAGGCAGCCGGTAGCAATAAAGCTGCAGTAGTCCAGCCGCAGGCGCTGATGGAAGGCCTTGGCAAAAAACACCAGATTGGCAACTGCATCCGAGATCAAAACGGTTTTCACCATGCTCGGGTCTGCTGTTGCAAAATGTAGAATGCCCTGGGCGGAAAACTTCAAGCCCGATACATAAAGGATTTCTTCGTCCACTTTTTCTCCCTTTGCATCCAGATAGTCTGCCTTCAATCTTCCAAATTCATCTTCCGTCCAGACATTTGAAAAAAGGTGTTGAACCTCCCTGTCAACACCCTTGAAATCCAGCAGGTCAAATCCTTCTTTGACGGTTTTCATCCCTTTCCTGATTCAGTTTTGGGTTTCGGCCTTCCTCGGTATCAATGGAATTGAACCGTTTGGCATCATCGTAATCCATCCTTTTGTAATGGATGGATTGGTTGGGGACCAATTTGGATAATTCCTGCCTGACTACGTTCATGTCCCGAATGGCATCTTTGTCCCTGGGGTTTGAGGCGATCCTTCTTTCGATCTGTTTTTGGACCTCCCTGATTCCATCCTGATACCCCTTGGAATAGGATTGCTCCACTTCGCTTTTCTTTCCCAGCATCGTTTTCAAACCCGTAATCAACAGATAGGATATTCCCCCATCGAGGATGACTGACAATACCAAGCCGGAGCGATTGGATCTCAATCCGCTTTTGCTGCTGGTATGGAGTTGGAATTCCGTCCCGTCCTCTAGCTGTACCTTTTCACCCTCCCTGAATTTCTTCTTTTGTTCGGGGGACAAAGTTTGGCCATCAACTGCCTCCGGTGCTTTTACTGCCCTTGGATTATAGCTCATAAACTGCCTTGTGTCCTGGTCATATTCTATGATTTCGGTTTGGACATTGCCGTTATTGTCTACATAACTTTTCCTGAGATTGGCCAATTCAGACCGGATAAGTTTTTGCCTTTCCTCCATGGAGAGTTTGGGGTGGGAATTGGGTTCCCGATAGACAGGATCAATGCGCAAGGCAGGCAAGCCGTCCTCACCCTTTACGATGGAAAGCCTTGCCGGGAGGGACTCAATTTCCATGTCCTTTCCCTTGAGGTTTTTCAATTCCACCACATCAGTCATTTTCCCGTTTTTCAATGCCGTTACCTGCTCTTCCGGGATGGTGAATTGACCATTTTTATAAATCCCGAAGATTTTCAAATCCTTCATGGGCAATATGTTGTCTGTCTTCATCGTCCTCTTTTTAGGGTTTGTTCTGTTTCAATCGTGTTCAATTCCTGTTCTTTCTGCATTTCCGTTCCTTCTACAGGCTTTATTTCTCCCTTTTGATTCAGTTCCCTTTTCCGGTTATAGGTCATCAGGAAATCAAATATTTTTTGGGAATCCGCTGCGGCCAGGTGGATTTCAAATGGCTTTTCTTTCAGTATTTGGATCCAATTGTCCACATAAGCCACATGCTGCTTGGGATCGTGGCCGATTTCCAGCTCAGACCCGATCATCATGCTGGCGATTTCAGCCCGCAATTCTTCCCTTGCGTAATCCGCAGTGCCAAAGGTGTTCATCATACTTCTGTCCAATCTTTCTTTGTGGCCCGTCCAATGTCCCAGTTCATGCAAGAGCGTGGAATAGTACCTGTCAGAGGATTTAAATTGGCTTCTTTCAGGCATTCGTATTTTGTCCGCCATAGGAGAGTAGTAGGCATTGTTTCCCTGAACATGCTCTATCCTTGCCCCCGAATGCTGAATCAGGTTTTCCGCCCTGCTGATTTTTTCCCAGGTGCTTACTTCTTCTTTATTGGCCAATGGGGCAATTCCTTTGATCTGTTCGGCATTGAATACCCAGGCTTTGGTGATAATGGGACTGGTGAGTTCGGTTCTGACCTTAACCGGCATGCCTTTTTCATCCAGGACAGGTCTTCCTTTTTCATCTCTTTTGGGATAATATTCATGGGTTTTCACAAAATTGATAAACATCCCCTTGGCTCCTTTTTCTACCTGCCAACCCTGGGACTGTGCCTGTTTGAAGGTTGCCCATCTTGGATCCTCGAAAGGGGTAAACATCTGGAGGTACAGGGAATTCAATCCTTTATAGGCCTGATTGGTCACCGCATTGTAGGGCTTTGTAGAAGCCGAGGTCGATTTTTCCCATGGCAGCTGCCAGGGAGCAGTGCCTTCTTTCAGCTGATCAATGATTTTCTCAGCCACGATTTCGTGCATTTTCTTCTGTTCCGCTGCCATCTCAGTTGTCCTTTAAGTCATCAGCATGGTCCTTATCGATCAGATCTTCCAAGGGCAGTTCGTCCATCGTATCGATCCTATACAGTTCTCCTTCCTCTTTGGAAAGTTGAACCTCCATCCCGGATTCGGCCTGATCGAGTTTTTGCATCAGGGATTTCATCGTTTTTTCTGCAGTTGTTTTCATGTTTATGGGGTTAAAAGGTTAAGTAAATCTTCTTTGGACTTGACCATGTGGATGGCCTTTAAAAACAGGAGGGGGTGAATGGGTTGGTCCCCTTTTTTGATGCTGAGGTGCAGATGGTCTCCCGTGGATCTTCCGGTACTGCCGGTAATCCCGATCAACATTCCGGGTCTCACGAAATCCTCCGGAGAAACAAAAATGGAATTCAGATGGCCATAGATCGCCAAGTATTGGCCGTGCCGGATTTTGATATATCGGCCAAGCTTGGAGTCATATCCGGTTTCAATAACTTTTCCAGGAAGCATCCCATACACCTCACTTTTGTTGGACTGAAGGTCAATGCCTGAATGGAATTGCCTTGAACCCACAAATGGGTCTTTTCTGTATCCAAAACCCGAAGTGGCAACCATCCTATCTAATGGCGGGCTGAACAAAACGGCCATGCCTGAATCTGACTCTGAATCTGCAAGGACAATTGGATTGATCACAGGGGTTTCAGTTGTTTCAGAAACAAATTCGGACCGATGGAGATTGACTTTCTTTGGGTTGAAGCCACGATCAACAGTATGGAATTCCTGGGCCTTGGTTTCCGAAAGGCCTGCTAACAGGCAGAAAAAAATTGTCAATGCTTTCATCCTTGTCTCCTATGGTGGTGTGGCGAATTTCTCTTCATTACTCCATCGTGGAGTATGCGATTACCATCTGCTCGACCTCATTCCTTATTTTCATAAAGTTCTGGTTTAGAATATTTTCCTTGTCTCCATTGAAATCAAAGAATTTAGGAAGCGGCCGGTAATTTTCCGCCTCTCTTTTTAGCGCTTTCCCATCAAGGTTTATCCTGCAATGGAGATTGGCCGTCTTGTACTTCCCATCAAATTTGTCTGCCTCAAAAGCCAGAAGACCTACCATTTCCCCTGTCTGCATACCTGCGATTTTTCCGGCAGGGATCAAGGGCTCATACCTCTCGTTCAGGGAGACGGAGGTCCTGGTACGGTCGATGGAAACACTTTCCCCCAACTGCTTTCTCTTGCCAAACATTCTTTCCAGCCACTCCAGTGTTTCCTTGTTCCTGACCGAACCACTCAACACGTTGCCAATGACCGCTGTCATGGTTGCGGCAGTGTCTTTTCCCTGGAGCTGCTTCAACTGCGGCAATTCCTGCAGCCCCAGAAGCACCGCGACTTTGTTGCTCCTGGCTGTGGAAATCAGATTTTCGACCCTGTGGATATACAGCGTTGGGGCTTCATCTGCGATAATGGCCACCGGCAGATTGCCCTTGTCATTGATCAGCCGGGTCAACCTGTTTACGATCACGGAATAGCAGGTAGAATTGATGTTTTGTGTGGCAGGACTGTTTGCCAATACCAATAGGGAAGGGGAGAGCGGATCGGAGATTTTAAGGTTAAAGTCATCTCCGGAAAATACCCAAGCCGTTTCCTTGGTATTCAGCCTTGAGATGAAGATTTTCAAGGTGCCGATCTGTCCTTCCAATTGTTCATAAGCCCTTTTTTCCAAGGCACTTCGGAAGGGACTCAGCAAAGATTCCAGTTCTGGATAAGCCGAAAGACAGGTGAATATCTCCACGTAGGTCCTGTTCAGAAAGGCCAGCAGATGGGCAAATGTGGAACAAGCGCCATGATCATGTCGGGAAATAAAGTAAATGCAGGAGGCCAGAAAATTAACGGCTGACTGTGTAAAGAATTTGTCAGATCCTCCCGAGGATTCCGATTTTTGCAGCGATTCCACGATGGCTTCAGCGGTTTCTGAGGCATCCGCAAGGGTTTGGATGTATTCCCTTTTTAAAGGATTGATTCTTCTGGAATGTTCCACATGATCCAGGTTGATCACATGGAAGGAAAATCCCCTGTTGCTTCCGTGTTGCTTGGCAAGCAGGTAATGATAGTATGCGATCTGCCCCAAGTCCGGGAATTTGAAATCGTAAAGACACATCGTATATCCTTTGGCGATCATCTGTCGGATAAAGGGATTGACCACCCCATAGGATTTCCCGCTTCCGGGTGTCCCGATCAGGAGCGTTCCCCGAAAGGGGTTGACGATGTTGATCCATCCCTTGTGTATCCTCTTTTTGAAGTAAAACTGCATGGGGATGTTGACAGAATAGGGGGTATTGATGATTTCTTTTTGTTGCATAAAGGACTCACCTTCAATGTTCCATTCGTCTTTTCCTAATCCACTTTTGATGAGCTTGGAAACATTGTCCAAGGAAGTATGTGTCAGGACAGCCCCGATGAAGGTGCACACCATATATCCGAGATCTGCCCATGAGGTATGGGTTAGGATTTCGGGATTTTCTTCCAGGGTGAAAAAATACAAGGAGCCAAAAAAGAGCAGCAAGCCAATGGTCAAAGGAAACACAATCTGCCTTTTGGGATTGAGATTCAACTCCTTTTTGGACAGTGTACCTACGGCAGCCAAGCAAATGGCAAGCAATATGGCAAACTTGCTGAACAACAGATTTTGGTAAATGGGGATGTTCATCAGTTTCTCCACCACCGGGTTGAGCAACCTTTCCGCTTCCTGCCATGCGATGGCTTTATGGGAATAGAGGTACATGAAGATTTCCATGAACACCATCATATAGATCAGGAACTGAAACAGGCCATGCAGTTTTTGCAAATCTCTTTTCTCTTCCATCTCAGATCAGTTTAATGGAATTCTGATTCCAAGAGCAAGGAGCAAGCGCCACCTTTCCTGTTTGGGCGCCCAAAGAACTGCCTGATTGACGTTCCCGACAAGGATGTCCATCCTGTTCCCCAGCGTTTGGGAGAACTCCAAACCCAACTGCGGCGCAGCAACCGCCTTCCTTGTATCGGAACCGATTCCAGCTCCGGCCCTTAATCTTAAAGTGGAGTTGTTGCTCCTGAGCAATGCAGGCTTTGCTGCAAAACCAACCATAATTGTCTGATAGTCGGTTTTGGAAGAGCTTACCCATTCACCGAATATTTCATGTTGGTTATGGTACCTTCCGTTGAAATCCAGGGAAACACCTCCCGTATGGATTTCCTTTAAGCCAACACCCCCTTTTGTGCTGAGGTATTTTGTTCCGTTTTGGGCATGGCAGGCCATAAAACCCCAAAACATCAGCAGGATTGAGAAAATAGGCTTCATAGGGTGTCCGCGGTTAACAGGTCCGAATAGTCAATCTGGAGCAGGAGGGTTCTTCCCGAAATCTGGGATTCAGTCAGTTCAATGGAAAGAATCTTGTTGTTGGGAAAGGAGAATTTCCTGAGCGCATAAATATTCCTGTGCTTCCCCTTGAATTCCTTTTGGTCAAAAAGCTGGTATACGGGTTCTATTTCAATGGCCTGCACATTGGTGGCTTTCGTGATTCTTTTGTCCGCTATTTTGAATCTGACCTGGTCAATTTCAAATTTTAAATTGGTCCTGTTGGTGTAGGTGATGTCCAAAAAGACATAATCTTCAAAGGTGTAAATGTTGTTGACCCTACCTGAGATGCCATACTTGGAACTGTAAATGTTGTGTTTGCTTTTTTTCTTTTTGTAGGCTTCAATGGAGAACTGCCGGAGGTCATTTTTGGACAAGGGTGTTGCGCCGATGTCGAGTGGATTGGTGTTTTTGGGCAGGATTTCAATCTGGGTTTCCAGTGGATTGGATCCCGAAGCATACCACAAGTCATATTGGGCAATGAACTTTTCTCCAATGATGGTGATGATGCCCAGCGACCTGTTGTATCCATTGAAAACCTCAACACTGTCTTTTAGGGCCTTGATCCGGAATACATTTTCAATTGGGATATTGCCAACCAGTTTTTTGGTGGAAATGTCCACATACCGGATGGGTTCGGGGGAAATAAAGTGAAGGGAGATGTCCTCATGGATGTATACCCTTTGCAGGTCGTTGCGCAAAAGTGCTCCCTCCATCTTTTGACCAAAAAGATTCATCTGGGAAGCGCTGAGGAAAAATAACAGAAGTATGATGCGTTTCATATTATTGCTGGTTAAGGATTGCTGTATGGAAGGATTCGGTTTCAAGCAAATCATCCGGATCAATCAAATAAATAAAGGTTCCGTATTTAAGGTTGACCCTATTTTGCCGGATGCTTTTGGACATGGCCTGGGAGGTGGATGAAAACAGTTTCTGAAGAGTGGACATGTAAAACTGGTTCATGGAGCCGGGGTCCTGTTGCATCTGAACATTCATCCCCCCGGTAGCATTTCCACCCAATTCCTTTGAAAACTGCCGGAAGGAATTTACGGGTACATACACGCCTTCCATTCCGTCCACATCATAAATAGAAAGCTGAACAGGATGGATTTTGTCTTCCACCAAAACACTGTTGATGGAAAGTTTTACCCTTTGGGCATCGTAGCCGCTGATCAAGGCATAGAGGTAAGTTCCTTTCTTCAGGAAAGAATTTCCAACCTGTATATCTTCCAGAAGCCTTATTCTCATTCTCCCGCCCAAGGAGCCCTTCTCAAAATCCTCATCGAGGATGGCTTTTATGAAGGATTTTGTTTCTGTTATCCCCACCGTATTGAAGTTTTCGCTCCCATAGTCTGCCTTCAGGACTTTGGATTTGGGAAGTTCTCTGGCTTCTTCTTTGGGTCCTTCCTGTGGTTTTGCAATTTGGATTCCGGGATCATTTGCTTTCGAGATGGAATCAATGACGGCCATTTGCGCCCGAAACAGCTCCATGGGATCCTCATATCTGGATTGGCCCTGCTTTTTTCCTCCCTGCAATTGTTCTATGGCTTGTAACAATTCCTCATCTTCTTTTGACAAGTTGTTGTTTGGCGAGCGGTCCATTCCGCTCTTTCCGGTGCCAAGGTTTCTCTGAAAAGTCTGCGTTGGGTTGATCTGTTTCCGGAGGGCATTGTCGATGGAGTCCAACATCCTTTTTTCCGCTTCGTTATATTGGGAAGGAATGCCTTCCTGATCCTCAACATCAATTTTCAGATTCTTGATGGCGGTGTAGCCATCCGTACTTTTATACCTGGACCTGAAAGCATCCAATTTGCCGTCAATTCCCCTTTTTCGGATCTGGTCGGACACGTCTCCAATACTTTCCTGAATTTTCTCCTCGCCCTCAATGGGCAGGGTATCCTCTTCCTGGTAAAAGGGCTGAATGCTGTAATTCAGCAAAAACACGAAAGGAAGAAGGATTATCGGGAGGATATATTTTGGTTTTTTAAAGTCAATCTTCATTGTTCTTTTTGTTTTGGTTGTTGAAATATTCCAATTCGCGTATGGCATTTTCCAGAAACATGCTGTCAGCCTGGTTTATTTCCTCCAGTTGTATGATCCGCTCAACCTCTGTTTTTAAAATGCGTATTCTTTTGACCCGATCCCCCAAATCCAGAATTGTGGATATTTCCCCCGAAACCCCATCCCTGATATCCTTTGCTGAATCAAAGAACAGCTCCTCAGGATAGGTTGGTTTTTTTTCCGTTGGGGGAAATACAAAAGTGAGTATTGAGGAAATGATGATCAGGACGACCATGACGATGAATATCTGCTTGGGATAGCTGTTCAAAAAATGATTGGCCCGCTGTTCTTCCTTTGAAAATGTTCCCAAGAATTCCTGCCTGATTTCTCTGAAGACAGAAGTGTTTTTTTCGCTAGAACGTATTTTTCGAAACATTGCTGAGGTCTTTGTTTTCCAGGGTTTTCCAGTTGGTGATCAATACCCCATGACTGTTGTTGTCAGATCTTGGGATATCCATCAGATTCCCCTCTGTGATCAGGGATCTGGTAATGGTTGCGCTTCTCCTGTCGATTTTTAATTTGCCATAGTAGGTGAACTTGTTGTTCAGATCTACCAAAACAGAGTCTGTATGCAGGGTCAATACAGAGCTGGAGCTCAGGATGGAATTGAAATAGCCTTTCTCCTTCAGGTTATTGTACTGGAAAACCCCGGATTCATCCGCCAGATACATTGCTTTTTTCATCTGATATTCAATTTGTTTGTCATCAGGGGTCAGTGAAAAAAACAGGTTGTGGAACAGCTCTACCGCTGCCTTGTATTCAGCGGGCCGATTCATCTGCATATTGGTTTGCTTCGCCAGTATTGGAATTCCATTGTCCAAAATGTAGATGGACTGCCGGGCAATGGATACCTGTTTGTGAGCGTAAGCCAAAACAGCTACACAAATCACAAGTGCGCTGACAAAGCTGCCTATCGATAAGACAGTGGCCAGTCTGATTTTCGATTCTATGTTTTTTACGATCATGTCAGTTGCGTTTAATTATTTACCCATTACTTTGGTTGTTATTCCTCCCCCCATTCTGGTCAGACTGGTTCCGGTCCTTCCGGCAGTGGCGGCAGCGGAACTGACGCCCGATGTGCTGATAATCCATGTGGTAATGGAAGGCACGGTAGTGATGGCGATAGCCCCTACCAAAAAACTGGCGATGACTATCCCAAAGGAAAGTACTCCGTTTTGCGCCAGCCAATATAATTTGGTGAGGATATCCTCACCTCCGGAGGTGTCCAACAATGCCCTGTATTTCTCTATTTCCTGTTTGAGGGCATATTCCTGGAGCAGACCGGCGATGTACAGCACCAGATAAGCGACCCCGACATAAAGGTTTACGCTGATAAATCTGGCAATCCAAGTCGTAAAAGCATCCCTGAATGCAGGAAGGACGCTTATCGCCAAGGAGAATGGACCCAGTATTACCAGCACTGTGGAGTAGACGATCTGTATGAAAAAGACGAAATAGACACAGATCCGCAGGATCCAGATGGCCAACAGTTCCAAAAACTGGGTGAGCAACAGTTGGATGCTGGTCTGCATCCTGATTTTCATCTGGGCGATGGGAGCAAAGATATTGTCTGAAAAAAAGCCCTTGATCCCGTCCACCATGACGGTTCCCAATCCTTTATCCGTTTCTTGGGCCTGGTTGGAGGCCATTTCAGTTGTGGCCTGAAACTCCACCATTTTATCAGAAAGGTCAATGATGTATACCGCACGGTCCAGCCTCAGCACACTGATTTTATCGTTTTGGGAAGCAAACAAGGCTTCGGTTTTGGCGGCGATCAAATCGGTCGGAAATGCCAAAATCCTGCAGAAGATTCCCCACCACATCGTCAGCATGATCAATCCAAAGGGTCTGAGCAGCGGCATGACTTCCAGTTTTTTGTCCCCGATCATCATCTCATAGGATTTCATGGAAAAGAAGATCAGCATAAAGATGCAGGCAAGAGCCTGTGCATCCCTGATGAAAGGTCCGAAATGACTGTGGGCATAATCCCGCATTCCTTCGAAAAACCGCATGAAGCCACGGTCATACACTCCGTTTCCCTGCAAAAAGGAAACTGCTTCCTTGTATTCATCCTGGGATATGGCTCCCTGTGCCTGTGCCCCGATTGTTGAGATGAACAACAACAGCACCGTTGTCAAGACCGTCTTCATTTCATCAGAATCCTACGCTGAATGATCTCGGCCAATATTTCATCCTCTCTGCCAAAAGCCATGTCCAGTTTCAATTGACCGGGTCTATTGGGACCTGAGTCTTGCCTTAGGGCAAGCATTTTTCCCGATAGGGACATTTTGTATTCCCAATTGGTCAATAGCTTTCTCATGTCCAGCATGATTCTGTGGTACATCAGGATACGTTGCCCCCTTTCCATATCGAGGGTTTTGGCAAAGCCATACCGCTCGGCCAGGCTTTGCATGTTTTCCAGATACCAATCCAAAACACCTGTTTGAGTAACATATCCCTTAACATTTTCCGGTGTGTTTTTAAAGGCATCGGCTGCAATGTTATCCAGGGGGGAAAGTTCTCTCTGATAGTACAGCAGGTAAAGTGGGTCGGCGCTGGAAAATGCACCTGAGACCCGCAGCAACTCCCTGCGGGCCAGATTTCCAACCGTATCCGCTTGTTGTTTGTAATAATCGGAGGAAACCTGCATTGCGGCAGCCAAACCGATCCTTTGCGTTTGTTCCCCTGAGGGGGATAATGGCCGTCTATCCAGCTGTGGATAATTTGGGTGCAAGGCCCAGGTAAGAAACCAGTTTGGATTCGTGGGGATGCCCAGGATTCTGTTTGGGTTGGGATAAAACTCGTCCATGTCCCATTGTTTGAACACCATCCTTTCCTGTTGGGCGACTACGGCCCGGTCATGGATACGCATTTGTGCCAGCAAATCTTGGAGGCATAAAAAGCCGATTGTAAGCAGTAGAATTGTCTTTTTCATCTTGCTAGGGTTTTTTTCTGTTGAAGAATCTGATTGATTAGGTATATGTCCCGGTTGAGATATGCCTGATAGGGGTTGAGTTTTCTGAGCACACCGTTCATTTTGGCCCAGTACATGGAGTTTTTTACCGCCAACATTGAGGCGTGGATCAACTGCAATTCGGTTCTGATGTTGGAGATCAACTCATCCCTTACATTGTGGTTGATGAATACATCGCTTCCTTCAGCCAGTACAAATCCCGAAATATCAGTGATCAAGGCAATGCTTCTTTCTTTGGCCTGCCTGATGTATTCTTCGGCAAAAAGCAATAACATTGGATCGGTGGATGCAATGTCAATGGCCTGCTCACTGATGCTGAAAATCTGTTGGATGGTTCTTCCGAGTTGTTTAACCTGAATGGCATCTTTTAGGGCTTCATTCACCTCAGTCAGAGAGCGGTGAATCATTACTTGAACCAAAGTCAAACTGGATAACTGAATGCCAATGTCATCTGTATTCTGACGGATTCCTTCCAGACTTTGATGGTAGCCCATTTCTGACAAATTCCTCATGGCAGCGTTTTCGGTGACGGCCATGAAGTGGTGCTCATCAAAGATGATGGTCTGCGCCTCCAGACCAAAACTCAAAACAATTGCGATCAATGAAAGCCAGGTTTTCAATTTTTAAGGAGTTTAATGTTGGACATGATTTCATCTACCAAGCCCATTTCCGTTTGAACATAATCTTGGTAGGGGTTTCCTCCGGTTTTCCTTTTTAAATGGAATTGCAGCGTTCGGGAAGTTCCGAGTGAAAGCTGATGGACAGCTTTGAGTTCATGCAGAATATGGCCGAAAAGAATTCGCCTGTCAGACATTTTCATCTGGTTGATGTCCCCAATGGATGCCGCCAATCCAATCAGATAATTCAATAAGGAGTAGGATTGGCTGACAAATAATTTCTCGGTTTCCACTGCAAAAGGCAGTAGGGCGGGGTCTCTTTGGCAGTAGAAGAGGATTTGTTGCTGGTTGTCAATGATGGATCGGATAAGCGGATTCGCCGAATTGGCAATCCCCACGGCATCAAATACGAGTGTCAGTTTGGCAAATCTTTCCTGAAGGGTTTTGTATCCCTGTTTGACCTCACCGAGAATATTTCGGTTGACTTCTTCATGAAATGCATTTTTGGCCTGATTTCCCTTTGCCTCCAATTGCTGCTCATGTTCCGATTTGGAATTTTCAACCAATTGGTGAAGCAGTTGAATATTGATCTGACCGAATGCATTCAAAGAGAGGGACAGCGTAAAAATGAGCAGGTACTTTTTCATGGCTCATCTGCTTAAAACATTTCTCTTTCTGATGATATCCTCCATGATGGCCAGATCCATTTCAATGTATCCCTGAAAGGGATTCAGTGCTTTAAATAGGCCTTTCATCTTGGCAAAATACATGGCCCTGTACATGCCATAGGTGTAGGACCTGAGAATCATCATGTCGGTCATGATGGAATGGATGATTTTGGATCTTTCCCCTGCATCCATCAGGTTTTCCAAACCTCCCTGTAAAGCAAAATTGTTAACCTCCAAGGCAAGGGAAATTGCCCTTTGTTGGAAGAGTGTTGCGTTTTGTTCCGCAAATACCAGAAAGGCAGGATTATCACGGGCCAAATCCATAATATCCTGAACATCGCTTTGAATCCCGGTCGCAATCCTGGCTATTTCCTTGATGTTTGCCAGGCTTGTCAAAATGGAGCTGACCTGCGAAAGCCCATTGAAGAGTTTGTCCTGCAAGGTGGTGACCACTGTAAGGTTTCCTGTAATAGCCAGTTGGCCCCTTTCGATCAAGGTCAGTTTCTCATTGGTGGTGCCCAATTGGTTGTTGAGGACTGCTGCGTGGGCGGCCTGTGCCGCGGCCACTGCCGGATCAGTATATATCTGTCCCAAAACAGCTCCGTTCAGGAGCATGCAGATGATAAATTGAAGAAGTTTCATGGTTTTTCTTGTTTAGGCCAACTGATTTTTCTTTTCTCGATAAGGTGCATCAAGGCTGTTGATCAGGGAAAAAAATTGATGCAGCCCATATCCGGAGCTCTTGAAATCTTCCACAAAAAAATCCAGGCCAATTTGGTAATTTCCATAGAAATCAATGTAGGTTTCAACTGCAGCCTTTTCCGGTTTTTCTGTGGTATAGGTGAGGTATTGGTGCAGGGAAACTTCCACTCCGTAGACCTCTCCGGTAGCCCCTCGCCGAATGTACACCTCCTTAAACCTTCCCCGTCCTTCTGAATTGTCAAACTGGTTGATGGTGAATATTTTTTTCCTCTCATTTTCATTGATGGACAGGAGGGAAGCGATTTCATCATAATGGTCCTTGAACTTGGTCTGATCCAGGAGAATAATTGTGTCCGAATTGTTGAGGATACTGTCCTTGACCACTTTATTCCCCAGGATGTCCCCGAGTTCCTGAGTCACCACAATGATTTCTCCCCAAAACTTCCTTACCGTCTTGAACAGATAAAGGATGTAATTGGCCATCAAAGGAGATGAGATTGCCTTCCAGGCCTCTTCAATCACCAAGGCTTTCCTTTGTTTGGTCCTGAACCGCATCTTTTGGATGAAAACATCCATGATGATGAGCGTTACAATCGGAAACAGCACTTTGTGTTCTTTGATGGAATCGATTTCAAAAACCACAAAGGATTCTTCAAATAATGAGCTGTCGATTTCCTTGTTGAGCACAGGTTCAAACTCGCCTTCCGTGAATTTTTTCAGCACAAACCTGAATTCATCCAGGTTGAAAGGGATTTTTTCCTCCTCCTTTATCAGCGGGATTTTGTAAAGTGCATACTGATAGAAAGAGTTGAAGCAAAGCCGGCTTATCCTGCCTTCACCGGTAAAGTAGGAGGCGTAATACGAGGAGATCGTGCTGGAAATGACATCGGCTTCCACCTGTGAAAAAGTTCCTTCCGCACTTTTCCAGAGCACACTGACCAAAGTCAACAGGAATTCTTTTTTTTCGATGTTGTATTCTTCCTGGGCAATCGCAAATGGATTGGTGGTAATGGGATCATTTTCTTTCCAGGTCACATAGACTCCACCCAGATAGTTGCACAATCCCTGGTAGGAGTGGCCTGTGTCGACGATGACGATATCCATTAACCATTTTGGTTTCTTGCTCTTGTTGTACATGGAGTATTGTTCGAGCAGGGTATTCATGAAGAACGATTTTCCTGAACCGGAGGGGCCCAGGACAAACTTGTTCCGGTTGTTGATCCGGTTGTTCTGCATGGGCAAATCCGCTGGGTCGATCTTGACCGGGATTCCATGACGGTCAGTCAACCTGATCTGGAAATTGCTGACCTCGTCCTCGGGCATGCGTTCCTTGAAAAAAAAACAAAGCGCGGCGTCCGAAGTCGTCAGAAAATAATCATAATGTTTCAATTCTGAACTGTTGCAGGGTAATACAGACCTGAACAATTCGAGTTGGTTGTACGCATTATTTGAGGGGATAATTCCCTGTTGGAAGAGCGAGGATTCAATATAATTTGAGGTTCCCTGGATAAATTCCCGGTCACATGCCACCACCAGATTGAAGTGTGAGTTGACAAGCAGCTGATTGTTTCTGTTAATGTCCTCAAGCAGCTGATCGATGTCCTCGACACACATGTTGTTGGCGGGATCGGGTATTCCTGAATGCCTTTTTCTTTTGAGCTCCAACTTCCTCTGGGTATTCGTCTGCGGAACGATTTCAATCACCTGATTGTAGAGCATAGTTTTGAAATTCGGTACAGAAAACAAAAAACCCATGTTGTCAATCGGGAATCCCTTCAAGGTATCTTTGTCGTTTCTTTCGCTGTGCGTGGTGAGGTTTTGCGGCAGATCGATGACATCGGTATTGACAAGGCTGATGGATTTTACCGCTGTTTCGCCCATTTCAATTTGGAGGTCTCCGGCAAGAATATTGTTCAGGGCCAGGTTTTTTCCATGAAAATTCATCGAAAGGATTCTCATGATGTGGTGGTTGATGCCGGCTTCATCCAGTACTTTGACAGCCAAGCCGTTTCTGGTGAAATGATCGATTAATTTCCCGATGGATTGGTGAAAATCATTCAGGTCTTTCTCGCTGTGTGTGTAATATCCCGGTTTCGTTTTTTTGGTAATAACCAAAAAGGTTTTGTGGGTAGTATGCACCCTTCCCTGAAAATGTTCATCGTATTTTTGCTGAAGAAATTCATCATGGGTGTCCGATTGAAAACCTGTTTTGCTGATGATGTCCTGCTTTTGGATGAAATAACCCTCTCCCAGGATTTTCAGGACATTCACATACAATTGGTGAAAATTGTCATATTCCCAGGGATCGGCCGAATATTGCAGTACGGGATTTCTGAGGGACAAAATCACCCCGAAATCCCCCTTCTCATTATACAGGATAGGATATCCCTTAAATTCATCAATCCCCAGATAGGGGATTTTAAATTCAGTTTTTCTTTTTCGTAACATGTCGTGCTTTTTTTAAATCCACAGCAAACTGGAATATCCCCTCATGTCGGGTTTTATTGTGCAGCCCTTTCTTTTGTTGTTGACTTGTGAAAAAAAGGCCTCCAACAATGACGGAGACCGTGATAAACCCTCCGAATACCATGCTGGTCAAACTCCCGATCGTTCCTCCCAATACCACTCCTGAAACAAGCGACCCTATTCCCCAGCCGATAAATTTTCCCTGAAAACCCTTGTATATAAGGGGTTTTTGAAGCCCCTTATAGATGGGAAACAGCTTTGCCATCAGACACCGAAAAAGGCTTTGATGATCACACTGACCAGTACCAGAAACAGACAGGAGCCGCCCCAGCCCATCAACTCTTTGTTGATGTCCTGATCGCCGCTGTTCCATTTGATGTACACCCTTACACCACCGATGATGCCGACCACCGCCCCGATCACCAGACAGAGGGAGGCTACCGGGTCCACATAGCCTAAAAGTGAAGATTCAGCAGCGGTGATACCCTGCACTCCTTGCGCAAAGGAGGATGTTGCTGATAGGGCAAAAAGAAGTGCACTACCAATTGATTTGTTGGCTTTTTTCAACATAGCAATAAGAATTTAGATGGATTAAATAAGAAAACTAACTGTATAATGAGGAATTATAAAGCTCATTTAATGCGCAGGGACATTGAAAAGCACGCTTAAAAAAATCCCCAGAATGGATAAAAAAATACAGGCACCGAACCAACCGGCAACCTCCTGGTCGATGTTTCGTCTTCCCAGTTGCCAGTTGTTGTATATTCTCAAACCACCGAATAACCCGAAAATGGCGCCCAATACCAGAACGGCACTTGACAAAGCCCTGAAATTTTGGGCCATCATGTTTTTTCCCTGATTGATTTCCGGAATTCCCGGTGGTGCCTGGGCAAAACCTTCAAAACAAACTGCAGTGATTGCTGTCACTGCAATCAGGATCATTGCAGCCGTTTTCATTTTCAGAAAATCAGTTGCTTTTTTATTTCAATGGATTGGTCCTGGGCAAGCTTGAACAATTCCTGCATGCTGGAAACCCCACCCGTGGATGCATTGATGTTTTCTTGGAACAGCTCCAAGTCCTCCGTTTCTTCCTCATCAGCCCACTGCCCTGGTTTTTCGGGCAAAGGTTGAAAAGGGATTGCCTGGGAAGATGAATTTAGCTGGTTTTCCGGATGATGCTCAACAATTGTAGTTTGCATTGCTTCCGAAAATTCCAGGACATCATCCTCTCCGTTTAGGGCCAAACCTTGACTAGGCTTGAGCAGGTCTATGATCACGATCAAACCATAATAGAGCAAATACCCCATCGATAAATAATTAATGAATGCAGTCCATTCCATATCAAAGGCTTTTAAAGGATTTTTTGATTTCTTTAACAATTTCAGGGTGTTCCTCAAAAAATTTCGTCAATAGAAAATTGATGAAACGGGTTACATCGACTGAAAAAACCGGATACAGAACCTTTAGGATTTCTTCATTCCTTCCATCGATTTTGATCAGTCTTTTCTTATCACCCTCAATCTTCAATTCCCGGATATCTTCAAAGACCCTCAGGATTTCATTCTGCAGGAAAGACATTTTATGCGCTTCGGATTCGCCCAAACCACTTTCCAACTGCTGGTTTGGGATCCTTTTTTCCACCGCCGCTTTTGGCCGGAAATTGCTCATAAGCGTTTTTATGTATTCATCTTGTGCCATACCGGTTCTATATATTCGTTATAAATGGATTCAAAAATCGGTGCTATCACTCCCAATAGGGAAGGAGGGATATCCACGGTGGTAATCCGCTGAAAATCGATCCTTTCGCTGATGCTGTCGGTAATCAATCCAAAAGTGCCGAGGGCATTTTGGACGGACTGTTTGGTTTCATACTTCACGTTTGTTTTTACCCTGTTGGGCAGATACACAATTTTCACTTTCGGATTGATCTGCGTGATCACAAAGGAGAATTCCAGGGTAGACGAAACCGAAAATTCATCATAGCAGAAGGGGCAAAGGATCAGATCCGACTTTTTGAAAACCGGTACCAGATGGTCATCGTCCATTTTTCCGGCCAGATCAATGATGCGAAGGTATGAATGGTCTTTTTTATCCTCTTTCAGAATGGCGGGAAACTGTCTCAGTTCGGCGGCCTCAACAGTATAAAGGGGAAGGTTATCCGTGATCCGGGCAGCATTTGCCTTGCTGAACACTGATCTTTGGAAGTCCATGTCATAGAGGGTCACCATTCTGTTCTTGGCAAGGGATAGGTAGTTTGAAAAAAGTACCGAAAGCGTACTTTTGCCAACGCCACCCTTTTGGTTTGCGAATAGGATTATCATATGAGTATACATTTGGTTACCTGTGTTTTTTGACCGAATTCCCTTTTTTCCTTCTTCGCCTCCCGTGGACAGCCTCATCATCTGCGTCATCACTGATTGTCAATGACAAAGTGTGATGGGTTTCCCTGGTCCAATCTTCTGGGTTTTTCATCCCTGTTTCAAAAGACCCTGCTGTTCCCAAGTACTGCTGTTCCGGTTTGGAGTTTGATTCGGGTAAAGGATTGTCCTCTGCGATTGATTTGGGAGTTGTCTGCGCATCCAATTTTGAAACGGCATAATGTGGCGCAAAGCGGGAATATTCCCTGTTGTTCAAAATGGATTGCAGGTTGATGAAAAGATTGGTTTTTAAATCCTGCAAATAAAGGGTGTCTCCAAATCCAATCAATTTCAGCTGATGCGCTGCCAAGCCCTGGTGGACCGTGGAGTATTCTTCCAATGCAGAAATCAACCTCAATCGGTAGGCTTTTTCCGCACAAAACTCATGGAAGAGGAAGACAGGATTTTTTGTCCTGTTGATTTTCTCGTAGACCAGCTTGTCCGAAAAACTGGAAACAAGCACCGCATGGACTTTTTGATCGGTTTCCCTTTTCGAAATTCTCTTAAGGGAAAGTACTTCACTGCCTTTTAAAATCAGTTTGTGGCTGTGGTCGATGATGGTATACCCGTAAGGAGCCTTGTTTTCCTTGCCGTGAAACAGGATTTCAATCCCAAATTTATCCCTCAAATAATCCGATAGCTCCGATCTGTATCCAATCAGCTTCCCTGTTCTGTTTCCTTTCAGGGGTTCATGTAGGGCTACGGGTTCGCTGTCGTAGATTTTCCGGTACTTGACAAATAGGGCCTTGAGTTGCCTAATCCTTTCCTGGTTTGGCGCATAGCATTTGACTTGCTTTTCCATTTCTTCCATGGATAATTCTCCCTGCTGCGTTCCATATTTGAACAACTCCCATTTTGGTCCTTTTTCCCTGATCCCGAATCCATGAAGCTCCAGGAATAATTTTGCCTGTTTTTGGGTCGATAGGGAGAAATTTCTCAGCTTTTCAAGTAGCTGACTGCATTCCATTTTTGGATCCCTTTTCATGATCTCATTGATGAAGGTCTGCGCTTTGATCCTCTCCATGTTGTCCTTGACCTTTTTTCCATCGTCTCCGATTCTGGAGGAAACGATGTGGACATGGTTGTTTTTCGTGTCAGAATGAAAGACAATGAGGTAGGGATTTTGCCCATAACCCATTTTATGGAGCCACTCTTCGGCGATTTTCGTCAAGTCCTCTTTTATATATTCCCGTCCTTTACAGGAAATCATGGCATGGAACTGCTTGTCTTTTACCCTATGGTTCCTGTTGGAATGTGCCTTTAGAAATG
The DNA here is from genome assembly GCF_000381545.1 of Rhodonellum psychrophilum GCM71 = DSM 17998. Lineage (GTDB taxonomy): Bacteria > Bacteroidota > Bacteroidia > Cytophagales > Cyclobacteriaceae > Rhodonellum > Rhodonellum psychrophilum. The sequence goes on along the minus strand of NZ_KB906689.1, from coordinate 43,390 downwards.
TTTTCATCTCGTCGGGACTTACATTGGTGGCATTTTGCAGATACCCAAAATTCCTGAATTTCATCAGTTCACCTTTGGAATTCTGTGTTTTGGCAGTATTGTAGGAGACCCCGTTAAAGGTGCTTGTCGAGGACAAGATTTTCGCTCTCATATCAACTGATGGTTTTATAGATTCCTTTTAGGGTCTTGTTCATCGATTCCTGGTATTCCAGATATTTGGCCAATAGGAGATTGAATTTGGCAATAAGGTTAGGGTTGATTTGTGAGATTATGGCATCCTGGTTGGCATGTTTTGCCAGTTGATTGATGTTGTTGTTTACCCGCCCCTGTTCCGCTGCGAGTGAGACCAATACTTTGAGTAATTTGTCAGTTTTGACAATCGTCACATCTCCTTGGATTTTTCTGATGAGGTTTCTCAGGATTTCGCTTCTGGATAATCCGGAACTTTCACTGAATTCATCCAGGAATCTTATTTCATCACAGGTCAGTCTTACCGTAATTCTTTGCGCTCGGTTTTCTTTTTCCTTCTTCATGATCATGCTATTGAATTTATACCCCGCCTCATTTAGCGTCTAATATCAAGGAAAAGAAGGGGCTTGTAAATACGTAAAAAACTATATTTTAAGGATATACAGATAAATGCGTATAGGCATATGTGCGATGCGTAGAAAAATAATTGATGTTGAAATCGCGGGATTTGGAAGATTCCGCCGCTATTTGGTAATCGAATTCAACAGCTCGATTTTGTTATTGCTGCCCGCCTTCTTAAAAATATTTTGTATGTGCTTGTTGACTGTTCGTTCTGAAATATTCAATTGATCCGCTATTTTTTTGTAGGTATAGCCAGCCTTAACCATTTCACAGATTTCAATCTCCCTGTTGGTGAAGCCCAATTTCGTGCAATTGAAAGCGAAAATTTCTTTTTCCTTTTTGGTCTGGAGCAGATTGAGTTTCTCAAGATCATTCTTATTCTGCTCGATGATATTCCGTTGGTATAAAATTGTCAAAACGATGAATCCCCCGTTGGTGAGGAGAACCTCTGTCAATTGTTCCGCTCCCAAATAGGCAAGGGGAGGCATAAACCCCCATGGGAAAACTGCGCCAAAAGATAAAAAAATCTCAACACTGTCCTTGTTGTATTTATACTTTTGCAGGATTGCCAGCAATATTTTATACAGCATATAAATGCAATATCCAAAAGGGACAATCAAGCCCAGATAAATCACCAACTGAAGGTCCATTCCCAATGGGTATAAGATACAGAAGAACAGGAAAAAGGGTAAAATCAGAAATATCAACACCCCATATTTTGCCTGAAAGGCCAAATTTTTTATTTCAAATGCGATATAGAAATAATAGGGAAAGTAGGCACCCATTATGAATCCCGATCCATAGGCCAGGATATATTGCCATTCCGTGGGTATTGGAAGGTTTTCATCCGGAAACAGCCCTCCGAAAATATTGTAGACGATCAATAAAGCCAGCAGAATAAGGTAGTATTTCCTTTGTTTTTCAGCTGGTTTTTGAAGAAAAAAAACCAGCTGATGGGAAAACATGATCGTTTCCAATATGACAAATACAAACGTCACAACATGCATTTCTGAATTCAATACTGTCATAGCTTTTATCCATTTTTTAAAAAATAAAATGGAAATCCAAACCTGTCAGAAGTTTCATATACCTGGAATCCGTTTTGGATATACCAGGGAATGTTTTTCTTCGTGGATGTTTCCAGATACACGGGGCGCCGAAGATTTTGAGAGTATTCTAAGACATTTTTCAACAACTCAGTTCCTGCTCCCAACCCTTGTTTTTTCGGGTTGACCCCGATAAACCATAAATAGGTAAAATTCTCTTTTGGATAGTGCTTTTTGATAAAAGCCTCCCGGGAAAGTACCTTGGCGACATTGGCAAGACCGATTGTCTTTAAAATCAGTCTTAAGTCCCAATATATTTCCCTTATCGAAAATTTCTTTTTATCAAAAAACTGGAGCAAAGCACAGCTTTCCCCATCTTTCGATACAAACACATCGCCATTTCTCAGGCAACTGACAAAAGAATAAGACATGAGGAACCTGATTTTATTTTCCTCCTTTCCTGCGATATACAGGATGCTTTTGTTGTCTTTAAAGGCATCCACCAGGATCGAAACCACTTTTTCCTGATCTGATTTTGTTGCTCTTTTCATTTTATCTTCCTTTTAAAAAAACCCGAGTTGCGAGGGATTTTTGCAACCAAATCCCCATCAAAACAACCGCGGGATGTGATGGGGATTTGGCAAGGATGTTTTTGAATGGGAAATTCCAATCGGAATTTTGTCAGACAAAAACACAACTTGCAGAGGCTCCGCGCGATAAAACTCCAGTAATGAATTATTGGATAATTCAGCTCCTAAACCATTAATTTAAAGAATGCTAACGATAAAAAAAATTCATATTTCAATAAAAAATATTTCAATAATTATAGAATGGCTTTTTGTGTATTGTATTGTCATGCATATACATATATAAATAACTTTTTATTCAGTTCAACCTTCAGAATTTTTGATTTGAATGTGCTGCGGTCTATTCTTTGACATTTGGAAAAAAAAGATATTTTTTTTTATATTTGGTCACTTTGAACTGAAGAAAATACCGAGCGCCGACCTAAATAATCACCGCTCGATACTTTTCATATTAGTTGTGTAGTGAATAACAGCATGTCAAAGAACCTTTGTTAAGTCCTAAAGGTATATTCGAGTATATCTTTAGGACTTTATTCAAATCCGTAAATTTTCATTTATTTAGGTTTAACTTTGAATACCATAATTTAAACCCAGATAAATGACATATTCAAATATACTGTTTTGCTATATTTATTAAAAATAAATATAGCAAAAATATAAAAATAATATGCAAATCACTGAAAATCAAAGGTTAAGAATTATAAGGAAATCGCTTAAGCTCAACCAAAAGGAGTTTGGCGACTCCATTGGCCTTACCCAGGGCGGATATTCCGACATCGAGCGTGGAAAAAACAGCGTATCGGGAAGGATCAAAATTTTTTTGAATCAGATCCACAACATCAATATCCATTGGCTAGAGACAGGGGAGGGGGAGATGTTCTCCGTCACCATCGAGGATTTGGCAAAAAACTTCGTTGGATTCCGAAAGCCGGGCGAGCTGAGCCCTGAAGAAATAGAAAAACTGAACCTAGAATTGGAACACCTCAAAGCCGAAATTTTCAGGGCCCAGTGCGAAATCAACCTTTACAGGGATCTCTGCGCTTCCAAAGACAAAGTCATCAGCGGATTGGAGGAGTTGGTGAAATTGATGCGGGAGAGGTAGGTAGTGGAAAGTGGATTTTTTAAGTTCAGTTAATTTTCTCCATTAAAGAATTTATGCTTTTAACTGTTCTTGTGAAATTCTTTTTAATAGGATTTTCTGAAAACTGGACGGGGTTTATTTTAGAGGACTTAAATTCGGGATTTTACTTTTGATAAAAACTAATACCGACAAAATATTAAGAATGTCCTTAAACTTCTTAGAATGAAAAAGACAATAAATAATGGAGATTTGAGGATCTTGATTTTGATACAAAATGTGGAGGCAAGTGGTTGTTCCTAAAGTTTTTTTCTTTCTCAACATTTTTTTCAAAAAACTAATGTGTTTTTAGGTTCGTCTTCTTGATCAGATCTTACCCCATCTTCTTTCTGATTTTCACGAACAGCAACGAATCGAAAGGACCTTCCTTGATAATTGAGCTGTATCCGAGAAAGTATTCCGAGCCAATATTCAATGACCACAGCACAAATCAAAATATTCGATTATTTCTTTTGTTCATACGGACCTGTTTTGAAAGGGGTTTTTTGTGGCTAGCCGAAATCTTCCCCGCACATGGCAGTTGTGGGTTCAAAAGTGAGTTGATAATTAATGATACTGTATAGCAGGTTGTAAAAATACCTAAAATTATAATTTGATTTTCAAGTCGTTAGGTTAAACATGGAGTAAACTTTATAGAAGGTCTTTTTCGGTAGTTTTAATCTTATATATTTGTTTCAAATGAATTTTTAATAAATATTAACCAATTTTATTCCATTATGAGTTTTAATGTAGAAACCCCCGAAAATTTTGAACAAAAATGTCTTTGTGTTTTGGTATTAGATGTATCTGGCTCAATGTCAGGAGAACCAATCAACCAATTGAATAAGGGGATAAAAACTTTCCATAAGGAAATTTTGGACGACTCAACTTCAAGAAATAGACTTGAAGTCTGTGTCATCGAATTTGCATCAGATGTAAATGTATTGGTTGAGCCATCTCTTGTTGAAAATTTCACGATGCCCAATTTAATCACCAAAGGGTCAACCAAACTAGTTGATGGAGTGAAGGAGGCTATTCAAAAAGTTTCAGAAAGAAAGACATGGTATAAAAACACCAGTCAGAAATACTATCGTCCTTGGATAATTCTCATGACTGATGGAGCTCCGGATAGTGATCAAGATGTAAATGGACTTGCATCAGAGATAAAACAAGGTGTTGCTAACAAATCGTTTTTCTTTTTTTCTGTTGGGGTTCAAGGTGCAAATATGGAAGTTTTAAAAAGGATATCCAGTCCTGATATGGAGCCTGCATTGTTAGAAGGTTTGAAATTTAGTGATTTCTTTAAATGGCTAAGCGCCAGTATGACCACTGTTACTAGTTCAAAAGATGGAGATATGGTTAACATGCCAAGCCCAGCTAGCTGGATGAAAGGATTTAAAATTTAAAGATTCAGAAGAAATTTAATTCTCCAATTCAATAATCTCCAAGCCAATTAGTTAGTCTTCCGAGAGGAATTTATTGTTAATTTTATGTTCGCATTTAACGAATCGGTTTATAATAATCTCGAAACTTTAAACTGTATTATTATTTTAGTTTTTTTGGTTGGTTTAGTCATTTTTTTATATCTGGTGTGGGACTTAAAAATGGAAAGAAAGGAGAGGGGAAAACAGAAAACAAAAATGATTAAAAAAGAGCCAATCTTAAATTTGATAATTAAAATCAGGGCTATTTTCACAACATCTTTTAATCATTTTGAAAGGAAAATAATTGATTCAAAACCCGAAAAGACAAAAGAAAGCAAGAATTATTATATTAAAATAGAACCCGATACTCCTAAATCAAAGCCCATCGATCCACAATCAACTCCTCCCGAGTCTCAATCAAAGTCTGATCTTACCGAAGAACCTAAGAATATCGATAAAGAGCTTAAGGAGGCCGCATTAACTCCTCCCTTAATCATAACCAATGATTTCCTTAAATCAAATAGTAAAGTGGTTATTACTGGCGATTGGCTCATTGTGGGAGGGAGTTCGATTGGAAAATCACATGTGGAAAGTAAAATGCCTTGTCAGGACAATTTCTTTTTATCAGCGATAAGTGAAAATCTGGGTATTGCAGTTGTTTGCGATGGCGCAGGGTCAGCCAAGAATTCCCAATTAGGATCAAAGTTTGTTTCAGAGCGGGTTGCCTTAATATTTTCACAAATGGTGGAAAGTGAGATTGGTCTTGAATCAATTAAAAGTCTTAGTGAGGAACAGTGGTCTAATTTTGCAAAAAGAGGTTTATTCCAAGCGCGTAAGGATTTGGAAGAATATTCCTTAAAGGAGGATTTGAAGTTTGAGAGTTTAGCCTGTACGGTTATTGTTGTTATTTATCACCCTCACGGAATATTGATTACGCATATTGGAGATGGAAGGGCAGGGTATTTATCCAAGGAAAAGGGATGGTTGCCATTGATGATTCCCTTCAAAGGGGAAGAGGCTAATGAAACTGTTTTTATTACATCAAAGATCTGGAGCGAAAAGGACATTGATACCTACTTGGAAGCTAAAGTTTTCATTGAAGAATATTCAGGATTTACTCTGATGTCGGATGGATGTGAATCTCACTCCTATTTATGCAGTATTTTTGATGAAGATTCTCAAACATGGACTGATCCAAATATGCCTTTTTCAAGGTTTTTTGATCCTATGATGGATGGACTAAAAATTATGAGGGATTCAGGACTATCACCTGCTGAAATTGAATCTAAATGGATTGATTTTTTAAGATCGGGAACAAAAGGAATTTCAAATGAACCTGATGACAAGACTTTGGTTTTGGCTGTTTTGAAAAAATAACTGAAGTGTTTTTAAAATGTTAGTAACTACATCTTCTTCAGAAAAAATTCAACTGGAAACCAAAGCCTTTCATAGCGGTGGTGAAGGTGAATTATATCGCATTGTTTCACCACTGAAATTTAAGGATAAGTGCGTAAAGATCTATTATTCCCATTATCAAGATAAGGGAAGAGAGGGGAAATTGAATTATATGATTAGGAACCGACCATCACAAATTCAGTTTTCTTCTGACTTCAAAATATGTTGGGCTGATGATTTAATTTTCTTAAATGGAAAATTCGTGGGATTCATTATGCCTTTTGCTTTTTCTGATAGCATTCAGCTTTATGAAATATGTACAACCAAAATTAATTCAAGAATTCAAAAGATTTTTCATGACAAATTCGATAGGAAGAACCCAAAATCCCTAGAGAACAGGCTGAAGCTTTGCGTAAACATCGCAATAGCAATTCATTGTATCCATGAAACAGGAATTTATGTTTTCGTTGATCTTAAGCCGCAAAATATATTAATTGATTCTACTGGAAAAGTCTCAATTGTTGATCTTGATAGTTTGCAAGTTGCAAAAAACTCAAATATTATTCACCATGGTCATGTAGCCACTCCAGAGTATACCCCGATTGAAGGAACTACTCTTAATCCTTCTATTAATTTTATTCCGGCAACTTGGGACTATTTTTCAATGGCTGTTATTTTTTATGAGATTATATTTGGCCTACATCCCTATGTTGCGACAAGTTTGAAACCTTATGAACATCTTACAACAATCCAAGATGCCATAAAAAATGGATTATTTGTGTTTGGTTCAAGAACACAGTATCTGAAACCTCCCCCACAACACGATAATTTTAAACATGTGCCTGAAAATATTAAAAAAAGTTTTTTTGATGCCTTTGACAGAGCAAATGGTTCACCGTTACTAAGACCTTCAGCTCAAGACTGGGGGAAAATACTGGTTGAGGAGGTCGCGAAAGAAACTGAAAAAGTAAATTTGAATTGCCCTTTCTGTGGTAAGTTAATCACAGTATCAAAGCACAATAACATGAAAACGAATTGTAATGGCTGCGATGCTACTGTTGATTTCAGGAAAGGAAAACTCTTCGGTTATTCAAGAGAAAAGGTTGTTACAGTAAATAAAACTGTTTATAAGGATAAGGAAGTCATAGTCAAAAATGACTCAAGAACATGGAAGATTTTAACAATTATTTTGGTTATTATTCTGTTTTTGGCATTGCATTTATATCAGAATGAAATCAATATAATGGAAAAAAAGAGTTTGGAAATTCATCAAATGAACAATGAGATATTATCATATAATGATAATATCTCATCATTAGAAATAAAAAATAAAAATCTTGAACTTGTAAATGAACGCCTTGAGGGAGAAGTGAAAAATTTAAATGAGAGGCTTCGATTGGTTAATAATATTGAGCTAAATAAAAACTTTGTAAAGGCTCTCACAGTTTCATCTGTTGGCGTAGGAATGGAATTTGGTCAAATTGATATTTGGCAAGATTTCTTGGCCAGTGAAGTTATATATCTTTACCCAAGAATAGTGATTTCCTTCCCATTAATTTTCCAGTCAAGCCTTCCACAAAATGTAGAGTTTTTTATAAAATTTTATGGACCTGACAAAACCTTAATGGTAGGAGAAAATTCTCCTGCAGGATATTCATTTTCATCAATGCAGGATATATTTGAAAATTCTGATTTTATATCATTGAATGGATGGGGGTATAGTTCAGGCGGCAGCTTCAAGGTGGGCAAGCATATTATTGAAGTTTGGGTGAATGGGGAATTAAAGGGGTCAACCACTTTTAAAATTAGGTGAAAATTCCATGATTAACATTGTTAGTTTATCTGAATGCCATTACACATTGCTCAATATTATAAAATTTTCTCAAAATCTCGGAAAACGATTAATTATCATGTGAAAATGCTAGAAAATAATAATACTCAAAAATTTATTGGATTTGAACTTAGCTAAACAAATTTGATTGGTCCCATTTTTTTAGAATTAGAATCTTTAAAGACTTAATAGTTTTGCTGATTTTCACGCCAATAAATTTTGTATTGAAACACTTTTTCCTCCCCATTCTAAGGAAGTTTCGATATTATGAGCCAAGGTTAATCATTTCACCCTGTAAGGCAAACCGTGTATAAGTATGATTTGAATTTAGGAAGCCTAGTTGTTTCTACGCATCCCTTTCGAGTTTTCTGATCGCACTTGAGCTTTTGACCTATTCCATTCCACTTGCCAATAAATGAATCTCCTTTCCTAAATCTACCATTTCCACCTACCTTCCGACCCTCTTCCTCAAACCTAAAATCAAATATTCATTTAGATCCTTGAAGGGATAAATCGAATTTCCCTGGTCCAAACACTGAGGAAAAGTTTCAGTCAGGTTTTTGCTAGCGTTTTTTCCGGCCTTATCCTGATCCAAAAAGAGATCCACATGTTCATATTTTTTTAGTATCGGAATCGCCTTGTTTATGTTCACCAGAGAATTCAGGACCAAATAATCTTCCTTGATGCGGTTATTGTTTTGGATTTCGCGATAACTCAACAAATCGAAGATCCCCTCAAATACACAGAGCTGATCGGATCGGTTGTTGAAGTAGGAGTACCCTTGCGCCGAGCAGCCTTTCCAGTATTTGTTCCGGATGTTCCATCCGTCCTTGTTTTGGTTGCCTATTCCGAAATAACGTTTATCGTCAATGCTGTAATAAACTTCCTTGCAGAAGGGTTTGGCTGTCTCCAAGCCAATGCCTCTGTAATTCAAATAGGAAGCCAGGGACAGATTATGTCCCAGTTCTTTAATGCCAAGGATTTTTACGCGGCTTTCTGTGGCCGATTCAATATCCTGTTTTGTATGCTTGGGAATACTATTGGAATGAGAAGTGGCGCTATTTCCAACAACTCTCGCTATATCCTCAATTGCATCAAAGACACCAAATCCCGGATTCATTTTCAGGACCAGATCTATCAAAGAACCACCAGCATTGTTGTCGCCATAATCCACCCAGAGATTTTTGATATTACAGACTTTAAAGGAGGGAGTTTTTTCGATCCGGTATGGGGAATGGAATAAACAATATCCATTTGAAATTTTTGTCGGTTTGATTCCCAAATTCATTAAATAGGAACTGATGCTGATACTATTTGATTCTTTGGCGTTCATGGCGTTTTTGGTTTCGTTTAGGTTAATTTGAATTTTGGCTTACTACACTTACTACTTACTATATTTTAATATTAAAGCATTGATAAACAGTTATTTAATGGAGTAATTCGATGTTTGTATCTTACTACATCGGCATTGATCTGTAGTAGGAGGTAGTAAGATTATTTTTTGCTTACTACGGGTTAAATCATTGTTTTTCATAGCATTAGGACTATTTGTAGTAAGTAGTAAGATCATTGAACTTGATATAATATCCTTTTTCCGGAAAGTTCTGGATTTCGCTTCTTCTCTTCTGGCTTTGGGCATGTCCAAGGAGTTTTAGGGCCTTGCCGATCTCCACAGCATTTATCCTGAGATTGGCATTTCCGTTGGCCATGAGGTGTTGGCATATATCGGTGGCGGTAAAGAATTGGTCATGGTTTTCCTTGGTTCCGGGTGAGTAGAATTTCTGGATCAGCTCGACCTCGGTCGTGATGGTTTTGTACTGGTTGTTGGCGATCTCATTTTCCAGGATTTCCTGTGCCGTCATTTCATATTTGAAATCTGTTTTAAAGAGTTGGTATGCTTGTGACCACACTGTGTCGATGTCGATCCGGGATTTGTACGTCCAGTCGATTTCCAGCACAGTAAAACAGAGCCACCGCACACTTCCTGTGGCATCGGTCAGAAATTCCGCCTTGTTCGTGGATCCCCAAATGGAGGCCCGCCTGGGTTCCATCTTGGGCTTCTTGTCATAGGGATGGCGGACCTTGACATAGGATTTGCTCATCAGTGTTTTTTGGGAGTTGATCTCGGTCCTGGATAGGGTAGAAAGCTCATCCTGGATGATGCCAAAGTTTTGGCAGAGGGCGATTTGGCTGTCCTTGTCCACCGAGATATTTTCTGCATGGTATGGTGCAAGTCCCTTGGGAACCAAAAACCGCGTGAGGGTAGTCTTGCCGCTGTTCTGCCTTTCCTGGACAAATATCAACGCCTGTTTGTTGAAGTAGTCATCCTGGAGACAGCAGGCCACACACCTGACCAGCCATTTTTTCAATTGGACGGTAAAGCGTTCCTGGTCAGTTACGTTGATAAACCCGCAGAATTTTTTCACATAATCCCCCTGAATTGTTTCATTCCACCTGTGCTCTACTTTGTTGAAGTATTCCTGAAAGGGATTACTTTTTGGAATAAAGTCTGAGGACAAAAAGGTGTTGATTTCTGCAACGGAGGTTCTATAGCCACTCTGCCTGCATTCGATATAGAGGGTACTCGGATTGACCGGCTGGAAGGCGGCCTCCCCCTTTTGGCTTGTAAAGACTTCGTTCAGTATCACATTGTTGATAAAGTCGTATCTGGACAATAGAAATTTTATCATTTTGATGGTTGCGCTCTTAGATTGTTCATCTATCTGTTTGACAGCATGTTGTGGTCCCATTTTTCTGCAATTTTTGTTTGATGATAAAAGCAGAAATGGTATATTTGTCTCACTGCGAGAGGAATACCATTTCCTTGAAAAAAAATACCGAAGCGAATCCTGCCAGATTCGCTTTTATTTTTGTCTGCCATTTTTTTGGTACCCGGCATTTAGGATATCCGATTTTTTAAAATACACCCGGGTGTTGATTACCTGCTCCTTCAGGAATCCTTCCTTCCGCCAGTTGTTGATCGTAGTCCTGGACCTACCCAAGAGCTTCATGGCGTCTGGAATCTGAATAAGTTCATCAGAGGAAGGGGGAGGGTTTAGGTTCGGGGCAAGCCGGGAGACTACCGCCTCGGCAATTTCATCGATGAGCTCCCTTTTGTCGATTTGTGAAAAGATCAAGTCGTTCATATTCGTCGGGGTTTTGTTTTATGATCGAATATGGCTACAACTTGTCAGGGGTAGTTAGCTGGGGTAGTACCCCAAAATGAAAGAAATGGAATTTACTGGTTGCAAAAGGGCAATCATTAACAAAAAAATCCCCAAAAATTATGGAGAAATACGGCTATCCTCCATTTTGAAGGATGGTCTTGTTTTTAATCTGCTAATTTTTGTTAAATTAGAGTCAAGTACAGATAATTATAACCCCAAAAAATGACCTAATGGAAATTTTGATTGTTGCCTGTTTTCTTCTGGTTGGATTCCTGCTTTCGATAATCCAAGAAAGGCACTTGGTAAAACCTTTTTTAAGCCGTAAAGGATTTACTGTGGTGAGTCTGGCATCATTCTCCTTTTACCTGCTGGGAGCATTTGCTTCCCTTCGGTTTCTGTTCGAGAAATTTATATTTGGATAATGCCTTTCTATTTTTTTTGCAGAGAAAAAAAATCAATACCGGGATCTGCGGTCCATTCTCCTGAGCAGTTCTTCAATCAGTTCTTCCCGCTCTCTGTCCTTTCTGCGTCTCCGACCATTGTTTTCGGAAATTGACCAGATAAACCAAATCCATACAACCGAGGACATGATCAAACCTGGCCATTCATTTTCCGAACCCAATGCCCCAAACATGGCAAAGGTTGATAACATCGAAGCAAGGAATAATTTAACAATAAACCACATTACAGTTTAAATAATTGATGTTAAGTAATTTACGAAAAAATAAATAAAAAAGGAAAGCAGTTTTTGAATTATTCTTGAGGAAATTATCCGATCAAAATCTAAGGGCCATTTCTGTTTAGAGGAAATTTTCAACCCAGCGATCCATTGCTAAAAAGCCATTTTATTGACAAAGAATCCAAATCAAAAGGTTAAGGATTCTGACGCTACTATTTCCAAATGCTCTCGTGACCAGTTTTGCAGAGAGGATTTTCTAAATATAATAAAATGGTCCACACAAGAAGTACTCAAGACTTTTATGTGGAACAATAACCAACTCAACCTTTTCAAAGAATTAAAGCAACGAAGACCCATGAATTCAATCTTGGGAAATCTCATTAATTGGAAAAAACTTATAGATACAGGTTTGTTGGTAGATTTGATCAGGTTTTAATTCAGTGCTTGGAAAATCAGGTTGGTTTGGGGAGTTGGGGAAATGCTGGGTTTCCAGACAAAAAGCACCTCTAAAATCATAAGGTTTACCACTTTTCCCTTTGGCACTTCCATCGAGGAAATTGCCTGAATAAAATTGTAATCCAGGTTCAGTCGTCCAGACTTCCATGGAAATTCCCGTAAGTGGTGACTTCACTTTGGCAGCGATTTCCAGTTTACCTTCCGAATCTTTATCCAATACCCAGTTATGATCGTAGCCTCCTCCAAATTTCAATTGCTCATCTGATAGGGCAATGTCCTTTCCAATTGCCTTGGGAACTGTGAAATCAAAAGGAGTATTGACCACAGTTCTCAATTCTCCAGTTGGAATCAAACTGCTATCAACAGGCGTATATTTGGAAGCAAAGAGTTGAAGAAGATGGTTTTCTACAGATTCATTTCCTGTACCATTCAAATTGAAAAAGGAGTGGTGGGTCAGGTTGATTACCGTTTTTTGATCGGTCTCTGCTTCATAGTCTATTTTAAATTCATCCGTGTCCAGTAACTGATATGTCATTTTGACTTTAAGATTTCCAGGGTAACCTTCCTCCCCATCTTTGGAAAGGTAGGAGAAGACTATTTTGGATGGACCCACCTCTTCAACTTTCCATTTGACATTATGAAAACCACCGGGACCTCCGTGTAGGGCATTGGCGCCATTGTTCTTTGCAAGTTGGTAGCTTTTTCCGTCCAATTCAAAAAGTCCGGCTGCAATCCTATTTCCATATCTTCCAATGGCAGCACCGAAATAGGGCTCTGGACTATTTCGGTAGTCGGAAATGCTATCATGTCCCAACACTATATCCACTAACTTCCCTTCTTGGTCCGGTACCCACAATTCCATTACTTTTGCGCCAAAGTTTGTGACTTTCATCGTGAGTCCCTTGGAATTTTTCAAGGTAAATACCTCAAATTCTTCCTTTGTTGTGGACTCAGAAGATTGAGTTTTTGGACTGCAAGCAATGGCGAAAAAGAAAACAATTAAAATCAAATTTTGAAAATTTCTCATAAATGGGGTTTACTGTTGAATTACCTTAATAGGGATTTCTGAATAGTTTTTCTACTACTCAATTTCAATCTTGACCTGATAAAGATTGTTATGAAGTGCCTTTAAAATCGGTATGTCAAATTTAATCACTTTTCTATCATAGGTCATCAAGCCGTTTACTTCCACTTCGACATCGGTGGTTTGGGTATAGACTGCCGCAGACAGGCCTTTTTTGATCAAGGGAATCATGGATTCCATCAATTCGGTATATTTGTTTTGCAACTCTGCCTTGGTTTTGAAGCTTTGATATCCCCAATTGTCTTTCTCCTGCCAAGTATGTCCTTCAACCGGTAATCCTAGCCCACCAAATTCTCCCAGGACGATCACTTGATCCTTTCCATAAATTTCAGGGTCTGGCATTACGGCATTGGGGTAATTGTGAAGATCAATAATATCGCCTGTGATTTTGGCGCCTTCCATGATAAAATTTCCGCCACTTGCACTGTTCACCAATCTGCTGATGTCATACGATTTTGTCCACTCCGTGATTTCCTTGGTTTTGAATTGACCCCAAGCTTCGTTAAAGGGAACCCAAATCACAATGGAAGGAAAATGTCTGAAGGCATCCATAATGGCTTTCCATTCTTTTTTGAAAATGGCCTCTGATTCCGATGTCCTGACTTTATCTGTACCATGGCCTAAGATTCCTGGTCTAGACTCCCAATTGTTGCCATGATCTCCATTTGGCATATCCTGCCATACCAAAAGGCCCAATCGGTCTGTGTGGTAATACCATCTAGCAGGCTCAACTTTCACATGTTTTCGAATCATGTTGAAACCCATTTCCTTTGTTTTTTCTATATCAAAAAGCATGGCTTCATCCGAAGGGGCAGTGTACAGCCCATCGGGCCACCATCCTTGGTCCAAAGGACCGTATTGGAAAAGGAATTTATTGTTGAGCAGCATTCTTTGGATTCCTTGACTGTCTGGAGCCATGCTGATTTTTCGCATGGCTGAATAGCTTTTCACCTCATCCAATATTCTTTTTCCTGATATGATCCGAATGACAGCATCATAGAGAAATGGATCTTCCGGAGTCCAAGCTTTTATGGAACCTACCTGAACTTGTGCTTTTTCTCCAGGCTGGAATTCCTTTCTTCCAACTTCTTGACCATCAGCTGAGATAATTACTTCCAAAGATTGGGATGCGGTTATACCTGTTGTTTGTGCTGACACTTCAAATATACCTTTATCATAATTGGGCTGTATCAATACGTGCTCAATGTAAGTTTGAGGCACAGATTCGATCCATACGGTCTGCCAGATACCCGTCACCGGAGTGTACCAAATGGCATGGGGTTCTTTGATTTGTTTTCCTCTGGGTTGAGGGCCCTCATCAGAGGGGTCCCAAACACGAACCACTATTTCCTGGTCAGCGCCAGCCTTCAAATAATCGCTGATATCAAAAGAAAAAGGATCATAACCTCCCTGGTGAAGGCCAGCCTTTTTACCATTGACAAACACTTCGGCCTCCCAATCTACAGCACCAAAATGCAAAAGGATTCTGTCCTTTTTGTTCTTCCTCTCAATTTTCACTTGTCTTTTGTACCATAATTCCTGTTCCTTGCCGATATTTTTACCTACTCCTGACAAGCTGGATTCAACTGCAAAGGGTACCCTGATCTTGCCTCCATATTGACTGGGAGCCTGGTTGCCTTTCGGTAATATTGCATAGTCCCATTGCCCATTGAGATTGACCCAGTCAGATCTTTCCATCTGTGGTCGGGGATAATAATCATGGTTCAGATTAGCAGTTTGTTCCGCCCAAGGGCTTTGAATTACTGGTGTGAGCAGATCTTGCGCTTTGATTTCTGGGATTATCAAAAACCCAAAAAATAAAAAGGTAAGGAGATACAAACTCTTTTTTTCAATCATCATTTGCATGGGTTTTGGGTTCAATTGGCTGTTTTCATTTTACAGATATATTCATGTGAAGGTTTTAATTCTCAGTTTACTTTCAGGTCATTTTATACTGGAAATGGATTGAGTAGTTCAGCCTGGTAACAGTAATGTAATGGTGAGAAATCAGATTTTTGGGGGTAAGAAGAATTTTAATGGTTAGAAGTTCTATAAGAAATCCCGGAAAAGATATGTTTCTTAACAGGGTTCCTCTATTTAAAGTACCCAGATGTTCTGCCAATGGTCAACAATTCCCAAATGGATGCCACTGTCCAACCCGGAGCAAATAGGTCATTGTAAAATCCTTTACCGTTTTTGCCATAGTCCCAAGCGGTATGCTGAACGACTTCCGGATAATAGCCGACTTTTGCCACCCCCATCAAGTTTCCTTCATGGGGCAGAAGTTGCTCTCGCATGGAAGACCTGATCACTCCTGCAAATGCAGCGAACTCAGGCTCATTAGTTTCCACTGCCAGCCAATCCAAGACCTCATCAAACTCAAAAATGAAGACATCGATATGGTTGTTCTCTACAGATACATTTCCCCAACCTCTACTTTTTAAGCCAATGTCACCCAACATTTGTCCTTGGGCAAAGGGAACATCCCAGGTATAATACCAAGAGAGGGTGAAATAGGCTGCTTTTTTTGCTAAATTTTTATAATGCTCTCTTTCCTTGCCTTTGGTGATCTGAGCCAAGTAATACATGGCAGTAGCGGCATAGAGTGAAGCTTCCTTGTCTTCGCAGTCAGCATCCAAAGTGGAAGAGAAGTAATCAGAAGGCCCAATAATGGCTTCTTCTTGGTATCTTGCCACTTTTCTAGCTATTTCAAGATATTTTTTATCCTTGAAATAATGCTGGGCCATTGCCAAAGGCAAAACGAAAGAGGGTGAACTCCCTCCAGTTTCATCGATTACCTTTAGATTTTTATCAAATTTCCGTGGAAAACTTCCATCTGGGTATTGAAGGGTTATGAGCCGATTGAAAAGGTTTTTGATTTTGACTTCAAGGTCTGGGTGTTTTCTGCCTTTTTCCTTTTCATATTTTATGAAAAGCAGCAGTGCATACAATCCTTCTGATTGCCTTCTGATGGAATAGACGTCAGTTTCAGTTTTTTTGTTGAAATCAATTACTTCTCTGATCAAGCCGTTTTCATTGAATCCATTGGATTTATAGCTTTGGAATACAGACCTGGCCATCCCCATCAATTCCAAATCATTATTGGCTTCGGCAAATTCCAGTGCATTGAAAGCATTCAATAAAACCCTGCCAATAAAGCCAACTTCAAGGATGCCTGTGGATTCACACAATGCAGTTTCCAGATGTACTCCGGAAAAACCCTTGAGCTCGCCAAAGTCAACAAAAGATGATTTGAAATAGGAGGTCAAAACTGTTTTGATTTCGTGATCAGTAAACTTTTGATCCTCAACTTCAGTGGGCTTCAGCATTTGATAGGAGTGGTGCCAGATATCCGCCACAAAATCTGAAAAATCATTCTGTGTGTGTTTTTGAAATCTATATCTCAAAATCCTGGATTCACCTGCTTCCAGTTTGGCAAATGCTATCACAGGTTCCGCCAAAGTCAATTTTCGGATATAGGTGTAAGGTCTTTCCGCATACGGAAATGCATATTCTAAGTATGTTTCGTTTCCTTCTTTGCCAAAACCCAATGCGCCCAAATCATTGGTCCCTGAAAGGATTACCTCTCCATTTTCGTGGGTAGTCAATGCAGAGTTATTGATTTCATCAAGTCTCAATAAGCTATATCCAAATTTTTTCTTCGGGTCAAATACACTGACTAGAGGTGAGCTTAATCTATCCTCTCTGACTAACCAATCGGTCGATTCACGGACGGAAGGCGCATTTTCAGGGGATCGAAGGTTTTTCCTATACCAGTAACCCGGCATCAAAATCTGGGAAGGTTCGTAGCTGATATCTGAAAGATGTATTTTAGAGGAGAAATTAAAAAATACCTGCTTTTTGGCAGATATTTTTACAACAACATCTGTAAATTGGGATCCTTCTTCCAATTGGACTTCTATTTCTAATGGAATATTGGCATTCGATTGAAACTTCCCTGAACCATCCAACTGAATCCGAAATGTCTGTGAAGGGTTTCCAGGTTTTTTCAGGGTAAGGTTGTATTCAGTTTTTTCTGAAAACTTATTATCCGGGGTAAATGCCTGTACCTGAATTACAAAAAGGAATAGACATGAGGTCAATATAAAATTTTTCATAGCTTTGCTTTAGTTAAATTGTGGAGCTACCTGACTGCTAAAACTTGGAGTACCTCTTTCAATGGTCGGCCAGCCTTCTTTCCAGATAAGCTTATCAAGCATCAATGGTCTTCTACTAGCCCCATTTTGAAGTAAGGGGTTGTTTTTGGGGATGGCGTGGTAAAGAAGCCAATCCTGTCCGGCATCATCTGTCATGATTTGGGCATTGTGACCAGGGCCCGAAAAGCCATAAGCCTCGGCATTTCCGCTCAAAATAATTTCACCATAATTTCCTGATTTGATGCTATTTCCTACCTTGTCTACATAAGGGCCCAAAATATTATCTGAAACAGCAACACGCACTTTGTAGGTGCTATTTGACCCCTCACAGCATGATCCCTCTGATCCAAAATAGTAATATTTCCCATCTTTTTTGATCACGTAGGATGCTTCCAAGTGGTTGTGTCCGATGTGTACTTTTTCACCTTTTATTGCCTTGCCGTCTTCTGTCAGTTCGATGGCGTAGATACCATGAAAACTTCCCCAAAAAAGATATTTCTTCCCTTCTTCTTCTATGTAAAAAGCATCTATTGAGTTGGTTACACCAATTTCTTGGGACAAGAAAAGTTTTCCCTGGTCTATAAACGGCCCTTCCGGTTTGTTTGCAACTGCCAGGCCAATCCCAGGATTGGGGTCGCCCCATGTCGAATAAGAATAATACATGAAATATTCATCACCAACTTTTGCCACATCTGGCGCCCAGATACCACCTTCATTCTTCCAAATGGGTTTAGAAGGAAAAGCGGTACCTACCAATTCCCAATTTATCAAGTCTGAAGACTTGACAATCGGTACCAGTTTATGCCCCCCTTCATTTCCCCAGTTGTCTTCAGTACCATATGCATAAAAATTATCCCCTTCTTGCAAAACGGATGGGTCAGCCAAAACAGGTTCAAATACGGGATTAATAAAGGTTTTTTGTTTCTGTCCTGGGTTTTGCTCAATTGGATCGGGCAGATTGGAGCTAGGTTCCCCACAGCCCTGCATCGAAAGCGCAACCATTGCTGGCAAAACCAAAAATCTAAGAAAATAAAACATTTTATAGTTATTTTAGTGAAAAGGAGCAGGGGTTTTATCCTCTGCTCCTTTGGAATGAATAGGTGTTCAATTTACCAACCTGGATTCTGATTCAGGTTCTTGTTAATATCCAAGTCTCTCTGTGGAATCGGTAAGAATTCATGACGTCCAACGATAAAGTTATTGAACCCTGGATCTCTCGGAGCCAGTCCTTTCCCTAGATCTCCCCAACGGGCCAAATCCGCCCATCTATGCCCTTCCCCAGAAAGTTCCAGAAGTCTTTCATGCTTTAATTGCAGCAAAAATTCCTTAGGTCCCAAACCTGGTTTGGTAGAAGACAAAGCTGGTAACCCAACTCTAGCCCTCACCCTGTCTACATGTGAATAGGCTTGATTTGTCCTGCCGGTAGCATTCAAGACTTCAGCATACATGAGCAATACATCCGCATATCGGATTACCCTGTAATTATTCGGACCCCTATAGCCTTCTTCATTTCTCCAGTGGTCGTTGAGGAATTTTCTTAAGAATGCACGGTTATTTTCCATTCCGTACCGCTTGGCAAAGGTTTGGCCATATACCATGGTGAATTCAGGACCCCTTTCATCCGTATCCGCATAGATGTATGAAGCTGAAAGTCTAGGATCTCTTCCTCCTTCGGTAGTTTGTTCTTTTAAAAACTCAGCAATTGGCCAGGTTCTCGCCTCTGCATCGGCCCAACCTATACCCGGAGGCGCCAGAAATTGAGAAATTGAGGTGCCGTAGTTGTGGTTTGGTGTATCGACATCATTGTCTGTTACTTCGGTTGGATTGATCGTGTACTGCCACTCAAAAACAGATTCTTGATTGTTTTCAGACGTGATCTTAAAATTATCCCTGTAATCTGACACAAGATTATAAATCGAGGCACCTTCACCAGTCACCAACCAATTTAAAGGTGTTTCCGCTTCATTGAATTTACCCTGTTGCATCAATACCTTTGCTAAAAGTGCATGTGCTGCACCTTTGGTTACCCTTCCCAAATCCCGGCTGTTTGGATAAACTGAAGGCAAGCCATCTATAGCCCTCGAAAGATCCAATTCAATTTGAGCCCAAACTGCAGCCTGAGGGCTGGTTGGTGGTAAATCGGTAGGGGTGGAGGCCTCCAATAACATGGGGACATTGCCCCAAAGCAAGGCCAGATTGTAGTAGAAATATGCCCTTAGGTAATACGCTTCACCAAGCAACCTGTTTTTCAATGCATTTTCCATTTCAATTTCAGGAACATTATCAATTACCTGATTGGCTCTAAAAATGCCCACATAACAATCCACCCAGACATCGATCACAGGTCCAAAGTTGTAGTCAGGCTGGATAAAACCTCCCATGGCATTGGCGAGGTCAGACCAAGGACTTCCTGAGTATCCTTCGTCAGATCTGGTGATGTAAAGCATAGGCATCCATCTTGACATTCCCGGTCTTGCGAAGGTTGAATAAATGGAATTAACCCCTTGTTCTGCATCGGTGGAATTCTGCCAAAACACCTCCATGGTAGGCTGATTGGGATTGGTGATTTCCAGATTTGGATCACAACTCAACACTCCGCATGAAGTAGCCAATAATATATATTTTGTTATATTTTTCATAAACTAAATGCTTTAGAAGTATTAAAATTCAAACTGTAAACCGACAGAATAGATCCTGCTAGCAGGCCAATTCCCATTGTCAAAACCTCTTTCCAATATTCCGTTTCCGGTTACATCCGGATCCAGTCCGGAATATTTTGTGAAAGTCAAAAGATTCTGACCGCTCACAAAAACTCTAGCATTGCTGACATTCCATTTTTGAAGGCTCGCCATATTAAGGTTATATCCCAACTCCAAGTTTCTCAATCTAACGTAAGCACCATTTTCCAGCCATCTGTCACTTTCCAATCTGGCGTTGTCGATCAGGCCGGGATCACCTACTGCAACACCAATTCTAGGGTCAGCAGTAGATGTGTTATTTGGAGACCAAGGACTGATATCCGCCCTGAAGTTGGTATTCTGATAGCTATCGATCTCTCTGCGCACACCATTCATGACGGTATGGCCAAACACCCCAATCCACTGCATATTGAAAGTGAAATTTTTGTAGGAAGCATTAAATTGTGCGCCAGTCTGCATTGTCGGCCAAGGGGAGCCGACAAAAGTCCGGTCTTCCTGATTGATTTGGCCATCACCATTGATGTCTAAAAATTTGACGTCTCCAGGCTTTGCAAATGGCTGGATGACGGTTCCATCTGAATTCGTATAATTGTTGATTTCTTCCTGGCTCTGGAAAAGACCATCGGTTTTTAAAACAAACCACTCACCCATAGGTCTACCGATCTGTGATCTGGTAATCCCTGTTTGGATGTAATTTATACCTTCACCAAGGTTTCCTACGTCCATCACCCTGTTTCTGATAGTGGTCATATTGGCTGATACATCCCATTTGAATGCTCTTTTGATATTGCTGTAAGTAGCAGCTACCTCAATTCCCCTGTTCCTGATTGATGCCGCATTGACAGCGGGCTCTCCTCCAAGGTTGCCTAAATACCATGCGATGGGGAGATTCACCAAAACATCCTTAGAAAGAGAATTGTAATATTCTGCGGATATTGTCAACTGATCATCAAAAAAAGCCGCGTCAAAGCCGAAATTTTGGCTTAATCTCCTTTCCCATCCTAGATTTGGATTTGCCAATCTTGCCTGGGTCGCTCCTACGTATGCCTGTTCATCTGGTCCAAAAATCGCTCTTGGGTTTGAATTGAGAAAACCAATATAATCCCAAGACCCTACAGTCACAATTCCCAACTCACCATAGGATGCCCGTAATTTCAAATCTGAAATTATGGAAGAGTTGAAAAATGATTCTTCAGAAATTCTCCAGCCACCTGCTATGGATGGAAAGAACCGAGAACGATTGTCTGCACCAAACCTGGAATCAGAATCATATCTACCCGTTAAGGTGAGTAAATATTTATCCGCATAGATATAATTCAACCTGCCTAAATATCCCGAGATCGTGTATTCAATTGGAACAAAACCATCAGCAAATGCCTCACCGGTAGCTGAACTTACAGTGTTGAGGTATCTTCCATCAAAAGACTGAAGGTTAGTTCTTCCTCCCGAAAGTATATCTCTTTTTGTAATTTGTTGTGAATGTCCGACCACCCCGGAAAAGCTATGGTCGCCAATTGCCTTATTATAATTAAGGGTATGTTCCAAGAGGAAACTTGAGAACAAAGATCTATCCTCGATGATACTGGTAGGGGCTGCCGGTTGATTGAATTGCCATTCTCCAGCCCTCCTCATGCGCTTATTGTGGTCAAAACTCAATTCAGCACCTGCATTGAATCTATAGACCAAACCATCCAGAATATCTACATCCAGATAGGCATTGCCTACTACTTTGGCAAAATTACTCCTAAAGGTGTTGATTGCATTTACTGCAACTGGATTGAATGCGTAGGTTACCGCATCTGTGGTTCCCTTTCCCCAACCATCCGGATTTGCTGCGGAGATAAAGCGGTCATCCCTAACAGGGATAACTGGCAGGTTTAAGGGCATATCATAAAATGGATTGCCTAAACCTGGTGCGTTAGTTATGGAATTGGTGAAAACCAGGTTTTCTCCAAAAGTGACTCTACCCTTGGAGTTTTTGGTGTTGATTCTCAATGCCGCTCTTTTGAAATCGTTACCGATCAAAACCCCTTTGTTTTGAAAATAAGAACCCGAAATCAAATAGCTACTGTTTTTTGAACCTCCGGAAAGGGTTACGTTATAATCTTGTGCATTTCCAAGTCGGGTGCCTTCATCATACCAGTTGGTATTGACGTTGGGGTCAAAGGCTGTAGAAACACTTGTGGGAGGAGTGAGTCCCGAACTGACAAACTGTGTTCTTTGCATTTCAGCAAACTGACCACTGTTCATCATGTTGTATCCTGGAGGCAATTGCTGGATTCCGTATTTGGCCGATACACTTACCCGAGCAGCTCCTTCTGCACCCTGTTTAGTAGTGATGATAATCACCCCATTTGCAGCTCTGGAACCATAAATTGCGGCGGCAGAAGCATCTTTCAAAATCTGAATGGATTCGATGTCATTGGTGTTGAGGGATGGGTTGGCATCCGCTATCATTCCATCAATTACATAAAGAGGGTTTGAATTGATAAAACTGGCGACTCCTCTGATTTCAACCTGAGCATTCTGCCCAGGAGCACCACCATTTCGAATAGAAACACCGGGGGCCAAGCCCTGCAAGGATTCTCCAAGAGATGCCGCAGTAACTTTATTGGATTTGTCAGTTCCTACAACAGTTGTTGCGCCTGTCAGATCCTTTTTTCTCACTGTTTGGTAACCTATGACGACAACTTCATCAAGTTGACTTACGTCTTCTAATCCTACTTGAACCGAAGATCTGCCCACCAAGGGAATTTCCTGTTTCAAAAATCCGATAAAGGAAATCACTAAGGTGCTTTGGTCACTATTTACCTGCAATTGGAAATTGCCATCGATATCAGTAACAGTGCCGTTGGAAGTGCCTTTTTCTAGAACTGTCGCTCCGGGAAAAGCTTCTCCCGTTGATTTGTCCATTACCGTACCCCGCACAAGGTGGTTGCTTTGTGCAAAAACAGGCAGATAATTACAGCTGAGCAAAAACATTAGCCATACAGCTGATATTTGTAGCTTTTTTTTCATGGAGAATTTTGGGTTAATGTTAGAGTATTATATTTAGTCTGCAATTCCGATCACTGGAATGCCGAAGGAAAGTTAGAAAATCTAAATCCCTGCGATTGTGGCTTCAATCTAAGGCTTAAGCCTTCGAAGGAATAGTACAAATCCTTCAATTATTGAAAAGAATCCTCCTAAGGCAGCTATTTGATGGCTTTGTTTTATATTCTGATTGATTAATTACTATAAAAAAGGTAAGCTTGGTATCGCATCGCTGTTAAAGCAAACAACTTTGAAATCAAAGCCAAAAAATTCCGAATCTTCAAGCATACTACCAGCCACCTACTTTTGGCTAATGGTCATTGCATTTTTTTTGAATATATGGTCATCCTTTGGTCAAAAACCTTATTTCAGACATATAGGAGTAGAGAATGGACTAAGCCACAATACCGTATTTACTATTTTTCAGGATAAGACAGGATTTATGTGGTTTGGTACAAAGGATGGGTTGAATAGGTATGATGGCCATCAGTTTAAAATCTTCAAAAACGTCTCTGAAAATCCAAAAAGTATCAGAAACAACAATGTGCTTTCAATCCACGAATCAAAGGATGGGGAATTATGGATTGGGACAAACGAGGGGATTTCCATATATGATCCCATGACTGAAGATTTTGAACTATTTTCAATCAATGATCAAAATGGGGAAGCCGTAATGGGTCAAATTCTCAAAATCAAAGAGGATAAATCAGGAAATATTTGGATGGCTTCCAGCTCCGCTGGACTTTATCGGTATGAGCTCCAGTCCAAAAAGCTCAGTCGTTTTTTCCATGACCCAAACAAAGTCGGTTCCTTGGGATCTGGCTCCGTCTCTTCCTTGGCAATTGATGAAAAGGGTGGGGTATGGGTAGGAATCCTGGGAGGGGGTGTGGAAAGGTTTGTGCCTGTCAATGATTCATTTTTTAAATTTGACAGTCCTGATATTTCACTCCAGAAAGATTTGATCCTGGATATATTTGATCATGGAAATGAACTCTTGATAGGAACCAAAAACGGCGGTCTGAAATTACTCCAAAAGGAATCAGGAGAGGTGAAGGATGTGCTGAAAGAAGACCTGCAGAACAACACCCTATTTGTAAGAAACATTGCAAAATACGAAGGGCATGAAATCTGGATTTGCACAGAGCTGGGCATTTACATCTATGACTTCAACGAGAGGAGATACAACCACCTCGTTCAAAACCCGAACGATCCCTATGCCTTGTCGGATAATGCTGTTTATTCGATTTTCAAGGATCGAGAAGGTGGGATCTGGCTTGGAACCTATTTTGGAGGAATCAATTATCTACCGAATACGCCCACTGCCTTTGAAAAATTTTATCCCATCATCAATCAAAATTCAATAGAAGGGAAAAGGGTCCGCGAGTTTGTGGAAGATTGGGAAGGGAGTATCTGGATAGGAACAGAAGACGCCGGCCTCAGCAAGTTCGATCCAAAAGAAAAAAAATTCATTAATTATTTGCCTCAAAAAGACAAAAATTCACTGAGTTATCACAATATACACGGGTTGATGCTTTCAGCATCCGAACTATGGATTTCCAATCACAGTCAGGGACTAAAACTTGACGTTCTTGACCTCAAA
The DNA here is from genome assembly GCF_000381545.1 of Rhodonellum psychrophilum GCM71 = DSM 17998. Taxonomy (GTDB): domain Bacteria; phylum Bacteroidota; class Bacteroidia; order Cytophagales; family Cyclobacteriaceae; genus Rhodonellum; species Rhodonellum psychrophilum. The sequence continues at coordinate 18,524 of NZ_KB906689.1, read as the reverse complement.
TCCAATCAAATAAGCCGAGTAGATCAATCGAAGCTTCAAAACCCCCTTTTTGACTCTGATATATTTTCCATCTTGTTAGACTCACGGGGCAATAAATGGTTCGGAACGATTTCAGGTGTCTATTGGATTCCCGAAGGGAAAAGCACGATGGAGTTTTTTGATCCGCTAAGCATCAGCTTCTATTATGATATGATTGAAGATAGCAAAGGGAATCTTTGGTTTGCAACAGTAAACAATGGCTTATTTAAATACCACCAACCCTCTGGGGAGATAAGTCATTATTTGCCTAATAAGGATTCAGAAAGTTCCCTTCCAGGGATTTCTATTATTACCTTATTTGAAGACAGGAGGCAACATGTCTGGATAGGAACAGAGGGGTATGGACTGAGCATGTACTCCGAAGAAAGCGACAGCTTCACCAATTTTAGTACATCTGATGGGTTTCCCAGCAATACGATTTACAAGATTCTTGAAGACGACTTAGGCATGCTATGGTTGAGTACAGGGATGGGACTCGTTAGGTTTTCCCTTGAAAACCAAAAAATAGATATTTATACCAAATCCGACGGTTTACTTTCAGATCAATTCAATTATAAATCAGGAATAAAATCAAAAAACGGTACTTTATATTTCGGTTCGTTGAATGGATTTATAGCATTTGACCCCAAAACTTTCACAAAACCAAATTCAGAACCAAAAATTGTACTAACAGGCTTGAAATTATCAAATAAGGAAATGAATGTGAATTCTGAAGAGGATATTCTCCAAGTATCCATTACGGAATCTTCCTTGATCAATCTTAAAAGCAACCAGTCTTCGCTGACAATTTCGTTTGCAGCCTTGGGTTATACCTTTGCTGATTCATGGAAATATGTTTATCGATTGGAAGGGCTGGAAAAGGAATGGAACTTCATGGAAAAAAACAGTGAGGTTTCCTATCTTAACATTCCTCCCGGGAGCTACACATTTCGGGTAAGAACGATCAATGACCAAGGAGAATTGAGTGAGGAAGAGGCAACCTTGGATATCAAAATATCACCTCCATTCTACTTTTCCAAGTGGGCATTTTTATTGTATTTCATGGGTTTTTTAGGAATTGCCTTTGGTTTGATAGCCGCTTACAGAAAAAGAGTATCCAAGCGGCATCAGCAAAACATTAGATCTTTAGAAATAGAAAAGGAAAAAGAGATTTTTCATGCAAAAATTGAGTTTTTCACCAACATCACCCATGAGATCAGGACACCATTGACATTGATTAAAGGACCACTGGAAATTTTGCTGGGCAGTTCAGAGAAATTTGAGCCAACCACGCATGAAAATCTGAAAATCATGGAAAAAAACACAGACAGGTTGATCCACCTCAGCAATCAGCTTTTGGATTTCAGGAAGGCGGAAAAGCAAAGTTTTCAACTGAATTTTGTGACAACCAATATTACCGGATTGTTGCAAGACCTACATTACCGATTTAAGCCTTTGGCTGAGAAAAACAAACTTAATTTTCATCTAAAGGGTACAGAATCCTTGTTTTTTGGAGATGTAGATCAGGAGGAGGTAATCAAAATTTTGAGTAACCTCATTTCCAATGCGCTAAAATATGCTGACCATCAGGTAAATATTGCTTTGGAATCAAGTTCCATAGATCATTTTCAAGTCTTTGTGACCAATGACGGAAAGCTAATTGATGAAATACATAGAGAAAACATCTTTGAACCATTTTTTCAAATAGATCCTGAGGAAACAGAAAAACCGAGGCAAGGAACAGGATTGGGACTTCCACTTGCTAAATCACTGGCTGAAATGCACGGTGGGGAATTATTCTTTGATACCAACTACAGGCAAGGCTTAAATTGCTTTACGCTCAAACTTCCCAAAAGGCAGAGGAATACCTACCAGCTGGAAGATTTTCATATTGAAAATAATGATGTGGAAGGCGAGGATTATTCTGGTCAGAAGGTGGAGATGGGAAAGCTAAGTATCTTATTGGTTGAGGACAATAAAGAGTTACAAACCTTCATCGATAACAATTTGAAAAATGAATATCAGATTTCCAGGGCCAACAATGGAATTGAGGCGCTTCAAATTTTGGACACTCAACATGTAGACCTGATTATTTCAGACATCATGATGCCGATGATGGATGGCATAGAGTTGTGTCGTCAAGTAAAATCAAAAATCGCCTATTCTCATATTCCGATTATTTTATTGACTGCCAAGAATAACATCCAATCTAAGATAGAAGGCTTGGAAGTTGGGGCGGATGTATATATTGAAAAGCCGTTTTCTTTGGAATATTTGATTTTACAGTCCAAGAACTTGCTAAAATACAGGGACCAAGTAAGAAAGAGTTTTGCCAATTCACCCGGAGTGCTGGCAGTGAGTATTGCCCATACCAAAGCTGATGAAGAATTTTTGGAACATATCCATGTCATTATTAACCAAGAGATTTCAAATGAACAATTTGGAGTGAATGAATTGGCAGATAAGCTCAACATGAGTCAATCCAGTTTATTGAGAAAGATCAAAGGGATTTTCAAGCTGACACCTAATGAATATATCAGGCTCGTTCGGCTTAAGAAAGCAGCTGAGATTCTAGGCTCAGGAAAATACAGTGTCTCTGAGGTGTGTTCCATGGTGGGTTTCAACTCCCCAAGCTATTTCTCCAAATGCTTTCAAAAACAATTTGGCGAGTTGCCGAAGGATTACCAAAAAAGTTAGCTTTGATTTACCCATTGATTTTTCTTTCTGTTGAAATTTTTAGAATAATGCAATTTGTGTCTTTTTGATGCGGTATTTAATTTTTCCCTTACATCATTTGATCAAATCGATTGGCAGGATTGAATAGATCCCAACAAGGTTTACTTGAGGATTATGATTTTGACTATCAAAGATTATTTTTTATTGCTGTAAACCTCGCGCTAATACTGAATGAGGAGTAAATCAAAAAACTTGATGTTTTGGAAAAAAACTTCGAGAAATAGCCCCCCAAATGGCCCCCCTTTAAAAAGAAAAAGCCCTAACTTACTGTTTATCAGGTAGTTAGGGCTATAGTCAGCAGAGGAGGAGGGATTCGAACCCCCGGTACCTCACGGTACAACGGTTTTCAAGACCGCCGCGATCGACCACTCTGCCACTCCTCTATTGGTCTTTTCTATTTCCCGATCGCAATTGCTTGCTTATCGGATTGCAAATGTAGGTTGAAAGTTTGAAATTGCAAACTCCGATTTTCTATTTTTTGTACGATGTCCCTAATCCCTTGATTTTCTGTGCTCTTTTTTTTGACAATATGCTTACTGTCATTCAAAATTTTTGAGCTGGGCTTTAGTTCAATACCACTTTGCCAGCACTTACCAGTTTCTTAGCGGCAGCTTTGTCCAGACTCACGTTGATTTCAAAACAGATCAGGATGATCAGTGAAGTGATGTAGAGCCAAAACATCACGGCGATCATCGCCCCGATGGAACCATAAAGTTTGTTGTAGGTGGCGAAATTGTTCAGGTAATAGGAAAAGAGATAAAAACTGAAGGTGATCAGAAGTCCGGCAGTTACTGAGCCTGGAGAAAAAAAGTGCCATTTCTCATGCACGGCAGGGGCAAACCGGAAGATATAGGCGGTCGCCACCATAAATACAGACAGCAATACAAAAAACCGAAAGAATGCCAAAAGGTAAAAATAGATGTTGTTGGAGACAAATTCCCAATTGGAAACCCGATAAAGAAAACTTCCTCCCAAAATCATGATCAAAACTGCCCCGCAAATGGTCAACACCAATACCAGGATAATACTCACGGCGATAATCCTGGTTTGCCAGAAAGTACGGTTTTCTTTGGTTCGGTAAACGGAGTTGAATGCGTTCATCATGGACATTACGCCATTGGTGGAGAGAAACAGCGCCAAAAAAAATCCCAATGACAACAAGGTCTGCCTCGGTCGCGAAACAATATCCATGATGGTGGATTCCGCCTCTTGATAGATGCTTTGTGGCAGAATCTCTGCGATAAACAAAAGGATATTTTGGGTCGTGACACTGGGGAAAAACAACCCGATATAAGGAATGATGTTCAGCAAAAAAAGAAGGAGAGGAAACATGGCCACGGTAAAACTGAAGGCCACCGATTCTGCTCGCTCCAAGATTTCATCCTTTCGCAATTGGGTCATAAAAATCAAGCCCACATCGTAAAGGTTTTGATCCGGGTTCCCAAAATGAATATGCCTTAAAGTTTTGGCTTTTCGGGTGAATTTGATAGAGAATAACCGGAGCCGTTTTTTCACTGAAAAAGGTTTATTCAAAATAAGGTCTTATTAAATCTAATAAAAATTGTGGAGGTCTACTGGGTTTGTGGGTATCTTTTTTCAAAAAAGTAAGGATTGTACTGCCTTCGGTAATCAATTCCGCCGCTTCATTATAAACTTCATAGGTGAATTTGATTCGAATTCCGGGCATTTCCGGAATGGTGGTTTTGATCGTGAGCAGTTCATCATATTTTCCAGGTCTTAGGTATTTGGTTTGGTTTTCCAGAACCGGCATGATGACACCATTCTCTTCCATTTGCTTATATGAAAATCCGGCCTGTCTCAGTGCCTCGACCCGGCCTACTTCAAAATACATGGCATAATTGCCGTAATACACATAGCCCATTTGGTCCGTTTCGGCATATCTTACCCGTAGGGTGGTTTCGGCTTGGAACATATCAATAAATTTTTGCTTGGTTCAGTGCGCTTTGATATCTCCTGGCATTGTTGAGGTGGTCGTTCAGATTGGAGGCGAAGGAATGATACCCCGAAAAATCTTCTTTTGCACAGAAATAAAGATATTCATGCGATTCGGGTTTGAGCACCGCATCCAATGCCGAAATCTCAGGGAGATTGATGGGGCCAGGAGGCAATCCCGTGTATTTGTAGGTATTGTAAGGGCTGTCTATTTCTTTGTGGACATTGAGTACCCGTTTGATTTCGAAATCCCCGGTGGCAAACACAAGTGTAGGATCTGCCTGCAAGGCCATGTTGATCCGGAGCCGATTCAGGTAGACGCCAGCCACTTTTGGCCTTTCATCTGATTTCTGGGTTTCTGCCTGTACAATGGAAGCCAATGTTGAGACTTGATTGGGTGAAAGACCGATGGCTGAAGCCTGTTGTTTTCTCTCTTCTGTCCAAAACACCCCATATTCCTTATACATTCTGTCAAACAGGTTTTCGGGACTTGTGTTCCACCAAACTTCATAGGTATTGGGGATGAACATGGCCATGATGGTTTCTTCTTCAAAACCGAATTTTCGGATATTGAGGGAATCCTTGAGGAGGGCCAAAAAGTCAGCTTGGGTCATTTCAAGGTTTTTGGTGATTTTTTCGGCCAAGTCTTCCTTGGTTCGGACATTGTTAAAAGTAAGTCGAACTGGGGTTTGTTTGCCTGAACCCAGCAACTTGACCAGATTCATATTGCTCATTCTTGGAGTGATGGTGTATTGACCAGGCTTGACATCATCTTGGTAGCCCATCACTTTGGCGGCAAAGCTAAAGGTAATGACATCATGAATGATTTCTTTTTCATAAAGACTATCCGAGACCATCTTAAATGTTGAATTGCTGGCGATATGCAGCAGATATGGTTCCTCTTTCTCTAATAGCGTGTTGGGACTGAAAAATGCTTGGTAGAAATAGAAGGAAAGGGAGGTCATTAATACCGAAGCGGTGATAATAAGGACGATGTAAATTTTTGTTTTTTTATCCTCAAGCATAATTTTTGACGAAATCCATTTGAATCAACACAAAAATAGGGATTTTTGTTGATAGGCTTACTAAATGATGAAAGTGATGAGTCGAATTATACCTGTATCTTGTGCCATCATATTGAAAGAGGGAAAGGTGCTCGTTGCACAAAGAAGCGAAAAAATGGCATTGCCCTTGAAATGGGAATTCCCAGGGGGTAAAATCGAAAGCGGAGAATCTGCCGAAGGTTGTCTGATGCGTGAAATCTTGGAAGAACTTAACATTACAATTCAAGTCATTCATGCTTTTCCAGTCAATATACATCGCTTTTCCAAAGAGAAGGAAATTGAATTGATTCCTTTTCTATGCAATTATTCCGGAGGGGAATTGATCTTAAAAGAACATCATCAAGTCCTTTGGCTTGATGTAGAAAGGCTTTCGGAGTTGGATTGGTCCGCCGCAGATATTCCTATTGTAAAAAACTTTATCGAATGGTTTTCCCTCCAAAACATTCATTTCATTCCATGAAGCGCCAAGCTTCTTCACCTTTAAATTTTTGAATCATGGCTGCAGAATTCCTTAAAATTTATCCTGAAAACCCAGATCCCAAAAGAATCCAAAAAATTGTGGAGGTTCTGAGGAATGGTGGTGTCATCATCTATCCCACAGACACGGTTTATGGCATGGGCTGTGATATCCATAACCAAAAAGCAGTGGAGCGTATTTGCCAAATAAAGGGCATCAATCCCAAAAAACACAATTTTTCCTTTATTTGCTATGACCTTAGCAATATCTCGGAATATACCAGAGCCTTGAATACGGCGGTGTTTAAAATGATGAAAAAGGCCTTGCCAGGTCCCTTCACCTTTATTCTGGAAGGGAATAACCAGGTTCCCAAAATCCTTGATAGTAAAAAGAAAACCATAGGTATTAGAATCCCGGATCATTCCATCCCAAGACTTCTCGTGAAGGAGTTGGGACATCCCATTTTGACTACCTCCATCCGGGATGAGGATGATGTCATTGAATACAGTACCGATCCGGAATTGATCTATGAAAAATACCGCGACTTGGTCGATATCGTGATAGATGGAGGGTATGGAAACAATGTTGCCTCTACCATCTTGGACTGTACAGGAGATGAAATGCAAATCGTCAGACAGGGTTTGGGGAATGTGGAGGATATCCTTTAATCTCCATTCTGTTGAGATTAAGGGAATTCTTTCAAAACCAACTTGTTAATCCTCGGTTTAAATGGTTACTAAAATCTGCGACATTAAACTTGATGAAGACAAATAGCCAACTCAAATTATTCCAATTGATATTGTTTTTTTTAAACCAAGTTTGAAATATAGTTCCTTAGTTCTTGTAACCACGTCCCATGCCTATCATCACCGATTTATTGTACCTACCGCCAATTGAATATTTTGTAGCGATCCAAGGCCACCAAGAGATTTGGTTGGATTCTAAGGAAAGATACCAAAAGCAGACTTTTAGAAATCGGACCCAGATCAGGTTGGCCAATAAGGTTGAAAATATAAGTTTGCCAGTGATAGGAGGGAATAAAAAAGTTAATTTCGCAGAGGTAGAGATCGACTACAATCAGAAATGGAAGAACATACATCTTCGCGGAATTCAAAGCGCTTATGGAAAAGCGCCGTTTTATGAGTTTTATTTTCCGTATATTGAAGATGTGTTCGCAAAAAACCTGACAAAATTGTCTGAGTTAAATCTTGAGTTGCTGACAGTTTGTCTAAAATTATTGAAATTGGAAGTTTCGGTAAAATACATGGAAATAATCGGTGAGCAGCCGAATGTCACCGATATGCGTGGAATAATCCATCCCAAGGAGGGTTTTGAGGCAAGAAATATTCTTATGCCCACGCAGTATTCCCAATTATTTGGATCAGAATTTGTTCCAAACCTTAGCATAATCGATCTATTGTTTTGCGCGGGACCGGAATCCAAGGAGATTCTAACCAAGTCTCAAAAAAATGATTGAACAAAGAGCGAAAGGATTGTGTTTTTAAAACAAATTCGGTAACATTAATATAGATTTCAAATCATCTAGAGAGGATATAAATGGAAGCAAAATTTTCAAACAGAGTCAAAGAGGTGATCTCTCTCAGTCGTGAAGAAGCTTTACGATTGGGTCACGATTACATTGGAACAGAGCATCTTTTGCTGGGAATGATTCGTGAGGGAGAAGGTGTGGCGGTTTCCATATTGAAAAAGTTGGGAGTCCCATTGGATGAACTGCGAAATTCGGTAGAACGTGCCGTTAAAGGCACAGCCAATCACAATGTAAAAAACCTTGCCAATATACCTTTGACAAGACAGTCAGAGAAAGTATTGAAAATCACCTATTTGGAGGCAAAAATATTCAAAAGTCAATTGATAGGAACTGAGCATCTCTTGCTCTCCATATTGAGGGATGAAGACAACATTGCCACCCAAATTTTACACAAATTCGACACGACCTACGATTCGGTCAAAGAAATGTTAGAATTTCAAACAGATACGGGACCAAGATCAAAAGCAGAAGCGGACGATCCGGACGAGGACGGATCAAAATTATTTGGTTCCTCTTCCAGTGGTTCTTCGGGATCCTCAAAATCAGGAGCTGAAAAATCCAGGACTCCGGTTTTGGATAATTTCGGTAGGGATTTGACCAAAATGGCCGAGGACGATAAATTGGACCCCATCATTGGTCGGGAAAAAGAAATCGAGCGGGTTGCACAAATCCTTTCCAGAAGAAAGAAAAACAATCCGATTTTGATCGGTGAACCCGGTGTGGGTAAAACCGCAATCGCGGAAGGTTTGGCCTTGAGAATCATCCAGAAAAAAGTTTCAAGAGTCTTGTTCAACAAACGTGTGGTCACTTTGGATCTCGCCTCTCTTGTCGCAGGTACAAAATACCGTGGGCAATTTGAGGAAAGGATGAAAGCGGTCATGAATGAACTTGAGAAATCTCCGAACGTGATTCTTTTCATTGACGAATTGCATACCATCGTTGGGGCCGGAGGGGCCAGTGGCTCCTTGGATGCTTCCAATATGTTCAAACCGGCTTTGGCCAGAGGAGAAATCCAATGTATCGGTGCCACCACACTTGACGAATACAGACAATATATTGAGAAGGACGGTGCTTTGGCCAGAAGGTTTCAGATGGTCTTGGTCGACGCGACCACTCCAGAAGAAACCATTCAGATTCTCCACAATATCAAGGATAAGTATGAGGATCATCACAATGTAATCTACACCCCTGAAGCGATCGCAGCATGCGTCATTTTATCGGATAGGTATATTTCCGACAGATTCCTCCCGGATAAAGCCATCGATATATTGGATGAAGCCGGAGCAAGGGTGCACATCAACAATATCCATGTTCCAGACGAAATATTGAGGTTGGAAGAAGAGGTGGAGCAAATTAAAGTTGAAAAAAATAGGGTGGTGAAAAGTCAGAAATACGAAGAAGCCGCCCAGCTTCGAGACAAAGAGAAAAAACTTCTTGAGCAATTGGAAAATGCCAAAACCCGTTGGGAAGAGGAGAGTAAATCCAAACGCTATGTCGTAGAGGAAGACAATGTTGCCGAAGTAATCGCAATGGTGACCGGTATTCCTGCCAAAAGAATTGCCCAGAAAGAAGGTGCTAAACTGCTGAATATGGCGGAAGAGCTCAAAGGAAGGGTAGTAGGACAGGAAAATGCAATCAAGAAGCTGACAAAAGCTATTCAGAGAACAAGAGTTGGGTTGAAAGACCCTAAAAAACCAATCGGTTCTTTTATCTTCTTGGGTCCCACTGGAGTCGGTAAGACAGAGTTGGCCAAAATGCTGGCGATGTATCTTTTCGACAAAGAAGACGCCTTGATTAGAATCGATATGTCCGAATACATGGAGAAGTTTAGTGTATCCAGATTGGTTGGAGCACCTCCAGGCTATGTAGGTTACGAAGAAGGCGGACAGTTGACCGAAAAAGTCCGGAGAAAGCCCTATTCAGTGATTTTGCTGGATGAGATAGAAAAAGCGCACCCTGATGTATTCAATATTCTTTTACAGGTATTGGACGATGGGATCCTGACGGATGGATTGGGGAGAAGAGTCGATTTTAGAAACACCATTATCATCATGACCTCCAATATTGGGGTAAGAGATTTGAAGGATTTTGGTGCAGGAATTGGTTTCTCTTCCAAAGCAAAACAGGATAATGTGGACGAAGTGATGAAATCCACTATCCAAAGCGCACTTAGGAAGGCCTTCAGCCCAGAGTTTCTAAACAGGTTGGATGATGTGGTGGTGTTCAATTCTCTAAGTAAAGAGCACATTCATCAAATTATCGACATCAGTTTGAAAAAGCTTTTCAATAGGGTAACTGATTTGGGATATTCCATCGAATTGACGGATAAAGCCAAGGATTTTATTGCAGAGAAAGGGTATGATCAACAATATGGTGCTAGACCTCTAAACAGGGCAATCCAGAAATATTTGGAAGATGCCTTGGCCGAAGAAATCCTGAAAGGAGAATTGTCCGAAGGGGATGTAATCGTCGCGGACTACCCTGGAGAAGGTGAAGAACTGGTTCTGACTGTCAATAAGAAAGAAAAAGCAGAATAGATTTAGAATTTTATTGAAGGAGCGGTCCAATTTGGACCGCTTTTTTTTTATCCTTTTGGGATCTTGATTGAACCCGAAATATGCATTAGGTTTTCACATGAGATCGAAACTGCAAGAAAATCAGACTGTTATCAGACTAATTCCTGACACCAATAGGATGAAGTCAAAAAGAATAAACAACTAATTGAACATCAGTTAAATATACTATTGAATTGAGTTCGTAATGCATAAAACGGGTTGAAGTATACATCCAGCTTTTCCAGTTCCCCGGACCCACTTGCATTTTGAGGCTTGTTGATGGGGTTGTAAAGGCAAGAAAATCAGTCTATTTGGGAAGTAATGTATGGTTCAATAGGGTCAGATCAAAAACAGGGAACATCCAACTGATAATTAGGTGATTTCAGGCTAGGGTAGAATTGATAATGCAAATAACGGTTTCAACAGCGAATATTACTTGAAAGAAGAGGGTTGAATGGATTTGAATCATCGCATCCTGATGGTCTGCATCCTTTTCTCGGAAGATTGGCCAAATGAATATTTTAAACTTTCTTAACGTTAAAGCCCCAAAATTGGAAAGCATATTGTATGGATAGTGAAATATGAATTTTATGAAATACTATTTGATAAAGGTGATTTTTGTTCTGGCGACAGTTCCTTATTTGGTTTCGGAAAAAATCCCGCAATCCAAAAATTTACCCATTATCCCGCATTATCAGGATGAAGTTTTTTCAGGACCAAAAGCTATTGGTCAATTGGCCAATAAAAAGATTAACGAGGCAAGTGGATTGGCTTTTTCAAGATCCCATAAGGGAATTGTCTATACCCATAACGATAGTGGACATGAACCTTATGTTTATTTGACCGATACACTGGGCAAGGACAGAGGGATTATCAAATTGAAAGGTGTCAAAAATAGAGACTGGGAAGACATTGCTGTTGGCCCTGGACCTGATAAAAAACTTTCTTATGTCTATGTCGGAGAGATCGGAGACAATAACGGCGTACACAAAAACATCAAGATTTTCAGGTTTCCTGAACCGAAAAACGTGCAATTGAGAATGGAAATAAAGCCGGAAACCCTAACCCTGACGTACCCTGACGGGCCAAAAGACGCAGAAACCCTGATGGTAGATCCCAGAAGCGGTGATTTTTTCATTGTTTCTAAAAGAGACAGTACAAATACACTTTACCGAGCTCCAAAAAAAGCATTTGAAAAAGAACAATATGTTTTGGAAAAAGTCATGGAATTGCCCTTCACCATGGCCGTGGCAGGCGATATTTCAGCCGATGGAAGTCAGATTTTGATTAAAAATTACTTTACCGTTTTTTATTGGGAAAGAAAGAATGGGGAAAGTATCCCTGAGGCATTGGGCCGAAAGCCATTGATATTGCCATACAAGACCGAGCCCCAGGGAGAGGCGATAGGGTTTCATCCATCAGGAAACAGCTATTTCACCTTGAGCGAAAAAAGTTTTGGAATAGCGCCGGTACTTTATCGATATGATAAAAAATAGTCAAACCCGAAATATGCACTGCGTTTCCTAATGAGGTTGAACCTGCATGAAAATCAGACTATTTGGAGAAAAAGAGGGAGTACCAATACGGTAATGTCAGAAATAGTAAACAAAGACTGATGAAGAAGAATTTTTAGGCTAGAATTGAATTGGTAATGCATAAAACGGGTTAAATTTGAGCATCGGCCACAATTTGATTCCGTTTTATGATTGCTCAAACCTCCTCAACTGTCTTGATGATCCGTCCTGCAAATTTTGGATTCAATCCAGAAACTGCAGAAAACAATTTTTACCAAAAATGGGATGATCGTACTGCAGATGAAATCAATCAATTGGCTTTGGAAGAGTTTGATGCATTTGTTTCCAGCTTAACGGCTAAAGGAATGAATGTCATCGTAGTTGACGATACTCCTGAACCCAGAAAAACTGACGCTATTTTCCCCAACAATTGGTTCAGTACCCATTCTGATGGAAAGGTGGTTTTCTACCCCATGTTCTCACCCAATAGGAGATTGGAGCGGAGAAATGACTTGATGGAAATCCTGATGATGAAGGGTTTTAAAATCAAGGAAATCGTTGACTTGAGTTTTTTTGAACAAGACGGGCAGTTTTTGGAGGGAACGGGCAGTCTCGTTTTGGATAGAGCCAATTGTATTGCATATGCCTGTAGGTCGGTTAGGACACATGAAGTGCCTCTGGATTATTTTGGAAGACTTCTTGGGTTTACCATTTTGGATTTTGATGCTTCCCAAACCATTGAGGGTGTTGTATCACCAATCTATCACACCAATGTAATGATGCATGTGGGGACTGATTTGGCTGTGGTATGTCTGGAAAGTATTCCTAAAACTTCGGAGAGACTAGCCCTTCAAAAAAGTCTGGAAAAAAGCGGTAAAAAGATCATCCCCATTTCAGTCAAGCAGAAATTTAACTTTGCTGGGAATATGTTGGAACTGCAGAATGGCCAAGGCGAAAAATTCACAGTGATGTCCCATGCTGCTTTTCAATCCTTAAATGCTGCGCAAATACAGACAATAGAAAAATTTACGACCATTGTACCCATTAAAATCCCCACCATCGAGAAGATTGGTGGGGGAAGTGTCAGGTGTATGCTGGCAGAAATTTTCTTGCCATTAGTGTAAACCTCCGATTTTCACCGAACGAATGCCGATGGTATCCACTTCGATATTTTTATTTTTGGCGGCAATCTTGAAATTCTCAATGACTTCCAAAACATCGTAATCGATGATTTTTGAATTGGAACCATCGATAATTACATGCTTTCCTTCTGGAATATCTTCAAGAGTCTGAATAAGTGCACCTTTGTTTAAAAAACTGACTTCTTCAGACAATACAATATGGATGGTATTTGAATTCCCTGAAACCTTCTCTTCCAGAAAATGGGAATTTTGAAAGTTTCTCAACAGAATATAAACGATTGCCACGCCCATTCCAAGGCCAATGCCGATCAGAAGGTCGAAAACCACGATACCGACGATGGTGATGATAAAGGGAAGAAACTGATCCCATCCCAATTTTGCCTGCGTGGTAAATAAAGATACTTTCGCCAATTTGTAACCCACCATAAGCAGGATTGCCGCCAAACAAGCCAGTGGAATCAAGTTTAGCAAACTAGGAATCAACAACACACTGGCGAGTAAAAGAAACCCATGGAATATTGCAGACATTCTGGTTCTTGCTCCTGAGGTGACATTGGCAGAACTTCTGACGATGACGGCGGTAACAGGTAACCCTCCAATCAGTCCATTGATGATGTTTCCGGTACCTTGGGCCAATAGTTCGCGGTTGGGTGGGGACACTCTTTTTAATGGATCGATTTTGTCCGCAGCTTCCAAACTCAAGAGCGTTTCCAAACTTGCAATTATGGCCATGGTAAAGGCAATCAACCAAACATCTCCATTCATCAATCCAGAAAAGTCAGGAAAGGTGAAAAGTCCAAAAAAGCCTTCAAATGACTGCACTTGTGGCAGCACCACTTTGTCTTCAAAATCCAAATAAAGATCGGGAATAAAAAATTTAAAGAATTTATTGAGTCCAATGCCTAAAAAAACCACCAAAAGAGGCCCTGGAATTATTTTTAATATTGGGCTTCTTTTTACAAATGGTTTTTCCCATAAAATTAAAATAAGCAACGATAGGGTTGTGATTATTATCGCCCCTAGGTCCAATACATTGAATAGGTTTTTTAAATCCAAAACAGCATTCCAATCATTCACAAAAGGAATATAATTGCTGAGATCATCGGATTCATTTACTCCAAATGCATAAGGTATTTGTTTGATAATCAGGATTATGCCTATACCTGCCAACATCCCTTTGATCACAGAAGTCGGGAAGTAATATCCTATTATCCCGGCTTTAAGCACGCCCAGGATAATTTGAAAAACACCTGCCAAAACCAATGCAGTCAAAAACAGATTGAAAACCTGAAGCTCTGTAATTGCATTCAAAACGATCACCGTCAGCCCCGCTGCAGGACCCGAAACGGATGTGTGGGAGCCAGAAAGGGATCCGACGACAATTCCCCCGACAATACCTGCGATAATCCCGGAAAAAAGTGGCGCGCCAGATGAGAGCGCTATTCCCAGGCAAAGAGGTAATGCCACCAGAAAAACAACCAATCCGGCAGGAAGGTCAGAACCAAGATGCGAAAAGATGTTTTTGGTTTTATTCATACAATGTTTCAGCTAGGATTTTAATTAAATTTTCAAACAAATTATCCCTTCTATGAAGGATTGATTTCCAAAATAATAAAATCCTGAATTAAAATTATTATTTAATTGGTCAATGGAATTTTTTAAACTCTTCCATTGACCAATATATTTAAAAGAAAATTCACGAACAATTGATAATCAGTTAATTAAAAAAGTTAAATGCCCGTAAAATTATATGGGCTGATTTTTTTGAGTTCTAATTTGACTTTATCAGAAACATCCAATTGATCTATAAAGTCTTTTATTGAAATTTCAGTGATTTTTTCATTCGTTCTGGTCAGGTCTTTTAAGGCTTCATAAGGTTTAGGAAAACCTTCTCTTCTCAAAATTGTCTGTATGGCTTCAGCCACCACAGCCCAATTGTCCTCCAAATCATCCATTATGGCTTTCTCGTTGAGTTCAAGTTTGCCAAAACCCTTTGTCAACGATTCCAAAGCAATCAGCATATGACCAAGTGGAACTCCAATCACCCGTAAAACGGTGCTGTCGGTAAGATCCCTTTGCAGCCGGCTGATCGGGAGTTTTGCGGAGAGGTGCTCCAATAGTGCGTTGGCGATACCCAAATTCCCTTCTGCATTTTCAAAGTCGATGGGGTTCACTTTGTGAGGCATTGCAGATGATCCTATTTCGCCAGCTTTGATTTTTTGCTTGAAATAATTCATGGATACATACTGCCACACGTCTTTGGAAAGGTCCAATAGGATTGTGTTGATTCTTTTCAAACCATCAAATGTGGCCGCTAAGTTATCATAATGTTCGATTTGGGTGGTTGGGTAGCTTCTGTCCAATCCCAAACATTCATTCACAAAACAGTTTGCAAAATCATTCCAGCCAATTTCAGGAAATGCAACGTGGTGCGCATTCATATTGCCTGTCGCCCCTCCAAATTTGGCCGAATACGGCACTTGGGCCAATAAATCCAATTGTCTTTCCAAACGAACCACGAAGACTTGAAATTCTTTTCCCAAGCGTGTCGGGGAGGCCGGCTGACCATGGGTTTTGGCCAACATTGGAATTTCTCTCCATTCCTCAACCCTTGCTTTCAGTTGGGAGATGACTGTCTCTAGCGCAGGGTAAATCACGGAATTCAAGCCTTCTTTCAACATCAAGGGCGTTGCAGTATTGTTGATGTCCTGTGACGTCAATCCAAAATGGATAAATTCCTTGAATTCCCCTAAACGTAATTTGTCGAAATTGGATTTCAAGAAATATTCAACGGCTTTTACATCATGGTTGGTGATTCTTTCTGTATCCTTGATGTTTTGTGCATCCTCCAAATTGAAATTTTTCACCAAATCTCTTAAAATAGGAAAAAAAGACTGATCCAGGGACTTCAGCTGTGGGAGTGGAAGCTCACACAATGCAATGAAATATTCCACCTCAACATGTACCCGGTATTTGATTAAGGCAAATTCTGAAAAATAAGCGCTTAACGGTGCTGTTTTGCTTCCATATCTTCCATCTACAGGAGAGATTGCGGTAAGGGGATTCAAATTCATGATGTCTTGGTTTGTGATTGATATCCCAAAGTTAATTTTTAGGAGCGACTTTAAGTCCACCAATTCCAATTAAATCTGCATTTCTCTCAATAAACGCAATTAATCTTCAAGTGAACCAAACCAGACTAAGATATAAATGGTTATCAAAAAGCATATTAATCCCAAGGAAAGCTTACAAATCAATATTCCTGCATTAATTTTGCGTTTGGTAACGGCATAAATAAATAGAATAAGAGAGAATGTTTAATTTATTCAAGAAGAAAAAAGCGGAAAGCACGAGAGGAGACCATTATTTATCCCTAAAAGTCAGGGAAGTAATTAAGGAAACTCCGGATACGGTTACACTTTTATTTGACCAACCTGATCCTTACCTGGAATATAAGCCCGGACAATTTTTAACAGTTGTTTTGGAAATAAATGGAAAGGAAGTTCGCCGTTCCTACAGTCTTTGTACTTCTCCGTTTGTCGATCCGTATCCCGGAATCACAGTGAAGCGGGTAAAAGGTGGATTGGTTTCAAATTATCTCAACGACCAAATCAGGCCCGGAAAAACCATAGAGGTCATGAAACCCCTTGGGAATTTCACATCGGAATACCACTCCAAAAACCAAAATCACTTTGTGATGATCACTGGAGGCAGTGGGATCACACCCATAATGGGGATTGCAAAATCGGTATTGGTCAATGAACCCTTATCAAAAATCTCCCTGATTTATTGCAGTCGTTCTGAAGAACAGATCATTTTCAAAAAGGAATTGGACACACTTCAAAACAAATACCCAGGTAGAATGAAAGTGGTGCATAACCTTAGTCAACCCGGTGCATCATGGACAGGACTGAAGGGGAGGTTGGATGCCGAAAAAATCATCTCGGAACTTAAGTCAGGTTTCTTTCCCGAGGCCGAAAAAACAAACTATTATGTCTGCGGCCCGCAAGGTTTAATGGATCTTTCTTTGGCAACACTTGAGGCCATGGAAGTGAATAATGCCGATATCCATAAGGAAAGTTTCTTTATAGAGCCGGCCTCCAAAACAAAGGAAAATTTGATCGTAGAAGGTTCGGTTTCCAAACTGACCCGCGAAGTGGAGGTCATTTTGGAAGGAAAAAGTCGAATTTTTGAGGTCTCGCCGGAGAAGACCATTTTGGATGCGGGTTTGGACGTTGGCGTAGATATGCCTTACAGCTGTCAAAGCGGATTGTGCACAGCGTGCAGAGGAAAACTGATCACTGGTCAGGTTAAAATGAATGAAGATGCCGGATTAAGTGAAAATGAGATTGCAGAAGGATATATCCTCTGCTGCTCCTCCAAACCAATCTCAAGCGATGTGAAAATCGTTATTGAGTAAACTGGGAAAAATTCCCAGTTTAAATAAAAGTATTTGATTCAGACCATCAAGCATTGGAAAATACCGTAATCAGGGAGATTTACAGAAAATTGGAGCGGAATGTGTTGATTCAGATAGCCATTCCGCTTCCTTTTTTTGCGATTTCATATTTATATACAAAAAACGGAACGATTGATTATGGAGGCTTTAATTTGGCGTCTTATTGGAATTCCCTCACTTTTGGATTGGTGATAGCGCTTCTGATATTTCAGTTGGTACATTTCACTTCGGCAACCAAAAAAATAATCAAAGGAGGCCATGAATTGGACAAAAAATTCTCCCTTTATGCAGAGGCTGTCTCGTTCAGATTTTGGATTCTTTTTTTGACCGGATTCATCAGTGCTGCCGGATTGTATTTTTTAAATAACCCAAATTTTACCATTGCTTTTGCCGTGACTTTGGTATTTATTTCCTTGGGAAAACCTTCACCGGATCGCGTTGCCAGTGCTCTCAAACTGAAAGGTGAAGAAAAGGATTTGGTGATGGATTTGAAACGTAGGATTTAAAGAAACAAATAATCCACCAATTGAATCGAATGACCTTTGTTTGAATAGGGATCCAATTGGTGGGTTTTATTTAACCTTGGTTATGTATACCAATTCTTTTCCATTCTGAAATTGCTTCATCATCTTCAGTTGTTTCGAAATTCCGACCTCACCATATCAGTAAAATGCGTTATTCTCCCAATAGTCTGATATTCTTGAATTTTCAATCCCATTAGGAAATCTAATGCATATTTCCATCTAACTTATGATAGGGCAGCATTTAACTCATCGGCTGACATATTCAGTGATAGCATCTTTTTTTTAATTGATGCTATCATTCGATCCTTCATTTCTTTTTGGTATTGGTCTAAATTACCGGGCTGGTATCTTTCTCCTTTTATAATCATGTTCCAGATAATTACTGCCAGCTTTCTGGCAGTTGCGGTAATGGCAGCTCCCCTTCCTTTGCGATAAGCCACTCGTTTGAAAAACCTTGTCAACACCCCATCTTTGGTTTTATCAATGGTGTTTGCAGCATTTCTTAAAGCCAGCGCCAACTTGTTACTCCCTTTTGGAGTCCGGCTTGAAACCA
>NZ_KB906688.1:90148-124188 GCF_000381545.1 Rhodonellum psychrophilum GCM71 = DSM 17998 | reverse complement strand
TAACAAGTTGGCGCTGGCTTTAAGAAATGCTGCAAACACCATTGATAAAACCAAAGATGGGGTGTTGACAAGGTTTTTCAAACGAGTGGCTTATCGCAAAGGAAGGGGAGCTGCCATTACCGCAACTGCCAGAAAGCTGGCAGTAATTATCTGGAACATGATTATAAAAGGAGAAAGATACCAGCCCGGTAATTTAGACCAATACCAAAAAGAAATGAAGGATCGAATGATAGCATCAATTAAAAAAAAGATGCTATCACTGAATATGTCAGCCGATGAGTTAAATGCTGCCCTATCATAAGTTAGATGGAAATATGCGATAGGTTTCCAAATGGGATTGAAACTGAAAGAAAATCAGCCTATTGGAAGAATAATTCCTGACACCAATAGGGTGAAGTCAAAAATAGCCAGCATCCAATTGATTATCAGTAAATTAAAATATTAAATAGCGTTCGTAATGCATAAAACGGGTTAAAACCCTTGACATGCAATGCCAATCCCATTTCAAACGATAGTCAATTAATGACCAGTCGGTTGATTTCATCTTTAAGCACCATTCTAAAACTCATTGTATATTACCTGTCCAATTCTCTTTGGAAGTTTGTTTTTTTATCAATGGAAAATTTAAATATCAAAAAAGCAACCATTGCCGACCTTGACCAATTACAGCAAATTGGCAAACAGACCTTTTTTGAAACTTTCGCCTTCGGCAACACCGAAGAGAATATGAAAACGTATCTTGAAGAAGGTTTTTCAGTAGCCAAACTGACGACTGAACTCAACGACAACAACACGGAAATTTATTTCGCAACACTTGACAACAAAGTAATCGGTTACTTGAAAATCAACTTTGGACAATCGCAAACCGAACTGAAAGACGACAAAGCCCTTGAAATTGAACGCATCTATGTTTTAAAGAATTTTCAGGGAAAAAGCGTTGGACAATTACTTTACGACAAGGCGATTCAAATTGCCCTAAATAAAAATGCTGACTATGTTTGGTTGGGCGTTTGGGAAGAGAACCCGAGAGCAATAAAATTTTACAAGAAAAACGGATTCGTTGAGTTTGACAAACACGTTTTCAAATTGGGCAATGCCGAACAGACCGACTTAATGATGAAACTGAAACTTAGAAATAGCGAATGACCTAAACCATCGTCATTAAGATTGGGCTGGAAGAAATCCAACTCAATCAGCTAGATTTAGCTGAAGGAAATGAAGGAAAAGCAGGGTTTCAATCGTACTCCGACGCAAACGAAGATTCAGAATTGAAATGATAAGAAATCTTCCCAAAAGAGTAGACCTATCAAATGAGGTTAGCATAAATGATTATCAATCCATAAAATAAACACTGTTCATGACAATACACTACAAAAAAAATGAAGTAGCCATGAGTTTGTTCTTAGCAATATTTTGGTTGGCAATTGGAATCTTAAATTTTTGGTTGTTTGAAAGATTGCTGCTTGGCATCACCTGGATTGTTCTTTCCGGACTTTACTTTGTTTTTTATACGAATCAGGTTAAAAACCAATATTTGACCATAGAAGAGGGAATGATCAAGCAGAACTGGCCTTGGGGAAAGAAAATAAAATTGGAAGAGATCAATTCCATCCAACACGCCAAAGAAAAGTATATCCTAAAAACTGAAAAGCAAGTGATGAAGATTAAGGTTAATCTAATTGAAGGCAAATCTCTTGCTGAATTAAATCAGGTATTGGATAAGCTTGATGTGGAATGGAACGATCGGCCATGATCGACAAAGTCATCATTTACCTTTCAAAAACGATTCTCATCCCAATCCTCCTAGACAATAAAAATTGGCTTAATCCAGCACATTTGAAAAATAAATAAATTGGTTAGAAATATTCAGCACCTAAAATTAGCTGATTTTGAGGGTATAAATTTTTCGTTGGTCAGAAGTTTTAATGCAAAAAAACATCTTCATTCGCCACAAGATGCCATCCTTATTCACTACCGATTGACCTTTCAATAAATTTGCGCAGGTGAATTTTACAATAAAGGGTGCCCAATCACTATGGTGCTACTTACCACTATCAGAACCATGGCGCAAGAGCAAACGCCGAAAGAAAACATGGGGATTGAAACTTCAAAAAAATCAGACTGTTTGAAGAATAAGACGGAGCCTCGATAATATGAAATCAAAAATCACAAACAATCCACTGAATATTAGGCGAATTCAGCATAGAATAAAATCAGGGATTTATCGAACGGGTTAAATGAACTATATTTACCATTCAAGCCGAAATAGGCAATAGGTTTCCAAATGGGATTGAAAGGGAAAGAAAATCAGCCTATTGGGAGAATATTTCCTGACACCAATAAAGTGAAATCAAAAATAGTCAGCATCCAATTGATTGTCAATCAATTACAATATTGCCTTGAGTCCGTAATGCATAAAACGGGTTCAAAGCATCCACAGCCGATATGCAAATTTAAGTTTATGTAATGAAAAACGTTTTAAGAGATATTGATGGCTTTATCACACTTTTTTTGAAGTTGATTTTTGTATATGACATTGTTTATTATGTGTTGATGAAACCAATCGAATTATCAGGGTATAAAAGGTATTCTGATGCGCTCATCGCTTCAAAGGAAAAGGATCCTAAATTACACATGAGTGTAAATGGAATATTATTGAAATCTATACGGGAAAAGGATTTCTTAAAAGACGATACAGCAATACTCCTCGCGCTAAAAAATGGCTTTATTAAAGGTTTATTGAAATTAGAATTTGACAAGAATACTGTCTACAAAACCGAAGTAAATGAAGCGTTTTACAGACTCATTAAAAAAGATTTGGCTGAGCTTCATCAATATTTACAAGTCGAAATAGTAGCAGAAGTAAGAAGAAGGCAAATGGTCGCTAAATTATTATTGATTAGCAGTTCATATCTTTGGAATTGCTTAATCGATAGAAGGATGAAAGACCTTTTATTGAAAGTCAATAGAGAAGAAAATGTCAAAATTATTGAAATAAGAAATTGAAACCTGACTCGCCCCACACGAAATCACTGTCGGTTTATCAAAGAAGGTCTCTTACTGATATCTTCTAAATGCTTGTAATGCACACATGGTCCCTTGATCCCATAACAATTCCTTGCTGTCGAGCATTTGTTGAAATTCGGTTTGGTCTACCCATTTGGCATCCGTGATATAATCCTCATCAGGGTTTTCCGGTGGATTTTCCATAACAATCGGATTCTCTGCAATAAAATAATGCATAGGTCTATTGCCAAAAACACGTTCTGATGAGTACAAATGGCAAACTACGGCAGACTGCATTGCTACTTCTTCTGCGAGTTCCTCTATGGCGTGTGTCAGTATATCTTTGTCCACTTTGTCAACCCCTCCACTCACAAATTTCCAGAATTTTCTATCATAGCTGTGAATGTATTCTTGAATTAAAAAAATTTCCTTGGTTTCGGTGTTAAAAGGATACACAATCACAACCTCACGTTCTTTTCTGCTCGGTTTCTCTTTTAATTTTGTTTGGAGTGTTTCTAACATGGATAAAAATAAAATACTAAACAAATAGTCAATTAATTCGCTGGATCGCAAAAATAAGGATAATATTTCCGGAAAAAAATTTGACGCCTTCAAATACTTCCTTAAACATAAAAGATTAAATAATACAGCGCTAAACTTTGCTTAAAATTTGAGATTCTGTTTGATAGGAGAAAAATCCTGAAATTCTTTGACTTAAAATCCAGCCTCAAAACCATCATTAAAATAATAGTGGGAAAACCCGGTATTCCATGATGATGAAATTCCAAAAATCGGGGTTTTGAGAAGGAAAAGCGCTATACATATTCAATATTCCATTAAAAATGAATTCAACTAAAAAATCAACTTTACTTTTATAGATGCTGTTAAGCTACTTTATTCAATATTTAAAAGTCCAATAATGATGTCGTTTGTATGGATAGCTATCCTATTGTTACTTTTGACCATTTCCAATTTCTCCATTCCTTTCAATCTTAGAGTATCACTTATATATCAATATACCACGTTGGCTTAAATTACCGCAGTACAAACCATTCTCATTTACACCACAATTCAAAAGGGTTCTTATTCATGCAATCCTCTCTGCGATCCATAGGAAATGGAAACATGAAGTCGAATACAGGAAACAAAGACTGATAATCGAGCAATTTCAAGTTGAAATGGAATTGGCAATGCATAAAACGGGTCCAAAATAATTTCTCCTCGAAAATTCTTCCAAAATAAAGAATGGAATGCATGTGTAAAAAGGGATTGCTGGGAGATTTTAAAAGGGGTAAATCCACCAGTAATTCAATGGGTTGGGAAACACTTTGCCTCGCAATCCCTCAATCCAGCTCAAAGCTTTTTACCCAAGCCTCAGCCTCTTCTTCATTTTCGAAAACCTGATAGGGCACGGGTTGTTTCTGAAATGAAAAAATCATCTTCAAAATAGCGCGAATCGCTACATTGGGGATAACGTAAGCTGTTCCAACACAATAGTCCTGCATCAGCTCCTTATTTTCTTTCAACCAATTGGCTTGCATTTTTTGATGGGACATGGATGGAATGCCTGCATTCGAGGCATCAAAAATTAAAGCGAGACGTTTGCCAAACCGATAACAGGCTTTTGTTTGATCAAGGTAAGATTGAAAGTTCTGATCGTTGCTTTTGTTCCCGGTAAAACGAATCCGAACAATGGGAAAACTGGATTCATCGATGATTGCGTAAGGTTCCATGCCTGTATCAACCCATTTGAGGAAAAAGAGTTTGAAGGGCGCACCATTCCAAAGATTATTCTGGATTCAATTTTAAACCCCTTGTATGCAATGTCTATTTCATTCAGACCAACTTCATAATCAGTCAGCTGCTCCCTATTTTTGGCTCACCCTGTGGTGTGGCAGCAAATTCTCCAAATAGTGTGATTTTCCTGCCGTTTCAATCCTTATTGTGAAACCTAATGCCTATATCGGGTTAAATTGGCTTCATCATAAATCAAGAAAAGCCAATTTCATTCGCTGGCACACTGCCAATATCGACTGGGAGGCCATGTAACGGATCATTTATTCAGGTGTTAAAGGTGAATCAAAGCAATAAGCCATTGTCATTCACAAAAAAGTACATCAATTTCCCTACATTTATAATCAATTATTGGAAGCAGACATTGTTCCTGTAGCGTACACATGCGCTACGAGGAAAAAATCAAAATCATTATCAAATCAAAAACCATGACCAAAATGCGAATATTCTTTACCGGTGGATCGGGAAAGGCTGGAAAGCACGTGATCCCTTACCTTCTCAATCAGGGTCATCGTGTGATGAATGTTGACCTGGTACCCTTGGATTGTCCGGGTGTGGATAATCTGGTTGCGGACATTACGGATTCCGGACAAATGTTCAATGCCATGAGCTCGTATGCGGGATTGGATGAGCTGGAAGCGGGTAATGGCATTCCAAAGTTTGATGCAGTCGTTCATTTTGCCGCGGTGCCCAGGATCCTGATCAACCCTGACAATGAGACTTTTCGCGTCAATACGATCGGCACGTACAATGTGATCGAAGCAGCGGTGAAGCTGGGCATCAAAAAGATTGTCATTGCTTCTTCGGAAACTACCTACGGTGTCTGTTTTTCAGACGGCCAAACCAACCCGAATGTCTTGCCTTTGGAGGAAGACTATGATGTTGATCCCATGGACAGTTATGGATTATCGAAGGTGGTGAATGAAAAAACTGCACGGAGCTTTCAGCGACGGTCAGGGGTTGATATTTATGCCCTGCGTATCGGAAATGTGATTGAGCCGCACGAATATGCTGAGCTGTTTCCCCATTATTTTAAAAACCCCGAAGTGCGTCGCAGAAATGCCTTCTGTTATATTGATGCGCGGGATCTGGGACAAATAGTGGATTTGTGTTTGCAAAAAGACAACTTGGGTTTTCAGATTTTCAATGCTGGAAACGACCACAACGGTGCGATCATCCCCAGCAAGGAATTGGCTGAGCGGTTTTTTCCCGGCGTGCCCATTACCCGGGAATTGGAAGAACATGAAGCCTTGTTTTCCAATCTAAAAATCAGGGAGGTACTGGGGTTCAAAGAACAACATCACTGGAGTAAATATGTGGAAAGGACGGAATTGTAACGTCCCGTCCTTAAATCCAAAACAGACATGAAATTTGCTATTGGAGTTGAAACGGCGAGAAAATCAGATTGGAAAATCAAATGCATATTTCGGGCTTGACCAACATTCATTATTCTAAGCACAATCAATGCCCGTCACCAGTGGAAGGAAAATTATAAATTAAAAACTCCGTCCATTTGAGTAAGTTTGTTGGGCAGGCAAACACCATCAGTTCTCTCCAGCATGCTGGGAATCACTTGGGAAATCGCAAGCGTTAAATGTGCAAAACGTGCTGTACAACATTCATATAAATGGTTATTCCGACAATAAAACACTTTCTAAGGTTTATACCTCAGGAGAATTTTGAATCAATCGACCGAAGCAACTCATAAAACTATCCGATGACAATTAAAAATAAAACAATTACACAAGGATTTATCATTTCAGGCTTGATGAATTTGACAGTTTTGGTTTTTTCAAGAGGATTTACCAATTCAACTATCCCTGAATTTGACCCCGTTGTGATGTCAAATTTTGGCCTATTGATGATTGTCATCTGGGGCTTGGCCTATATGTCCATTGCAAAAAATTATCACAAAGTGAAATGGCTTGTTGGCGTCTTTGCAGTTGAAAAATTCATATATGGCTATATTTGGATTCAATGGATACTGAATAACAATCTTTCGGATGTGTATAAAAAAGATACCATGGCAGGGCTCTTCTACTCCATTTATGGAATTAATGATTGGATATTTTTTGTATTCTTCCTATTGGTCTTTATTAAAATATTGAAGGGAAACAGGGTTTAAAACTGCAATAACCGCTCAAAGCGCATCCGGATTTGCAGATTTCCTTTAAATCCAAAAAGCCTTGTCATGTTTTTCAAACAAAAATAAATTCCTTACCCAATTTGGGGATTAAGAATTAACTTTTGGTGCCTATTTCAACTTAATCTTACTACCTGATGAAACTGCGTCTGATTGTTTTATACCTCATTATTCTTCCTGTTTGGGTTCAGGGACAAACGGTTTGCTCATTGGAAGACCGTGAGCGGCTTGAATCGGTCATGGCTGAACTTTCTCAAAAAGACCTTTCTGATCAATCCATTCAGGAATTGACGGCAGAAATTGGCAGCACCTTTCTGAAAACACCTTATGTGGAGAAGACCTTGGACCTTCCCGGTGGAGAAAAACTCGTGATTAATCTAACAGGTTTGGATTGTACCACGTACCTAGAAACAGTTGTCACCTTGGCCAGACTTGCCAAAAGAGGAATGCTAACCTATGAAACCTATGAAAAAGAACTCGAGTGGCTTAGGTATCAGGAGGGAATCAGAAAGGATTATTCATCAAGGCTGCATTATTTTTCGGACTGGATTTATCAAAACCAGCAAAAAGGGATCATAAAAGATGTTACTCAAGAAATTGGAGGAACAGTTTATGTCAACCAACCGTCTTTTATGTCCGAAAACCCCAAGTTTTATCCCCAGTTGAGCAATCCTGAGTTTTTGGATCAGATCAAACGCTCTGAGGAAGCGATCAAGTCCAGGACCTATTATTTTTTACCAAAGGCAGAGATCGAAAAATATGAGGAAAACATCATGCCAGGCGATCTGATTGCGATCACCACTTCGATAAAAAATCTGGATATTGTCCATGTAGGTTTTGCTGTGGAGCGCGAAGGCAGAATTCATTTGATGCATGCAAGTTCAAATTCTATGGAGGTTGAAATTTCCCAAAAAACGCTACACGATTATCTCAAGGCCAATACTTCCCAAACAGGGATTATGGTTTGCCGATTGGTGATGTAAACCTCCTGCCTCCAGGCCCAATTTGTTAATTCCCCATTTCAACAACTTATACTTTGTAATCCATTCACTGTTCGCTAGAAAAGCAGCATCTGTCCTTAGGAATATTCAGAATGACACAGAGGATAATACCAGCAGTATTGCCATTTGAAACAACAACATTCTCCACCGAAACTGCTTGACTATTGCGTCCAATAACCCCACGCTATCGCTGATCGAGACTTCCTTTTGAAGCGTCTTATCCTGCCAAGCTGCCCGCAAAAGGTTTTCCGCCTGTGTATTTGGATGAAACAGTCAATCTTCCCTTCCAGCTTCAACAAAGAACTTTTTTATTAGCTTTACATGGTGAATTACATTCAACATCCCCTCTGAAGCATGTCAAACCTCAATAAATCATTTTCTGCAAGATTCAACAAAACTTCGAAATTATTGATCATGGTAGCGGTAGGGACGTTGGCTTTAATCATTTCTTACCATTCTTCCAATGCCAATTTAGACCCAATCGAACCTGAACCCATACAAGAAAAAAGTATGGAGATATCCGCCCCCCAAACAAAAGCAGATTCCCTGGTCACATTCGCGATGTCATTACAAGGGATTCCTTACCAATACGCCGGCAAATCCCTGGAAGGATTTGATTGCTCGGGATTTCTGTACTTTGTCTTTAATAAGTTTGGGATAGCCATTCCTGCCGGATCAGCCAACCAATATTTACTTGGAGAACCTGTTGATGAGGCCGAAATGCAAAAAGGTGATCTGATATTTTTTGTGGGCTATGAAGATGCTGACGACGTTGGCCATTCAGGAATAGTGATTTCAGAAAAAGGAGAAGAAATAAAATTCATCCACAGTTCATCAGGAGGTGATGGACGAGGTGTGACGATCAACAGGCTGGACGAACCCCATTATCGAAATAGGTTTTTGGGACTCAGACGCATTTTATTTTAAAACCCAATTGCTGCAAGAAAACAGTAGCACATGCTGGATAAAAAAACCAGCACGAACGAAAATTAATGCAACAATGTTGAATTTTAAAATCAGGGTTTGTTACTTTTGCGCAGAGAAGAAAAAACTAATTGAAAAAGGCATTTTCCATATTGATGCTGCTCACCCTCCTACTCCCGTCATTCTTCAGGGTAGGTATTTTTGTCCATTTTAAAGCCAACCAGGATTTTATTGCAGAAGTACTCTGTATCAACAAAGACGAACCTTTGTCGGAATGTAATGGCAAATGTTATTTGGGCAAACAGCTCCAAAAAGTGGATCAGAATGAAGGGGAAACCAACGATTTCCAACCCAATCCCAAGACCGAAGAGGTAAGATTTACCCTTTTTACAAGTACCCAACCGAAGCTGACCTTCTGGCTTCTAAAAATGGAAAAACCACAAAATCCATTCCTTCAAAACCCCACTTATAACTTTTTGCATTATGGGGGAATCTTTAAGCCTCCGCAATTCCTTGTTGTTTAACCCGAAACATGCATTTCCATTTTCTGGTGTTGTCGAAACTGCAAGAAAATCAGCCTATTTGGATAATTAGGCTTGTAGCCGATATGGTGAAGTCAATAACAGCAAACAAAGACTGATCACATATCAATTTCAGGCAGGAATAGAATTGGAAATGCACATCACGGGTTTGATTTAATTAAGAAAGTCACGGCTTTCGTGTTTCCAACTCCGGCAAACAAGCTTTTCCGGTGAGATCGGCCATGCATATCTGCATCGCTTGATAGGCAACACCTGATTATTTTTAAAATTTCAAACAGCAAAAAATGAATATAAAAAATATATTGCTTGTTGCACTTCTGTTGCTGACAAGTGAAATTCATGGGCAAAGGGCCGAACAAAACATTCGGCTTCTCGATGCAGACAATGCCATGCCCATTATCGGTGCCACCTTTGAATATGAGCAGCAAAAGGGTGTATCGGACGAGAACGGAACCATTGCCTTTGTTTTCAAAGCAGGTCAATCCATGCGCCTTTCGCATATCATCTACGGTGTCTGGACCCTTGATGCAGATCAGGTACAAAACGCGGTGGAAAACCAAATTTATTACCGAAAAAGCCGGACGGTAAATTTACACCCAGTGACGATTATCGCGATGAAGACGCGGCTGCACTCGGAAGAGTTGGTTTCGCTTGAATACGAAGAGCGCATGGCTCATGATGCAGCTACGATTCTCAACCAGATCCCGGCCTTCAATAGCATTCGAAAGAGTGGCAATTATGGATTTGACCCGGTATTCCGAGGGTTCAAATACGATCAGCTCAACGTGGTCTTGAATGGCGCCCAAAGTGCCACCACAGCTTGTCCCAACAGAATGGATCCTCCCACCAGTCAAATGGCCCCGAACATGATGGATAGAATAGAGATTTTGAAAGGTCCCTATTCCTTGCGCTATGGAACTGGCTTCGGCGCAACGATCAATTTTATACCGGCCAAACTTCGATTTACCGCTACTCCAGAGATGTATGGAAGAGTATCTTTGGGCTATGAAAGCAATGGGAATATTCCTCGCGGAGAAGCCCAAATAGGCTTTAGCGGGGATCAATTTGACCTTAGCCTGTTTGGCTCTTGGTCACAGGGTGATGATTACAAGGCTGGAAACGGCGAAACGGTACAGGCGGATTTTAAAAGAGGAAGCTTTGGCGCCAACCTTGGCATCAAGCTCAGCAGCAAACAGCAACTTCGCCTTTCGGCCGTCAACAACCAAGCCAGGGATGCAGATTTTCCGGCATTGCCCATGGATCTTCGTATCGATGACACCTGGATGTTCAATGCCCGTCATGACATCCAATTCGATAAAGCCAAGCTAAAATCCTGGAATACCACGGTGTTCGGTTCCTTTGTAGACCATCTTATGGACAACCAATTGAAGCCCATAAACCCACGGACAATCAACACCAGTACAAGAGCTGAAACCTATAATTATGGTGGCAGAACCGAAGGAATCTGGAAGTTTGCCAACGGGGATTTGTACGCAGGAGCTGACCTGAGAGTGGAAGGCGCCGAAGGTATCCGAATACGGGAATTCTTAGCGGGCCCGATGGCTGGAAAAACATTTGAGGACAATGCTTGGCAACAAGGACGAATCAGCAAAACTGGCGTATTTGGTGAATATCAATTGATGTCGGACAATTTCAGTTACGTATTCAGTGCCCGCCTTGAGATGAATCAATCCAATATCAATGATCCATCTGTCGAATTCACCAATGTTTATGCTAAAACCCAAGAAATCCAAATCAACCCCAATTTCAGTCTTGGCATCCTCAAGCCCATTGGTGAATCCATCCAAACAGGCCTTTGGCTCGGCAGGGCCCAGAGGAGTGGCAGCCTGACCGAGCGGTTCATCAACTATTTCCCGGTGGGTCAAGACCCCTTCGAAATGATTGGAAATCCACAGTTGAATCCCGAGGTAAACCATCAGGTGGACCTGACCTTTGTCTGGAGCAAAGGGAAAACTGCGATCAATGTTGACCTGTTTGCGGCCTATCTACAAGACTATATTTCCTCGGTGATTGACACCACACTTAGCCCGCGACTTCCAGCCAGTCCAGGAGTCCGAAGGTTTATCAATATTAAGGACGCTTATAAAACCGGCTTTGAAGTGCGCTGGACGCAGCAATTGCCGATTGGTTTGCAGCAGACCCTAGCATTGGCTTATACTTATGCGCAGGATTTGGACGGCAACGAGCCGTTGCCTGAGATTGCGCCATTGGACTTGCGCTATGTCTTGTCTGGAAGCTATCTTCAAAACAAGCTAAAGCCAGAAGCCTCACTTCGCTATGTGACCAGACAGGGCAGGATCTCTCAAGAGTTTGGAGAGACGAAAACCCCATCCTTTTCCCTTTTGGATGTAAAAATAGGCTATTCCTTTACCGACCAATTGATTGGAAAAGTAGGGATCAACAATCTCTTTAACGAAAATTATTACGAGCACCTGAACCGATCCGTGCGTGGAACCAACAGCCCCATTTTTGCACCCGGGCGTAATTTCTTGGTCAACGTAAGTTTTCTTTTCTAAAAACCATTTGGGCCGGGGCATTCAAAATACTCCGGCCTATTTATTTCAAAAATTGCATTTTCATCTCCCTCGTTTGGAATACAAATATTCTTGTTGGCCTGTAATCCCTAAGAAAAACTGATCGAATTGGAGGCTCAGCGATCTGATTAGGAAAACCTTAGATTTGAATTAATACCCCAGGAATTGAAAGGGTGAACCCAAAAAATGCATTCCGTTTTCTAAATGGGTCAAAACTGCATGAAAACCAGACTCTTAAGAGAATAAGACGCAGCAGCGATAAGATGAAGTCAAACACAGGTACCAAAGACCGATTCTTAAGCAATTTCAAGCTGGAATGGGTTGAGAATGCACAAAACGGGTTTAAGTGGCACAATTCCGCTGAGGGCTTTCAGGAAAATAAAATGGAGATGACCTATTTCTTGTCGATTTTGCAACTCATGAATCGCAAGATTGCTCCATCCATTGCAGCCGAAAGGACTGGACTGAATTCACAAGGCAAAACCAAAAAAGGACTAACTAAAATGGAAAAAAAGGGCGTACACAACAATGCTTTTGGAAATAGGGTGACCTAAATACGAAAAGATTCAGAAAATCTCTCTGCTGCTGATGGAAAACCCATAAGTGAGACGCAATCGAACTGAGAAAAACCTTTTGAAAGAGCCCAAAATAAAAATTATGGAGAACAAAGCGCATCGTCTATCTTTGCGGGAGAAGGTCCCGACTGACCAAAAAAACGCGTGTGAAATAAGCCGATTTTGAAAGGCTTGTTCTTGTAAAGGTTAGAAAAATAAGAGGGAAATGAGAAAATACGAGCCATGAAAAAAAATTGGATATTTTTAATAAACGGAACCTTATTGTTAATTATCATTTATCTGAAATTTTTTAACGATACTAGTTCAAAGGTTATTTACGAATACTATCAATTGCAATCCATTTTGGCATTTATGATTTTTTATATCACTGTCAATCTTTTCTCCAATACGGCAAAATATCTGTATTCAAAAAAAAACCATATTGAAAAGGACAAAAAAAACAATGTTCATTTTGGAATAGAAAACATTGCCAATTTCACCATAGGGATAGGGATATTGGTGACATTTTTAAGTGTATTTGGGGTGAATCCCTATGAAATCATCACTTCCTTGACCATCGTCGCGGCGGCTATTGCAATCCTAACCAAGGAGTTTATCATTGACTTTTTGAGCGGAATTTATTTGAGTTTCTCGAATACCTTTGAAATAAATGATTATGTCAAAATAGACAACCAAAAAGGGAAAATTGTAGAGATCAGCATGTTGAAGGTCAAAATCCTCAATGATGACGATGACAGTGTGAGCATTCCAAATTCCAAGGTGCATTTACAGGAAATCATCAATTATACCAAAAGAGATGTCAGGTTGATGAATGTTGACTTTCAAATATCACTTGTGTACTTAAATAGCATTGAACAACTTGAAAAAGAGATCATCCTGTCCCTGAGAAGTTTCAACGAATATATTGAGCCAAAATCTTATAATTTGAAAGTCATAGAAATGAAAAAGGATTATTTGGAGCTCAAATTCCAATACACCTTAAACCTGGTGGACATGGACTTGCAGCGAAAAATCAGAAAAAAAACTATCCGTGAGGTTTTTAATTTTATTTCAAGTCAAAAAGAACATACAAAAGCCAATCATGTAGACGGGCCTGAGCAATAAAGTCCAAGGATATCGGCAAGTTTCACGCGCACAAAATCCACAACATCACCGATATTTGGAATACCGGCCCACATCTGCAAAAGACTCCTTAGTTCCCCCATATACGTTTGGCAATACCCGTCATGCCTACTTTCCTTCAAGTATTTTTCTGGTTTCCCCAAGTATTCTCTAAGTAATACATAATAAAAACACAAATTTAGATAAATTGCCAAACCAAAATAGGCCGAGACGATCCCCCTTCTGCAGAACTTCAGTATCACCAACTGTGGTTATCCGCAAAATGTCCACCTCCATTATCAAGTTTAATGAGCCCGATGAAAAAACCAGATGCTGCGTTTAACGAATCCAAAAGGATAACGAATGTGGACACCTACCATAATTTGGATGCTGCTGACCAACAAGATTTTGATTTTTTGACAGCTATGGCAGTACAAATCTGCGGCACCAAGATTTCTTTGATAAGCATGGTGACTGCAGACAAGCCTTGGATTCTATCACATCACGGGTGGTCAATCCAGGAAACCTCAAATGCCTTTTCTTTTTCCGTGCAGGCCCTCAAAAACCCCAATGAAGTTTTCGTGGTGGAAGATGCCAGAAAGGACGAACGCTTCCAAGACAATCCTGGAGTCGCAAGAGATTCTCAGGTGATTTTCTATGCAAGTGTGCCCATGGTCAATAAAAATGGTATTGCCTTGGGGTCTTTTTGTTTGGTCGATCACGAACCTAAAACATTAACCGAAGAACAACTTAAACTTCTCCAAAACCTCTCTCGACAAGCGCTCAATCTTTTGGAATTCAGAAAGAAGAGAATCGAATATGAATCAGTAAACAAGAAATCAGAACAGAATCTGATATTACTGGAAGAAACCCAGAAAACAAATAAAATCGGAGCATGGGAGCTCGATATCACCACCGAGAAAACTTATTGGACTGAGGAAGTCTATGCCATTCATGATGTGCCGATGGACTTTGACCACAACAAGGTCAATGCGATTGAATTTTACCATCCCAATGATAAGGCATTGATATTCGATGCCATTACCAATGCTATCGAAAATAACCAAAGATTCGATGTAACGTGCCGCCTAATTACTGCCAAAGGCAATCTCAAATGGGTAAGAAGTACTGGTCG
Source organism: Rhodonellum psychrophilum GCM71 = DSM 17998 (assembly GCF_000381545.1). Classification (GTDB taxonomy): domain Bacteria; phylum Bacteroidota; class Bacteroidia; order Cytophagales; family Cyclobacteriaceae; genus Rhodonellum; species Rhodonellum psychrophilum. The sequence continues at coordinate 109,412 of NZ_KB906688.1, read as the reverse complement.
AAAATCGGGAGAAAAACTGATCGGTAGCTTTCAGGATATTTCGGAATTCAAAAAGAATGAGTTGAAGTTTCAAGGCATTTTTAACTCCAGTGTTTCGTTCATTGGTTTTTTAAATCCAGATGGCATCCTGCTGGAAGTCAATGAAACGGCTCTAAATATGGCTGGATTAAAAACCAATGATGTGCTCGGTAAATATTTTTGGGACTGCTATTGGTGGCAGATATCCGAGCAGACCAAAGCAGAACTAAAAACCAATTTCCAAAAAGCCCTTGCCGGACAAGTGGTAATGTATGAAGTGGCAATCTGGTCGGTAAATCAAACGCCTATCACATTTTTATTCAGTTTAAAGCCACTTTTTGATGACTTGGGGAACGTGATCTATGTTATCCCAGAAGGCTGGCCTATCCAAGAAATAGTGGACACAAGGTGGCGGAATAAGTCAGTCATCGAAGGCACCAATGTCGGCACTTGGGAGTGGAATGTACAAACAGGGGAGACCGTTTTTAACAAACGATGGGCAGAAATAATAGGCTATTCCTTGGAAGAATTGGAACCCATCTCCATCGATACATGGATGAAATTCGCCCATCCTGATGATCTGATAGAATCCAGTCGAAAACTGAACCTCTGCTTTGATAAAAAAGCTGAATTCTACGAGATGGAAGCCCGTATGCGGCACAAAGACGGGAGATGGATATGGGTATTTGACAGGGGAAAAGTATTTGAATGGATGGAGGACGGAAAACCTCTAAAAATGTACGGAACGCATCAGGACATTACCTTAAGAAAAGAAAAAGAGCTTGAAACCAAATACCAAAAGAACATATTGGATGCGCTCTATGAACTTTCCCCAATAGGCATATCCCTCAATGATTACGAGACAGGAAAATACCTGAATGTAAATCAGAAACTATTGGAACCTTCAGGATATACAAAAGAAGAGTTTCTGAGCTTGAGCTATTGGGATGTGACACCTAAAGAGTATGAAGCGAAGGAGCAGACAGCACTTCTTCAAATGGAAAATTCCGGCCAATACGAGCCCTTTGAGAAAGAATATATCAGAAAAAACGGCACACGCTATCCGGTGCTGTTAAGAGGCATGCTGATAGAGGACTTGTATGGCAAAAAACTGATTTGGTCATTTATCCAAGACATCAGCAAGGAAAAAGAGACAGAAAGAAATCTTCATGAAGCCATCAACCGATTGCATGCGATATTAAAAGCAAGCACACAAGTATCGATAATTGCTACGGATATCAATGGAACAATAACACTTTTTAATTCGGGCTCAGAAAGAATGTTGGGTTACAAGTCTGATGAATTGGTGGGTAAACATACACTTCAAATTCTACACCCAAAAGAGGAAATAGAAGGGCAAGAATTATGGGCTGATGATGGTGAAAAAGCAACCGGTTTTCAGTCCTTGGTACATAAGGCCCGCCAAGGAATCTCAACGACCAAAGAGTGGAGTTATAAAAGAAAAGACGGTAGTATTTTCCCGGTTTTGCATTCGGTGACCGCCATCCGGCAAGATGAAAAAATCATTGGCTACCTGGGAGTCGCTGCCGACATTACCGAATTGAAAACAGCCGAATCAAAAATAAAATCCTTGTTGGCAGAAAAACTAGAACAAAATAATCGACTGCAAAACTTTGCTTTTATCGTATCACACAACTTGAGGTCACACAGTTCAGGTATTTCAGGGCTTTTGGACTTATTAAACGATGAGTCCCCGGAGCTATTTCAAAATGAAATGATGCAATTATTGGTAAGAGGTGGGGATAATTTGAAGCAAACCGTGGAAGATTTAACAGAGGTCGTCAAGGTAAATCTAAACAACAGTGAAAAAAAATCATTTATTGGCTTAAGGAACGTAATAGACAAGAATTTGGAAAGCCTTTCTGCCCAAATAAAAGATTCCGAAACCACAGTTGAAAATTTGGTGGAAAAATCAATAACTGTAATAGGCATAGCTGCTTATCTAAACAGTATTGTACTCAATTTAATCACAAATGCCATCAAATATTGCTCAAAAGAACGCAGAAGTCACCTTAAAATTTATACCCAAATAGAAAATAAATATGTGATCTTGAATTTCGAAGACAATGGTTTGGGTATTGATTTGAATAAACATGGTGACAAGCTATTTGGGATGTACAAAACCTTCCATAAGCACCACGATTCCCGTGGTATCGGTTTATTTATTACCAAAAACCAGATCGAAAGCATGGGAGGAAAAATTGAGGTGGAAAGTAAAGTTAATGAAGGAACTACCTTTAGAATCTATTTACCAAGTGAATAGGCATGACTTGGACTATATTTTTAAAGATAGAAAATCGGGGATACAACACATTCCCGGCATAAGTGTATGGTCCTACCCTATTATTGTCCCCAACAAAAAACAGCAAAGGAAAGTGATCGATTTGAAGATTTCGGAGAGAATTGATGCTTAACCCATCCATCGTCAAAATGAATTTGGCCCTGTAAAGGACAGCGACAAAAAACCTTCAGATGAATACGCAATTTCAGGCGGGAATGAAATTGGCAATGCATATCACAGGTTCCACCCGAAATATGCATTAGGTTTCCAAATGAGATCGAAACTACAAGAAAATGAGACGATTGGGAGACCAATTCCTGATACCATTAGGGTGACGTCAAAACAATCAACAACTAATTGAACATCAGTTAAATATAATATTGAATTGAGTTCGTAATGCATAAAACGGGTTCAAGCGTTGCCATCGAAGACGAGGAAGTAGAATAGATAGTGAATAGACTATAAAAAAAGGTGGCCCGTTACCAGACCACCTTTCCAAATTGATATATTTAAGGATTAGGATTTGACCAAATCAAAGCGATCCAGGTTCATCACCTTGTTCCAAGCTGCGACAAAATCATGGACAAACTTTTCCTGACCATCCCCACATCCATAGACTTCCGCCAAAGCACGAAGTTCTGAATTGGAGCCAAAGATCAGATCAACTCTTGTTCCGGTCCATTTTAGTTCTCCAGTCATCCGGTTTCGACCCTCAAAGATATCTTCGGATTGCGAAGAAGCCTTCCAAGTCGTTCCCATATCGAGTAAGTTGACAAAGAAATCATTGGTGAGCGTTTCTGTCCGATTGGTGAAAACACCATGTTTGGAATGTCCAAAATTGGTATTCAATACACGCATGCCACCCACAAGTACCGTCATCTCAGGAGCCGTCAAGGTCATCAGTTGCGCTTTGTCCACCAACATTTCCTCTGCGGATACCGAATATTTGGTCTTGGAATAGTTGCGGAAACCATCTGCTTCAGGCTCTAGCACCGCGAAGGATTCCACGTCTGTTTGTGCTTGTGAAGCATCCGTACGTCCCGGAGTAAAGGGTACAGTAATCTCCTGACCGGCTTTCTTGGCTGCAAGCGCTACGCCTACACATCCTCCCAAAACGATCAAATCAGCAAGTGACACCTGCTTCCCTCCTATCTGCGCATCATTAAATTCTTTTTGGATTCCTTCAAGTGTTTCCAACACATTCGCCAAAAGACCAGGATGATTTACTTCCCAATCCTTCTGGGGTGCGAGCGCAATTCTGGCACCATTGGCACCTCCACGCTTATCCGAACCACGGAATGTCGAGGCAGAAGCCCAAGCCGTGGAAACCAATTGGGAAATCGGGATTCTTGAATCGGATATTTTGGACTTCAAGAACTCGATATCCTGTTCGTTGACCAATTCATGCGTAACAGCTGGTACTGGATCTTGCCAGATGAGCTCTTCAGAAGGTACTTCTGGACCAAGATAACGAGATATTGGCCCCATGTCACGATGGGTCAACTTGAACCATGCACGGGAAAAGGCTGTAGCCAATTCTTCTGGGTTCTCGAAAAAGTGTCTTGAAATTGGCTCATATATAGGATCAACTCTCAAGGCAAGGTCAGTCGTAAACATCATCGGTGCGTGGCTCCTGGATGGGTCATGTGCATCAGGAACTGTACCGGCACCTGCTCCGTTCTTCGGCGTCCACTGATGAGCACCTGCTGGACTTTTGGTCAATTCCCACTCATATCCAAACAGGTTCTCGAAGTAGTTGTTGTCCCACTTCACTGGATTAGTGGTCCATGCCCCTTCAAGTCCGCTACTAATCGTATCGCTTCCATTGCCGGTACCGAAGGTGTTTTTCCAGCCTTGGCCTTGCTCCTCGATGGCTGCACCCGCTGGTTCCGGACCAACATATACGCTTGGGTCGGCTGCACCATGGGTTTTGCCGAAGGTATGTCCACCTGCGATGAGGGCAACAGTTTCGTAGTCATTCATGGCCATCCGGCCAAAAGTCTCGCGAATGTCGCGAGCAGATGCCAGCGGATCTGGTTTTGCATTGGGACCTTCCGGATTCACATAGATCAACCCCATCTGAACAGCAGCAAGGGGGTTTTCCAAATCCCGATCTTCTGTATACCGTTTGTCTTCCAGCCATTTCCCTTCCGAACCCCAGTAAATGTCCTGTTCAGGTTCCCAAATATCTTCTCTTCCACCACCGAAACCAGAAGTTTCCAATCCCATGGACTCAAGTGCACAGTTTCCGGTGAGAATCATCAAATCCGCCCATGAGATTTTCCTGCCATATTTTTGTTTGATCGGCCAAAGCAGCAAACGTGCCTTGTCAAGGTTCACATTGTCCGGCCAGCTATTGAGCGGTGCAAAACGCTGACTGCCGGAACCTCCACCGCCACGGCCGTCGGAGATTCGATAGGTACCCGCGCTATGCCAAGCCATCCGAATGAAAAATGGACCATAGTGGCCGTAATCGGCTGGCCACCAATCCTGAGAAGTAGTCATCAATTCGAAGATATCCTTTTTAACTTCGGCCAAATCGAGGCTTTTGAACGCTTCGGCATAATTGAAGTCATCTCCCATTGGGTTGGAAAGGGAAGAATGCTGGCGAAGGATGTTGAGATTCAACTGATTTGGCCACCAGTCACGGTTGGAAAGCGCAGTAGTCGCACTTTTCCTCATGGCTGTCCCTGAAAAAGGACATTTGCTTTCACCACTATCCTTGTTTACTTCTGATAATGTAGAACCGTCATTTTTGTTGTTATCCATATTGGGTTTGATTTTTATTTTCAACTTGAAGTCTCAATTTACTAAATTTATTAAGGAATAAAATTTTTTTTCCATAGATAAAATCTATGACTATTGACATATTTCGATCTTCAACCTCAATACAAAAATCCCACCGGTGCCAATAAAAAAACAGGGCCACGCTACAACTTCAGTCCAAAATTCATTTTTTAGATCAATAAACGTAAATTGGTTGTCCAAAAACATCCACCTCAAAATCAAGGATGAAATTTTGGGATGTAACCTGGTTTTCCGGAAAATTCCCTTGTCGAATTCAGTTCAGACTATAAGGCCTGCTGGGATTGCCGAACTTGGTCAGCAAGGGAATGATCCTCCTGCGGGAGACCGATTTAAAAACATGGATTTGAGCCAAACTAATGAAACCAGGTGCATACCTTTGTTGAAACAATCTTTTCCCGAAGGCAATGCATCCCAAGGATCAAGTTTATCTTTCACCCGAATTCTAAGAACTCGAAAAAGTAACGTAGAGAATCTAACTTGATTAAGTTAGATGGAATATGCAATAGGCTTCCTAAAGAGGTTTGAAACGATAAGGAAAATCAGATTATTTGGAATACAAGGACTCTCACCAAGATGGTGAAATCAAAAACAGCAAAAAACTTAAGTTTATCAGAAAATTTTAGACTTGAATTAAATTAATGATGCATAAAACGGGTTTAACAAATCAAGAAAAATAGAGTTCTTCACATAGGCTTCTTGGCTTGATTTCAGTGATCATTGTCACCATTTGACCTCCCATAAATCCTCACCTTTGCAAAATGGAAAAATATATCAAAGCGATTTCGGATGGCTATTACGGTTATGCGAATTACTTGATCAATGAAATCCTCAACCCCGGTTGGCACAACTATTTCTACACATTGGTGGCTGCATCCTTGGCAATCTACTTGCTGGAGATTGCTTTCCCTTGGCGCAAGGACCAATCCCTGATCCGGGAGAACTTCTGGATTGACATCTTTTACCTTTTCTGGAATTACTTTCTCTTTGCCTTGGTGGCCTACAATGCCATTTCGATGGTCGCCGTGGAGCTCTTCAATGATTTTCTGGGCCTTTTTGGCGTTGTCAATCTGGTAGCGGTTCAGGTTGGGAATTTGCCAGGCTGGGTTCAATTGCTTCTGATATTTGTCTTGCGCGATTTTATGCAATGGAATATTCACCGCATGTACCACCACGTCGGTTGGATGTGGGAATTTCACAAGGTCCATCACAGCACCCAAGAGATGGGTTTTGGGGGATTACTGCGCTTTCACTTTATGGAAAACATCCTTTATCGCTCCTTGGAATACATTCCTTTGGCGATGATTGGCTTTGGGATCACAGACTTCTTTATCGTCCACATCTTCACATTGGTGACTGGTCAGCTGGGCCATGCCAATCTTAAAATTCCTTTGGGACCTTTTAAGTACCTGTTCAATGGCCCACAAATGCACCTCTGGCACCATGCCAAAGACATGCCCGAAAGTCATCCAAATGGCTTCAATTATGGGATCACGCTGAGTATTTGGGATTTTATCTTCCGGACAAATTATTGGCCCTCCGATGATGAGCATCTTCCCATCGGACTGCCCGACCAGGAAAATTTCCCCAAGGATTTTGTGGGACAAAACATCCAACCCTTTCAGAATATCTTCAGGAAGAAAGACGCAAAGTAGGATCATGGAAATTTGAGCGGGAAGATTGACTTACTGAAATGCAAGCCGATCCGATTCAGTGGCCTTTCGGGAACCTGTTTTTGAATTCCCGGAGCAATCCTATTTTTTAAACCCAAAGGATTGAAGGTTTATCCCAAAACAAGCATTAGGTTCCAAATCAGGCTAAAGGGGCAAAAAAATCAAACTATTGGTAGAATAAGGCATGACAACGATTTAATGAAGACAAAAAAAGTCAATAAGGACTGATTGTTAAGCAATTTCAGGTCAGAATGGAACTGGTAAAGCATCACGCAGCTTTAAATCTCTTTTTACATTACAAAGGATGAAATTTTTTTGACTTTGGATGGTTCGACTTTATAAATTATATTCAGCCATAGGGCACAACCTTTAACGTTAAACCCGAAATATGCAATAGGTTTCCAAATGGGATTGAAACTGAAAGAAAATCAGCTTATTGGGAGAATGATTCCTGACACCAATAAGGTGAAATCAAGAATAGTCAACATCCAATTGACTGTCAATCAATAACAATATTGCGTTGAGTCCGTAATGCACAAAACGGGTTAAATATGCATTTCATTTTCTCGTGGGGTGGAAAGTGCAAGAGAATCAGTTGATTTGGAAAACAACGCGGTTTATGGATAAGGCAAAGTCAGAAAACATCAACAACTGACTGATTATTAAGCAATTTTTAGCCTAGAATGGAATTGGTAAGGCGCAACACAGGTTTTACCATCATTCGCTAAAAAGCACAAAGTGTATAAATAAAAAATTCTCGACAATAATTTAAACCACACCAAAAAAACCAAAAACATGAAACTAGGTGCATTTTCAGTAAGTCTCAATGTAAAGGACCTCAAGACCTCCAAAGAATTTTATGAAAAACTCGGCTTCGAGGCATTTGGCGGGAGCATGGACCACAACTACCTCATCATGAAAAACGGAAATGCGCTCATCGGCCTGTTTCAAGGAATGTTTGAAAACAATATCCTGACTTTCAACCCTGGTTGGGATGAAAATGCCAATGCGCTTGGTCAATTCGATGATATCAGAAAAATCCAGCAGGACTTAAAAGAAAAAGGAATCAGTTTACAAACCGAAGCGGATGAAACCACAACAGGACCTGCCAGTTTTGTCTTGTCAGATCCAGATGGAAATACAATCCTGGTGGACCAACACCTGTAAATATTTTTGTGGAATGCCCAAATTAAGGAGACAAACCTGCAATCAAACTTTTGAAGATAAAAAGCTTGGGATTGGTCATTAAAAGTTACACCCGAAATATGCAATAGGTTTCCAAATGGGATTGAAACTGAAAGAAAATCAGCCTATTGGGAGATTAATTCCTGACCCCAATAGGGCGTAATCATAAATAGCCAATACCCAATTGATTGTCAGTGAATTCCAATATTGAGTTGAGTCCGAATTGCATAAAATGGGTTAAATCTAGGGAAGTCCATCCCAAAAAAATCAGTAAAGGATGAAAACAAAAAAACCTGCCAATGGCAGGTTTTTTTGTTTTCTGGATAGATTATCCAAATTATTTTGGCATCAAAACAGCATCAATAACGTGAACAACGCCATTGGTTCCAGCTAGATCGGCAGCAGTTACATTAGCACCATTGATCATCACTTTACCATCCTTGATGGATACTTTCAATTCCTGGCCGTTCAAAGTTGTTACAACTTGTCCGTCAGATAAATCTGCCGCCATCACATTACCAGCAACAACGTGGTAAGTCAAGATTCCAGTCAATTTTTCTTTGCTTTCAGGCTTCAATAAAGTCTCAACCGTTCCAGCAGGCAATGCATTGAATGCAGCATTGGTAGGTGCAAAAACCGTGAATGGACCTGTTCCGTTCAATGTTTCAACAAGACCTGCAGCAGCTACTGCAGTCACCAAAGTAGTGTGATCCGTAGAACCCATAGCGATATCCACAACAGTGTTGGGCGCTTCTACTGGAGCTACTTCTTCAACTACTACGATTTCTTCCGTAGCTTCTTCTTTTGGAGCATTGTTACAACTTACTGCGAATGAGGAAGCGATAACTGCAGCTGCCAAGGATAAAATTCTTAAGTTTTTCATTTGTTTGTTTGTTTTTGTTTGTTTTTGGTACAACCCTTTACCTTTTGTTAAGTTTAGTTTTTTGAAAAATAAATTACTAAAGGCAAAAATAATACCTTCAAAGGTAATAAGAATTTAACTTTTAATGCAAGTTCGCCTAAGAAAATTTTGGTTCTAACCATATTCCTCGTCAAAACATCCACAATCTTCGGCAAAAGCAGGAAACCACAGGGTACTATATAAACTAAAATCTAATTCGATCGATATTTTTAAAAGGCTTCATTCCATACTTTAAAAAAAATATTCAAAAATATCTTGGTGATTGTGATTTTTCAGCAAATTCAGACACTAATTGTTTGATTTATATTTTCATGGACGACAAAAACGCATTTATCGACATCATCAAAGGAAACGAAGGCTTGATCTTTAAGATCACTACCCTATACACCAACACTGCCGATGACCGCGATGACCTGTATCAAGAAATCGTGTATCAACTTTGGAAATCATTTTCAAGCTTTAAAGAAGCTTCCAAAATCAGTACTTGGATGTATCGAGTCGCCCTCAATACCGCAATATTCCACCTGAAAAAAAGCAAAAGGAATGTGGCCACCATTCCAATGGATCTGGAAATACTGAAGCTTGCTGAAGTCAGGGACAGCGTTGAGGAAGAAAAAATCCAAAAACTGTATGCCCATATCCAGCAACTGAATTTGCTCGAAAAAGGAATCGTTTTGCTCTATTTGGAAGGAAAAAATCATGAAGAAATTGCCTCTGTAGTAGGACTTTCCACCTCCAATGTCGGAACCAAACTTTCCCGTATCCGGGAAAAATTAAAAACACAAATCATCAAAACCAAACACACATGGAACTAGAGGAAATGAAAGCCACTTGGGAGGCTTTGAGTCAGAAAGTAGCACAGCAAGAAAAATTAACCCACAAAATGATCGAAAACATGACCCATCAAAAGTACAAGTCCAGATTGAACAAGATTCTTTACCCCGAAATACTTGGGAGCATCATCTGTTTCCTTGGAGCGATTTTCATGATCCTGAATTTTCAGGCCATTGAGGGGCCGATCATGCAGGTTTTTGGCATTCTTTCCATCCTCTTGCTCTTCGGATTGCCCATCATTTCACTTGCTTCCCTCAGTGGACTTCGGAAAGTAAATGTTTCTTTGATGACCTACGCAGAGGCCATAAGGAATTATTCCCTTCAAAAGATCCGGTTTCAAAAGCTCCAAAAATTAAATGTTTCCATGGCTTTGTTATTTTTGTTGATCGCAACCCCGGTTTTCATGGAAATGAATGGAAAGGACATCTCAAATATCCCCTATTTTTGGAAATTGATATTTCCATTGGGCGTCATTCTCTTCCTGGGATTCTCAGTTTGGGTACTGAAAAATTACAACAGTGCATTGAAAAAAGCGGAAGACACACTTTCGGAAATCCAGAAATAAGCGAAACAAACCCTGGACAAGAGACAAAACGAAACCACCATGAACATCAACCTGAAAGAAAAATTCAACAAAATATCCAACTATTGGCATCCCTATATTATCGGAGAACTCAATGATAACTTTGTCAAACTGGCAAAATTGAATGGAGAACTGGTTTGGCACAGCCACGAAGAGGAGGATGAAATGTTTGTGGTACTGTCAGGAACGCTGATGATGGACTTTATCGACAAAACCGTCACCACCAAACCGGGCGAAATCCTCATCGTCCCGAAAGGTGTCCAACACCGCCCTTGGACCAATGGGGAGGAAGTGAAAGTGATGCTCATCGAACCCAAAACCACACAACATACCGGAACTAATAAAGTGGCACAGACAGTAGAAAACCTGGAGTGGATTTAAAATACCACACATGGATTGGTATTTCAATCAAAACCAAAGCATCTCCACAGGCAAATCCCTCTCAACTTGGGCTTGTATGTGAAGATGCTTCTTCATAAATGGCAAATACAACGAGAAACAATGGATCTTGGAAAAATAAAAACCTTTCCCTGTATTTAATCAGGTTGCAGTTTCGAACCAGTAGCCTCCGGACACCAATTATTTCTGATGGAAGGTATCGGAAACAAAGCCGAGCACTTTGGGCAAGGATTCCCTCCAATAGGTCCAAGTATGTCCTCCTACACGGATCCTGTTTCTGACTTCAGGATATCGTTTACACGAATTATTCTCCCAATGGTCTGATTTTCATGCAGTTTCAACCCAATTGGAAAAGCTTTTGCATTTGTCGGGTTGAATCCTTTATCTTACCTTTTCATTAAACCCAATCCGATGAAAAGAAGAAAATTCATCATGTCCTCTGTCTTGGCCGCTGCGGCCGCCACTACCCTACCCTTTGGCGCTTTGCATGCCCGACAGCTTGCCGAACGCAAATTTAGGATTTCCCTGAATCCAGGGATCATTGGCGTGAAGGCCAATTTGGCGGAAACACTCGATTATGCAATCCAATATGGATATGAGGCCATCAGTCCGTTTACGCAAGAAGTAATGGCAGACTATTCCGACGGAAAGCTAAACGAGCTTTTGTCCAAAATGAAAGCCCACCAAATCAGTTTCGGGTCAAACAATATCCCGGTGGAATACCGTCTTGATCGCACGCGATTCGACGAAGATTTCAGAGGGCTGAAAAAGTTTTGTCAAACCATGGAAAAACAGGGTGCCTCGCTGATGAACACCTGGATCATTTCCTCCCACAATGAACTCACCTACAATGAAAACATGAAACAACATGCGGACCGCTTGGGTGAATGTGCAAAAGTGATGGAGGATCATGGGATTCGGTTGGGCTTGGAATACCTTGGCATGCGGACTTTGTTGACGATGAACCGCTACCCTTTTATTTCCTCTATGAAAGAGGGAAAAGAGCTGATTGCGACTATCGGGAGGGGCAATGTGGGATTTGTCTTGGATAGTTTCCACTGGTATTGTGCCAATGACACCTTGGACGATATCCGTACCCTCAGGCCAAAGGACATCGTGGTCGTGGATCTCAATGATGCCCGCGCAGGATTTACCCGCGAGACCCAGATGGATGGCAAGCGGGAGTTGCCCTTGGCTACGGGAGTGATCAAGCTCAAGGATTTTATGCAGGGATTGGTCGATATCGGTTATGACGGCCCTATCCGCACCGAACCTTTCAACCAAGCGCTCAACGACCTCGAAAACGATGAAGCCTTGAAGGTAAATATGGCCGCAATCAAAAAGACATTGGCCTTAGTTGATTTGACTTGATGCAAATATTGAAGGGAAAAACAAAATTGCAGTGAATAATGGTAATTTTGTTCCGCAAATGAAAATTGAAACCTTCGAGTACACCGAAAATTATTGTGAGGAAAATATCTGGCATTTATGCCAGCATCCCGATTTGACAGACTTTTCAAAAAAGGTGTTGATCGTTTCCAATAAGAGTAAAAACTGTCCTTTTTTGCATCAAAAATCCTCCATCGACCAACAGGCAGTTTGGTGGGATTACCATGTCATCCTCTTGGCTTCCAAGGGGGGCGTCAATTTGGTGTATGATTTTGACTCCACGCTCTCACTTCCAAGCACTCTAGATGATTACCTGCGTCTGACCTTTGGCGAAAAATCAAATTGGCGAGCAAGTGATTTCCCCGCTTTCAAATGGATTGATGCCCTCGTGTATACCCAAACTTTTTTTTCTGACCGAAGCCACATGAAGGATTTGGAAGGCAACTGGATATTTTCTCCTCCACATTGGCCACATATTGAAAGTGCGGAAAAGCTTCCCCTTTCAGCATTGATGGATTTCACCGAGACCAGCCAACAGCGGATTTATAGCCTAGAGGAAATGGAGAATTACTGACTTTAAATACACCAAATTCCAAAACCGTAATGATTACAGATCACCGAGAAGCCTCGGTATTTCAAACAATGTTTTGAAATACCGACCCCAATTGGCCTCCAATCTCTCCACAACCACGGTCTATACCACTGAAAATCAGCCTACTAAAAAAAAAACCGAAAGGTAACGAACATTTATTCCTTTACCTAGATTTTTTAATCCAATACATTAGGGCTCAACCCGCGCTATGTATTTCCAATTCCTTTTTAACCTGAAAATAATTGAAAATCAGACATTTATTCGCCATTAGTGACTTCATCCTACTTGGTTACAAGACTAATTCCACAATCAAATTGACTTTCAACCCCATCAAGAAACAAAATTTCTATTTCTGGTTAAAATGCTACAATTTTTTCTTGCATTTCTGTAAACCCAACAGTAAAAATCAACCTACCTTGAGGCTTCATTCTTGCAAAATCCATGCGCCAAAAGTTCTTCAGAAATGCTCTTTTTTGCCGGTTTTCTTTTGATATTTGTTAAGAAATGAAATGAAAGCGAATGCACAGCCTTTTTACTCCGCTAGCCTATAAAATATTTTTAAGATGAAGATAAAATCAAGTGAGCCATTTTGGCTGGTGAAAAATGGAATTCTACATTCCTATCCCTCACTCCGAGAAGATGTCAAAACAGAAATTCTGATCGTTGGCGGTGGGATCACGGGAAGTTTGATCGCACACCGATGCATGGAGGAGGGATACAAGACCATACTCATCGACAGAAGAGAAATCGGGCATGGAAGTACTTCTGCCACGACGTCCATGCTGCAATACGAAATAGACCTGCCCCTCTTTGAACTTGCCAAGATGATAGGGGAAAAAGGTGCTGCCGAGAATTATTGGGCTTGCTTCAAGTCCATTGACGATTTGAAAAAAATAGCCAAAGTGGTGAAATCCACTTGTGGGTTCCAAAAAAAGGAATCCCTCTATTTTGCCGCTTTCAAAAAAGACGTGCCCTGGTTGAAGAAGGAATTTGAGGCAAGAAAAGAAAATGGATTTCCCGTAAAATGGTTGGAAGCCGAAGAAATAGAAAAAAAATACCAGCTGAAAAATGCCTTTGGAGGAATACTTTCCGAGCAGGGAGGAAGCATTGATGCCTTCCAATTGGCGCACGATATCTTGGCATTCAACCATAAGAAAGGCTTGGAAATCTATGACAAAACGAATATCAAAAAAGTGGATTACAAGCGGAATGGCGTCAGCGTATTGACCGAATATGGCAATACCATCACCGCAAAACACATGATCTATTGCAATGGATTTGAAAGCACGGAAATCATCAAAGACGATTTTGTGAAATTACTCTCCACCTATGCCACCGTTGGTGAAATCATGGAGGACGATCAAACGCATTTGAATGACACCTTGTTTTGGAACACGGCCGAACCCTACATTTACATGCGGACCACGGATGATAACCGCCTCCTCATTGGCGGGGAAGATGAGGATTTTGTGAACCCTGAAAAAAGGGATGCCATGCTGGGTGAAAAATCCGGGAAACTTTCCAAGTACCTGAAAAAAGTGTTGCCCGATTATGATTTCCGGTCAGATTTTGTCTGGGCGGGCACCTTTGGGGAAACCAAGGACGGCTTGCCCTATATCGGCCAGCACCCGGATTTTCCCAGCACCTTTTTTGTCTTGGGTTTTGGTGGCAATGGAATCACTTTTTCGGTGATCGGGATGGACGTCATTTCCGACATGCTCAAAGGAAAAAAACATCCACTTGAAGAGTTTTATAGATTTGGGAGATAGATTTTGGCGTCACGCCAAGTAGAAAAACCTCAAGCCTCAATTTCGAAGCTTAAGCCATTTCGATTTTTTACCTGGAGATTGGGTAAAACAATAAATCGCCAACCCCCTAAAAAGTCATGCATTCAATGATCGAAGGATCAAATAAACTGCAACATGGACATGATTTGGATTTTTCTGCTAAAATTGCAAGATCAAAAATAAATTGTCCAAGATGAAAACCCACTTTGCTTCCATAATTTTCACCCTTCGATTCCAGCTTTTATTGGTCTCAGTAATTTTCTTTTCAGGATTGAATTTGACCGCCCAGGAAATGGGGTTTGAAGAATACAATCCCCCCTCCACTTTGGTCGTTTCCGAAAACCCCGTAAAAAGGGCGAAATTCCCCTTTATCGATATCCACAGTCACCAATGGAACGTCAGCCAAGAAATCGTGGACCGGTTGGTTAACGAAATGGACGAATTGAACATGGGGGTAATGGTCAATTTGAGTGGCAGGGGATTTCAGCGCGGGTCCACAGATATCGACCGACAGGAATACATGTATTCCATGATCCGAAGATTCAATGGCGTCGCTCCGGGAAGGTTTATCGTCTTCACCAATCTCTCCTTTTCCGATTTCGGTTCGGATCAATGGGTAAAAAAGGCAGTGGCAGATCTTGAATTGGATGTCAAAAACGGTGCAAATGGCCTCAAAATCTACAAAAGCCTTGGCCTAACCGACAAGGACATCCATGGCAATCGCATTCCGGTGGACCATCCCGACTTGGATCCGGTCTGGCAAAAAGCCGGTGAGCTGGGTATTCCCGTCATCATCCACTCTGCGGATCCTGCACAGTTTTGGCAAGAAATGGACGGCAACAACGAACGCTGGCTGGAACTGAAGACCAATCCAAACCGAAAGCGTTCGGATACTAACCCTGTTCCCTTTGATCAAATCATCGCCGAGCAGCACCATGTATTCCAAAAAAACTCAGGCACCAAATTCATCAATGCGCACATGGGCTGGATGGCCAACGACTTGGCGAAGGCCGGCGCACATCTGGACCTGTACCCTAACGTTTATTTTGGCATCGGTGCTGTGATCGCCGAATTTGGGAGACAACCCCGAAGTGCCAAGGCATTCTTCGACAAGTACCAGGACCGGGTGCTTTTCGGGAAAGACGCATACAACAAAGAGGAGTTTTACACCTACTTCCGCGTATTGGAGACCGAAGATGAATATTTCCCTTACTACAAAAAATACCATGCCTTTTGGTCCATGTACGGTTTGGGATTATCTGACGAGATTCTGAAAAAATTGTATTACAAAAATGCAATTGCCATCATCCCCAACATCGATACCAGTATTTTCCCGGATTAAGGCTGAACCCTTCTCTAAAATACACGGAAAATCATAAACATTGAATTGGGTTTACTGATTTCTCCCTAAACCCGACCCAAATGAGATTGATTTTACCCATCATCGTACTTTCCCAATTCCTTTGTACTTCCCTATGGTTTGCGGGAAATTCCATCGTCGCCGACATTGCACGGGATCTCGGTTTGGGTCAGGATTTTTTGGCCCACCAAACCAGCATGATCCAATTTGGGTTTATCTCAGGCACTTTGGTTTTTGCCATACTTGCCGTTTCGGACCGCTTCTCCCCTTCTTTGGTTTTCTTTGCCAGTGCGCTGCTTGCCGGACTTTTCAACCTTGGCATCAGCATCAATGACATTACTTCTCTCCAAATCCTTTTGTTTCGATTTTTGACCGGGTTTTTCTTGGCAGGGATTTATCCAGTGGGCATGAAAATCGCCTCGGACCATTACGAAAAAGGTCTGGGAAAATCCCTGGGATTCTTGGTTGGCGCATTGGTTTTGGGGACCGCATTTCCGCATTTGTTGAAGGATCTGCTTCAGGGTTTCCCTTGGAAATACGTCATTTACATCACCACCAGCCTTTCGGTTTTGGGCGGTTTATCGATATTCCTATTCGTCCCCGACGGCCCATTCCGAAAAGTAGGCCAAAAAATCAAGTTGACCGCATTTCTTTCAGGCTTCAAAAACCCTGACTTTCGTGCAGCATCTTTTGGGTATTTTGGTCACATGTGGGAACTGTATACCTTCTGGGCATTTGTCCCGATCATTCTCGCGAGCTACAATGCACTTTACCCAGCAGCGAATCTCAATGTCCCCTTGTATTCCTTTGCCATCATCGCCTCCGGCGGACTGGCTTGCATGATAAGCGGATGGATTTCCCAATGGTATGGAGTAAAAAAAATAGCCACATTGTCCCTGCTCTTCTCTTGCTTGTGTTGCCTGGCTTCACCGATTTTTCTGTTCTCCAGTTTCCCGATGCTGTTGGTGGCATTCCTTTTCCTGTGGGGAATTGTGGTCGTGGCAGATTCGCCCCTGTTTTCGACTTTGGTGGCCCAAAATGCACCTGCATCGACCAGAGGAACCGCACTCACCGTGGTCAATTGCATTGGCTTTTCCATCACCATCCTGAGCATCCAGTTGGTCAATTCCCTGACTGGAATGTTCAATAGTCAGTATATTTATATGATTTTGGCCATCGGCCCACTCTTGGGACTTGCCGCCTTGCTCAAAAAAAAACCGGGCAAAAAAACGCTCATGGTGGTTTCCTAGGCCAATAAAAATGGAATTGAAGACCAGGACTGAAACCGCTACCGACCAACAGAATGTTTTTCTCCTCTACAAAAAGACCATGGGGCATAAGGATTGGCTAAACCCGTGTTCTGTATTAACATTTCCACTCGAGTATGAAAGCATCTAATAATCAGTCAATTGCTCACTGTTTTGTCTTCACCATACCGGTTAGACCTCTTATCCTCCCACTAGTCTGGTTTTCTTGCAGTTTCAGCCTCATTGGGAAACGGAATGCCTATTTCGGATTAAGTCTTGTTGGTAGTTTGAGAAAAAGTGAGGCTTTTGTCCCGGAGCTCCTCTTGAAGGGGTTTTGGGAATGAAATAAAAACGGGATTGTGGAAAAAATCACAAATGCTATCAGGAACACTTGAAAAGGGATGGCTTATCCATCCCAACTAAAATAATTTGTCCAGTTCGACAATGGTGAGGACACTATTGAAAATAAATACAGGAACATATATTCTTTCTTTGAAAACAGAGGTAAATTTGGCACAAGCCTTGA
Source organism: Rhodonellum psychrophilum GCM71 = DSM 17998 (assembly GCF_000381545.1). Lineage (GTDB taxonomy): Bacteria > Bacteroidota > Bacteroidia > Cytophagales > Cyclobacteriaceae > Rhodonellum > Rhodonellum psychrophilum. Next base: position 91,790 of record NZ_KB906688.1, on the reverse strand, counting down.
GAATGGGTTTCAAAGTTGAAAACCGAATCAAACTTTCATTAGCACACAATAAAAATTGGTTTATGAAAATTTATATTAAAAACATGGCCTGCGAAAGCTGCAAAATCGTGGTAAAGGATGCTTTGGAGGAGCTAGACATTTCTACGGTGAAAATTGATTTGGGCGAAATCGAAACGAAGGAAGAACTTAGTGATGAGGATAAAAAGCAACTGAACAGTAAGATCAAAAAAGCCGGTTTGGAGCTGTTGGAAAAAAAACAGGGGATTCTCATTGAGAAAATAAGAAACGTGATGGTAGAATATGTCTACAACTCAGAAGAGCGGCCCAACACTACCTTTTCTGTTCTGTTGAGCGAAAAATTAAACCACAGTTACAGCTATTTATCCAATTTTTTCTCGGAAGTAGAAGCCACTACCATCGAACAATATTTGATTTCCCTTAAAATTGAAAGAATCAAGGAATTGATTGTCCTGGAGGAACATACCTTTTCTGAAATCGCACACAAACTCCACTACAGCAGCGTCGCCCATCTGTCCAACCAATTCAAAAAAGTTACTGGATTGACCCCTTCACACTTCAAGAAATTAAAGGAAAAAAGGAGAATCACCATTCAGGATTTATAAATCCTGCAACTATCCATCCCGAAGGATTTCAAAACTCCTTTTTTGCCCCCCCCCCTTATGAAACATTCTTTTGTATTTGGATAATTTTTCCGATCCAAATCCCTTATGAAATCCCCAAAAAGCACACTATTTTCTTTCCATGGGACCAGCCAATACGGATTATTGTAGGATTCTCGAGAAAATCAACAAACAGATAATGCATTTTATCTTTTTAATGCCGAAATTAAGTTGTTGAAATTCTTCCCTTCAAGGTAGCGGACACATGCTTTTTCGGATTGGCACTTTGTTATGGGAAGAGAAATCCAAGGGAGATATTGTTTTGGGTTTGACATTTTAGAATCCCAGAATTGTCTTAACAATACTATTTTTATCTCAATTTGAAAAGCACTAAAATTCAAGGAAATGGAAAATCAAAATACAATTTCGCAATTGCACAAAGAGCACAAAGAATGGTTGAACAAACTTTTGTTTTATAGAGACGAACTTTCCATTATGGATGGTCGGATATTGGAAGTCGCCAAAAAAAAACCAGGAAAGGAAGTAATGGTTATGGTGGAACACTTCCAAAACCAAGTGATCATCCAAAACGAGCAGATCGATATCTTAAACCATGATATCAAAAGCCACGAAGCGTACCTCCATACAGCAGTCGAAAAAAAAGGAGCCGATATTGGTACCGAAAATTTTTCTGACCATCAGAAACACCGGGAAAGTATTGCCGTTTTTGAGAAAATTTTTAGGGAATTGAGAGAAGAATTCATCGGATTTCTAGCAAAATCGATGTAAAAAAACAACCGCCAAATCCCCAATAAAAACATCTTCCCCAACCTCATTCCTTTTCGATCTCCGCGAAAACCTTGGCGACCTTTGCACGAAAAACTTAACACAAGGACTTTTCCCAAATAATTTTATAAACTTCAAATAAAACTACCCTCCCCAACCTCCTCCCTTTGCGGTCTCCGCGAAAACCTTTGCGATTTTTGCGTGAAAAACTTAACACAAAGACTTTTTCCAAATCA
>NZ_KB906688.1:0-90003 GCF_000381545.1 Rhodonellum psychrophilum GCM71 = DSM 17998 | reverse complement strand
TTTGCGATCTCCGCGAAAACCTTAGCGACCTTTGCGCGAAAAACTTAACACAAAGACTTTTTCCAAATCATTTTATAAACCTCAAATAAAACTACCCTCCCCAACCTCATTTCTTTGCGGTCTCCGGGAAAACCTCGGCGACCATTGCGCGAAAAATTCAACGCAAAACTCGACACAAAACGCAACAAGAACTTCGCCAATACCCGGAAGGTTTTCTTATGATTGATTTAATTTTAGGGTCCGAATAAAAAGGATTAAATTGGTTTGTAGAGAGAAATTAATTAGAAGAAACCTTGATTTAATTCTTAAACCCGACAAATACTTTATTTTTCCTTATGGGATTGAAACCAAAAAAAAACCAGCCTATTCTGAGAAGAAGCGGTTGTCCCGATCGAGTGAAGTCAAAAACAGCAACCACCTGACCGATTATTTAGCAATTTCAGGCTGAAATGCAATTGGTAATGCATAACGAGTTGAATTTTTAATCATCAACATCAAAGGCAAGCAACAACATGAAATTCCACTCCCAGTCGCCAGAAGAAGCCCTTAAAAATCTTCAAAGTTCCATCAATGGGTTAGATCAGGAGACGGTGGGGAAAATCCGAAAAAAATATGGTTGGAATGAAATCCCCGAAAAAGGCAGAACTCATTGGATTTGGATCTTATTGAGACAACTCAAAAGCCTTTTGGTTTTCATTCTATTGATAGCAGCCACCATCAGTTGGTTTATTGGTGACATGTTGGATGTTTATGTGATTCTGGGGATCGTGATTTTGAATGCAGCCATTGGTTTTTTTCTGGAACAGAAAGCCGAGAAGGCCATATCCGCATTGAAAAAAATGATGGTGGTCAAGGCAAGGGTACTCCGCAACGGGAAATCCATAATTGTAATGGCTCGGGAGTTGGTGCCCGGTGACATTGTTGTGTTGGAGGAAGGCGACAGTATCCCGGCGGATTGCAGGGTCATCGAGTCAAAAAACTTGCGCTGCATCGAGGCATCCCTAACGGGGGAGTCGGTTCCTGTGGGAAAACAAACGGAGGCCCTTCCCGAAAACACGGTACTTGCCGATCAAATAAACATGCTCTTCAAAGGCACATTTGTGGCAAGTGGCTTTGCCAGGGCGCTGGTGTCGGGGACAGGGACCAACACCGCAATCGGTGATATTGCTGACACCCTGAGCTCCATCAAGAACGAGAAAACCAATTTTCAGAAAAAGACAGACATTCTTGCTACCCAGATGAGCGTACTCGCCATTGTCAGCGCAATAATACTGTATGTACTGGGTAGTTATTTCAGTGATTTGTCGAATGAAGAGTTGATGCTCATTTCGATTGCTGCATTGGTAGCTGCCATTCCAGAAGGGATGCCCGCCATCCTTTCGCTGGTTTTGGCCATAGGCTCTCACAGGATGGCCAAACGAAATGTCATCATCAGACAATTGAATTCTGTGGAAACCTTGGGGGCCGTGACCGTCATCATCACCGACAAAACCGGGACCCTTACCCAAAACAGGCTCATCGTAGAAAAAATAATGCAACTGGATAAACAGGAATTCAAGGTTGGTGAGGAAGGCATTACCCAAGTTGAAAATTCGGAACAAAATCCCACGAAAATCGATCTCCAAAAAAATCCAGCCCTTGACAAGCTCCTGCAAATTGCGGCCATCTCCAACAATTCAGAAATCAAATACAACCAGGAAAAAAAGACGGATGAAATCGTTGGCGATCCCACAGAAGGAGCCCTTAAAGTGATGGCAAAAATCGGTGGGATTATTTTGGCCGATACGGATAAATCCAAAAAAATTGATGATTTGCCCTTCAATTCAAAGTTGAAATACAGGGCCACGCTTTTTGAGGACAACAATAGAAGGGAATTATTTGTCATCGGCGCTCCAGAAAAAATCCTGGAAATCTCCACCAGATTCCTTGACAAGGAGGGTGAAAAAACCAAAACCGAAGAGACCAAAAAACACATCGAGGGCAAGATTGAGGAGTGGTCCAACGATGCCATGCGGGTCATCGGATTGGCCTATAAAACCACGGATGCCGCCACAGAAAAAATCTCGGAAAAGGATATTTCCAATCTGGTTTTTGCTGGCATCGTAAGCATGTTCGATCCGCCTCGGCCAGATGTCAAGCAGTCGATAGAGAAATGCCGAAATGCAGGAATCCGGGTCATCATGGCCACTGGTGATCATGTAAACACAGCAAAGGCCATTGCCAGGGAAACAGGCATCATTTCCACTCAAAAAGAAAACGAAACCCTAGCCTTGACTGAAGCGGATTTGCTGGACTTGGATGAAAACGGATTTGCCGAAGCCATCCAAAAGATTGATGTTTTTGCAAGGCTAAGCCCACGCATGAAATTGAAGATTGCAGATCATTTACAAGCCAAAGGCGAACTCATCGCCATGACCGGGGACGGTGTAAATGATGCCCCAGCCTTAAAAAAAGCTGATGTGGGTGTATCGATGGGAATCATGGGTACGGATGTGGCGAGAGACGCCTCAGATGTGGTCTTGGCCGATGATAATTTCTCCACCATCGTCAACGCGGTGGAAGAAGGCCGAATTGTGTTTACCAATGTCCGGCAAACCAGTTTTTTCCTTATCACCACCAACTTTGCCTCTCTCTCCATCTTGATTGTGCTTGTCGCAATGGGGTATCCCATTGCGCTTACCGCTACGCAAATCCTATGGCTGAATTTGGTGACAGATGGGGTGGCCGATTTGGCATTGGCGGCAGAAAAAGGACATGGAGACGAACTTTCAGAAAAGCCTGTTCACAAAAACGAGAATATTCTGACCCGAAAAGCATTGCCCATCTTGTTGTTGATTGCCTTGTTTATGATGGGCATGTCCTTGGTGACCTACTTTTATTATTTGCCCCAGGGCATCGAGACCGCCAGAACCATGGTGTTTATTGTCATGGCCTCCAGCCAGCTTTTCAACCTCTACAACATGCGTGCTTTAAAAAAATCTGTGTTCAAGATCGGCTTTTTTTCAAATCCATATATCAATGTTTCCATGTTATTTTCCTTTGCGATTTTGATCGGAATCATTGAAATCCCATTCTTTTCAAGCCTTTTTAAATTTGTTCTTGTCGATCCTTGGGAATTTGCTATTCTCATTTCCATTTCTTCAATAGTCCTATGGATGGGTGAATTATTCAAATGGGTCAAGAAAAAATCAAATCCAAAGCAACCTTGAGTTCTCAAAATACAGAAGGGTCCCATTTCCCAAAAGATTAAACATTAAATATGCATTCCGTTTCCAAATGAGATTGAAACCGCAAGAAAATCAGGCTTTTAGGAGGCCAATTCCTCGCACCAATAAGGCAAAGCCAAAACAACCCACACCTAGCTGATCCTCAGTTAATCACAACCTTGAATTGTGTTCGTAATGGATTAAAGGGTTTAAAGCTGAAATATAAATGGCAGAACATATCACGTGTTAAAATCATCAAAAACTAATTTTCTTTAAAATCCAATTTTGCAAAAGACAAATCTCAAAAAGATTCATTCAGAGGGATAAGCTTTTGAAATCTTTTATTGGCCCGAAATATTTATTGGACAAAGATTGTTTCACTTTACCAATTTCGAGTAATTCGCCTTACCTCCAAGTGATGCATAAATTGTCTTTTCTATTTTGATCCTTTTGGCAGACTCGAAAATACCTTGATCATAGGCAAAACCAAGTTTTAGGAATTCATTAAAAAATGAACTAAATTAAATGCTCAGTACCATTCGCCATAAAATTCGATGGAAGGTGAACTGAAAATTACCCGCATAGTTGAATTCAAATCACCCAAAGCAACCTAAACCAAAAATCAACACACTGCTCTTATCCTACAATTTTCAAATGGATAAAACAAAACCATTTCCAAATGATCAATAACAAAACCGATATTCGGGACAAGACCCTGTTGATGCAAACTGAAGCATTGGCTAAAACGGGCTGTTGGGAATTGGACCTATTAAGTAATGAAGTCTACTGGTCTGATGGTGTATTTCATATTTTAGAGTATGCCCCGCAATCTTTCAAGGTTGATTTTACGATCGGGACAAAAGTCATCCATCCGGAAGACAGGGAAAAAGCACTCGCACACATGCAAGAGGTGTTGGAAACAGGAGCCGATTACAACATCGAAAAACGATTTGTCACAAAAAACGGCAATATCAAGCATATCCGGTCCTCTGCCATCCAAATGAAGGATGAAAATGGGAAAACCATCAAGTTGACAGGTGTTTTTCAGGATATCACGGTAATGGTGGATCAACAATGGAAACTGAATCAATCCAATGCTGCCCTGGAAAGAATTATGGATTCCTCTCTGGATGTGATCTGTACACTGGATGAACATGGGAAGTTTTTAAAAGTAAGTGCGGCGGCTGAAAATATCTGGGGATACAGCCCTGAAGAGTTAAAAAACAAAAGTCATGTGGATTTTGTGCTCGAGGAAGACTATGACCTCACACAAAAATCCACGGAGCAAATTAAATCAGGTGTACCGGTGACCAACTTTGAAAACCGGTACATCAGAAAAGATGGCGGTATCATCACAGTCATTTGGTCTGCCCGATGGGACAGCGCTGATAGAATCATGTATTGCGTGGCAAGAAATGCCACAGAAAAGAAGATCGAGGAAGAAAAGCTTTTGAGGAGTGAAAAGCGCTTTAAAGCTTTGGTGGAGAATGGCGCAGATGCGATGATCATCTTGGAGAAAAATGGAAATGTGAATTATGTTTCACCTTCTATCACCAAGGTTTTGGGTTATACGGAGGAGGAAGCGATGCAGCTGAATTTATTCGCTTCTATCCATCCCGAAGATGTCGCAGGTATTGTAGACAAAATGGAAGAAGTATTGGCAAATCCTGGAATCCCCATTCAAGGGCACACGGCAAGGACGCTTCACAAGGATGGTTCTTGGCGTTGGCTGGAATCTACAATCACCAATTTATTGAATGACCCATTTATCAATGGCATTGTGGATAATTTTAGAGATGTTACAGAAAAAATAACTTCGGAAAGAAACCTCAAAGCATCTGAAGAAAAATATCGGCGGCTTTTCAATACCAGTCCTCTTCCCAAATGGATTTATGATTTGAATACATTTCAGATTTTGGATGTAAACCCTACCGCATTGGACCATTATGGGTACAAGCGGGAAGAATTTCTATCCCTGACCATGACATCCATAAAACCCCTCGAGGAAGTCCCAAGGCTCATCCAATTGCATGAAAAAACCCGACATCTTCAGGAAAGGATATCTTTTGGCGTGTTTACCCACAAAAAAAAGGATGGTGAGTTGATGCGAATGGATGTGACAGGACATCCCTTGCAGCTCAATGAGCGTGATTGCATGATGGTGGTCTGCATTGATATTACCCAAAAAGAAAAATCATTCAAGGCCTTGCAGGCAAGCGAGGCCCGTATCAGGGGATTGTATGAGTCCCAGACCAGTTACGTGATCCGAACAGATCTAAAAGGAAGATATTCATATGTCAATGAAAAATTCAAAATGGATTTCGGATGGCTTTATCCAAATGGAGAAATCATTAGAGAAAACTGTTTTTTATCCATTATAGCCTCCGATCACCAGAAAGTTGCGGAAGTGGTCGATCAATGCCTGCTCCACCCTGGAAAAGTCTTTAAAGTTGAAGTGGACAAACCAAAAGAAGATGGCTCCTACATGTCGACACTATGGGATTTTGTTTGCATTGCAAATGAGGAAGGCATTCCATTTGAATTACAGTGCGTGGGGATTGATATTTCAGAAAGGATCCAAGTTGAAAAGGCACTTTTAAAGAGCAATGAACGCTTTGAATATGTAAACAAAGCGACAAACGATGCCATTTATGATTGGGACATAGAGAAAGATTTGTTTTATTGGGGAGATGGATTTTATCGCAATTTTGGATTTCAAAAAGACGACAAACCGTTTCGATTGGAGGATTGGGCAGCATTGACACATCCAATAGATCGGGACAATAACCAATCTGATTGGACAGAATTTTTGGAAGACAAATTCCGGCAAAGGTGGTTGGGTAATTTCCGATTTAGAAGGAATGATGGGACATACGCATTTGTAGAAGAAACCGGACACCTGATTCGGGATGCGGACGGAAAACCAAAACGGATGATTGGTGCTTTGCGCGACGTATCGATAACCAAACAGGTCGAAGTCCAAAAACAAATCCAACAGCAAATCGCCAATATCTTTAAGGAGGATGAAAAACTCTCCACTATTTTAAAGAAGGTGCTGAATTTCCTCACCGATTTCGGGGATTATAAAACTGCAGAATTCTGGCTTCTCGGAAATGAAAGAAATCTATTGCATAGGGTTTCACATTTTTCGAAGGATGATATTGCAAAAACATTCTACAAGGAAACCGAATTTGTCAAACAGGTCAAAATTGGAGAGGGGATTTCCGGTTGGGTTTGGGAAAGCCAAAAAACAGAAGTTTGGGAAAACATTGCGGATTCAAAGGATTTTATCAGAAAGACCGCAGCACAAAAGGCAGGTATCAACACCATCTGGGGTATCCCACTTTTCCAAAACGAAAGATTTGTGGGCGTCTTGGTCCTAGGCAGTAAAAAAACACGCCAAGAAGCTGGTGACAATGTCGCATTTCTCAAACCATTGGAAGATTACCTTGGGACGGAAATCAAAAGAAAACAACAAGAAGAGGAACTCCATTTATTTTTTCAAAGCGCTCCGGAAATTTTGGCCATCGTTTCTCCCAACAGAAAATTTATAAAAGTCAATCCTGCATTCTGTAAGCTCTTAGGTTATTCAGAGGAGGAGCTCACTTCCCAACCTTTCGATAATTTCATCAATCCAAAAGACCTGAAAGCTACTCAATTTGAATTTGAGGAAACCATTACCGGCGATCGGCAAGCCAATAATTTTGTGAACCGGTTGATGACAAAATCCGGTTCCCATAAATGGATTTCCTGGAATTCTTCAAGTATTTTTGGGGAAGAAAAGTTGGTTTTTGCATTTGGAAGGGACATTACTGAAAAGAAAGAACTTGAAGATTTACTGGATAAGGCCACGAGTTTGGCGAAAATCGGCACTTGGGACTTCAACCTAAAAGACAATGAGCAAGAATCACAGTACTGGTCAGAAATGAGCAGAGAAATCCTTGAAGTTGATTCGAGCTTTATTCCGACTTTCGAAAATGGACTATCCTTGTTTGACGAAGACAGCAAAAATAAATTGGTATTGGCGGTCAATCACTTGATTGAAACGGGAGAAAATTTTGACTTGGAGCTTCTGCTCAATACCCCTAAGGGAAATAAAAAATGGACACGTTGTCTTGGGGAATCGGAACGCATAAATGGAGAATGCATCAAAATATTTGGGAGTTTTCAGGATATTCATCAGCTCAAGAGTGCCGAAATCGAATCATTAAAATCACTGGAGGAAAAAAACACCATCTTGGAAAGTATCGGGGATGCCTTTTTTGCCTTGGATAAAAATTATACGGTCACGTACTGGAACAGATTGGCAGAAACCTTACTCTTTACCCCACGGGAAAAAGTATTGGGGAAAAATTTATGGGAGGTGTTTTCAAATGCCGTTCATTTACCTTCCTTTCAAAATTATGCCAGAGCGATGGTAGAACGCGAAACGGTACATTTTGAGGATTACTACGCCCCTGTTGCCGGCTGGTTTGAAATCAGTGCATATCCCTCCAATGATGGAATCACCGTTTATTTCAAAAACATTACCGAAAGAAAAATAGCAGAAGAACAGATCAATAGAACCAATGATCGATTTGAAAAAGTCGCATTGGCCACAAACGATGCAATATGGGACTGGGACTTTGAAACCAACCAAGTAAACCGGACTGGAGAAGGATTCACGAAAATCTTTGGCTATTCCAATGAAGAAGCAAACAACGACGGATATTTTTGGCAAAAAAAGGTTCATCCAAAGGAATTGCAAGCGGTCATCCATTCCCAAACCTTGGTTTTCGAAGATCCACACCAAAACTTTTGGGAAAAGGAATACAGATTTCTCAGGAAAAACAACACCTATGCCTTTGTGTATGATCGGGGATTTATCGTCAGAGATGAAACTGGAAAAGCTATCCGGATGATCGGCGCAAGTCAGGACATTACCTATCGAAAAGAGTATGAAAGTTCACTGAAGGAACTCAATGACGAATTGAAAAAACACACTCGGGAATTAGAAATTTCCAATACCGAACTTGAGCAGTTTGCGTATGTCGCCTCACATGACTTGCAGGAACCATTGCGGATGATCACAAGTTTTTTGGCGCAGTTGGAGAAAAAATATGCAGAACAATTAGACGAAAAAGCGCGACAATACATTCATTTTGCAGTAGATGGTGCAAAAAGGATGCGACAGATAATTTTGGATTTGTTGCAGTTTTCCCGGGTTGGAAGATTTGAAGATCAAAAAGAGATGATCGATATCAATGAATTGGTGGACGACTTTCGGATTTTGAGACACCGATTGATTCAAGAAAAATCCGCAACTCTCCTCAAGAACTCCCTTCCTTTGATAAGCAATTATAGAGCACCATTGACGCAATTGTTCCATAATCTGCTTGACAACGCACTCAAGTATAGCAGGCCGGGCATGGGGCCGGAAATCAACATCCAGGCAGTGGACAGGGATAGCCATTGGGAGTTTTCTGTTCAGGACAATGGAATTGGTATCGAAAAGGAATATTTTGATAAAATTTTCGTGATTTTCCAAAGACTGCATGGAAAAGAGGAATTTGACGGAACAGGTATGGGATTGGCCATCGTGAAAAAGATCGTTGAAAACCTAAATGGAAAAATTTGGTTGGAATCAGAAATAAACAAAGGGACCACGTTTTATTTTACGCTTGATAAATAATTCATTATATTAGAGTCTTTATTGAGGTTAATTTAAGTTTAATAGTATTATTTCACTAAATTAATAAACTATGAAGCACTTTTTCCCTCCCAGAAGGTCCGGATCATTTTTTTTGATCGGTACCTTGACATTTTGTTTGGTTTTGGCATCCTTCGTTTCAAATGCCCAAAATCGGTGGAGCGTGGAGTTCCGTCCGGGATTTAATCTCCCCACCAGTGATGCGGCTGATGGGGATCTGAAAAATGGCTTTGGGCTTGAAGGCACTGTTGCCTATCGATTTTTGCCAAATCTCAGCGCCTATGCGGGATGGAGCTGGAATCGTTTTGGTTCAAAGGAATCCTTTGCAGGAACAGATTTGGACTTTGAAGAAACGGGATATACTTATGGACTGCAGTTCCTATATCCTTTGGGTGCTTCCGAAACCAGTTTGTTATTGAGGGCGGGTGGCTTGTGGAACCATGTTGAAATCGAAGATGACGATGGCAATACCCTTTTTGATACGGGCCATGGATTTGGATGGCAGGTGGAAGCAGGGCTTTCGATTCCCTTGGCGGAGCGATTTCGCCTGCAACCCAGTGTTCGGTACAGGTCATTTTCAGGAGGGCTTGAAATCGGACCTTTCACCAGGGATTTGGACTTCAAATATATTTCCCTGGGATTGGGATTGAGCTATTTATTTTAAGCTGATTTTTTGTTCGATTGGATCCGTGCTATTCATTGCCAATTCAATTTTAGATTTTAATTGTTTATTAATCAGCTACTTGTTTGGTAATTTTGACTTTACCATATTGGTATTGGCCCTTATTTTCTTTCCGTTTCAATCTGAGTTGGAAAAGGAATGCATATTTCGGGATAAAATTGAGGGCTCTGAAAAAAGGGTATTGTTCATTTTTTCATAAGCCCAAATATCTGCTTTGGAATTCATGTGCTTTACTTTCCATTTTTTGAAACAAAGATATGATCAGCCACAAAACCCATCGATTTCCTAAAACCAGAATGGCTTCAATCGACATTTTCGGAATTGGGAGAAGAAAGCACCATGTGGTTGCCTTGGTTGAAATAGACGTAACCGAAAGCAAGAAAAGGATAAAGCATCATCAAGAATCAAGTGGCAAAATTACTTTCACTTCTTGGCTCATCAAAGTGATCAGCGATACCGTAAAGAGCCACGAATTTGTTGCTGCCTATCTTAAGGGAAATCGAAGCTTGCTGGTTTTTGAGGACGTCAATGTCTCGCTTATTGTTGAAAAAGAGTTGAACGGCCAAAAAATCCCCCTCCCATTGTTGATCGAAAAAGCGGATAAAAAGAGCATTGAAACCATCACCAATGAGATTGGCGTTGCGCGTGAGAATCCATTAAACAAAAAAGACATTGTCCTCCAGAAAAGATCGACAGCAATGGAGAGGTTTTATTATTTCCTACCCGGTTTTATCAGGAGAGCCTTTTGGAGAAATTTACTGAAGCATCCCCACCTTGCTTTTTCGAAAATGGGCAACGTGGCCATCACTTCGGTCGGAATGATGGGCGAAGTTCAGGGTTGGTTTATCCCCTCCTCCATCCATCCCATTTGTTTTGGGATCAGTACAGTTTCCAAGAAACCATGGGTCATCGGTGAGCGAATTGAAATCAGAGAAATCCTCCACCTGACAATCCTGCTGGATCATGATGTCGTGGATGGCGCCCCGATGGCCAGGTTCATTTCAGAATTGGCGGAGAATATGGAAAAGGGAAAAGGTCTTTAATCAAACAATTCCCATCCGTTGAAACCGATTTGTGTTTGGTGATTTTGTGAAATTTTCTCGAATTTTATCATTTCGATTTGTCACACCAAAAACTCATTTCTGAATATCTATAAAATGATGTTGGGCTCGTTATTTATAGCTTCATATTTATATTAGGCTATAAATAACAGTTCGCAACCTTTTGCATATTTATCATTTTCAGTGGATTACCCATGTTTATTTATTTTTTTTACATTCAAATGAAACTCATGGTCCGTCACTTACAAGAGATTCAAGGTGGATAAATCGGGAAACCTTCAACCCTAAATATGCATTAGGTTTGTTAAAAGTTATTGAAACTCCAAGAAATCAGAATAATTGGAGAATGTGTTGCTTTGCCGATATAATGAAGTCAAAACAGTAAAAAAGAAACTGGTTAAACCCGTTAAATGCATTACGAACTCAATTCAATATTATAATTAACTGATATTCAATTAGGTGTTGATTGATTTTGACTTCACCTTATTGGTATCAGGAATTATTCTCTCAATAGTCTGATCTTCTTTCAGTTTCAATCCCATTTGGAAACCCATTGCATATTTCGGGTTAAACCAAAACATGAGAGAAGGAGCAAATTTTCATTGACGATCATTCCAATGATTTCTTTTGTCAAAACCCGGGACCGTATTTTTCTTGAAAGAAAAGGATTTAAAGTCAATGCAGGAGAGGATAATAAAGTCTCCGGATTTGTATCGGAAGAACTTATTTTTAATTAATCGACGAGAATTTAAACAGTATTTTACACCCGAAATTGCAATTTTTAGCTCGCGTATTCACCTAATTGTATATTTCATTAAAGAAGTGAGATCTCTTTTCCGAACGTATGGACACGATCCCAATCTGTATATTCAACCGGACCTTTAGGGTAAATGGGACCTTTGGTTAGCAGCATGATCAGCCGGATCATCAATGCATCTGTAAATGAATATTTTTCATAATCCAACATCCCTGCAAAAATCCCAACAAGGGCAGGTTTCCATGTGGAATTTGTTAAAAATTTAGCAACATATGGATTGGTATCCTTGGAGTTTTTATTCGGTTTCCTAGCCACCAGATTTACTGAAATAAAAATCGATTTTTTTTCATTTAACTTTTCTGAATTTTCGCTAATGAGCTGGATCATTTTAGGATGATGTTTGCCATACCTGATACTGGAGGCCAAGATAATTTTTCCAAAATGTCTAAAATCAATACCGCCTTCATTCACTGAAATCATCTCTACAGCATGGTTTTCAGACAAAAGAATATTTCTGATTTTATCACAAATTTTTTGGGTTTGGCCATCGACCGAGGCATAAATTATGACTGTTTTATTTGACATCATTCCGTGAGATTAATTCAAAAAACATAGGTAATAAAGACTATTTAATTGATTTTTTCACTGACGACTGTCATGTTTTTACATGAAATATGTCAGGACATGGGATCAAATAAAGCTTTAACATTACAGATGAAATACAATTGATACACTTCACGAAATTTTTACGCCATGTCAAGAACCAACCTACAATCAGCAAAACACTTCCTTTCTATGCTGGGAGTAATTACAGCGGCAGGATATTTAACAAGCTGTACCCATGATGACCGGGTATTCACACCTCCGACACTGGAAACACCGGCTCAGGTAAGTACACAGGTGGCTTATGATGCCACAGACGTAGCCTTTAGATTTACATGGAAAAGTCAGAAAAAACTTTACCCGTCAGGATTGCCCAATACTGGCAAAAATTATCCGATGCAATTCCATGACATGCTCAAGCACGACGGGACAAAATTTGACCGTTTACCTTCAGGACAAAGATTGGAGGAGGACAGAATCTCCATCATGTTTAACCAACAAGCGGGTGGTATTCAGGGATTTTCGGCGGCAGGATGTGCCATTACCTGTCACTCTGGGATGGAAAGCCACCACCTTTTGACAGATGACATCCTTGACCATTGGCATTGGAGAGGCGGAAGAAGTGGGCCTATGGGTTATGCAGAAGATGCTGCTGTAAACAAAACCGAAAGAATAAGAGATAATCTGGGCACCATGCCCACAAAATTTTTAAGATCCGGTGGTGACAGACTTCGGGAGGACCAAGGCGCCTTGTCGGGAACAGGACATCCTGTTTTGACAGATGGGTTACCTCGCTTTGTGTTCAACAAAGGAAAATCATTACCCGGGAATTTTACAATACCTGCTTATTTCTTGGCAAATGAATCAAACACTATTTTATCAAATCCACATGTTGATATCTCTGCCATAAAAGACGTTTCCAAAAACAGAAGTTTATTGGTGGTGTATCAAGACAGAAATTTTGATACCCAAGACAAAGTCAACGCACTTGATTTGGGCTACTTGGTATATGTTGCCCTAGGAAGTGTGGGGCATCTCCCTTCTCACCTTCGTGATGAAAACAGTAATGACTTCAATACCTGGAAATCATTTTCGGCTACAGAAAGTAAAATAACTACCGCAACTGCCGCCCTTACCAAACTCAATGAGGTTCATGCAGAATGGACTTCTTCACAGAAAATGGCCATGGTCACCAGAAGTGTTGGTTTCATTTACAATTCAGACCAACATGACATTACTTCAGAAAGATTCTATGACCAAAGCAAAAATGAATGGACTGTAATCATGAAAAGGAAATTCACGACTGGTTCTGAAAGAGATGAAGATTTGGCAGGTTTGAGAAATGGTTCAAAATACACCATAAGCTTTGCCATGCATGATTCAGGAGCTGGATCTGAAACACATGATATTTCAATCCCATATAGTCTTTCGAACACCACCGATACAGATATTCGAGCGATCTCGGTCGGCAGTATTCAAAATGCAGACTGGAATAGTATCCCTGCCTTGGAAACCAATTGGGTAAAACAAGCTCTGATGCCCAAATACACAAGTGATTGGTTGAAGAGTGGTGCACATCCTGGTTCAGGTTCTTTGGAATCAACCACCTGTGGAACTTGCCATACTGGAGCCCAATCTCTATTGAATGCCTCAATTTTGGATTAGTCCTAAAGGAACATCAACAAATTGAAGCTGGGAGAAACACGATATATCCATCTGAAATGTTTCTCCCAACCTTAATCAGAAATCCAAACAAATATGAAAAATCTAAAAAAATTCTGGCTCTTGGGGCTTTTTTCAGGATTGCTCCTCCTTATGAATGCCTGCTACTATGATCAATACTTACCGGAAACACAAGATGTGGGAGAAATGTCATTCTCTGGAGATATCATGGTCATCTTCAACACCAGCTGTAACAGCGCAAGCTGCCACGGTGGTGCGGCTGCTCCGGATTTAAGACTGGACATTGCCTATAATGCGCTCATCAATGGCAATTACATTGACAAAGCGAATCCTGAAAACAGCGAATTGATCCAATGGATGAGGGGAGATAGAAGCCTTTCCATGCCGCTTAGCGGTCCAAACCCCACTTACAACGCCAAAGTTTTGGCATGGATAAACCAAGGGGCACTCAACAATTAAATTCCTCCAATCATGAAAAAAACTAACAAATCCATAACCCTTCTCGGAAGTTTACTTCTTGTAACCTGCTGTTATTTTATTATTCCAGAGGCAAATGCACAAGAAAAAACAAAAGCAGGAAAAGAAAAGGTAGAGGAGCCCGAAGATGAGCTCCAAACGATTTCGGTACACAGCAGGAAGCTTCAAAGAACAGGCAATACATTTGAAAGTACCTGGATTATCGACAACCAGACGACGCTTGTTCCGATGAAGCAAACTTTCCAGTTTGATATTCTTCACAGGTTTGGCACTGTAAACAATGGCTTCGATGACCTATGGGGAATGTATGCCCCTTCAAACATCAGGATGGGCTTTAGCTATACACCCATCAACAAATTGATGGTCGGTTTTGGTCTAACTAAGGACAGGATGCTTTGGGATTTCAATGCCAAATATGCCTTTATTAGCGAAGATTCAAAAACCCCAGCTCCCGTAAGTGTTACCTATTTTGGAAACGTAGCGCTTGATTCTAGACCTGAGGGAGGCTTTGTTCATAAATCAGATCGATATAGTTTTTTCCATCAACTGATGGTATCAAAAAAGGTAACGCGCGATTTCTCAATTCAAGGATCCGTTAATTTCTCCCATTTTAACGCCGTAGAAGCATTCTTGGGACAAGAAGAACAAAAAATCGCGAAGATGAAAAATGACCATTTTTCCTTTTCTGTTTTGGGTAGATATAAAGTTTCTGATGCCTTTGCCTTTATCGGGAATTATGATCAACCCATCACCAAACACAATCTGAACAATCCAAATCCGAATATAAGCCTTGGTGTAGAATTGGCAACACCACTTCACGCATTCCAGATATTTATGGGCAATTACAAATGGTTGGTCCCTCAGTACAACAATGTTTTCAATAGGAACGACCCCTTTGACGGGAGATTCCTGATCGGATTCAATATCACCCGATTGATGGATTTGAAATACGAGAACTTGGGAGAAATGATGTTTAAGAGAAAAAACAAAGAAAAAGAGTAATTCAATTTATTTTTAGAGTCTTGATGAATAAAAAAGTCAGTTTTAAGCTGGCTTATTTATTCATCAAGAACAATGAAAACGAGTTCTCAAGCCCCATTGAACACTTTTGGCGAAATAGAATTTTACAAAAAACGAGAATCTAAAATTCCCCTGAATGCTCATTTTTTAGATAAAAATCATCATGGCAATGATTTTTGTTTGTCCTCCACCACTTTCTCAAATGACTCGGAAAAACCTTTTAGGGATCAGCCCTTCACCACCTCAATTTTTCTTTTCAAAAATCCAGAAAGCGTATCCGAATAGCGTTGGGCTTCCCAGATTTCCATATCCAGGTTTTCCTCCCCAAATATTTTGATGGTGATTTTTTTATTGTCTGTTATGCAGTCGATATTTTCAACCCATTGATTTTTGGTTTTGTCCAAACCCACGGCAATCCTCAAAATCCCTGCAAGACCGCGAAGCATCATCCGCTGTTTTTTGTCCAATCTCCTGAATTTCTTGTGCCGTTTTTTGGGGCCTGACTTGCGGTGGTAGCGGGCCAGATGGGACAGCAGCATCAATTCTTCATTGTTGAATCCCCTCAATCTTCCATGCAGAATCAAATATCTGGAATGCTTTTGGTAATCCTGGAAATTGACAAACAAGCCAACATCGTAAATCAAACAAGCATGGCACAGCAATTCCTTGGATAGACTTTTCATCCCTGCCAACCCATTCAATTGGTCAAACAGCTGCATGGCCAGTCTGGAAACATGCTTTTTGGGTTCAATATCGGTCCCATATCGGGCAGCCAACAACAAGCTGCTTCTCTCGCGAAGATTTTTTCCATCCCCGATTTCCTCCAGCTTTTGACCGTTTTTTTCGATATAATCAATGATCAAACCCTCACGAAGGGAGGCGTCGCAGAGCGTGATTTTGTCTGCTCCCGCAAGTTCAAGCAATTCCAACAAAAGCAAACCACCCAGATGGACGGCATCCACCCGGTTTGAACTGATCCCCGGAATGTCTGATCGCTTTTCAGGCTCCATCTGAAGGAGCTTCTTTACTATTTTTTCGAGATCGCCAACCTTCACCACCTCGGCATTGACCGAATTGACGATGGTTGTGTCATTGGAAATAAGGCAGGCCTCGCCCAAAGAACGAATGGTTCCCGAAGTGCCAATGACCCTGGAAAATTTAAATGTTGAGATTCTTTTAAAAATCTTTTGGGCAGTTTCCCTGACATGCTCACGCAAAGCTTCCTGCTGATTTGCATCCAGCGGTCCTTGAACACCAACCCTGTCCAACAAACGGAGTACTCCCAATTTAAGACTGCTTTTGAAAAGCACCGAATCCTGGTTGCCTATCACTGCCTCCGTACTTCCCCCTCCAATATCCAGGACCAAAGCATTTTCTCCCCGAAGATCAATTGCCTTTCTGACCGCCAGAAAAATAAGCCTTGATTCTTCCTTTCCAGAGATCAATTGTGGAATAAGGCCTATGTCCTGAATCAATCGATCCAAAAATTCCCTTCCGTTTTTGGCTTCCCTTGTGGCTGAGGTGGCGGCGGTGATGATTTCTTCAACTCCGTATTGGTCGGCAAGCTGCACATATCGGGTGATGGTCTCGATGCCGGCATCAAATGCCTTTTGGTTGATGCGCTTGTTGGCAAAAACGCCTACGCCCAACTTGACCATTTCCTTTTCTTGGATGAGTACTTCAAAAGTCTGTCGGGAAGTCACCTTCACGATGATCATGTGGATGGAATTGGTACCGATATCGATCGCTGCGAGATTCATGTGGATAAGGTTTATTGGAATGCCGAATATACCCAAAAACCTTGGGCCATTCCATTGAAAAAGAAAAAGGTAAAACCAAATTGGGCTAAAAATCCATCAATTTGGACGGGCAAATGCTTTTCCCTTCTCTTTTAATTACTTCTAAATAAGCTATAAGAATAAAAGTCTTCTAAATACCAAATAATTGGACAAAAAGTCCAATTTCTATATACCAAATACTTTAATCAAAAGTACCCTTTTTCAACTCCTCAACTGCAAAATTCGCCGCCCTTGCCGTAAATGCCATATAAGTCAAGGAGGGGTTTTGCGTGGCGGTGGATGTCATGCAGGCACCATCGGTCACGAACACATTTTTGCAGGAATGAAGCTGATTCCATTTGTTCAACAAGGAGGTTTCCGGGTCAAGGCCCATTCTGACACCTCCCATTTCATGGATATCTGAGCCCGGAGCGGAATGGGAATCCCTTGCGGAAATATCCGTGAATCCTGCTTTTTCAAACATCTCTGTCATCTGGGCCATGTAATCCAACACCATCTTGTCATCGTTTTCGGTCCAATCACAGGAAAGCACCAATTGCGGAATGCCGTATTTGTCTTTCAAGGTTTCGTGCAGCCTGACATGGTTGGTCTCGATGGGGATCACTTCCCCTTGCATCCATCCACTGACCCACCAGGGCCCAAGTGTCCGGTCAAACAAATTGGCTTTCAACGCTTCTCCGATTCCTCCACGGCTAAATTGGACTGCTCTGGAGGAGGAGCCAAAACCCACCGCATAGCCTCTCAAAAAATCTGTTTCCTGTTTGAAAACGTTCCTGAATCTGGGGATATAGCTGTGGCTTGGGTTTTTTCCAGTACTCATCATGTCTTGAAATTCCTCGCTTCTCCCAGAAATATGGCCCCGGTAATTGTGCCACGAAATATATTTCCCTAGCAATCCATTGTCATTTCCCAGCCCATTGGGGAATCGGGAAGAGGTGGAATTGAGCAAAATCAAATTGGAATTAAGGGCAGAAGCATTGACAAAAATGATCTTGGCAAAATACTCAGAAGTTTGTTGCGTCTCCGAATCAATCACCCTGACACCGGTGGCTTTTCCTTGGCCTTCATCATAAATGATGGAATGGACCACCGAATGAGGCCTCAAGGTCATATTTCCCGTTTTTTCTGCCCAAGGGAGCGTGGATGCATTCGAACTGAAGTAGCCGCCCAAAGGACATCCTCTATTGCACAGGTTTCGGTTTAAACATTTTGCCCTTCCCTGTTCCCGGTGGATTTCCTCCGGTGCTGTGATATGCGCGCATCGACCATGGATCAAGTGGCGGTCCTTGTAATTTGCTGCCAGTGTTTTTTGAAAGTGCCTTTCGACACAAC
This sequence comes from Rhodonellum psychrophilum GCM71 = DSM 17998, assembly GCF_000381545.1. GTDB lineage: Bacteria > Bacteroidota > Bacteroidia > Cytophagales > Cyclobacteriaceae > Rhodonellum > Rhodonellum psychrophilum. The sequence goes on along the minus strand of NZ_KB906688.1, from coordinate 71,694 downwards.
TTAGGTCAAATGGCTTCAGAAATTCTCCATCCGGAAGTTGGGGCAATCCATCCCTGTTGCCTGAGATACCGGAGAATTTCTCCACATGGCTGTACCAAGGCGCGAGATCCTTGTACCGAATGGGCCAATCGACTGCATAGCCATCCCTTGCAGGGCCTTCGAAGTCATAGTCGGACCAACGCTGGGTTTGTCTTGCCCAAAGCAAGGACTTCCCTCCTACCTGATATCCGCGTGTCCACTGGAATGGTTTTTCCAGAACGGTTTCCTGTTCTTTCTCCTTCATCCAAAAATGGGCGGTGGACTCCTGAATCCTGGCACCACGGGCACCGAATTCCTGTTGCTGCTCCAAAGGGATTTTTCCACCGAACTGGAAATCCCATGGATTTTTTGTGGCAGTGGGATAATCCTCAATATGTTTTACATCTCGGCCCCTTTCGAGGACCAAGGTCTTCAATCCTTTTTCACAGAGTTCCTTCGCCGCCCAACCTCCACTGATTCCGGAGCCGATGACGATGGCATCAAAGGTCATTTCTTTTTGGGCGTCTATCGCTATATTGGCCATGTTTTAGATTTTAAAAGGAGTGTTAGGGACGGCAACACAGCCATCATAGCCTCCCGGCACCATTTGGTAATTGGTGAAATTGGTCAGGAAATATTCCGAAGTGGTGTATCCCAATACCGTCAGTTCCTTGGCCAAATCGAAAAATTCTTTGTCTGCTTCCAATTCAGCATTGTCCAAACCGATGAGCACCAATTCCCGCTCTGGCTTTTCAAGGGCATTGTAGGAAGTTTTGAACATCATTTGGGATTTGCTTTCCAGTTTGGAAAGCCCCTGGATAAATTTATTTTGAACTTCAAGTTCATGGCAATTGGCAAGAATCCGATCCACAAATCCATGGACCTCCAATTCCACCGCGCCAAGGGTATCGGTTTTGGGAATCAAGGTATCCACCAAGCTTTGAAGGTTGGCTTTTTGAAGGGCGTTTAAGGGAAGCAATTTAACCTCCGGCAGGGCATTTTCTTCCAGTCCTGTGCCGCAGCCCGGCAGGAGCATTATTCCCCAGATGCTGATCGCCAAGGATTTGAGCGCGGTTCTTCTCTCCATGGACAAAATCAAATAAAAATACCTCGCATTTGCCAATCATTTGGGATGGATGGTGAATTAATGGGATTGAGATTTTGGCTTCACCAATTTCATTGTGAATGGTAATGATGGTCTAGGAAAATGGGGGTTCATTGAAGATTGAATTATCAAACATTATAATCAATACACATTTGAATAAAAATCATCTCTTAATTAATTCAATACCAATGAGGAGTTTTAATCATTAGTATTGAAAGAAAGGGTTTGTCGGAATTTTAAGTTCTTCGGGAAATCTTAGCAGTATTTTCAATTACGCTGCAACCCATCCAGTGGCCGAAAGATCTCGGTTTCTCTTCCAGTATTCGAATTAACAAAGAAGAATCAAAATCAACACCCCCATTGACAACTATTTGATTCCCCGGCTTAAAAAAAAATTATTTAATTGATTTACAATTTTTTACGAAAAAAAAAAAAAAAACAAATTTAGTCAATAGTTTTATTAACTAAATTTGTTTTATCTAGGATAAAATTAGTTCTTGCCGCTAACAGTCTAATTATTTGGTATTTGTTTCAGATTTCTAACCCTTAAATGAAAAAGATGAAAAAAACTCGCCTAATTTTCTTTTCTATACTATTGATTTTCTTTTTGAACAACCCTGCGGAGGCTCAGGAAGCGAATTTTGCATTTTTCTACGAGGTGGAATTTTCCGGGGACAGCTTAAATCCAGAAAAAAAAACAAAAGATTTAATGGTTTTGTGGCACAGCGATACCTTGAGCTTGTTCCAAAGCTATCATGGTTACCAGCAGGATTCGGTTGTGAACGAATATATCAAACATCCTGAAAACAGAAAGGGTAAAGATTACACCCAACTCATGCTGGATATGACCGTATTTCCCTATCCGATATTTTTATATAAAATTTTTAAAAGCATTAATGAAAATACCATCGTCACCTACGACAAATTATTCAAAAACATCTATGTTTATCATCAAGCAAAAAACCAATTCCATTGGAAATTGGAACCGGGAGAAAAGGAGATCAATGGATACAAATGTAAAAAAGCAAGACTTGATTATGGGGGTAGAACATTTTTCGCATGGTATTCTCCAGAGATCCCGATCAATGATGGCCCTTATTCATTCAATGGGTTACCGGGACTCATCGTCGAAATAGCAGATACACAAAATCATTACCGCTTCACGCTGGTCTCCTTGAAAAAAGGAAAATTTGACATCTCTGACCAAAGACCTTCAAGCGCCAGGGCCACCGATAAAAAGAAATACTTTGGTATTAAAGAGGAACATAAAAAAAATATTTTTAGTCAAATGAGTGAATTCGATGCCAGTAGAGTAAGCCCTGAAGATGCTAGACGAATTCAGGAAAGATACCGTCGGGCAAATAATCCTTTGGAATTAAAATTGGATTAATGCTAAGGACTATTAAATATCTAATTTTTTTATCACTTTTTCTTCTGCTCTCTCTGGGTAAAGGGATGTGCCAGAACATCATAAAAGGAAAAGTGATGTATCAGGATTCCAAAGATCCTTTACGCTCAATCAATGTGATGGCCATCGATATTGAAAATTCCGAAACACTGGCTTTCGCATTCACCAACCAAAATGGAATATTTCAAATTGAATTTGCAACGGATCAAGACAGTGTTTTGATAAGTTTTAAATCCATGACGACCAGAGATTTTATTTTAAAAACACCTTCCAAGACTCAGGAATTGGAAATCTATCTGGAGGAAAAAGAAATCGAACTGAACGAGTTCACCCTGGAAGGAATCAAAAACCCCATCACACAAAAGAAAGACACAATTGAATATACCGTATCCTCATTTCAAAGCACGGGTGACAGGCACATAATTGATGTTTTGAGGAGATTGCCTGGAATCGATGTCAACAGCAATGGCACCATCAATTATCAGGGAAAAGCGATTCAAAAATTCTATATCGAAGGTCTAGACTTATTGGAAGGGAAATACAATTTGGCGACCAAGAACCTTCCGGTCGATGCCGTCAAATCCATCGAAGTCTTGGAAAACCACCAACCGATAAGGATGTTGGACAGCTTGGAATTCAATCCGAGAACCTCATTGAATTTAACCCTTAAAAAGAAAGATGTCTTGATAGGCAATGGACACCTTGGGGCAGGGATTCCTGGTTTGTGGGATTTAAAAATCGCGCCAATGCTCTTCAATGCCAATTCCCAAACGATTCTGAGTGCAGGCACCAACAATACCAGCAACGACCTTTCCGGAGAAGTGAAAAATCTATACTCAGACAATTTGAGCCCAAACCAACCCAACCCTCTTCAATGGTTCAACATTACCTCCACCGGCAATGATGAAATCGATAAAAACCGTGTGGACTTCAACAGGAGCCACTTGGGTTCCATCAACCACCTCTTTAAAACGAAAAAGGCTCTTGAGATAAAAGTTCTCTTTGATTTTTCACTGGAAAAGGTGGAAAATCAATTCTCCAATCGTCAAACCTACCTGACAGGAGCCGACACATTGGATATTCTTACATCCGGGATTCAAAATCAACGAGACAAATCATTTAATTTTGATCTGGGCCTATTAAAAAACACGGACAAAAATTATCTCAAAAACAACCTCAAAATCAAATACAAGGATGTGTACAACAATCAAAACAGATTGTTCAACGACTCAAACAATTCCCAGAGGATCAACAACAATCAGCTGTTGGTAAACAATGCATTCAACAAATTGCTGAATTTCAAAAATAAAATAATCGATTTAAAATCCACGATCAATGTCATCCATGAAGACCCTGATTTAATTGTTCAACCCTCTTTCCTAGCATTCCAAGAAGGCATGCGGACTGGAGACATGCCGGGTATACAGAAAGTCAAATACAATAATTTCTATATCGACAATTCCATGACAGTACGAAAATTATCGCTTCTGGGAATCCCCACATCGTTGGTTTTGGGGAATTACTGGAAGCGGGAAAAACTAGCATCAGAATTATTGATTCCTCAATTGCCGATTTTTGAAAACCAGGAAAACAAGATGGATTTTGAAGAAAATACCAGCTACGCAAACGCCTCCTGGAATTTTGTCAAAAAAAACAGCAACATCACCCTAAAGGCGCCCCTTAAATTCTCTTATTTTAAAAACAGGGAAACCGAATCAGAAATAAAACCAACTTACACCAAGTTGTTCTTTGAACCCGGATTTTTCTGGCAGTTGGAATTGGGACAACAAATCACCAATAGACTTTCCTTATCAAGGAGAATATCAGTGGGCAATATCAGCGATCTCTATACAGGATACATTGCCTCAAATTATCAATTGCTCAACACCAATTCTTCAGATTTGCCGATCTCCAAAAACAATATTTTCCTGCTCAATCAAAGTTTTAAGGATCCTTTGATTTCTCTGTTTATCAATTCAACTTTTACAGCCAACTTCTTTGAGAAAAACACATTGACAGAAAACACGATTCTTCCGAACGGTGGAATTGTCATCAATTCGATAAACAGGACCAACACCGGGAAAACTTTTACTTGGGTCGGAGATGCGAGCAAATATATCCCAAAACTAAGGACAAGTCTCTCCACAAGTTTAAGCTTGACGCGTTCGGTTGTCGAGTTATTATTGAACAGCCAATTGCAGAATCTAACTTATTCGCAAAAAACCTTAAACTTCCGTCTAAGTTATCGGCCTGTCCAAATCCTGAATTTTGAAATACAACAAACCCATTCCATTGTAAACTCAAAGGCACAGGAATCTTTTGACAACAAGGTTTGGAGAAATAAATCGAATGTCAACCTCTATATATTCCCCATCAAAAACCATCAGATTTCTCTCACCTATGCGGCTCTAAATTTCAAGTCCAATCTCAACAGTTCCAGATCAAATATAAACTTCTTGGACTTTGACTATTCAGTGATCGTCCCCAAAACAAAATTTGAATTCCATCTGTCCGGCCAAAACTTGCTGAACAAGAACTTCTCCTTTACCACCTCCAATTCCTCCTATCTGATCACAGAACAGTCCCTCTTGCTCAGGCCAAGACAATTCGTTCTTAAGGCCATCTATGCTTTTTGATCTCTCAGTCACCAAGGATTGAGTTTATAAAAGGAGAAGTGAAGAGTATTCGTTGCGCAGCCCCAAAAAGTCTTTATATGCAGGGCTGAAATCAACAAAAAGCACAAAACCCAGTGCTACATCCGTACCACTGGGTTTTGTTTTTATTTCAATCAAATTGTCGGAGTGACAGGATTTGAACCTGCGACCTCTCGCCCCCCAGACGAGCACGCTACCGGACTGCGCCACACCCCGATTGAAGATTCGAATTTAAGGGATTCATTCAGAAATCCCATCCAATGTCAAAAAAAAATCCAACTTAAATCTAAGAAGAAAAACCACCGGTGCTTTTCCAAATTGATTGCCAATGCATTAGTAAAACAATTCCGCCCACCAAAAAATCAATATTTCAAAAGCGCGTCGGATATTTTGCTATTTGGGTTTCGATTTCCCATAAAATCAATACAAAAAATGACTTTTATCAGCATTTGTCTTTGTCCCAATGGTTAAATTAGCTGAAACATATTTCAATCAAGAACCACAGTGCCATGAAGAAAAGAGAGCCCGTCAGTACCATCATGACGACCAATGTCTATACCGTTCAGGAAAATGAAACCCTTCAGGATGTAGTCAACATCTTCCGAAAACACAAGATCCGCCATATCCCTGTGCTTTCCGGCAATAAAATATCCGGGATGATCAGCAGGACAGACATCAACCGCTTGACTTTCGGTGCCTTGTTCGACAATCAGGAAGGGTCGGAAGAGGCCATATTGCAGATTCTGAGCATTCCCCAGGTCATGACCTCAAAACTCAAATCCGTCCATGCTGATGATCCCATCAAGGAAGTTGCCGAAATATTTGCCAAGGAAGAATTCCATGCCCTTCCCGTTGTGGAAGGTGAAATACTGAGGGGAATCGTCACCACTACCGATGTGATCAAATACCTCTTGGACCAATATTGATCAAGACAAAATCGACCTCCCAATACTCACTATTTAACAAAAATCACAGTGCTTTCTTTTTTGCAACAAACTTCGCAAAGCTGGGATTCGGGGTGAAGGATGATTGCTTTTCTGAGCGCTTCCTGTTCATTGTTGAAGGGTCCCAAATAATCCCGATCAAAAATCCCAGGCAATTTGGGGCAGTCACGATCATGGACTTCGTTTTTATCTATTAAATTGCTTTTCGTGGATAAATAAAAGAATTTCATTATTTTAAGTTTAAATATGCTTAAATCTAATAAATTCGGAAACATTGAAAAATACCCTGTACAGGGTATTTTTCAATGTTTTAACGTAAAAAATTCTTTTATTATCAATTTAATCCTATTTTAATAATAAATTAGTTGAATAGTAATACTGCTAATTTCTTTTTTTTCAGACACGCGCATCGGCATGGAATCGATAGTTTTGAAAACCAAATCCATGTCTAAGTTTCCTTCTCTTCTCAGCTTAACCCCTCCATCCAGACCTATCAAAACCCAACAGCTTTTGGTGGAACCCATTTGATATCTTTTTTGGAGTTGATCGATTTCATTGAGAGAAAAAGTTTTTTCATGATTCGTAAACGGGGAGCCCTCAAAAACAAAAAGTGCAAGCTTACGGTCTTTCATTTCCAACAAAAGACTGTCCGTGAAGTCCAATTCCTGCTCGCCACCTTCCGGAAAAAACAAGACCACCCTGTTTTTCCATTTCAAATCCTCCAGTTTCAAATCATTATCCTGTCCAGCCATCATCATCATTGCCAATATCATCCAGTATAACCCCATGCAATGAGAACCTTGATTGGTTCAAATTGGTTTGGCAGACCCAATGAATTGTTTTTCAGGCATGTGGCTATTGCCTGTCAAAACGAAAAAATTATTCCATTGAGGAAACGGTCTTGCGAAGCTCAATCACCGTGATCTCAGGCCAAATCCCAACTCTTCCGGAAAAGGCATGAAAACCGAAGCCTCTATTGACATAAAGATACCGCCCATTTTCTTCGGCCAATCCCGCCCAATTCGGATAGCGATACTGGACAGGACTCCACCGGATAATCGGAGTTTCAATCCCAAATTGCATCCCGTGTGTATGCCCGGAAAGCGTCAGGTGAACCTTATTCATGTTTTTCTTGACTTCCTCGTCCCAGTGAGAAGGATCGTGGGAAAGTAAGATTTTGAAATCGGAGGCGGCAGTGTTGGCCAAAGCCTTTTCCAAATCTCCCTTTGCCTTAAAACCAAGCCCCCAGTTCTCCACTCCAAGCAATTGGATGGTTTGTCCGTCTTTTTCAATGACCACGTTTTCATCCAACAAGAGCCGGTAACCAAGTTTTTTGTGTTGGTTTTTCAATTTCAAGAAATTGGCTTCCTTTGCCTCTTTGGTAGACCAGCTGACATAGTCTCCATAATCATGGTTTCCCAAAATAGAAAACTGACCATAGGGAGCCTTGATTTTTTTAAATTGATCCAGCATAGGATCGATCTCCTCTGCTTTATGATTGACCAAATCCCCCGTGAAAACGAAGAGGTCTGATTTTTGGTCAATCGCCAAGTCAATTCCTTTTTGAACAGCATCATAATTGGTAAAACTACCGGAATGGATATCAGAAATCTGGGTGATCGTAAATCCGTCGAAAGCATCAGGCAGATCGTCGAAATAAATGATTTCCCTGTGCACCTTGAAATTGTGTTTTCCTTTGGTCACTCCATAGATGAAACTCGAAAAAGGGATCATGGCTACCACCAAGGCAATCCCGCTTACCCATCTCATCCTTTCCGGAAAACTAAAACCATTGGACCCGTTCACCAGGTAGGTTACTCCAGCCTGAACATTCCTGACAATATCTTCCCCGAAAAGAAAAACGACACAGACCAATTGCGTGACCATCACGGTCAAAAAAACATTGAGGGCCGTTTGGGTTTGTACATTTATTTCGCCCATCTGAAAAATCCTCAGAAAGGTGATCACCAACCAAATGGAAATCCCTCCAAAAATCAACCAATAAGAAACCGCCACAATCTGTTTCATTCGCTCCCCTTCCAAGCCAAATGTGAGGGTTTTGACTGCCTGAAAAACATACCAATTCAGAAAGGTAGAGAAGAGAAAGATGGCGATAAGAAAAATGATGGATCCTAATTGGTTCATAATACTGGGTGCAGATTCTTGTCATATACATCAATTCTGATGAAATGGTTTAAAAAATCAAAGAAAACGCACATTGACAATTTGCTTGGACAACAATTTTTCCAGAATTGAACCCGAAATACGCAATAGGTTTCCAAATGCGATTGAAAGGGAAAGAAAATCAGACTATTTGGAAGATAAATCCCGAATCCAATGGGGTGAAGTTAAAAAAACAGTAATCACCTAATTAATCATCAGTCAATGGTGAAATTGAGTTGGGTGCAATGCATAAAACGGATGGAAACACCTTTAATTTGTCTTGGAAAAAATAGAGTTTCAACCCAGCCCTCAAGCCGAGTTGAAACCGGTTGTATCAAAGCTCCTTCAAAAACACTTCGGAGAAAAGATTTGAGCCCGCTTTTCCTCCATAAGTTCCCATTATTGGGAGTGTATGGGCGGGATGAAAACTGGTCGCCAAGGGAATGTAATTTTGATCGGTCAATAAACCCAAACTCGGATCCAAACCGATCCAACCCGCTCCGGGCAAGAAAACCTCCACCCATCCATGCAATTCATGCCCCTCATCGAGTTCCGGGTTGAAGGCATATCCACTGACAAAACGGGTTGCCAATCCCAGACTCCTGAGCATCTCCATCAGCATCCAGGAAAGGTCCCTGCAGGAACCTTTCTTCTCCTCAAACACTTCCTTGCTGGTCATCAGTCCAGGTTCCTCCCGGATGATATGCTTCCAGTTTTGGTGGATCGAAGCAACCAAGTTCGCCAGAAAGGAGATGTGGTCGCTTGATTGTGCCATGATGTCCTTGGCAAAAGGCACAAGACGGGCTCCATCCTCTCCCCCAGTTCTGTAAAGTGCCAAAGTCTCCAAATAATAGCTTGGATAAGCAAAATAATCAAATGGGAAACTCAAGCCAGCCTGTAGAATAAAGGCATAGGGATTGAAATCTCCGATTTCCAAGGTCAACTTGGACCTGATTTCCAACTGATCGGTTTCGGTCTTGAACCAAGTTTGGTAATAGGGATTGCCCTCTGCACTAATCCTTTCATGGATCCCCATGGGGTTGGGAGAAATTTCCAATTGGCTGTCCAATGTTTTGAAATAACTGCGCTGCTGTGGGATCAGGTAAAGGTCGTGGGGATTGAGCGGAACCCGCTCCTCATAGGTGTAGCGACTGAGGTGGTCTATCTGGATTTTCATGAGGCAGTGATTGGAACCATGGGAGCAACTTCATCCAAAAATGCCTTTTTCATCACCTCCGTAGGCAATTCCCTGATCGCTTCCTTTATCCTGTTGTTCCAAAAAGCGGAAATATGCTCCATCTCCGACCTTTCGAACCGTTGTTCTTTTATCTTATACCTGTCATTTTCGAGGACGACCGTATCAATGGGGAAATCGACATCATTGGCCGAAATCCGAGTGGCATCAAAGGAAAGGAAGGCACATTTGAGGGCGTAATCCAAGGAATCATCATAACTCAGGGACCTACGTAAAACCGGATTTCCCGCACCTGTATTACCAATGATCACGAAAGGTGTCCCCTTCCTGATCTCAATCCAATTGCCCTGGGGATAAAGCAGATACAATTTGGGTTCCTTGTCATTCTCCAACTGGCCTCCAATTATGGAATAAAGGTTGAAGGACAAGCCGCTTTTTTCGAGCTGCTCACCATCTTCCTTCGCCACCCTTTTGATTTGGTCGCCAAATTCATTCACCGCCTTGTACAGCTTGTTGAAACTTTCATCCTGATCCTCGATCACTTCGGTAAAGTAGGTGATGGCCTTATCCCGAACCGACCTCAGACCGGAGGTCATGATGAAAAAGGAATGTTTTTCCCTGTTGACGGTGTATACTTTTTTTGAAGTAGTCGTTTCGTTACCGGATGTAATCCGGGTATCGGAAAGCCCGACCAAACCGTATTTGGTTTTAATTCCTAGACAAAAGGTCATTCCTGTTCGTTCGTTTGAGACACAAAGTTATCCTTAATTTGAAAGAAATTGGAATCGATCTTGTTGGAAACCTGATTTATTTTCACCTGAAGGTCATCCAGATATTCGTGGAGGCCAATCTCAATCACATCATTGACATCGGCATATTCCAACTTGGATCTCAATTCTCCCATGGCTTTTTCAGCACTGTTTCTGAAACCGCTTTCCATTCCACCTGAGATTTTGGAAAGACAGTTTTCGGCCTCTCGAAGGCAGTAAAAAACCGATCTGGGGAAATACTTGTTGAAGATCAGAAACTCCACCACACCGGAAGGATCGATGTTGCCATATAGCCTTCGGTAGGTATTGAAAGCTGTAACGGATTTCAGCAACGCTGTCCAATGCAGGAAATCCAAGGGAGATCCGATCATGTTGGGTGAAGGAAGTAAAATATGGTATTTCACGTCCAAGATCCTACTGGTCTTGTCCGCCCTTTCGAGATACATGCCCAATTGGCGGAAATACCAGCCTTCAGTCCTGGCGACGGTACTTTCAGCCAAACCATACAAGAGCAGGATTTGGTTTTTGACCCGTTCAAAAAACATCCGTGGATCTTCTTTTTTCCAATCCTTGATTTCTGATTTTTCTTTGATGAAATGATACAGCTCATTCAGTTTTTCCCAAGTCTCCTTGGTTAGGTTTTCCCTGATGATCCTTGCATTTTCCCGGGCCATGGTGATGGAGGAAAAAATGGAGTTTGAATTTTCCAAATCGAACACCATGAAGTGGATGACATTTTTGCTGTCAAAATTCTTGTATTTGGATAAGTACAAAGCACTGTCTCCGGATGTCATGATCAAAGGTTCCCACTGCTCCTTCATGTCCTGGGGCAAATCCAGCATCAGGTTGAAATTCACATCTATAAATCGGGCATAATTCTCAGCCCGCTCCAAATATCGACCTAGCCAATAGATGGAATTTGCGACTCTACTTAGCATATCTCTTATTTATATAAAACCCAGGTATCTTTACTTCCTCCACCTTGGGAACTGTTCACGACCAATGAGCCCTTCTTCAATGCCACGCGCGTCAATGCGCCTGGAATCACTTCTATTTCGTTGCCATACAAAATGTAAGGCCTCAAATCCACATGTCTCCCATCCAATCCCTCATCTGTCAATGTTGGGACGGTAGAAAGGGACAAAGTGGGCTGCGCAATGTAATTTGTGGGGTTCTCACGGATCAGTTTTCTGAATTTCTCATGCTCCTCCTTGTCGGCTTTGGGACCGATCAACATGCCGTATCCACCAGCTGCATTGGTTTCCTTCACCACCAAATGTTCGATGTTTTCCAAGACATAATTCCTATCCTCTTCCTCTCGGCACAAATAGGTAGGCACATTGTTCAATATCGGTTCCTCTCCAAGATAGTATTTGATGATCTTGGGCACATAGGAATAGACAGCCTTGTCATCGGCAACACCTGTACCTGGCGCATTTGCGATGGCAATGTTTCCTGCCTTGTAGGCTTCGAATATTCCCGGTATTCCCAGCATGGAATCGGGATTAAAAGCCGTCGGGTCCAAAAATGTGTCATCAATCCTCCTGTACAAAACATCGATCTGTTTCAAACCCTTGGTCGTTTGCATATAGACCTTTTTGTCTTTGACAATCAAATCCATTCCGGAAACCAACTCAACGCCCATTTGCAAGGCAAGATAAGAGTGCTCAAAGTATGCGGAATTGTGAATCCCCGGCGTCAAGACGCCTACCACCGGCTTAGGCTTGTCGGACAGGAATTGAAGCATGTTCAACAACTTTGCCGGATAATCCGACACGGGCATCACGCCCAATTTGTTAAAAAGTTCCGGATAGGCTCTTTTGATGATCTCCCGACTTTCCAACATGTAAGAAACCCCGGAAGGACATCTGAGGTTGTCCTCGAGAATGTAGTAAGCCCCGCTTTTATCCCTGACAAGATCGGTTCCGGTGATATGGCACCAAATCCCTTTTGGAGGAGTAAGCCCGATGCAGGGCTTCAGATAATCCTTGCTGTTGAGGATAAGGTCGGCAGGGATGATCTCGTCTTTCAATATTCTTTGCTCATTGTAGATGTCCTGGAGGAACATGTTGAGCGCCTGGATCCTTTGTTTCAAGCCGGCTTCAAGTATTTTCCACTCGGAATTTGGGATGATCCTTGGTACAATATCCAGGTGAAGGATTTTCTCCACGCCTTGATTGTCATGGTAAACATTGAATGTCATGCCCATGGCCACCTGTGTCTTATCTGCCGCAAACTGCAACTGGGACATTTTTTTGGTCGAGGTCTTATTCAATAGCTCTAAAAATTCATTGTAGTGCGGCCTGCAATTCCCGTCAGCGCCGAACATTTCGTCGAAATGATCTCCAACCTTGTACTTGTTTGTTTCCATAATTTATTCTTTGGGTTGAAAAAAAGCGTGTTCGTGCATAATATAAAGGCTTTTTAATTTTACTTCAAAAAATATCACCCATTATTATCAAAAAAACATTTATTCTTGAGTTTTTTGGTTAAAAAAAAGAATAACATTTTGAAAATAACGAAATCAATAATTTTTAATGCCCTTTAACATTTTTGTAAATACCTCAAAATTGATGGATGAAAAAAATTGAGGCCGGCATAATACCATATTTAAAACAGAGATGACTCGCGATTGTTTAACTCAATAATTAGAAAGAGCAAAAGCAAGGAGTTTTCCAAAAAAGAAATTTGATTTTTGATATACCTTAACCGCAATTTTTAAAGTAAAAGCCTAAAAAAGAGGACTTAATAGATGAAAGATTTAATATTTCTTGAGGTTACCAAAGCTTAAAAACCTTTAACTAGGCATCTGAAATTGATTTCATGTTCAAATTGAATAAACTTTAAAGAGATTATCAAGTATTCCTAAAGTTTTTATTGAAAAAAATTTGATGTTCAACTAAAAATAACATGCTCAAAACAAATCCCAAAAAAAATTAAATAATCACATATTTTAAACCGAATTATGTTCCATAATTAGTTTTTTTAGTTAATAATAGTGGTTCTAATAATTCGTAAAAATACCCTGTTTAGGGTATTTTTTTGTATCCTTTTTTTTAGTTTCTTGCGACATCTATTTTAGTTCAAAAAAGAGGGGTAAGTAATTTTTTTTTACCACCCGAAATTATTCAGAAAAAAAACAAATTAAAAAACATGAAAAAGCTAGAAGTATTATTGTTACTGATTTTTATTTCAATTCAAGTACACGCTCAGGATGTACTAACTAAAAAAAATGGAGAAGACATTATTGTGAAAGTGCTAGAAATCGGGCAAACTGAAATAAAATACAAAATGTTTAATAATACAGAAGGACCAACCTTTTCAATTCTAAAATCAGATGTTGTAATGGTCCAATATGAAAACGGTACTCGTAGTATCTTTGCAAATGAAAATCAGAGTTCTCATTCTGAGGTGAAAAGTGGAGATCTTTACGTGAATGGTCAACGAGACGCTTCCATTTATTACAAAGGATATAAACCTGCCGGAACTGGAACGCTTTTCACTACTTTGCTTTTTTCTCCTTTAGTTGGATTAATTCCAGCATTAATCACCAGTTCAACTGAACCAAAAGAGGCGAATCTTGGATTTCCAAATTCTGAACTAATGGATCAATCGGAATATTATAGAGGTTATACCCAAAAATCAAAAAAAATTAAAAGTGGGAAAGTTTGGAAAAACTGGGGAATAGGATTTGGGATTACAGTTATAACTGTTGTTGCTCTTACACAAGCTGATATAGTTTATTTTTACTGATATTTGGATTAAAAAAAATATTCACTCTTTAGACCCTTGAAGTCGAAAAGTAAAAATATTCTTTAAATAATATCATCACTCTAAAAAATCCCTAATTAGAAATTGGACTTTATCTACTGATTCGAATTTGCACACAAAAAAACCTTTGCAGTCCCGAAAGACTGCAAAGGTTTATACTTTGATTCCAAGAATAATTATTAGCTGATCGTGGAGCCGTTTCCAGTCGCTTGATTCGGATGCAAGAGTCTCAAGGAGCCGTCCTTGTCCTCTGCCATCAAAATCATCCCTTCGGAATCAATCCCCATCATTTTTCTTGGGGCAAGGTTGATCAGCATCGTCACCTGTTTGCCGATCAGATCCTCAGGCTTGAAATGTTCTGCAATGCCACTCAATACCGTTTTCTTTCCCAATCCCGTCTCTACCGTGAGCTTCAGGAGTTTCTTGGATTTCGGCATCGGTTCTGCATGCAAGACAGTCACCACCCGCATGTCCAACTTGCCAAAGTCATCAAAGGAAATGATGTCTTTCATCGGAGCAACCTGTACATTTTCGAGTTCGTTTTTCTTCTTTGCTTCCAGCAGTTTCTGCACTTGGGCTTCCACCACATCATCTTCAATTTTCTCAAACAACAAAGCCGCAGGATTGATGATGTGTCCGTAACCCAAAATCCCGGTATCGCCAGCCTTGGTCCAATTCAAATCCTTCAGATTGAACATCTCATAAATCTTTGCAGCCGTAAAAGGCAAAAAGGGTTCTGCTACTATGGCGACATTGGCAGCAATGTTCAGGGCGATATTCAGAATCGTTCCCGTTCGGGCTTTGTCCTCCTTGATCACCTTCCAGGGCTCGGTGTCCGCCAGGTATTTGTTTCCCAACCTGCAAAAATCCATCACGAAGCTAAGTGCTTCCCTAAACCGATACCGCTCGATCGAGGCGGCTATTTTATCAGGAAAACCCTGTAAGGTTTCCATTACTTCCCGGTCATGGGCCGTCAGGTTTTCTGCCTCTGGGACGATTCCTTCAAAATATTTATGGGTGAGCACGACTGCCCTATTCACAAAATTCCCAAGAATCGCCACCAATTCTGAATTGTTTCTGGACTGAAAATCCTTCCAGGTAAAATCATTGTCCTTGGTTTCCGGCGCATTGGCGGTCAATACGTACCGCAACACATCTTGTTTTCCCGGGAATTCGGCCAGATACTCATGCAACCAAACCGCCCAATTTCTGGAAGTGGAGATCTTGTCCCCTTCCAGGTTCAGGAATTCATTGGCTGGGACGTTGTCCGGGAGGATATACCCGCCGTGGGTTTTTAGAATCGCAGGAAAAACGATGCAATGGAAAACGATATTGTCTTTGCCGATGAAGTGGACCAATTTGGTATCCTCATCTTTCCAGTAAGGCTCCCAATCGATGCCTTTTTCTGCTGCCCATTCTTTGGTAGAGGAAATGTAGCCGATGGGTGCATCAAACCATACATAGAGCACTTTGCCTTCTGCGCCTTCCACCGGAACGGGTATTCCCCAATCCATGTCCCGGGTCATCGACCTGGCCTGAAGCCCATCACCGGCTTCCAACCATGACCGACATTGTCCCAACACATTGTTTTTCCAATCGTGCTGATGCTCTTCCAGGATCCATTGTTTCAAAAAATCCGTGTAGCGGGCCAAATCCAAGAACCAATGTTTAGTTTCTTTGAGAATAGGGACACTTCCGCTCAATTTAGATCTGGGATTAATCAGCTCCGTTGGACTGAGGGAACTCCCACATTTTTCACACTGATCGCCGTAGGCACTTTCATAACCACATTTGGGACAGGTCCCTTCTATGTATCGATCAGCCAAAAATTGTCCGGCTTCCTCGTCAAAATATTGCTCTGTTGTTTGTTCCAGAAATTCACCTTTGCCATAGAGATCCTTGAAAAATCCGGAAGCAGTTTCGTGGTGGATCGGTGCTGAGGTTCTCGAATAATGGTCAAAACTGATCCCAAACTCCTGGAAACTTTCCTTCATCATCGTATGGTAGCGGTCCACCACTTCCTGTGGTGTGACCCCCTCTTTCCGCGCTTTGATCGTGATGGCGACTCCGTGTTCGTCCGAACCGCTGACATACACGACATCTTTGCCCAATGACCTGAGATACCTGACATAAATATCTGAGGGAATATAACATCCGGCAAGATGCCCGATATGCAAGGGCCCATTGGCATAAGGCAAAGCAGAAGTAACCGTATATCTTTTGAATTCTTTATTTTTCATCATTTGCAAAGATAGGTAAATTGAAGGAATTGGGTGGTTAAACCCGTTTTATGCAATACGAACTCAATTTTACATTGTCATTGACAGCTCATCAATCAGGCTTGACTAATTACGACTCCACACCCTTTTGATATCATCAATTATTCTCCAACAGTCAAATTTTCTTTCCCTTTCAATCCCATTTGGAAATCGATTGCATCTAACTTGCGTCAAGTTGGCTGCCTTACGTTACTTTTTCCAAGTCTTGGAATTCGGGTTAAAGAATCGGGAATCAGGCCCCTTGGAGTTCTTTTCGGGCATCTTCAGTTAAAATCCCCTGATAGATCATGTTGATCACTTGATCAAAAATATCGGCGGTGTTCAAATTCAGATTTTCTTTGATTTCCTTGGGAAATTGGGCCAAGAATGTGGGATCAATTAGATTCTGAATCGCAGAGGCATAGACCAATACAATCAAGCTTTTGTTGACATTTGCCGAGACAAAACCCTTTTCGATGCCTTCTTGAATCAGCTTTTGGAAACGAAGAAATGCGGATTCCCTGATATAATCCTGTAGTTCCTTCCAGATTTCGGGCGCATGCTCTCTCAAATCCTGCAACAGCACATGATTGATTGGCGCCAGGTCGTTGGCAATCACGGTCAACATTGATTTTAATTTCACAGTGAAGGGAATGTGCCTGTTTTCCACCAGGGTTTCCACTTTAAGTGTCAGCCGTGTTTTCAATTGCTCAAATGCCGCAGCCAAGAGCTCCATTTTCCCTTCAAAGTGTTTGTAAAGGGTCTTTTTGCTCATCGCCAATTCTTGGGCAATGTCATCCATGGTGGTGTTTTTATATCCTTGTTTTAAAAATAACTTGTAGGATATATCCAATATTTTGGACTCGATGTCTATCTTTTTACGCATTGGTTTCGAATAGTGGGCAAATATAGAAAAACCATTTTATTTCCCCCATTCAAATAAATTAAGCTCCCGCACACCTTAATACTTGGTGATTCCTTTCCCAAGTCTTAATTTTGGTTATTGTCTTTGCCTAATCAAGAATTCAAAGCATTTTATGACGCCAGACCAAGCCAAAGCTAGGATTGCCCAGCTTACAGAACAGATCAACTACCACAATTTTCTCTACTACCAGGAGGACAAAACCGCGATCTCGGATTTGGAATTCGATCAATTGCTGGAGGAATTGATCCGACTGGAACTGGAATTTCCTGAATTTCTCTCCCCCGACAGCCCCAGTCAACGCGTGGGTGGAGCCATCACCAAGGACTTTGAGACCGCGGAGCATGAATTCAAGATGCTCTCACTCGGCAATACCTATTCGGAAGAAGAGCTTTTGGCTTTTGATGAGCGTGTGGCAAAAGGACTCGACAGCAGGCGATACAGCTATTTCTGTGAGTTGAAATTTGATGGGGTGGCGATCAGCTTGGTCTACGAAAAAGGCAAACTGATCCGAGCCGTGACGCGGGGCGACGGTACACGCGGGGATGTGATCACCGAAAACATCAAGACCATCAAAAATATCCCTCTTCATATCAAAGGTGAAAACATTCCGGAAAAACTGGAGGTGCGTGGAGAGATATTCCTGCCACGAAGGGAATTTGACAAAATCAATGCGGAGCGGGAAGCCAATGGAGATCCATTGCTGGCCAATCCAAGGAATGCAGCCTCCGGAACGGTCAAGATGCAGGACAGCGGCTTGGTGGCCAAAAGGAAACTCAATTGTTATTTCTATCAGATGCTGGGGGATGATATCGGCGTCAATTTCCACGACGAGGCCATCCATTTGATGGAAAAATGGGGATTCAACGTTTCCCCTACCTACAAAAAATGTGAGAACGTCCAGGAGGTCCTCCAATACATCGAAAGCTGGAGAGACAAAAGACATACGCTCCCACTCGACATCGATGGCGTGGTTTTGAAAATCAACGATTTCGACCAAAGGGAAGAATTGGGATTTACAGCCAAAACTCCCCGCTGGGCGATTGCCTATAAATACCAGGCGGAGAGTGCCGAAAGTGAGTTGCTTTCGATCACCTATCAAGTGGGAAGAACAGGCGCCATCACCCCGGTGGCCAATCTTGCCCCTGTAAAACTTGCCGGCACCACTGTAAAACGCGCTTCCCTCCACAATGCCAATGAAATCGAACGCCTCGGACTCTATGAGGGAGATACCGTCCTTGTCGAAAAAGGTGGGGAAATCATCCCAAAAATCACCGCTGTGGTTTTGAAAAAAAGAAAACCGGACGCAAAACCCATTCAATACATTGAACATTGTCCGGAATGTGGAACCCTTTTGGAACGAAAAGAAACCGAGGCCAAACATTCCTGTCCCAATGCCCAAAACTGTCCTCCACAGATTCTGGGTAGAATCGAGCATTTTGTCCACAAAAGGGCAATGGATATCGATTCGATGGGAACCGAAAGGATCAGGGCATTGATCGATCAGGATTACATTTCCAATCCCGCCGACATCTATGATTTGGAAGCCAAAAAAGACCAACTATTAGGATTGGAAATGAATCAGGACCAGTACCAAAAAACAGAGGAAGGACTCCTTTATATTGCCTTGCACAAGGCGCTTTTTGGGCTTACGGAAGGGATTTCTTTGACAGAGATCAAAGATTTCTTGGAAAAACAGAAGGATTCTTCCCTTTTCGAAACCTTGAAATCCTTTCAAACCTACATTCGGGAGAGCAACAAAAAAGTTGCTCAAAATGTCGGCACCATCCAAAGACTTGAAGAATTATTGACCGAAGCAAAACTCCCTGCGATGGAAGATTTTGTTCCCGTTCCTCTCGTTTTGTTCCTATTGACTGGAAAACAAATCGACCTGCCCGAATTGGTTCAACAATGCAAGCAAGAAAGTACAGTCCATAGCATTTTGCTAAAGCTCAATCTGGAACTTAACGACGAACAAAATGCACGCATCAAAAAACTGAAATCCAACACCTTCCAAGCGGGCGTCATTTCGAACATGATCGAGGGGATCAACACTTCCAAAAATCAGCCATTCGAAAAAGTTCTTTTTGGGCTGGGCATCCGGAATATCGGTGAAAACACCGCTCAAATCCTCGCCCGACACTTCAAAAACATCGATGCTTTGAAATCGGCAAGCATGCAGGACCTTTTGGAAATCAACGGAATCGGGGAAATCGTGGCCCAAAGCATACAAGATTTCTTTTCCCAAGAAGAAAACAACCAAATCATTGCAAGATTACGGGAAAAAGGGATCAAATTTGAAATTGTCGAAGCTGTAAAAACCATTTTAGGTCATCAACTGGAGGGCATGAAAATCCTTGCTTCCGGGAAACTCAACCATTTCAAAAGAGATGAGATCGTTGATTTTATCGAAGCCAACGGGGGTCAGTATGTAAAAGCGGTTTCCAAAAACCTGGACTTCATCATAGAAGGAGAGGATATGGGCCCGAGCAAAAAAGAAAAAGCAAAAAAACTTGGACTCAAAATGATTTCTGAAGCTGAATTTTTGGAATTGGTCAATGGGAATGCCCAAAATCGATAAACATGAAATGGATCAAAGACCGAATGACCGAATGGCAATTGACAAAAAAGCTGCAACTAAAAGAGTCCAAGGAGATAAAAATTCCTGAGCAATTTAGGTGTATCGGCATTTTGGCCAATTCGGAATCCGAGTTTTTGGAAACCAAGGAGGTTGTCCGTGAATTGTGGAGTTATAAGGTGAGGATCATCGGTCTTTTTTACTCTGAGGAACCCAGCAGACTTATCGAAGCATTTTCTAGCCAGCATTTCACGTTTTGGGGTCATCCCTCTGACTACTTCAATGAATTTAAATTGGAAAACATGGATTTTATTTTGGTTCCTTCTTTACACCTTAATCCATATTTGCGTTATTTGCTCCTCGAAAATCAAAGTGGGTTCAAAATCGGGTTCTATTCAAAGGAAAACGAACCCTACTTGGATTTTATGCTTGGCCAGGATGAAGAAGATCTAGGCTCCAATGTCCACCATTTATTAGATTATCTAAAGAAAATCAAAGAAGCATGTTAAATTTAAATGGTACGGGAGTTGCACTTATTACCCCATTTCACGCAGACCTGAGCATCGATTTTGACGGATTGAAAAATGTCATCAATCATGTCATTCGTGGAGAGGTAGATTATTTGGTGGTCATGGGTACTACCGGAGAGTCCGCCACCTTGTCTAAGCAGGAAAAAGAACAGGTTTTGAAATCCTCCTTGGAGTTCAATGCCAACCGCCTCCCGATCGTTTACGGAATTGGAGGGAACAATACCCAAGCCGTATTGGATGAAATCAAAGCCACTGACTTTTCAGGGATTTCTGCAATTCTTTCCGTAAGCCCATACTACAACAAGCCACCACAAGCTGGAATTATCGCCCATTATACAGCGATTGCGGATGCATGTCCGGTTCCCGTCATTCTATACAATGTACCCGGACGTACGATGTCAAACATGACCGCCTCGACCACGCTTGCCCTGGCCCAACATCCGAATATCATCGGCATGAAGGAAGCCAGTGGAAATATGGAACAGTGCATGGCCATCGCTGCCGGAAAACCCCAAGATTTTTCTTTGATCTCTGGGGACGACATGCTCACCACCGCCATGCGGTCCATTGGTGCCATCGGTGTCATCTCCGTTTTGGCAAACGCCTATCCGGAAACCTTCAAAAACATCAGCCATGGAGAACTCGAACTCTCTCGGAAAGCGACTTTCAGTCTCCTCAACCTGAATCCACTGATGTATGAAGAAAGCAATCCTGTGGGTCTGAAATGTCTGATGCAGGAATTGGGCATATGCTGGGACGCAGTCCGTTTGCCTTTGGTGAAAGCGACTGAATCCCTCAGAGAAAAAATTGCGGCAAATTTAATTTAGCACTATTTTCTTTATCCCGAAAATAGAGAACTAAACCCTTCCATTTTCCAATTTGCGATCCCCTAATCGTTGATTTTCCTCCTTCAATCTTAATGACGGAACCAATTGAAAGTAAATCTCTCCATTGGTTCCGTCTTTGAATAAAATTTCCGGGCCCCGTAAGTCACCGATCGGCCTTCGGAAACAAGCATACATTTGGTCACCCTTCTTAATTTGTTTAATTTTGGCCATGCAGCAGGCGCTATCACTTTTGGATCTCAATCAACTTATCCGCTCTACACTGGATGAGCATCTTCATCCGAGTTATTGGGTAGTCGCAGAAATTGGGGAATTCAAACAAGTCGCACAAGGGCATGCTTACCTTGATTTGGTGGAAAAGA
Organism: Rhodonellum psychrophilum GCM71 = DSM 17998; assembly: GCF_000381545.1. GTDB lineage: Bacteria > Bacteroidota > Bacteroidia > Cytophagales > Cyclobacteriaceae > Rhodonellum > Rhodonellum psychrophilum. The sequence goes on along the minus strand of NZ_KB906688.1, from coordinate 50,171 downwards.
AGGGAAGCCAAATTGCCGCCAAAATCCGTGCAAACATCTGGCAGTACACCTACCGGGTCATCGCGGGAAGGTTCAGCGCCGTCACCGGTCAAAACCTCAAAGCAGGGATGAAAATCCTTGCGCAGGTAAACGTCACTTTTCACGAAGTGTATGGCATCAGCCTGAATATCAAAGACATTGACCCGAATTACACATTGGGAGAAAGGGCAAGAATCCGGCAAGAGGTCATCGAAAGATTAACGCGGGAAGGCTTGATGGACTTGAACAAGCGGTTCCCTTTGCCTTTGGTTCCTCAAAAAATCGCCATCATCAGCAGTGCCTCGGCCGCGGGATATGGGGATTTTATGGACCAACTCCTAAAAAACAGACAAGGTTACCAAATCCATGCGCAGCTATTTCAAGCCACTCTACAAGGTGCCGATGCCGCAGCGACAATTATCAGGGCTTTGGACCAAATCGACCTTTTGTCCGGAAAGGAATCCTTTGATGCTGTCGTTTTGATCCGGGGCGGTGGATCCCAATTGGACTTGGACTGTTTTGACGATTATGGATTGGCAGCCACCATCGCAAAATACCCCCTTCCCGTGATCACGGGAATAGGACATGAACGCGATGAAACAATCGTGGACTTGGTGGCCCACACCCGGCTAAAAACGCCTACGGCGACTGCGGAATTTATCCTTTCGGGATTCAGGGATTTTGAAGAGCAATTGAACACTGCCTTGAAAACCCTGGAAAGAGCCACTTCGCAAAAACTCCTGATGGAAGACCGAAGACTCAGGGATATGCTGACCACCATCAAAACCTTGGCTGATTTCAGCATTCAACGACAGAAAGAAAACCTGAACTACAAAACCAATCAGCTGAAATCCCTTTCCTCCAATCTCTTGAAAATGGATTTGGTGAAAATCAACAACCTCGAAATGGGAATCAGAAGATCTTGGAAAAGCAGAGTGGATTCCGAAGACAGAAAACTGGAAAATCTTGAAAGGGATCTCCAGAAATTGGATCCCAATACATTCTTGGCCAAAGGATATACCCGATCCGAAGTCAATGGAATCCCCATCAATAAAACGGAAGTTCAAATAGGTGACACCTTGGTCACTTTCGCAAAAAACATAAGCCTTAAAAGTATCATTCAAAACATCGAGACAAATGGAAACACCAAATTATAGTTACAGTAAAGCATTGGAGAGAATCGAAGAAATTCTTGGTATTTTGGAAGAAGGGGACAAGGGAATGGATGAGTTGTCTGAACTGGTAAAGGAAGCTTCTGGTCTGGTGAAAAAATGCAAATCCAAACTGAGGATGACAGAGGAAGAAATCGCCAAGGCTTTTGACGAAGGAAAAGAAGCCTAAAAGGGATTTTTTTGATTCTGAAATCCCTCAAATCGTTACCCCATTTTTGACAAAGAGGATGGAATAATGAAAGCCAAAAACCCCAATCCCAAAATGGGGAAAGTTGGGGTTGTGGAATATCCATTTACATAAAAAAAAAACCTCAATCGGGATGTTTCTTGGCCCTCCACCATTATCAAGAAAATTAAATACCTTTTATTGGTTTTAAATCACTTTTATAGTCAAAAAACAGCCCAATCTTGACGCCTTGGCATATTTGTTGTGACAGTGTCAAAATTAAATAATGCATTCAAAATGCGTTTTTTGTCATTTAATATCTTGCCTTAAAAAAGGCTTGTATGATTGGCTTCTGATTTAGCAATCCAAATTCATGAAAATAAAAAAAATAAGACTACCTTTTGGAAGGGTTAAGGCTGTGGCATGCACATCCAAATTCATGAAAATAAAAAAAATAAGTAGATTTTTAGCCGTTGGATTCCTGATTTTGGGATTCTCAACCTTAGGTTATGGCCAAAATTTTTACAAAGAGCGCATTCCCAAAACGGACATCTTTTCTATTGGAATTGGTCCTTCTTTCATCTATGCAGACAATGGTGGACCCTATCGTACTTTTAAATTTGAATGGGACCCTGCCTTTTCCCTTTCCTACACAAAAAAATTCAGCAATCGCTTTGCCTTCAAAACCACCACTGGTATACAGTGGATCCAAAGCAGTGTAAGCCCAAGCATACAAGTACAGGAGCGTTGGATCGCCAATAATGGGGCGTTCAGGTTCAAAGGGCATGCATTTTATGCCGATGTAATGCCTATCATGTATTTGTTCCCCTTTCACAGCCACATGAACAGGCGATTTGTCAATCTTTACGGAGGTCTTGGGATTGGCTTGCTGCATGTCAATCGGGTTCAGGCATTTTCCATGAGTGATGATGCTTTGGAAACCCGCGCAAAAACGACGACGGGTTATGTCCCTTTTAGAGCGGGCATCAGTTTTAGATTGGGAGCACTTTCCGATTTGGCTCTCGAGGGAACCATGTTGTTTTCCTTCTCTGACAATCTTGATGGCAATGCGAATTTCAACCGCTTCGGAGACCATATGGCACAGGCTCAACTTGTCTACAAAAAATTCCTGAAGCCAAGATCAAAAAAATAAAACCTGTTTTTTTTATCGTCCTAAAAAAACCCGTTCAATCCCAGAGGTTGAACGGGTTTTTATTTTTATGTCCATCTGAATCGCCTCAAGAAGTCACCTCAAGGAATTTCCGGGGAACATTGACCATCAGGACCTGGTTGATACCCGGCACCCGGATGACAAAGTAGTCCTTGTTTCCTTTGTTCACACATTCACCTTCCATACCTTGCAAGGGTCCACCGAGGATTTTGACTTGCTCGCCTTTTTGTATCTCATCATTGTCCGTTTCTACAGCCACACCGGTTTCCACAATCCTTCTGATCGCCTCGATTTCCCTGTCTCTTACCGTGGCGTGATCACCTGAGAAATTGACAAATTTGACTGCCCCTGGTACCTGAAGTGATTCCCATAAATTGGCCTTGGTCGTTTTCACAAAAATATATCCACTGAACAAGGCCTTTTGTACTTTTTTCTTCCGGTCACTCCATTGTCGAAGTTCTTCCACAATCGGCAAAAAAACCTCAATTCCTTTTTCCCTCAACCGCTGCTCCACCTTTTTTTCTGTTCTGGATGTTGTGTACATCACGAACCACTGTTGGTCGCCCATATTTTTCTTTTGAATTAAAAACCAAAAATTAAACCCGTTTTATGTATGCATTACCAATTCCATTTCAGCCTGAAATTGCCTAATAATCAATTGGGGTTGATTATTTTTGACTTCACCCTTTAGGTGCCAGAAATTAGTCTTATATATAATAGTGTGATTTTCTTTCCGTTTCAACCCCTACTGCGAAACCAAATGCATATTTCGGGTTAAATCGCAAAAATCGATCTGCAAAAATAAAAACCCTTGGGATAATATCCCAAGGGTTTCAACATTTAAAAACCACCAACCTTTAATTAATCATGCTATTTGATTCTGCGAATCAACATGTTCAATTTATCTGCCAATAAATACATGACAGGTACAATTACTAACGTCAAGAAGGTGGCAAAGGTTAGACCAAATATCACTGTCCAAGCCATTGGGCCCCAGAAATCTGCATTGTCCCCTCCTACATAGAATTGGGGGTCAAATTCAGACAAAAGCGTACCGAAATTTATGTTCATCCCGATGGCCAAAGGGATCAAACCCAGCACCGTGGTGATGGCCGTCAGCAAGACTGGCCGCAGTCTCGTTTTTCCTCCTTGGACAATACTGCCCAACAATTCCTCTTCAGGAAGAAATTCTTCATCCGGAGTATTCAATTCCTCTCTCCTTCTTGACCTTACCAAATCGGTATAATCAATCAAAACGATGGCATTGTTCACCACCACACCCGCGAGTGAGATAATTCCAATCCCGGTCATGATCACCACAAAATCCATGTTGAAAATCACCAAGCCCAAGAATACACCAATGGTACTCAAGATCACCGTTGCCATGATGATGAAAGGTGTGGTCACGGAGTTGAATTGCGCTACGATGATCAGGAAAATCATGGATACGGCGATCAACAAAGCCTTGGAGAGAAAGGCAGTGGATTTTGCCTGTTCTTCCTGCTCACCTGAAAACTTAACCGTAATCCCATCCGGAATATCGTATGAAGCCACCATTCCTTTCAATTGATCATTGATCTCGGTGGCATTGTAGCCGTCGGTCACGTTGGAAAATATGGAGATAACTTTATTGAGGTCTTTCCGTTTGACCGACCCGTAAGTGGAACCATACTCCAGTTCTGCAACTGCAGAGATGGGCACCTCTTTTTGGTTGCCGAATTTATCCCTGAAATTTATTTTTTTGTTGATTAAGGAAGACAGATTATACCTGTAATCATCCTTCAGGCGAAGTTGTATGGGATAATCATCCTCACCATCCTTGAACTTGGATACTTCCAAACCAAAAAGAGCCGTCCGCAATTCATTGGCGATGGAGGAGGTGGAAAGTCCAAATCTCCTGGCTTTTTCCCGATCGATATTCAGGATCACTTCAGGACTGCCCAGTTCCAAATCGGATTTGAGTTCCTCGATTCCCTGAATATTGGCACTCGAAAGATATTCCCTGAATTGACTCTCAAAGGCAATCAATTTCTGAAAATCTTCGCCTGCCACCTCGATGTTGATCGCTTTGCCCACTGGCGGGCCGTTTCTCTGCTTGTCCACGGTAATCAACACTCCTGGATATTTTTCGACTAAGTCACGGATATCCTCCATTACAGCATTGGTATTGACTCCCTGTCTAAATTGATATTCCACAAAACTGATTGTTATTTTCGCCTTGTGTGGGGTATTTGCGATGGCAGGGCCTTCCGACTGATCACCTGTCCCCTGTCCTACTTGCGTAATGACAGACTCAATGACATCATTGAAGGGCTTCAATACCTCAATCAATTCATCTTCCATGGAGGCCACAAAGGTATTTGTCGCCTCTGTATCCGTACCGATAGGATTTTCGATGAAAACATTGATCAAAGCGGGTTGATTGTCTGGGAAAAACAGGATTTTGGGAGCTCTTATGCCCAGCAAAACAAGGGAGAGGAAAAGCAGGAGAAATGTACCTCCCAGAAAGAAGTAAGGCTTTATTCCCTGAAGCGCAAAATTCAATGTTTTTTCATAAACATTCTCCAGATTGACCAAAAAGACATTTTGGAACCAGCGAATGGCTTTTCTGAGTACCAGTACATTGAATACGGTGAAGATGGCGATCAGCATCAATAAATTCCCCATGACCATCCAGCCCAGTATGTAGGAAACGATACCAAGCGTGGAAGTGACCAAGGCAAATACCAATGGTTTTTTCTTCGGTTTGATCATGTCCACATCCTGAACCTTCATGTAAAGTGAGGTCAGAACCGGATTCACCACCAATGCCACGAAAAGGGAAGAAGACAACACCACGATCAAGGTGATCGGCAAGTATTTCATGAATTCTCCGATGATATCGTCCCAAAAAATCAAGGGAAAGAATGCGGCCAAAGTCGTTGCTGTCGACGTGATGATCGGCCAGGCAACTTCACCAACACCTTGCTTCGCTGCTTGAACGGGAGTTTTCCCTTCCTGCATCAAGCGGTAAATATTTTCCACAACCACGATCCCGTTGTCCACCAACATCCCCAAGGCGAGGATCAATGAGAACAACACCATCAAATTCAAGGTCACCCCAAAGGCGTTGAGGATCAAGAAAGAGATAAACATGGACAAGGGAATGGCAATACCCACAAAAAGGGCATTCCTGAATCCCAAGAAAAACATCAAGACCAATACCACGAGAATAACCCCGAAAATAATACTGTTTTCCAAATCCTTAACTTGCGAACGTGTGGCTTTGGATTGGTCATTGGTGATGGTGATTTCCAAATCCTTTGGAAACCTGTTGTTTTTGGCATCATCAATCAGAATTTTGATCTTGTCTGATGCATCCAAAAGGTTTTCACCACTTCTTTTGATTACGTTGACTGTGACGACCGGGAGCTTGTTGCTCCGTGCATAACTTTCCCTTTCCTTGAAAGTATCCTCCACATCTGCCACATCCCCGAGATAAACGATCTTGTTGTTTTCGGTTTTGACAATGACATCCAGCAACTCTTCGGGTTTTTTGAACTCTCCCGTGATCCTGAGGGACCTTCTGAAATCGCCTGCCAATAGATTCCCGCCAGACACCGTGACATTCTCCTGGCCCACTGCCTCTGAAATATCGCTGAATGAAACACGCAGGGCTTCCATTTTATAAATATCTGCATTGATCCGAATCTCTCTTTCGATCGTTCCCCTCAATTCTGCTTTGGAGATTTCGGGTAATTTCTCGATCTCGTCTTCCAGATATTCCCCGAATTTCTTCAATTCCTCTTCTGAATAGTTTCCGGAAATATTGACATTCATGATCGGGAAATCCGAGGTGTTTACCTCAATGACATCTGGATCGCTGTCCAAGTCAGATGGCAATTCGCTTTTGGATTTGTCGACAGCATCCTTGACGTCCTGGATGGCTTTGGAAATTTCCACACCGGGAGTAAATTCAACCACAATGGAAGAAAAATCCTGAACAGAAGTGGACTTCACGTCCTTTACATTGTTGATGGATTTCAATTCTTTTTCAATGGGCCTGGTAATCAGGTTTTCCATATCCACGGGTGAGTTGCCAGGATAAGCGGTTCCCACATAAACCGTGGGGATCACGATTTCCGGGAAACTCTCCTTGGGCATGGTATTGTAGGCCATGATGCCCAATACCGAAATGATCAAAACCAAAATTGCGACAGAGGTCTGATTGTCAACAGACAAACTACTCAGCCCAAAATTCCGAATGACCCCTTTTTTCTTTTCTTCTTGATTTGACATAAGTAGAACTATTGCGCGATGTTTACACTGAAATTATCCCCTACTTCCCTGAACCCTTTGTCCACCAAAAGCTCATCCCCAGTCAATCCCTCCAAAATCTCCGTTACTTCCTGATAGGTCACTCCCCGCTTCACAATGCGCTTCTTACTCAAGTTGTTTTCCACGACATAGACATAATCCCCTGAATTGTCCTGCATGATCAGGTAATTGGGGATCGCGATCGCTGCAGGATTTTCATAATCCTTGATTTTCAATACCGAAATCATATTGGGTTTCAACTTGTCCATTTTTGGAACAAAAACCTCCACTTTAAATGTCCTGTTATCGGCATTGACAATGGCGCCCACTGCCGTAACCTTCGTTTTTAAGTTTTGGCCTGTGGAAGGGAAGTTGATCATCACTGAATCTCCCTTGTTGATCACACCGATAAAGCGTTCGGACACATCTGCCTCAATAAACAGATCGCTTTCCCCCACAAATTGAAACATGGGTGTACCTGGCTGGACCAACTCACCCAACCTCACCATTACGGATTCCACCGTTCCTGAAAAAGGTGCTCTCACCGTACTGCGGTCCGCTTGGGTTTTCAGGCTTGCCATGTTTTTTTCCAATATTTCCTTTCGGTTTTTCGCCTCGAGGTATTGGATTTCTGTACCGATCTGCTGTTTCCAGAGTCTTTCTTGCTTCTCGAAAATGATGACTGCCAATTCCATTTGCTTTTCCACTTCCTCCATGTTCCGCTGGATGGATTCGGCATCAATCCGTGCCAAAACTTGGCCTTTGCCGACACGCATGCCTTCCACTGCTGCGACTTCCTGGATTCTACCGGATGTCTCTCCGCTGATACTGACATTCTTCTTTGAAAGCACAGAGCCGGTCACTTCCACGTAATGTGCAAAATTGTTTTTCTCAGGCTGGATGGTAGTGATCAAAACCGATTTACGGTTGGAAACACCGAATTCAGGATCAAGTTTTGAAATCTCTCTTTCCAACTCCTCAATGGAGGTCCTCATGGCCAATGATTCCTTTTTGAGCGTTTCAAGCGCTGCCTTTTTTTCTGTCAATTCATCCTTTTCTGCGCAGGAAAATACCAGGGCGAGTATGGGAAGGATCAAAAATTTGGAGTAAATTTTCATATGATTGTTATGTGCTTGTCTTGTTGTTATTTCTTACAATATGCCTAAGGCTTTTTCTAAATCCACTCTTGAAATCAGCGTATCAAACAGCGCTGAAAAATAATTTGATTCGGCTTCTTTCAATGCGGAATCCGCTTCCACCACTTCCAGGTTGGAGCCTACTCCCTCATCATACTTGATTTTGGCCATTTGAAATACTTCCAAGGCCAATTGCCTGTTTTCATCCTGGACAGACAAGGCTTTCAGACTATTCTTGAGGTTGGCTTTGGCCTGGAAACGCTCGATATCGATATTGCTTTCCACAAATCCCTTCTGGTTTTCAAGTTGTTGGATCTGCACCCTGTTTTGTTTGATCTTGTTGCTTTTCGAGAAGCCATCAAAGATCGGGATACTCATGTTGACCCCAACCGTAGAGACGGAAAACCAATTGTTGCTTTGCCATAAGGAATTGAAATCCAAGGAAGCACCTGATCTCTGGTAAGTCAAAAAGCCGTTGATTTTTGGCATGTATTGTACTTGGTTGTTTTTCAAGTCCAAATTGGCCAGCACAAGGTTCGTGTTCAACTGGTCGATTTCAACCCTCCTATAGCCATCATTTTCCAAAAGTGATGCGATTTCTGCTTTTTCATTCAGATCGCTGAGTTTTTCACTGATTTCGATAGTTGAATTCATGGGAAGTCCCATCTGCAATTTTAGCATTTCAACACTGATCGCCGTTCCGGTCACCACCTTGTCAAGCTCGGTATTGAGGTTGTTGCGCTGGACTTTGATCCTGGACACATCGATCTTCTCCACAAACCCCGCCTCAAAAAGGGCCTCAGTATCGTGCAACAAGGTTTCGAGTCTTCCTAGGTTGGCTTCCACCAATTTCCTTCTTTCGTCGTTGACCAAGACAGAATAATAGGCTTTCTTCACGCCTTCTATGATGTCATTTTCGGTTTTTTCCTTATCGAACTCCGTCAGCATTTTCAAGGTTTTGGCTGCCTTTAGACCGACGAAATAAGACCCGTCAAAGATCATTTGCTCCAATCTCACCCCCAGAGCCGATTGGAAATCTACCCCAAACCTGGCAGGGACGACATCTGAGTCTATGTTCGGGTCCGCAAATGGTCCTGCATTGGGCAAGAACACCACAGGAATAAGCATGTTGTGGGTGAAATCAAAGTTTCCCGTAATCTGGGGAAGCCCTTTTGCCAAATTTTCCCCAATAATCCCTTTGGAGGCCATCACCTCCAATTGTGCATTTTTTGCGTCCACATTGTTTTCGATGGCATATTTGACACTTTCCTCAAGGGTAAGTACCAATACCTCTTGCCCATAGCTGGGGGAAATGAAAATCAAGCCCAAGAGGATTGACATCGCCGCCTTAAGATTCATAAAAGTTTTCATGCCTGACTTAGTTTTTGTTTTAGATACGCTGCTCTCCCTTTTTCTGTAAAAATCCCATAAAGGAACTGTTCAAATATTTCCAATTGCAAATCCACCATATTGTATTTGGAGGGGGGGAATTTGATGGGGTCAAAACTGATCATCATTTGCTCCACCCGAAGTTTTGCCGTGATCTGGGTATTGATCTCCGATCGGAAATATCCTTCTTCCTTTCCTGTTTCCATGACTTCGATGATTTTCTCAAGAATATGCTCCTGCTTAAAATCCTCGAACAACTGCCAGCATTGTGGATAATACCTTTCTATTTCGTTCAAAACAAAAGGATTGACCTCTCCAAACCGGCTTTTCATATAGTTGAAGAGCCCAATCAGGTGCTCGATTACGCCGTCCTTCACTCGGGGAAGGTCGGCGACCATCTGGGTATCTTGCAGCAAAGCCGCTTGAAAGGTCTCGTAAACCAATTGATTTTTATCTGCGAATTCCTGATAAATCGTTTTTTTGGAAACTCCTGTTTGCCTGGCAATATCATCCATGGTCACTGACCTCACGCCAAAACGCATAAATTGATCCGTTGCGGTTTCGATTATTTTGTGTTTTGTATCCAACATTTTTTCAATTAAGATGCAAAACTCGAGAAACTATTTGAATGTTCAAAGTTTCCGTGGTTTTTTTAAGAAGAAAATTTCATTTCATTCCAACAACCCAATTTTTACCGATTTAAAAACTCAATTCAATTTCCATAACCAACTATTATTCTTTTAACCCGAAATATGCAGCAGGTTTCCAAATGAGATCGAAACTGCAAGAAAATCAGACTACAGGGAGACTAATTCCTGATACCAATAGGGTGAATTTAGAAAAAAATTCACAACTAATTGAACATCAGTTAAGTAGCGTATTGAATTGACTTCGAACTGCATAAAACGGGTTTAATTCCATTGAAAAATGTGTTCCTTACCCAAACCACCTTTTTGTCTGCAATTTTATTTAATATTGGACATGCAATTTTTACAGACTCCATTTGGGGAATTGGCCTACAAAAAACACGGTAACGGCAAAAATATCCACTTGCTTTTCCATGGCTTTGGCCAGACGATGAAAGCTTTTGATCCCTTTCTAAGGTTGAAAACCAATAATGACTGCTTTCTGGTATTTGATGTTTTCTATCATGGACACAGCAGTTGGATCAGCACCCGTCAAAAACTAACAAAACAGGTTTGGGAGGAAATCCTTTTGAATCTGATGGAAAAGGAGGATTTTGAACAATTCCATTTGGTGGGCTACAGCATGGGTGGGAAATTTTCCTTGGTCACTTTCGAATTGTTTCCCGAAAGGGTGATTTCTCTCCTATTAATGGCTCCAGACGGTATCAAAACCGGATTTTGGTACAACATGGCGACATTTCCAGGTGCCTTCAACCGCTTGTTCAAGTACGTGGTTTTTCATCCCAGGCAATTTTTCAAATGGATGGACCGTTTTCACCGCCTGGGACTATTGGAAAGCAGCTTTATCAAATTCGTGAAATCCCAGATGCGCACCCGAACCAAGCGGGCTCAGGTCTATTTCACCTGGAATGTCTTCAAACCCCTTCAGCCTGACTTAGAAAAGATTATCGCTGCTTTTCGGGAATCCCAAACACCGATTACTTTGGTTTCTGGAAAATTTGATAAAATGGTCACTTCCGAAAACCTCCACCCTTTCAGCTCCAAAATCCCACACATCCAAATCCTCGAATTGCCCTGTGGACACAATACCCTTATCGAGGAAACGGTGGATTACCTACTGAAGGAGAATTCAGAAATTGCTTAAGCATTTCTTGGAATGTTGGCATTTGAATTTTGTAGAAAATTAGCTAACTTCCTTGTCATTAGACTTTTAATTTTATCCAACCCAAAATATGCATTGGTTTATCCAAGGGGTTGAAAATGCTAGAAAATCAGACTATTGGGAGAATGTGGCGTCTAATTGAACTGGAGAAGACAAAAAAAGCGAACCATTTACTGATTATCAATCACTTTCAAGCTCGAGAAGAAATGTGAATGCATCCCATGGGTTAAACTTTTATGACCATGGAAATCGCAAGCCTACTTGTTTTGTCATTTTTACCCGCTCTTGTCTCAATGATTTTGGTCCAAGAGTCGAAAAAAAAACGTTTTATTATCATTCTGAACGATTCATTTGCTTCTCCGCTCATCCAAGAAGATTTAAAAGAGGAGCGTCCGGAAAAACCCGCGCAGGAGTATGATGATAAAATGCTTCTACTTCTTGACCAGATCGATGAATTTGCCAAGGGTTATGGGATTGAGGTCGAAAATAAATTTATCTTCAGCAATATTGGTTTCACTGCTTACTTGACCAATGAGGAAATAAGGACGCTTGAAAAGGACTCCTTTGTAGAAAATGTAGAGCCGGATTTCCAAATGCAGGGAAGACCCATACAGCAAGGAAGACCCATCCAACAAGGCAGGCCTATCCAGCAATCTTGGAATTATGATCCCACAAAAAAGACGAGTTGCGCGGTGAATTTGGTGGGTGGTTCCGTGGAAAGCGCAAATCCCATGAAATGGATCTGGATATTGGACTCAGGGGTGGACAAAAACCATCCCGACCTGAACGTAGAAACCCGATTTGCAAAATCATTTGTCGATGGAGAACCTGATGCTACCGTTGATGGCACCGGACATGGAACCCATTGTGCCGGAATAGCTGCCGGCAAAGCAGCAAACCAAAGTCCTGATGGATATGGGATGAATGGGGTTTCAAAATTTGCAAAAGTGGTTCCCTTGAAAGTGCTCGATCGCTGCGGAGAAGGATATTGGTCTGATTTGCTTTTGGCCTTTGATTATCTTGCTCGAAATGCAATAAAAGGAGATGTCGTCATGATTAGCTTGGGAGAATATGACGTGGACAATTGCGCTTCCAATCGCAATGTGATCCCGGCAATCCGAAGGTTGGCACGGAGGGGTTCATATATAGTGATGTCAGCTGGCAATGATTTTGGAGATGCCAATCGGAATTTGCCCGGTTGTTTCCATAGTTCCAATCCCAGGGTTTTTACAGTGGCAGCCCTGGATTTTGATTGTAAAAACGGCTATGGCAACTTTGCCTCGTACTCCAATTCAGGAATACCTCCAGTGGATTGGGTAGCACCGGGGACTGCTGTGTTTTCTACTTTTCCAGATGCGACATATGAAGTGATGTCCGGAACTTCCATGGCTTGTGCACTGGTGGCAGGAATTATCCACGCAAAGGCAGCTCCACCCGCAATCGACGGCTCAATCACCTTCCAGGGAAATTCATACAATATCCCGAGGGTCTGATTTTTTTGGGCCCTCTCCAATTGGGTTTTCATTTCGGTTTCCATTTCCTTACAGATATTGACAAACTCCGGATGGTCATGAATACTTTTGAAAAGTGGATTGTAAAAAGCCAAAACATGATCCTTCCAATTCTGGCCCCTTGCGATTTTCAGATACTGGATTGCTTCCTCTGTTTTGCCTCTGGTGGCATAGATTCCGGCCAAGTAGAAGGCATGCTCCTCATATTGGGCACCTTTCCTTATTTCCTGAAGGTTCAATTCAAACGCATTGTCCAGATACAAATTGGCTTCCAAATATTCTTTTTCGGCAAGCAGAATATGTCCCAAATAGATTGCACTGATGGCCATCGGATCTCTTCCAAACAAGGGATTTAGATCCAGGGATTTTTCAAAAAAGGTTTTAGCCATTTTAGGATCTCCACACATAAAGGCAATCAGGCCAGCAGTTTCATACACTTTTTCTGTTGGTCCGAGTTTGAAAAGTTCAGGGATCAGCTTTTTGGCTTCGCTTTTTTTACCTTGGCCTATGTAAAGAAGGGCAAGTTGTTCGTAGGTATCCCTAAATGGTTTTAATTCAAGTGATTTATTCAACCACAATTCCGCATTTTCATAATCTCCCAAAAGTCTGTAGGTCCATCCCACGATTTGGTAAGGGACATAATGTTTTGGATTGAGCCCCGCTGCCTTCTTTTCCCACTTGAGGGCTTCCTCAAGGTTTCCTTTGAAAAAATACCCGGTCCCCAGATTCCCAACCGCCTGTGCATTGTTTGGGTTGAGCGAAACCGCTTTCTGCAAGAGCTCAAACCCTCTGTCATATTCACTTCTGTAATTATGGGCAATTGCCATTGAATTGTACGCCTCCGAAAGATTGGAATCCAAGCTGAGGGCTTTTTGACTTGCCACCAGACTGGAATCAATCCAGAATTTCTCCCCATTGAACCGCCCATACAATTGACCGTACGCATCACCCAAACCTGCCCAAGCCAAGGCAAAACTGGAATCCATTTGAATCGCTTTTTTGAATTCATCGATTGCCAATTTATTGGTACCGGCCTCATATTGATAATAATAGTCCCTTCCTCTCAGGTAAATTTCGTAAGCGCTGATGTTTGCCGTGGGTTTTTTGTCCAAGAGCAAAATTTCTTCCTTGGTCAGCCGGGCACTCATCGACTGCGCGATGTTGAAGGCAATTTCACTTTGTACATCAAAAAGCCCCACTAACTCCCTGTCGAATGTTTCGGCCCATAAATTCACCTCATTGACTGCGTCGACCAATTGCACCCGGATTCTGACGGTATTCCCCGAGCGCTGCACACTTCCCACGAGAATTACATTTACCCCCAAACTGGCTGCGATGTCCTTGAGGGATTCATTTTGGTAGTCATAGGCCTCTACGCTTGCATTTGAGATCACTTTCAAACTCGATATTTTGGAAAGGTGTGAAATGATGTCTTCTGTCAAGCCTTTACTAAAAAAGTCATTTTCGGGATTGTTGTCGATATTTTGGAATGGCAAGACGGCAATGGACTTTTCAGGTTCGTTTGTGAGTGCCCTGATATAAGAACTGTAATACATCCAAAGCGCCATCACCAAAAGGGACAGGAAGACCAAGCCCGCCAACATGAGTTTTTTCTCCTGCTTCCTAAGGATTTTTTCCAAATCTCCGCGTTTGGGCACTTTTAGGCCTGGAAGGGCTAGGGCGAAAATTTCGGTGGTATGGTTGACATTTTTTAAATCAAAATTTCCTAAGGAAACACATTTGAAAACCGACACATGGGAAATTTCCTGATGGACCCTTTCCGACAACAATATTGATCCGGGAATTCCGATCATTTGGATTCTGGAGGCCAGATTGACGGCATCTCCATAGATATCTGATTTGTCACATATTACCTCGCCATAATGAATTCCTATCCGAAGACTGATTTCATTTGAATCTTTGTAAAGCCGCTGGATATCCAAGGCGGACTGTACGGCCTCGGTCACATTTTCGAACACACACAAAACTCCATCGCCAAGTTCTTTGACCATCTTTCCGTGATGGGATTTGAGGATATCGTGGTGATTTTTTGTGTTTTTTTTCAGCAACTTGAACGCATGCTCTTCATTTTCCCCCATCAAGGCGGTATATCCGACGATGTCCGAAAACATGATCGCGGCTGAAGTTCTTGTCAATTCCTTTTTCATTTGTGGCTAAAAAAAATTGTTCAAGAAGCTGAAATTTGAAATATCAAACTGGCAAACAGGCGTATGCTGGCACTTCTTCCATTAAGAATCCCGGAAAAGCCATAGCTGTTTTTGTCCCCATTGCACCTCCAACAAGATCCAACAACTCCGGCCCCTGTTGCCCCATATTTGTGAAGAAACTATTTTTTCAATTGGGGAATTTTGAGGCCGGCTAAGTTCGGTGTTTCAGTTTTTTTTGAATTGATAAGGATACCCACTGTATTTACTTACACGTATAAAATTAATCAATTTTAACTGTGTTTCCTTACACAATTATTTAAACGATAAATCATTATCAAAGAAGAAATCAAATCGGATTTTTTTATTTTTTTTTGGTTTGGGCATTCCCTTATTTTCAAAACTTCTCTGATGGATTTTGATCAGAAAATTGAAAGGATTGAAGGGAAACGACTCCAATCGCCGATTTATAAATTGGAATTGAACCTCTATTCTGACGGCTCGAATGGGCGAAAAAACAATCCCCTTTCATTATTCGAGCCTGACTGTTGATAAATCTTTATTCTTTTGCCCCAATTGTTTACCTTTGTACTTCTTGAAAAGCCATCCAAAACCCCGGACATGATTCTCTTTTTCCAATCCCTTGAGGCAAAAATATATGCCGTACAATCCCATCACCCCCTCAATGCCACTGACACCGACAAACTCATCTGGCTTTTTGGCGAAGCAAAGGCCTTAAAAACCGGAAAGGTTGAAGGCAGGTTTGTGGGACCAAGAAAAGAAATGATCACCCCATGGTCCACCAATGCCGTCGAAATCTCCGGCAACATGGGTATCAGCGGTATCCTTCGGATGGAAGAATACTTCCCAATCCTCGAAGGGGATTCCATCGATCCGATGTTGCAGAAAGTGTATATCGGATTGGACCAGGATGTTTTTGACATCCATCTGGAACCCGAAAAAATCATCCCGGTATCCAATATCGGCGAATACAGCAAAAAGGAAGGCCTTGCCCTAAGTGAAGAAGAGGTCGATTACCTGGAGGATGTCAGCCGTCAACTGGAAAGACCCCTTACAGATTCCGAGGTTTTCGGCTTCAGCCAGGTCAATTCGGAACATTGCAGGCACAAAATCTTCAATGGCACTTTTATCATCGATGGAGAAACAAAGGAACACACCCTTTTTCAACTCATCAAGGAAACCTCCAAGAGACATCCCAATAAAATCGTCTCTGCGTACAAAGACAATGTGGCCTTCGTCCAAGGCCCGAAAGCCCAGCAATTTGCCCCGAAAACACAGGACAAAGCGGATTTTTTTGAGCCAGAGACCATCGACACCGTCATTTCCCTGAAAGCGGAAACCCATAATTTCCCTACCACTGTGGAGCCCTTCAATGGAGCCGCCACGGGAGCGGGCGGCGAAATCCGGGACAGAATGGCTGGCGGTACTGCCTCCATTCCACTGGCAGGAACGGCGGTTTATATGACGTCCTACACCCGATCGGAAAAAGGCAGGTCATGGGAAAAAAATCTTCCAGAAAGAGACTGGCTTTACCAAAGCCCCATGGACATCCTGATCAAGGCTTCCAATGGCGCAAGTGATTTCGGAAACAAATTCGGTCAGCCCATGATCTCAGGTTCAGTCTTGACTTTCGAACACGAAGAAGGACAAAAACATCATGGATTTGACAAAGTGATCATGATGGCAGGAGGCGTGGGTTTTACCAGAGCCCCATACAGCAAGAAAAACGAACCCGGAAAAGGTGACAAAATCATCATCATGGGCGGAGACAATTATAGGATAGGAATGGGTGGAAGCGCGGTTTCCTCCGTCAATACGGGAGAATTCAGCAATGCCATCGAACTGAATGCCATCCAAAGATCCAACCCGGAAATGCAAAAAAGGGTGGCCAACGTCATCCGTGCCATGGCAGAAAGCGAGGACAACCCCATCATTTCCATCCATGACCACGGCGCAGGTGGACACCTGAACTGTCTTTCGGAATTGGTGGAAACCACAGGGGGAACCATTTATCTGGATCAACTGCCTGTCGGAGACCCTACCCTTTCGGCCAAGGAAATCATCGGCAATGAATCCCAAGAAAGAATGGGATTGGTCGTTGGCGAAAAAGACGTCGCCTTACTCAAGAGAATTTCCGAAAGGGAAAGAGCTCCTTTCTATGTCGTGGGAGAAACCACCGGGGACATGCACTTCAAGTTCGAAAACCAGGCGACAGGCGAAAAACCTGTGGACTGGAACCTTTCCTACATGTTTGGCAGCTCTCCAAAGACAATCCTGGAAGACAGCACCTTGGCAGTCAATTTTTCAGAGCCTGAATACAAGCTCCAAGACCTCAAAAAACACATCACCGAAGTGTTGCAATTGGAAGCCGTGGCCTGCAAGGACTGGCTGACCAACAAAGTGGACCGATCTGTAACGGGCCGGGTGGCCAAGCAACAAACCACGGGAGAAATCCAATTGCCATTGAACAACGTGGCCGTCATGGCCATGGATTATACAGGAGTCAAAGGAATCGCCACCTCGATAGGGCATGCGCCGGTAGCGGCATTGGCCAATCCAGAGGCTGGATCCAGACTTGCGATTGCGGAAGCGATGACCAACCTGGTGTGGGCGCCGATCGAGGAAGGCTTGCAGGGAATTTCCCTGAGTGCCAACTGGATGTGGCCTTCCAAAAATCCGGGAGAAAATGACCGGCTTTACAGGGCGGTGCAGGCAGTCAGTGAATTTGCCATCGATCTGGGCGTCAATATTCCCACGGGAAAGGATTCACTCTCCATGACCCAAAAGTATCCCGATGGAAAAATCGTCTTTTCGCCAGGTACTGTCATCATTTCGACAATAGGAACCTGTGCAGACATCAAAAAAATCGTTTCCCCCGACCTGAAACCGATCGTCGGGAGCAAGGTTTTCCACATAGATTTCTCCAAAGACAGCGCCAAACTAGGCGGATCCAGCTTCTCGCAGGTCTTGAACAAAGTGGGTACCGAAACCCCTGATGTGTTGGACAGCCAATATTTTGCGAAAGCATTCATGACTGTTCAGAACTTGATCTCAAAAGGAGAGATTTTGGCAGGCCATGACATATCTTCCGGCGGATTGATTACCGCCTTGTTGGAAATGACTTTCCCTTCCAACCAAATCGGATTGAAGGTAAAGACCGACAGGCTTCCCGAAAAAGATTTGACCAAGGCACTTTTTGCCGAAAACCCAGGAGTCTTGATCCAGGTAGCCAATCCAGAAAGAACCAGGTCCGTTTTGGAAAACCACGGCATTGCGTACATTTCAATCGGGGAAGTAACCCTTGATGGCAAGGTAGAACTAATTGGTACTGACTTGAGCCTGTCTGTTGCTGAAATGCGCGACGTTTGGTTCAAATCTTCCTATCTCTTGGACAAAAAACAGAGCGGCGATCAGCTGGCTTTGGACAGGTTCAACAATTACAAATCCCAAGGATTATCCTATCGATTTGGTCAAAACTGGGAAGGAACGTATGACGCTTTTGGCTTGAATCCTTATAGGAAAACAAGCAGTGGAAAACGTGCCGCCATCATCCGTGAAAAAGGAGTCAACGGAGACCGTGAAATGGCCTACGGGCTTTGGTTGGCGGGTTTTGACGTGAAAGACGTGCACATGACGGACTTGATTGCCGGCCGTGAGAATCTGGAAGATGTGCAGATGATCGTATTTGTGGGAGGTTTCTCCAACTCCGATGTGTTGGGTTCGGCCAAAGGCTGGGCAGGCGCTTTCCTTTACAACGAAAAGGCAAAATTGGCTTTGGACAATTTCTACGCAAGAAAAGACACCCTCAGCCTCGGGGTTTGTAACGGCTGCCAGTTGATGGTTGAACTCGGTTTGGTCACCCCTGACCACGACGTGAAACCCAAAATGCTCCACAATGCCAGCCATAAATTCGAATCGGCATTTGTCAATGTCAATATCCCCGAAAACAATTCGGTGATGTTCCGCAGCCTTGCCGGTCAAAGACTGGGTGTCTGGGTAGCACATGGAGAAGGAAAATTCCAACTTCCAAAACCCAAAGATTCCTACAATATCGGGATGGTGTACAGCTATGAAGCCTATCCTGGAAACCCGAATGGTTCCGACCATGCGGTAGCGGGAATCGTATCGGAAGATGGCCGACACTTGGCCATCATGCCCCATATCGAAAGATCCCTAAAACCTTGGAACTGGCCCTACTATCCATCGGAAAATCTCAACGAAGAAGTAAGCCCTTGGGTGGAAGCCTTCGTGAATGCGTACAAATGGGTGGAAAGCCATTGATGGCCATTGCTTTTCAAACCAACCGGAAATAAAAACCAGAATCATTCTTTGATTTTGGATAGAGAAATCCGGTTTGGGGATTTTCAGCGAATGCTGGATATTACGAAAAAAGATATAAAAAACAGAGAAATGAGACCGATGGAAATGATCGGTCTCATTTTTGTTTCCTTGCCACCCACTTGGCAAATTCAAAAAATTAGTATCGCAAACTCATGACTTTGCCTTCATTCTTTATAATTTTAGGACATGCAATGGACCACAGCTTTTGAAATCCCATCTTTTGAACCAAAAATCAACCACGATACGGTCCTGTATTCGATTGGGTCCTGTTTTTCCAGTACAATAGGCGAGAAACTCCAGGACAGGAAATTCAACATGGTCAACAATCCTTTTGGAACCTTGTTCAATCCAGTGTCCATCTGCCAAGCCATGGAAGATTCCATTTTGGAGATGCCGGTCAATACGGATCTGATCTTGATTCGGGATGGTCTGTACCTGCATTTCGGCATGCATTCCGATGTGGTGGCCTATAGCAAGGAATCCTTGGACCGACTGATTCAAAAAAAGCAGCACCTGAGCAAAGTGCAACTGGAAAAAGCAACGCACATCTTGATCACTTTTGGGACGGCATGGGTCTATGAATATGGAAATTCGGATCAAATTGTGGCCAATTGCCATAAACAACCGGCCGGTTTGTTCGAAAAGCGCCTGCTGAAAACAGAGGAAATCACCAAGGCATTTGCCTCCTTTTTGTCCATCCTCCAGCAATTCAATCCCAAAGCAAAAATCATCCTGACAGTCAGTCCTGTGCGCCACACCAAGGATGGAATCCCCGAAAACCAGCTGAGCAAAAGTATTTTGCGATTGGCCTGTCATGAAATCGTCACCGAATTTCCAAATGCACATTATTTCCCAAGCTACGAGATCATGATGGATGAGCTTCGGGATTATCGATTTTACAAGGAAGACCTCGTCCACCCCACCGAGCAGGCCGAAGAATATATCTGGGAAAAATTCATGATGGCTTGGATCGACCCGAAATCCTTCCCGATTATCAAGGAAGTGGAAAGCATCAAAAAAGACTTGGCGCACAGGCCCTTCAATGTGGAGAGCCCTGCCCACCTGAAGTTCCTCGAAAATCTCCACAAAAAATTGGAACGAATGAGCCATGATTTTGATTTTTCCAAAGAGATCGACCAACTCAGGAAGCAGGTTCAATACAGGGGGAAATAAAATTCGATTTGCGCCCCCTCATGTGATCGTAAATCGGGATTTCCCTTTCATCAATTTTTATTTTTCCATGAAGACAAATAGATTAATCCATAGCCAAAGCCCCTATCTCCTCCAGCATGCCCATAATCCCGTGGATTGGTATCCTTGGGGAGAGGAAGCCCTTCGTAAATCAAAAGCGGAAAACAAGCCTATTTTGGTCAGCATTGGTTATTCTGCCTGTCACTGGTGCCATGTAATGGAGAAGGAAAGCTTCGAAGACGCGACCACCGCTGCGCTCATGAATACCCATTTTGTCTGCATCAAAATCGACCGTGAGGAAAGACCTGACCTGGACAACATCTACATGGAAGCCGTGCAAACCATGGGTTTGCAGGGAGGATGGCCTCTGAATGTATTTTTGATGCCAAACCAAAAACCATTTTACGGAGGCACCTATTTCCCGAACAAACAATGGAAAGGTTTGCTCAGCAACATCGCGGATTCATTCGAAAAACATTTCGACCAGTTGGCCGAGAGCGCCGAAGGGTTCGGGAAAAGTATCGCCAGAAGTGAAAGTGAAAAATATGATTTGAAAGCTGCAAAAGCCCTGCTTTCCAAGGAAGAACTTGCCGCTGTCGTCAAGCAATTGCGGGACAAATTCGACCCGGAATGGGGAGGTATGAAACGCAGCCCAAAATTCCCCATGCCAGCCATTTGGAGTTTTCTTTTGGACTATGGAGTCCTCAAGAAAGACGAAACCCTATTGGATGAAGTATTCTTTACACTCCGAAAAATAGGAATGGGCGGTATTTACGATCATCTCCGGGGTGGGTTTTCCAGGTACTCGGTGGATGGGGAATGGTTTGCCCCTCATTTTGAGAAAATGCTCTATGACAATGGACAATTGCTGGAGCTTTATGCCAAAGCCTTTCAGATTACCCAGGACCCTTTTTTCAAGGAAAAGGTAAATGAAACCCTAGGCTGGTTGGAATCCGAAATGCTTCAGGAAGAAGGTGGTTTTTTTGCCGCACAAGATGCGGACAGTGAAGGGGTGGAAGGGAAATTCCATACCTGGAAATATACCGAGTTGGAAAGCCTGCTGGGGGAAGACCTGGGATGGTTTGCCAAACTCTACACCCTCAAAAAGGACGGAAACTGGGAAGAAGGGGTGAACATTCTTTTCCAGACCGATTCCTATGAGACACTGGCCAAGGCTGAGGGAATTTCCGAAACTGAATATCTGAAAAGGCTACAGCAAACCAAAGAAAAACTCCTCCAAGTGCGGAGCAAGAGAATATACCCAGGACTGGATGACAAAATCCTGAGTGGCTGGAATGGGTTGATGATTTCCGGATTGGTACAGGCCTATTTGGCCACCAGCGACATAAAACCATTGGATTTGGCCGTCAGCAACGGGGAATTTATTTTAAAAAAGATGCTCCTGAATGGGGTTCTTCAAAGGTCTTATAAAAACGGAACGGCATATACGCCCGCATTTCTGGAGGATTATGCCGCCGTGATCCGGGGTTTTATAGCCCTCTATCAAGCCACATTTGATCAAAAATGGCTGATTGAAGCCAAGAAATTATGTGATTTTGTTTTGGACAATTTCCTTGACCCAGAGGATGGTTTTTTCTTTTTCAACAATCCCAAGGCGGAAAAACTCATCGCCAACAAAAAAGAGCTTTTCGACAATGTCATCCCCGCTTCGAATTCCATTATGGCCCGAAATCTCCAGGATCTGGGTCTGTATTTCTATGAGGAAAAATATGCTGAAATTGCCCAGAATATGCTTGGATCGATCCATAAACTGATTGTATCCGAACCCGCATATCTGTGCAATTGGGCCAGTTTGTATTTGACCACTTTAGTCCGAAAAGCCGAAATCGTCATCGTAGGCACAGGAGCAAAGGATAAAGCCAAAACCTTGATGCAATCCCATCATCCACATTTTATCCTTGCAGCGACGGAGAATGTCGGAGAAAATCCTCCACTACTGGCACACAAGACCCCTGATCTGGAGGGAAATGCTTTAATTTACGTATGTTTCAACAAGGCCTGTCAAAAGCCGGTTGCTGATCCAGCCGACGCTTTGGTACAATTGCCCACTTTAGCCTAAATACTTTTGGAGAGTTTATTCGGAGACGCTTACGCACCACAGGACAGCAAATCCAATTTGTATGCTGACATCATCATGCCTGTCCCCATCCCCAAGATGTTCACCTACAAAATCCCCAGGAATTTTGCAGATGAAATCGGCATTGGCTACCGGGTGATCGTCCAGTTTGGGCTCAAGAAGGTTCTGACGGGCATTATCGCCAAGGTACATCAAAAGGCCCCCAAAGAATATGAGGCAAAACCGATCTTGGATGTGCTGGACACCTTTGCGACAGTCAATCCACTTCAGATCAAATTTTGGGTTTGGATGGCGGAATATTATTGCTGTCATATCGGAGAGGTGATGAATGCCGCTTTGCCTTCGGGGCTCAAGCTCAGCAGCCAAAGCAAAATCCAACTCAATCCCAGCTATGATTCCGACCAATCCCCCTACCCTTTGGATGCACGGGAGGAAATCATCCTTCAGGCACTTGCCAGCAAGAAAGAACTCAGTTATGAGGAATGCGAGGATTTGTTGGGGATCAAATCCATTCAGGGGATCATCAAAAGTTTGATCATCAAGGAAGCCATTCTGGTCTTTGAAAAGGTGATGGAAAAATACAGCCCCAAAGTAGAATCCAGAATCAGGCTTTGTCCACCTTACTTTTCCGATATCAAAGCATTGGAATCGCTTTTTAAAGAATTGGCCAACAAACCCAAGCAAGAAGAAATCCTGCTCAAATACCTTCAGGAAATCCCCATTTACCAGAAACCGGAACTGAATATCAAAGGTTTGGACAAGAAGGTGTTCACGGATGCAGGAATGACGGGAAGTTCCATCAAAACACTGATCAAAAACGGAGTTTTGGAAGAGTATAAAATCATCATCAGTCGCTTTGAGGAGATGAATGCAACGGAGGAGAAAATCATCCTTTCCACCGAACAGGACGAAGCCCTTCAGCAAATCAAAACCCAATTTGAGGAAAAAAACACACTCTTGCTGCATGGCATTACCGGAAGCGGCAAGACTGAAATTTACATCCAGCTGATCAATGAGGCCTTGGACAGTGGCTCCCAAGTGCTTTTGTTGTTGCCTGAAATCGCCTTGACCACCCACATGGTTTCCCGACTCCGAAAGGTTTTCGGGAGCAAAATGGGTGTTTACCATTCCAAATACTCCGACAATGAGCGCGTGGAGGTTTGGAACGGTGTGCTCAGCGGCAAATTTTCCTTTGTCATCGGCGTAAGGTCTTCGATTTTTTTGCCTTTTGACAGTCTGGGATTGGTCATCGTGGATGAGGAGCATGAGAGTTCGTACAAACAATACGATCCCGCCCCACGCTTTCAGGCCAGGGATGCTGTGCTCATGCTGGCGTGGCTGCACCAGGCAAAAACGATCCTGGGCTCAGCGACTCCATCATTTGAAAGCTATTACAATTCACGCACAAAAAAATACGGATATGTCTTTCTGGACAAACGCTATGGAGGGGCATCACTTCCCCAATACCAGCTTTCCGATATTTTGGTGGACAAAAAGAAAAACCTGCTCAAGCTGGATTTTACCAGACTGATGCGGGAAAAAATACAGGAGACGCTCAACAAGCAGGAACAGGTGCTGATTTTTCAAAACCGTAGGGGTTATGCCCCTTATATTGCCTGTGACGATTGCGGTTGGATCCCTGAATGTGAGCATTGTGATGTGAGTCTGACCTACCATCAATTTGGGGAAGAAATGCGCTGCCACTATTGTGGATTCAAGGAGAAAGTACCCCGAGTCTGCCCCGCCTGCGGAAGCGGAAAGTTGGGCGCCGTTGGTTTGGGGACCGAAAGGATCGAGGAAAGTTTAAGCCTGTTATTTCCAGAGGCACGGGTGGCCAGGATGGATTTGGATACGACCAGAAGCAAATACGGATACCAAAGACTCCTGGAAGAATTTGGCGCCGGCAACATTGATATTCTGGTAGGTACGCAAATGATCACCAAAGGCCTTGACTTTGAAAAGGTAACGCTGGTTGGGATCTTGGATGCGGACAGGATCTTGTTTTTCCCGGATTTCAGGGCTGGGGAAAGGGCTTTCCAGCAAATTACGCAAGTGGCCGGAAGGGCAGGACGGAGAGAAAAGCAAGGAACCGTCATCATCCAGACCCGAAAACCGGATCAGGCAATTTTTGGACAGGTGATTTCTGGGGATTATAAAAACTTCTATCTGCAGGAAATGGCGGAAAGACAGCGATTCTTCTACCCCCCATTTGTCAAAATCATCAAAATCTCCACCCGACACAAGGATTACAAGACCGCGGAAAAAGCAGCTAGGCACCTCCACAATCTGATGGGAGACATTCAGGTTAAGAAGATACTCTTGGGTCCGGAAAAAGGACTGGTGGGAAAAATTAAAAACCAATACATCTATGAGTCCTTCGCCAAACTTGACAAATCAGGAAATGCCCAAGCCCATTTCAAGCATGAACTGCAAGGACTCTTGATGGAAATGCAGGCGCATAAAGATTTCAGGGGAACCCGATTCGTGGTGGATGTGGATCCTTATTGATGGATAAATTCCAAAACCGGAATTTATTCTTGTATCCCCTGAGTTTTTGAATTGGTTCCAATGCTGTATCTTGATCCGCATATGAACAATCCTCTTCAATATCCCATCGGCCCATTTGCGTCGCCAAAAGAAATCAACCCGGAAAGCATTCATGAATGGATCACAAATATTGAAGCCTTTCCGGCTATGCTGAAAATGGAAATTCAAAAGCTTTCAGAAGCCCAACTGGACACGGCATACCGCCCTGGTGGATGGTCGGTGAGGCAAGTGGTGCACCATTGTGCAGACAGCCACATGAACAGTTTTATCCGGTTCAAACTCGCCTTGACCGAAGAAAACCCAACAATTAAGCCCTATTTTGAGGGCCTCTGGGCAGAAATGTCAGATGCCAAAACCCTACCAGTGGTATCCAGTTTGGCAATACTGGAAGGTCTTCATGTACGCTGGGTAGCGTTGCTTCGCGGCATGGACTCGGAAGATTTTGCCAGAACCTTCTTTCATCCCGAAAGCCAAAAATCCGTCCGACTCGACAAGACCATCGCCCTCTATTCCTGGCATGGCCTCCATCATTTGGGACATGTGAAATTGGTCAGCGGGCATTGATTCCCTTGGATTTGAAGTGCGCTATTTTCAAGTCAAACGGAACTGACCAAACCTATCCCCTACCAAAATATCAATACCCGAATTCTGAGCCGGATTTGATGGGATTCCAGGATTTTTGATCGTGGGAACATGGCTCCGCATTGTGAAAAGAAAGATGGCCGGAAAAAAATCCCTGCATATTTCGGGGGCAAATACCGGAACAATGTTGGTTTTTAGATCAAATCAATGCAAACCATATTATATTTGGGGGAAAATCAACCGAATGCTGCTCGACAATCCCTTCAAAAATTTACTTGGGCGAGCGCATTGATTTTATTTGGTGGAAATCCGAATTTCGAATGACTTTTATTTCCCATTACATTTTCAAAAAGAAGACCCATCAATGGCACAAGTAAACGAAGGATTAAAAAGGGAAGTTGGGGTTTGGGGGATTTCCGCGAACATTGTCAACATCATCGTGGGTGCCGGGATTTTTGTATTGCCGGCCATCGTTGCCGAGACAATGGGTGCTTCCGGGGTCATTGCCTACCTTTTTTGCGGATTTCTGATTGCTTTGGTGATGCTGTGTTTTGCTGAAGCTGGGAGCAAAGTAACCCACTCGGGCGGAGGATACGCCTATGTGGAAACTGCTTTTGGGCCTTATCCCGGGTTTTTAGCCTCCATATTCATGATGATGGGCAGCATATTTTCCGATGCGGCTGTGTCCAATGCATTGGTGGAGATCCTGGCCTTGGCATTCCCTATTTTCAAAAATCAAACTGTCCGGTTGATCTTTCTATTCCTCATATTTTCCGGACTGGCAATGGTCAATGTGATCGGTGTCAAACAAGGAATCGGCTTGGTAAAAATCAATACGATTGCCAAGTTGACGCCGCTTTTGTTTTTGATTGTCATTGGTTGGAAAGATGCTTCCATGGCCAATTTGTACTGGGAATCCACGCCAACACTCCAACAATTTGGAGAGGCCTCTTTGATTTTGTTTTTTGCCTTTCAGGGCGGGGATGCGGGACTTACCATTGGTGGAGAAATCAAAAACCCTCAAAAAACAGTTCCAAGGGCCATTTTTATCGGGATCTCATCTGTTCTTTTTCTTTATATCATGATCCAGGCAGTTTCTCAAGGGGTTTTGGGCGCAGAATTGCCAAATTTCAAGGAAGCACCATTGGCGGAAACGGCCAAGATTGTATTCGGTCCTGTTGGGTACACGCTCCTATTTATCGGCGCAGGGATCTCGATGTTTGGGATGCTGAGCGGAGAAATCCTGAACAATCCCCGCGTGATATTTGCCATGGCCAGAGACGGGGTAATCCCATTCGGCAAGTTGGCCTCCATCCACCACCGATTCAAGACCCCACATTTGGCGATTTTCCTGTATGCGGGTCTAGGATTTACCTTGGCCGCCATCGGTGGTTTTCGGCAACTCGCCATTATCGCCTCGGCAAGCATGCTGTTGGTTTATTTTGGTGTATCACTTTCCGTCATCAAGCTTCGACAGATGAAGGAAACGAGACCTGAAGAATTCAAAATCCCACTTGGCTATACCGTCCCCCTACTTTCGGCGGGCATTATTCTTTATTTCCTGTCCAACTTATCTGGAGTTGAAATTCAGGGAACCCTCATTTTGATTGGGGTATTGACCATGATTTATTTCTTGATGAGGTTTTTCAGAAAAGGTAAAATCAGATTCTGAGAAGTTTAACTGATTCTATTTGAAAATTCAATATTATTATTCTATCAGATAAAATCATTTGACTAAAAATTCTCATAAAAAATAATTTTTTTGTGCAATTATTCAATTATTGCTTTATTTTTATATGTTCTATACACATCGGTAAAAGTTGAAGCGAAAAACTAATTTTTATTTACCTAAAATCAAACGCTTATGAAAAATTCAATCCTTATTCTTTTGGCAGTGTTAATATTGGCAGCTTGTGAAAAAAAAGAAGCGCCGAGGTACACGCAAAACTCCCCTGAAATTGACATTTTGAAATCAGGAATCAGTCACTACAACACAAAAAACTGGGAGGCCATGGCTGCAAATTTCGCAGATACGGCCAAGGTCTATTACAACACCAAAAAATCCCCAATTTCATTTAAAGAGGTCCCTGCCTATCATGGCCAGAATGATGTGAATTTTTCTTCTAGGGGATTTCTGGATAGGGATCAAGATTACGAAATGGTGGTCACGGACAAGGGTGAAACCTGGGTAAATTTCTGGGGGATCTGGGAGGGAACACTAGCTGCAGACAACAGAAAAATTGAAATGCCGGTCCACTTGACCGCCCAATTCAAGGATGGAAAAATAGTGGAAGAGCATGGCTATTGGGACAATGGCCCCTTGATCATGGCCATTCAGGAAATCGAAGCCGCGGAAAAAGCCAAAAGCGCAGCACCCGTTAAGTTAAAGTAAAGGGTTCGGACCTTTGTACTCTCCCGAAATCATGAAAAGTGTGATGAAGTCGCAGAAATGGGGTTTCACCACCTTTTGTGATTTCGGGAGCTATTTTTCCTCGTATTGGCTTCAAAAGTGTTTAACCCGTATTTCTTTTGCGGGTTTTAACCCGTGTCGATTTGGGTTTTAACCCATGGCAGGAATGCCCAATCCAGCCTGAAATTAATTGATACTCAGTCAATGGTTTACATTTTTTGACTTCGCCATATCGGCGACATGCGTCATTCTCCAATTAGTCGGATTTGTTTCAATCCCAATTGGAAAACAGAATACCTACTTCCATCTATCTTGCGTCAAGTTGGCCGCTTTACGTTAATTTTTCCAAGTCTTGGAATTCGGGTTAAATCCAAATTGTTTAAACCCATTTTATGCATTAAGAACTCAATTCAATATTACAATCAACTGATATTCAATTATTTGCTGCTTGTTTTTGACTTCATCCTATTGGCGTCAGGAGTTAGTCTCACAATAGTCTGATTTTCTTGCAGTTTCGATCTCATTTGGAAAGGGAATGCATATTTCGGGTTAAATTCGAATGGATTGAAAATTGAACCCATCCTGGTTTTTCGTTTTCAGATTGCCTGATTATCTCTTTGTTTTAGGGTGCAACATCTTACTTTTTCAAAGAAAAAACGTATTTTGGTTATCGATTATTCTTTGGGTATCTTTTTGAAAATTGCTCAATTGCCGCTACATGAATTTAGAGAACATTATCGCAATCCTCATCATTTATAACCTGCGCAGGCATGCCAGCAAAGCAGGAAATACCCAAAAATGGGACAAAATCCTGAAAATCGGTATCTGGATAGCCATTGGGCTTTTGATATTGAGCATAATGGGACTCCCCAATGCCGCACTTTTGAAAGTGTTGACTTTCGGTTTTTTGGCATCTTTGATATTTGCAGTGTATCGCATTCCCGAATTCCAAAGTGCAAAGCCCATCGTCCTCGCTGGCCTCCCCTACCTCCTTATTTCCTTTATAGGCGATCTTTTGGGCTTTATCAATCCTGAATTGTATGCGAAATGGGAGAATTATTTTGAAACCGCCCTATTTTTCACCTTGCTGTGGGCTGCGGCCATGTTGATCATCAACAACAAGCAAAAGAAGGCCCTGGAAAAGGAAAGGATCAAGGCAGAAGAGAGGGAAAAAGAACATCGTATCACTGAATCTTTGAAGGCAGAACTTGAAATCCAGGTTGCAGAGCGGACAGCGGCGCTGACCCTTCAGAAAAATAAGTTGGAAAAAACATTGAATGAACTAAAAGCTACCCAAAACCAACTGATTCATGCCGAAAAAATGGCTTCTTTGGGAGAATTGACTGCCGGAATCGCCCATGAAATTCAAAACCCGCTCAACTTTGTCAATAATTTTTCTGAGGTCAGCAATGAACTCATCCAAGAAATGAACGCCGAATTGGAAAATGGTGATTTGGAAGAGGCCAAGTCCATTGCCAATGACATCCAACAAAATCTAAAGAAAATCAACCACCATGGCAAACGGGCAGAGGCAATCGTCAGAGGAATGCTCATGCACAGCAGAAGCAACTCCGGAAAAAAAGAGCTCACTGATATCAACGCACTTGCAGATGAATACCTCCGGCTTTCCTACCATGGCCTGCGGGCCAAGGACAAATCCTTCAATGCGGATTTCACCACCGATTTTGATCCCGCCCTCCCGAAGATTATGGTGATCCCTGAAGATTTTGGACGGGTTTTGCTCAACTTGATCAACAATGCATTCTATGCCTGTGCCGATAAAAGCCACATGGAGGCCCTAGAGCTCGGCAAAGACAGGAAAGAAAGGCCAAAAAGCATTGATGCATACAAACCAAAGGTTAAGATCAGCACGAAAATGATTGACCAAAAAATTCGAATTTCAGTCAGCGACAATGGCTCTGGAATACCGGAAGCGATCAAGACCAAAATTTTCCAACCCTTTTTCACCACCAAACCCACCGGACAAGGGACAGGCTTGGGATTGTCTCTCAGCTATGACATCGTCATGGCGCACGGTGGAGAGATACGGGTAGAAAGCAAGGAAGGTGAGGGCACCACATTCACCATCCTGCTGCCATTGGATTGATCCACTGGAAACTTTGTTTTCTTTTGCTAACTTGTGTGAGACATGTATGGATTCTTAGATTTTAATAGACCAGAAGGGGTGAAAAGTTAAATCCGAAGTATGCAATAGTGGAGGGTGTCGCCGATCAATGCAAAAGAATTGGATAGAAATGAATGAACAAACTCAACCATGGCGAAGATATTGGTAGTGGATGATGAAGCGGATTTGGAGACCTTGATCAAGCAAAAATTCCGACAACAAATCCGGCAAAAGAAGTACGAATTCCTATTCGCTTGTAACGGTAGGCATGCTTTGGAATGCCTCGAAGAAAACAAAGATGTGGATGTTGTCCTGACCGATATCAATATGCCGGAAATGGATGGTTTGACACTATTGAGCCGACTCTCTGAAACAAAACCACTGATCAAATCCGTGATTATCTCTGCCTATGGTGACATGGACAACATCCGGACGGCCATGAACCGTGGAGCCTTTGACTTTATCACCAAACCCATCAATTTCACGGATTTGTCCATCACCATCGAGAAGACGATCCAACAAGTACACCAAGTGCATGAAACACTTAAGGCCATCAAGGAAAATAATATCCTCAAGATGTACGTCGATGAGGCAGTTCTTAACTTTATGGGTCGAAAGGAATTTGAAAAATCACTTTTTGAAAATGAAACCGTGGTGGGATCCGTCGCTTTTATCGACATCTGTGGGTTTACTTCCATCAGTGAGACCCAAAGCCCCGATCAGGTGGTCCAGCTTTTGAATGAATATTTTGACTTGATGGTCAGGGAAATCATCCAGCAGAAGGGCATAGTGGACAAGTTTTTAGGTGACGCCTTGATGGCCGTCTTCAAGGGTGACTTTCATTTGGACCGTGCCCTCGAAGCCTGCCTGAATATCCGGAAGGCCATAAAGGCCATTTCAGCATCTACCGATAAAAATGAATATCGTCCAGAAGTGTCCATCGGCATCAACAGTGGCGAGATGATTTCCGGCAACATTGGTTCCTCCACTTTGCGGCGGCTGGACTATACCGTCATCGGAGACACCGTCAATGTGGCTTCCCGGCTACAGGCCGCAGCCAACAAAGGCCAAATCCTGATATCAGAGAAAAGTTATTTGTCCATCAAAGATTCCTTTTTGTGCAACAAAATCGGGGAAATGACCCTCAAAAACAAAAAATCCCCAGTGGTGGTCTATGAAGTCCTCAGCTAAGGTGTGCCTCCTCCGGAAATCCTGTTCCGGTCAAGGAAGGGGATCGGTTTGGGCATCCAGCAGTTGGGCAAGTACTTGCGTGCGTTGTTTTCTTGAATATTGGACCACCGAATCAGAGACGGGGAAATCTCTTTGAGAAATAAATTCCCGAAGAAATGTTTGGACACCTTCCCTATCCGTATGGGCGAAAACCTGTCCTGCATTTGCTTTTTTGAGGATAATGGCCGCATCGCCATAGGGATCACCCAAGGCAAGAATTGGCCTTCCCGTTGCCATGTATTCGAAAAGTTTGCCGGGTATATTGCCCTTGGCATTTTTGGTATCCGTCAAGATGAGGAGCAAAAGATGGGCTTTTTGGTAAAAACCAAATACCTCCTCATGGCTGACATACCCTTCCAATGCAACATGGGCCCTTCGCCATTCCTCCTCAGCAATGAACTCCTGGACCTGTTCCGAAACCTTGCCCACAAACCGAAGCTTTACCGGATTTTCGGATTTTTCAAACACCGCTTGCATCGCCTCCAAGAAAGGGATGGGATTCCGAATGGAATCGATCACACCCGTGTAGACGATTTCCAATTTCCCCTGATCAGGCAGGATGTCGAACCAATTTCCTGGCATATCCGATGGATCATAGCCGTTGGTCAACAAATGGATCTTTTTGTGCGCCAAAGCTTCAAAATCCTTTTGGAAGGTGGGGCTGATGGTTGTGATCGTATCGGCCTCTTTCAAAACACTCATTTCAAGTTTCTTATGGATATTCCGCACCATCTTCATCATGGGCAGTGCATCCAGAAATTCCCACTGCGACCAGGGGTCCCGGAAATCGGCCAACCAGGGTATCCCAGTTTTTCTTTTGAGATTCCTCCCTATCAGATGCATGCTATGGGGCGGACCGGTGGTAATGACGGCTTGAAACTGCCCCTGATCTACTAGGTCCTTCAGGAATTTTACCGAAGGTCTCACCCAAAACACCCTTGGATCCGGCACCAGTAAATTGGCCCTCAAGCTGATTCCCAGTTGGTCCAAAATGGATTTTTCTTTTTTCTCCAATACCTTGGCAGTATCGCCCAGCTTTTCGCCTTTGAGTTTTCTAAAAATCCCATAAGGTTCCCAAATCGGGAATTTAAGCACCTCGGTTTGTGGGTCCACCTCTTTCAAAAGGCTTTCGTCCCTCAATTCAAAATCCGGGTTTTCGGGTGTAAAAATCACCGGATCCCAGCCAAAACCGGGAAGATACTTCGCGAATTTCAACCAGCGCTGCACACCTGATCCCGCACTCGGCGGCCAGTAATAAGTGATGATCAGGACACGTTTGGACATAAGGTTATTGTTGAATTTCAACTATAAAAGATAGGTGCAAGTTGGGCTTTCGAGACACTCCACCAAAAGAAAATTTCTCTATATGGACAAATTAAAAGAAGGAAAGTCAAGGAGTACCAACGGGATAAATCAATTCCATATGATACTGGCTCTGACCTTTTTTGGATGCACAAGCAGTATTTACCATTGGGGATGGACTTCTTCCTTGATGTATTTTTCATACACCTTTCTCACTGCCTCCATTTTTTCTGCGGCAATCGGAGCGAGACTCCCTGCCTTGACATTGGACAGAACCTGCTCCACTTTGGAAGCTCCAGGAATCACCGTACTCACCTCCGGAAACATCAATACCCATCGCAAGGCCATTGCAGCGAGGGGTTCATTCCCTTCGAATATTTGCTTCAATTCATCCACCGCAGACAATCCCTTTTCGTAAGGCACACCTGAAAAAGTTTCTCCTTTGTCAAAGGCAGCCCCTTCGCGATTGAAAGTCCGATGGTCTTCTGGATCAAAAACCGAACTGGAGGTCAATTTTCCGGTCAACAAACCACTTGCCAACGGTACCCGCACGATGACGCCGACGTTATTGACTGCCGCCTGGGAAAAAAACTTCTCCGAAGGCTTAAGCCTAAACATGTTGAAAATAATTTGAACGGTGGAGACGGTTTCGTATTTCATGGCCAACATGGCCTCCTCCACCTTTTCTACGCTTACGCCCAAGTGACGGATTTTTCCTTCCTTTTTCAACTGCTCAAAAAGCTCGAAAATCTCATCCCTCTGGTACACCGCTGTGGGGGGACAATGGAGTTGCATCAAGTCAATGGTCTCTAAACCCATGTTTCTCAATGAGCCTTCCACATACCCACGAAGCGCTTCGGTAGTATAGCCTGCATTATCATGAGGATTGATTTGTCTCCCGCATTTGGTGGCTACGAATATCTCTTCGCTGCTTTCCCGAACGACTTTTCCCACTGCGGATTCGCTCAATCCCCCATCATAGACATCAGCAGTATCAATGAAATTGATCCCTTGATCGATGGCTGTATGGATGATTTTATAAGCAGCCTTCGGATCAAAGGTTCCTCCCCATCCTCCACCGACTTGCCAAGTCCCCAAAGATATTTCAGATACCTTCCAATCGGTCTTGCCCAGTTTTCTATACTCCATATTTCAAATGATTATTTCGGTGATTTTTTCAGGAAGCAATTTAAATTTTTATCTTTAGAAACCTTTAACAAAATGGCTATGAAATCCCGTAGAAAATTTCTTCAAACCTTAACCGTAGCAGGCGTAGCCGCTACATTACCTATTCAAACCATGGCAAACACGCAAGATTCCCAAAAAATGATCCACCAAGTATTTTTCTGGTTGGCAGACAAAGAAGGCGCCGAAGCCTTCAAAAAAGAAGCTGCTGTACTGGGGAAATGCAAAACCGTAGCTAAATTCTACATGGGAACTCCCGCCCCAACAGAGAGAAGGGATGTTGTTGACCACAGTTTTCAGGTTGCCTGTACACTGTTTTTTGACAGCATCGAAGATCAGAATTACTATCAGACAGACCCCATGCACTTGGCCTTTATCGAAAGAAATTCGACCAAGTGGACCCAAGTTAAAGTCTATGATTTTATCATCTAAACCAAATGGCTATAAACATCGTTTATAGCGTGTGAATTTTAATCAATCAGAATGAATAAAAACTATTTATCCCACTGGACGCTTTTATTTCTGTTTTCAGCATTCTTTTCTGCCTGTAATCCTGAAAAAGATGACCCGATGCCGGTTGCGGCTGAAGATGTGGTCAAAAAAGCCATTTTTGACAGCATGAAAGAATGGTATTTTTGGGAATCCGAACTGCCTTTGACTTTTGATGTCACCAAATACAATTCCAACGAGGAATTGCTGGATGCCTTGATGTTCAAACCCCTGGATAGATGGTCCTACCTGACCACGAGGGCGGCATTTGATGCTTCCTTTACCGGGCAGACGACTGGCGCCCACGGATTCAGTTTCGCATTCGATCAGCAGGAAAGATTGTTTGTCGCATTTGTTTATGACGAATCGCCTGCCGGAAAAGATGGATGGAAAAGAGGTTGGCAGATCGTGGAAATGAATGGAAAACCTATTTCTGATTACAAAAACAGCCAGGGAGGCTATAGTTTTTCCCTCGGAGCCAATGAAGTTGGCGTAAGCAATACCTTCAAATTTAAGTTGCCGGATGGCACCGAATCGACAAGGACCATTCTAAAAGGTGCTTTCCAAACAAATTCGGTGTTGCACAAGCAAGTAAATGAAATCGGAGGTAAAAAAGTGGGACACTGGGTGTATCAAAGCTTTAAGGCCACTGCCGGCCTCACCCCTACCAGAAGCCAGGAAGTGGACGATTTGTTCACCTATTTTCAGGCCGAAGGGATCAATGAACTGATCATTGACCTCAGGTACAACGGTGGTGGATCGGTGGCGGTCACTGAGCAGATACTGAACTACATTGCACCCAACAGTGCCAATGGGAATACCATGTACACCAACAAACACAATGGAAACAAATTTTCCAACAATAGGACTGTCAATTTTGCCAAGAAAGGAAATTTAAATCTCTCTCGTGTGATTTTCATCACTTCCAGAGGTTCGGCTTCCGCTTCAGAACTGTTGATCAATTGCCTCGAGCCCTACATGGATATCGTGTTGATTGGGGACAATACCTACGGAAAGCCAGTGGGTTCATTTCCTCTCTCCGGATTCAATAGAAGTCTAAGCTCCAATAACGTCGAACTTGTTCCCATTACTTTCGCAATCGCCAATTCACAGGGCAGGGCGGAATATTTTGATGGGTTTCCTGTCAACTTCCCCGTGGGAGATGATCCAGCAAAAAACTGGGGCAATCCTGAGGAAAGAAGGTTCAAGGCGGCAATGGAATTTATCGAAAACGGAACCGTCAATGCACGGATGAGGACCGAATTTTACCGACCCAAATGGGAAATGATTGACGCCTTTGAAGGTTTGCAAAAGGAATTTCCTTTGTATTGATCCAAAATTTGGTAATGAAAAGTAAAAATGTGGAATTGGTCTTTTTAACATGATCGATTCCACGTTTTTTTTATGCCTCTCCGGAATGTCCCCACCTCATGCCAAAATCCAGATTACCCTTATTGAAAACCCAAATTCGGAGAAGCAAAAATCAGAAAAAAAAGACCTTCGCGTCCTTCCCGTGAACCTTAGCGCTCTTTGCGTTAAAATTTTCTCGCCAAGTACGCAAAGTACTTCGCAGAGCCCGCAAAGAAAACAATTTGCTTCTCTATCATTCAAGGAGAAACCAAAAATCAGAAAAAAAAGACCTTCGCGACCTTCCCGTGAACCTTAACGCTCGCTGCGTTAAAATTTTCACGCCAAGTACGCAAAGTACTTCCAAAGTCCGCAAAGAAAACACGTTGTTATTCTATCCTTCAAGGAGAACCCAAAAACCAGAAGAAAAAGACATTCGCGTCCTTCCCGTGAACCTTAGCGCCCGCTGCGTTAAAATTTTTACGCCAAGTACGCAAAGCGTTTCGCAAAGTCCGCAAAGAAAACAAGTTGCTTCTCTATAATTTGAGGAGATACCAAAAATCAGAAAAAAAAGACCTTTGCGTCCTTCCCGTGAACCTTGGCGCTCTTTGCGCTAAAATTTTCTCGCAACATCACAAGAGGAAATCCCAAAGGAAAAAAGCATTATTTTGTCATTCAAGATGAAACCAAAAATCAGAAGAAAAAGACCTTCGCGTCCTTCCCGTGAACCTTAGCGCCCTTTGCGTTAAAATTTTCTCGCTAAGTACGCAAAGTACTTCGCAGAGTCCGCAAAGAAAACAAGTTGCCTCTCTATCATTTGAGGAGATACCAAAAATCAGAAAAAGAAGACCTTCGCGACCTTCCCGTGAACCTTAGCGCCCTTTGCGTTAAATTTTTTCGCTAAGTCCGCAAAGAAAACAAGTTGCCTCTCTATCATTTGAGGAGATACCAAAAATCAGAAAAAGAAGACCTTCGCGACCTTCCCGTGAACCTTAGCGCCCTTTGCGTTAAATTTTTTCGCTAAGTCCGCAAAGAAAACAAGTTGCCTCTCTATCATTTGAGGAGATACTAAAAATCAGAAAAAGAAGACCTTCGCGTCCTTCCCGTGAACCTTAGCGCCCTTTGCGTTAAATTTTTCACGCCAAGCACGCAAAGTACTTCGCAGAGTCCGCAAAGAAAACAAGTTGCCTCTCTATCATTTGAGGAGATACCAAAAATCAGAAAAAAAGGACCTTCGCGACCTTCCCGTGAACCTTGGCGCCCTTTGCGTTAAATTTTTTCGCTAAGTACGCAAAGTACTTCGCAGAGTCCGCAAAGAAAACACGTTGCCTCTCTATCATTTGAGGAGAACCCAAAAATCAGAAGAAAAAGACCTTCGCGACCTTCCCGTGAACCTTAGCGCTCGCTGCGTTAAAATTTTCACGCCAAGTACGCAAAGTACTTCGCAAAGTCCGCAAAGAAAACAAGTTGCCTCTCTATCATTTGATGAGATACCAAAAATCAGAAGAAAAAGACCTTCGCGTCCTTCCTGTGAACCTTGGCGATATTTGCACAAAGGCGGCTCATCATGTTTTTAAATAAGAAATTAAAAGATCAATTCTCCAGAATACTTTTAAGATTGTTGAGACCTGTTTCAAAATCATCCTTGATCATTTTTTCCATATTCATAAAAAGCAACAACGTATTCATGGGAAAGCCCATATGGCCGTCAAAACCCCATTGGACTTTCGTTTGATATGCATTTAAGGATTCAAAAGTCATGAAAGCTTTGTCCGAAGATTCAAAAGGTTCAAAAAATCTCAACTGATAATCGATTCTCTTTCCTTCTTCAATGGCAATGATTTCTTGTTCTCCTTTGCCCACATTCTTGTTTTCACTTTCCCAAGAAGAAATAAAACCTACAGTTCCATCCGTTCCCTTGTATTCCTTTTTCATGTTGGGATCCATACTTGCCCACTTGCTGAAATTATCGTGGTTCTTGAGAAACTTGACATAATCATAAACTTCTTGATGAGGCCTTTCGATGATCACCTCCCTCAAGATGTGGTAATCTTTGGGAGAAAAAAGGCCAACAATCAAGACCACCGCTATCATCAAGCCGAATAAAACGGCAACAATTTTAAGGATTTTCATACTTCAAGGCTTTGGTTAGGTATAAATATAATCAATGTCAGAATAATATTTTGGGAATGGATATTTATAAACAATTTGATTGCCCCCCACTTTAGAATTCAAACGTTATTATTCCTTGATACCTGTGTAAGATGTTTCCATCCCTTTTTAACTTTTTAATTTCATATTCTTTACAGAATCGGGTTCAAACCGAAAAACATTTTCCGTTTCCAAATGAGGTTGTCCCTACAACAAAATCTGATTGTTTTGAGAATAACCCATATTACAGATTTGCTGAAGTGAAAAATTGTGACAAAGGCTGATTATGAATCAATTTTAGGCTGAAATTGAATTGGCAATGCATATCAGGGAATTGATATTCCACATATGTAGGGGAAATTCACTTTATTTATTCAGTTCAGCCCATTGGAAATTCCCCAATTAAGAAAAAGCACACTGTTTTTTCAAAATAAATGAAATATTACTGGTAATAATCATCTAAATACCCGCAATATTTAAAATGAATAGGGTAAAATATGATACTGGCTTTTAGATGGCAACATTTTTGGTATGTGGGGTCATGTCATAAAAACTTAACCAACATGAAAAAAATTATTCTTTTCACATTAGCATCGGCAACCCTTATGGGATCATGTGTTTCCAAAAAGAAATACGTCGAACTACAAAATGATCTGTACCAAACAGAAAGTTCACTGGCAGAGACCAACGCCGCGAAAGAGGCGCTTGAATCCGAAAACCAGATTTTGGAAGACAAATTTGCCCGTATCGAAGCACGCGTAGAAGAATACAATGCGCGAATCAACTCCCTAAAGGACGAAAGCGATTCAAAGTTCTCCATCAATGGAAAGACACCAATGTCGAACACCACTATGGACAAATTGAAAGCCACAATGGCCAAAGTTGATCAGGAAGCATTGAAGAATGCCAAAACATTGGAAGATTCAGTAAATCTTGCAGTTTCCTACAACCTGAAGAAATCCATCACAGATGGTTCTGCTGAAGAAAACGAAGATATCCAGATCGACATCGACAAAACAGTCGTGATGATCACTGTTTCCGACAGGTTATTGTTCAACACCGGTAGTTACAACATCAGCAGAAATGCAGATAATCTTTTGAAAAAACTTGCCGAAGTAATCAATTCTGAGCCGAGCATGGAAGTCATGATTGAGGGACATACAGATCCAAGATCTATTTCCACTGGCGTATTGCAGGACAACTGGGATCTAAGTGTAAAAAGAGCAACGTCAATTGTTCGTATCCTTCAAACCAAATACAATGTTGCTCCAGAGAAACTGATCGCAGCAGGAAGAAGCAGCTATTCTCCACTTGTTGAAAATGACAGCAAAGAGAACATGGCCAAAAACAGAAGGACCAGAATCGTGATCATACCTGATTTGGACAAATTTTTCGCCATGATGGAATAGGCTTTTGGGTAGGTCATAAAATCACCCAACAAACCATCCACAAGGATTAAATAAAAGAAGGCTTGGAGAAAATTTTCTCCAAGCCTTCTTTTGTTCTACCCGATTATGAATACAATTCCAAGACCCCACTAGGTATGGAGGTTTAGGAAAATGCATTCCAGATTTATTGTTTATTGTGTATAGAGCTGATTGAACAACAATTTGAAGGTATTGTGTGCTTGTGCCCGGAAGGTGATTTCAGGTCCATAAGCGATCAGTTTTCCTTTTCCAATTGGGGCTTCAAAAGCCAACACACCATTTTTCAGATAGGATTCACCCCAGGCCCAACCAGAAATCAGGGAGGATTCAGTGCCCAACCAAGCGAGAGGCTTCACGCCCTTGATCAAGGCATCTGGTGCCAAAGAAAAGACTGGGCTGTTGTTGAATACCATATTGGCAGATTCACCCATTCCCCAGTTTGAGGAATGATTCCCGTCCAATTTGGCCTTCAAAATACTTCCCGGAACATAATATTTATCGCCCGGCAAAGCTCTTTCCTTTCCGTTGGGCAATTTTTCCACCAAGGCATTGCTGATCGGCAATCCAAGATCATAAGCCAATGAGGTGCTTTCTCCCACTGCCACGACATTTCCCCCAGCTTCCATGAATTTCTTCAATTCCGGGATGGATTTATCCTTGGTAAGCGCTCCCAAAAGATTGTGGTATTGTGCATCGATTTCATCTGTTTTTGGCATTCTATTCCAATTCCTGACCGTTCCAGGTGCTCCTGCTCCGATAAACAAGATGACATCATATTTGGCTTTTAAGTTGCCTTTGTCAATTTCCTCAGGATACACCACTTGGAAAGCAAAATGATATTGTTCCATCATCCACCTGACCCAACCTGAGGGCATTGAACCTCCGTAATGGTCAAATAGGGCGATTCTTGCGGGATTGATCTTGACAACACCAGCAGGTTTGGAGCTAGCCACCATTTTCACTCCATACTCCTTGGCTGCCTTTTCCAAAACAGATTTTCCTCCAGAAACATAAAAACTGCCCGCCGGCAATCCTGAAACGGTGGTCGTGGTTCTGGAAACAGCCACTCCCGCCTTCAGCAGATCATTGACAGCCATGAAGGAATTGTTTGCCCTTGAATCCAGCAAGAAGCCGGAGCCACCAGGAACTTTATACACCGGAAAAGGCT
Organism: Rhodonellum psychrophilum GCM71 = DSM 17998; assembly: GCF_000381545.1. Taxonomy (GTDB): domain Bacteria; phylum Bacteroidota; class Bacteroidia; order Cytophagales; family Cyclobacteriaceae; genus Rhodonellum; species Rhodonellum psychrophilum. The sequence goes on along the minus strand of NZ_KB906688.1, from coordinate 9,724 downwards.
GAACTTCCCCTAAAGTGATTCTTTCAAACGGACCGTCAAAGCCATCCATTATTCTGTCAAATTCAACCCCCATTTGGAAAGCCAATGTCCAGCCTGCTGCATCATAAGGCCTTACAGGAGGTCCTCCCGGGAATTGAAAATCATTGGGATGGTCCTGTGGCTCAAACATGTCCAAAACGTGTGGCCGAAATGCCTGATCTGATTTTACCACATAGGAACCTGCCGGATACTGTTTTCCATTAACAGTAAAGGCTGACGTGGCTTTGTGCACCAAAATACCCGATTTGATCAGGGCATTCATGAACCTCACGACCGTTGAAAAGTCGGATTGGTCGGAGGACAAAATAAATCCCCTTGGATCCCTGAGGTTTGGATCCTTAAAAACCGAGTCAAAGTATTGGCCGGGAAGCCCACTGCGCATGCCAAAGAAAGCCATTTCCGGATCATCTGTCGCGGCTTTTTCTTTAGCTGCATCAAATGCCGATTGAATCGCCGCCGAACGCTTTGGGTATTTGGTCCAATGGTCCATGCTTCCCCTTTCGATACTGTTGCGACCCATTTTATAGATATTGTACAACAAGGCATCGGAATTTCTACTGGCATAATCCAGAATCGCATAATTCAGCGAAACCGAGTAATCGAGTGATTTTTTAAAGTTCCAAGCCTGTGGTTCTACAGGAAAGGGCGTTGCATGTGTTGGGATCAAGCGTTCTGGAATCAGTGGGATTTCGGAAGGCGTCGGGCCTCCTGTGATTTCGGTCAAGACGCCGATCATGTTGTGGAAATAAGGTGTGGTTCTCAAACCGCCATTCCACCAAGAGGAAAATACGGAACCACTCAAACGGGTATATCCTGGCCTGTCTTCCACATTCAATCTGTTGATCATGGCAGAACCTACACCGTCCAAACTGGTCATGATCAAGGGATCAAAAACGTGGTTGAAGGGATCCCGGTAAGGAGGTCCCGCCACAACCGTTCCCGCTGGGGAAGTCTGGTGATGGTTGTAAATGATCTGGGGAAGCCATTCCACATACTGTTGCAGTGATGTATTGGTGGTTTCCTTCATGTTCATCATGAAAAAATCCCTGTTGTTGTCATGCCCAACATATTTTTGGTACATGTAAGGGCTGTTCATGTCTCTTTTCTTCACATCCTCGTTGCCCATGTACCAGTTGGTCACGATTTCTTGGCCATCTGGATTGACCTGTACCATCAGGATAATCAGGTCATCGAGCATGCGCATGTTTTCGGCATCTGTCCGGGTCACCAGTTGATAATAGGTGTCGATCAGCTGATGGGATCCAACGGTCTCCGTGGAATGGAGTCCGCCGTCAATCCAAACGACCGCTTTTCCCTCCAGAGACAATTTCCTGGCTTCTTCCTCGCCAATTTCGGCGCGGCCCAAGAGTTGGGATATTTCTTTGTATCGGGCTAATTTCTGATGGTTCTCGGGGGAGGTAATGATCATCATTGGCATTTGCCTTCCTTCTTCCGTGGGCCCGATCTCTACAAATTTAACCCTGTCGGAAAGTGCCGCCACCTTCCTGAAGTAAGCATCTGTAGCGGTGAAAGTCGCCAGCTTGTAATCTTCCCCAATTTCAAAACCAAAATGTTCCTTGGGGCTGGGAATCTGTTGGGCAATAGCGTTGGTCAAAACCATCCAATAGGCCAGTCCCAACAACCAGTAAATTTTTCTTATCATGGTAAAGTATTAAGGTGTGGAAATAAATTTAACATGCCCTGATTTACGAAACAAAAGCCCAGTTTTAATCGGAAAGAATAAGGGTTGATTGGTGATTTGTGTGCAAATAAAAACAGGTATATTTGAATTATAGGTCAACATTATGACGCATTCCGAGAAATATTCCCGATTTTCTCTGCAACAATGTTCTTTTTTTAGTGTTTAGATTTTCAAAAAAACAAGCCATGGTCAAAATCGTCTTTTATTTCAATCTGATCCTTTTCAGCCTTCTGGGCTGGAAACTCTCTCCGCCTTCCAGCCAAGCGGACCTCCCTGAAATCACAATCTGTCATGCCACCGGCCCATCGGAAATGCTCGCCTTCTTGGACGATCCCAAATTCGTCGCATTCCACCCTTCACCGGTTGCATTTGACTTCACCGGAATGGGAGAAATGATCTCCTTTCCAACTCCAGATGGGAACGAGGGCAGTGGCTATTTGATCAAAGCCAAAACACCTTCCGATCAATGGCTTTTTGTGTATCAGGAATGGTGGGGACTCAATGACAATATCAAGGAGGAGTCGGATAAATTCTATCAGGATCTTGGCGGAAATGTCAATGTCCTTGCCTTGGACATGTACGATGGCAAAGTGGGAACGACGCCACAGGAAGCCATGGGCATCATGAGGGAGACCAATGAAACCAGGTTGGAAAACATTGTGCTTGGCGCAAAAGGGATGGCAGGGAGAGAAGCACAAATCGCCAATGTGGGTTGGTGCTTTGGAGGTTCATGGTCCTTGAAATCCGCCTTGCTTTTGGAAAACCAAAACATTGGTACCATCATTTACTACGGAATGCCAATCAGGGAAGTGGAGAAGTTAAAAACACTGCAATCGGATGTCTTGGGGATTTTTGCCACCGAGCAAAACATCAGCAAAGAGGTGATCGAGGAATTTGCCGTAGCCATGAAAACCGCTGGTAAAAAATTGGAATATAAGATCTTCAATGCCGTACACGGATTCGCCAATCCTTCCAATCCAAAGCACGACGTGGAAGCCACCAAAGAAGCCTACGAGATGGCCATTGGGTATTTGAAAGAGAAATATTTGCCTTAAGGGGAGATGGAAGACCGCAGACGGGGTTTAAGTTATCCTGTTTTAAAGCCGCTCATTGTATTCTTCAGGATTTCTAAAGGCAACAAAAAAGCTTCTCCCGAAAGAGAAGCTTTTTTGTTTTGGATGAACTTGATTTATCCAATGCATGAAAAAATTGAGCCTTAGTAGAAATTACTTTAGAATTTCAGGGATAAACCAAGGATAATTTGTTGGTACCGGAAATTTCCGCTGCCGTTGAATACCCGATCCACATCGATTTCCTTGTTGTTCAATTCCCTCTCATAACGAAGATCAAGCCCTACAGTACCGAAGTTCAACCCCATGCCAAACTGGTATCCAGCATTGACAGCATCATAATCAAAAGACCTCAACTCATCTTGGATGGTATAATGAAGAGACGGTCCCGCAAATACGGAAAATAAGGGCCCCAAAACATTGATTCCTACAAGAAGTGGCGCATCCAATCTTTGCGTAGTCAATTTCTGGTTGTTGATTTCGGAATTCAATTGCGTGTAGGACAATTCAGGTCTCAGAAATACAGGCCCCAAATTTACTTTGCCAAAGATTCCCAGATTATAGCCCAGGTTGTTCAACGGATCGCCAAAAGCGGCACCGGCATCCTTAAAATATTTACCATTGGAATTGTAATTCAATCCACCCTTTATCCCAAAACCTCCACCGGTTTGGGCATTGGCGGAAAAGTAAAAAAAGGACAACAAAAGGAGCAGAACTGTTGATTTTGTTAATTTTCTCATGTTTATAGCGTTTTAGTTTAAAATGATTGTGCAATGGTCCTGTCCAGCAAAACTGTTCATTCATTTGAAATGAATGTGAACCAAACACTGACAATCCACCTGAGGTTGTTTGTGCGTATACTGATACAAATGTTAAAAAAGGCAAATCCAAAAACAGAAGTCCCTTGATTACAGTTTAAAACTATGGTTATCAATTGTTTTTCGTTTCTTCATCCAACAAATGAATAAAGGATCCCTTTTTGGCCACCAAAGTCAATATACCCCATTCAGCCTCGTATGGCTTTTTACCTATTTACTAAAATCATGCCTGAAAATATGTTCCAAGAAACCTCTGGTTTTATCTCCATGAAAAACGCAAAAAAAATTATCCTACTGGTAATTATCCAAGTATTCAGTTTATCTCTCATGTCTTGTTCCAAGGCGAACGATGCCAAAGAGAAATCGGCCGAATCCTCCCCTGCCATAGATTACAAGGGTCCAACGGAATTGGCAACTTTTGCAGGAGGCTGTTTCTGGTGCATCGAAGCCCCTTTTGAAGGGATCGAAGGCATCGTTTCTGTCGTATCGGGTTATTCCGGCGGCAAGGAGAAAAACCCGACCTATGCGGCAGTCAGTGCAGGCAAAACCAGCCACAAAGAGGCTGTTCAAGTCAAATACAACCCCGAGGTGATCAGCTATTCCGAAATCATTGATATTTTCTGGCAGCAGTTTGACCCAACGGATGCAGGAGGATCATTTTATGACCGAGGCACACAATACGAGTCCGCGATTTTCTACCACTCTTCCCTTCAGAAAGAAGTAGCCGAAGCCTCCAAAAAATTACTGGACAAGTCAGGGAAATTTTCAAAACCCATTGTGACGCCCATTGTGAAATTCGACAATTTCTATGAAGCGGAAGAATACCACCAGGACTACTACAAGAAAAATCCGGCGGATTATTATTCCTACAGAAAAGGCTCCGGCAGGGACAAGTTCATCGCTGACCACTGGCCATCGGATCTGGAGAAAAAATACAAAATGCCCTCCAAAGCAGAATTGAAAAAGAAGCTCAGCCCCCTGCAATACCAGGTGACCATGGAAGAAGCGACGGAAAGGTCTTTTGACAATGAATTTGATGGAAACAAGGAGAAAGGACTTTATGTCTGCATCGTCTCTGGAGCACCTTTGTTCAGTTCCAAGGATAAATTTGATTCGGGCACAGGCTGGCCAAGCTTCACCAAACCCATTGATGCAAGGTTGATCAGCAAACCCATTGATTCCGCCTACGGGATGATGCGGGTAGAAGCCAGGAGTAAATTGGGAGATGCCCATGGAGGACATATTTTTTACGATGGCCCCAAACCCACAGGTTTAAGATATTGCATGAATTCCGCCTCATTCCGTTTTATCCCAAAAGCGGATATGGAAAAAGAAGGCTACGGTGAATATATTTGGCTCGTGGATTAAAAAAACACAAGAATTGAATGGCCCCTTGGGTGGGGAGCAAGAGGGACGGGATTCAACAGTGTTGGAATCCCGTCCCTCTTGCTTTTGAATCCCCTCCATGATCTTTGGCCACCATTTTATAAAAACCAAACCTTGATCTGTGTCTTCATAGACCGTTCCATTGAACGCAAAATATGCATTCCGTTTTGGGTTGGAGTTGAAACCGATAGATCATCAGGCTGTTGGTTGAATAAGGCGTGTTCTCGACATGGTGAAGTCAAAAAAATGCAAACAATTAGCTGATTATCAATCAATTTCTGACTTGAATAGCATTTGGAAATGTACAACTAGGGTTTATCCAATCCTCCGAAAGGTCATATTGATCCTCGGCCCGATGATTTTGGAGGTTTTTGGGATTTGGTGTTCCCAATGGTGCTGGGTCTCCCCTTTCATCAGCAGAAAGCTTCCATGGGACAAATCAAGGGAGATCTTGTGCTGTTTGTCCACGTAGTGGCGCAGCTGGAAATTTCTAAGCGCACCAAAACTTACCGAACCGATCACGGGATTTGGCCCTAAAACCTTTTCATTGTCCCTGTGCCAACCCATGCTGTCCTTTCCATCCCGGTAATGGTTGAGCAATACATGGGTAAAAATCACACCGGCCTCCTTTTCAATCCGGTTCTTGATTTCCAACAGGAAGTCGGTCCAAGGAAATGGCTTCATCTCGATCCCCGAATACCCGTAACTGATTTCCGGATGGCCATAGAGGGCTGTCAACCTGGGTTGCATCACTTTTTTACCAAACATCCAGATCGGTTCCTGTTTCCAATGGATTTCCTCCACTGCTTTCTGAAAGAGGAGATCACTTTCTTGTTCAGAAAAAAAATCCGGGAAAAAGGAGGCTTCCCCTTGAAAGGGCAGGAGATTTGTAGGCATGGAAAATCGGCTATTGGATGTCATTGCATAACATTGAATATTGAAACATGGTTTTAAGAAGAACCGCTTTGGCAGCTAATCCATTGTTTTTCTTGGAACCCGTTTTATGCATTACGCCCTCAATTCAAGAATGTATTTACCTGATAATCATTTAGATGTTGACTATTTTTGACTCCACACTATTGGTATCAGGAATTAGTCTCCCAATAAACTGATTTTCTTTCAGTTTCGATCTCATTTGGAAACGGAATGCATATTGAAGGTTAAACTTTGCAAATCGACAGGATAATACAAAAATTTTATTCTTGATTTATAAGAAAAGAAACAAGATATTAACGCCTAAATTTTTATACAAAACCCTTTTTCAATTTTATGAACAAATATGTAAAGATCGGAATTCTAGTTCTGGTAGTCGTTTTGACCGCTGTGGTTTATTGGAGGTACTTCTTTGTTTTCTCCGAAGGGGTCAAAGCCGGAAATCTAAATTACTTCGAAAAGAAAGGCTTTGTTTTCAAAACCTGGGAAGGAAGATTGGTTCAGGAGGGTTTTCAGAGCCCAACCGCAGGCGCTTTGCAAAGCAATGAATTTAGGTTCAGTTCCAAAAGCGACGAGGTGGCAAATGCATTGGAAAGAGCCAGCGGGAAGTTCGTGGAATTGCGCTACAAAGAATACCTCCAACCCTTACCTTGGAGAGGTGCAAGCAAATATGTGGTCATTGAGGTCCTGGATGTGGCAGGCGGAAAAAGCACTTCGCAAGAATTGCCCTTTGATTAATCGGACAGCACCATTTCTTTAAACAAAATCGCCGAAGGAAGGAAAAACGCGTCGTTTGCATACGCGGCTTCCCTCCCTTCGGCGATTTTTAATATCAATGGTTTATCAGTCAGCCGTCCAGTAATCCACGACCAACACTTTGTCCAAATGAGGACCCAAAACATCTACAAATGCTTTGTGATCCGGATGTGGAAGATAAATCGCCCTGTCTTCTTCTGAAGCAAAGGTCACCAAGAAGCAATGGGTAAACCCCTGATCCAGCCCCTCGGGACTGTTGTTGATTCCCCACTCCAGGTCCTGGATCTGCTCAATTTTCGAGGACAGGCCCAAGAAGGCATCCTCTACTTTTTTGACATCTTCAGCGCTCGATTCGTCTTTGAATTTGAAGAGTACGACATGTCTAAGGACTTTTTCGCCCTTGATGATTTTCTTTTCGATCACTTTTTCTACGGTTTTTTCCTCTTGGGAAGGTTGATTCTGGCAGGAAAGCATAAAGCCTGCAGCCATTGCTAAAATTAAAAATCTCTTCATGGTGTGGGTTGGTTAAAATTCAAGTGTTACAAATTTGTGGAATTTAAAGAAGTTTCCAACAAGAACCACACAATTTTTGATGGGGGACAAATCAGTATCCACATTTGATACCCAGACCAATTCTAAAAAAAAATCTCCTCAAAGCCTTCAATAGTCTTCCCATCCAAATACTTGGTTTGGTTCCATTCCACTATCCCAAATTTATTTCTTGCTGATTCATGGCACCATAAACTTTGGTTTTATGTAGCAATATCAATTCATTGTCTGGCATCACCTGGATATGAAATAGACACGAATCCACCATTTAAATGAAAAGAGCTTGCCTATTCTCCCTTTGTTCCTTACTTTCATTTCTGAATAAAAAACAGAAACAAAGAGCCACTGTATTGAATTCGATCCCCTTTTGAGTTTAGAAAACACCTACCAATTCGCTTTCAAAAGCCATTCGACCTCTAAAATTTTACCAAAATCCACCCAATAGAAATTCCCATGATTTCAAGCCCGATTCACAAAAAAAGCACGCGAAGGGACAGCTCATTTTTTCTCCTGAGCGGAATATTGCTATTCGCATTGCTTGCTCAAAGTTGTCAGGAAGGAGAAAGCAAAAATGAGTATACACTTTTGGCGGAAGGGTATGACCAACATGTGGAACTGCAGTGGTCAAAATTGGAAGGTGTGGATGTTTATCAAGTCATGGCCAGCAGTGATGGAAAAAATTATGAATTGAGGGCTGAGGTAAACGACACCATTTACCTTGATTTCGCAGAAGACCTGAAAAGACATGGGCTTATTCATTACAGCATTTTGGCACAAAAGGAAGATAAGGCCATCGAAATCGGCAAAACTGACGTCCAGACCAGGAAGATGAGTGATGAAGAATTGATGGACATGATCCAACAATATACCTTCCGCTATTTTTGGCATGGGGCAGAACCCAATTCAGGGATGGCGCCAGAAAGAATTCATATCGATGGGGAATACGAAAACAATGATGCCCATATCGTCACTACCGGTGGTACTGGATTTGGGATTTTTGGCTTGATCACCGGAATCGAACGGGGCTGGATCAGTGAAGAGCAGGGTTTGAAAAGATTCGAAAAAATCGTTGGATTCCTGGAGAAAGCAGATCGATTCCATGGCATTTGGCCACATTGGCTGGATGGAAAGACAGGGAAAACCAAAGCTTTTTCAGAGAAAGATGATGGTGCAGACTTGGTGGAATCCGCTTTTTTGATTCAGGGATTATTGGCCCTTCGGGAATATTACAGCGATGGATCTGCTCCCCAAAAAGCGGTAGCGGACCGGATTCAGAAACTCTGGGAAACCATGGAATGGGATTGGTTTACCCAAGGCGGAAAAAACGTGTTGTATTGGCATTGGTCGCCAAAGCATGAATGGGCGATGAATTTTCCCTTGGAGGGATACAATGAATGTCTCATCACGTATGTGCTTGCCGCCGCCTCGCCTACCCACCCTATTGGCCCTGAAGCCTACCATGAGGGATGGGCCAGAAATGGAAAGATCAACAATCCGGTCCAAGCCTATGGATTCGACCTTCAATTGCTACACAATGGATCTGAGAAGATGGGAGGCCCGCTTTTCTGGGCACATTACTCCTATTTGGGATTGAATCCCAAAGGTTTAAAGGACAGGTATGCGGATTACTGGGAGGAAAACCGCAACCAAACGCTGATCAACAGGGCTTGGGCAATCGAAAATTCAGGGGGATTCAAAGGATATGGAGAGGACCTTTGGGGATTGACGGCCAGTTATTCCATCAATTTTTACAATGCCCACCATCCGGGTAACGACAACGGGGTCATCTCACCGACGGCCGCCATTTCTTCGATTCCCTATACCCCCGAAGAATCCATGAGGGTATTGAAGAATCTTTATTACAACTATGGTGAAAAGGTTTTGGGGAGATATGGGTTTTATGATGCGATGAGTCCAGAGCATGGCTTTTACCCACAGCGCTATTTGGCCATCGATCAAGGCCCCATGGTGGCCATGATCGAAAACCACAGGACCGGTTTGGGTTGGAACCTATTTATGCAGGCCTCCGACATCCAGAATGGATTGAAGATATTGGGGTTTGAACAAGGGAATTGAAGAAAATGGATCTGTTCCAAGATCAAGCCTTCCCCCAGGAATTGAAATCCCCGGTTAAGATTTCTTCCATCGCTACGCGATTTTAACCATGGACGAATCCAGGCCTTATCCATCAATCTCCCCAGATCAGAGTGCCGGAGGCACGACCGAACTCTTAACCACACAATTCATTGTGGGGAAAGCAGACATCGTTCCCCAGATCAAAGTGCCGGAGGCACGGCCGAACCCTTAACCCCACAATTCCTTATGGGAAAAAGACGGTCGAGACCTAAGTGAAAAATCGATTTTTTTTGGGGAGACTCGCGCAAAATCTGGTCTTATGGTATTTTTACCATCCCTACGGGATTCTTGGGGGTGAACCTTTCCCCAAGACCGGGGATTGAAATCCCCGGTTA